>NZ_JBITIO010000015.1:4686-287886 GCF_044459065.1 Nonomuraea sp. NPDC050394 | reverse complement strand
GTTTTCTTCTATTTTGCCCCTTTGTGTTTTGGGGGGGGGGGGGGGGGGGGGGCGGGGGGGCGGGGGGGGGGGGGGGGGGGGGGGGGGGGGGCGCCCCCCCCCCAGGGGGTCGTGGGGGGCTTGGCCCCCCGCTGAGAGGAGCCCGAGCGCGAGGTAGCGCGGAGCGCGCCATTCGCGAGGACCTTGCCTGTCAGGCGGGCGCCAGCGGCAGGCGGATTTCGAAGCGGCAGCCGGGCCCCGCGTTGACCACGTCGATCATCCCGTCGTGTGCCTCCACGATGCCCTGGGCGATGGCCAGCCCCAGACCCGCGCCGCCATCCGAGGAAGGAGTCCGGGCGACCTCGCCGCGGAAGGCGACGTCGAAGACCCGGGCGAGGTCCGCCGCCGGGATTCCGCCGCACGCGTCGGAGACGGCCAGGTAGGCGGTGCCGTCCGACACGCCCGAGCTGAGCGTCACGGTTCCGTCGGAGGGCGTGTGGCGGATGGCGTTGACGACCAGGTTGGCCAGTGCCCGTCCCAACGCCCCCGCGTCGGCCTCCACCGGCGCGGGCGCGGCCTCCGCCGCCAGCCGTACCCCCTTGGCCGCCGCCACGGCCTCGACTCCGGCCAGCGTGTCGGCCACCAGGTCGGCCAGCCCGATCCGGCCGCGGCTCAGCCGCAGCGCCCCGGCATGGATCCTGGACAGCTCGAACAGGTCGTCCACCATCACCGACAGCCGTTCGACCTCGTGCCGGATCCGGGTGACGTAGCGCAGGTCGGTGACGACGCCGTCCTCCAGCGCCTCGGCCATCGCGCGCATCCCGGCCAGCGGGGTACGCAGGTCGTGGCTGACCCAGGCGACGAGTTCGCGCCGCGCGCCTTCCAGGGCCTGCTCGCGCGCGTACGCCTCCTCCAGCGTGTTGGCGATCGTCTGCAACTCCGACGGCAGCCCCTGCGGGGCGATGAACGGCGCCGAGCGCACGGCCTCGACCAGCCGCCTGCTCTCCCGCACCACCCGCCTGGCCACCACGTACGCCACGCCGAGCCCGACCAGCGCCCCCACGCCCACGACCGCGAGCACCACGTCCCTGGCCCGGCCCTCGATGACCATGTCGACGGTGATCGCCGCCACGCCCGCCAGCGTCGCCGCGACGGCCGCGACCACGACGACCGCCAGCATGGCGCCGATCGACCGGGCGCGCCGCCAGCGCAGCACGCCGATGCCGGCCGCGGCCACCAGCAGGCCGAGCGCGGCGGCGACGAGGATGGACAGGGCGGTCATGGCAACGGTTCGTACCGGTATCCCACGCCCCAGACGGTGACGATCCGCTGGGGTGCCGTCGGGTCTGGTTCGATCTTCTCACGCAGCCGCCGTACGTGCACGGTCACCGTGGAGGAGTCGCCGAACGACCAGCCCCACACCTGGTCGAGCAGCTGGGCGCGGCTGAAGGCCTGCCTCGGGTTGCGCATGAGGTAGGCGAGCAGGTCGAACTCGCGGGCGGTCAGCATGATCTCGGCCTCGCCCAGCCGTACCTCGTGGGCGCCGACGTCCACCGCGAGGTCGGCGTCGCGCAGGACGCCGGTCCCCGCGGTGCCCGTCGCGCCACGGGCGCGGCGCAGCACGGAGCGCACGCGCAGGGCCAGTTCGCGCGGGCTGAACGGTTTGGTCACGTAGTCGTCGGCGCCGGTCTCCAGGCCGACCACCCGGTCGATCTCCTCGCCGAGCGCGGTCAGCATGATCACGGGGACCGGCCAGCGCTCCCTGAGCTTCCTGCAGACCTGGAGCCCGTCGACTTTGGGCAGCATCAGGTCCAGGACCATGAGGTCGGGCGGCCTGGCGAGGGCCCGGCGCAGTGCCTCGGCCCCGTCGCCGACGCATTCGACCTGGTGACCGTCGCGCTCCAGGTATCGGGCGACGACCTCGGCCACCGTGGGGTCGTCGTCGACCACCAGGATGCGGGTGTTCACCTCTTCACGGTACGGCCCCGCGGTACGCAACCGATATGGACGTCACCGAGCCGTAAGGACACCGAAGGACGTACCTTGGTCACATGGGTCGCATTGTCGCGCTGGTGCTTGGCACGCTCGCCGCTGCCTTCGTGCTGTTCAACTTCGTCCTCCCGATGGTCGCCGTGCTGTTCCAGGTGGCTCTGATCATCGGTGTCATCGCTCTGGTCGTGTTCATCGCGGTCAGGGTGATCAGCGGGTCGCCCTCGCGGTGACCTTCCTGTTCGATCCCGCCTGGCTGGTGGCGCTGGCCACGCTGGCGAGCGTCGGCATCCTGCTGCTGGCCGCGTGGGCCGCCAGGCTGCTGCCCGCGCGTGACGGCGCCGCGCCGAGCTTTCCGCTGCGCTACGCACGCCGGATCGCGTTCGTACGGCAGCGCGATCCCGACGCCGCCGGCCGGGCCAGACCGAGAGCCCCATCACCGAGCCCCGCTTCACGTTAGGCGGGGCTCGTATCCAGGCGAGCCCTCATCTCCCCCGAGGAAGGGCTCATGATCGACTCTCTGGTCACATTCGTCATCGGCACGGCGGGCGGCAACGCCGCGCTCGGCATCGTGCTGTTCACCATCGCGGTACGCGTGCTGCTGCTACCACTCGGCGTCAAGCAGGCCAAGGCCGCCCAGCTCCGCGAACGGCTGGCGCCCAAGCTGAAGGAGCTGCAGAAGCGCCACTCCCGCAACCCCGAGCGGCTGAACAAGGAGATGACCGCGCTCTACGCCAAGGAGGGCAGTTCGCCGCTGGCGGGGATCTGGCCGAGCCTGGCGCAGGCGCCGTTCCTGTGGGTGGTGTATCAGGTCGCCACGCACCCGACCGCGCTGGCCGGGCACACCCTTTTCGGCGCGCCCCTGGGGCACCAGGTCGCCGCGCTGGTCGCGAATTACGGACTGATCAGTTGGCCATTTTTGGTCTTTGCTGTTGTGATCTTCCTGATCGCTCTCGTGGCATGGCTGACCGCCCGCAAGATCGACGGTCCGGCGTGGATCAGGGCGTTGCCGTTCGCCACCGCGCTGTTCGCGCTCGTGATGCCGCTGGCGGCCGGGCTGTACCTGCTCGTCTCCACCGCGTGGACGGCGGGGGAACGGGCGGTGCTGGCTACCCGGCCTCTCTGAGCGCGGCCACCTGCCCGTTCGCCACGCCGTTCGGAGCGGGCAGGATCGCCCACACCGTAGTGGTGTCGCCGTCGTGCCGAACGCCCCAGCTCTCCGCGACGTATTCGACGATGCCCAGGCCACGGCCACCGAGCGATGAGAGCGTGGGGCGGCCCGCGCGCGGCTCGGTGGCCGCTCCGCCGTCGCTCACCGCGACTTCGATGTGATCATCGCTCCACAACCAGGCCACCCTGACCATGCCGGACGGCAGCGGATGGGCGTGCCTCAGAGCGTTGCTCAGCAGCTCGCTCACGACCAGGACAGCGTCGTCGACGGCGTTCTCGAAGACGCCGCTCGCCTGCAGATCAGTGCTCAGACGCTGGCGGGCGACGGCGACGCTGGACGGTGCGTAAGGCAACAGCACCACGCTCGACACGCGCACCTCCCCGCTCCCAGTTCCCCCCGAGGGAACACTCCCCGGTACGACCGAAATGCCCCGTTACCCAGTCCCAGAAACCGCATCTCGATCACAGCTTGTACACATTGGACGATAGATCAGCGCATCCGTTACCACCTCGTTACCGCATCGGTGTGTCGGATCGGATATCAGGCGCACGATCCAACGCCAGCCTGATACGGGTGCCCCCGCCCGGCCGGGGATGCGCGCTCACCTCACCGCCCTGGGCCCTGGCCAGGCTCCGCACGATGTAGAGCCCGAGCCCCACCCCGCCGAACCTGCGCCGGTCACCGCTGTCGACCTGCACGAACCTCTCGAAGATGCGCTCGCGGTCCTGGGCGGCGATGCCGACGCCCTCATCGTCCACCACCACGATCACCCGATCGTCCTCCGGCCACGCCTCGACCGAGATGAGGCCGCCCCTCGGCGAGTACTTGAAGGCGTTCTCCAGCAACTGCCCCAGGATGATGTCGGTGGCCAGCGCGTCGCCCCGCACGGACGGCAGGCGATCGGGCACCACCACCTCGACGCTGTGCCGGTCCGACAGCACCGGCAGCCCCAGCGTCGCCGCCCGCACCCGCTCGGCCAGGTCGAACGTCTCCATCCGCACCGACAGCTCCTCTGCCCCCGCCCGCGAGCCGAGCAGCAGATGGTCGATGAGCTGCCCGAGCGACCTGGCCCGCTCGGCGATCGTGTGCACCGCCGAGCGCCGCTCGGCGTCGCTGAGCTTGTCCCAGCGCGCGTCGAGCGTGCTGGCGAACCCGCCCACGATCGTGATCGGGGTACGCAACTCGTGGCTCGTGGTCGCCAGGAACAGATCCTTGGCCTCCTCAAGCTCCTTGGCCGTGGTCACGTCGCGGAAGTCGACGACGATCTCCCCGGTCTCCTCGATCCGCGCGCTCACCACGTCGAGCCAGCGCCCGGTCTCCATCTGGAACGTCAGCTTCTCCCCAGGCTGGGGCAGCGGGAACGGCGGCGGCCCGCCCAGTACCGCCTCGGCGCTGAAGGCGGTCATCTCGGCTGCCGCCGGGTTCCACTGCAGCACCCGGCCCTCGTCGTCGAGGACCGCGATGCCGTCGGCGCTGGCGTCGAACACCGCGCGCTCGTGCGCCCGCTGACGCACCGCGTCCTGGTAGGCCATCGCGTTGCCGACCGCGATGCCGGCGTGTCCGGCGAGCAGCTCCAGCAGCTCCAGCTCGACGTGCCCCGGCTTGTGTTCGGCGAACAGCGCGTAAAGCGCCCCGTACGGCCGGCCGCCCACCGCCGCCACGCCGAGCGCGATCGTGTGCAGTCCGGGCAGCCGCGCCCAGACGAGATCACCGAGCCCATGCGACTCGAGCAGGACGGTCTTGCCGGTGCGTAAGAGCTTGCCGACCAGGCTGTTGCGCATGTCGGCCGTGGTGTCCTTCAGCGAGTCCGGCAGCTGGTGCACGCTCACCAGGCGCAGCCGTTCCCCCTCGATCAGCACGAAGCCGCCGGCGTCCGCGCCCGTCAGCTCGGTGAGGCTGGCGGCGATGCGGTCGAGTACGGCGGGCAGCTCCAGCTCGGAGTTGATGTCGCCGACGACGTCGTTGAGCCGGCGCACCAGCCGCTCGCGGCGCGCCACGCGCACCCTGGCGCCCTCGTCCTCCTGCGTCAGGTGGTGCACGCAGACGTAGCCGGCGACGGCGCTGCCCTGGAGCAGCGCGCTGGTGTCGATCCGCACGTCCAGCAGGCTCCCGTCGCGGCGGAAGCGCTTGGTGTGCAGCGAGACCTGGCCGCCGGTGCGCACGCGTTCGAGGACCGCGTTGTGCTCGGCGGTCAGCTCGGCCGGCACGATCGGGGCCCGGCGCCCGACGATCTCCGCGGCCGTCCAGCCGAACAGCCGCTCGGCCGCGGGATTCCAGTGGAGCACCGTCTGATCCCGGTCGAGAGCGATGATCGCGTTGGGGGAACTGGCGAGCACGACGGCGGCGAGGTCGTCGTCACTACCTGCCCGCATGTCTCCCACATCTCCATACTGCCCGTGGCGGGGTGCTTCCGTCGGGCGATCCGTCCGATACGCTGCGGTCACGGGTTCCCAGGTGGCGAAGTGGGTGAGGGTATGTCGAGCGGTGATCTCGATGCCCTGCTCCGCGTGACCTCTTCGACCTACCGCAGCGAGGACCCACCCGACGTCGCCTTCGGCCGCTACGACGGCGCGGTCGGCAGGCTCGTCCTCGCCGTGACCGCGCGCGGCGTCGTGACCTGCAGTTTCGACGAAGAGAACACGGTGTTCGAGCGGGTCGCCAAGCAGTTCGGCTCCTTCATCGGACCCGACGCCGCCCGGCTCGACCCGGTGCGCCGCGAGCTCGACGCGTTCTTCTCCGGGCGCCTGCGCACGTTCACCACGCCGGTGGACCTCACCCTCGCCACGCCGTTCGCCAAGACGGTTCTGCAGAAGATGATGGCGGTGCCGTACGGGACGACCACGACCTACGGCGAGATCGCCGAGCGCATCGGCCGGCCGCGCGCGCTGCGTGCGGTCGGGAACGCGCTCGCCCAGAACCCCGTGTGCGTGATCGTCCCGTGTCACCGGATCGTGCAGGCCGACGGCGAGCTCGGCGACTACGCCGGAGGCGCCGCCGCCAAGCGGCACCTCCTGACCGTCGAGAACCGCTGACTCACTTCGCGCGCGCCCGGCCGAGCAGTCCGACCAGCAGTGTCACCAGTGCCGCCACGATGGCGCCGCCGAGCGCGCCGTTCATCCACGGCTGGCGTACGGCCTCGCGCAACGGCAGCCAGATCCGGTCCCACGCCTCGACCGTCGGCGTGCCCGTGGTCACCCAGTAGGCGGCGAAGCCCAGCGCCCACGGGATCAGCATCGACCAGCGGGCCGGCGCGTTCTCCGCGGTGTTCCACCGGGTGCCGCCGCCCAGCAGGAAGTAGTCGACCGCGAGCACCGCGAACATCGGCACGAAGACCGCGCCGATCACCCCGAGGAAGGCGCCGTAGGAGGTGACGTCCACGGCCAGCGCGATCGCGACCGTCAGCACGCCGATGGCGGTGGAGAAGATCCGCCGGTCCACCCTCGGCATGAGGTTCTGCAGCGACACGGTCGTGGAGTACACGTTCGCGAACGACTGGTCGGTCTCGCGCAGCACCAGGATGGCGAAGAACAGCGCGCCCAGCGGCGCCGCCACGAACGGCGCGAACACCGCGGTGGAGTTGGCCGCGACCGCCGAGGCCCCGGCCAGCGCGACCGCGTAGACGCCCAGGCCCAGGCAGGCGATCTGGGCCAGCGTGTAGCCGCCCACGACGCCGGTGAAGGCGGCCCTGCTGGAGCGCGAGTGCCGCGCGAAGTCGGCCGCGAGCGGCACCCACGAGATCGACAGCGCGATCACGTAGTCGACGGCCGGGGCGAACGCGGTCCAGTCGCCGCCGGTCTGCGGCGGCGCCTTGCCCAGGAAGTCCACGGCGAACCAGACCATCGCGATGATCACGCCGATCGTGACGTACCTGCGCAGCAGCCTGATCGCGCCCAGCGGCCAGATCGTCAGCGCCGTGGTGACCGCCCCGGCGACAAGCACCCAGACGGCGTACGGCACCGCCGTACCGAAGATCGCCATCGCGCCGTTGGAGATGACCCAGAGCTCGAACGCGCCCCAGCCGATCATCTGGACGATGTTGAGCACGGTCGGGATGTAGGACAGCTTGGCGCCGAACAGCCCGCGCAGCAGGACCATCGCCGGTTTGCCCGTCTGGGTGCCGGGGATGGCGGACAGTCCCACCATGGCGGTGCCGATGAGGCTGCCGACCGCGGTGGCGGTGAGCGCCGCCGCCAGGCTCAGCGGCGCGTCGCCAAGGGGGTTGAGCAGCAGCAGCGCGCCGGAGAAGCCCAGCAGGCTGACCGCGAGGTTGGCCCACAGCGCGCCCTGGTCGAGCACGCCGAGGGTTTTCGGCGTGGCCCCGTCCAGGGTCAGGGCCACCTCAGAGTGGTGCGGTTCATCAGAGTGGTGTGATCCATCGACGACACGCGTCATCGTGAACGCTCCCTACGCCGGCATTACCCGGTCAGGTTCCGGCGGTCGGCAATGCGTGGGGATTGCCCTCTCAGCCCGGCCGTGCCCGAGCTCCCGCGCTTATGTAAGTTTCAGGCGGATTATGCCACTCGCCTGGCATGTGGCAAGACACCGGGCGGTCCCGGGGCCTGGGAGAATGGGTACATGACGGTTCCCGAGATCGAGGCCAAGGACGTGCCCGTGGGCGCGTACCTGCTTGACGTGCGTGAGCAGGGCGAGTGGTTGGCGGGGCACGCACCCGACGCCGTGCACATCCCCATGGGCGAACTGCAGTCACGTCTCGACGAGGTGCCCGCCGGGCAGCCGGTCTACGTGGTGTGCCGGGTGGGCGGCCGCTCGGCGCACGCGGCGGCCTGGCTCAACCACGTCGGCCGCGAGGCGGTCAACGTGGGCGGCGGCATGCAGTCGTGGGAGGCCGCCAGGCGGCCGATGGTGAGCGAGAGCGGCCAGGAACCGTTCGTGGCCTGACCCCGAATGCGAGGTCCGACCGCCGCCAGCGCCGGGAGGGCGGCCGGGCGAGCATCGGAGCATGGAATACGAGATCAGCGCCATCGACCCGGTGATCGTGCGCGAGCTGCTCCGGGCGGACGACGCGGGCCGGGCGCCCCGCTTCAGCATCGACGAGGAGGGCGGCGCGCCGCTGCGGTGCTGCCTGCGCAAGGCGGCGGCGGGCGAGCGGATCGCCCTGGTGTCGTACGCGCCGCTGCGCCGCTGGGCCGCCGAGACCGGCGCCGACCCCGGGCCCTACGACGAGCTGGGGCCCATCTTCGTCCACGCCGAGCCGTGCGAAGGGCCCGGCACGACCGCCTGGCCCGCGGCCCACACCGCCCAGCGGGTCCTGCGTGCCTACACCGCCGACGGGCGCATCCACGGCGGCCGTCTCCTGCCCGAGGGCGCCGACCCCGAGGTGGCGCTCAAGGAGGTGCTCTCCGACCCCGAGGTGGCCTTGGTGCACGTACGGGCGGTCGAGTATGGCTGCTTCCAGTTCGCCGCCCACCGGGCTACTTGAGCAGGCGCGACAGACGGCGGTCGGCGAGCGGCTTGCCGCCCGTCTGGCAGGTCGGGCAGTACTGCAGCGAGGAGTCGGCGAACGAGACCTCCCTGATGGTGTCGCCGCACACGTCGCAGGGCTGCCCGGCCCGGTTGTGCACGCGCAGGCCCGACCTCTTCTCTGCCTTCAGGTCCTTGGCCGCCACCCCGTGCGCCCGCTCGACCGCCTCGCGCAACGTGGCCACGATCGCCTCGTGCAGGTCGGCCACCTGCGCGTCGGTCAGCGAGGCGGCGATCTTGAACGGCGACATCCTGGCCGCGTGCAGCACTTCGTCGGAGTAGGCGTTGCCGATGCCCGCGATCACCTTCTGGTCGCGCAGAAGACCCTTGATCTGGGTACGGTTGCCACCCACGATCCCCTTCAGCACGTCCACGGTGAAGGTGTCGGCCAGCGGGTCGGGACCGAGCGAGGCGATACCCGGCACTTCATCCGGATTTTTCGTGACATAGACAGCCAGGCGCTTCTGCGTGCCCGCCTCGGTCAGCTCGAACCCGGGGGCCAGGCCCTCGTCGTCGGGCGCCAGCCGTACCCGGACCGCCAGCGGCCCCTTGCCGGGACGGACCGGCTTCGCGCCCGAGAGGTCGTCCTTCCAGCGCAGCCACCCGGCGCGCGCCAGATGGATGATCAGGTGCAGACCGTCACAGTCGAGGTCGAGGAACTTGCCGTGCCGCGCCACGCCGGTCACGGTGAGCCCGCCGAGCGCGCTGACGGGCGGATCGAAGGTCTTCAGCGCCTGGAAGGCGACCACGTCGACGGCCAGGATCGTCCGGCCCACAGCCCGCTCACGCAGGAAATCGGTGAGCGACGCCACTTCTGGAAGTTCGGGCATGCATCCAGATTATGGTCCACAGGCTGTGGAAAACACGGCGCTAGGGTCAAGGTATGAACGTGACGATCGCCGAAGAAGTCCTCCTTCTCGCCCACAGCGAAGAAGAGGGCAAACAGCTCATCCCCGGCACCCAGCTGGACACCGCGCTGGGCGGCTCCATCCTCGCCGAGCTGGCGATCAACGATCGGCTGGAGCTCTCGGACAAGAAGGTGTCCGTCAAGAGCGCCGCCCCGCTCGGCGACCCCGAACTCGACGCCGTCCTCGCCCGCATGGCCGAGGACGGCAAGGCGCGCCGCCCGGTGTGGTGGGTGCAGAAACTGTACTCGGGCAAACTCCGCAAGCGTCTTCTGGAACGGCTGGCCGCCGCCGAAGTCCTGAACGAGGAGCGGGCCAAGGTGCTCGGCCTGTTCCCCACCTCCCGCTGGCCCGAGGTGGACGGGCGGGTCGAGGCCGAGATCCGCGCCCGGGTGGCCGCCGTACTGGGCGGCACTGAGCCCGACGCGCGCACCGCCGTCCTGATCGCGGTCCTGCACGCCGCCAACCTGGACCGCAAGGCCTTCCCCGGGGCCGACAGGAAGCGGGTCAAGGAGATCGCCGAGGGCCAGTGGGCGGGCGACGCGGTGGCCAAGACCATCGCCGCCATCAACTCGGTCATCCTCATCACGGCCACCACGGCCGCAGTAACCGCCTCTACGACCACCACCTGACCCAACCCGCCCAGACCCCCATGCGCCAGGAGACCCACCCACCGGGATCCGGAAGCCCCCAAAGGGACCAGGGTGCACTTGCCGACCGGGCTGTCGCCGGGGTGTGCCCCCGCGTGCCCAGGGGGCGGGTGTGGCCGCCGGAGTGCCCAGGGGTGGGTGTGCCCTGCCGCGTGCCGGCGGGGCGGTCGTTGCGGCGGGCCGCCCGCGCGCCCTGCCTGCCGTGTCCCTGGACGGAGGGCCAGGGACTACGGCGGGCGGGGGTGGGGGCGGCGGAGCCGTAACGGAAAAACTGCCCGTAAGAAAAGAGCGGTCAGTTGGCGTCGAGGATCTCCTTGGGGACGGGCTTGTCGGCCTTCAGGGCGTTGAAGAGGGCCAGCGCCTTCTGGGTGTCCCACTTGACGGCCGTGCCGCCGCCGGCGATCTCGTTGCCGCCGAACGGCACCACCGTGGTCACCGGGCTGTCGCCCATCGCCAGCCCCAGCGACAGCATGTCGAACGCCCCCGTCGACTCGTCCACCACGACCGCGTCCGTCGCGCTCGCCGCCAGCGGGATCGAGGTGAACGGGTTGATCAGCACCCCGGGGCTCGCGGCCTTCTTCACCACCGCGCCCAGGAACTGCCGCTGCCTCTTGGTCCGCTCGAAGTCCGGCAGCGCGCCGCCCTTGCGGGTGCGGACGTAGCCGAGCGCCTGGCCGCCGGTCAGCTCCTGCTTGCCCTTCTTGAGGTTGAGCCCGGCCTTGGGGTCGTTGATGTCGGCCCGCACGTTGATCTCGACGCCGCCGATGGCGTCCACGATGTCCACGAACCCGGCGAAACCAATCTCCATGTAGTTGTCGATGCGCAGGCCGGTGACGTTCTCGAGGGTTCTGACGAGCAGCTTCGGCCCGCCGAGGGTGTAGGCGGCGTTGAGCTTGTTGCGGCCCTTGCCGGGGATGGTGACCGCGGAGTCGCGCGGCAGGCTCACCAGCGTCGCCTTGTCGCTGCCCTCGGGGACGTGCAGCAGCATCATGGAGTCGGTGCGCTGCCCGGCGGCGCGGCCGGTGGCGAGCTTCTTGCGCTGGGCGGCGGACAGGCCCTTGCGGCTGTCGGAGCCGACCAGCAGCCAGTTGGTGCCGGGGGTGTCGGCGGGACGGCCCTCGTAGTCGTCGAGTACGCCCGGAATGCCGGTGAGCCGGGAATTGACCCAGAAGAACATGCCGATGGCCGCCACCAGCAGCAACACCAGCAGGCCCGCCACACTGATCGCGATGATCTTACCGATGGGCCGGCGCCGTCCGGTGCGGGGCGGCTTGGCCGGTGGACGGTTGAATGGGCCCCCGCCGCCCTGGTGGACGGCCGTGGGCGGCACCTCGCCCCCGCCGCCGCCCCGCCCCTTCAGCGGCTTCACCGGGCTGTTGCCGGGGCGCTCGCGGCCGTAGACTCGCCCGGCAGAGCGCGGCGGCTCGGCGGGCGATGGCGGGAACTGTTGCGCCGGAGCTCCGGCCGACCGCATGCCGTCGTCAGGCCGGCTCGGCAACGGGCGACCCTCGCCCGGCGAGCGCAGCGGGCGCGTGCGATCTTCCTCTGCCACGTCTTCCCTCTCCCATCGGTTGCCATAACGCTACGTCGAGCCCCACACCAGTGGATGCGTCCCGCCAAGGATTTCCCACGGAAAAGTACGCGGAACACACTCTGGGTCACTTCGGAAACATCTGATGCCACCAGCGTCGTTACGGTTTATGGACGACCTCTATCGAAGGGAAGATTGTGTCCGCTTCGGACCCATGGAGTAGCTGCCCGTGCACGAGCACGGGTTCCGCTGAAGGCGGCTCACTGCGGTGAGCGCCTATCTGGGCCTGCTGGCCCTCCTCCTCCTCACCGTCGCGACCGGTTACTTCGTCGCGCAGGAGTTCGCCTTCGTCGCCGCTGACCGGGGAATCCTGCGTGAGCAGGCCGCGGCCGGCGACAAGTCCGCCGAGAAGGCCCTCAAGGTGATCTCCCGGCTCTCCTTCATGCTGTCGGGCGCCCAGCTGGGCATCACCGTCACCGCGCTGCTCGTCGGCTTCCTCGCGGAGCCGGCCATCGCGACGCTGGTGCGGCCCTGGCTGACCGACCAGGGCCTGCCGCCCGCCGTGATCACCGGCCTGTCCGTCACCGCGGGCGTGTTCGTCGCCACGGTCGTGCAGATGGTCCTCGGCGAGCTGGCCCCCAAGAACTTGGGCATCGCCAGGCCGGAGGCCGTCGCCAAGTTCCTCGCCCGTTCCACGCTGGTGTACCTGGCCGTGGTCGGCCCCCTCGTGCGGCTGTTCGACTCCGCCGCCACGGGCCTGCTGCGCAAGGTGGGCGTCGAGCCGGTCGAGGAGGTGGAGCACGGCGCCACCCCCGAGGAGCTCTCGCGGATCATCGCCGAGTCCACCCAGGCGGGCGAGCTGCCCCCGCGCCTGTCGGACCTGCTGGAGCGCGCGCTGGAGTTCGGCGACCGCAATGCCGAGGAGATCATGGTGCCGCGCCCGCGCGTCGTCGTGCTCCGCTCCGACCGGCCGTTCTCCGACCTCGTCGACGCGATCCGGGAGCACGGCCACTCCCGCTACCCCGTCCTGGGCGCCGACGGTGACGTCGCCGGTGTCACCGGGGTACGCGAGCTGCTGGCCTCCGGCCGTGAGGAAGGCGTGATCGCCGAGATCACCCGTCCCGCGCTCCTGGTGCCGGATTCCCTTCCCCTCCCGCTGGTGCTTGAGCGTATGCGCCAGGCCAAGGACGACATCGCCTGCGTCATCGACGAGTACGGCGGGCTGGCCGGCGTCGTCGCGGCCGAGGACCTGGCGGAGGAACTGGTCGGCGAGCTCGTTGACGAGAACGACCCCGAGCCCGAAGGCGTCACCGAGCACCCCGACGGCACCTGGGAGGTGCCCGCCTCCTTCCGCCTCGACGAGGTCGAGCGCGCGACGGGCATCGCCCTGCCGGAGAGCGACGACTACGACACGCTGGCCGGACTCGTGCTGGCCCGGCTCGGCCGCATGGCCGAGCCCGGCGACGCGGTGACGGTCGAGTGCACGCCGGAGACCGACCCGTTCTCCGAAGACCCCGATGAGCACCTCGCCGAACTCACGGTCCTGTCGCTCAGCCGCAGGGTCCCCGAGTGGGTACGGCTGGCGCCGGTCCAGCACCACGCGAGGGCCGCCCGATGACCATGATCATCATAAGCCTCGCGCTGCTGGCCTTCAACGCCTTGTTCGTCGCGGCCGAGTTCGCCTTCGTCTCCGCCCGGCGCCACCGCCTGGAAGAGGTGGCGACCGGCGGCAACCGCATGGTCAGGTTCGCCGCCAAGTCCGCCGTGGGCGGCAGCAGGCAGCTGTCGCTCATGCTGGCCGGCGCCCAGCTCGGCATCACGCTGTGCACGCTGGGCCTCGGCCAGGTGACGGAACCGGCCATCGAGCACTTCCTGGAGCCGGTCTTCGCCGCGATCGGCGTACCGGAGTCGCTGCGGATGCCGATCGCGCTGACCATCGCGCTGGCGCTGGTCACGTTCCTGCACATGGTCATCGGCGAGATGGCGCCGAAGTCCTGGGCGCTGACCCACCCGGAGCGGGCGGCGTTGCTGCTGACGGTGCCGTTCAGGGCGTTCACCTCGCTGATGAAGCCGCTGCTGTGGTCGCTGAACGGGGTGAGCAATCTCATCCTGCGCCTGTTCGGCGTCGAGGCCCGCAACGAGCTGGCCACGACCAGGACGCCGCGCCAGCTCGCCATGCTGGTGGGCGAGTCGGCCAGGATGGGCCTGCTGGACCGCGAGGAGCACGACCTGCTGACCCGTGCCCTGCGCCTGCAGGCCGAGGGCATCGAACGCCTCATGGTCCCCATCGCCGAGGCCGCCTGCGTGCCGCCGGAGGCGACGGCGGGTCAGATCAAGGAAGTCGCGGCCAGAACCGGACACCTGAGGCTCCTGGTGGGCACGGGAACCGACGTCCAAGGCGTCCTGCACGCCCGGGACGCGCTGCTCCACAAGGACGCGACCGCGGCCGTCCTGGCGCGGCCGCTGCCCCGGCTGGCCTGCGTCACGCAGGTTCCCGAGGCCGTCACGGCCCTCCAGGAGGCACGAGCCCACCTGGGCCTCGTGACCAGCGCGGACGGCACCGTCATCGGCCTGGTGAGCCTGACCGACCTTCTGGGCGAACTCCTCGACATGCGGGCGATCGCCGCCTGATAGGTCAAATCTTGTCCGCTCATGGCGAAACCCGCGAAAGCGGTTAGAAAGCGAGTTGCAAGCGCCCGCGTCTAGGTTCTCCGGACGCGGGCGCTCGCTGCGCGCATGGCAAAAAAGAAGAGCCCCGGCTCTTGCGAACCAGGGCTCGTTTCGTCACTGTGGGTCTGCCACCAGCAAGGCCAAAGCATCAGAGCCCGGGAACAACACCCCGGGAAACAGGAAGGACCTGGCAATCACGATGACCGGGGGCGAAAGCACAAACCGGGAATCACGATGACCGGAGCTCACCTGAATGCGGGCGAAAGCTCGGGCAATCAGGGGTACCCGGGCGAAAGCCTGGCTGGGGGTCCGGGGGTTATCCCCGGGAGAAATGCGAAGAGGCCTGCGGGAGTGGCCCCGAAGGGGCTACAACCACAAGCCTCCGCCGATTCGCGTGGGCGAGGAGGGATTTGAACCCTCACGTCCTTTCGGACACACGGACCTGAACCGTGCGCGTCTGCCGTTCCGCCACCCGCCCTTGTTGGGTGCGGAGAAACAGTAGCACGGAACTGCCGCTGGTACTGAACCCGGATACGATCGCATAAGACACGGGAGCGGATGAGCTGGGCGCGACTGCCGACGAGCGCCTGGCTCACGGTCGCGTGGAACGTGCGGAAGCCTAGGAGCAGCAGCTTCTAGGCGGCCGCGATCATATGCACGGAGGAAGGGAGGTACCCGGTGGGAGTCCTTCAGCGCTTCGAGCGACGGCTCGAAGGCTTGGTTGAGGGGGCCTTTGCGCGGGCGTTCAAGTCTGACCTTCAGCCGGTCGAGGTCGCCAGCGCGGTCCAGCGTGAGATGGACGAGCGCGCGGCGATCGTCGCCCAGGGTCGGACACTCGTGCCCAACGACTTCGTGGTTGAGCTGTCCACCACGGACAGCGAACGGCTTGAGGTCTACGCCGACAGCATCAGCCACGAGCTGGCCAACCTCGCCAGGGAGTACGCCAAAGAGCAGGGCTACTCCTTTGTGGGACCGGTCCGGGTGCGTTTCGAGACGGCCAACGACCTCGCGGTCGGACTGTTCCGCATCAGGTCGGGCGTCATCCGCGGCGCCACGGTCGAGCAGGACGAGATCCGCCAGCCGGCCAGCGACCTGCCGCCCTCGCGGCCGAACGCCTTCAACGGCAGGCCCCGCCTGCTCGTCTCCACGCAGGACGACCCCCAGGGCGACCGCTCCTACGAGCTCACCACGCCGGTGACCTTGCTGGGCAGGGGCACCGACTGCGATCTCCGTCTCGTCGATCCCGGCGTCTCCCGTCACCACGCGGAGCTACGCGTCGAGGGCCAGCAGGTGGCCCTCGTCGACCTGGGATCCACGAACGGCACTTTCGTCAATGGCCAGCCGGTACGCAGGATCGAGCTCCAGAACGGCACGCGAGTGACGTTGGGACGCACGACCCTGGTGTTCCGGCGCGATTAGGGGTAGACAAACGGTCCATGTCCGAGCTCACGCTGCTGCTGATCCGGCTCGCCTTCCTGGCGGTGCTGTGGTTTTTCGTCATTGCCGCAGTCGGCGTGATCCGGACTGACTTGTTCGGGTCACGCACTGCTCCCGCGGGGCCACGCAAGGGCGCCAAACCCGCCAAACCCGTGGCAAAGCCAAAGCCCAAGAAGGGCGAGCCACGCCAACTGGTTGTGACGGGTGGCCCCCTGCAAGGCACCACCATTAACCTCACGGAGACGCCCATCACCATCGGCCGGGCCAACGACGCCACGCTGGTAGTCAGCGACGACTACGCTTCCAGCCGGCACGCCCGGCTCTTCCCTCAGGACGGTCAGTGGATCGTGGAAGATCTCGGTTCGACCAACGGCACGTATCTCGACCGCTCAAAAGTCACCCGTCCGACCCCGGTGCCGCTCGGTGTTCCGATCCGCGTCGGCAAGACAGTCATTGAATTGCGCAAATGACCATCGCACTCCGCTACGCCGCCCGCTCGGACGTCGGCCTCCTCCGCGAAGGAAACGAGGACTCGGCGTACGCTAGCGGCCGCCTGCTCGCCGTCGCGGACGGTATGGGCGGGCACGCACACGGCGAGGTGGCGAGCTCTGTCGCCATCGCCGCAATGGCCTCACTCGAAGAGGCCCAGCAGGGGGGTGACCTGCTCAACGCCATCGAGGCAGCGGTACGCGACGCCAACCGCAAGCTGCACGAGATGGTGGGCAGGGATCCGAGCCTCAAGGGGATGGGCACCACCCTGACCGCCATGCTCTGGAACGGCACCCAGGTCGCCCTGGTGCACGTCGGCGACTCGCGCGCCTACCTGCTCAGGCGTGGGGAGCTCTACCAGATCACCCACGATCACACGCTGGTGCAGCAACTGGTCGACGACGGCAGGATCACCCCCGAGGAGGCGGCGACGCATCCTCAGCGGTCGATCCTGCTCAGGGCGCTCGACGGCAGCGGCGAGGTCGATCCCGACCTCACGCTCCGCGAGGCGCAGATCGGCGACCGCTACCTGCTCTGCTCCGACGGGTTGTCCGGTGTGGTGAGCGCGGAGACGCTGCACGCCACGCTGACGAACATCGACGACCCGGAAGAGGTCGTGCGCCAGCTGATCGACCTGGCCAACCGGGGCGGCGGTCCCGACAACATCACGTGCGTGCTCGCCGATGTGATCGAGCTGACCGACGGGCAACAACTGCCTTCGGAGGCCGCGGTCGTCGGCGCGGCGGGCATGAATCGCTCGCACCCCTCGGGCAATCCGGCGGGGCGAGTAAGCGCGGTGACCGCGCCCCAGCCGGCCATCACCGACGATGACTTCGACGAGCCGGGCGTCCAGACGTCCCGCCGTTCGCCGAAGCGTCGCCGGGTGTGGCCTGTGCTGGTCACCGTGCTCGCCGTCGGCGCGGTCGTCGTAGGCGTCGGCGGCTACGTCGGTTGGCAATGGACCCAGGACCAGTTCTTCGTCGGAGCTAGGGGCGACGAAGTGGTCATATATCGCGGCATCCAGCAACAAGTCGGGCCGCTTGAACTCTTCAAAGTAGTCAAGGGGACCGGCCTGCAGGTATCCACCCTTTCAGACCCCGACAAAGCCGACATCCAGCAGGGCATCCCTGTCGAAAGCATTGATGACGGCATCAAGAGGATCAGCGGCTTGAAGCCCTCCACGAACAAGTCAACTCCGCCGCCTTCCGCCTCGCCCACCCCGACAGCGACGAAGAAGTCGCAGTAGGGTCCGAACAGGTGAGTAACGAAGTGGCAGCAGCCCCCGTCCCCATGCCCGCGAAACGGCGTGTGGCGCAGCTTCTCATGCTCGCGCTCGCGGTGGTCGTCGTGATGGGCGCGTACGCCAACGTCGGCCTGGCCATGGACGAGAAGATCCCGTCCGGCATGCTCACGTACGGCCTCAGCCTGGGCGGACTCATGCTGGCCGCCTACCTGGTGCTGGCGAAGTTCGCGCCCTGGGCGGATCCCCTGATCCTGCCGCTGGTTACGCTGGTCAACGGCCTCGGCCTGGTGATGATCTACCGATTGTCCGAGGCCGACTCCGGCCTGCCGTCGGCCAAGCTGGCCTCGCCCAACACGCAGTTGCTCTGGACGCTGATCGGCATCGTGCTGTTCAGCGCCACCCTGATCTTCCTGCGCGACCACCGCGCGCTGCAGCGGCTGACCTACACCGCCGGTGCCGCCGGGCTCTTCCTGCTGGTGTCGCCGCTGATCCCGGGCCTGGGCCAGGAGATCAACGGCGCCCGCATCTGGATCGGCATCCCGGGCGTCGGCCAGATCCAGCCCGCCGAGTTCGCCAAGCTGGCGCTGGTCATCTTCTTCGCCGGCTACCTCGTCGCCAAGCGCGACGTGCTCGCACTGGCCGGGCGCCGGCTGCTCTTCATCGACCTGCCCCGCGCCCGCGACCTCGGCCCCGTTCTCATCACCTGGGGCGTCAGCCTCGGCGTGCTGGTCATGCAGAAGGACCTCGGCTCCTCGCTGCTGCTGTTCGGCACGTTCATCGCGATGCTCTACATCGCCACCCAGCGCATCTCGTGGGTCATCATCGGCATCTTGCTGTTCGTGGGCGGCGCCGTACTGGCGGGGCTGGTCTTCGACCACGTGCAGCAGCGCTTCGAGGTCTTCCTCAATCCTGGGGACCCCGAGCTCTTCGTCAAGATCGGCGGCAGCGAGCAGCTCATGCAGGGCCTGTTCGCGATGGGCTCGGGCGGCATCCTCGGCACGGGTCTCGGCCAGGGCCACCCCGACCTGATCCCGCTGGCCTTCTCCGACTTCATCTTCGCCGCGACCGGCGAGGAGATCGGCCTCACCGGCCTGATGGCGCTGCTCATGGTCTACGCGCTGATCGTGGAGCGCGGCCTGCGTACCTCCATCGCGGCCCGCGACCCGTTCACCAAGCTGCTGGCGGGCGGCCTCTCCTTCCTGCTGGCCTGGCAGGTCTTCATCATCGTCGGCGGCGTGACGAACCTGATCCCGCTGACCGGCCTGGTCACCCCGTTCATGTCCCAGGGTGGTTCCGCCCTACTGGCTAACTGGATACTTATCGCCCTTTTGGTACGCATGTCGGACGCGGCGAGAAGGCCTCCGCCCCAGGCGATCCAGGACGAAGGACTGACGCAGGTGTTCCAGCGATGAACAGCACACTCAAGCGCGCCGCCGTGGCCTGCCTGGCCATGTTCGCGCTGCTCATGATCAACGTCAACTATCTGCAGGCCGTCAAGGCCGACAACTACCGCGAGGACTCCAGGAACAACCGCAACTACTACGAGCGGTACGCCGTCCAGCGCGGACGCATCACCGCCAGTGGCAAGACGATCCTCGCGCAGTCGACCGAGACCAAGGGCACGTTCAAGTTCCTGCGGGACTACCCGGAGGGCGAGCTCTACGCGCACGTCACCGGCTTCTTCTCCCCGGAGAGCGAGTCGGCCATCGAACGTTCCGAGAACAGCCTGCTCGACGGCTCCAGTTCCGACCTGCTCCTGCGCCGCAGCATCGACCTGTTCACCGGCGAGCCCACCAAGGGCGCCAACGTCGACCTGACGATCAACCCCAAGGCGCAGAAGGCGGCCTACGACGCGCTGCGCCAGAGCGGCAAGCGCGGGGCCGCGGTCGCGATCGAGCCCAAGACCGGCAAGATCCTCGCCCTGGTCTCACTGCCGACCTACGACCCGGCCAAGATCTCCGTGCCGGAGAAGCCGAAGGCGTTCGCGGCGTACAACAAGCTGGAGAAGAACCCCGACAAGCCGCTGATCAATCGCGCGATCGGGGACTTCTACGCGCCGGGCTCGACGTTCAAGGTCGTCACCACCGCCGCCTGGCTGGAGGACGACTCCAGCCGCGACGGCCAGACGGTCGTGGACGCGCCCACCCGCCTGTCGCTGCCGAACACCACCACCACGCTGCCCAACTACGGCGGCGCGGCCTGCGGCGGCGGCCAGGTGCCGATGGTGTACGCGCTGGAGCGCTCGTGCAACACCCCGTTCGGCAAGATCGGCCTGGACCTGGGCTACGCGAAGATCGCCGAGCAGGCCAAGAAGTTCGGCGTGGGCGAGCCGCTGAGCATTCCCATGGGCGTCGAGGCCAGCACGATCGGCGCGGAGGAGAAGGAAGACCCCGCCGCCATCGCCATGACCTCGATCGGCCAGCGCAGCGCGGTGATGACGCCCCTGCAGATGGCCATGGTCGCCGCGGGCATCGCCAACAACGGCTCGGTCATGAAGCCGTACCTCGTCAACAAGATCACTGACGCCAAGGGCGACGCGGTCGACGAGGGCGAGCCCGAGGAGTTCTCCGAGGCGATGAGCCCCGAGAACGCCGCCAAGCTCAAGAACATGATGGTCAGCGTGGTCGCCAACGGCACCGCCAAGACCGCCCAGATCCCCGGCGTCGACGTGGGCGGCAAGACCGGCACCGCCGAGACCCGCGAGGGCAAGGCGCCGCACGCCTGGTTCATCTCCTTCGCCCCGGCCCAGGACCCGCAGGTGGCCGTGGCCGTCTTCGTCGAGTCCGGCGCCGCCAGAGTCGGCGAGGAAGCCACCGGCGGTGGCGTCGCCGCCCCCATCGGCAAGGCGATCACCGAGGCGGTGCTCAACAAGTGACCCCGGGCACGCAGCTGGCCAACCGCTACCTCCTCGTCTCCCGCATCGCCGCGGGCGGCATGGGCGAGGTGTGGCGTGCGCGCGACCAGCTGCTCGCCCGTGAGGTCGCGGTCAAGGTGCTGCGCAGCCACGTCTCCGGCGACCCCACCTTCCGCAGCCGCTTCCGCAACGAGGCACGCATCACCGCCGGGCTCGCCGACCCCGGCATCGCCCAGGTCTTCGACTACGGCGAAGAGGCCGACCTGGCCTTCCTCGTGATGGAGCTGGTCCAGGGCGAGCCCCTGTCGGCCATCCTCGGGCGCAACGGCTCGCTCGGGCCCGACGTGGCGCTCGACGTCATCCACCAGACCGCCAAGGCGCTGCACACCGCCCACAGCTCCGGCGTGATCCACCGCGACATCAAGCCCGGCAACCTGATGGTCACCCCCGACGGCAAGATCAAGGTGACCGACTTCGGCATCGCCAGGGCCCTGGAGGCCGCGCCGGTCACCCAGACGGGCACCGTGCTCGGCACCGCCCAGTACGTCAGCCCCGAACAGGCCCAGGGCACCACCCTCACCCCGTCGACAGACCTCTATTCCCTCGGCGTCGTGGCCTACGAGTGCCTGGCCGGGCGGCCGCCGTTCCAGGCCGACACCCAGGTCGCCATCGCGCTGATGCACCTCAACGAGTCGCCGCCGCCGCTCGGCGTGGACGTGCCGCGGCCGGTGCGCGAGCTGATCATGGCGCTGCTGTCGAAGGACCCCGAGCGCCGGCCCGCCTCGGCGATGGAGCTGGCCGATCGGGCGTACGTGCTGCGCGACTCGCTGGCCGCGCTCCAGCAGCGGACCGATCTGAGCATGTTCACCGACCCGGCCGGGTTCCGGGTGCGGGAGCCGTACACCGGTGAAGCGAGCGGGCCGCGATCGGGTGAGGTCGAGGGCGTGGCTCAGGGGTACGGCGAGGCGTACCCGCAGCCGGAGGGGTCGGATCGCACCACCGACGACCTCGGCGGCGGCGCGCCCCTCACCACGCGGCAGGCTCCGGCGGCCCGCAAGGGCCGGCGCACCGTTGTGCTCTTCGCCACCGCGGCGTCCGTGGCGGCGGTGGGTTTCGGCGCTTTCATGGTGGCAAGAGGGCAGGAGGCGCCACCGCCTGACGTGGCCGAACCCACTCAGGCGTCGCTCAACCGGCCCGCGGAGATCAAACCGCGCAAGACCAAGACGCCGACCCCGCGTCCGTCGGTGGTTCCGGTGAAGTCGACGCGGCCGGTAACCTCGCGGTCAGCTACCGTAAGCTCGTCGGCAACTCCAAGTCAGAAGCCGACTCCGAAACCGACCCCGACGACGACCCGGACCCGGACCCCGACTCCGACACCCACCCCAACGCCCACGATGTCGCCGACACCGACACCGACGGCCTCACCTGACCCGGGTGACACAAACCCGCCGAAGGAGGAGACGTGATGCGTCTCGGGGTCGATGATGGACACCGGCGGCCACTCGTTACAGCACGGTGCAGGCCGGTACCCAAGATGAACGGTAAGGGACAGTGCAGGAAATGACTCAGCCTCGGCTACTCGGTGGTCGCTACGAACTCGACGGTGTCGTCGGGCGCGGCGGCATGGCCGAGGTGTATCGCGCCCGAGACATCCGGCTGGACCGCATCGTCGCCATCAAGACGCTCCGGGCGGACCTCGCCAGAGACCATACGTTCCAGGCCAGGTTCCGGCGCGAGGCGCAGTCGGCGGCGTCCCTGAACCACCCCGCCGTCGTCGCGGTCTACGACACCGGCGAAGACGGCACCGAGGGCACCCCCGTGCCCTACATCGTGATGGAGTACGTCGACGGCCGGACGCTGCGCGACCTGCTGCGCCAGGACCGGCGGCTGATGCCGGAGCGCGCGGTCGAGCTGGTCGACGGCATCCTGCGCGCGCTCGACTACAGCCACCGCGGCGGCATCGTCCACCGTGACATCAAGCCGGCCAACGTGATGATCACCCGGGCCGGCGACGTCAAGGTGATGGACTTCGGCATCGCCCGCGCGATGGCCGACTCGGCCGCCACCATGACGCAGACCGCGCAGGTGATAGGGACCGCCCAGTACCTGTCGCCGGAGCAGGCCCGCGGCGAGCGCGTCGACGCCCGCAGCGACATCTACTCCACCGGGTGCGTGCTCTACGAGCTGCTGACCGGGCAGCCGCCGTTCACCGGCGACTCCCCCGTCGCGATCGCCTACCAGCACGTGCGCGAGGAGCCCATCCCGCCGTCGCAGATCGACCCCGAGATCCCCGCGTGGGCCGACGCGATCGTGCTCAAGGCGATGGCCAAGGACCCCGCCCAGCGCTACCAGAGCGCCCAGGACATGCGCGCCGACATCCAGCGCGCCATGTCCGGGATGCCGGTCGACGCGCAGACGATGGCGATGACCAACTACGGCGCGGGAACCCGCACCATGGCCGCCACGCAGCAGCAGGGTGGCCCGGCCACCGGCCGCACCGGCGCCGTCCCGCCCTACGAGTACGGGGACACCGAGCACGGCGGCCGGGGTGGTCGCCGGCGCGCGGCCGGCGGCGGCAACAAGGCGGTCAAGACCGCCCTGTGGATCGTGATCCCGCTGCTGATCATCGGCGCGTTCATCGGTGTCGCGTACGCCTTCCTCGGCGGAGGCGGCGGCGGCACGCCCACCACCGCGGCCCCAGTGAAGGTGCCGCCGCTGACCGGCCTGACCCAGAAGGAAGCCGAGACACAGCTCACCACCCTGGGGCTCACGCCCAAGGTGGAGGAGGAGTTCAGCAGCGACGTCAAGAAGGGCGTCGTGATCTCCAGCAACCCGGCGGTCGGCGCCGAGGTGCCCAAGGGCGGCGAGGTCACCCTCACCGTGTCCAAGGGCGTGCAGAAGGTGAAGGTGCCGGACGGGCTCGTCGGGCTCGACAAGGACGCCGCCCGGACGATGCTGACCGACCTCGGGTTGAAACCCGTGTTCAAGACCGGGGTGTCCGGCAAGGCGCAGGGCAAGGTGTACAAGACCGACCCGGCGGAGGGCGCCGAGGTCAACGAGGGCACCACGGTCACGCTCTTCGTGCCGGCCGAGCTGTCCGAGGTGCCGAGCGTGCTTGACCTGACCGAGGCCGACGCCGCCGCGGCGCTGCGCGCGGCCGGTTTCCGGGTCAAGGTGGTCCCGCAGTCCAGCCCGGACAAGCCGGAGGGCGTCGTCATCCAGCAGAACCCGGGTGAGGGGACCAAGGTGGCGCCCAAGACCACGGTCACGATCGTGGTCTCCACCGGGCCGGACGTGCAGCCGACGGAAACGCCCACGACCGACCCGCCGTTCCCCACGGAAGAGCCGACCGGGGAGCCGACGGAGGACGATCCTCCGGGCGACGACAGCTTCTGAGGCAGACGACGGGCCCTCCGGTTTCCGGGGGGCCCGTCGGCGTGCGGCGCAAAAAGGCGCCCCCGCCGCTCGGGGGCAACGGCGGGGACGCTTAATGAGTAGTCGTGCGCGGCCCCGAGCGCGTTACAGCGTTGAGTTCAGCCAGTTCGCCAGGAGTCGGTGCCCATGATGGGACAGAATCGACTCTGGGTGGAACTGGATGCCTTCCACGGGCGCCGTGCGGTGGCGCAGGCCCATGATGACGCCGTCGGGCGTGCGGGAGACGACGTCCAGGAGGTCGGGGACCGTGGCCGGGTCCACGGCCAGCGAGTGGTAGCGGGTCATCTCGACCGGGCTGGGCAGACCCTCGTAGACGGTCTTGCCGTCGTGCTCCACCTGGCTGGTGCGTCCGTGCATGAGCTCGGGGGCGGTCGAGACGGTCGCGCCGTAGGCGACGGCGATGGCCTGGTGGCCGAGGCACACTCCCAGCAGCGGCAGGCCGCGGTTCGCCGCGTGGTGGACCAGCGGGACGCTGATGCCGGACGCCTCGGGGGTGCCGGGCCCCGGGCTGATCAGCACCGCGTCGAAGGCGTCGGCGTCGGCCGGCAGCACCTCGTCGCGCGGGCGCACGTCGCAGGAGGCACCCAGCTCACGCAGGTACTGGACGATCGTGTGGACGAAGCTGTCGTGGTTGTCGACGACCAGCACCCTGGTCACGTGGAGCTCACTTTCTGACGGTGACCTCGTCGAGCGTCACCGCGGGTTCGAGCAGAGGAAAAACCACATACCAGAGTACGGCTGCCGCGATCGCGGCCAGGACCGCGGCCGTCAGGAGCCGTTTGCCCAGCGGGGTGGGGAGCTTGTGCCAGAGCCAGCCGTACATGTCAGACCTTTCGTTCCTCGGTCTCCTTGAGCACGCCGTAGACGATCAGCCGTTGGGCGGCCGAGTACTCGGGATGACAGGTAGAGAGCGTGATATATGAGCGGATGGGGCTGATGTCGGGCTTGCCGGGGACGGGGGCGATGATCTCGATCTCGTTGGGTTCGACGATGTCCTGGGAGGTGACCCGGTAGGTGTAGCGGGCCTCGCGGGCCTCGACGACGATCTCGTCGTCGCGCTGGAGTTCGTCGATCCGGTTGAAGGGCGCCGAGTACGTGGTCCGGTGACCGGACACGACGAAGTTGCCCACCTGGCCGGGCAGGGCCGTACCCGGGTAGTGGCCCGGACCCTTCTTCAGGTGGTCGGTTTCCACGCCCTCCACCACCGCGTAGCGGTAGTCGCGGCCCAGTTTGGGGATGCGCAGCAGCGCCATCGCATTGCCCAGCGCGATCTTGGGGATCTTGCCGTCGGCGGCCGGCTGCGCCGCGGTGGCGCTCTCCTCCGCGAGTTGCTGCTGCAGCAGGAGTTGCTGGCGCTGGGTGTAGGCGCTGGTGCCCCAGAGAAGGTAAGCGCAGAAGAGCAGCATGATCACGCCCGCCGTGATGCTCAGCTCGCCCACGCTCCGCAGGATGGCCCTCACCCGGCCAGGGTATTCGTGACTGATCCGGTTCCCTGGGGATCGCCATGTCATGCGCGTGGCGACTATCCTGGGCCACGCTTCAACTACGCTAACCACAGAGCCTGTGGACGATCCGGATGCCCCAGGCCCTCAGCAGGAGTTATCCAGTGTCCAAGCCCAAGGCTCGCAAGAAGGCGGTTTACACACCGCCGCAGAAGACCCAGCAGGTCAAGGTCAGCCCCCGCTGGCTGGCACCGACGATGGTGGGCACGTGGATCATCGGCATCCTGTGGATCGCCGTCTACTACATCGCGCCCGATGCGCCCTTCATCGGCGACCTACAGAACTGGAACCTGCTGATCGGGTTCGTTTTCATCATCTTCGGTGTGGTGCTTTCCACCCGCTGGCGTTAGTTCTTTCCACAGTCTTTTCCACACCTGGGGAAAGTCAGCTCACGATCGCGGACGTCCGGAGCAACACGAGCACGCCGAGGACGACCACCGCCCCCACCACGGTCAGCGTCTGCACCAGGGCGCGGTTGTTCTTGGGGGCGTACGCCAGCGCCGCGGCCAGCGCCGATCCGGTGATCAGGCCGCCCACATGGCCGGTCCAGCTGATGTTGAGTCCGGGCAGGAACGTGATCACCAGGTTGATCACGATCAGCACGGCGATGCCGCGCACGTCCATGTTGAGCTTGCGGCCGACCACGAAGATCGCGCCGAACAGGCCGAAGATGGCGCCGGACGCGCCGACCGTCAGCGTGTCGGGCGTGTCGAGCCAGTAGCCGAGCGTGGAGCCGCCGAGCGCGCTGACGACGTAGATGGCCGTGAACTTCACGTGCCCGAAGGCGCGCTCCAGGTAGGGACCGACGACGTACAGCGCCCAGCTGTTGAACAGGATGTGGAAAACTCCGCCGTGCACGAACGCGGCGGTGATCAGCCGGTAGTACTGCTCGCCGAAGGCGACGCCCATCGGCCACATCCCCAGCCGGGCCGTGACGGCGTTGCCGGTGAGGTACTGCGCGCCGAAGACCAGGATGTTGACCGCCAGGATGGCCCAGGTGACGTAGGGCGTGGCGACGACCGTGCCGCCGAAGGTGGCTCTGGCCTGCCGTACCCCTTTGTTGCCTGCGGCGACGCACTCGGGGCACTGGAAGCCCACGGCGGCGTCGCGCATGCAGTCGGGGCAGATGGGCCGGTCGCAGCGCTGACAGCGGACCCAGGTCTCACGGTCGGGATGCCGGTAACACGTCGGCACCGCCTCGGCGGGATGCTCGGGCGGGCTGGGCGGCTGGCTGGTCATGCTCGCAGCCTACGGCCTTCAGCCCGCCCGACGCGCAACCGAACTCAGGCGGGCTGGCGGTCGAAAGTGAGCGACTCGATCACCACGTCCTGCTGCGGCCGGTCGTTGCGACCGGTCGGCACCTTGCAGAGGGCGTCGACGACGTTCTTGCCCTCGATGACCTCGCCGAAGATCGTGTGACCTCCGTTGAGGTGCGGCTGGGCGCTCACGGTGATGAAGAACTGCGAGCCGTTGGTGCCCTTGCCCATCCGGATGCCCGCGTTGGCCATGGCCAGCAGGTACGGGCGGTTGAAGTTGTTCTGGGCGTGGATCTCATCGTCGAAGGCATAGCCCGGGCCGCCGATGCCCTGGCCGAGCGGGTCCCCGCCCTGGATCATGAAGCCGTCGATGATGCGGTGGAAGATCGTGCCGTCGTAGAGCGGCTTGGTGGACTTCTCCCCCGTCTCCGGGTGGGTCCACTCGCGCGTCCCTTCGGCGAGTTCGACGAAGTTGGCGACCGTGTTCGGAGCAAGCTCAGGGAAGAGCTTGATACGGATCAGGCCGTGGTTTGTCTTCAGGTTTGCGATCAGCTTCTCAGCCACGAGACAGCTGCCCCCCTCTATGCACAGGGTTGGTTTTGTGGTGTTTTGATGACGATGGCCCTTGGGCCGTTGGCAGCATCCTCCCACGGCTCACGATGATTGAGCCGCCTTGTACCGGGAAGGTCACGCTCCGGGGCCCCAATGACAGGGGAGGTTGTCGTGTCCCTGACACTCAGAAGACGCCGTGCGGTGATCGAAGTACCCGATACATGGATGGGCCGCGTCAAGGCTCAGGCCGTGCAGGCGGGCCGCCGGCTCGCGCCGATGGCGGACCAGGCCAAAGTGGCCACCGCCCAGCGCATCGAAGATGCCCGCTACTGGGCTGCGCCCAGGTTGGAAGACGCGGCGCATCAAGTGGAGGATCGGCTCGCGCCGGCGGTCAGCACCATGCTGACCCAAGCCGCGCACAAGATCGATCCGACGCCCATGTCCAAGTCCCGCCGGTGGCCGGTGATCCTGCTGATGACCGGTCTGGCGGTGGGCGCCATGGGCTACATGTTCTACCGCCGCAACGCGCAGCAGTGGACTGACCACATGAAGGACTCCGCCTCGGACGCCTCACAGTGGGTGAACGACCGGGCGGAGAAGGCTGCCGACCGGGTCTCCGACACGGCGGACAAGGCCGCGGACCACATCTCGTCCACGGCCAATGAGGCATCTCGCAAGATGTCCTGATTTATCCGCAGAAAGCGCGCCACCAAAGGGGTGGCGCGCTTTCTGCTACCCCCTTGGTGGCCCGGCCCCCACGCACCCCCGCAACCCATCGCCCCGCACCCACACCCCGAGCCCCGCGCTTCCACACCCCGCAACCCGAGCCCGCGCTTCCAAGCCCCACGGCGCACCACCCCGTTGCCCCGCACTTCCACGCCCCGCGCCCTCGGTACCCTCCGCCTTGGGTACCGCGCCATGGACACCCCGCATCCCGGCATCCTGGCATCACCCCCCGGGTACCCCGGCACCCCGGACGCCGCACACCCGGAACGGCAGCACAGTGCAGACCGGAGCGGGCGAGCCGACGCGGAGCACGCGGGCACGCGTCCGCACGGGGATGAGAGCCGCACGGGATGAGAGCCACGGGGACGAGAGCCACCGCGGGATGAGAGCCACGCGGGACGAGAGCCGCACGGGATGAGAGCCACGCGGGATGGGGCGTTGACGTCGTACCAAGCGCTTGCTACAACGCTGGCATGGCGCTCTCACCCCTGGACGACTACCCGATCCATCAGGCACCCCAGGTCATGCGGCACGTGGCCACCTCCGACCGCAACTTCTACGACCGCTACTACTTCAACTGCCACGCCGCCAACGACGAGCTCATGCTCATCATCGGCGTGGGCCAGTACCCCAACCTGGGCGTCACCGACGCCTTCGCCTGCGTCAGGACGCAGCGGCTGCACCGGGTGGTCCGCGCCTCGCGGGAGCTGGGCGCGGACCGGATGAACACCGAGATCGGCCCGTTCCGGGTGGAGGTCATCGAAGGGCTCAAGCGGCTCCGGGTGCTGCTGGAGCCGAACGAGCATGGCCTGTCCTTCGACCTCACCTGGGAGGGCACGATCCCGGCGACCTTGGAGCCGCGCCACTTCGTGCGCTGGCAGGAGCGGGTCATGTTCGATTCGGTACGGATGGCGCAGACCGGACGGTGGTCCGGAAATATCTGGATCGGGGAGGAAGAGATCGCCGTCACCCCGGACCGCTGGCAGGGCACCCGCGACCGCTCCTGGGGCGTACGACCCGTGGGCGAACCCGAGCCGCCCGGCATCCAGTCGAAGAACCCGGGCACGTTCTACTGGCTGTACGCGCCCATGCAGTTCGACGACCACGCGATCCTCTGCATCATCCAGGAGGACGAGAAGGGCCGCAGGGTGCTGGAGGAGGCGACACGGGTCTGGTCGGACGGCCGGGAGGAGGAGTACCTCGGCCGCCCCGAATACCAGCCCGTGTACGCCCCCGGCACTCGTGACGTGGTCGAGGCCGTGATCGGCTTCTCCCCGCCCGGCGGCAAGCCGTTCGAGGTTCGCGCCCGTCCGATCCTGCCCGTCCACCTCATGGTCGGCACCGGGTACGGCCTGGAGCCCGACTGGAAGCACGGGATGTACCAGGGTCCGGACCCGGTGGTTCAGGGTGTGACCTATACGCTCCCGGACGACACGGCGCGCATGTGGGGCATGGTCGACGCGGTCGGCCGGTTCGAATACGACGGCCAGGTCGGGCACGGCCTGTACGAGTACTGGGCCCTGGGCCCGCACCCGACCTTCACCTAGATCTCCCACCAGAACCACGCACCGCCCGTACTCCCCGTCCGTACGGCCGGCGCACGTCCCCATCCGGTGCCCGAGGCCGACATATCGCAGCCAACCGATCGGCCACAACCGGCTGCGGTCGGTCACGGCCAATCACGGTCGGTCACGGCAGGCCATGGCCGGTCCTAATCGATCGTGACCAGTCATGATCGATCGGGATCAGCCGCGGTCGGTCGCGGTCGCGGCGTGGGACACGTCCCCGCTACGGATCCGGTGCCGACACAGGACCTGTCACCGCCACGAACCAGTGCCGGCGCGGGACATGTCACCGGTGCGGGGCTGGCTGCCGGTGCGGGGCTGGTTGCCGGGTTAGTCGACCTTCGCGCACTTGATGGAGACCGTCTTGGCCAGTCCGTCCGCGGGCGGGGTGCCCATCACGGTCAGCGAAGGCTCGGAACCGGCCTCGGCCTTGCCGCCCTGCTCCGTGCCCTTCTCGGCCGGAAGTGCGGGCACCGCCTCCGTGAACTCCAGGACGCCGCCCTTGCGCGGTTCGTCGGCCTTTTCGGCGTCCTTGCCGGGGGCGGGGACGGCGCGCTCGGTGGGCGCCCATTCCGCGTCGGCCGAGGTGGTGACCTTGCCGTCCTTGTCGATGGCGATCGCCTTGGTCGCCTGGGTGAGCTCGGCGACGACCTTCCCGTTCTCGTCGGTGCAGACGACCTTGCCGCCTGCGCCGGGCGCGGGTGTCTCGTCGGCCATCGCCGATCCGGCCAAGGCGGCGAGCCCCAGCACGCCTACCGCACTGAGGACCATTACGCGTCGCTTGAACATGAATTCTCCTGTCGTGTGGGTCGGACGGGAACGAATCTGCTCTGCCGTACCTGAAGAGAGGCTGAAGGCGCCCTAAATGATCTTCAGGTTGGCTTTAGGTGGCTTGCTGCACTCTGAGAGGCGTGCGAGTGCTATTGGTTGAGGACGAGCAGCGGCTGGCCGACCTGGTGAAGGGCGGGCTGACCGGCGAGGGGTTCGCGGTTGACGTGGCCTACGACGGGCGCGACGGGCTGTGGATGGCCACCGAGAACGACTACGACGTGATCGTGCTCGACGTGATGCTGCCGCGGATGAACGGCTACGCCGTCTGCGCCAAGCTCCGCGAGGCGGGCAACTGGACGCCGATCATGATGCTGACCGCCAAGGACGGCGTCTACGACGAGGCCGAGGCACTCGACACCGGAGCCGACGACTATCTGGCCAAGCCGTTCTCGTACGTGGTGCTGCTGGCCCGGTTGCGTGCGCTGGTGCGGAGGGGCGGGCGGGAGCGGCCGGTGTCCATCACGGTCGGGGACCTGGTGATCGACCCGGCCGGGCTGCGCTGCCGCAGGGGTGAGACGGAGGTGTCGTTGACGCCGAAGGAGTTCGCGGTGCTGCACGGGCTGGCCAGGCGGGCGGGCGAGGTGGTGTCCAAGAGCGACCTGCTGGCGGCCGCCTGGGACTTCTCCTACGACGGCGACGCGAACATCATCGAGGTGTACATCAGCGCGCTGCGCCGCAAGATCGATCTGCCGTTCGGCAGGACGACCCTGGTGACGGTCCGCGGCGCGGGCTACCGGCTGGAGGCGGAATGACCGGCAACGGCGACCCAACCCCCCACAGCTCGCAGCCCCGCCCCCAGCCACCCGAAACCACGCAGGAGCACGAAACCCCGGGGGAAAGCCAGGCCGCGAGGGAACACGAGCCCATGCCAGACCACCAGACCACGGGGGCGCACAAGACCGCGCGAGCGCACATGGCCTCGAAGGAACACGAAGGCGCGCGGGCGCACATGGCCGTGGAGGAACACGAAGGTGCGCGGGCGCGCATGGCCGCGAGGGAGCGGGACAGGGCCGTGCGAGGAGAACAGGCCGCGCGGGGGCGGGACAGGGCCGCACGGGGAGAACGGGCCGTGCGAGGGGAACAGGGCGCTCGGGGGGAACAGGGCGCTCGGGGGCGTCGGGGTGTGTGGGGGCGTGAGGTGCGGGGGCAGGGCTCGGGGAGGGTTCAGGTGGGTGGGTCTCTGGCTGCTCGGGTGCGGGAGGGAGCCTCCTCGGTACGGCTGCGCGCCACCCTCGCCGCCACCCTGGTCGTGGCCCTGGCCCTGGGGGTGACGGCGCTCGTGCTGACCCAGTCCATGCGCGGCAGCCTCCTGGCGAGTGTCGACGCGGACGCCACCCGGCGGGCCGTCGAGGCGGCGCCCGTCCTGCAGGCGTCGGTGGCGCGGGCCGATGCCATGAAGGCCGATACGCTCACTGTCACCGACCCCGCCCAGTCCTACCCGGCCAACGTGGGCACTACCCAGCCGTACCAGACGACCGTCGTCGACCCGGACGTCATGCTCAGTGCGGACGGCAAGACCTTCAGCACCGCCTGGGAGCAGGTCGACGGGTTCCGGGTGGTGGGGATGGCGGTGACCACCGAGGCGGGGCCGGGCATGGTGCTCGCGCGTTCCTCGCTGGCCCCGGCCGAGGAGGCGCTGACCACGCTCAACAGCGTGCTGCTTCCGGGCGTGCCCGCGCTGCTGCTGGTCGTGGCGGTGATGACGTGGCTGTCGGTGGGCCGGGCGCTGCGCCCGGTGGCGGCCATCCGCGCCAAGGTCGCCGACATCACCGCCCGCGACCTGCACCAGCGGGTCCCGGTCCCGCGTTCGGGGGACGAGATCGCCGCCCTGGCCACCACGGTCAACGGCACCCTGGACCGGCTGGAGACTGCGGTCGACCGGCACAAGGGCTTCGTCGCCGACGCCGCCCACGAGTTGCGCAGCCCGATCGCGACCCTGAGGGCGAGGCTGGAGCTGGCCGAGCCGAGCGAACTGACCGCCGAGGCCCTCGCCGACGTCGAACGCCTGCAGGCGCTGGCCGGTGACCTCCTCCTGCTTGCCCGGCTGGACGCTGGCGAACCACTCCAGGCGGCCGACGTGGACCTGGGCCAGATCGCCGCCGAGGAGGCGGTGCGGGTCGAGCGCCGTCCCGAGGTGGAGCTGAAGCTGGACGTGCAGCCGGACGTGGTGATCGAGGGTGTACGCGGGCACGTCGGCCGGCTCGTGACGAACCTCGCGAGCAACGCGGTACGGCACGCCGCCTCGACCGTCGTGGTCCGGGTCCGCCGCGAGGGTACGTCGGCGGTGCTGGAGGTCGAGGACGACGGGCCGGGGATTCCGCAGGAGCAGCGGGAGGCGGTGTTCGGCCGGTTCACCAGGCTCGACGAGGCCAGGGCGCGTGACGCCGGCGGCGCGGGCCTGGGCCTGCCGATCGCCAGGGACATCGCGACGCTCCACGGCGGCACCGTCCACGCCAGATCCGGGGGATTTGTCGCACGTTTCCCCATGAACCACTACACCGATGCGGTACGTGTGGACGGTTGAAGGAGGTAACCATGCTCACACGCCGTGCCTTGGTCACCCGCGGCACCCTCACCGGCGCCGCGATCGTGTTCCTATGGCCCAGCCGGGCCGACGCGGACACCGCGCCGCACCGGGCCGACGCGGACGCGGAATCCGCCAAGCCGGTCCTGGCCCTCACGAAGAACATTCGCGTCGGCGGCGGAAGGATCATCAAGAACAAGTACGTGATCACCCAGCCGAAGAAGAACGTCTTCCGGTGCTTCAGCGCCAAGTGCACCCACCAGGGCTGCACGCTGGCGAGCGTCAGCCGTGGCACGATCAACTGCCCATGCCACGGCAGCAGGTTCAACATCTCCACCGGCGCGGTCGTCCAGGGCCCCGCCACCCGCGCGCTGCCCCGCAAGAAGATCAAGGTGTCCGGCGGCAAGATCAGACTGGCGTGAGCATCCTCGTGTAGGCGGAGGTGCGCTGGATCACGGTGAACCCGGAGCGCTCGTAGACGCCGAGTGCTCCGGTGCCGTTGTCGGCGTCGACGCTGAGGCCGGCTCTGCCGTACCCCTGACTCTTGAGCTCGGTGAGGGCGTGTGAGATGAGCGCGCTCGCGACGCCCTTGCCACGCCAGGGCGCGAGGGTGCCGATGATCTGGATCCACGCCTCGCGCACGCCGGTCACGGCGGTGTCGGCGGCGAAGTAGTGGGTGATCAGGATGCCGACGACCTCGTCGCCGTCGAGGGCGAGGAAGGATCCTTCCGGGACGAAGGCGCGGGTGCCGGTGATCTTCTCCTTCCAGCTTTCCGTGGTGTGGGGGGTGGTGCCCCAGTGGCCGCTGAAGGCCTCGTTGCGCACGTTCAGGGCGCCCGCGTCGCGGTCGGGGGTCCAGGTGGTGAGGCGCAGGCCGGCGACGGGCGGGCGGGACTCGATCTCCGTGGCCAGATCGCGTTCCATCTGGAAGAACCAGCGCGCCTGGGCGAAGCCCCTGCTCTCGAAGAGCTTCGCCGCCCAGACCTGCGTGTCGCGCGTGTGGACCTGGAGTTCGAGGGGCTTGCCGGGGTACGCGCGCTCGTGCAGGAGCGGCGCGGCCTCGACGGCCCAGTCGAGTACGCGCGTGCCGAGGCCGGTACGGCGGTGCTCGGGGTGGACGCCGGCCCACAGCCCCATCCGGTGCACCTCCGGGGCGGTCTGCCTGATCGGGAGGAAGGCGAAGGCCACGAGGCGGTCGCCGTCCCTGGCGGCGAGCGTGCCGTCGGCGAGGTCGACCAGCGGGCTGGTGAGGCTCTCCGCGAGGTCCTCGGCGCCGTAGTTCTCGCCGTCCTGGTCGACGGCCTGGATCGCGGCGGTCAGTTCCGCCCACCGTCCGGCGTCGTCCTTGCGCAACGGCCCCCACGTGATGCTCATGGAGCGGCAGCCTAAGCCAGCCTGGTCGAACACCCCAAACGATTTCCTAGCTGGGCAAGCCGCTCGGCGAAGCCGTTCCGGGTGGACTCCTTGAAGCCGACGAAGAAGCGGTTGGCGAGCGGTACGCCCCAGCGCATCCAGGTCGCCACGTTGAAGACGCGGTGGACCAGGAGGGAGCCCTGCGGGTGCGGCTCGACGCTCCATTCGCCCCGGTACCACCAGCCGCCCTGGAAGGCGATGGTCCGCCCGGCGACCTCGACGGTCGAGGTGTGGCCGGGGAAGTCCTCCACGGTGAACCGGCCCTCCTCGTGGCCGCCGGGCAGCAGGCTCCGCGCCAGGTCGTCCCAGACCTTGGCGCCGGGCGCCTCGACCACGCCGGACACCTCGGTGATGAGCTTCTTCACGGTCTTCTCCTATTCGAGGGTCTTCTCCATCAGCTCGCGCGTGAGCGTCGCCTGCCAGGACAGCTCGCCCTTCTCCAGCCGCGCGATCAGGCCGTCCATCCAGGACAGCTCGGCCTGGCTCAGCGTCCGCTCGTAGTCGACCTCGATCATGAGCAGCTCGGGCAGGCCGCTGTCGCGCATGGCGGCGACGTGTCCGTCCATGGCGGTGATCAGCCCGCGTACCGAGGCCGCTCTGGCCCGCAGCGCGTTGACCGCCTCGGGCACGGGCAGGCAGCCGATCAGCGAGACCGCCGCGGTGAACGCGCGACGGTCGCCGCCGGGGCTCTGCAGGAGCGACCGGAGCCGGGTGGACAGTTCCTTGCGGCCTTCGTCGGTGATCTCGTAGACCGTCCGCTCGGGGCGGCGGCCCTCCTTGGTGGTCTCCACCGCGACGATCAGCTCGTCGCCGGTGAGCTTCTCGACCGCGTGGTAGAGGCTCCGGGGGAGCCCGGTCACGTAGTCCTTGTGCGTGTCGACGATGAAGCGGTGCAGCTCGTACGGGTGGCTGGCGCGTACCGAGAGCATGGCCAGCACTGTCAGGCCCACCAGATCGGGACGACGCGCCATGTTGCCTCCTTCTATATTGCATTATGCACTAGTGCGTATGTACCCGCTAGTCGAGTTGCTTGAAGGCGCGCTCGATCGCCTGGCGGGCCACGTCCTCCGGATAGGGGAAGCGGCCGATCAGGTCGCGCAGGCCCTCGGCGTGGGCGCGGCGGGCCAGCGACGCGACCTCGGCCAGTTCCTCGCGCTGCGCCAGCGCGAACGCGCGGTCGACGACCGCGCCGTGACCGGGCACGACCACGGGCTCGGGCAGTCCGGCCAGCAACGCGGCCATCGTGTCCGGCCAGTCGAGCGGGTAGGAGTCGCTGAAGGCCGGCGGCGCGCCCTCCTCGACCAGGTCTCCGGCGAAGACCACCCCAGCGTCCGGCACGTGCAGCACGATGTCGTTGTCGGTGTGTCCCCGCCCGAAATACCGCAGATGTACGGCCCGCCCGCCGATGTCGAGCGTGGCCCGGTCGGTGAAGGTGTGGTCGGGCGCGACCAGGTCGATCTCCTCGATCTCCGCCCGCCGCTCCTCCGCCACGAAGCCCAGCACGCCCGCCCGCTGCGCCTCGCCGCCGGTCCGGATCTCCTCCGCGCACCCGGCGTGCCCCCAGATCTCCGCGGGCAGGAACATCGCGTTGCCGAAGAAGTGGTCCCAGTGAGCGTGACTGTTGACCACGGTCCACGGGTCCGGCGTGATCCGGCGGACGGCGGCGATCAGATCCGTGGCCTCCCGGTGGGACATGCGGGTGTCGAACACCAGGCAGTGCCCGTCGCCGACGACCAGGCCCACGTTGAGGTCGACGGACTCGTGCCTGCGTACGAAGACGCGGTCGCCGACCTCCTGCCACGGCTCGCTCACGCGCCCGTCCTGAAGATCAGTTCGGGCCGCTCCCAGGTGACGCGGGGCGGCTTCGGCGGGCACGTTCCCACACGTTCCGCGCCCATGCGCAGGTAGAACGGTTCGGCGGGCGGGTTGGAGACCACCCGTACCCGGGACAGCCCGGCCCGGCGGGCCTGGTCCAGCATGTGCTCGACGAGTCGGCGGCCGAGACCCGTGCCCTGGGCGTGGTCGGCGACGAACATCAGGTCGAGCTCGTCGCCGGTCAGGGCGTAGAAGCCGAGATGGTCGTCGGTGGTGTAGACCTGGTGGGCGGCGATGTACGCGGCGGTGACCTGGTATCCCTCCAGGATCGTGGCGTACTCGCCGTGGTAGGCGCTGGAGGCGTGCATGAGCGCGGTGAGCGCCCCGGCGTCGCGGGGCTCGGCGCGGCGGATCGTTTCAGCCATGGTCTGGCCTATGTTGTCGAACATGAGCTATGGCTTCCAAGTGAGCGTCGACGCGGCCGACCCGCACGCGCAGGCCGACTGGTGGGCGGACGCGCTCGGCTGGGAGGTCGAACCCCAGGACGCGGACTTCATCCGCGACATGGTCTCCAAGGGGTTCGCCACCGAGGCCGACACCATCGTGCACGACGGGCAGCTTCGCTGGCGGGAAGGCGTGGCCATCCGCAGCGAGGGGCATCCGCGGGTGCTGTTCCAGCTCGTGCCCGAGGCCAAGACCGTCAAGAACCGGGTCCATCTCGACGTCCAGGTCGGTCAGGACAACGTCGAGGCGGAGGTCGAACGGCTGACCGCCAAGGGCGCGAGCTTCTCCCACCGGGGACAGCAGGGACCGCACTCCTGGGTGACGATGACCGACCCCGAGGGCAACGAGTTCTGCGTCACCTAGTCAGGTAGGCCAGCACCGCCAGCACGCGGCGGTGACCGTCCTGCGTGGGCGGCAGGTCGAGCTTGGCGAAGATGCTCGCGATGTGCTTGGCGACGGCCGCCTCCGTGACCACGAGTTCCCTGGCGATGGCGGCGTTGGCCCGGCCCTCGGCGATCAGCGACAGCACCTCGCGCTCGCGCGGGGTGAGGCGGGAGATCGGGTCGCGGCGGCGGCCGAGCAACTGCCGGACGACCTCGGGATCCACGACGGTGGCGCCGGCGGCGACCCGGTCGAGGGCGTCGGCGAACTCCTTCACGTCGCCGACCCGGTCCTTGAGCAGGTAGCCGACGCCGGTGCCGGTCTCCAGGAGCTCGGCGGCGTAGGTCTGCTCGACGTACTGGCTGAGCACGAGCACGGGCAGGCCGTCGCGCCGGAGTTCCAGGGCGGCGCGCAGGCCCTCGTCGGCGAACCCCGGCGGCATGCGCACGTCGGTGACCACGATGTCCGGCGCGTGCTCGCGGACCGCGGCGAGCAGGGCGGCCGCGTCGCCGACTGCGGCGGCCACCTGGTGGCCGAAGCGTCCGAGCAGGCTCACGAGGCCCTCACGCAGGAGGACGGCGTCCTCGGCGATGACTACGCGCACGGGATCTCCGCTCTGATGGTGGTCGGGCCGCCCGGCGGGCTGGACAGGGACAGTCTGCCGCCCACCACGTCGAGCCGGTCGGCCAGGCCGGTGAGCCCGGTTCCCGCCGCCGCGTCGGCGCCGCCGCGGCCGTCGTCGGTGACGGCGATCGACACGCTTTCGCGCGATTTTTCCACTTTTATCGTGATGTTGGTGGCGTTGCTGTGTTTGGTGGCGTTGGTGAGGGCTTCGCTGACCACGTAGAAGGCGGCGATCTCCACGGGCGGCGGGAGCCGTACGTCCAGATCTGTCTTGGTCGTCACGGGGATGGCCGAGCGCGCGGCCAGTTCGCCGACGGCGGCGGCGAGGCCGCGGTCGGTCAGCACCTGGGAGTGCACCCCGCGGATCAGCTCCCGCAGTTCGGCCAGCACCTGCTTGGCCTCGGCGTGCGCCCGGTCGAGCGTACGCGCCAGCGGGGCCTCGTCGGCAACGTCCAGCCTGGCCAGCCCGAGCGTCATGGTCAGCGCGACCAGCCGCTGCTGCGCGCCATCGTGCAGATCGCGCTCGATCCGGCGCCGCTCGACCTCGAAGGCGTCGACCAGCCGCGCCCGCGACCGCCTGACCTCCTCCAGTTCCGCCCGCTCGGGCGCGAGCACCGCCCTGACCATCGCCGCGCGCGCCCCCGCCCAGGCCGTCAGCACGTACGCCCCCACGGGCACCAGCGCCACTCCCACGAACGAGGCGGCCACCGCGATCGCCCCCGTCGCCTCCGGCTGCACCACGGGCGAGAGCACCAGCAGAATGGGCCCGCCCACCGCGACTCCGACGATCGCCAGGTCGATCCACCAGAACGCGACCAGCGTGAGCACGGCCAGCCCGATCTCCCGCCGCCGCTCCCGGGTCCCGGGCACCGGCGACAGGTCAACCAGCCGCATCCGCCACCGTTCGAAGCGCGTCACGAACGGCCCGAACGCCACCAGCGCGACGATCCCGGCACCCACCGCGGCCCACCCCGGCAGCACCTCGGACACCACCGCCACCACCAGCGGCGCGACGCAGAAGACCGCGCCGGCCAGCAGGTACGCCAGCGCCCGCCAGGGCCAGGACGAACGCAGGAACGGCAGCGGCCGGGAGCCGATCGCTTCGAGGGCGGAGGTGCTCACCCCGCCACGGTAGCCAGAGGGCTGACACCTAAATTTAGGTCAATGACAAACTTGAGTCGGTCATGCCAAAATGGCGGCATGACGACAGGGCTCCGCGCGATGAAGAAGCAGCAGACCAGAGAGAACATCTCCCAGCACGCCACCAGGCTCTTCCTGGAACGCGGCTACGACAAGGTGACGATCGCCGACGTCGCCACCGCCGCGCAGGTGGCCAAGATGACGGTGACCAACTACTTCCCCCGCAAGGAGGACCTGGCGCTCGACCTGGGCGACGCGTTCGTCTCCGGGCTGGCGCACACCGTCGCCGAGCGGCCCGCGGGCCGGTCGGCGCTGGCCGCGCTCCGTGACGCCTTCCTGGCCGCGGTGGAACGCAAGGACCCGGTGATCGGCTTCGCGCCCCTGGAGTTCGCCCGGATGATCACCGACAGCCCCGCGCTGGTGGCCAGGCTCCGCGAGTTCCACGACGAGCGCGAGGCCGCCCTGGCCGCCCAGCTCGCGGCCGAGACCGAGCCCGGCTTCCTGCCCCGGCTCGCGGCGGCCGAGCTCGGGGCGGCGCACCGGCTGCTGTTCGACGAGACGCTGGCCCGGGTGCTCGACGGCCAGGACCACGACGGGATCGCCGCGGCGCTGACCGAGGCCGGGCGCATGGCCTTCGACCTGCTGGAGCCCTCCCTCGGGACCTATGCCATTTCCGCGGATGCGTAGCCGGAACGAGCTCGCCGCCGACTACGCCGCGTTCCAAGCCCGCGGGCGGCGGGCACTGCTCGACGGCAAGGCCACCCACGACCTGCCCTTAACCGAAGGCAGCCCGCGCTGGGGCATGACCACCATCCTGCGCCCGACCGGCCCCGCGCTGGACCGCCTGGAGTCGCTGGCCGGAGCGGCCGGCGCGGCCGCCGGCCCCGGCCACTGGACTCACGGCCGCGGCGTCCTGCACTTCACCCTGCGCTCGCTGGAGGCGTACCGGCGGGTGATCCCCGCCGCCGACCCGGCCCTGCTGACCTTCGCCGCCGCCCTGCGCTCCGCGGCCCGGGGGCTGCCGCCGGTGCGGATGCGCGTCGAGGGCGTCAGCGCGCACGCCGGTGGCGTCCTGGCCTTCGGCTACCCGGAGGACGACACCATCTGGACCCTCCAGCGCCGGTACGCCGAGGCGCTGGGGGCACGCGGGTCGTTCGAGTCGCGGCCCCGGGAGCGCTGGTACATCAGCCTGGTCCACTTCGCCGCGCCGCTGACCGACCCCAAGAAGGTGGTCGCCTGGTGCGACGAGCACGCGGGCGAGATGCCGGGCACCACCGAGATCCCCGCCGCCGACCTCGCCCACGCCACCATCACCGGCCCGCACGTCCGCCTCACCACTCTGGAACGGGTCATACTGGACAGGTGATGATCGCCTTAACCTGGGTGACCTTCGGTTTGGTGGCATCCGATCACGGCGGCCGCTCTTCTGTGTCTGGTGGGGGCGGCGGTGTTCTGGTACGTGGGCGGGACTAGAAGCTCGTCCCCAGCAGGCGGGCCACCTCCGCGCGGTCGTTGACGCCCAGCTTGTCGTAGACCGCCTGCAGGTGGTTGGCGGCGGTGCGCATGGACAGGGTGAGGCGGTCGGCGATCTGGCGGTTGGTCAGGCCGGCCGCGGCGAGCTGGACGATCTCCCGCTGGCGCGGGGTCAGGTCCGGGGTGGCGAGTTCGACCAGGGCCGGGGTCGTGACGCCGGGGCAGCGCCTGGCCAGGGCCCAGGCGCGGGTCTGGGCGCCCTTGGCGGCGGTGCCGCGGCCCATCCGGCGGTAGGCGGCGGCCTCCTGCGCCGTGGCCTCCGCGGCGTACAACACGACGCCGAGCGACTCGAACTCGGCCGCCACCGCGCGCAGGCCGGGCGGGTCGCTGCGGGCGGCGGCGTGGGCGTGGCGGGCGCAGATCTGGGCGAAGGGGCCCTCCGCCCGCCCGGCCAGCTCGTCCAGCGGGCCGGTCACCAGGTCGGCGGCGCCCATTCTGACGACGTCGTGCAGGGCGAGCATCCGGTAGCCGAGATAGGGGCAGTCGGCGGCCATGGACAGCGCCGTCCGCACGGCCCCGTCGAGGTCGCCGTCGGCGGCGGCCAGCCAGGCCTTGGCCAGCAGCACGGGCTGGAGCGTGTAGTTCCAGCATCCGGCCAGTTCTTCGGCTTCGGTCAACGCCTTTCTGGCGGTTTCCAGGTCGCCCAGGAGCGCCGCCGAGTGGGCCAGTTCGGCCAGGCACCTGCCCAGGTACGGCGAGCGGGCGCGCAGCCGTACGACATCCTCGCGGCACCAGCGCAGGGCGGCGGCCACGTCGCCGCGCAGGCGGCAGACCTGCGCGCGGTAGGCGCCGAACCCGCCGACCGACAGGTCCGGCGCGGCCAGTTCGGTGCCCTGGACGGCGACGCGGGCAGCGTCGGCGAGCTCCCCCGCGAACAGGTGGGCCGCGCACCGCGCGTCCAGCATGACCGGCAGCGCGTGCGGGGCGCGGTCGCGCCAGGCGTCCGCGTCGGCCATGGCACGTTCCACGACGGACACGCAGCGGGCGCTGCGGCCGGAGTGGGCGCTCACCCATGACTCCAGGGCGGCCAGGTGCCCGCTGCCGCGCGCGGTGTCGGGGGCGAGCTCGCGGGCGCGGGTGAGCGTGCGCCCGGCGGCGTCGAGCCGGCCGGTGAAGAAGTCGACGACGCCGCGGTAGACGAGCAGTTCCTGGCGCCAGGCCGGGTCGGCCAGCGTGTCGGCGGCGCCTTCGAAGACGCGGCCGGCCTCGTGGGTGTCGCCGGACCAGAGCATGTTGACGCCGAGCGCGAGCGCGTGCTGGGCACGTTCCGCGTCGGTGGCGCCGGGCCCGCCCTGACGGCGCAGCACCTCCTGCGCGCCGCCGGTGTCGCCGAGGATCGTCAGCACCTGCCCGAGCAGCGCGACCGCCTCGATGCCGGCGCCCGCCTCGACCGCGGCCCGGCCGAGCCGGGCGGCCAGGTGCGGGTCCTGGCGCCCCCACGCCAGGTGCGCGGCGACCAGGAGCATGCGCGGGTCGGCGGGCGAGCCGCTGTCGAGCCGCCACACGGCCGCGCGCAGCATGTCGTCGCGCCCGCGCATCCCGCTGGCCTCCAGCGACTCCGCCAGCGTGCGCAACCGCCGCCGGGCCCTGAGCGTACGGCAGCGCCCCCGCACCACCTCGCCATAGAGCGGATGGCCGAGCCGCATGCCGGGTCCGTCGGCGACGATGAGACCGCGGTCCTCCACCCGTTCGACCGCGCCCGCCGAGGCCATCGTGACCAGCAGGTCGGTGCCGAGCGGTTCGCCGAACGCCACGAGCTCCAGCACCTCGCGCTCGTCCGGGTCGAGATGCCCGATCCGCTCGCTGACCAGCTCGCGCAGGCGGGTGGTCATCGACAGCCCGCCCCGCCAGCGCCACTGGCCGCCCTGCTCGGACAGGCAGCCGATGTCGCGCCCGGCGTGGACGAGCTCACGCAGGTAGAGCATGTTGCCCTCGCTCACCCTCGCCAGGTGGCGTACGGTCTCGGCCGCCACGTCGCCGCGCAGCGCCGCGGTGAGCGCCTGGCCGACCTCGTCGCGGGTCAGCGGCGCCAGCTCGATCCTGGTGACCAGCTCCTCCTTCCAGAGGGCGGCCACCGGCTCGGGCACGGGCTCGCCGGTCCGCACGGTGACCAGCAGTGCCGCCTCGCCGCGCGTGGCCAGGTAGTGCAGCAGCGCGGCGGAGGCGGCGTCCAGCCGGTGCGCGTCGTCCACGGTGACCAGCAGCGGCGCCCGCCCCGCCCGGGTCCGCAGATGCCGGGCGGCCCAGCCCAGCAGGTTCTCCCCGCCGTCCGGCGGGCCGCCCAGCACGTGCGCGAACGCCCCGAACGGGATCATCGCCGCGGTCTCCGTGCCCAGGGCCCGTACCACGCAGTACTCCGTCAGGCTCGCCGCCGCCTCGGCCGCCAGCCTGCTCTTCCCCACTCCGGCCTCGCCCGCGATCATCGCTCCCGTGCAGGATCGCAACGCCCGGTGGACGGCGGCCAGCGGGCCCTGCCGTCCGATGAATCGCCATCGATTGCTCATCGCAGCCCCTCCTCCCGGATCTCATCGTCGGGATCCCGGTTCGCGGGAGGTTCAGGTCTTCAGTCCCGCCGCCGTCAGCAGGAGATCCACCACCGCGTCGGTCCCGCTGAACGGCACCGGTTCGCCGCCCACCTCCTCGAGCAGCCCGCGGAGCTGGCCGCCGGACTGCTCGGGTTCTACCAGGCGTACGATCACCGTCCTCATGCCCGCACGATCCACCGGCGCGGTTCAGGTCTGGTTCAGGTGGGTTTTCGGGTGGTTTTCGGGTGGTTTTCAGGTGGGGAAGGGCGCGGGCTCGACCTCCAGCTCGCGCATGCGCTCGGCGTAGACGTGGTAGCGGCGGCGGGCGTCGCCGCGCCGTCCTGCCTGGTCGAGGGAGCGGATCAGCCCCAGGTGGGCGCGCTCGTCGTAGCCGTCGCGCTCCAGCAGCCGCAGCCAGTAGCGGGCCGCCTCGTGGTGGCGTCCCTCCTCCGCCCGCGCGCCGGCCAGCCGCGCCGCCGCCTGCACGTAGGCGAGCCTGGCCTGCTCGCGCAGACCCACGGCCCAGTCGGCGTAGGGGTCCTCCTCGCAGAACTCCCCGCCATAGGCGGCCTCGGCCGCCTTCCACCGCGCCAGCGCCTCACCGCCGCGCCCGGCCTGCTCCAGCCGTACGGCCGCGCCGACCAGCCCCAGGAACCGCTCGATGTCCACGTCGGCGTGGTCCAGGTCGAGCCGGAGCGCGCCCTCGTCGGAGACCACGATCTCCACCTCGTGCGCCGGGTCGAGCACCGCGCGCAGCGTGGAGACCATCACGTTGAGCCGTTTGAGCCCGACCGCCTCGTCCTCCTGCTCCGGCCAGAGGATCTCGACCAGGCGCTCCCTGCCGATCGCCCTGCCTCTCCTGCTGACCAGGATCTTCAGCAGGTCACGGGCCTTGCGGGACTGCCATGCCGTACGCGGGACGGGGAAGGAGCCGCGCAGCACGCGGAAGGCGCCCATCGTCTCGACCGTCACCCGCGCGCCCGAGGCGGGGGTGACGCGCGCCAGCAGCGCGTCGATGCGGTCGTCGAGCATGCGGCAGCCGATCGCGTGCATGCGCTCGGCCACCTCCCCGGCGACCTCGGCGCCGACGGCGGGGTCGGCGAGTGCCGCTCTGACCAGCTCGGCCCTGGCGCGTCCGACGGGGTCGCCGAGCGTGCTCCAGATGCGTACGGCGTCGTCGGCGCGGTCGTGGTCCTTGTCCAGTTCGGCCCGGAGTTCGGCGATGCCGGCCAGGCCGGTGTGGTGGCGGCGTTCGGCCGCGATGGGCTCCGCCTCGTCCAGCAGTTTCCTGGCGGCCTCCGCGCGGCCGGCGGCGACGGCCACGCGGGCGGCGGCCACCCGGGCGCTCACCGCGGCCATGCCCTCGGTGTGCTTGAGCGCCTCGGCGGCCAGGCGGGCGGCCTCGTCGGGATCCTCGGCGGCCAGGAGTTCGGCCAGCTCGGTCAGTGTGTTGCCGAGGGCTTGGGCGTCACGCGAGCGCCCGGCCTCCACCCGGACCCGGCGGTAGGTGGCCGCCGCCGCGGCGCGCTCGCCGCGCAGCGTCTGGATCCTGGCCAGTTGCAGCAGGCCGTAGCCGATGCGTGAGCCCATGGCCTCCCAGCGCGCGACGGCGTCGGCGGCGTCCACGGCGGCCTCTTCGAGCCGGCCGAGCCCGATGAGCGCCTTGGCCCGGTTGGAGACGGTCAGGGCGGCCCACGGCGCGAACGCCACCAGGTCGGACAGCCGGCCGGCGATGTCCACGTCGGCCAGCGCGGCGTGGTAGTCGGCCTCGTCGATGTGGCGTGATGCCCGGTTGGCCCGGATGCGGATGAGCTGGAGGATGTCACCGGCGCGCTCGGCGTACTCCAGCGCCCGCAGGTAGTAGGCGTCGTTGGCGCGGCGGTCGCCGTCGAGCGCGGCGACCATGGCGATCACCGTGGTGGCGGCGGCCAGCGCGCCCGGGTCGCCCAGCAGCGCCGCGGCGTCGAGCGCCCGCTCGGCCATCTCCGCGCAGGCCGCCCGGTCGCCCCGCAACCACAGCACCGAGGCGGCCGAGGCGGTACAGATCACCGCGTCGGCCGGTGGCGATCCGTGCTCGGCGCCGCGCAGATACATGGCCATGGCGGTGTCGAGGTCGCCGCGCAGGTGGTCGATGAAGCCGAGGCGCCGGGCCAGGAAGGCGTCGAAGGCGGAACTGCCGGCAGCTCTGGCGAGCAGTTCGCGGGCGCGGCGCCAGTCGCCGCGGTTCTGCTCGGCGATCCCGGCCAGCCTCAGCATGGCCGGGCTCTCCCGCCGGTCCTCCGGCAGCAGCGCCAGCCCGGCCAGGACGTCGTCGCCGCGCTCGGCCAGCCGGGGTCCGTGCGCGGTCAGCAGCGACGCGGTCAGCTCGGGGTGCCCGGTGGCGACGGCGGCGCGCAGCGCCTGCTCGGGCTGGTCGTGCTCGACGTACCAGCGGGCGGCCACCTCGGCCGTGTCGTGCGACTCGTGCCGGTCGAGCGGCGCGTGCCTGGCCAGCACGTGCCGGCTGGTGGCGGTCAGCCGGTGACCGCCCTGGGCCGCTTCCAGGAAGAGCCCGCGGCTGGTCAGCGAGGTCAGCGTGTCGGGCGGCACGCCGAGCGTGGCGGCCAGGTCGGCGGTGAGCACCGGCAGGACCGTCGCCGCCCGCAGCAGCTCGCGCATCTGGGCGGGCAGGTCGCGCAGGGCGTCGAGCGTGAGTCGTTCGAGGGTGTCGGAGGTCGCGGCCAGGCCGGAGGCAATCGCGGGCCACAGCGCGGGCTCCGCGCGGGCCATGGCGTCGAGCGCGGCCCGCACCGCGGCGGGCCAGCCGCCGCTGGCCGCGTGCAGGGCGGGGGCGATGGCGGCGCCGGACGCGCCGAGCCGGTCGCGGGCCCAGTCGGCGCACTCCCCGACGCTCAGGGCGAGGTCGGTCGCGTCGAAGGTCAGCACTTCGAGGTCCTGGCGCAGCCGCGCGGTCGGGAACGGCAGCGGCGCCCTGGACGCGGTCACGATGTGCAGGTGCCGGGGCGCGGCGCGCACCAGCGTCTCCACGAACCGCACCGGTCCCGGCGCGCCGGCGATCACGTCGAGGCCGTCGAAGACCACCACCAGGCCACGCCGCAGCCGTAACCGCAGAGCCTCGGCCAGCGCGCCGGCCAGCGCCGCCGCCCTGGCGGGTTCGTCGGCGTCGGGGCCGAGCGGGGCGTCCGCGGCGGCGGGCAGTTCCGCGGGCAGGTCGGGCACGCGCGTGGCCAGCTCCGCGATCACCGCGGCGGAGAACGGCGCGAGCTCCCGGTCACCCGGGTCGAAGCGGTGCAGCACGCCGCCGACGGCCTGGCTCCAACCGGCCAGCGCGATCGACTTGCCGTAGCCCGTGGCCGCGACGAGCGTGGTGAGCCTGTGCGTCAGCGCACCGTCGAGCCGCCGGTCGAGGGCTGGACGGGGCCGCACCCACCCGCGTTCCACCCCCGCATGTTACGCCCCGTTTCGCGGGCGACTCCAGAGTTCGGAAAGTGCCACCTCCCGGTAACGCTCGGAGAGGAGCACTATGGTCAGGTACCTCTTTCCGAGGAGGGCGCCGTGGATCAAGACCTGCCCGGCGGAGCGCGCGTGATCGTCGGTGTGGACGAGTCGCCGGCCGCGCGCTTGGCGCTGGCCTGGGCCATCGGCGCCGCACGACTACGCCGCATGCCGCTGGTCGCCGTGCACGTGAGCCGGGCGCCGATCCATCCTTTCCCCGAGGCACTGCCGCTGCAGCACGCGGCCAGGTCCGGAGAGGAGGCTCGAAGTACGGAGGTGGTCGCCGACGCCTTCGTCGAGGTGTGCGGCGGTGTGCCCACCGACATCGTGACCGCCGTCGTCGGCCGGATGGGCGACCCCGGCTACCACCTGGTCGACCTGGCCGGCGAGTGCGACCTGCTGGTGCTCGGCCGCAGCAGGCGCGGCCTGCTCAGCCGGATGCTGCTGCCCTCGACCAGCATGTACTGCGCCCGCCACGCGCGGGCCACGGTGGTGATCGTGCGTGAGCCCGCGCCGCCCGACGAGCCGGAGGTCTCGGGCGAACGCGGGCACCGACGATTCTGGAGCCGTTGACTTACACCGGGCGATTTGTCAGGAGAAGCAGGGCTTTGTCGAGCCGATCCTGACGGGCCTCCGGCGTCAGCGCCTGAAGCACCGGCAGCATGGCCAGGTAGCGCCCGGTCCTGTCGAGCCGCTCGAACGCCTCCTTGGCGGCGGGGTCCGCCTCCAGCGCCGCCGCCAGGTCCGGCGGCACCGTGGCCGTCTTCTGCGACTCGTAGGCGGCCGCCCACCTGCCGTCCTCCTGCGCCCTGCGCACCTCTGCCAGGCCGGGCTCGCGCATCCGGCCCACCGCAGCCAGCATGGCGACCTTGTCCACGTTCACCTGCGACCACAGGCTCCTGGCCCGGCGTGGCACGTACTTCTGCAGGTAGTACCGCTCGTCCAGCGAACGGCGCAGCCCGGAGACCCAGCCGTAGCAGAGCCCGATGTCGACGAGCTCGTCCTCGGTCACCGTCGCAATGCCCGACTTCTTCTTGGCCACCTTGATCCACACGCCTTCCTGCCGCGTGTGGTGTACGGCCAGCCAGCCCTCGAACGCCGGGCCGTCGGCGAAGGCGAGGACTTCCACCCCGTCGAGCTCATCCATGCGCGTCAGGCTAGCGCTAGCACTTCTTGACGCCCGGGAAGGGGTCCTTCCAGGTGTAGAGGGTGCTGGCGGGCACCCAGCCGTAGCGGCCGCTGTCGTCGCCCTGGGTGTAGTACCAGACGTTGTTGCCGCCGCTGTGCTTCTCGCCCCTGACGTAGCACTTGAACCAGCTCGGGTTCGAGCGGAGCGTGTCCACCCGCTTGGGCCAGGTGTGCTGGTTGTCCGGGTCGCCCCAGCTGGTCTTGTTGTAGATCGGCCTGGGCGCGTAGTTGCCGCACTTCAGGCTGCCGTCCCCCTGGGCGTAGCACGGCGGGTTCTGGGCCTGGGCCGCCGCGCCGATGCCGACCGTGACCCCGGCCGCCGCCACTACCGCCATGATCGCTGTACGCACTCGCATGATTGTGTTCCCCTCGTATCCGCGAACGGGGGAGACGTTAGGCGAGCGGGTTATCGATTCGCTTTAGAGCGGCTGTCAGCAGGCGGATGCCCTCGGGGATGGCGGTGCGGGAGACGCCGCCGTAGCCCAGGACCACGCCGTGGCCGGGGGCGCCTTCCGCGTAGTAGGAGGCCAGGGACTCGACGGCCAGGGACGGCGCCGGCCGTACCTCCATGGTGGGGTCGAGGCGGGCGCAGACGTGCAGGCCCGCGGCGGACGGGACCAGCCGGAAACGGCCGTCGGCCGCGAGCAGGGCGGTGATCCGCGCGTGCCGGGCCGCGTACTCCTTGGTGGCCTTCCTGATGTGCCTGGCCAGCAGTCCCTCGTCGATGAAGCGGGCCAGCGCGGCCTGCGCGAACGGGTCGCCGTGCCAGTCGGTGAGCTGCTTGGCGGCGCGCAGGGCCGTACGGAGGGAGGCGGGCGCGACCAGGAACCCCAGCCGCAGCGTCGGCAGCAGCGTCTTGGAGAAGGAGCCGACGTAGACGACCCGGCCGGCGCCGTCGAGGCTCTGCAACGGCTCCAGCGGGCGCTCGCCGAAGCGGAACTCGCTGTCGTAGTCGTCCTCGATGATCACCGCGTCGCGGTGCCGCGCCCACTCCAGCAACGCGGTACGGCGGGCCAGCGACATCGGCACACCCAGCGGGAACTGGTGCGACGGCGTCACGTAGACGAGCCGGGCGGCCTTGGGCAGGGCGGCGACCTCCAGGCCCTCCTCGTCCACCGGCACCCCGGCCACGCGGGCGCCGAGCGAGCGGAAGAGCCGGCGGGCAGGCGGGTAGCCAGGCTCCTCGACGGCCACGCACGCCCCGGGCTCGATCAGCACCCGGCCGATCAGGTCGAGCGCCTGCTGGGCGCCCTGGGTGACGATCACGTCGTCGGCGCCGGCCCGTACCGAGCGGCTGATGCCCACGTGCCGCGCGATCGCCTCCTTGAGCGAGCCGTCCCCCGCGGGGTCGATGTAGGCCGCCGAGCCCACCCGCAGTTCCCGTGCCAGCAGCCGTCGCCAGCTCGCGATCGGGAACAGCTTCGGGTCCGGCAGCCCGACCGTGAAGTCGTGGAGCACCCGGCCGCGCGGCGGCATCGGCGGCTCGGCCGCGCGCCAGAACGCCCTCGGCCGCACCACACCTCTCGGCGCCGCCCTCCCCCTGACCGGCTCTCCCGTCACGAACGTTCCCGCCCCGGCCCGGCCGGTCAGGAAGCCGTCCGCCACCAGCCGGTCGTAGGCCACGGCTACGGTGTTGCGCGAGACGTCGAGGCGGCCGGCCAGCTCGCGGGTGGGCGGCAGCCGTTCGCCCGGCCGGAGGCGGCCGTCGAGTATCGCGTCGAGCAATTGCCGGTATATTCGCGCGGCCAGGTCGCCGCGGCCTTCGAGGCTGACGTGGAAGTCCACTCTTCACCCCTCTTTTTCGGCCGGGTGGACCTAGCTCCACCCTGGCGTGCATCTGAGTGCATTCCTGGGGCTGTGCCGTACTTCTAGCGTCATTGATATGAATGTCACGCGTCGAGGTTTCATCGGTGGCACGGCCGCCGTGGGCGGCACGGCGATACTGGCGGAAAGCGCGTACGGCGCCGCCGGTGACCACCCGGCCATCGGCCCGGTGATCGTCAAGCGTAGCGACCCCCGTTACGACGACCTGGCCGAGCGCCGCACCAACCAGCGTTTCCGCCACGAGCCCGAGTACTTCCACATGGCCGGCTCCACCGAGCAGGTCGTGGCCGCGGTCAACCAGGCGGTACGGGCCGGCCGCCGCGTCACGGTCCGCAGCGGCGGCCACTGCTACGAGAACTTCGTCGGCGACGGCGCGCAGGTGGTGATCGACCTGTGCGAGATGAAGGAGGTCACCTACGACGAGAAACGCCGAGCTTTCCTGGTCGAGGCGGGTGCGACGCTCATGCAGGCGTACCGGACCCTCTACTTCGGCTGGGGCGTCACTCTCCCCGGCGGCCAATGCGGGGGCGTGGCCGCCGGGGGCCACATCGCCGGCGGCGGGTACGGCCCGCTGTCGCGCCGGCTCGGCCTCACCGTCGACTACCTGCACGCCGTCGAGGTGGTCGTCGTCGACGCGTCGGGCCGCGCCCGCGCCGTCGTGGCCACCAGAAACCCGTCCGACCCCAACCACGACCTGTGGTGGGCCCACACCGGCGGAGGCGGCGGCAACTTCGGCATCGTCACCCGCTACTGGCTGCGCGACCCGGCGGCCCGCGGCGACGACCCGGCCAAGCTGCTGCCGAAGCCACCCGCGAAGGTCGTGTCCGGCGTGGCCATCTGGTCCTGGGCGGGCATGACCAAGGAGTCCTTCCGCCGGCTCCTGCGCAACCACGGAACCTGGCACGAGCGCAACAGCTCCCCCGACTCCCCCTACGCCGCGATGATGGGCTCGCTGATCATCCCCGGCCGCAAGTCCGGCGACGACCCCGGCGGCATGATCCTGCCCACCCAGATCGCCGGGGACGTGCCCGACGCCGAGCGCCTGCTGCGCGACTTCTTCGCCGCCGTGGGCGAGGGCGTCACCCCGGAGGCGTTCGTCCCGCCCATCCTGCACCAGCCGTGGTTCCAGGCGGTCCGCGCCCTCTCCCTCGGCGCGGAGCAGGAGACCGGCCGCTACAAGGGCAAGTCCGCCCATCTCCGCAGACGTTTCACCGACGCGCAGGCCGACGTCGCCTACGACCACCTCACCGCTCCCGGCCCGGTGGCCGACGGCGGAATGCTCTGGCTCCTGTCGTACGGCGGGCGGATCAACACCGTCGCCCCCACCGCCACGGCCACCCACGAACGCTCGTCCATCCTGAAGGTCATCCACCTGGCCGGATGGGCCCCGGAACAGGACGGCAAGGCCCACCTGGAATGGGTCCGCAGCCTGCACAGCAAGACGTTCGCGCAGACCGGAGGCGTCCCCGTCCCCGGCGGCAACTGCGGTGGCGCCTACATCAACTACCCCGACACCGACCACGCGGACCCGCGCTGGAACACCTCCGGCGTTCCCTGGTCCACCCTCTACTACGGCGAGAACTACGCCCGCCTGCAGCGGGTCAAGGCACGCTGGGACCCTCGCGGAGTCTTCCACCACGGCCTGTCCGTGCGCGCCTGACGATCCTGCACTGTGCCCCGGGAGCGGCTGGCGTAGGCGCGTTCCCGGGGCGTTGGTGGTCTCCGCGTCCACCCGGGGGGCGCCATTCCCGTCGGGCAGGCCGGAGGCCGCGTCCCTGTTCTTTCAGGACGACTTTTCTCGATAAAGGCTTTTGTGTCACGAACGATCACTAAGATAGCCGGACGATTTGCGGATGCGCCAATGTATTTATCCGCCCCTTCACTGCACCCTTCCCCCTAAAAGGTAGGCTTTGGGGGGTTGAGTGGATACTGTCCTGAACTGGACAAATGCCCGCTCATTGCTTTGATGGTGAGAGTGGCCCTTCTGAGAAGATCGCTTGCCGCTTTCGCCCTAACCGGTTTCGCCAGCGCCCTCTACCAGAGCTGGCGCTCACATCAGGATCGACTCCGGCACCCGCCGCCAGGACGCCTCGTGGACATCGGCGGACGCATGATCCACATGCTGGAGGCCGGTCACGGCTCCCCCACCGTGGTGATCGTCCCGGCGCTCGGGACGACCTCGATCGAGTACGCCCCCCTCCTGCCCGTCCTCGGCCAGGAAACCTCGGCCGTGGTCTTCGACCGCGCCGGCATGGGATGGAGCGACCCCGTCAGCTCGCCGCTGGCCATGCTCGACGCCGCCGCCGACCTGCGCAGAACCCTCGCCCTGGCCGGGTACGGCCCGCCGTACGTGCTGGTGGGGCACTCGATGGGCGGCTACGTCGTCCGGCTGTTCGCCGCGGCCCACCCCGGCGAGGTGTCCGGAGTGGTACTCGTGGACTCCAGCCACCACGACCAGGCCAGCCGCTACCCCGGCTACCACCTCACCACGATCAGGCGCGCCCTCATCGAGCGGATCACCCCGTACGGCCTGCGCCGCCTGGCCATCGACCTCGGCCTCCTGGACAGCCCCGGCCACCTCGACCTCGGCGACCACCAGCGCCGGACCACGTGGTGGGAGCAGACCCTGCGCGCCCAGATCGGCACGGAGACCGGCCGCCGCGCCCCCACCCTGGGCGACATCCCGCTGACGGTGGTGACGTGCAGCGAGGACAACGAGGACAACAGGACGCCCGAGCAGGCCGCCAGCTTCAGCCGCCACTACCGCGTCTGGTTCCCGATGCAGCGGGAACTGACGGGCCTGTCGACCAGCAGCAGGCACATCGTGGCCGAGAACGCCGGGCACTACGTGCACCGCGCCCGCCCGGACGTGGTCACCAAGGCCATCCTCGAGCACGTGAAAGGCGCCGGCCCCCTGTGAGGTCGGGGCCGGCGCCTGGATCACAATCTACTTGAAGGCCTTCAGCCGCAGGCTGTTGGAGACCACGAACACGCTGGAGAAGGCCATCGCCGCACCCGCGATCATGGGGTTGAGCAGGCCCAGCGCCGCCAGGGGCAACGCCGCCACGTTGTAGGCGAACGCCCAGAACAGGTTGCCCTTGATGGTCTTCAGCGTCTTGCGGGACAGGCGGATCGCGTCGGCCGCCACCCGCAGGTCGCCCCGGACGAGCGTCAGGTCGCTGGCCTCGATGGCGGCGTCGGTGCCGGTGCCCATCGACAGCCCGAGGTCGGCCTGGGCGAGCGCGGCGGCGTCGTTGACGCCGTCGCCGACCATCGCCACGACCTTGCCCTCCTGCTGCAGCTTCTTGACCACGTCGACCTTGTCGGCCGGCAGCACCTCGGCGATGACCTGGTCGATGCCGACCTCGGCGGCGACGGTGGCCGCGACGGCCTGGTTGTCGCCGGTGAGCAGCACCGGGGTCAGTCCGAGCGCGCGCAGCCGCTCGATCGCCTCCTTGCTGGTCGGCTTCACGACGTCGGCCACGACGAGGACCGCGCGGGCCTTGCCGTCCCAGCCGACCGCGACGGCGGTACGGCCGGCGTTCTGCTCGGCCTCCAGCGCCTCGACCAGGTTCGCGGGCAGGTGCTGCGACCACTCCTCCAGCAGCCTGGGCCGCCCGACCAGCACCGCGTGCCCGTCGACGACGCCCTGCACACCAAGGCCCTCGACGTTGGCGAAGTCCTCCACCGTGGCATCCGACTGCGCGGCCTTGGCGACGGCCTGCGCGATCGGGTGCTCGGAGGCGTGCTCCAGCGCTCCCGCCAGCCTGAGCACCTCGTCGCGGTCCTCGCCCTCGGCCAGGTGCACGTCCGTGAGCGTCATCCTGCCCTCGGTGACGGTGCCGGTCTTGTCCAGGACGATCGTGTCGATCTTCCGGGTGGACTCCAGCACCTCCGGACCCTTGATCAGGATGCCCATCTGGGCGCCCCGGCCGGTGCCGACCAGCAGGGCCGTCGGCGTGGCCAGGCCCAGGGCGCAGGGGCAGGCGATGATCAGGACCGCGACCGCCGCGGTGAAGGCGGCACCCGCGCCGTTGCCGGTGCCGAGCCAGTAGCCGAGCGTGCCCACGGCCAGCGCGATCACGATCGGGACGAAGACGCCCGAGATGCGGTCGGCCAGGCGCTGCACCGCGGCCTTGCCGGTCTGCGCGTCCTCGACGAGCTTGGCCATCTGCGACAGCTGCGTGTCGGCGCCGACCCGGGTGGCCCGCACGATGAGCCGGCCGCCGGCGTTGACGGTGGCGCCGGTGACCCCGTCGCCGGGCCGTACCTCCACCGGGACGGACTCCCCGGTCAGCATGGAGGCGTCTACCGCGGAGCTGCCTTCCTGGATCACGCCGTCGGTGGCGATCTTCTCGCCGGGCCGTACGACGAAGGTGTCGCCGACCGCGAGCTGGTCGGTGGGGATGCGGCGCCCGTCGGCGAGCTCCACTTCCTTGGCGCCGAGCTCCAGCAGCGCGCGCAGGGCGGCGCCCGCGCGGCGCTTGGAGCGCGACTCGAAGTAGCGGCCGGCCAGGATGAACGCGGTGACGCCCGCGGCCGCCTCCAGGTAGATGTTGCCCGAGCCGTCCGTGCGCTCGATCGAGAACTCGAACGGGTGCGTCATCCCCGGTACGCCCGCGGTGCCGAGGAACAGCGCCCAGATCGACCAGAGGAACGCGGCGATCGTCCCGATGGAGACCAGCGTGTCCATGGTGGCGGCGCCGTGGCGCAGGTTCGTCCAGGCGGCCTTGTGGAACGGCCAGCCCGCGTAGACCACGACCGGCGCGGCCAGCGTCAGCGACAACCACTGCCAGTACTCGATCTGCAGCGCCGGGACCATCGCCATCGCGATCACCGGGATGCCGAGGACGAGCGAGGTGATGAGCCGGTTGCGCAGCGGCCTGAGCTCGTCGTCCTCTTCGCCGGTGGCTCCCGCCTCGGCCTTCTCGACCTTCGGCAGCGCCGCGGTGTAGCCGGCCGATTCGACCGTCGCGATCAGCTGCTCGGGGTCCAGACCTTCAGGAAAGGTGACCTTCGCCTTCTCCGTCGCGTAGTTGACCGTCGCGGTCACGCCGTCCATCTTGTTCAGCTTGCGCTCGATGCGGTTGGCGCAGGACGCGCAGGTCATGCCGCCGATCGATAGCTCGACGGCGCCCTGGGGCTGGTCGTCGGTGAGGGAGGACATCACCTCTCCTTTCTGTACGTCGCGTCCTGCTAGTGGCCGTGCGGGGTGGAGTCGTGGTCGTTCTTCGCGGTCGGCTTGGCCACCGTGCCCTCACCGGCCTTCGCGGTGAAGTCCGCGGTGTGTACGGCTCCGCCGTGCTGGAAGTCCAGGAACAGACGGTAGTCGCCACCGCTGGGTGCCTCGGCGTAGAACGTGATTCCCGGACCCGGCCGCGTCTTGCCGTCGCCCGGTGCGCCGTCGGGGTGCACGTGCAGGTAGGCCAGGTCGCCGGCGCGCAGGGCCACGAGGTGTCCATACGCTCCTAGATACGGCTGCAGGTCGGTGACCGGCTTGCCGTCCTTGCTGACGTTCAGCGTGAGCTTGCTCGACTGGCCGGGGACCAGGTCTCCGTCGAGCGTCACGGTGTAGCCGTCGACCTCGGAGGTCCGGCTGACCGCCTTCAGCGGCTTCGGCTGGAAGTCGCCCGCGACCTGGATGTCGGCGCCGAGCGTCAGCGCCTGGCCGCCGGTCGGGGTGAAGTCGGCGAACGCGCGGAAGGTTCCGGCGGCCGGGAAGGCGATCTTGACCGACCAGGTGCCGTCGGCGCTCATCTCGGGGTGGACGTGCTGGAAGCTGGACAGGTCACGGGAGACGACGATGAAGTGGAGCTTCTTGTCGTGCTCGACCTGGTAGTCGGTCACCGGCTTGCCGCTGGGGCCCGTCACGGTGAACTGGAAGTCGGTGGGCGCACCGGCCTTGGCGGCGGTGAGCGGGTTGAGGGTGTAGCCGTTCTGCGACACTTGGAGCCCCCCGGGGGTATCACTGGCGCTCTGAGTTGTTGCTGGAGCGCTTTGCGTTGTTGCTGGCTTGGACATTTGCGACATGTCATGACTTGCGGGCTTCTGCGGGGTGGCCTGGGGGCCGACCAGATTACCGACGCCCCAGGTTCCGCCGAAGACGACCGCAAGACCGAGCACATATGTCCCGAGCTTCGCGGCGGTGTTCACTTCGCCACCAGCTCATATCCGGCCTCTTCGACGGCCGAGCGGATGTCCGCGGCGTCGATCGGGCTCACGCTCTCCACGGTCAGCAGTCCACTGGCCAGGTCGACCTCCACTGAGGAGACTCCCGCGACCTCGCTGACCTCTTCCTTGACGGAGCTGACGCAGTGGCCGCAGGTCATGCCCTTGACGGTGTAGGTGGCGTTGGTCATGTCGATCTCCTTAGCTTCTCTGTCTGCCTCTGAGTGTAACACCGTACCCCCCTAGGGTATTTCGGGGCTACACGGAAACCTTGTCCTGATCCTGAACGGCGGCGCGCGGCCGGCGCATGAGCACCACGCTCAGCAGGGCGCCCAGCCCCGCCACGACCGCGGCGCCGATGAAGGCGCCCTGGAAGCCGTCGATGAGCTCGGCCTGCGAGGTCGCGATGGCCGTCATGACCGCCAGTCCGACGGCGGACCCGACCTGGTAGGTGGTGTTCACGATGCCCGAGGCCAGCCCGGCCTCCTCCGGCTTGGCGCCGGACATCGCCGAGATCATGGCCGGAATGTAGGCCAGCGACATGCCCACGGCCGCGATCAGGCTCGCCGGCAGCACGTCCGCCACGAACGTCCCGCCGGGCCGCGCGAACGACAATCCCGCCACGCCCGCGGCCAGCACCGCCAGCCCGAGCACGATGAGCGGCTTGGCCCCGAACCGGCCGAGCAGCCTGGCCGTGATGCCGATCATGAAGATCATGACCGCGACCGTCATCGGCAGCAGCGCCGCCCCGCTGGCGAACGCGCCGTAGCCGAGGGTCTGCTGCAGGTAGAGGTTCAGGAAGTACCACATCGGGATCCAGGCGGCGCCGAGCAGCGCCATGGCCAGGTTGGCGGTGGCCAGGCCGGGCGTACGCCAGATCGACAGCGGCATCAGCGGCTGCCTGACCATGCGCTGCACGATCAGGAACAGCACCAGCAGCGCCGCGCCCGCGGCTCCGGCGATCAGGTTCTCCGCCACGATCGCGTACACGACCAGCGCCAGGCCGGCGGTGACCGAGATCGCGCCCACGACGTCCACGGAGCCGCGCCTGCCCTTGACCGCGGGGAGCAGTCCGGTGGCGGCCAGCGTGGCCAGGCCGATCGGGATGTAGACGATGAAGACCCACGGCCAGCTCAGGTACTCGGTGATGACGCCGCCGAGGAAGACTCCGGCGGTGCCGCCGGCGGGGGCGGCGGCGCCGTACAGGGCCATGGCCTTGCCGAGCTCCTTCTGGCTGTGCCCGAAGAGCATCATGAGCAGCGTCATCGCCGCGGGCGCGATGAGCGCCCCGCCCACTCCCTGTACGGCGCGGCCGAGCACCTCGACCCACGCCGTGCTCGCGGCGGCGGCCAGCACCGAGCCGGCGATCAGGATGATCCAGCCGGTGGTGAAGACCTTGCGCGCGCCCAGCAGGTCGGACAGCCGGCCGCCGAGCAGGAGCAGACCGCCGAACGCGATCACGTAGGCGTTGAAGACCCACTGGAGACCGCCCGGGGTGAACCCCAGCTGCCGCTGCATCTCGGGGAGCGCCACGCCGATGATGGACGTGTCCATGATCACCATGAACTGGGCGGTCGCGAGCACGAGAAGTGCCCACCACCGCCTGGGATTTTCGGTAGCCACTGCGATTCTCCTTTGCGCTTATACCCCCATGGGGTATCTCGACGGCGAGGAACGTAACATACCCCATGGGGGTTTGTCTACTTGCCTGATTCGGGAGGTTCATGGGTGCTCGACAGCGGGAGTACGGCCATCACTTGCTAGGCTGCATCCAACCGTTGGGTCTCACCCCGGCAGGTGAGACCGTCGAAGAAGTGGGGTCACACCGTGAAGAAGCTGATCGTTCTGGCGCTGATCGCCCTTGGGGGGTTGCTGATCTGGCGTAAGGTGCAGGCCGACCGCGCCGAGCTCGACCTCTGGACCGAGGCGACCGGCAGCGAGAACTAACCGACCTGGCGAGGCGATGAGCGACGTCGTCGTCCCCATCAAGCTGGCGTGCATCGACCTCGCCGGCACCACGATCGGTGACATCGCCATGGTCGAGCGTGCGTTCGCCGAGGCGATCGCAACTCAGGGCATCGTCCCCGGGACCGGGGCCTATGCGCGTGCCATGGTTCACGTGCACCGGTCCCGGGGATGCCCCAAGATCGAGGTCTTCCGCGGGATCTTCCCCGGCAACGAGGCCCAGGCACAAGCGGCGAACCTGACGTTCGAACGCTCCTACGAGGGTGCCCTGGACCGCGCCGGGCTCGTCCCGATCCCCGGCGTGCTGGAGACGCTCGACAAGTTGCGCGGCTCCGGCGTACAGCTCGCCCTGATCACCGGATTCAGCCGCGCCACCTTAGGCCGGGTGCTTGGCGTACTCGGGTGGCACGACCGGGTCGATCTGGCCATATGCCCCGAGGACGCTGGAGGGCGGGGTAGGCCTTGGCCGGACATGGTGCTGCATGCCGTACTCCGGTTGGGGATCGAGGACGTTCGGCAGGTCGCCGTCGTCGGGGATGCCGAGAGCGACATGCTGTGCGGACGGCGGGCGGGGGCTTCGGTGGTGGCCGGGGTGATGACCGGAGTACACAGCCGCGAACGCCTCCTCAAGGGCGGCGCCACCCACATCCTGGACTCGATCGCCGACCTTCCTGATTTGATCTTGATCGAAGACTTGGGGACGCACCAGGTAGCCGCTGCGGGCCGGTAAGCTAGTGCGTCGTAAGGGGCCTTAGCTCAGCTGGCAGAGCGCCTGCTTTGCAAGCAGGATGTCAGGAGTTCGAATCTCCTAGGCTCCACAGGCATGGTCTTGCCCCTCATGCGCGCTTCGCGCGTGGGGGGCAAGGCTGTTTCTCCAGTCGAGCTGAAGCTCGACCCCTGAAGGACCTCCCGCCGGTCGGACTGCCTTTTAAGGCCCGCCCGTTGCCCAACTAGGTGGTTGACCCGCTGGATCCCACCCCGGCCCATCGGTGCTCCGCTTCGCTCCGCGCGTTTCTCCTTGAGCTTGCGCCACCGAGGACGCGCTGTTACACCCGAACAGGCGCGTCACCAGATACCCACCCACAGCACATCGACCCCTACGGAATCGTGCATCGGGGACAGCGATTCCGCGTGGGACGGCCGCTGGACGACACGGTCACCGCTTCTCGTCTGCAGAACTTGAAGAACCTTCGACCGGCGCCGTGCGATTCTTGTTCACGTTCGATCCAAAGCGGTCCTGTGTCCTCCTTGCCGCGGGTGACAAAGCCGGACAGCGAAATGCCTTGACAAGCACGCCATAACACTCGCCGAGCAGCGCTACGAGATCTACATGAAGGAACGGCAGGCATAGGAAGGCGGTACGTGATGGCATATTCGCGCTGGAAGGACATTCGTGCCGAGCATGTCGAGCGTGCCGGCGGCGAGGACGCTGTTGAGGCTGGCAAGCAGGAACTACTCGCCAGGGTGCAAAGACACCGGCTTGCCGAGATCCGTCGTAGCCGAGGGTGACCCGGCAAGGCATGGGGCCACCAAGGGGCGAGTTTGGGAGACACGGTCCCGCTGTCCCAACCCAGCAGACCAGCGCAAACAAATCGACCCAGGGAGGGACGCCCGCCATTGTTCGGTCTCCCCTGTGTCCCGCTCAATCACACGGGCGACGGCCCATACAGCGCCTCAATCACGAACACGGACGCCATGCCAATCAAGGGGAGCACGGGCATCGAAGCGACTACCGACCAACGAAAGCCGATCCGGTCTTTCCGCGCCCACAAAAGGGCAAGGCCGGACGCCATCCAGGTCAGCGGAGAAGCCAGCCAAGACCAGAATGTGAAGCTGCCCCACGCGGCTACAGGCGCGCACCTGTCGGTCTCATAGTTGGTTAGAGGGTCGAGACCGCACTCATTGTTCGCTATTGCACCGGGAACGAGGAAGTACGCGAGGAACAGCAGAACCCAGACAGCCACCGATATTCCCAGGACGCACACCGCAACTACTCGCTGTAAGTACAGGGTTTCCGACATCTCCGCATCCACCATGGCGGCGAACCTAGAGCCTCCCCCGAGGACAGGCAACCTTGACGGAGCCGTCGCATTACGGCTCAGACAGGGGCCCACCGTGCTGACCAGCGCGAACGATACAGATCAACAGGGACATTCGCCGATACGCGGTTTCCCTCGCGTCCCAAGTGAGATGGTCTTTCCATGCGGAAGCTTGGTCAACCAAGCTGAGGAGGCGACTACGACTGACGCCGATCGCGTGAACCCTGTCCGCTGATCTGTCTGTTAGAACTTCTAAGAATGGCCAGGGGTCGCGCGGAGAGCCGGGGTGGACAGACCGCAGGTGCATGCGGGCGTCTATCGCTACTCTGGGCCGGACGATTGGCTCAGTTCGTACGGAGGCAAAAATGTGGCGACGTCGCAGCCGGACGGTCCAGTCCGACTCGGTCCCGACGGACGCCGAGACGACGGAGATGATGCAGGGCCTCGCTGAAACCTTTGTTGATGGAGCCACACTCCAGGGATTCTCCATTGACTGGACCTCGGCCTCTGCTCTCCAGCTCGATCCTTACTGCGATGCGTTCATGGCTGGAGAGCTCACCCCGACGAGTCGCTGGACCGGTAGGCCGACGAAGGACTACCTCCACACCATGGTGATGAGCATGGGGGCGTATCTCGGCGAGCTGATGGTCCGTAATGGCGGTGGACGGTGGGCCTATGACATCGAGCAGAACAACGCCTGCGTCGATCTGGACAACGACCTGCGAATCTGGCCGCACAACAAGGTCTTCAAGCGGCTCACCATCGGACCTGAGCATTCTCTGGCGCCGTACTACCACTACGGCCTCACCCGAGAAGTTCTGGACGGGTCGATCGCGCGCGAACGGACCGACGGCACCAAGCCCTCGTGATCGGTAGGTCGGCGGCCTTACGGAGCCGTGCCCGATGGGGAAGCTCGGGCACGGAGGAAACGACTTGCATGGAAAAGCGGACGGCCTGGTAGAAGGCTGGTTTCACCTCTAACCTGCGCCTTCGCGGAAGCAGGCCGCACGTCTCCGCCTGCGACCAGGTCTCGCATGGCCGCGATCATCAAGGGGAAGCCGGGCTCACGGATGATGATCAGGTCCGGGCAGGAGAAGTACCGGCCGCTGAGCTGCTCGCCCGTCTCCTGCCACCGATCCATGATCCCCTGACGACGCCAAGTCCTGACCGCTGCGTACCGATGAGTGCCATCTGGCAGGGTGATGGTTGCGTCGGTCTAATCGGCGGTGGTGTACCCCACTCACGCGGGGATCAACATCTCGAAGCCCGGGTCGCTGACACGAAGGAAGGGCCCGTCGATCTCGATCATGAATGCCACCCTGTCAGGCGTGCCGCAGGCTGAGACAGCCCTCAAGTTATGCCGTGATCGCTGGAATCGGCGAGCTGGTGGTGGTGGTTCGGCGGCGGGCCGTTCAGGTGGCCTGCATCCAACACCCCACGGGCCAGCGACATGACCGCCTGGACGTCTCTTTCTGGTCGGTCAAGAACCAACCCACGGACCTGGCCATCACACCATCCATGAGGTCATTCCAACGGGCGAGCGCGTGGCTGGCCGCGTTCGTCATCGGTCTGCCCGGACTTGGCTTGGTCGCGGTGATTGTCGCGTTGCGGGGTCGGTCGTGGGTGATGTTCTCGGTGCCGTATCTGGTGCTGTTCATGCTGGCCTACCTCGTGGGCCTGGTCCTGCTCGTGCTGCTGCGCTTCCGGCCGGACTGGCTGCGCGCGCTGGTGGCGGCCGTGGTCATGTACGTGATCGCGTCGGTCACGCCGTTGGTCGGGACGATGATCCATTATCCGTACCACGTGGTCAGATGCGGTGGCCTGCCCGTCGTTGCCACCGGCTTCGCGGCCGCCATGAGCTACAACGTCCCCGGTGACGAGAGCTACGCGGTGACACCGTTCGACGAGACGTTCTTCTGCGGGGAGAAAGAGGCCAAGGCCGCCGGCTACCACCGCTACGACTTCTGATCGAATCCTGGGTTCGCGCCGCGTCGGGTGACATACGTCACCGCCCCAGGCCTTGTGACAGTCGCTACCCGGCCGGTTCGACCATCAGTACCACCCGGTCAGCCTCGACGTCGAACCCGATATCCGGATGACCAGGACTGCCTTCCGCAGACATCCATACGGACTTCCCGACCCGCCGTCCGATCAGCCGGAACACGTCCACCAGGAGGTCCAGCCGTTCCTGTCCCTGCAACTCTCTGAGATCAACGTCGAAGTCGATGGACTCAACCTGATACATCCGGAAGATCATCAGTACCTCGGGGATCGGCCAGACTCTCAGCTCGGGCGTTACCCTCGACTCGGACGCTACGCCTGCGGCCATTTCAGCAGCCGAAGTCAACTCGGTCGGCTCGCCATTCCGTAAGTAGGCATACCGCCAACCCTGCGCCTGAACGAGATCCAGCACCATCTGCCAGTTCTCGACAGACGTCCCTTCTACGACCACATCAGGCAACGCTCCACAAGCCTCGGGGTCGAAGAGGGCTTTTACGTCATCCCACAACAGGTCGGGCACAGCATTAATCATCTCTGGAGAACGTGTCTCCGGGGAGATTACTCCACCACGCCGCCACGCACATCGTCGCGGACCTGGCTCGCGTCCCCACTTGGGCGTGCCGTCTGGGGTTCTCTGCCCTGCCCACTCGGCGATGGTCCGGCAGTTCTTGCGCGGCAGGTCCGACCGCAGGCCGAGTACCAACCGCCGGACCCGGCGCCGGGGTTTGACCCGCGTGAACCGGCCTGCGATCCGGCTCATCAGGCCCTCGAACGGCTCCTGCCGGCGGGCGGGGTCTACGCTGTGACCTGCGGCCACCGCGTGATCGTTGGTCTTCACACCGATGGTCAACGTGGCCGCACCCGTCTCCACAGCGCGTCAGGGTCGCGCGGCGTTCGCCTGCCGTCCTGTGTCAGGAGGACATGTGCAACGCGGCGAAGTCTGGTGGGTCGAGTTCGACGAGCGGCGGCCGGTCGTCCTGCTGTCGGCAGACGACGCGTCCGGGATCCGGGCGATGCAGGTAGTCGCTCCGGCGGGCGTCGACGTCAGCGGTCTGGCTGTCGAAGTGCGAGTCGGCGCCATGGAAGGGCTGCCCTTTGAAGGCGTGCTGCGGCTCGCGTTCCCGCGTCCGGGCTTCACCCCTTGCACGTGGCTGACCACCGTGTCCCGGGACGACCTGATCGAGCGGGCGGGCGTCCTGTCCTCCGCGAAGCTCACCGAGATTGAGGACGCCCTCCGTCTCGGCGGGCTTGGGTAGGCGGAGAAGGAACCGACGCCCACGATGGCGTGGCCGATCTCGTCCGGACGATCGACGCCGGCCATCTGTCTCCCCGGCACCCGCTCACATCGGGATCATGAACTACGGCCGGAGTGTTAGCGCTGGCTGCCGAAGGCGGCTATGGCGTCTGCTGTCGTGTCGTACAGCACGAACGGGAGTGCTGCTTCGTGGAAACGTTCGGCCAGGGCCGGTGGTGCGGCGGCGATCACCAGCCATCCGGCCTCGGACCAGGCTTGCTTTCCGGCGGCGATGAGGGCGCCGACTGTCGTCTCATCCCAGTCGGTCATGTCGGCCACGTCGAGTACCACGCACGCTGGAGCAGGAAGCAGGTCCATCACCTCTTGAAGCCGCATCGCGGGCTCGGTTTCTCTGCCGAACGCGCCGACGAGTCGCAGGACGGTACAAGTGCCGTGATCCACCCGCTGGACATCAGACATCGACAACTGCCTTCCGCTCGGCCGCCTTTCGCTTCATTGTGCCGCTCGCGGGGCCTTCCCGGCTCCTGGACGATCGATTGCGTTGAGGGTTTAAGCGGAAAGGCCTGATGCCGTTGCCCTCAGAATTGGCCGAACAGCTTAGGTTTGGGATGTCATGTTCGCGATGTCCAGGACGTCGCGTTCGTAAGCGAGTGGGGTCGCTTCAACCGCTTTCTTGGTCCGCGCAGGATTTCCGGCGTACGGAGGGAGATGCGCCATCGTGCGTCCCCGTAGGTAGTGGCTCGGCATTTATGGGTGACAAGGGCACAAACTTGCAGAAGACCGTAGGGAGCTAAAAGGCATCTGCCGGTACGTGCTTTCGCCGCTATGTTTTGCGGCCAGTTGCGCACTCGGGGAGTCTTCTGTACATGGCGGCGAAGGCGCAGCGTTCGTCCATGTCTGCCGTGCATTCGGCGGGCGTCTCTTGCCGAGGCGCGCCCGAAGTGGATCGCTTCCCTGTCCGGCAGGTACGGGAAACCGCCGAGCAGCTTCAGGTAGGGGCGAACGCTTCCCCGGCCAGGCATGACGTAGCGCTGAATGGTGGCCGCCTGCTTGCTCTGGAGCAGTAGAGGTAAGCGCGTGTGGGCATCATGCCTCGATGCCGGCCGGGCATTATCCAGAAGCATTGTCCACAGGGTGTGGAAAGTGCGTGTGGTTAGACGCGCGTGGTCGGCCGGTGCAGGGTAACCCGCGCTGTACTTCCCGCACCGGGCGTGGCATGCCTTTGGATACGGGGAGCCACCGTGTCTCAAGGCAGGCCGAAGTGTTCGATGGTGCGTGCCGCGACTGCTTCTGGCGACAGGGCGGTGTTGTCGATGCGCAGGTAGTCCGCCCGGCCGTCGAATTCGCCGTTCGAGTTGAGGCGGTACCGGGCGTCGGCGTCCAACAGGTGCTGTCGTGATCGGGTGAGGTCGCGTTTGGAGGGCTTTTCGGCCAGGCGGAGTTCTCCTTGGTTCCGCTCCAGGCGCACTTCCTGGGTTGCGGAGAGTTCCAGATGGAGAATTCTGCTGCCGTTGTCGCGGAACGGGGTGGCGTAGCCGTCCAGTTCGGCTAGGTCCTCCGGGACGTCGAATGCGCACACGTAGGTGAAGATCAGGCCGGGCAGGTTGCTCTCGGCCACTTCCTCGAACACTCGCCTGCGAAACTCTCCGACCAGTCTGCCGAAGGGCTCGCTGCCGAAGTCGAAGAATCGCAGTACCGGCTCGACCGACAGGTGGTTGTGGAACAGCTTGTAGCCGGTTCGTTTCGCGATTTCATCGCCGACGGTCATCTTGCCGACCGCGGGTGGTCCGACAATGCACAACAGGGTGGGACTGCTCGCCTCATCGGCCTCTCTCATCGTGACACGGTAGGCAGGGCGGCCGGTATTCAGCAACGGCTTTCTTCACCGCCCAACGGTCCACGGCGGCCATCCGCGGTTAGTCGATCCAGTGGAACCAGGCGTCGAACACCCTGTACGGCGGGTCGCCGAGGATCGTCTCCACCCGGAGTAGCGGGTCCAAGGGCAGGGCGAGTACCCGCGAGTCGAGCAAGGCGATGCCGTGCCGATCGAGGATATGGCGGAGCTCCCGGCATTCCTCTTTCCATCCCGGGAGATCGCCATCCGCGACCCGCGACAGCTGAGGCATTTCATGAAGGCTCGAAGACCTGAAGAGCGCTGCGAATGGAGCGAGCCGGCACAGTGCCAGGGACAGCCCTTCGATATCAGGACCGGCACGCCTGGTCACGAACACGTCGACGTAGGACGCGTATCCGGAACCGTAATGCCGGTACTCCGCGTGGTGAACTCCAACGTGAGGAAGCCGGCCGATATCGGCGACGACCCTCCGGAGAAATCCCTCGACAGCTGCTGCTCCGCCGCTCCAGGCTCCCGCCGTGCTTGCCACTTCATCCTTCACGGCCCTTTGGAGAGCGTCGGTTCTCAACTCATGAAGCGGCCGTCCACGACCAAAGGCACGGTCTCCGGTGCTGTCCAGCTTCCTCGGCGCCGTGCCCGATCGCCTGCCGCCCGGCGCACCGGGCGGTACCCACGCGGGGAGGAGCGGCGCAATGCCGGAGACCGTACCCAGGAAAGGTTAGCCTCGGGTCTCAACCCAGACTCTGATCACCGTGTGCGGGGTGATCCGGGTGAAGGAGACAGATCCCACGGGGGCCCACGGGCCCTCGATCGCGATGAGGCCGACCTCCGGGGAGAAGTGCCGCTGGACGACGTGGATGCGGTGTTCGCCGGTGCCGCCGGTGCAGGTGCTGGAGGCCGAGCCTGAGCCGATCTGGTACGTGCATCCGGTGGGGGTGGCCATGGCCGGTGTGGTCAGGTAGGGCAGATGTATTTCTTGATCGCGTTGTTGATGCCCTTCTCCTTGGCCGCCCCGAAGCCCTTCGGGTGGTTAGGGGAGGTGAAACGCTTGCTCGCCTGAATGAGCGCCTCCATCTTCACCTTCGGCCATTCCCGGAGCCATGGGCACTGGTTGCGCCCCCGGTCCACGGCCTTCTCCTCGTCGCCGTGCACGATGTCCCGGTCGATCGTGTCCAGTGCGCGGATGTAGCCGGCCCGCGCCTCCGGGCCCGGAACGGGCGGGATCCGAGTGTCTTGGGAGGCGCTGGGCGCCACGACCGGCGCGGGAGCGGAAGCATCGGCGCAGGATGAGGTGAGCGCCGCGATGGCGATCATGGCGGCAATCACCGCGTACGTACGCATGAAGGCTCCTGAAGCTGGGGCGGTCCATCCTCGCAGCTTGGTAACGTCGCCGACCATGCGGATCCTTGTTCTTGGCGGCACGTCCTTCATCGGCCGCGCCATCGTGGAGGAAGCCCTGCGGACGGGCGCCGAGGTGAGCCTGTTCGGCAGGGGGAGGACCGGGCCGGAGCTGTTCCCGTCGGCGACCCGGTACAGAGGAGACCGCGACAGCGGCGACTACGCGGCGCTGCGCGACGGGACGTGGGACGCGGTGGTGGACGTCAGCGGCTACTTCCCGCGCCACGTGGAGCAGGCGATGGCGGCGCTGGAAGATCGGGTGGGCCGGTATCTGTTCATCTCCAGCCATGCCGTCTACCAGCGCACGGGCGTGGGACCTGGCTCGGATGAGGACACTCCGAGAAGGCCGCCGTTGCGCGACGCCGAGGAGCTCGACGACGACACCTACGGTCCGCTCAAGGTCGCGTGCGAGGACGACGTCATGGCCAGGTACGGCTCGCGGGCCACGATCGTGCGGCCGGGCAAGGTGGCCGGGCCGTACGACCCGTCGGACATGTTCACCTATTGGGTACGGCGGGCCGCACAGGGCGGCCGGGTGGCGCTCCCCGCGGACCCCGGGCAGCCGATCCAGGTCGTCGACTCGCGCGACCTGGCCCACCTGGTGGTGCGGCTGCTCGCCGACGAGAGGCCCGGCGCCTTCCACGCGGTGGGTCCGGCCGAGCCGACCACGCTCGGCGGGCTGATCGAGACCTGCGCGCGGGTGGCGGGCAGCGAGGTGGAGATCGTGCCGGTTCCGCCCGGGTCAGTGCCGCCGTTCTTCCCCCTCGTACGCCCGAACTGGCCCTCGCAGCAACGCGACCCCGCGAAGGCGCGGGCGGCGGGCCTGCCCGCGACCCCGCTGGAGACCACGGCGGCCGACGTCCTGGCGTGGGATCGCGAGCGCGGCGAGCCACCGCTGCGCAGCGGGTTCACGGCGGCCGAGGAACAGGCCGTGCTGGCGGAGGCCACTCCCCGGTGACCCGGGCAGTGGCCTCCGAGGAACCACTCCGGAGAAGGTCAGCCGCAGTGTTCGAACGGGCTGGTGTACCCGCTGCTGCCGATCGAGCCGCCCCACCTGACGCACTGCTTGGCCGCGTTCGACCGGACCGGCCCGGCGTAGTAGCCGTAGTTGCCCGAGTCGGCGGCACGGCGTTCGCCCTGCGGTTCGAGGAAGGCCGACACCGCCGACGCCGTGCCGAGGTTCGCCGACTTCATCGTCACGACGCAGTTGTTGCCGTTGCCCGCGTTGTAGAGCAGGTAGGTACGGCCGCCGGTGAGCGCGGCGGAGTCGATGACCGCGTAACCGCCGCCGCAGGCCTTCTCGGGGGTGTACGGGTTGGTCGGGGCCGGGTTGCCGCCACCGCCGCAGCCGTTGGTGCTGCCGACGGGCCTGCGCTGGCCCAGCGAAACGGTCACGCCTTCCACGGTCGGGCTGGTGTCCATCGCACCGCCGGAGGTCCGCTGCTCGTAGTGGAGGTGCGGACCCTTGGAGCCGCCGGTCGAGCCGACCGCCCCGATGACGGTGCCCTGGCCGACGCTCATCGAGCCCCCGGCGCCCCGGACCATGCTCGACAGGTGCGCGTACCGGGTCCTGCTGCCGTCACTGTGGCGGATTTCGACCCACTTTCCGTAACTGGAGCCGCCCGCGTCGCGGAAGTACGCGGTTCCGGCGGCGGTGGCGCGCACGGTTTCGCCGTTGATGTCGTCGCCGTTGTGGTTCTGCCAGTCGATGGAGCCCACGGGGTTGTGGTTCGGGGTCCAGTTATTGGCGCTGAAGGTCTTTCCGCAGTTGAACGGGCTCTTGTGGGACACGGCCAGGACACTCGCGTCCTGTGCCGAGGCAACCTGGGGGATCGTCGCGACGGCGAGCGCGCATAACGCGGTGACGGTCGCGGACGTGAGGAGCTTCGGCCAGGTGGTGGGCATGCTTACCTCTCTGAAAGCGCATTTCGGGGGGTGCGGTCCCCCGATATAGATCATGAAGATAGTGGCGAAGGTTGTCTTCATTCAATCTTTGTCGAATGAAATTTCGCGGCTCTTAATCTTGGTGTCGTACGCCATAAGCACCTGGAGAGATTGACCAGCTACGGACGGTCTCGTACGTTCCATTCAGCGCGTTGGACGTATCGCCAGGAGGCGACCTCAATGGAACAGTCCAGCACCACATGGCCCTGGCCGGACCTGCCGCCCGGCCCCCTCGGCGCACCCTCGCCCGACCTGTCCCGCCGGCACGCCGAGGCTCCGCTGGAGCCGACGACGATGCCCAGCGGCGACAAGATCGTGATGGCCGTCCGGTACGAAGACGTCCGCACCCTGATGACCTCGCCGTCGTGCAGCCGGAACCTGCGGACTCCCGGCCTGCCCAGGATGGTCAGCGGCACCAGCGTGGACGACGACCCCGCCGCCCTCATCAACCAGGACCCGCCGGAACACACCCGGTACCGGCGGATCATGCAGGGAACGTTCACGCCCCGGCACATCGAACGCTGGCGCCCGCGCGCCGCGGCCATCGCGAACGAACTGCTCGACCGGGCGGGCACGGACTTCGACGTGGTGGCCGACTTCGCGCTGCCGCTGCCCGCCCGGGTGATCTGCGAGATGCTCGGCGTCCCGATGGACCGCTTCGAGCAATTCCGCGGCTGGACCGAGACGTTCCTGTCCACCTCCGACGCCGGCGCCGAGGCGAGGGCGGCGGAGTTCGGCGCCTTCCTGGACTACGCCCGCGAGCTCATCGCCGCCCACCGGGCCAAGCCCGGCGACGATCTGCTCGACCTGCTCATCGAGGCCCGCGACGAGGGCGACCGGCTGAGCGAGGACGAGCTGACCAACATGGTGTTCACGCTGATCCTGGCCGGGCACGAGACCACGGCCTCGATCATCATCAGGGGCGTGTTCCGCCTGCTGAGCCATCCTGAGCAGTACGGGCAGCTGGTGGCGTACCCCGGGCTGCTGGAACCCGCGGTGGAGGAGATCCTCCGCTACGAGGGGTCGGGCGGCAACGGGCTCCTGCGGCTGGTGACCAGGGACCTCGAACTGTCCGGCGGGGTCGTGCCCGGCGGTTCCGTCGTGCTGCCCAACCCGTCGGCCGCCAACCACGACCCGTCCGTGTACGCCGATCCCGGCCGCTTCGACATCCGGCGCTTCGCCACGTCCCCGCCCCATCCGCACCTGTCCTTCGGGCATGGGACGCACTACTGCCTGGGCGCGAACCTGGCTCGGATGGAGCTCCAGGAGGCCTTCCGCGCGCTGAGCGGGCGGCTGCCCGGGTTGCGGGCGGCGGAGGATCTGGCGTCGGTCCGGTGGAGCTCCGACGGGCTGATCTACCGGCCGCTGCGGCTGGGGGTGAGTTCCTGAGCGGGTGGGCCCAGATCCACCCAGAGGGAACGCAGTCCCCGGAGGCGGTCGCTGCGCGTCCAGACCGGAGGGCGGCCCGGGGCGCGGGAGAAGGCGGGGAAGCGGGCCAGCAGCGCGGTGAAGGCGATCTCCGCCTCCATCCTGGCCAGCGGCGCGCCGAGGCAGTGGTGGATGCCGTGGCCGAACCCCAGGTGGCCGGAGGCGGGGCGCCTGACGTCGAGCGCGTCGGCCCCGTTGAAACGGGCCGGATCCCGGTTGGCGGCCAGCAAGGACACGTGGATGACCTCACCGGCCGGGATCTTGACGCCGCCATAGGACACCGGCGCGGTCGTCGCCCGGAGGCTCGCCTGACCGACCGGGCCGTCGAAGCGCAGGAACTCCTCGACCGCGCCCGGAACCAGGGACGGGTCCTCACGTAGCGCGGCAAGCTGGTCGGGATGGTCGAACAGGGCGTTCAGGGCGTTGCAGATCAGGTTGACGGTCGTCTCGTAACCGGCGACGAGCAGCAGGAACGCAGTGGCGATCAGCTCCCGCTCGGTGAGGGCGTCACCCTCGTCGCGGGCCTGGACCAGCGTCGACAGCATGTCCTCGCCCGGGTCGGCCCGCTTGGCGGCGACCAGCGCCGACAGGTAGCCGACCATCGCGGCGGTCGCCGCCGCCTTCTCCTCGGCGGGCGCGTGGCCGATGAGCGCGTCGGTCCAGGCCTCGAAGTCGCCGCGTTCGCCGGGGACGATGCCGAGGATCTCGCAGATGACGGTGATCGGCAGGGGCCCGGCGAATCGGGCCATGAGGTCGGCCACGCCGCCGTCGCGGGCGAGGTCGTCCAGGAGCGATTCGGTGATCTCGACGATCCGGGGGCGGAGCGCGTCGATCGCCTTCGGGCTGAACGCCTTGGCCGCCAGGCGGCGGAGCCTCGTGTGGTCGGGCGGATCGCAATTGATCATGTTCTGGGTGAGCCACAGGCCGCTGATCATCGGGCGGGCGCCGTACCGGGCGAGCGCGGCTTCGACGTTCGCGTTGGCCTTGGACAGCGCGGGATCGGCCAGCGCGGCCCGGCTCTCGGCATAGCCGGTGATGAGCCAGCCCGGGGTGCCACCCGGCGCCTGCTCCATCCAGAGCACCGGCGATTCGCTCCGCCAGGCGATGTAGCGGGAGTGCGGATCGTCGTAGAACGCCTCGTCCATCACGGCAGGACCTTGGTGGTCAGGGGGGCCTTGAAGGGGAGGACGAAGAGGGGGCCGGTGACGACCGCCTGTTCGCTGCCCGGTCCGAAGGGGAGGTCGGCGATCTGGCGGCAGGTTCCCCGGTCCTCGATTCCGTAGATCGGGCGGCCGTCGCGGCCGATGTTGAAGCGGCCGGTCAGGGAGATGCGGTCGCGGACCCTTCCCCGGCTGTCCACGAAGTAGCCGTGGATGGGGGCGGTCGCGGCGAAACCATGCCGGCCCTGGACCTCCTGGACGAGGTCGGAGATCAGGAAGCGCAGGGTGCGGCCTCCGGCGTCGGTCACCGTGCCTTCCAGTTCGCCCAGGAACGGGGTGAAGAGGCCGGGGGCGGCCGTGGCGAAGCCGTCCGGGTACGGCTGCGGGCGCTTGGCGAGCTGGGAGATCCGCCACATGCGTTTGAAGGTGCCGGTCCTGATGGTGTACGTGCCGTGGTCGCACACGAACGGGCGCAGGGTGCGGCCGGTCAGGTCGATGGTCTCGCGGACGATCGGGTTGCCGGTGGTGGGGTCGCCGAACCGGTCCTCGTCCACGCGTACCGACAGTCTGTGGGGGGTGAGTTTCAGGACGAAGCCGGGGCCGACGGCTCTGACCTGGTGGGCGTTCTCCTTGATGGTCAACCCGGGGGCGCCCGGCTGAGCGGGTAGCGCCAGTGCAGTGAGCAGGGTGACGGTGATCCGTAAGACCATGGGGTCCTCCCTCGCGACCGCGCGATCACTTCAGCGTACTAGTCGCCGCCCGGCAGGACGAGGCCGTTGTCGTAGGCGAAGATCGTGGCGTGCAGGCGGTCGCGGACGCCGAGCTTGGCCAGGATGGCGGCGACGTGGTCCTTGACGGTGGCGGCGCTGATGCCGAGCTTCGCGCCGATCTCGGCGTTGCTGTGGCCCCTGGCCACCTCCCCGAGGACGTCGTTCTCCCGGGGCGTCAGTGCGGCGAGCGCCTCGGAACGGCTGGGCGGGCGGTGGCGGGCGAACTGCTGGATCAGGCGGCCCGTGACGGCGGGGTCGAGGAACGACTGTCCGGTGGCGGTCAGCCTGACGACCTCGATGACCCGGCCGGGCTCGGCGTCCTTCAGCAGGAAGCCGCAGGCGCCGGCGCGCAGGGCGGAGTAGACGTATTCGTCCAGTCCGAACGTGGTCAGGACGACGACGCGGGAGCCGGGCAGCGCGGTGGTGATCGTCCGGGTGGCGGCCAGGCCGTCGGTGCCGGGCATCTTGATGTCCATCAGGATGACGTCGGGACGCAGGTCTTCGGCGAGGGCGATCGCGGCGGCGCCGTCGGCGGCCTGGGCCACGACGGTGATGTCGGATTCGGCGGACAGGACGGCGGCGATGCCGGCGCGTACCATCGCGTGGTCGTCGGCGAGCAGGACGCTGATCATGCCGGCAGCCAGACGCGGACCCGGGCACCTCTGGCGGACACGGCGCCGCCGGCCGCTTCCGCGACCGCGCGCAGGCTGTGGGTGACGCGGGCGGCCGGGGCGGACAGTTCTACGCCTTCCGGCAGGTAGGTGACGGTGAGCGGGGCGTCGTGGCCGAGGAGTTCGCGGGCGGCCCAGAACGCCGTCGCCTCCACCGCGCCGTGCATCTGGCGCCGTTCACCGACGCTGGTGACGAGCCCGCCACGCCGTACGGCGAGGGCGTCGATGCCGGCCAGGCACGGCGGCGGGTCGTCGTCGGCGGGGCGCCGGAGTTCGCCGAGCAGGTCCCGCAGCGCGTTGAGCGCGGCCCGCGACCGCGCGGCGACGACGGGCAGGTCGTCGCCCGCGGCCACGAGCGCTTCGGCGTGCCGCAGCGCGGTCGCGCGCAGCCGGGCGGCGACGCGGGCACGCTCGGCCAGCGCCGCCCGCTCGCCCAGCCGCCCGTGGCGGGCTGCCGCCCCGTCGCGGCGGCGCGCCCCGCCGGCGGCGAGCAGCACACCGGCCGCCCAGGCGACCCCCGCCGGGACCAGCGCGAACGCGCTCAGCACCGCCCACGCGGCGAACCCGTTCCCGACGATCCCCGGCCCCCAGGCGAGCGCGGCACCCATCGCGGCACCCACGGCCGGCGGCGCGAGCACGCCGCGCGGGCCGCGGGCGACGCCGATGCCGTAGACCATGATCAACTCGATCCAGCCGCACCACAGCAGGAGGTCCCCGCCCGGAGTGATCGGCCAGCCGGCGACCCGCGCCAGCTCGATCAGCGGGTAGAGGGACAGGGCCACGGCGAGCGCGGGGATCGGGCGCGCGCGGTGCCAGCGCAGGGGGAGCGCGTGCAGGATCAGCAGGGGTACGAGCAGCGCCATCTCCTTGGCCGGCAGCGGAACGTCGCCCGGATCGGGCACCAGCAGCCCGCCCACCGGAATCCCGACGCCCAGGACCACCGGCGCCCAGTTCCGGACATGCTCGCTCCACCACCGCGCCCGCCGCGGCCCGCCGTCGCCGAGCGGCAGCACGGCACGCACCCGCCAGCCGCGCGCCATGGGTCCCGCTGCGGGGCCCGCTGTAGGTCCCGCTGTGGGGCCCGCTGTGGGGCCCGCCTCCAGCGATCCGCCCGCGGCCGCGGCCTCCGAGCGCAGAACCGCCAGGCCGCAACCGCTGCCCGCGTCGAACGCGCCGCCTCGCCCCTGGTCGGTGACGGCGACGACCAGCCGCCCGCCATGCTCCGTGACCAGCACCTCGACCGGCGCTCCCGGTGCGTGGCGCCGGCTGTTGGTCAGCGCCTCGCGCACGATCCGCACCGCCAGCGCCGCGATCGGTGGCGGCGCGTCCTCGGCGTCCCTGCGGTAGGAGACCCCGCGCTCCGGCCAGCCGGCGACGAGCGCGTCCAGGTCGGCCAGACGCGCGTGGTCCGCGCGGGAGTCGAGCCCGGTCAGCCTGGTCAGCTCCGCGACGACAAGCCGCCCTTCCCGTACGGCGTGCGCCCCCGCCTCGGCCGTCAGCCGGTCATCGCGCACATGCAGCGCGGACGAGGCGCCGATCATGATGCCGGTCAGCCGGTGGGCGGCGGTGTCGTGCAGGTCGGCGGCCAGCCGGTGCCGCTCGGCCTCGGCCGCCAGACCGGGCACCGCCGCCGCACCCGAGGCGTACGCGGCGAACGCGCGCCTCCTGGCTCCGCGTACCCGTGCCGACCTGCCCAGTGCCCAGCCGGCGGCGCTGAGGCCCGCGGCCAGGAAGGCCACCCCGGCGACCTGGTCGGGGGTGCCGCCGCCGGCCAGGGTCACGGTTGTCGCGCTCGCCGCGGCCAGGGTCACGAACCAGAGGACGACGCGGGCCGTACAGGAAAAGGACAGTCCCGCCACCACCGCGACGGCCGCGAACGAGCCTGCCCACCACACCGTTCCAGGATAGGGATATCTTGTCGGGCCATGTCGCCAAGATCGTGGTTATGGTGGGGCGTCGCCGTGGTGCTCACGCACGCGCACATGGTCTTCGCCGTCCCCTCCGGCGGCATCGGTTGTGCGGGGATCGGCCTGTATCAGGTGGTCGCCGCAGAGTTGCGGTCGATCGCGGAGTGGGTTCCGCTGGTCTGGTATTCGGGGATACCGGCGGTCGGCCTGGTCGTGGTGACGTGCTGGTTGTGGGAGCCGTGGATCGCCCGGCAGATCGTGCGGTGGCTGGCGGCGTTGCTGCTGCTCTTCTTCGGCCTTGAGCAGTTCGGCTTCCTCGTGGATCTGTTCTTGAGCCCGGGATGTCTGGACATGTGGGGCTGGTCGGCGTTCACGCGTCTCGACCTGCTTCCGCCGCTGGCGGCGTTGTGCATGATCGCGGCGGTACGCGCGCCCGGACGGAGGCTCCTGAACGCCCGGCGGGTGACCGGCCTGGCTGTAGTGGTGACGCTGGCCCTGGTGCCCGCGGCCGACCTGGGATCCGGGCCGATCACCACCGACTGCGAGGGAGCCGGGGAGACCGGTGAGCGGGCGCTGGTGTGCAAGGCCCGGCGCGGCGGCCAGTACCAAGGTGTGCCGGATCATGTGGTGCTGGCCCACGCGCGTACGGCCTGTGCCGCCTACTCGGGCGAGCTGCCGGACGCCGTGTTCGTCGCCCCTTTGTGCCCGAGGGCGGCCGCGGACCTGCGGCGGGCCGAGGAAGAGCAGGAACGGGAGTTCGAGCGGTGGGAGGCGGACAGCCTGCGGGCCTGTGACCGGGGCAGGCACCGGCCGAAGATCAAACCGGTGGTCGCGGGCAGGCAGCGGATCCTGTCAGAAGCCGGGCTCGCGGTGTTCGAGGACTCCGAGGAGGACGGCCTGGCGTTCGACGTGGCCGGGGACTACCCCGTCTGCGTCACCGCCGAGGCGTATCGCCAGGCTCCTCCTCGGGAGTCGCGTGGGTGGGAGCGGGTCGAGGAGGTCGCGTACCTCAGCCCGACCGGCGCGATCGTGGTGCACGATCCGCTGGCGGGGCCGTCAGGACTGCCGAACCTGGCCATCGCCGGGCCCGGACGCTACCGGGTGCGGACGCACTACCGGATCGCGCACGACGACGGGGTGGGGCATCTCCTGGTGATCGTGTTCCCCGAGCGCCGGTGAGCCGCACCCGCCGGCGTCAGGTGACGATCAACAGCGACTTGCCGACCGTGGCGCGTTCGGCGAGGGAGGTGTGGGCGTCGGCGGCGCGATCCAGCGGGAACGTGGCGCCGACGCGCGGCGTGATGACGCCCTTCGCGGCGAGGTCGAGCGCACGGGCCAGCATGTCGCGGACCTCGTCCTGCTCGGGCGGGCCGGCCTCCAGCGCGTTGTGGACGTGTACCCGGCGCCGCTCGGCGAGGTCCGGGTCGATGGTGGTGAACTCCCCGCCGGAGGTGCCGTACGTGATGAAGCGCCCGCCCTCGGCGGCCGTCTCGAACGCCGCGAGCCCGAGCGCGCCGCCCACGCCGTCGAAGACGAGGTCGACGCCGCCGGTGGCCGCGCGTACGCGCTGCTGCCAGTCCCCGGCCGAGTAGTCCACGACGACCTCGGCGCCCAGCTCGCGGGCCAGGTCCAGCTTCTTCCCGCCCCGCGCGGCCGCGACGACCCTGGCTCCGGCGTCACGGGCGAGCTGCACCAGGAGCGACCCGGCCCCGCCCGCCGCCGCGGTGACCAGAACCCACTCCCCCTTCCCGATCGCCCCGTCCCGGGCGAGCATCAGCGCCGTCACCCCGTCATGCAGTACGGCCGCCGCCTCCCGGAACCCCAGCCCGTCCGGGATCTCGACCACCTCGCCGGCGGCGGCGGCGATCCGCTCGGCGTACCCGGTGGACGACCTGGCGACCACCCGCCGCCCGGTCCAGGACGGGTCGACGCCCGCGCCCACGGCCGACACCACGCCCGCTCCGCCGCCGCCGGGCACGTAGGGGAGGTCGCGGGGGAAGTAGTCACCGCCCCAGCCGGCGCGCAACAGGGTGTCCAGGTAGATGACGTCGGCGACGGCCAGGTCGACGACCAGCTCGCCCGCGCCGGGGACCGGGTCGGGCACCTCGACGGGCGTCAGGACTTCAGGGCCGCCGAACTCTCGCACGTGAATGGCTCTCATGCCCCCTACTCTTCAACCTCTAGCAAGGTTGAGGTCAAGCCAGGCGCGCGAAAAGACCGTCGAGCAGCGACGAGAGGCCGAACTCGAAGGCGTCGCCGCCGCCGGGGTAATCCGGTTCCAGGCGGGCCCGCAGGCGGGGGAAGCGCCGGGCGGTCTCGATCATCTCCGCCATCGCCTCGTCCATCCGCTTCTCCTCGTCGGCGCCCGCCCGGCGTACCTTCGCGCGCAGGGCCGACTCGGCCGCCTCTCCCTGCGCGGCGCCGATCACGAACATCAGGATCGACGCGGCGACCCGGTCGGCGGCGGCGGCGCCGAACCCGGCCGACTCGTGGATGGTCAGGCAGTGCTCGTCGTAGCGGGCCTTGTTGGGGCCGTAGATGACGTGGGTGCTCATGGCCGGGATCAGCCAGAAGTGGCGGACGACCATCTCGTGGGCGCCGCGGGCGAGTTCAGCGGCGGCCTCGCGCCAGCCCATGGCGACCGGATCGGGCAGCCCGATCTCGCCGAAGACGTGGTCGGCGGCCAGCTCGACGAGCCGGTCCTTGCTCTTGACGTGGTAGTACATGGCGGTCGCGGCGGAGTCGAGCTGGGCGCCGAGCCGCCGCATGTTCAGGCCGGCCACGCCTTCGGCATCCAGGACCTCGACGGCGGCCAGGACGATCTGCTCCTTGGTCAGCGACATACGGCCATCGTATTGCACTTAGTTCAACAACGCCCTACAGTTTTACTAAGTTCAAAAACGAGGAGACATCCATGAACGCCCGCATCGCCGCAGCGGTGATCCAGCTACTGACCGTGGTCCCGTTCCTGCTGGGGATCTACTCCGTGACCTTCTACGGCGCCGCCGCCCAGCAGGCCGCCGAGACCGAGATGGCCCGCCAGAACCAGCCTCTCGAACTGCTGACCCGGAACGGCATCAGCTTCGCCGGCAGCGAGGGCCTGGCGATCGTGATCATCGTCATCCTGGTGGCCCTGGCGGTGCTCAACCTGACCGGCAGGCGGATCGGCCGGATCCTTTCCTGGATCTTCCAGCCGATCCTGCTCGTGCTCGGCGTCGTCATCATTCCCGGCCAGGTGTTCACGGCCCGCTTCCTGGAGCCGGTGCTGCCCGGCGTGGACACGCACGCGCTGGTCGCCGCGGCCCTGGACGCCATGCCCGCCTGGGCGACGGCCGCCAGCTGGGCCAAGCTCGTGCTCACCACCGCCGGCTCGGTCGCCGTGGTGGTGCTGCTGATCCGGGTGGCTAAAGCCACTTCGCGGTAGGCCAGGACTCCAGTTGCCAGGCGCTGTCCCAGAACATCCACTCGAACTCCGCCGCCTTCACGAAGGCGGCGCGCATCTGCTCCAGGAGCGCCGGGTCGGCCTCGGCGGCCAGGCGGTCGGTGATCTGCTTGGCCCGCGTGACCGACGCGGTATAGGCGGGATCGACGTAGGTGGCGATCCAGGCGCGGTACGGATGGGTCTCGGAGCTGCGGCCGACCAGCGCGGCGCCGACGTCCTCGTAGATCCAGAAGCAGGGCAGCACCGCCGCCGCCAGCACCGGGTACGGCGCCGACAGCGCGGTGGCCTGCAGCCAGGAGGAGTAGCCGAGGGCCGTCGGCGAGGTGGGCACGCCGGTCAGGTCGGCGGCCGTCAGGCCGTACTGCTCGATGTAGCCCTCGTGAAGGGTGCGCTCGGCGGCGATGGCGTCGTGGGCGGCCTGCGACCAGAAGGCCATTTCGTCCGGGTCAGCCGCCCTGACGGCCGCGGTGGCCAGGGCCTTGGCGAACGCCTCCAGGTAACGGGCGTCCTGGACGATGTAGAAGGCGAAGCGCTCACGGGAGAGCGTGCCGTCGCCCAGGGCGGTGTTGAACGGGTGCTCGTGGATGGCCCGCAGCAGGTCGGCGGTTTGGGCCCAGGCGTCGTCGGTGAACACGACAGTCCCTTCGCTAGTCCGAACTAGATCAGGTTCGACGGGTTTGGATCTCAGCCCTTGGCGGGCACCCCGCGTCGCGCGCTCACAGTAACAGCCGCCAGCGCGGTGAGTCCCATCAGGAGGGCGCCGAACCAGAGGGCACCGGTGATGGCCAGGTTGTCGGCCACGATCCCGCCGAACGCGGCGCCGAAGGCGATGGCCAGGTTGAAGACGGTGGTGTTCAGCGCGGTCGCCGCCTCGGCCGAGGCTCCGGCCCCTTGCAGGATCCAGGTCTGCACGGCCACGGGGGCGCCGCCGTAGGCCAGACCCCAGATCAGCAGGAGGATCGAGCCGGTCACCGGCGTGGTGCCGGCCAGCGGGAAGATCAGCATGATCACGGCCAGGGTCACGCTCAGCGTGATGACCCGGCGCCTGACGTTCCAGGACGAGCCGACGAAGGTGCCGATGACTCCGGCGACGCCGAAGCCGAGCAGGACCGGGCCGATCAGGTCGGCGGGCACGCCGGAGACGTTCTGCAGGATCGGGCTGATGAAGGTGAAGGCCGCGTACTGGCCGCTGACCACGAGGAACGTGGAGATGACGGCGGCGCGTACGACCGGGTTGCGGAACTGGCGCGGCAGCTCGCGCAGACGGACGGGGGCGGTGGCGGGAATCCTCGGCAGCAGCCACAGCAGCGCGCCGACCACCAGCAGGGCCAGCACGCCGACGGCGGCGAAGGCGACCCGCCAGTCGGTGAGCCCGCCGACGAGCGTCCCGGCGGGGACGCCGAGCACGTTCGCCGCGGTCGCACCGCCGAAGGCCAGCGAGGTGGCCCGCGCGACATGACGTTCCGGCACCAGCCGTACGGCGATGCCCGCCGCGAGGGCCCAGAAGCCGCCGATCCCGATGCCCACCAGGAACCGGGAGGCCAGCATGACGCCGAAGTTGGGCGCCACCACGGAGACCGCGTTGGCCACCACCATCAGGCTGAGCAACCCGATCAGCACGGTACGCCGGTCCAGCCGCCCGATCGCCACGGGCAGCAGGGGCGCGGTGGCGGAGGCGACCAGGCCGGGCACGGTCACCATGAGCCCGGCGGCGCCCTCGGAGATGTCCAGGGATCCGCCGATGGCGGTGAGCAGGCCCACGGGCAACTGCTCCACGGTGACCATGGCGAACGTGCCCACGGCCACGGCCGCCACGGCCAGCCATTCCTTCAGTGAGACCTCTTCTTGCGTGACGATGGACACGCCGATCACCTCTCATTGATAATCTCAACGTTGAGATATCATCACTTTATTGTGTGAACGTCAAGTCTATGAACGTTAAGAGGTTTCGCCATGAGCGACGCGGTGGACATGCTGCTGGCCCAGTGGAAGAGGGAACGCCCCGACATCGACCCCTCCCCGATGGGGGTCATCGGCCGGATCTCCCGGCTCAGCCTGCTGTTCGGCGGCGAGCTCAAGGCGTTCTTCCAGGAGCACGGGCTGGAGCGGTGGGAGTTCGACGTGCTGGCCACGCTGCGCAGGTCCGGCGCGCCGTACGAGCTGAGCGCGGGGGAACTGCTCAAGGCGGCCATGGTCACCTCGGGCGCGATCACCAACCGAATCGACCGCATGGAGGCCAAGGACCTCGTCGAACGCGTCAGGGCCAGCGACGACCGCAGGTCGGTGCGGATCCGGCTCACGCCGCAGGGCCTTGAGCTGGTCGACCGGCTCGTCGGGGCGCACGTGGACAACGAGGAACGCCTGCTGGCCGCCCTCGGTCCCGCCGAGCGCGATCAGCTGGCCGGGCTGCTGCGCACCTTGCTGGAGTCGCTGGGAGACACCAGCCTGGTAGAATGAAGATGGAGAAGGCCGCTTCCCGTGATCACGGGGGCGGCCATGCTGCGTTCATGACCTTTCTCAGCCAGCTCGCGCGCACCGAGCGGTTCACGCTCGGCCGGCCGTCCTCCTTCACCGTCTCCGCCGACGGGCGTACTGTCTTCTTCCTGCGTGACAGCAGTCTGTGGGCGCATGCCCAGGGCGAGGAACGCCTGGTGGCGGGGCCCGGCATCACCGCGTACGCGGCCGACGACGAGGGCCGGGTCCTGGCCTTCGAGCGCGACGGGCAGTTGTGCACGGCCGGCGGCGCGCTGCCCTCGGCCGAGCCGGTGCGCGCCCCCCGGCCCGACCCCACGGGCGAGCGCATCGCCTACGTCAGCGCCGGCGCGCTCCGGGTCATCGGCGTGGACGGCGACGGCGACCGGGCCGTGGCCGAGCCCGACGGGCCGGAGGTGACATGGGGACTGCCCGAGTACGTCGCGCCCGAGTCGATCGGGCGGCGCGAGGGCTTCTGGTGGGCGCCCGACGGGCGGCGGCTGCTGGTGGCGCGGGTGGACACCGCGCCCGTCCAGCGCTGGCATCTCGCCGATCCGTCCGATCCGTCCCGGCCGTCGCGCTCCTTCCCGTATCCGGCCGTGGGGACCGCCAACGCCGACGTGACGTTGTGGATCGTCGACCTCGACGGCACACGGATCCGGGTCGAAGCCGACGACGAGTACCTGACCGCCGCGGGCTGGGACGCGCACGGGCCCTATGCCGCCGTGCAGAGCCGCGACCAGCGCCGGGTCCGGATGTTCGCCGTCGATCCCGCCACCGGGCGGACGGAACTCCTGGCCGAGCAGCGTGACGCCGCCTGGGTGACGCTGGTGCCGGGACTGCCGCGCCGTACCGGGAAGGGGGTGTGGCTCACGAGCGACGACCGCGACGACACCCGCACCCTCCTGTACGGCGGGCGGCCCGTCACCCCGCCCGGCCTGAACCTGCTGACGGTGCGGTCGGTGGACGGCGAGAGCGTGCTGTTCACCGCCACCGACGAGCCCACCGAGACCCAGCTGTGGTCCTACCACCCGGACGCCGGCCTGGAGAAGCTCGGCCGGGCCGGGCTCGACGACACCGCGCGCGGCGGCACCACGGTGATCGGCGCCAGGATCCGCGAGAGCGGCGAGGAGATCGTCTCCCACGCCGAGAAGCCGGTGCTCGACCTCAGGATGCGCCTGCTCAGGCTGGGCCCGCGCGAGCTGCGGGCGGCGCTGTTCCTGCCGTCGTGGCACCGGGAGGAGGACGGGCCGCTTCCGGTCCTGGTGGACCCGTACGGCGGGCCGGCCATCCGCAAGGTGACCGCCGAGCCGTTCTGGGCCACCTATGTCTCGCAGTGGTTCGCCGAGCAGGGCTACGCGGTGCTCGCGGTCGACGGCAGGGGCACCCCTGGCCGCGGCCCCGCCTGGGAGCGTGCGATCCACCTCGACATCGCCCAGCCGGTGCTCGACGACCAGGTCGAGGGCCTGCACGAGGCGGCGAAGCTGGAGCCGGCGCTCGACCTGAGCCGGGTGGCGATCCGCGGCTGGTCGTTCGGCGGCTTCCTGGCGCTGGTCGCGGTGCTGCGCCGGCCGGACGTCTTCCACGCGGCGATCGCCGGCGCGCCCGTCACCGACCAGCGCATGTACGACACCCACTGGCGCGAACGGCACCTCGGCCAGCCGCACGAGCACCCGGAGGCCTACGACCGGTGCTCACCGCTGCTGGAGGCCGAGCGGCTGACCAGGCCGCTGCTGCTGATCCACGGGCTGGCCGACGACAACGTGGTGGCCGCGCACACGCTGCGCTTCTCGGCTGCGCTGCTGGAGGCCGGACGCCCGCACGAGGTGCTGCCGCTGACCCGCGCGGGGCACCGGCCGACGGCCGAGTTCCTCCTCACGCACCAGCTCGACTTCCTGCGCCGCGCGCTGCCCGGCGAAGGTTTTCGTTGATCGGAAATTGTCGGACTGGTCGGGTAAATTCCCGTTCACTGATCGACCGATACCAATCTTGGAGGTCGTCCTTTGAACGCGGACAGACCCGCGTGGGAGCAGCTCAGCGCGTTGCGGGTGGTGTCACCCCTCCAGCCGCGCAAGCTGGCTAAAGTGCCCTTCGTCGAGATGGCGGAGGGCCGGCTGCAAGGTGTGGTGTCCAGCGGTTCCGACATCGAGCGGGTGTACGTCTCCTCGATCACCGCCGGAACCCACGGCTACAACTGCAGCACCAACAACAACCGGCCCTGCGGGGGGCTGCGCGGCGCGCCGTGCAAGCACCTGCGCTCGCTGGTCGACGAGGCCATCCTGCAGTACGGCCTCGACCAGGTGACCCGCTACCTGCGCGTCGAGGGCGAGAGCGCGGGCGACCTGGTGCGCAACCTGGACGGCGGGCACGAGTCCATCCCCGCCGCCGTGGTCTTCAGCCGCTTCCTGCGGCACCTGGCCTACCTCGAACTGCCCTCCACCGGCGAACCGGTCGCCGAGATGCACTGGTTCCCCTCGCTCGGGGCGGTGAGCTGATGCTCGCCACGCAGCTCGCGGCCCTGCGCGAAGGCCCGCAGCCCGGACTCGACGAGGCGCTCGGCCTGGTGGCCGGCTTCGACGACGCGCTGGCCAACGGCTTCGCCCGGCTGGGCGAGGAGCGCGCGGAAGCGCTGACCGCGCTCGCCGGCGCCGTCGCCGCCACTCCCCTCGGCCCCCTGGCCGCGGACGCCGCCGGGAAGCTCACCGCGGGCTCGATCGCGGAGGAGCACCTGACGGCGCTGGCAGGAGCGCGCACCACGCTGCTCGGCGCGGTGCACGACATGCTGCTCGCCCGGCTCGACACCGCGCTCGGCCGTACCCGCGCCCCCTGGAACGGTGCCCAGCCCCCTGCCGCCGACCCGCTCACCAGCGCCTGCCGCTCCTGGCTGGCCGAACTGGCCATCACCGGCTGGCGCGGCGTCGACCACGAACTCGCCTCCTCCGCCGACCAGGCGATCCAGGGCATGCTGGCCGAGCCGCGGCTGCGCCGGGCGGGCGTCCTGCTCGACGGGCTCGCCGCGGAGCTGCGCGCCTCCTCCCCGGTCGGCGCGATGGAGCACCTGCCCGTGCGCCGCTGGGCCGACCTGTGGGCGCGCGCCCTGCTGCTCACCCAGACGGGCGCGGTGGAGGGCGCCGAAGAGGTCTCCGGCCGGCTGCTGCCGCTCGGCGTCGACATCCATGAGCACGGTACGGCCGCGCAGATCCAGCTCCACGCGATCCTGGAGCCGCACGGCCGCCTGGTGCGCACCAGCGTGTCCGCGGCCAAGGTCGACACGATCGCCGGGCCGTTCGTGTGGCAGCTGTTCCAGGACTACCCCGTGCTGACCGGCGCGCTGGCCAAGCACCTCAGCCTGGAGATCACCGGTATGACGCTGCTGTCCAGCGGCGACCTGCTCTGGCAGGAGGCCAAGGCCGGTGTGGGCGCGTACAGCGACCCGTTCGCCACCGCCCGGGTCCAGCTCGGCGGGGCGAGCGCGCCGGCGGTGCCGCCGCTGGACCGCCACCCGGTCCGCGTCGCCGAGCCGGTGTTCGTTGAGGGCTACAAGAGCGACGGGGCCATGATCCGGCTCGACGGCGCCGAGCTGCCCTTCGACCTCGACCGGCTGCCGCAGTCGGGGCCGCTGACGCCGCAGCTGCTCAAGGCGTCCACCGCGTGCATCGGGCTGATGCGCTGGGACGGCGGGGGATGGCGGCTGCAACCGCTGGCCGTTCAGGCGAGCGTGAAGAAGGAGCCGGTGGCCGCGCACAACGGCGACTGGGCGCAGGGACCCACCGACCAGAAGGTGCTCAAGAGCGGCGCCAAGGCTGGCGATCCCGTCTCGGTACTCAAGGAGCGAGCGGGACGGTTGCTGCGCAAATGAGCGAAACCCGACGTCAGATTCTTTACTGGCGCCTGCTGGCGCGTGTGTTCGAGGGCGAGGAGCAGCCTTCCCTGGAGAAGGCCAGCGTCGCCATCGTCGACGACCTCGGGCTGCCGCCCGCGCTGCTCGACCCGGGCGTGTCCATCGACAACCTGGTGCAGCGCCACCCCGAGCTGGCCGACAGGCTGCGCAAGCTGGACGGCGACGAGGTGACCAACGCGGCGCTGGTGTCGAAGCTGCTGCTCAACACCTTCGCCACCGGCGGCGGCACGGTCAGCGCCACCCAGCTGGCCGGGTGGAAGCAGGACGCCGGGTGGCTGCAGGAGGCGTTCGGCGGCGAGGCGGCGGGCGAGCTCGGCAAGGTCGAGGCCGACCTGGTCAAGCGCATGCACCTGCGCGAGGTACTGGCCGACCCGCAGCTGGCCAAGCAGCTCACGCCCAGCATGTCGCTGATCGAGCAGCTGCTGCGTGACAAGGCGAACCTCTCCGGTGTGGCGCTGGCCAACGCCAAGGCGCTGATCCGCCGGTTCGTCGACGAGGTCGCCCAGGTGCTGCGTACACAGGTGGAGAAGACCAGCGCGGGCACGATCGACCGGTCGGTGCCGCCGAAGCGCGTCTACCGCAACCTCGACCTTGAGCGCACGATCTGGAAGAACCTCACCAACTGGAGCCCCGAGGACGAGCGGCTCTACGTCGACAAGCTCTTCTACAAGCAGACCGCCAAGCGCACCACCCCGGCCAAGATGATCGTGGTCGTCGACCAGTCCGGCTCGATGGTCGACGCGATGGTCAACTGCACGATCCTGGCCTCGATCTTCTCCGGGCTGCCGAAGGTGGACGTGCACCTGGTCGCGTACGACACCCGGGCGCTCGATCTGACCCCGTGGGTGAACGACCCGTTCGAGGTGCTGCTGCGCACCACGCTCGGCGGCGGCACCAACGGCACGGTCGCGATGGCGCTGGCCCGCCCGAAGATCACCGATCCGCGCAACACCGTCATGGTGTGGATCTCCGACTTCTACGACAACCGGTCGCTGATCACGGACTTCGAGGCACTGCACAAGTCGGGCGTCAAGTTCATCCCGGTGGGCTCGGTGAACAGCTCGGGCCACGCCAGCGTGGACCCGTGGTACCGCCAGAAGCTCAAAGCTCTCGGCACACCGGTCATCTCCGGACACATCCGCAAGCTCGTCAACGAGCTCAAGACTTTCCTGAACACCTAGGAGCCTCCGTTGCTGCGTGCCCCCGCAGAGATCAAGTTCGCCGAAGAGCTCGACTACCTCGAGTCGATCGACACCTCCCCGAAGCCGTTCTCCTGGCGGCTCAGCCCGCGCATGGTGCGTATCTTCGTGCTCGGCTCCGACCGCGCCGACGGGCTCGACCGCGAGATCCCGCAGAAGTGGTTCGGCGACCGCAGCTTCGTCGAGCGCAGCATCGTCACGCTCGCCTCCGACCGCGGCCTGCTGCTCATCGGCGACCCCGGCACGGGTAAGAGCTGGCTGGCCGAGCTCCTGGCCGCGGCGATCTCGCGCAACTCCACACTGGTCGTCCAGGGTACGGCCGGCACCACCGAAGACCACATCAAGTACTCCTGGAACGTCTCCATGGTCATCGCCAAGGGCCAGTCCAAGGAGTCGATGATCCCCTCGCCCATCATGACCGCGATGGAACGCGGCGTGATCGGCCGTTTCGAGGAGCTGACCCGCTCCACCAGCGACGTGCAGGACGCGCTGATCTCGATCCTGTCGGAGAAGTACGTCTCCATCCCCGAGCTGCCCGACGACGACAACATCGTCTTCGCCCAGCCCGGCTTCTCCATCATCGCCACCGCCAACAGCCGTGACCGGGGCGTCAACGACCTGTCCTCGGCCCTGAAGCGCCGGTTCAACTTCGTGCGCATCCCCGTGGTGACGAACAAGAAGAGCGAGGCGGAGATCGTCCGCTTCCGTACCGAGGAGCTGCTGCGCAGGCACCAGATCGAGCTGGAGCTGCCGCCCACGCTGCTGGACATCCTGCTGCAGAGCTTCGCCGACCTGCGCGCCGCCGCGGCCTCGGCCACCAGCGACGACGAGAAGCTGGAGTCGGCGCTGTCCACCGCCGAGCAGATCGGCGTGCTGGAGGACGCCATCCTGCACAGCCAGTTCTTCGGCGACAACACGCTGAAGGCGGCGACCCTGGCCAGTTCGCTGGTCGGCTCGCTGGCCAGGCGCAGCCCCGAGGACCTGGCGATCCTCAACAAGTACCTGCACGGCGTGATCGAGCCGCGCAGCAAGAAGGACGAGGGCGGGCCGTGGAAGGAATTCCTCGACGGCGGCCGTGAGGCGATCTCCACCCTGTCATGAACCCCTTCGACCCCCTGCGCGAGCAGCTCGCGAGCGCCGCGGAGACGTTCGGCGCCGCTCTGATCGACGACGTCGAGCAGGCGCTGCGGACCGACGTGGAGATCTTCCCGGTCTGCCACCACTCGCCGGCCTCCGGAATGGCGATGGTCCGGCGGCTGCGGGAGAAGCAGCCCAAGGTCATCTACCTGGAGTTGTGCGAGGACCTGCGCCCCGTCCTGGACGAGCTGCACAACTGCAAGCTCCCGGTCGCGCTGCAGGCCTTCGCCACCGACATCGACGGCTTCCCGAAGGAGTGGGCGCCGCTGAGCGTGGTCGCGCCCATCACCGAGTCGTCCGCGGAGTACCAGGCCATCGCCTACGCCCTGGACACCCCGGGCGTGGAGATCGTCCTGGTGGACCGGTCGGTGGACCACGTGTTCCAGTGGGAGCCGCGGGCGGAGCCGGCCGACGTCGGCATCGAGATCGGCGACCTGCGGCCCGGCTTCGCCGCCCTGGAGGAGCACCTGCTCCACCACGGCAAGGTGCGCCACTGGTCGGAGTGGTGGGACCAGTACGTCGAGCAGCCGCTGTCCGGCGCCGACTACGAGACCTACCGTCAGGTCATGGTGCTCATCGGCAGCCTGTTCCGCCGGATCAAGCCCGGCGGCAACGAGGTGGACGAGGACCGCGAGCGCTACATGTGGACCAGGATGCGCGAGCACCTGGCCGCGACCGGCGCCGACCCCGCCGACTGCCTGTACGTGTGCGGCGCCTTCCACGCCGCCAGCCCGGTCATGGACGAGCACCTCGACATCAGCCCGCGCACCAAGACGAGCTGGCTCTACGGGCTCATCCCCTCCAGCCACTCGGCCATCGAGAATCAGTTCGGCCTCGCGCCGGGCTCGGTCTCGATCGCGGCCGCGACCTGGGACAAGTCACTCAAACGGCATGGCCTCGCCTCCTACCAGCTCGGCTCCAAGCGCAAAGGCAAGGCGCCCGCCCCGGTCGAGTCGCAAGGGCTGCACGCCTTCCTCACCCAGCCGCCCGTCCTCGACGGCTTCGACGAGGCGGAACTGCTCGGGTGGTGCGTCGAGATCGTCCGGCTGGCCAGGCGCAACGGCTACCTGGCCAGCACTGCCGACGCCATCGCGGTGTTCGAGACGTCGATCCTGCTCGCGGGCATGCGCAACAGGAAGCGGCCTACGCCGTACGACTTCCAGGACGCCGCGGTCACCTGCATCGAGAAGGACGTCGTGCCCGGCCGCAGGGACGTGCGGCGGCTGGTCGAAATCATGCTCGGCGGCGACAAGGTCGGGCAGGTCGGCTACGACTCGCTGCCGCCCCTGGCCAGGGACGTGCTCGACCGGCTCAAGCCGCTCGGGCTCGACCTGGAGAAGCGGACCATCCAGCGGGCCCTGATCGACCTCGACGCCCACCCCGAGCTCGAACCCTGCTCCCACCTGCTGTGGATCCTGCGCAGGCTCCTGCCCGACGACGCCGTCCGTCCCATCATGGGCTCGCGCCGGCTCGGCGAGCGCTCCCACCAGGAGAGCTGGGACCTGTCGATCGGCCGCAACCAGCGCTCGATCATCGAGCTGGGCTACGAGGGCGTCACCATCGAGCAGGTCCTTGAGCAGCGGCTACGGCGCGCGGTCTGGGACCCCAAGGCGACCGCCTCGGTGGCGCTGGACGCGGTCGAGGACTCCATCCTCTACCTGGGCAGCAGGCGGTTCACCGACGAGCTCGGCGCCCGCGCCATCGAGTTGCTGTCCGGCGAGCGCACCGTCGACGACGCCCCCGACGTGCTACGGCGCATCCGCCGCCTGCTGGCCCACTACCGGGCCACGGAGCCGGAGCTGCCCGAATGGGCCAAGGCGTTCGTGACCACCGGGTACGCGCACTACTGCACGTTGCTGCCCACGGCCTTCGTCGAGGAGGAGACCGGGGTACGCCAGGTGGGCGCGATGCTCGGGTTCCTGTTCACCATGGAGAGCCTGGCGTTGTCGCTGGGCTGCGACCGGGCCCAGCTTGAGCTGGCCGTACAGCAGTCGCACCCCACGGTGCCCGCGAAGGTGGCGCTGCTGTGGACGGCGCGGTACCAGCTCGGGCTGCTCAGCATGGCCGAGCTTCGGGAACTGGTCGGTGAGCTGCTCGGCAGCCCGCTGGTGGTGCCGTCGGTGCCGCAGTACGTGAGCGGGTTCGTGCAGGCGCTGGAGTCGGCGCCCGCGCTGGCGCCGTTCGTGGTGGAGGTGTTGTCCAGGGCGTTCGGGCAGTTGCCCGACGACGTGCTGCTGCCCTGGCTGCCCAAGCTGATCACCACTTTGCGGGAGCAGGCGCCCGAACTGGTGCCGGTGCTGGTTCGTGAGGCCGAACGGACGTTCCCCGCCCGGCTGGGCGAGGTGGACTCGTTCACGCCGCCGTGGCTGGCTAAGCCTTCGTCGCGCAGGGCTGTGGCGGTTTCCGGGCCGGTCAGTGAGTTGCTGGCCGCGTATCCGGCGACCGGGGCGGCGGTCGGGGAGCTGCTGGGATGTGAGCCGGTCGCCGACCTGAACGCCGAGATCGGCGCGCTGCTGGCGGCGTACCCGGAGACCGGGGTGGCCGTCGCGGGCCTTCTGACCTGAGTTCCCGCGCGGAAGCGGCCCGGCCGGGCGTCGGCCGGCCGCTTCCATCAGCCGTCCTCCGTCGTCCTCAGCCGGTTGTCCTCCGTCGAGCGTCCTCCGTCGAGCGTCCTCCGTCGAGCGTCCTCCGTCGAGCGTCCTCCGTCGAGCGTCCTCCGTCGAGCGTCCGAAACTACTGCCTGTTGGCGAGCACGAGCACGGCCACGATCGCCGCGAACACCACGAGCAGCACCAATGCGCTCTGGGCCGCCGCCGTCCAGCCCCGGTCGGCGGCGGCAAGGAAGACGGCGCCGGTCAGTGTTCCGCCCAGGACGCCGCCGGTCTCCTGGGCCGTGCCCAGCACTCCGGCCGCGGCGCCGGCCCGCTCCCCGCGTACTCCCGCCAGGACCGTCGAGATCAGCGGTGACATCAGCAGGCCCATCCCCGCCCCGGTCACTCCGAGCGCCGCCGCTATCAGGTACGGCTCGCCCGCGCCGACCGCCTCGTGCACCAGCACCAGCCCGGTCACGATGGCCAGCGCCCCTGCCACCGGGCGGCCCCGGCGCAGCGAGGCCACGAAGAAGCCCGCGTTGAGCGCGGTGAAGACCATCCCGGCGGACAGCGGTCCGAGGCCCAGGCCGTCCTGCAGATAGACGGCCAGGACGAACGACAACCCCGCCGACCCTCCGAACAGCAGTGCCACGGCCACCAGCCCGGTCGCGAAGCCCGGCTCTCCGAACACGCGCAGGTCAAGCAGGGGTTCTGGGCGCGTACGCTGGCGGGCCACGAACGCCGTGAGCAGGGGCGCGGAAAGGGCGAGCAGCAGCCAGGTCCACAGCGGCCAGCCCAGCTCGGGCCCCTGGACCAGCGGCAGCACGATCGCCGCCAGCCCACCCGCCACCAGCAGCGCCCCCGGCACGTCCAACGTCCGCCCCGCACCCGCCGGGGCGGCGGCCGGGAGTTCGGGCAGGACGATCCTGGCCATCAGCAGTGCGGCGACGCCGATGGGCAGGTTGATGAGGAAGACCGCGCGCCAGCCCAGCCCGCCGAGGTCGGCCGCCATCAGCAGCCCGCCGACCACCTGCCCGCTGACGCCGGCCACGCCGGTGGCGGTGCCGTACCAGCCGAAAGCCCGAGCGCGGTCGGCGCCGGGGTAGAGGGCGCCGATCAGCGTGAGGACCTGCGGCGCCAGGAGGGCGGCCGCGCCCCCCTGCACCACCCGCGCCACGATCAGCACCAGGATGCCCGGCGCCGTACCGGCGGCCACGGAGGCCAGCGTGAACAGCGCGAGCCCGGCCATGAAGATCCTGCGCGCCCCGTAGAGGTCCCCGAGGCGGCCGGAGATGATCAGGCCGGCGGCGTAGGCCAGGCCGTACCCGCCGAACACGAGCTGTGTCGCGGCGGGACCGGCGGCGAGGTCGGTGCGGATGGAGGGGATGGCGACGTTGGCGATGAAGAAGTCGAGCGTGGTCACGAACACCGCGACCAGCACGACGGGCAGGGGCAGCCAGCGGCTGGGGCTGCGCACGGCTGGACTGGCGAGGACCACGACGGCTCCTGGGGCGAGAGGGATGAGCGGTGGTTGAACACCAGCCCGGTCGAACCGGTTTCACTCTGCTCCCGGCCGGTTCCGATCCCCTGCTGATCGGCTACGGATGCCGCATAATCTCCCCGTAATGCCAGAACCCCCAGACCGCCCAGCACCCCAAACGCCAGCACCCCAGACGTCCACCACCCCAGATGCCCAGCACCCCAGATGCCCAGCACCCCAAATGCCCAGCACCCCAAACGCCCACAACCCAAATGCCGAAATTTCACCTCTTCGCCGCACGCATCGCGCCGCTCATCGACGCCGCCCACGTCAGCCTGCACGCCGCCGCCCGCCCCGGCTTCGAGCACCCGGCGTTCACGCCGGGCTTCCTGGTCGATCTGCGCTACACGCTCCCCCTCCGCCCCCTGACCCGCGCCGGCCTGTCCACGATCTACCGCTACACCAAGCCCGCGGACCTGGCCGAAGAGGTGGCCGTCCACCTGGCCCAAGGCACCCTGAAGGAGACCGACGCCCTCCACCCGACCCCCAAGACCGCCACGTTCATCAGGGCCCTGTACGCCCACCACGAAGCCACCGCCGCCAGAATCTGGCCCGACGTGACGCACCTGGCCGCCCAGGTGGCCCGCGTGCTGGCCGCCGCCCCCAGGCAGCCGGGCGGCGCGCTGGAACTGATGGCCCCGCCCTACGAACCCCCCGGCGCCGCACCGGGCCTGCTGCTGTTCAACCGCCTGGCCGCCCTGCGCTACAGCCGGGCCGACGCCCACGCCGCCGCCTGGCGGGCAGCGGGTCTCACGGCCGAAGAGGTGGTGAACCTTCGGGAGGGCCCCCTGCACGCCGAGATCGAACACGCCACCAACGTGGCGGCGGCCGAGCCGTACAAGATCCTCACGGACAGGGAGCGCGCCGACCTCCACACCGGCCTGAGCGCGCTGATCTGACTCAGTGCAGCCCCTTCTTCCCGGGGGCCCAGAAGGGCTTGACCTTGATCGAGGTACGCGCCCAGTTCCGCTCGCGCACCAGAAAGTCGCGCACCATCTGACAGGTCTTGGCCTCGCCGGCCACATAGGCGGCACCGGTGTTGCCGGGTAGTTCGAGCTCGGCCAGCCCGGCCAGCAGCACGGTCGAGGACACGGCGGGGGCACCGCGCCGATGGACGCGCCGAAGCGGGTGCTCGCCGGGCATCGGCAGGTCGTGCTCGGCGCTCTCGCTCTCCAGCACGCCGTACACCCGCGCCGTCGGCCCGAGCTCGCGGATCATCGGCCCGAACGCGGCGCTCGCCGTCTCCTCGCCGACGAACACGTGGAACGGCGCCTCGCGGGTGAAGAAGTCGCCCTGCGGCCACCACAGCGTGACGGCCGATCCGGGCTTGGTCTCACGGGCCCAGGCCAGGCCGATGCCGTCACCGGGGTAGTCGTGCACGCGCAGTTCGATGGCTAGCCCGTCGAGCTCCCAGATGGTGTACGTGCGCAGCGTCTCACCGGGCCGCAGGATTCCGGGGACCGACAGCGGGTCGATGATCTGGACCCTGACGTGCTGGCCCGGCCGGTACGGCAGGCCGATCGGCGCGCTCGCCACCAGCCGGATCCGCCGCATCGTGGGCGTGACCAGCTCGTTGTCGGTGACGGTCGCCTCGACCGTGTAACGGGCGAAGTATTTCCGCATCACGCCTCCTTAATAGAGCTAAGCTACCTTAGAGCTATTAAGCAAACATAGATGCTCTAGGATGTCAACGTGGGAACGACAAGGCGAGACAGACTCCGGCAGGCGACGCTGGCCGAGATTCACGCGGCGGCGCGGCGGCTGCTGGTCGAACAGGGATCGGGCGCGGTCACGATCAACGCCGTCGCCAGGGAGGTGGGGATGAGCGGCCCCGCGCTCTACCACTACTACTCCGGCCACGACGAGCTGGTCGGCGCCGTGACCGCGGGCTTCTTGCGCGAGATGGCCGAGGTGATGGAGGCCGCCCGCGACCGGCACGCGGGCGAACGGCTGGAGACGCGCATCCTGGAGACGTGCCGCGCCATGCGCGCGTGGGCGATCGCGCACCCGGCCGAGTTCGGCTGGATCTTCGCCAGCCCGCCGAGCCCGCCCAACCAGCTGCCGGAATCACCCAGGTACCAGGCCGCCCACCGCTTCGAACTGGTCTTCAGCGGCCTGATCGCGGAGTTGTGGCGGACCAGGCCCTTCCCCGTGCCCGACCTGGCCGACCTGCCACCTTCCCTGCGGGAGCAGCTACGCGCCTACTCGGCCGCCATCGGCGGCGCGCTGCCGCCCGAGGCCGCGCACGTCTTCCTGTCCTGCTGGATCCGCCTGTACGGCCTGCTGTGCATGGAGGTCCTTCACCAGCTCGACTTCGCCTTCACCGACCTGACCCCGGTCTACGAGGAGTGCCTGCGCGAGATGGGCGAAAAGCTCGGCTTCCGCTAGCCGAACACCTCGTCGCGGGCCAGGTCCAGCGCGGTCAGCACGGCGCCCTGCAGGACGGCGTTGCCCTCGACCGTGCTCGGCCGCACCCGCGTGGGCGCCGGCGAGCGCAGCGCGACCTGCTCCTCGACCAGCGCGGCCAGCTCCTCGCCGCCCTCCCGGCCGATGCGCCCGCCGAGCACGACCAGCCCGGGGTCGAGCACGGCGACGATCGCGAACACGCCCCTCGCGATGCGCTCGGCCAGAGCGGTGCCGTCCTCCAGCGCGGCCTCGACCGCACGGCAGAGGGTGGGATCGTGCATGCCCAGGTCGAGCGTGCCGATCTCGCCGGCGCCACCGGACATGCCCCTGCGCAGCTTGCCGCCCAGGACGATCGCGCCGCCGACGCCGTCGTCCAGCCACATGAGCACGAAGTCGGCGACGCCGCGGGCCGAGCCCTGCCGGTGTTCGGCGATGGCCGCCAGGTTGGTCTCGTTCTCCAGGACGACCTGGACGCCCAGGCTCCGCCGTAGCTCGCCGAGCAGGCCGGGATGCCAGCCGCGCACGCGGTAGTCGCTGGTCAGCGCGCTGGTCTCCGGATGCACGAGGCCGGGCGAGCCGATCACGACCGCCTGCAGCCGCCGCCCGCCCGCGGCCTGCGCGACCGCTCCGGTGATCGCCTCGTACAGATCTTCAGAGGGCTCCCGTACGGCGGTGCCGACCTCACGCCCGGTCAGGTCGGCCACGGTCACGCGCAGCCCGGTCCAGCGGATGTCCACCCCGGCGACGTGCGCGCGATCGGCCACCAGCCCGTAGACCCGGGCGTTCGGCCCGCGCCGGTCTTCGCCCGACTCCCCGGTGACCTCGATCAGTCCGGCGGAGCGCAGCCGTTCGACCAGGTCGGAGACCGTGGGCCGGGACAGGCCGGTGATCTCGCGCAGCTGTGGCGCGGTCAGCGGGCCGCGTTCGAGCAGCAGGTCGAGGGCGAGCCGATCGTTGATGGCGCGCGCCATGGCCGGGGTCGCGGTCTTCACGGGCCCATGATAGCCACGCGCTCTTTTCATCAGGAAGGCTAACTGTTAATTTTCGTCTGTGACCAACCATCGCGCCATCGCTCTCGTGTTCGCCACCCACGGGGCCGTCGCGGGCAGCCTGTCCACGCGGATCCCCTGGCTGCAGGACCACTTCGCGCTCACTCCCGGCATGCTCGGGCTGGTTCTGCTCTGTCAGCCCATCGGGGCCTTCATCGGGATGCCGATGGCCGGCCGGTTGGCGTACCGGATCGGCGGGCGGCGGGCCACGCGCATCCTCATCGCGCTGTGGTGTGTGCTGGTCCTGGCGCCTGTGGTCGCGCCGGGGCCCGCATGGCTGTTCGGGGCGTTTCTGCTGCTCGGCGCCGCCGCGGGCACCAGCGACGTGGTCATGAACGCGCACGCCGTCGTCCTGGAGCGCAGGCTCGGCCGCTCCATCATCGCCGGGCTGCACGGCCTGTGGAGCGTCGGCAGCCTCGCCGCGGGCGGGCTCGGCGTGCTCGCCGCCCACCTGGGCATCGACGCCCGGCTGCATCTGGCGGCGGTCGCCGTGCTGCTGCTCGGACTGAGCACGGTCGCCGGACGCGGACTGCTGGCCGACGAACCCGCCGCCGCCGGCGAACCGGCGCCGCGCAGGTTCGCGCTGCCGACGCGGGCCATCGCGGCGATCGGGCTGGTCGGCTTCTGCGGCACCTTCGCCGAGGGCGCCTCCGCCAACTGGGCCGCCGTCTACGTCACCCAGGTCGCCGCCGCCGCACCCGCCGCCGCGGCCGCCACCTACACGGTCTTCATGCTCTTCATGGCCGGGACCCGGCTGCTCGGCGACCGGATCGTCGGCCGGTTCGGCGCGGTCGGCGTCGTGCGCGCGGGCGGGGTCGTCGCCGCCGTGGGCGGAGTCCTGGTCGTGGCCGGGCGGACGACCTGGGTGTGCGCCGCGGGCTTCGCGCTGATCGGGATCGGGGTCGCGGTCAGCGCGCCGCTGGCCTACGCGGCGGCCGGCCGTACCGGAAGCTCGCCGGGCGAGGGCGTGGCCGGCGTGACCACGATCACCTACCTGTCCAGCCTGATCGCGCCCGCCGTCATCGGCGGGGCCGCGGATGTCCTGTCCTATCCCGCGGCCTTCGCCCTGATCATCGTGGTCGTGCTCCTCATGGGCGTCCTGGCCGGCGCGCTGCGCCCCGCCCCCGCGCGGGAGCCGTGCCCGTCCTAGCCGAGCACGGGGAAGTTGGAGCGGAAGACGCCCTCGGGGTCGCGGGCCCGCTTGATCGCCCGCAGCCGCTGGAGCGTCTGCGCGGAGAACGCCGCCGCCGCGCTCTCCCCCGACGCCACGAAGGTGAACGGCTTGCGCCCCGGCACCCGCTCGCCCAGCGCCGCCACGAGGCGCTCCTGCTTGTCCCGCGACGCCGCGGAGAGCTGCGGATCGATCGCCAGACCGAGCAGATAGAGCAGGTACGGCTCCGCCACCCCGCCACTCGCGCCTTCCCCGCCCCTGGCCAGTGCCCCGCCCAGCTGCCTGACCTGAACGTTGATCAGCGGGTCGATCGGCTCGGCGAGCAGGATCGCCACGGCCTCGTCGTCGAGCCCGGTCAGCAGCTCGCCCCGCGAGACGCCGGGCGACGGGTTCGTCGGCTCGTTGGTGATGGAGCCCAGCTCCGCGGTCGGCAGCGGCCCCCGGCTGTCCGACAGCATCCCGCCGATCTCCTCGAACCTGCGCAGCAGCCGCCGCCCCTCCTCCGCCGAGCCCAGGAAGGCGGTGCTGATCCCGGCCATGGGCGGCGCCGAGGGGAACTGCACCCGGTTCAGCCAGATCGACAGCTCGTCCGGCGCGTAGGTCACGACCTCGCGCAGGGCCGCGAACACCTCGGGCGCGCGCTCGTCCGGCCACATCATGCTGCCGCCGTAGAGCTCCGGCTCCGGGTAGAGCGCGAACTCGACCGCCGTGACCAGCGCGAAGTCGCCGCCACCGCCGCGCAGCGCCCAGAACAGGTCCTGGTCGGAGTCGGCGGTGACCCGGGCGGGCACGCCGTCGGCGGACACCACGTCGAAGGCCAGGACGGCGTCGCTGGCCAGGCCGTACTTCCTGCCGAACCAGCTGAGGCCGCCGCCGAGCGTGTAGCCGGTGACGCTGACCAGCGGCATGCTGCCCGCGAGGCCGGTCAGGCCGTACTCGCCCGCCGCCCCCTGCACCTGGCCCCATCGCGCGCCCGCGCCCACGCGGGCCAGGCGGCGCTCCGGGTCGATCTCCACCCGGTCGAGCGCGGCGGTGCGCAGGAGGATCACGCCGTCGGTGTTGCCGGAGGCGCCGTGGCCGCTCGGCTGGGTGGCGATGGTCAGACCGGCCTGGGCGGCATGCCGTACCAGGGAGGCGACGTCTTCGGCGTCGGCGGCGTGCGCCACCGCGGCGACCGGCTGATCCACTGCGGAGTTCCAGGGCTTGCGGGCCTCGTCGAAGTCCTCGTCGCCGGGGAGCAGCACCCGGCCCTTGATCACGTCACGCAGATTGCTCTTCATAGTCTCTATGACGTAACCAGCGGGGTAATAGTGACCGTCTGGACCTAAGATTTACCCATGTCGGCTGGCGAGCACGTCCCGGGCATCGATCCACACACGCCGAGCGTCGCGCGAATGTACGACTATTTCCTCGGCGGGAAGGACAACTTCGCCGCCGACCGCCAGGCCGCCGAGAAGATCGTGCGGCTGGTCCCCGAAATCACCGAGATCGCCCGCGCCAACCGCGACTTCCTCATCCGGGTGGTCCGCGTGCTGGTCGAGGCGGGGGTACGGCAGTTCGTCGACATCGGCGCCGGTCTGCCCACGCAGCGGAACGTGCACGAGGTCGCGCTCGGCGCCGCCCCCGACTGCCGCATCGCCTATGTGGACAACGACCCCATCGTCCTCACCCACGCGCGCGCCCTGCTGGCCGACAACACGCGGACCATCGTCGTCGACGCCGACCTCCGGCGGCCCGAGACGATCACCGGCCATCCGGAGATCCGCGCCCACATCGACTTCGACCGGCCGGTCGCGATGCTGCTGTTCGCGATCCTGCACTTCGTCCCTTCCGACCTGGAGGCGGCCTCGATCGTCAGCCGTCTGCGCGCGTCGATGGCGGCCGGCAGCTATCTCGCCATGTCGCACGGCTACGCCGGTGACCTGGCCACCGAGACCGTCCGCGCCGGGCAGGCCGTCTACCGGGCGTCCTCGACGGGCTCCGTGGTCCCGCGCGGCGCCGACACGTTCGGCTCCTACTTCGACGGCCTCGACCTGCTGGATCCCGGCGTGGTCCCGGTCGACGCCTGGCGTGCCGAGTGGGAGGAGCACAAACCCGACTTCGGCAAGCCTGGCCTGCTCGGCGCCGTGGCCCGCCTGCCCTCAGCCGGATAGCCGCACCAGCACCACGCTCACGGCGGCGAGCAGGACGGCGGCGACCGCGAGCGCGGCGGCGTCACCCACGCGCAGGTGAAGGAACCCGCCGATCAGCGCGCCGGTGAACATGGCCAGGATCGAGGCCGCCCGCCGCCGGTTGGCGGTTCCCGGGGAGTCGGCGACCAGGCCGGTCAGCGTGGTGGTCAGCACCGTGGTGGTCATATCCGGGATGCCGGTGTGGCGTACGGAGGCGTTCTGGATGCCCATGCCCAGCGCCAGCAGGACGATCACCACCGCCTCCGCCCCGGGCCCGGCCAGCACGAGAACGGCCGCGACGAGCAGTCCGAGATGCACCAGCGTGAACGCCGCGAACGACACCCTGCGCGCCACCCGCCCCGTCGCCCACGCCCCGAGCGCGAACGACGCGATGGCCAGCGGCGAGGCCCACAGGCTCGGCTCCGTGACCCCCGCCAGCGCGAACCCGACGAACACCACGTTGCCCGTCATGTTGGCCACGAACACGTTGCCCAGGCCGAGAAAGCTGACCGAGTCCACGATCCCCGTCACCACGGTGAGGACGACGAGCATGGCGGGCAGGACTCCGCGCTCCTCGCCGGGAAGGAGCCAGGCGGCGGCACTCTTCATCGCACCGCAGGCTAACCCCGCGCCGCCGCCCGCCCGCCCCCCGACACGCGTTTGACCCCGGCCTGGTCGAGGCCGGGGTCATGGGCGTTCGTCTCAGTGGGTGAGGGTCAGCTCCCGATCGGGGGCGGCAGCGGGCTTGCGGTCTCTGATGACCAGGACGGCGAGCAGGGCGGCCGCCGCGACGCCGATCGCGCTCAGCGTGAAGGCGCTGGACATCGCGGTGGTGAAGGCGTCCCTGGCGGCGGTGGCCAGACCGGCGTCGCCGAGGGCCAGGGCGTCGCCGATGGAGCTCTTGGCCTCGGCGGGGGCGCCGGCGGGCAGCGCGCCGGTGTAGCCGGAGGTGAGGATGCTGCCCAGGACGGCGATGCCGAGCGCGGCGCCGGCCTGCTGGATGGTGTCGTTGAGCGCGGAGCCGACGCCGGCCTGCTCCGGCGGGACGGTGCCCATCAGCGCGGCGATCGCGGCCGGCATGGCCAGCCCGCCACCGGCGCCCAGGACGAACAGCGCCACGGCCGTCAGCACGAACCCGGAACCGGTGCCCAGGGAGGCGAGCAGGACGAAGCCACCCGCCATGACCAGCATGCCGCCCGCGATGAGCGGCCGGTTGCCGATCTTGGCGCCCAGCCCGGCGCCGAGCCCGTTGAACACCAGCGAGGCGATGGCCATCGGGATGAAGGCCATACCGGCCTCGGTGGGCGTGTAGCCGAGCACGTACTGCAGGAACTGGGTCAGCACGAGCAGCAGCCCGCCGTTGCCGACCTGGACGAGCGTGAGGGAGAAGCTGGCGCCGGAGAAGGTGCGGTTGCGGAACAGAGCGAGCGGGACCATCGGGTACGGCGTGCGCAGCTCCCACACCACGAAGGCGGCGAGCGAGACGACGGAGGTCACGAGGCTGACCCAGTTGAGGCCGTGCGGGAGGTCGATGATGGTCCAGACCAGGGTGACCATGCCGACGGCCGACAGGATCGCGCCGAGCGGGTCGGCCTTGGTGGCCGGGCCGCGGGACTCGGGCATGAGGACGAGCGCGGCGACGATGGCGATGGCGGCGATGGGGACGTTGATGAGGAAGACCGCGCCCCACCAGAACCAGGCGATCAGCGCGCCGCCCAGGACGGGGCCGCCGACCAGGCCGAGCATGGCCACGGCCGACCAGGCGCCCATGGCCTTGCGCCGCTCTTCCTCGTCGAAGACGACGATCAGGATGGACAGCGTGCTCGGCATGATGAGCGCGCCGCCGATGCCCATGACGGCGCGGGCGGCGATCAGCGTGCCCGGGTCGGTCGCGAAGGTGGCGGCCAGGGAGGACAACCCGAACAGGGCCAGTCCGATGATCATCACCCGGCGGCGGCCGAACCGGTCGGACAGGCTGCCCGCGGTGAGCAGCAGGCCGGCGAAGACCAGGATGTAGGAGTCCAGGATCCACTGGGCGTCCTGCGCGGTGGCGCCGAGGTCGACGGCCAGCGGCGGGATGGCCACCGTGAGGACCATGTTGTCGATGACCAGCACGAGTGTGCTCAGGCACAACACGATGAGGATGAGCCACCTGCGGGGATTGCGGGCGTCCATGGGGTTGCCTCCAGCTGCGAAGTACGTCGTTCCCGTATGAGAACACTGTACCCATGGAGAACGGTGTGCGCAACAGGCGTCAGCCTTGGGCCTTGATCTTGCGCCAGCCTCCGGCCCGGTTGTTGGCGATGATCTGCCGGAGCATGGCCAGCAGGGCGGGCCTGTTGATCGGCTCGCCCTGCCGTACCGAGATCATCCTGGCGGTCTTGTTGCCGTGGCCCGCGGTGATGATGCCTTCGGGGTCGGGCACGATCGCGCCGTCGTACAGGAACACGTTGACGTGGTTCTTGGCCGCCAGCAGCGCGCAGACGTTGCCCCGCAGCACGAAGTACGGCAGGACGGTGCGCTTGACCGTCTCGCCCAGCTCGGGGTCGGCGGCGTGGGCGAGGTCGCGCACCTCCTGGCAGATCGCCTGCTGCCACTCGGGCAGGGCGTCGATGTAGGCGTCGACTCGCGGGTCACGGGTGTAGGACATCGTTCCTCCTCATGTACGTCTTCACCCGGGACGTAGAAGCCGACGCCCTGTTCTCGACATGCTTCAGGCAAGCTCTTCGCGCAGGATCGCCAGCGCCCGCTCGACACCGGAGACGTCACGCCCACCGGCCACCGCGCGGCGCGGGTCCTTGCCGCCCGCGCCGCCGCCCACCGCCCCGGCCGCCCGCCGGGCGATCTCCGGCGCGCCGGAACCGCCCTCGGCCAGGTCGACCGAGAGCGCGACCGTCCTGCCGTCGGGCGAGCCGACCAGGCCCACCGCGCGGACGCCGGCCGCCAGGACCTCGCCGGCCAGGTGCCGCAGCGCCGCCTGGTCGCGCCCGTCACACCGGCGCACCACGACGCCGCCCTCCGCCCCGCGCGCCATCGCCGCGGCCAGCTCCCCGTCCAGCTCGGCCGCCAGCCGCCTGCGCTCGCGCTCGGCGCCGCGCGCGGACTCCCGCAGCCGCTCGATGCCGTCCGGCACCTCGCCCGGCTCGCTCTTGAGCAGCCGCGCGGCCGTACGCAGCAGCGCGCGCTGCCCGCGGACCTCCTCGAACGCCGCCAGGCCCACCCGCGCCTCCACGCGCCGCAGGTTGGCGCCGATGGACGACTCGGCGGTGATGAGCACCTGGCCGATGTCGCCCAGCCGGGAGACGTGGGTGCCGCCGCACAACTCCATGGAGTGCTCACCGGCCTTGACCACGCGCACCACGTCGCCGTACTTCTCGCCGAAGAAGGAGATCGCGCCCGCGCGCCTGGCCTCGTCGTAGCCGGCCCGGGTGACCTCGACCGGATGGTTGCCGAGGACCTCGGCCGCGATCAGCGCCTCGACCTCGTGGATCTGGTCGTCGGTGAGCGGCGCGTGGTGGTTGAAGTCGAAGCGCAGGTGGTCGGGGGCGACCAGCGAGCCCTGCTGCCGCACGTGCCCGCCGACGACCTTGTTGAGCGCCCAGTGCAGCAGATGGGTGCCGGTGTGGCTGCGCCGCAGCGCCGCGCGCCGGTCCCGGTCGACCTCCAGGCGTACCCGCTGGCCCGGCTCCAACGTGCCCTCCTCCACCTCGACCAGGTGGCGGATCACGCCGGGGACGGGCGCGTCGGTGTCGAGCACCCGGCCCTGCCCGGTCGGTCCGCGGACCTGGCCGGTGTCGCCGATCTGGCCGCCGCCCTCGGGGTAGAAGGGGGTGGCGTCGGCGTACAGCTCGGCGCGGCCCCGCTCGGTCGCGGTGACGCGCAGCAGGGTGGCGTCGGCCTCGGTGACCTCGTAGCCCAGGAACTCCGTGGTGCCGGACTCGTCCAGGACCTCCCGGCCGGTGCCGCTCGTGGTCACGGCCTTCACGACCCTCGGGCCGGCCCGCCGGCGTTCCATGGCCGCGGCGAAGCCGTCCTCGTCCAGAGCCAGCCCGCGCTCGGCCGCGACCTCTCTGGTGAGCTCGATCGGGAAGCCGTGGGTGTCGTGCAGCAGGAAGGCGACCTCGCCGGAGATCCCCTCCCGCCCGGCCAGGCCGTCGAGCAACCCGAGCCCCTGGGTGAGCGTCTCGTGGAAGCGGTGCTCCTCACGCTCCAGCGTCTCCTGGACCTGCTCGATCGTACCGGCGAGCTCCGGATACCCCTGGCCCATGACCTGCGCGACCGCTCCCGCCATCCGCGGCAGCACGCCGGAGCGCGCCCCGGCCCGGCGCGCGTGCAGGGCCGCCCGCCTGATGATGCGGCGCAGCACGTACCCGCGCTCCCCGTTGCTCGGGACGACGCCGTCGGCCAGCAGAAACGTCATCGACCGCGCGTGGTCGGCGACGATGCGCAGGCTGACGTCACGCCCCTCATCCATCCCGTACGGCCGGCCGCACGCCTCCTCGGCCACCGAGATCAACCGCTGCGCCACATCGGTCTCGAACACCGACGAGGTGCCCTGGAGGATCGGCAGGATGCGCTCCAGGCCCGCGCCCGTGTCGATGTTGACCTGCGGCAAGGGCCGCAGGGAGCCGTCTTCAAGCCGGTTGTAGGTCATGAAGACGAGGTTCCAGATCTCCACGAACCGGTCCTCGCCACCGTGCGCGGGCCCGCCGTCGGGCCCGAGCTCGGCGCCCATGTCGTAGAAGATCTCAGAAGAGGGCCCGCAGGGTCCGGTGGGCCCCATCTCCCAGAAGTTGTCGCCGGTGAGCCGCTGGATCCGCGCGAAGGGCACTCCCGCGATCTCCCGCCACAGCTCGGCCGCCTCGCCGTCGCTCTCGTGCACGGTCACCCACAGCCGGTCGGGATCGATGCCGAGCACCTCGGTGAGGAAATCCCACCCGTATTCGATGGCCGTGCGCTTAAAATAGTCGCCGAAGCTGAAATTGCCGAGCATCTCGAAGAACGTGAGATGGCGCCGGCTGATGCCGATCACGTCGATGTCGTCGTGCTTGCCGCGGACCCGCACGCATTTCTGCGCGGTGGTCACCCGGGTGAAGCCGGGCCGTTCCTCGCCCAGGAAATACGGCAGGAAGGGCACCATGCCCGCGTTGACGAAGAGCGGGGCGGCCGCGTGTGCCGGGATGAGACCTGCCGACGACCGGCGCTCGTGGGCGCGCGCGGTGAAATAGTCCAGGAACGCTGACCTGAGCCGGTCGGCGGTCATCGGCATTTTCGCTCTCCTTTTTCGCTCGCTGATTTCCGCCGAAGGTAGCAATGCGGAGCCGGGAACTCCTCTGGTTTTCCGGCTGTCGACGCCCATGCCTTGACGTCCTAGGGTTGATCCGTTGACAACCCCTGTGGAGGACAGATGTCGCTGGCACGACTCGCCTTAACCGCAGCGGCGACGGGCTCGCTGGTCGCGCTCGTAGCCACCCCCGCCTCGGCTGTCTCGGCCGACCGGCCGCCGAAGACGACCAAGGGCCCGTGCGCCTACACCCAGACGCCCGACGAGCCGCCGGCCCGCTGGGTGCACCTACCGCCGGACCCGCGCCGCACCCCCACCCGGCCGGTCTCCGCCGTCCTGGAGACCAACCACGGCGACATCCGCCTCAGGCTCGACCCGGTCAAGGCGCCGTGCACTGTCCAGAGCTTCGTGCACCTGATCAGGCACCGCTTCTACGACCGCACCTCCTGCCACCGCCTGACCGCCTACGACCGGCTGAAGGTGCTGCAGTGCGGCGACCCGAGCTTCACCGGAGAGGGCGGACCCGGCTACAAGTACAAGGACGAGTTGCCGACCGACCTGCCGCCGTGGCCGGGCGACCCGACGGGCGTGCGCAAGACGTACGCGCGCGGCCTGCTGGCCATGGCCAACGCCGGGCCCAACACCAACGGCAGCCAGTTCTTCCTGGTCATCGGCGACTCCGGGCTGGCGCCCAACTACACGGTCTTCGGCACCGTCGACGGCCCCGGCCTGGCCGCCCTCGACCGGATCGCGGCCGGTGGCATCCAGCCCACCCCGGACGGCCCGACACCGCCCGTGGACGGCAAGCCGGTCCTGCCCGCCGACATAAGGGACGCGCGGATCAGCCGCCGCTGACGTCGGACTCCCGCCCGGTGGGGCCGCCGCGCCACGGCCCCACCGTGGGGAACAGGATCGTCCATCTCCCCCACGTCACGCCGGCCGAGGTGCGGGAGCCGTTCGCCGCCTATCTGCGGACGTAGACGGTCTCCAGGGCCAGGAAGAGCTCGGCCGCCTGCCGCGGGTGGTCGACCGAGCGGCCGGTGAGCTCCTTCACCCGGCCCAGCCGGTAGCGGACGGTGTTGCGGTGGCAGAAGAGCGCCTGCGCGGTACGCACCGTCGAGCCACCCTCCGCGAACCACGTGTAGGCGGTGGCCAGCAGGGCGTCCCGGTCGTCGGCGGGCAGGTCGAGCAGCCTGCCGAGCACCCTGTGGGCCAGGTCGTCGGCGGTCTCCAGACTGCTGGCCACCAGGGTGGCCACCGGGCGGTCGCCGTAGTGGGAGACGCCTTCGGCGCCCGCCGCCAGCGCCAGCCTGGCCAGCCGCAGCGCCGCCGCGGTCTGCGAGATCTGCTCGTAGGCGGGGCTCACCCCGTAGCGTCCTCCCGTCAACGCGGGAAACGCCGCGTTCTCCGGCAGCGGCAGTACGGCCAGCCGCTCCGTCGGCAGGTGCCGCCACACCGCGGCGACCGGCATCCCCGCGGTGACCTCGGCGGCGATCACGTGGAAGCGTCCGCGATGCGGCAGCCCGAGCGCGTCGGCGCTCTGCCGGATCCGCACCGGATCGGTGCCCAGCAGGGCGTCGAAGAGCACGTCCCGATCCCGCCTGGCCCGCTGGTCGCGCTCGGCCTCCACCTCGCGGTAGGCGGTCCGGATGGCCTCCGACATGAGGTCGAGCCCGAGCCACATCTCGCTCGCGCTGGCGATGAGGATCGCGTGCTCGTCGTCGCCCGCCTCGGCGACGAAGCTCTCCCACAGGAACTGGGTGCCCACCCGGTAGCTGTGCAGCAGCGCGGCCAGCGGCACTCCCCGCTCGGCGCGGCGGCGGGCGTTGGCCTCGGTGGAGGCGGTCGAGATCCCCGCGCCGCCCGACAGGTGCGTGAGCGAAAGCCGCAACTGCCCGGCGCAGACCGCGGCCAGGTCGTCCGGCGGCACCACGGCCAGTTCGGCCTCCGCGGCGCGCACCCGCCTTGCCAGCTCGCCGCCCAGTTCGTCCACCCGCTCCAGCAACCGCGCGCTCAGCGCCGCGAACCTGGGATCCACCCGCTCATTGTGCCACGACACAATCTGCCGAACCGGATTCGCGACCGGTGAACGTTGCCCGCCGGTGATCCGCGAGACAGGCTGGCCTGGTGGCCTACTCCGACTTCCAGCTCGAGATCTACCTCAACGGCCTGACCGGCGCGCTCCCGCCGTACTCGGTGGACCCGGCCAAGCTCCAGGAGGCCGCCCGCAGCCTGCTGGAGGAGGGCCCCTACTGGTACGTGGCCGGCTCGGCCGGCAGCGGCGAGACCGACGCGGCCAACCGGGCGGCGTTCCTGCGGCGCGCGATCGTGCCCAGGATGCTGCGCGAGACCACCGAGCGCGACCTGAGCACCGAACTGTTCGGCCGTACCTATCCCGCGCCGCTCGCCCTGGCACCGATCGGCGTGCAGTCGATTGTGCACCCGCACGGTGAACTGGCGACCGCTCGCGCCGCCGCCTCGCTGGGGCTGCCGACCATCCTGAGCACCGCCTCCTCGCACACGCTGGAGGAGGTGGCCGAGGCGGGCGGGCCGCGCTGGTACCAGCTCTACTGGCCGCACGACGACGAGGTCACGCTCAGCCTGCTGGAACGGGCCCGCAAGAACGGCTACGACACGCTCGTGGTCACCCTCGACACCTTCACGCTGGCCTGGCGGCCCAACGACCTCGACCGCGCCTACCTGCCGTTCCTGCGCGGGACCGGGCTCGCGATCCCGCTGTCCGACCCGGTCTTCCGGTCCCGGCTGGAGCGGCCGGTCGAGGAGGACCTCAACGCCGCGATCATGACGTGGGCGCCCATGTTCAACGGCCGCGCCCACACCTGGGACCAGCTCCCGCTGCTGCGTGACAACTGGGACGGGCCGATCGTCCTCAAGGGCATCCAGCATCCGGACGACGCCCGTCGCGCCGCCGACGCGGGCATGGACGGCGTCGTCGTCTCCAACCACGGCGGCCGCCAGGTGGACGGCGCGCTCGGCTCGCTCGACGCGCTGCCCGGGGTCGTCGCGGCGGCCGGGGACCGGCTGACCGTGTTGTTCGACTCCGGCATCCGGACCGGGGCGGACATGGTCAAGGCGCTCGCCCTCGGGGCGCGGGCCGTACTCCTTGGCCGCCCTTACGTCTGGGGGCTGGCGTGCGGCGGCGAGGACGGCGTGCGGCACGTCGTGCGCGCGCTGCTCGCCGACCTCGACCTCACCCTCGGCCTGGCCGGCTTCCGCACCCCGGCCGAACTCGACCCGTCGATCCTGGAGGAACGATGAACCTGGAGCCCATCCCCACCGACCAGTTGTCCTTCCCCATGCCGGCGAAGTTCGACGACGTGGCCGACGAGCGGCGCCACCGCCAGGAGCGCCTGGTCGCCGCGCTGCGGCTGTTCGGCCGCTTCGGCTTCGAGGAGGGCGTCGCCGGGCACATCACCGCCCGCGACCCCGAGCACACCGACCATTTCTGGGTCAACCCGTTCGGCATGAGCTTCAAGCACATCAAGGTCAGCGACCTCATCCTGGTCAACCACGAGGGCCAGGTCGTCCACGGCCGCCACCACGTCAACCAGGCCGCGTTCGCCATCCACGCGATGGTCCACCAGGCCCGCCCCGACGCCGTGGCCGCCGCGCACTCACATTCCGTGTACGGCAAGGCCCTGTCCTCACTCGGCGCCATGCTGGAACCGCTCACCCAGGACGCCTGCGCCTTCTACGAGGACCACGGCCTGTTCGACGACTACACCGGCGTCGTCGTGGAGACCGAGGAAGGCCGCAGGATCGCGACGGCGCTCGGCTCCCACAAGGCCGTCATCCTGCGCAACCACGGCCTGCTGACCGTGGGCGACTCGGTGGACGCCGCCGCCTGGTGGTTCATCACGATGGAGCGCTCGTGCCAGGCGCAGTTGCTGGCGAAGGCCGCGGGCCCGACTGTGCGGATCGACCACGACCAGGCCAAGCTCACCCACGGCCAGATCGGCAACGACTTCGTCGGCTGGCTCAACTTCCAGCCGCTTTACGAGCAGATCATCCGCACCGAGCCCGACCTTTTCAACTGATATTTCCCAATAAGATCACCACATCGTCGCTCGCCTCCGGGCCGCCGTCGGCCGCTACCGCTTCGGCCGGACGGCCGCCGTCATCGCCGCCCTCTACCTGGTCGCCGGGGCCGTCGTCCTGGCGGGCTCCGTCGTGTCCGGCGACGACTGGGATCTGGGCTCGTTCTGGGGCTTCGGCCTCAGAGACCGCCACACGCTGGTGGTTCTCGTGTACAGCGGGCTCCATGCCTGGATGTTGTGGCAGGTGCTGCGCGGACCGGCGCTGCCCCGGGCGGAACGCCTGCCGCCGGTCGTGGCCTGGCTGCGGCGCCTGCTCTATGCGGGGATCGCCGGAGACCTGCTGCTCTGGGAACTCGTCGACATCCTGTCCGACCCCGTGGCGGACTTCGGGAGTTCGGCTCTGTGGGTCGCCACGGTGATCCTGCTGTTCCGCGTGATCTCGGGGGTCCCGGCGTGGTTCCGGGTGGTGGCCGTCGCGCTCAGCCTGGCCGGCCTCGTGTCGGATTTCTTCGGCCGCCTGCCCCCGGTGGGCACCGTCCTGCTTGCGGTGGCGGGCTCCGCCTTGACGGTGATGATCCTCATCGGGCAGGTCCGGGACGGTCGCTGGAGCGCCGCCACGATCGGCATCGGGCAGCTCAGCCTCCTCCCCCGGCTGATCTTCCCCCTGATCATCCTCAACGACGCCCTCGGGGAGCTGTACTTCAGCGGCCTGGTGACCCTGTTCAACGCGCTCGGCGTCTTCTTCACGGTGTGGATGGCGCGGACCGCGCAGGAACTCGCCCGTCCCGACGCCGCCGCGGGACCCGCCGCCGCCCGCGCGCCGAGGGCGTACGTCGCGTTCCTGCTCGCCCTGCCGGTCCTCTTGGTCGGCTCCGAGGAGAGCGCCCGGTTCAGCTTCACCGCCGCGCGGGAGACCTGCCCCGCCTACGCCGACCCGCGCGACGCGTTCCTGTGCCTGGCCAGGAGCGAGGAGAACGCCGTCAGGGCGCCCATGTTCCCCGAGGACCAGCCTGACCAGCGCGTCCTGGCGCACGGCGCCGACCTGTGCGCCTTACCCACCGCCAAGGAGCGCGGGGACCACCTCGAGGCCGTGGGCGGCTCGGCCGAGCCGCCGGAGCTCGCCGCCGCCCTGGAGTTCCTGTGCCCGGGCATCCTCGCCCGGCAGAAGGCCGACGAAGCGCGCGTACAGGCTGAGTACGACCGTGTCCGCGAGCGTGAACAGGCCGAGTGGAAGGCTTACCTGGCCAAGACGAACGCGCGCTGCTCCGACCCGTGGCGCCGGCAGCGGGCTGTCCGGCAGGGCACCTCCGGGTACCTGCTGTTCGAGGGCGGCGGCTACGCCGTCTTCGACGACCGGGACGAGGTCTCCGGCGAGGGCGCCGACTTCTTCAGGGCCGCCGAGGACGGCTTCATCGAAGCTGTTGGCACCAGCGCGTCCATCATGACGTTCGGCGGGAACGAGCCGATGTGCCTCACGGTCAAGGCGTTCAAGAAGGCTCCGCCGCTGCGCCTCAAGGGCTGGGACAAGGTGGTCGAGGTGGGGATCGCCAGCCGGACCGGACGGTTGGTGGTGCCGCCCTACCCGGAGTGGGGCGACAGCGGCGCGATCGGCCCGCTGCCGAACCTGGCCGTGACCGGGCCGGGGAAGTACCGGATGCGCGTGTACGCCCGCGAGTTGCCCTGGGACGACCTCGACCCCGACGCCCCCGGCGAGGAACACCTGATCGTCGTCTACCCCGGCCGCTCCACCGAGAAGATCACCTGGCGCTGACCGGCTCAGGTGCGCAGGCTGGTCAGGATGCGGTCGAGGCTGGCCAGGTCGTCGGGGTCCAGGGCGAGCAGGGAACGGGGCGGGCGGGCCAGGATGCGCTCGGCGGCCTCGGCGGCGGCCGTGCCCTCCGGAGTCAGGGTGACGATCTTGATACGGCGGTCGTCGGGGGAGACGCTGCGGGTCACGTAGCCGCGTTCCTCCAGGTCGTCCACCATCAGGGTCGTGTACGGCTTGTCCGTCGACAGCTCGGCGGTCAGCTCCCGCATGGTCATCGGCCCGGACAGCAGGCGGCGTAGCGCCTTGACCCGGAAGAAGCTCACGCCCAGCGTCTCGGCCACCTCTTTGCGGCGGTCCTCCTGCCGCAGGACGATGTCGTACATGGTGGTCCACACACGGGTCACCGCCTCCTGGTCGAGGGTGTCGCTCATGAGGCGTCCGCCGTTCTGTCGGGAGCTGGGGCAAGCCGTTCCGCGGTACGGGCGGCGCTCCGGCGAGCCCAGCCGGTCGTGGTCAGAATACCGAGCAGCGCGATGGCGAGCCCGCAGCCTGCGACGATCCACCATCCGACGCGGCTGGCCGAGGGGAACCCGGTGGCGAACGACCCCACCACCGCCGAGGTCACCAGCGAGCCGATGATCGCGACGCCGAGCGACTGACCGATCTGGCGGCTGGTCGAGGCCACGGCCGCGGCCACCCCGGCCTGGGTGCGCGGCATGCCGGACACGGCGGTGTTGGTGATCGGCGCGTTCAGCATGCCGAACCCCAGCCCGAACAACACGTACGCGGCCATGAGCCGCCAGGTCGGCGTCTCCGCCGTGAGCCCCGTCATGATCAGCCCGCTGGCCGCCATGGTGGTTCCGGCCAGCAGCAGCGGCACCCGGGGACCGGCGTTCGCGACGATCCGCCCCGACAGCGGCGAGCAGACCAGCGTCAACCCGGCCATGGGCAGCGTGTAGAGCCCGGCGTGCAGGGCGGACAGCCCCAGCACATCCTGGAGATAGAGCGTGTTGACGAACAGGAACCCGCCGAAGGCGGCGAACCCGCACACCGCGGTCACCGTGGCCCCGGTGAACGGCGCACTGCGGAAGAAGCGCAGCTCGATCAGGGGTTCGGCACGGCGCAGCTCGTACGGCACCAGAAGAACGAGCGCCAGCCCCGCGACCGCGAACCCGCCGACCGTCCACGGCGACCCCCACCCGAGCGCCGGAGCTTCGATGAGCGTGAACGTCAGGACGGCCAGCGACACGATGACCAGCACCTGCCCGACCGGGTCCACCCGGCGCGGCCGCGGCGCGCGCGACTCCGGCACGAACCGCGCGCACAGCACGAACACCGCCAGCCCCACCGGGATGTTGATCCAGAAGATCGCCCGCCACCCGACCGTCCCCACCAGCGAGCCCCCGACCAGCGGCCCCAGCGCCATGCTGACCCCGATCACGCCACCCCACACCCCGATGGCCCGCGCCCGCTCGCGCGGCTCGGTGAACGTGTTCGTGATGATCGACATGGCGACCGGGTTGAGCATGGAACCCCCGACCGCCTGCAGCGCCCGCGCCGCGATCAGCCAGCCGAGGCTCGGCGCGAGCGAGCACATCAGCGAGCCGAGCGTGAACAGCACCAGCCCCATCTGGAACGTACGGCGCCGCCCGATCCGGTCACCCGTCGAACCGGCCAGCATGAGCAGGCTCGCCAGCACCACCGTGTACGCGTCGATGATCCACTGCAGGCCGGAGAGGGAAGCGTGCAGGTCGCGCCGGATGGAGGGCAGCGCGATGTTCACGATCGTGTTGTCGAGGCCGACGATGAACAGGCTCGTACAGCAGATGGCCAGCACGAGCATCCGCCGCCGTGAGCTCAGCCCGGGTCGCTGACTCGTTATAGTCATAGAACGATTATATTCGCATAACTAACCTATCGGACGTTCCAGTCTTCCTTCCGGGGCGGATAGGCGAAGGTCTGGACATCCGCCCAGTCCTCCCCCACGACCCGGTAGTCATGCGCGGCCTCGCTGGCGGCATGGTCGCGACCGACGTCGACCGTGTCGGCGACCGACCAGGCGCCGCCGACCCGGTGCTCCACCGTGTAGAGGAACTCGTTGTAGCCCGAGGCGGACACCGACGTGTTGACCACGGTGAGCGAACGCTGTCCCGCCGTCAGGTGCGGAGGGATGATGATGACCTGGTTGCGCCACTTGTAGACGCCGTCCTCGAGCAACGGCCGCCATTGGCCCGCCGGACTCCCGTTGACGGTGATCGTCGCATGTTGCAGGCCCACGCCCACGTCCAGGCGGCGGGTCAGGCGTACACCGGTGTTGGCGGGGTCGACGGCCACCGTGAACCGGCTCGACCCGCCGCGCGGAAACGCCCGCCCGTCGTCGCTGACGACCTGGGCAGGGCGCACCGCCCGGTCGGGCGCCTCCCCCCGCGCCATCAACCAGGGGCCGATGGCGGCCACCGCCACCAGAGCCGACAGCCCGACCCACCACCAGCGCCGTCCGGCGGCCGGAGGCGCCTCCTCCTCCTTGCCCCCCGCGGGCAGCCGACCGATCCGCACCCGATCCCACGCCCGCTCCCAAGCCGGAACCTGATCATCGGGAACACGGCACCCCCGCAGGAAGGCCACCATGACCGCCTTCTTGGGAAAGCGCCGACCGGCCAGCATGTCCGCGCAGGTCGTACGCGGCAGCCGCGCCCCGCCCGCCCGCTCGGCCCGCGTCTCAAGCTCCCTGAGCGACACATCGGCCCGCGCGAACTCCTCGGCCAGCAGCCTCGCCAGGTCCTCGTGGCTGATCACCGAATCCAGCCCACCCCTATCGACCACGACAGAAAGTGTACGAGCGATCGCCGAACGTGTCCGGGAACGGCCGAGTCCGTCCGCGGCGCTGTTGGACACCCGGTCGGGGCGGCTTGGCTGACATCAGCCACACAGGCGAACCGAACAGGAGACATCCACCATGCGCGTAAGAAGCGCCCTCGTAGCCGCCCTCATGGCCGCCGGAACCCTGGCCATCCTCACCAGCCCGGTACAGGCCGACCCGAACTGGCCCTTCCCGAACGACTGCGACAAGAAGGACTACAGCAAGTACATGAGCTGGGGATGGCGCCAGGGCCGGATCGACTTCACCTACGACCACGTCGACAACAACATCCACAACTTCTACCGGAGCACCTGGCGCGACACCGGCGAGAAGGTCGGCAACGGCTGGGCAAGCTGCATCAACCCCGGACAGAGCCGCCCATGACCCTCAAACTCGCCCACCTGGCGCCTCTGCTCCTCCTCACCCCCGCGGACGCCCAGACCGCGACCACCTCGGCCCCATGACCGGCGGCACCGGCGTGTCCCGGGCCCTGTGCCCGAGCAGCCACATCGTCCGCCACTTCTGGAACACCCAGGGCCCCGACCACCCCTGACCCAAAGCCCGGACGGGCCCACCATCACGGGCCCGTCCGGACCCCAGGCATGTCCCTCGGGGGCTTGACGTATCAAATGAACGGTCTTTTAATTCGGGCATGGGCCGCATCGCCGGCGTCACCGCCGCCGAGACACGTCAACGGCTGCTGCACGCCGCCGCCGAGGCGTTCGCCGAGCGCGGGTACGACGGAACCAGGGTGGCCGACATCGCCGCCGCCGCCGGGGTCAGCAACGGGGCGCTCTACGCGCACTTCGGTTCCAAGGCCGACCTGCTCGTGGCCGCGCTGCGCGCGCACGGCCCGCGACTGCTGGCCGAACTGCTCACCGCCGAGCCCGACCGCTCGATCACCGATCTGCTCCTCATCGTCGGCGGCCGCCTGCCCGAACGGCGCGAGGCCGCGGGCTACCTGATCGTCGAAGCCCTGGTGGCCGCCCGCCGGGACGAGGAACTGGCCAGGCCCATGCGCGGGTACGTCGGCGAGCGCGCCGACTGGCTGGCCGGGCTGGTGGAGGCGGCCCAGCACGCCGGGGAGATCGAGTCCGACCTGTCGCCGGACGCCCTCGCCCACTTCTGCCTCCTGCTCGCGATGGGCAGCGCCCTGATCACCCCCGACCTGCACGCCGTCGACGCCGGGGAGTGGGCCAAGCTGCTCTCCCGCGTCGTGACCGCGCTAGGAGCACAGGAGCACAAGCAGTGAAAGTCCACATCAACGCCGAACGATGTCAGGGTCACGGGCGGTGCTACGACCTGTCGCCCGAGCTGTTCACCGAGGACGACGAGGGTTATGGGCAGGTCGCCGGCGACGGCCTCGTTCGGGACGCCGCCGTACCCGCCGCCCGGCTGGCCGCGGCCAACTGCCCGGAACGCGCGATAGCCGTACAGGAGGCGTGAGATGACCGTCGACGACCGCTTCACCCCAGCCGCGGACGACCGGCAGGACGCCCCGCTCGAAGGCACCCGCAACGAGATCATCACCGGCCCCGTCGCCGACTGGGCGACCGATTTCTCCCACACCGAGGGGGAATGGGCGGCTGATCCGTACCCCATCCAGGACGATCTGCGGCAGCGGTGTCCCATCGCGCACACCGAGCGGTTCGGCGGCGGATGGCTGCCCACCCGCTACGAGGACGTCGCCGCGATCGCCTACGACACCGAGAGCTTCTCCTCGCGCTCGATCATCATGAGCAACTTCCGCCCGCCCAAGGAGATCGCGCCCGTGGGCGGCGTGCCGCCGATCTCCTCCGACCCGCCCTTCCACCACGACGCGCGCAAGCTGCTGCTGCCCGCCTTCACCAAGACCGAGGTGGGCAAGAGAGAGGCGGCGACCAGGGCGTTCTGTCATTCGCTGATCGACGCCATGGAGGGCCGGGAGGTCGTGGACGCCGCCCGCGACTACGCCCAGCACATCCCGGTACGCGTCATCGCCGACATGCTCGGCTTCCCGGCGGAGGACGGGCCCAGGTTCCGCGAGTTCATCGAAAGCGCGCTGGAAGGCGTCAACCTGCCGCCGGACCAGCGCATCGCCAACATGGGCAGGCTCTTCGACTACCTGCTGGTCCAGATCCGCGACCACCTCGACCGCCCGCGCGAGGACCTGACCACCTTCCTCATCGACGCCGAGCTGTACGGCCAGAAGCTCTCCCCCGACCACGTCGCCGGCACGATGGCCCTGCTTCTCATCGCCGGCATCGACACCACGTGGAGCGCGATCGGCGCCTCCCTGTGGCACCTGGCCAAGACCCCCGCCGACCGCGAACGCCTGGTCGCCGAGCCGGAGCTGCTGCCGACCGCCATGGAGGAGTTCCTGCGCGCCTACGCGCCGGTGACCATGGCGCGGCTGGTCAAGGAGGATCTGAGCTGGAACGGCGTGGAGATGAAGGCGGAGGACTGGATCCTGCTGTCGTTCCCCGCCGCCAACCGCGACCCCGCCTACTTCGAGCGCGCCGACGAGGTCGTGATCGACCGCGAGGTCAACCGGCACGTCGCCTTCGGCCTCGGCATCCACCGCTGTGTCGGCTCGCACCTGGCCCGCATGGAGCTCCGGATCGCGCTGGAGGTGTGGCTGGAACGCGTCCCGTCCTTCACCCTGTCCGACCCGGACGCCGTCACCTGGGCCACCGGCCAGGTCCGCGGCCCCAGAACCCTTCCGATCCGGCGCCTCTGACCACGGTCGCCGCAGCCCCGTCGGGCACTGACATCAGCCTCGCCGTCACCGTCCCGCTCTATCTCGTGCCGGCCCGCACCCGATCGGCCGGCCTCGCCCCGGTGGTCTAACGACCGGCGGTTTCGCGGGTGAGCCAGCGTCCGACGGCGGCCATCGCCGTACCCCCGCTGTCGGCGTCGATGCGCTCGGCGAGGTCCGCGACCGTGACCTCGCCGAGCGCCCGCGCCCAGGCCTCCTCGGCGGCCGCCATCGCGCGGGCGATCGCGCAGGGCCGCTCACACCGCTCGGCCGGAAGGGCCAGCGGCCCACGCTGACGGATCTCAGTACACCGGTAGGCGGGCTCGGTGCCGTCGATGGCCCGTACCACCTCCAGCGCAGAAATCTCGGCCGCGGGCCTGGTCAGGGAGTAGCCACCGACCTGGCCCGCCGTGGAGCGCACGATGCCCGCCCGCGACAGCGCCTGCAGATGCTTGGCCAGGTAGGCGGGCGGGGTGCCGTGCAGTTCGGCGAGCCGCGCCGCGGGCACGGGCTCGCGGCTCTGGCTGAGCGTGACGCAACTGTGCAGCGCCCACTCCACCCCGTTGGACAGCTTCATGGCCCCATCTTACGGACATTTTCTGTCCGAGTTGTGTGATAGAACTCGGATAGAGAATGTCCGAGATCAATGGAGGCTGGACGATGGGCAAGCAGACGCTCGGCATGGCCGGGCTGGCGATGTTCGTGGCGGCGGCCAACCTGCGGCCGGCGATCGCCGCCGTCTCCCCGCTCGTGGACCGCATCCGCGCCGACCTGGACCTGACCGCGACCGCCGTCGCGCTCCTGACGACCATCCCGACCCTGGCCATGGGCCTGTGCGCGCCACTCGCCGCCGTGGCCGGCCGGCGTCTCGGGCTTCAGCGCGGTGTACTGCTCGGCCTGGCCGTCATCACCCTGGCCACGGCCGCCCGCGCCGCGGGCGCGTCCACCTGGCTGCAGCTGAGCTGCGCGGCGGCGGTCGGAGCCGGGATCGCCATCGCCCAGACCCTGCTCCCCGCCGTCGTGAAGACCCGCTTCGCCGACCGCGCCGGCCTCGCCACCGGCGTCTACACCGCCGGGCTCGGCGCGGGCGGCGCCGTCGCGGCCGGGGTCAGCTCTCCCCTGGCCGGCTTCCTGAACTCGTGGCCCGGCGCGCTGGCGTCCTGGTCCCTGCTCGCGCTCGCCGGCACCGCCGTCTGGACGGCATCGCGGCGCTCACTGGCCCTGCACGATGCGACCGCCCCCGCCGGCCCCGCCACCAGGGGCCTGCCGTGGCGCAGCGCCGTGGCCTGGCGGGTGACCGTCCTGTCGGCCGCCAGCTCCGCCCTGTACTACTGCGAGCTGGCCTGGATCGTGCCCCTTCTGCGGGAGAGCGGCACCGGCGGCGGTGGCCTGCTGACCGTGATGATCGGCATCCAGGTGGCGGCGATGCTGGCCGTACCCGCGCTGCTGGGCGAGCGACGAGACCGTCGCGTAGGACTGGCACTGACGACCACCCTCACCGCCATAGGCTTCGCCGGCCTGTCCCTCGCTCCCGCCACGGCGACCTGGCTGTGGATAACCACCCTGGGCGTCGGCCACGGCGGCCTGTTCACCCTGGTCCTCACGCTCCCCGTGGTCCTCAGCCACGACGCCGCGCAGGCGGGCCGCATCAGCGCGATGGCCTTCTTCATCGGGTACGGCTGCGCCGCCCTCGCCCCCGTCCTCGTCGGCGCCCTGCGCGACACCATGGGCGACTTCCGCCTCGCCTTCGGCGCCCTGGCGGCGGTGACGGCACTGACCCTCATCCCGGTGACCAGGTTGAGTAGGGGGTTGCTCATGCCGGCAGGAACCCCGCAACCACACGATGGTCCTAGAAACCACGAAAGGGACCCATCATGACGAGCACCACAGAACAGACCCGCGTCCCTCTGAGCACGGACGACCGCGCGCGGGTCAAAAGGCTCACCGAAGAGGTCAAGAGCCGCCTCTACGAGGTGAGCCTCATCATGGGCCGCACCCTGGACCGCGACTTCCCCGCCGACTCGCTGGTCAAGTACGAGCCCAAGCAGAGCACCCAGGCCGACGACGGCCAGACCATCGAGGTCGTCATCATCGCCCTGCCCGACGGCACGTTCGCCTGCCTACAGGACCCACCCGGCATCTCCGTCTACCCCTGCTGAACCCCGGACACGCAAAAGAGCCGCCTCACGATCGAGAGCGGCTCTGCTTGTACTGATGAGACTGGGTGGGGCTACCAGGACTTGAACCTGGGACCTCTTATCCGCACAGTCAGGCGATCACGCCGACCAGGCGGATCATGGATTCCGCTGGTCACGAGGCGAGCAGGGCCAACGCTCGTGAATCTCGGTGAATCCAGCTCAAGATCGTCTCTCCCCACTTTCCCCGCTAGGGCTTCACGACCAGCGCCGTGCGGTCGCCAGCCAAGATCTCTTGTACTCCACCCCCGTCCACCACGAGGTCTGGGCGGCGCTCGATGACGGATTCGGGCTCGCGCCGGCTGCAGCCGCACCACACATCGTCATCACCAGCGGTGGATGGGAGCAGGCAGAGAGCTGGTCAGGATGGGTGATGCGGCTACGGGACCGGCGCGGCGACGGCTGCACTGAGAAGGGCACCGAAGTCGTGCAGGGCGGCCTGGGGCGGCGTATCCCAGAGGCCACCGACGCAGTTCCTGCGCGCGCCGCGACGCCAACGTAGGCCAAGCAGCCCAGCTGCTCGAAGACCCGGCTACGATTCCACCGCAGGTTCCGCGCTCGGCACATCAGCCGCCCGCCGGCTGGTGTAGACGGGACTTGTCAGCCGGACGAGGGTCCTACGGACACCCGGTCCTGTCGATGCACCAGACAGACATCATCTACTACGGCACCGACCTCTTCGACTACATCCAGCAGGAGTTCGGCGGAGCCGGCCTCGGCATCAACCCAAACTGGACTCCGCCAACAGTCGTCCCCTTCTGGCGCGACTTCCTATAACCGGTGGCCAGTTCGGACTGGCTGCAAAACTGCTGGCGCAGTGAACATGCAGAGAGCCCGCCCCCAACGCCGAAAGGGAGCGGGCTTTCCTCTTGTGGGATCATACGACCGAACGAATGTGCGACACGAAGAGGTTCAGCCTTCTGAAACCTTCACCTTGGCCCCCCACGAGAAGGCGCTCCCGTGCAGTTCGACCGCTTCGAGTTGAGCGCCCTCTGGCACGTCGAAGACGATCGGGCCGGAGGCAGTGCCGCCGGGCGGGATCCGATCGAACGTTGGCCCAGTTTCACGTACGCGGACACTGTCATACTCCGCCCCGCCCGCCTGCAGCTTTTGAGGGGCGACCGCGAACGTCTGAGCACTGGAGCCGGTGTTCTGCACCGACATCCTGACGAGGACGAATTCGCCCTGGGGGATCAGTTCGGCCGACATGCCCTCGACGGGGCCCTGTCGCTCGACCGCAATGACGACGATGCGGAAATCACCAACCGTGACCACCTGGCCCATGGGCGCCTGCGGGGCGAAGGGCCCGTACCCGTCCATGGCGGCGATGGCACCGAGAACGCCCAGGGCACCGACGACAGCGCCGATGCACAGCATGACGAATGCGAATGCCCGGCTGTGTTTCCTCGGCTGGACCGACGGTGGCGCGCCGCAGGATGGATCGTGGTGCGGCGGAGGCGTAAACGGGTTCTGGGGTAGACCAGGATCGGGGGGCATCTCCCCCAAACGCTCAGACATCAAGGCCTCCATAGCCACTTTGGGCGTTCGCGATGGTAAATCGCGCAGCGTCTCATCATTGCAACGAGCCCACCAGCCCTGCCTAGCAGCTACAAGGCAGGCAATGCCGCGCTTCAAGACGTCAGACTGAATCACCATCGGAGTCCAGGAAAGCCATCGTGCGGGGCAGGCGTCGTTCGGCTTCGGCCCAATCCTCACAATCCCACTTCTGCCCAAGCCAGCCGTAGTCGGAGGGACGCCGCTCGACGACGGCATCAAGGAAGGCGTCCTTGACGCCCAATTTCTTGCAGGCCCGCGACGCCACGTAGCCCAGGCGCTCGAACTCCGGCCGCTCCTCGTCTGTCCAGCACCACAGCTTGGCGTACGCCGCCACCACCTCAGGCAGCGTGGTCAGGAGGTCCGGCTGCTCGACGACCTTCTCGTACGGCTCGCGCCCCAAGCTGATCAGCCAGCGCACGCCGTAGTCAAAGCCGTCAATCGACGACCCGAACACCCGCCAATACGCGCCGAGCAGGTCGTATTCGAGGCCACGAGCATGCGTCGTCTCATAGAGGACCTGGTATTCGACGATCTCCTGCAGCGGCATGCGAGACAGCTCGTTCTCCAACCACTCCAAGCGCGCCTGTCGCGTGGAGTGTTCAGCGCCGGAGCGTTCGATCAGATCCCAGAAGGCTGCAAGGTCCATGCGGGCATGATGGCACTCGCCGCGAACCATTTCGTCCCGCAGTCCAGGGCGCAGGGAGCGCTGCTGCCATATCCTGAGGGGCACGCTACTGGCCAGCGCGTCCCGGCCTGCGTTGGTCAACACGAGCAGCCGCGCTCAGCCAACCAGTCGTCCGCGAGAGGGGGCTCCGAATCCTGGCCTCCCTCTCCATTAGTCGTGAAGGTCTAGTCGCTGCGTCAGGTCCCCCACGGGCCCTACGAGCCAAACTTGCTCGAAACCGATGCTGGCTGCCCATGCGCCATGATCTGAGCGGAATCGAGCCACAACAGATCGCAGGGCTGCTCTCACACTGTCTGTAGCATCCAAGGCAAGTATCACTCGGGGATCAGCTCGTGTAGCCTTCGCCGCTATTGCGAGGCGTATGGCCTCCACCACCACCTCGTAATCCTCACTACGAGCGTACGAAGGTTGACGGTCTAGAGTCCTCCACGCGTGCCGCTCGATCGTTGTGACTTGGATTTGTAGCGTCAAGCCAGCATCGTCCTGGGCGACACAGTCCACACCCCGTTCGTCGCGAGCGCCGGCGCTCAAGACCTCCGGATCGCTCCATTTGGCGCCACGCTGGTTGAGGGCCAGCACCAAGGTCTGTGCGGTACGGAGTTCACGCTGTTCCTTCCCTGATGCTCTACCTCCGATGTAGTCGGAAATGCGGCCATCAGAAGTGGCATCCGCACTGGCTGACCGGCCATCTGGGCCACCGCGATGGACACGTATCGCCTCGGTTCCGTCATCGCCATAGCCATCGGCCACCAGCGACTCGTAAACACCAGCGCTGTCTTGCAGGAACACCTGGTGGACAGACGGCTCAGGATGTGTCTCCGCCATATGGCGCCCCCAACCTGCTCTTCGCTGGATAGATCCAGGACGGTAATAGCGCAGTTAGACACTCACCATACGCAAAGACCGCTACCCGAAGATCGAATAGCGGCCTCTTGCCTGTTCAGACTGGGTGGGGCTACCAGGACTTGAACCTGGGACCTCTTCCTTATCAGGGAAGCGCTCTAACCGTCTGAGCTATAGCCCCGCGCACACCGAACGTTATCGCATCCGCCGAACGGGTGCGAACCGGTTGTTCGGACGAGGAAAAGCTTACCGTGCCCGCCCCACTGCTCGCGCCGCCCCCAGCCAGAAGACGCACGGGGGCGGCGAAGACAAGCGGTGGCTACTCGGCCTCGCTGAAGGTCACCTCGACGCCGCCCACCAGATCGGAGGCGATGTTGTAGATGACCGCGCCCAACGTGGCCAGCGCCGTGATCAGCACGACGTTCACCGCGCCGATCAGCGCCGTGTAGCCCAGGATGCGCACCGGCTCGAACCAGGAGGCGATGTTGATCGGGATGGCGTTCTGGCCCTGCTCGCCCTTGCCGAGCTGGTTGACCAGGTCGACCAGTGAGTCGAACACGCCCAGGGCCGACAGCACGCCGTACAGTACGGCGACCGCCACGAACAGCACCACGAAGCAGACCAGGGACACCACGAAGCTGAACTTCATGGCCGACCAGGGCTCGATCCGGCGCAGGACCAGGTGGGCCTTGCGCGGCAGCCTGGCCCCGGCGGCGCCTCCCGCGGCCTTCTTCTTGGTGGGTAGCTCGATCTTGGGTGGCGGAGGGGGAGCCTCGGTGGCGAGGGACGGCCGGACGCGGACCGTGTCGTTGCCCTCTTCCGGAGCCTTGGCCGGTGCCTCCGGCGCCCTCTGCTCTTCCCTGACCGAGTCGACGGTCTCCGCCGGCTTGTTCTTCTGAGGCTGCTGCTGCGACTGGCCGTTCTCACGAACGACCGGCTTGGTCTTGGCGGGACCACCCTGGGCGGCGCTCATCCGTTACTCTCCTCCCCCGTCTTCCTCTGCCTCGACCGAAGCCTCCAACGACTCGGCGTTTCGGGCGAGAGCCACCACGCTGTCGCCTTCGGCGAGATTCATCAAGCGCACTCCCATGGTCTGGCGGCCGGACTGCTTGATCTGCCCGGCACTCGTCCGGATCACCCCGCCCGCTGACGTGATCGCGAAGACCTCGTCCTCCGGGTTGACCATGACGGCTCCAACCAGCTTGCCACGTGCGCTGACAATTTTCGCCGTCAGCACGCCCTTACCGCCACGGCCCTGAACTGGATACTGGTCCACGGGCGTCCGCTTCGCGTACCCAGCCTTGGTGGCAATAAGCACATCTTGACCGTCTGCGATGCGATTCATGGCGAGAAGTTCGTCGCCTTCGAGGAACCTCATCCCGATGACACCGCTGGTCGCGCGGCCCATCGGGCGCAGCGCGTCGTCGGAGGCGGTGAACCTGATCGACTGCGCCCCCTTCGACACGAGCAGCAGGTCATCCTCCTCCGACACCAGCCGGGCGGCGATGACCTCGTCGTCGTCGCGGAGGTTGATCGCGATGAGGCCGCCGGTCCTGGGGGAGTCGTACTCCGCCAGGCGCGTCTTCTTCACCAGGCCGCTGCGCGTTGCCAGCACCAGGTACTGCGCGACGTCGTAGTCACGCAAATCCAGAACTTCCATGACTGTTTCGTCGGGCTGCATGGCAAGAAGGTTCGCGAGATGCATGCCCCGCGCGTCCCGTGCCACGTCAGGCAGCTCATACGCCTTGACCCGGTACACGCGCCCCTTGTTCGTGAAGAACAGCAGCCAGTGGTGCGTCGTGGTGACGAAGAAGTGGTCGACGATGTCGTCCTGGCGCAGCTGCGCGCCGCGCACGCCCTTGCCGCCGCGCTTCTGCTGACGGTAGAGGTCGGTCTTGGTGCGCTTGGCGTAGCCGTCGCGCGTGATCGAGACGACCACGCCCTCCTCGGCGATGAGGTCCTCGATCGACATGTCGCCGTCGTAGGCGATGATCTCGGTACGCCGCTCGTCGCCGAACTTGTTGACAATCTCCGTCAGCTCTTCGTTGACGATCTCCCGCTGGCGTGCCTCGCTGGCCAGGATCGCGTTGTACTCGGCGATCATGGCCATCAGCTGGTCGTACTCGTCCTGGATCGACCGGCGCTCCAGGGCGGCGAGCTTGCGCAACTGCATGTCGAGGATGGCCTGCGCCTGCACCTCGTCGATGTCCAGCAGCGACATCAGGCCCTGCTGGGCATGCGAGGCCGACTCGGACGCGCGGATGAGGGCGATGACCTCGTCCAGCCGGTCGAGCGCCTTCAGCAGCGCGCGCAGGATGTGCGCGCGCTCCTCGGCCTTACGCAGCAGGTAGCGCGTCCGGCGGACGATGACCTCGATCTGGTGGGCCACGTAGTGCCGGACGAACTGGTCGAGCCGCAGCGTACGCGGCACGCCGTCGACCAGGGCCAGCATGTTGGCCCCGAAGGTGTCCTGCAGCTGGGTGTGCTTGTAGAGGTTGTTCAGCACCACCTTGGCGACCGCGTCGCGCTTGAGCACGATCACCAGCCGCTGCCCGACCCGCGAAGAGCTCTCATCGCGTACGTCGGCGATCCCCGTCAGCTTGCCTTCCCGGACCAGCTCGGCGATCTTCAGCGCCAGGTTGTCCGGGTTGACCTGATAGGGCAGCTCGGTGACGACCAGCGCCTGGCGGCCCTTGCCGTCCTCCTCGACCTCGACCACCGCGCGCATGGTGATCGAACCACGGCCGGTGCGGTAGGCGTCCTCGATGCCCCGGCGGCCCACGATGAGCGCGCGGGTCGGGAAGTCGGGCCCCTTGACCAGCCCGATCGCCGCTTCGAGCAGCTCCTCGTCGGGGGCCTCGGGGTTTTCCAGGCACCACTTGACCGCGGCAGCCACCTCGCGCAGGTTGTGCGGCGGGATGTTGGTGGCCATGCCGACGGCGATGCCGCCCGAACCGTTGACCAGCAGCTGCGGGAACCGCGCCGGCAGGACGTCCGGCTCCTGCGACTTGCCGTCGTAGTTGGGGCGGAAGTCGACGGTGTCCTTGTCGATGTCGCGCAGCATCTCCATGGCGATGGGCGCGAGCTTGCACTCGGTGTAGCGCATCGCCGCCGCCGGGTCGTTGCCCGGCGAGCCGAAGTTGCCCTGCCCGTCGACCAGCGGGTAGCGCAGCGACCAGGGCTGCGCCAGCCGTACCAGCGCGTCGTAGATCGACGTGTCGCCGTGGGGATGGTAGGTGCCCATCACGTCACCGACGACGCGCGCGCACTTGAAGTAGCCGCGATCGGGACGGTAGCCGCCGTCGTACATCGCGTAGAGGACCCGGCGGTGCACCGGCTTGAGGCCGTCGCGGACGTCAGGCAGCGCACGGGACACGATGACGGACATCGCGTAGTCCATGTAGCTGCGCTGCATCTCGGACTGGATGTCTACCGGCTCGATGCGCTCAGCCGGGAAACTGGTGTTCACTTCCGTCACAGGTGGTGATCCTTATTCTGGCTAAACGTCGAGGAAGCGGACGTCGCGGGCGTTACGGATGATGAAGTCGCGCCTTGCTTCGACGTCCTCGCCCATCAGCACGCTGAACAGGTCGTCGGCCTGCGCGGCGTCATCGAGCGTGACCAGGCGAAGCAGCCGGGTCTCCGGGTTCATCGTGGTCTCCCAGAGCTGGCCGGCGTTCATCTCGCCGAGACCCTTGAAGCGCTGGACGTTGTCGCGCGGCCGCGGGTCGGGCTTGCCCGCTTCGATGCCGGCCTGGATGACCGCGTCGCGCTCGGTGTCGGAGTAGGCGTACGAGGCGTCGTCACCGCTGCGGTTCCACTTGATCTTGTACAGCGGCGGGCAGGACAGGTAGACGTGCCCGGCCTCGATCAGCGGCCGCATGAAGCGGAACAGCAACGTCAGCAGCAGCGTGTTGATGTGCTGGCCGTCGACGTCGGCGTCGGCCATCAGGATCACCTTGTGGTAGCGCAGCTTCGAGATGTCGAACTCGTCGTGCACACCCGTGCCGAGCGCGGTGATGAGCGCCTGGACCTCGTTGTTCTTGAGAACCTTGTCGATCCGGGCCTTCTCCACGTTGAGGATCTTGCCGCGGATCGGGAGGATCGCCTGGTAGCGCGAGTCGCGCCCGCCCTTGGCGGAGCCGCCGGCCGAGTCGCCCTCGACGATGTAGAGCTCGCACTTCTCCGGGTCGTTCCACTGGCAGTCGGCCAGCTTGCCCGGCAGGCCGCTGCCGGACTCCAGCAGCGACTTGCGCCGGGTCAGGTCGCGGGCCTGGCGGGCGGCGACGCGGGCGCGGGCGGCCTGCAGCGACTTGTTGATGACGTCCTTGGCCTCGCCCGGGTTGCGCTCGAACCAGTCGCGCAGGTGGTCGTTGCAGGCCTTCTGCACGAACGACTTGGCCTCGGTGTTGCCCAGCTTGGTCTTGGTCTGGCCCTCGAACTGCGGGTCGGCCAGCTTCACCGAGATGATCGCGGTCAGGCCCTCGCGGACGTCCTCGCCGGAGAGGTTCTCGTCCTTGCCCTCCTTGAGGAACTTCTGCTCGCGCGCGTAGCGGTTGACGATCGACGTCAGCGCCGCGCGGAAGCCCTCCTCGTGGGTGCCGCCCTCGGCGGTGTTGATGACGTTGGCGAAGGAGTAGACCGACTCCGAGTAGGAGTTGTTCCACTGCATCGCGATCTCGACCGAGATGCCGTCGCCCTCTTCCTCGAAGGCGATGATCGAGGCGTGCGCCGGCTCCTTCTTGCCGTTGAGGTGCTTGACGAAGTCGGACAGGCCGCCCTCGTAGAGGTACTCGACCTGGTGCACCTCACCGTTGATGTGGTCGGGCCGCTCGTCGGTGAGCGTGATCGTCAGGCCCTTGTTGAGGAAGGCCATCTCCTGGAAGCGGCGCGAGAGCAGCTCGAAGTTCCACGTGGTGGTCTCGAAGATCGTGCCGTCGGCCCAGAAGGTGATCTCGGTCCCGGTCTCGTCGGTCGCCTCGCCCTGCTGCAGCGGCGCCAGCGGCTTGGAGTTCTCCAGGCGCAGGTGGTGGTAGTAGCCGTTCTGCTTGACCACCACGTCCATGGCCGTGGACAACGCGTTGACCACGGCTGAACCCACGCCGTGCAGGCCGCCGGAGACGGCGTACGAGCTGCCGTCGAACTTGCCGCCGGCGTGCAGCGTGGTCAGGACGACCTCGACAGCGGACCGCTTCTCGACCGGGTGGATGCCCGTCGGGATGCCGCGGCCGTCGTCCACGACGCGCACGCCGTTGTCGGCGAGTAGGGTGACGTCGATGTGTTTGGCATAACCCGCGAGGGCCTCGTCCACAGCGTTGTCCACGATCTCCTGGACAAGGTGGTGCAGGCCGCGCTCGCCGGTGGAGCCGATATACATACCCGGGCGCTTGCGGACCGCCTCAAGCCCTTCGAGTACGGTGATTGAGCTAGCGTCGTAGGACAAGTGCGAAATCCTCCTGCCGCGGACACGCGGCTGGGTAAGCAGTCAACTACGAGCTGCCCCTGCCGTGCCCGTCACCGTCGTGAGTGCCCCGATGCGCGGTCACCCGGGGGAGTCGGCTTGCTGCCGGGGTGACACGCAAGCGGACGTGTCCGGAATCCGCTTTCATTCTACCGGCTCGGAGCGCCGAAGGTGGCATTGAACGCGCCTGTGGTGCTCTCTAGCTCGTTTTCCCCCCGCTTAAGCATCCCCCCTTTGCGTGGGGGGCTCATCGCGTCTGTGGCTCTCTGATCGCCCGGAGCGGGCTAGCCATAGGTGTCTCCGGGGCCCCGGCTGCCGGTCACGCGCAGGCCGCCGCTGGGGCGTGGCGCGTTCTGCGGACCCCTGACCTTCACTTTTGTGACCGTGTTGTCACCGAGCTCCTCGTTCAGCCTGCGTACGAGGGTGCGCGCGAGCAGCCTGACCTGCGTCGCCCATGCCGTGGAGTCGGCCACGACGAGCACCTCGCCGTCCTCGAAGGACTCCGGTTTGGTGTGCGCGGCGAGATCGGTGCCGACGATGTCCGCCCAGCGGCCGAAAACCCCGCCGACCGCGGCGGAGCGCTCCCAGCCGCGGTCGGACAGCAGATCCATGATGGCCCGGCCGAAAAGCTGGGGATCGCCTGCTCCACGCGACGGCCCCGCGGCTCTGCGGCGCGGTTCGCGCCGGGGGAGCTGGCCGCGCTTGGCCGCGTCCGCCTTGGCCTGGGCCAGCTTCTCCCTGGCCATCGCGGCGCCACGCGCCGCCGGGTTCTCCTCATCGGACACGGCTCACACTCCCTTCGGCGACGTCGTAGCGGGCTCCGACCAGCTCGCCGGGCACGTCGTCGTCCACAGCCGCCGTGATCAGGACCTGCTCGGCCGGTGCCACGATCTCGGCCAGCCGGCGCCTGCGCTGGGTGTCGAGCTCGGCGAAGACGTCGTCCAGGATCAGCACCGGATCGCCGCCGTCGGCCTTCAACAGGTCGTAGGCGGCCAGACGCAGCGCCAGCGCGAACGACCACGACTCGCCATGGCTGGCGTAGCCGCGCGCGGGCAGCTCGCCGAGGCCGAGAACAAGATCATCGCGGTGCGGGCCGACGAGCGTGACCCCCCGCTCCAGCTCCGCGGAGCGCACCTCTTGTAGCCGCTCGCGCAGCCGCTCTTCTAGGGTTTTCCCCAAGTCTGTGGATAACGTCTGTGTATCAGAAGATCCACGTCCGCCGGGCTCTTCGCCCTCAGGATCATCCCCACCTGTGGACAACGTGCTGCGGTACGACAGGGTCGCCGCACCGCTCGCCGGAGCCAGCGCGGCATAGGCTCCGGCGACCAGCGGCCGCAGCGCCTCCACGAGATCGAGCCGCGCCTGAAGCAACTCGGCCCCGTGCCGCGCGAGATGCGCGTCCCAGACCTCCAGAGTGCTCAGGACGTCCCCGGCGCCCGCCGACGCGAACGCGGTGTCGCTTTCCGCCCGACGGGCGCTCCTGGAGCCTCTGCGGGCCTGCGCGGCCGTGCGCAGCAGCGCGCCGCGCTGCTTGAGCACCCGGTCGTAGTCGGCCCGCACCCCGGCGAACCGCGGCGCCCTGGACACCAGCAGGTCGTCGAGGAAGCGCCGCCGCTCCGACGGGTCACCCTTGACCAGCGCCAGGTCCTCCGGCGCGAACAGCACCGTCCGCAGCAGCCCGACCACGTCCCTGGGCCGGGAGACGGGGGAGCGGTTGAGCCTGGCCCGGTTGGCCTTGCCCGGGTTGATCTCCAGCTCGACCAGTGCCCGCCGCTCATCCCTGTGTACGGCGCAGCGGACGATGGCCCGCGCGGCGCCCTGCCGTACCAGGGGAGCGTCGTTGGCGACGCGGTGGCTGGAGTGCGTCGCCACATAGCCCAGGGCCTCGACCAGGTTGGTCTTGCCCTGGCCGTTCGGCCCCACGAGGGCGGTGATGCCCGGCTCCAGGCCGAGCTCCACCGACGCGTAGGACCGGAAGTCGGTCAGCGAGAGATGGGCGACATGCACCCAAGGAAGGTTAGTGGGCCACACCGGTCCCTGGGGTCACCGCCGTGCCGCCTGTGGAAAACCTAACCGGCTTCCTTGGGCGGCTTGACGTCGGCGCCGGGGGAGTCCGCTCCCTTTTCGTCCGAGCCCGCCGTCCCGGTGACCGCGTGGCCGCCGAACTGGTTGCGGAGCGCGGCCACGACCTTCATCGCCGGCGAGTCGTCCTGGCGGGAGGCGAAGCGGGCGTACAGGGCGGCGGTGATCACCGGCAGCGGCACGGCGTGGTCCACAGCCGCCTGCACCGTCCACCGGCCCTCGCCGGAGTCCTGTGCATAACCCTTGAGCTCGTCCAGGTGCTCGTCGTCGTCGAGAGCGCGGACCATCAGGTCGAGCAGCCACGAGCGGATGACGGTGCCGGTGCGCCAGCTGCTGAAGCTGCCGCGCACGTCCTTGACGACGTCGGAGGCCTCCAGCAGCTCCCAGCCTTCGGCGAAGGCCTGCATCATGCCGTACTCGATGCCGTTGTGGACCATCTTGGCGAAATGACCCGCGCCCACCTCGCCGGCGTGGACGAAGCCGTCCTCGCCCTCCGGCTTGAGCGTCTCGAAGATCGGCATGACCTTGTCCACATGGGACTTCTCGCCGCCGCACATGAGGGCGTAGCCGTTCTGCAGCCCCCAGACGCCGCCGCTCACGCCGCAGTCGACGAAACCGACGCCGCGCTTGGCGAGCTCCTCGGCGTGCTTCTGGTCATCCACATAGTGTGAATTCCCGCCGTCGACGACGATGTCGCCCTCGGCCAGCAGTTCGCCCAGCTCGTCGACGGTCTGCTGGGTGGGCGCGCCCGCGGGCACCATGACCCACACCACGCGCGGCGCCTGCAGCCGCCCGACGAGCTCCTTGAGGCTCCCCACGTCGCTGACGGACGGGTCGCGGTCGTAGCCGACCACGTCGTGGCCACCGCGGCGGAGCCGCTCGGCCATGTTGCCGCCCATCTTGCCGAGTCCGACCATGCCGATCTGCATTGGTTACAACCCCCTTGTCAGGCTTCCATCATTTCAGCTCGACAAGCGGATGGGCATGATCAGGTATCGGTAGTCGGGCGCCGCGTCTCCATCCACAGGCTTGCCGCCGGTGAGGATAGCGGGCTTGGTGGACGTGGTCATCTGGAGCCTGGCCACGTCGGAGTCGATGGCGCCGAGGCCTTCGAGCAGGAACTGGTGGTTGAAGGCGATGTTCATCTCCTCGCCCTCGTAGTCGACGGGAAGGACCTCCACGGCCTGCGCCTCGTCGCCGCTGCCCGCCTCAAGCACGACCTCGCCCTCCCTGAACGCCATGCGCACCGGGGTGTTGCGCTCGGCCACCAGGGCCACGCGCTTGACCGCCTCGACGAACGGGCCTGTGGACAACTCGGCCTTGGCCGCGAACTCCGTCGGCAGCAGGGAGCGGTACTTGGGGAACTCGGGGTCGAGCAGCCGCGTCGTGGTCCTGCGCCCGGCGCTGGAGAACCCGATCATGCCCTCGCCGGTGCCGCCGGCCGAGCTTAGCGCGATCTCCACCTCGGCGCCCGTGGAACCGAGAGCCTTGGCCGTGTCGGCGAGCGTCTTGCCGGGGATCATCGCGATCGCCGCGAAGTCCGGCTGCCCAGGCTGCCACCTCAGCTCGCGTACGGCGAGGCGGTAGCGGTCGGTGGCCGCGAGGGTCACGGTGTCGCCCTCGATCTCCATGCGCACGCCCGTGAGCATGGGCAGCGTGTCGTCACGCCCGGCGGCGACGGCGACCTGACCGACGGCCGAGGCGAACACGTCGCTGCCCACCCGGCCCGCGGCCGGCGGCATCGTCGGCAGGGACGGGTAGTCCTCCACCGGCATGGTCAACAGGGTGAAGCGCGCGCTGCCGCACGTGACCACGGCCTTCGCGCCATCCACCACGAAGTCCACAGGCTGTGCGGGAAGCGCGCGGGTGATCTCGGCGAGCAGCTTGCCGCTCACCAGGACGACGCCCGCTTCACCGGTCTGTAGTTCGAGCGTCACCTCCGCGGAGACCTCGTAGTCGAAGCCGGACAGCTTGAGCTTCTGCTCCCCGGTGACCTCCAGGCGCATGCCGGCCAGGACGGGCACCGACGGTCGCGCCGGGAGGCTGCGTGCCGTCCATGCCACCGCCTCAGCGAGGACGTCTCGCTCGATTCGGAACATCACGGTGATCAACCTCCTGGTTTCGTCGCTGATTCAAGTGTTCACTCTCCCGCACCTCTGGACGGGCGGAACCCCTCTATGGGTCTTGAGTTTCTTTGTAAGAGAGATAAGAGGTCATCACACTAGGGGCGGTGGATACTGTGGACAACCCGAGTTCCCGCAGCTCAGCGGCCCGATTTTCATCCACCCCCCGTGTGGGTGACGCCTGGGGGTAACTCGCGAGCCTGGGGATGAACAGTCGTTCCCCACAGGCCGTCCCCAGATCACAGGGTGTTCATCCACGGGTTATCCACTGGGTTTCCACCGGTTATCCACGGGGTAAACGGAGCTCCAGGTGACCCCTGAAACCACTGTGCACAGGCTGTCCCCAAGTCGTCCACCGGTAGTCCCCAAGTTGTCCGCAGGATGTCCCCAGATTTATCCCCAGGCATCGTGCGGACTTTTCGGGCTCATTCCGGCGGCGAACCCCGGTTCTTCGGGAGTTTCCGCTGATCCACAGTGTTATCCACAGGGTGTGCATGACGACTAGGACCCGTGCGACGTCTGCTTTATACGCATTGTCAGCTCGTTGACCTGGTTGTACATCGACCGGCGCTCCGCGATGAGCGAGCGGATCTTGCGCTCGGCGTGCATGACCGTGGTGTGGTCGCGGCCGCCGAACTGCTGCCCGATCTTCGGCAGGCTCAGGTCCGTCAGCTCGCGGGCGAGGTACATCGCGATCTGCCTGGCGTTGACGAGCGCGCGGCTGCGCGAGCTTCCGCAGAGGTCGTCGATGCTGATGCCGAAGTACTCGGCGGTCTTGGCCATGATGTTGGCGATCGTGATCTCGGGGCCGGACTCCGAGGTGATGAGGTCCTTGAGCACGACCTCGGCCAGCTGGAGATCCACACCCTGCCGGTTGAGGCTGGCGAACGCCGTGACCCGGATCAGCGCGCCCTCCAGCTCACGGATGTTGGTGGAGATCCGGCTGGCGATGTACTCGAGCACCTCGGGCGGCGCGGCCAGGCCCTCCTGGATGGCCTTCTTCCTGAGGATCGCGATGCGGGTCTCCAGCTCGGGCGGCTGGACGTCGGTGATCAGGCCCCACTCGAACCGGTTGCGCAGCCGGTCCTCCAGGGTGATCAGCTGCTTGGGCGCCCGGTCGCTGGAGATGACGATCTGCTTGTTGGCGTTGTGGAGCGTGTTGAAGGTGTGGAAGAACTCCTCCTGCGTCTGCTCCTTGCCCTCCAAGAACTGGATGTCGTCCACGAGCAGGATGTCGATCGCGCGGTAGCGGCTGCGGAACCCGTCGGCCTTGTGGTCGCGGATGCTGTTGATGAAGTCGTTGGTGAACTCCTCGGAGCTCACGTATCTGACCCGCGCGCCGTCGTACAGGGATTGCGCGTAATGCCCGATGGCGTGGAGAAGGTGGGTTTTCCCCAGGCCCGAGTCGCCGTAGATGAACAGCGGGTTGTACGCCTTGGCCGGAGACTCGGCCACCGCCACGGCGGCCGCGTGGGCGAACCGGTTGCTGGCGCCGATAACAAATGTCTCAAAGGTGTACTTCTGATTGAGCCTGGCCGGTTCGCTGGGTTTGCTGCTTTTCGCTTCCCAACGGGGCTGAGCGGGCTCCGGTGCCTTCTCCTGTTCATAACCGAACTGGCGCTGTGGATAGTCGGTGGATACCGGCTGTGCCTCAGGCTGTGGAGAATAGAACTGAGGCGGCTCCGAGACCTGGTAACTCGGGGTTTGCGGAGGCTGTGGAAAGTGATCCACACTCTGGGGATAACTCTGAGTCACAGGCTGGGGATGGGCCTCGGGCGCCGGGCGCGCCGGCGCCGTGGTGTCGATCATCACCGCCAGCCGCATCGCCCGGCCGAGCTCCTGCGACAGCGCGTGCGCCACCAGCGGCCGCAACTTGCCCTCGATGAGGTCCTTCAGGAAGTCATTGGGCACGCCGAGCACGATCGTGTCGTCCGCCAGGGCGATCGGCCGGACCATGGACAGCCAGGTTCGCTGCTGGACCGGCACGCTCTCGTTGAGGAAGTTGTCCAGTGCCTTCGCCCATACGCCGCCGAGGTCCATAGTCCGGCTGCTCCTCCCTGTCGCGGCCCCCCGCGATCGTTTATCCACACACGATGGCCGCTCGCTCGGTGATCAGCCCTCACCGTCCACAACAGGGTGGCCGTGTGTTGTCCGCACAGTCTCCACAAGTGATCCACAAGATGTGCACAGGCTCACGGCGGGCCTAGAAGGGCCGACAGTATCGATGTGCACAGCTGTGTTCAAGACGTTGTCCACAGCCTAGTGGTACCTCGGTGCACATACTGTGGACACGGCCGGGGCGGTGGAAAACCCACATGTGGATACGTGGATAACCGGTGCTGGTTTGACCTGGGCCATATATGACCCGTAACGTACGACGGTCGGCTTGCCACACGACGGCGCTTCTGCATGCCCGTGGCGGGCCCGTCCATGAGTGTTAGGCGCCCAGCTCGGGCGCATCATCAAGCCTGGAGCCCACCCGTGAGCAAGCGTACTTTCCAGCCGAACAACCGCCGCCGCGCGAAGACCCACGGCTTCCGGCTGCGCATGCGTACGCGCGCCGGCCGCGCCATCCTTGCCGCCCGGCGTCGCAAGGGCCGCGAGAAGCTGTCGGCCTGACGGCTCGCTGCGCCCGATTCGTCCGCCCGCCGGTGACCTTCGCCGGCGGGCGATAGGCGTCTTCAGTGCTATCCCCAAGCTCCCGGATGCGGCGTGGCGAGGATTTCGCCGCTGCGGTCAAGCGCGGCCAGCGTGCCGGTCGCCCCACTTTGGTGGCTCATCTGAGGGTTTCTGGTGAAGAAGAACCTCTGGTGGGTTTCGTGGTCAGCCGTGCGGTCGGCGGGGCTGTCGTGCGCAACAGGGTCAAGCGCCGCCTTCGACACCTGATGCGCGAGCGTCTCGACCGCCTCCCGCGAGGTAGCCTGCTGGTGATACGCGCCAACCCACCGGCGGCGTCAGCGCCAAGCGAGGTTCTCGCCGGAGAACTCGACACCGCGCTGAATCGTTTGCTGAAGAGGCGCGAGTCCGCGACGGATGGACACAGATGACGGAGCAGCCGCAGGGCGAGCCGAGCCTCCCGGCCCGGGTCCTAATCGCCCCGATCCGGTTCTATCGGGCCTTCATCAGCCCGATGCTGGGTCCGCGCTGCCGTTTCTACCCCTCATGCAGTGCCTATGGACTCGAGGCGATAGCCGTACACGGTGCTCTTCGGGGCGCCTGGCTGACCGTCCGGCGCATCGGGCGTTGTCATCCGTTCAACCCCGGAGGACTGGATCCGGTCCCTCCACGCCCGGTCCGGTCACACGAAACGCAAGGGAGCTAGCTCGGTGGATTTCGCCTGGCTGAACTGGCTGTACACAGCCATCGCGCAAGTCATCACCTGGATTCACCAGGCTTACAGCACCTTCATCAACCCCGCAAGCGGCTTGAACTGGGCGCTGACCATCATCACGCTCACCGTCATCATGCGGATCCTGATCTTCCCGCTCTTCCTCAAGCAGATGCGCTCGTCGAAGAAGATGCAGGAGCTCGCGCCGAAGGTGCAGGAGCTGCGCAAGCGCTACAAGAACGACAAGCAGCGCATGAACCAGGAAGTCATGGCGCTGTACCAGGGAGCGGGCGCCAACCCCCTCGGCGGCTGCCTGCCGATCCTGGCGCAGTTCCCGATCTTCATCTCGATGTTCACGGTGCTCCAGGCGATCGCCAACGGCACGGCGACCAAGTACGGCATGACCCAGGCCGTCGTCGACAGCGCCAAGCAGGCGCACATCTTCAGCGCCGGCATCTCGGAGACCTTCTTCTCCGCCCAGGCTGTCACGAGCAAGGTCATCATCGGCGTCTTCGTCGCGGTCAGCTCGCTGACCACCTTCCTCACCGTCCGGCAGAGCGTCACCCGCTCCATGCAGCAGATGCCGGACAACCCCATGGCGCAGCAGCAGAAGATCCTGATGTACATCTCGCCGCTGTTCGCCTTCTTCAGCCTGAACTTCCCGCTCGGTCTGATCCTCTACTGGGTCACCACCAACCTGTGGACGCTCGGTCAGCAGCACTGGTTCTACAGCCGGCACCCGATGCCGCAGTTCGATGCCAAGGGCAACGTGATCCCCGAGAAGGCCAAGCCCGGACTGCTCGCCAGGTTCCGGAAGACCCCTCCCGTGGAGGAGGCTCCCGAACCGGAGCCCGAGCAGCCTAAGATCGTGCGGAACCAGCCCAGCCGGCAGTCTCGCAGCAAGCGCACCGGCAGCAAGAAGTCTTGATCATAAAGGAGACGCTCGCCATGACCGAGGCTGAGCAGGAGAAGGCGGCACCCGACCTCAACGCCCTGGAGCAGGAGGGCGAGATCGCCGCCGACTACGTCGAGGGGCTGCTGGACATCGCCGACATCGACGGCGACATCGACATGGACGTCGAGGGCGACCGCGCGCTCGTCTCCGTCGTCGGGGTCAAAGGCGATGACTTGGTCGGGCCCGGGGGAGAGGTCCTGGAGGCCCTGCAGGAGCTGACCCGGCTGGCGGTGCATCGGCAGACGGGGGAGCGGTCGCGGCTGATGCTGGACGTCGCCGGGTACCGCGAGAAGCGCCGGGCGGAGCTCAGCAAGCTTGGCAACGAGATCGCGGCTCAGGTCAAGCGGAATGGCGAGCCGAAGTCGCTGCAGCCCATGACGCCGTTCGAGCGGAAGATCGTGCATGACGCGGTGGCGGCGGCTGGGCTGCGCAGCGAGTCTGAGGGGGAGGAGCCGCTGCGCTTCGTAGTGGTTCTACCTGTCTAACCCGGTTTCCACCCCTAAAGGCCGTCTGTCCCGCTGTGGACATGGCGGCCTTTTCCTTGCCCTACGTCCCCTATCCACCCTTTCTCCCGAGTACGGCACCGCCTTCCCCAGGCACGGCACCGCCTTCCCCAGGCACGGCACCGCCTTCCCCAGGCACGGCACCGTCACGCCGTGCCCCCACCCCATGATCCCTCTGCCACCCGACCTACCACCTCCCTCCGACCTACCACCCTCCTCCCGATCCGCCACCCTCCTCCCGACCCGCCGCCCGGACCCGACCCGCCGCCCGGACCCGGCACTCGCCACCTGGCATTCGGCCCTCTACCCGCGACCTGGTCCAGCACCAGCAACTCGGCCTGCCCCCCTTGCCCCCTGCCACCCGACATCTGGCGCTCGGGACGGCGCCCCGTCACCCTGGTCAGCTGTATGTGGCCGGTCCGGCGATCCACGATCTTGTCGACCGCCCACATACATGCGCCCCCGACAACCTCGTGATCTCGTGGCTGGCGACGGGAGCGCGGGGGCGGGGTGTGAGAACGCCGGGCGGCGCTGGGCTGTCCGCGACGTCGCACCCCTCTGTGACCCCTAGCCTTGTATCCATCGACATCGGCGTTATTGGAAGGGCCACCAACCAGTGAGCGAAGAGCTACCGGCTCCGCCCGACATCGCACGGGAAGTATTCACCGGAGAGGCATGGGATCGGGCGAGTGCTTTCGCCGAGATTCTGGCCGGGCCCGGTGTGGTGCGTGGGCTGCTCGGCCCGCGGGAGGTGCCGCGGATCTGGGATCGGCACCTGCTGAATTGCGCGGTGGTGGCGGAAGCCGTACCGGAGGATGTCAGGTTGGTGGACATCGGGTCGGGGGCGGGATTGCCCGGTTTGGTGCTGGCGATCGTGCGGCCGGACATCCGGGTGACGCTGCTGGAGCCGCTGCTGCGCCGTACCGTCTTCCTGGAGGAGAGCGTCGAGGCGCTCAAGCTGGACAACGTCGAGGTGTTGCGCGGGCGGGCCGAGGAGCTGGCCGGCAAGCGTGAGTTCGACGTGGCGAGCGCACGGGCGGTGGCGCCGCTTGATCGGCTCTTGAAGTGGGCGATGCCGCTTCTTCGTGAAGGTGGCGAGCTCATTGCCATGAAGGGGGAGCGCGCGGCCGAGGAACTTGCCGAAGCCAACGCGCAGTTGCGGGCGAGCGGGGCCCGAACGGCTGAGCTTGTGACCGTTGGGCACGGTAAGGTCGAGCCGCCTGCAACATTGGTTCGGGTGGTAGCAGGTCGTACGCCGGAACGTGGTAGGCGTCGACGAAGGAGGTGACCGTTGTGCCAGTGGCCGCATGTGGCCTTGGCTGGCCCGCCGTCCCTTCTTCGGACAGCCCAGCGGGGGTTGGTTGGCCCGAAATGGGCGTGTCGCGACAGCGAATTCCCGACACGACCGTGCCTCTGGTTGAAAGGATGGCCATCGTGACCCAGACCCCCCTTAACCCCGGTGATTCGCCGTTGGTACGAGAGGCGCTCAGCTCAGTGGTTTCACGTGAAACATCTGCTGTCCAATCGGCCCCCGCCGCGGGTGAGGCGCCCGGCGATGCCCGAGGCGCCTGGCCAAGACCGTCCAAAACCCGCGTGATCGCCGTGGCCAACCAGAAGGGCGGAGTCGGCAAAACGACCACATCGGTCAACATCGCCGCCGCCCTCTCGATGAACGGCCAGCGCGTCCTCGTCGTCGACCTCGACCCCCAGGGCAACGCCTCCACGGCCCTGGCCACCGAACACCGGGGTGACGTCCCTGACGTATACCAGGTCCTGGTGGACGACCTCCCGATGGCGGACATCATCAAGGAAGTGCCGGAAATGCCCGGCCTATACTGCGCCCCCGCCACCATCGACCTCGCCGGCGCCGAGATCGAACTCGTCTCACTCGTCGCCCGCGAAGCCCGCCTCCGCCGCGCCCTGGCCGCGTACGACGCCCTCGAGTTCGACTACATCATCATCGACTGCCCGCCGTCACTCGGCCTCCTGACCGTCAACGCGCTCGTGGCGGCCGACGAGGTGATGATCCCGATCCAGTGCGAGTACTACGCCCTGGAGGGCCTCGGCCAGTTGCTCCGCAACGTCGACCTCATCAAGGCCCACCTCAACCCGACGCTCAACCTCTCCACCATCCTGCTGACGATGTACGACGGCCGCACCCGCCTGGCTTCACAGGTGGCGGACGAGGTCCGCGCCCACTTCGGCGAAACGGTCCTCAACACCGTCATCCCTCGCAGCGTCCGACTGTCCGAGGCGCCCAGCTATGGCCAGTCCGTCATGACATACGACCCGGGCTCCAGCGGCGCGATGGCCTACATGGACGCCAGCCGCGAGATCGCCTACCGCGCCAGCAAGGTCTGACCTCCGGCCACACCTTCCGCCCCTGCCCGCACCCCCCACCCGCGCGCACCCCACCTTCGCAACCTCCATCCGCGCCCCCGCGCCCGCGCACCCCCACCGCGGCAACCTTCGACCTGCGTCCACCCCGGACTCCCCGATCCGCGTCCCGGGCACCCTCCCGGGCATCCCGAGCCCCATGGCATCCTGAGCACCCCCGGCCCCCTGGCCGCCGGCCGCCGGCCGCCGGCCGCCGGCCTCCGGCCCCCTGGCCTCCGGCCCCCTGGCCTCCGGCCCCCTGGCCTCCGGCCCCCTGGCCTCCGGCCCCCTGGCCTCCGGCCCCCTGGCCTCCGGCCCCCTGGCCCCTGGCACCCGGGCCCGGGCCGTCGGCACCCCGCACCCGCAGTCGCTCCCACTCTCGCACCGTCCAACCGGCGGTTGTCCCGCTCTCGCCGCCCTCCTTGGGGCGCTGGCGGTCCCCTCGCCTACGACGGCCCCCTGCCGCGCAGCCCGTCTTGTCATGCGTGCTCCACCTGTCGCGTACGCCCTATGCCGGCGTTCGCTTCACACGGCCATGGGTGCCCCACCGGAGCGGACAGTCGGGCGGTGGAGGGAAATCTGGGGGCTTCGGGAGTAAATGCGGTGAAGCGCGTGTGGCGACGGGACACCGTGTGGCGTTCGCACCGGTAACCTCTCCTGGTGTGACCGGAAACGGCCGGGACGGTGAGGAGACGCAGTGAGTCAGCAGCGGCGGGGATTGGGCAAGGGGCTCGGGGCGCTGATCCCGACCGGTCCCATCGTTGACGGCACCGGAGCTGTGGCGGCCGACAACGGGACGGCCCCGGAGTCCGGTCCGCGGCCGATCGCGGGCGCGTACTTCAAGGAGATCGCTCTTACCGCCATCGTCCGCAACCCGCGTCAGCCGCGTGAGGTCTTCGACGAGGAGCGTTTGGAAGAGCTGGCCGCCTCCATCAAGGAGGTCGGACTTCTCCAGCCGATCGTGGTCCGTTCGGTCGGTGGTGGCCGCTACGAGCTGATCATGGGAGAACGGCGCTGGCGCGCTTCCAAGCTGGCCGGTTTGGAGTTCGTCCCCGCCATCGTCCGGAACACCCAGGACAACGAGCTCCTCCGTGACGCCCTCATCGAGAACCTTCAGCGCGAGCAGCTGAACGCACTCGAAGAGGCCGCCGCCTACCAACAGCTTCTAGACGACTTCCAGGCCACACACGAACAGCTGGCCCAGAAGGTCGGCCGCTCCCGTTCCCACATCACCAACACCCTGCGCCTCCTGAACCTCCCGCCGGACGTTCAGTTGAAGGTCGCCGCCGGCACGGTCAGCGCGGGCCACGCACGCGCTCTTCTCGGACTGGACAGCGCCGACGAGCAGATTCAGCTGGCCAAGCGAATCGTGGCGGAGCTTCTGTCAGTGCGCGCGGTCGAAGAGATCGTCGCCCTGGGCGGCTCCAAGGGATCCGGCAAGGCTCCCCGTGAACGCCAGCCCAACAAGCCGACTGCCCCCGGCCTGACGCATCTGGCCGACCGCCTCTCCGACCATTTCGAGACCAAGGTCAAGGTCGACCTGGGGCGTCGGAAGGGGCGCATCGTGGTCGAGTTCGCCACGATCGACGACCTGGAGCGCATCATCGGCACGATGGCGCCAGAAGCCGCCCGCGCCATCCGCGACCACGAGTCCTAACGCCCACCCGGCAACTCTGCTGCCCTCTGGGTTCGGCTGTACGTCGGCGTCCGCTTGCGCGCCGCCCACCTATGCCTGGCAGGACCCGTGAGGCAATGCTTCCGCCTCCACGCGTAGTGCAGAGCGCGTCTGCAGGTGACGGCTGGCTTTGTTGATGCGCTGTTTCACGTGAAACCACGAGCGCGGCTGGCGCTGGCTGGGCCAGATCCTTGGGAGTCCTTCTGCCGATGCCCTCTGACGGTCCTCTGCTATGCCCCTACCGCAGAGGACCGTCAGAGGCAGGCAAGGCTCGGCGCTGGAGGGCTTTGTTTCACGTGAAACAGGTCGAGCGGCCGACGCCTTGCGGGGCGTTTCACGTGAAACATGGAGTGGAGGACCGGCGCTGTTTCACGTGAAACGGTGAGCGGCAGAGGCGCCGCGTTGCCTGGGGAGGCTAGCGGGAGACGGCTTTGCGGATGGCTGCTAGGAAGTCGTCCACGTGATCTGATGTCGTGTCGAAGGCGGTCATCCAGCGGACGAGGCTGAGGTTCTCGTCCCAGTACTCGAAACGGAAGTGCTCCTTGAGCGTCCGTACGGCGTCGCGGGGGAGTGTGGCGAAGACGGCGTTCGACTCTACGGGGAAGGCGATGCCGACCTCCGGGAGGTCTCTTACGCCATCGGCCAGGCGGTGCGCCATCGTGTTCGCGTGGATGGCGTTCTGGTGCCAGAGGTCGTCGGTCAGGAGAGCGGTCAGCTGGGCGGAGATGAAACGCATCTTCGAAGCCAGTTGCAAGGACTGCCTTCGGAGGTACGGGACCGCCTTGCTCAGGGTGGGGTCGAGAAGGATGACCGCCTCGGCGGCCATCGCGCCGTTCTTCGTGCCGCCGAAACTGAAGATGTCCACACCGGCGTCCGTTGTGATCGTGCGGAGGTCGCAGCCGAGGTGCGCGGCGGCGTTGGACAGGCGGGCGCCGTCCACGTGGAGACGCAGGTTCGCGCTGTGTGCGGTTTCGGCCAGGGCGGCGATTTCGTCGGGGGTGTAGCACGTCCCCAGTTCGGTTACCTGGGAGATGGAGACGACTGTCGGCTGGACCTCGTGGTGGGCACCGAGTACGTGGAGGCGGTCGGTGATGTCGCCCGGGCGCAGCTTGCCGTCGGTTGTAGGCACGGGGGTTAGCTTGACGCCGAGGAGTCGTTCGGCGGCGCCGGTCTCGTGGATGGCGATGTGGGCGCTCTCGGGACAGATGATGCTGTCGTACCGGCCCAGGGACAGCGCCAGGCCGATCAGGTTGGCGCCCGCTCCGTTCAGCACGGCGAAGCCGTTCGCCTGCTCGCCGAAGATGTGTTTGATCTGACGCTCGAAGGCGGAGGTCCAGTCATCGCCACCGTAGGCCGGGGCGTCCCCCGCGTTGGCGGATGCCATCGCCTCCAGGACGGTCGGGTGGACGCCCGCGTGGTTGTCGCTGGCGAAACTCTTGGGGTAGGTCGTGTCGATCAGCACACGGCAAGGCTACTCAGACGGTGTTGGTGAGCTCGGCGTGCGTACCCACGCGTGAGCGTTGACACCTGCGCCCAGAGCGTTGACACCTGTGCTCAGAGGGTTGGTGCTTGGCCCAGCGGGTTGGCACTTGGGCTCACCGCTCCGGGAGGGCCGCGTGGGTTCACCTACCGACGGTCTCCGGGCGTGGGGTCGGGCGTCCGAAGAGCCCGGAGGCGACAGGGAGCGGGCCACGGGTCACTGGGCGCGGGAGGCCACGGAGTGCTGGGCGCACCGCGTGGGGGAGTGGAGGGGGTGGTCGCTGGGGCTGGGAGAGCGGAGAGGAGAGAGAGCGAGCGCGTGCAGAAGGGGAGCCGAACGGCGGGCGGCAGGATGGCCGGAAGGGCGGCGGGCAGCAGGGTGGGCGGGATGGGCGGAAGCCCGAGCAGACCGCGGGTGACAGGGTGGCCGGAAGGGTCGGGGGAAGGCCGAGCAGAACGGCGGGCGGAAGGGTGGCCGGGAGGGTGCGCGGAAGGGTCGGCGGAAGGCCGAGCAGAACGGCGGGCGGAAGGGTGGGCAACAGGGGGAGGGGTGGGGCGAGTGTGTCGGGGAGGTGTTGCGGGGGGCTGGGGAGAGGTGAGCAAGGTTGCTCGGGGAGGTGCTGGGTCAGGTGGAGGAGTGGCGGGTGGCGGCTATTTCCAGGAGGCCGCGGCATAGGGTGCCGAGGTCGCGGCCGGCGGATTCGACGGCCATGGGGAGGAGGGACGTCTCGGTCATGCCGGGGGCGACGTTCACTTCGAGGAAGTGGGGGCGGCCGGTGGCGTCGACGATCAGGTCGGTGCGGGAGATGTCGCGCAAGCCCAGGGCGGTGTGAGCGGTGACGGCGGTTTCCGCGCAGGCGGCGGCCGCCGCTTCCGACAGGCGGGCCGGGGCGAAGAACTCGGTGTGGCCGGCGGTGTAGCGGGCGGCGTAATCGTAGACGCCTTCGTCTGGGACGATCTCCACGGCGGGCAGTGCCACCGGACCGTCGCCCAGGTCCACCACCGAGACGGCCACCTCCACACCTTCGATGCAACGCTCGATGAGCGCGGTGTCGCCGTACGCGAAGCAGCCCACCATCGCCGCCGGCAACTCCTCGGCGGTACGCACGATCGAGGCCCCCAGCGCGGAACCGCCTCTGGCGGGCTTGACGAACAGGGGCAGGCCGAGGCGGTCCACGATGCGTCCCAGAACCACCGAGGCGCCCAGGTCGTGGAAGGTCTCCTTGGGCAGCGTGATGGAGTCGGGGGTGCGCAGGCCGACGGAACGTACTACCGCTTTGGCCGTCGGCTTGTCGAACGCCACCCGGCACGCGTCAGGATCGGCGCCTACGTAGGGGACGTTCAGCAGTTCCAGTACAGAACGGATCGCGCCGTCCTCGCCGGCCCCGCCATGCAGTGTGACGAACACGGCGTCCGGGCGGTCGGCGAGCACCGTCGGCACCAGGGAGGCATCGGTGTCACGCGTCTCGACGTCGACACCCGCCGCCCGCAGTACCTCACTCACCCGGCGACCGGAGCGCAGGGACACCTCCCGCTCATAGGAGAGCCCACCGGCCAGCACGAGCACGTGACCCAGTTCGCCCATCTCTTTCCCCTCTGCCGAAAAGCACGCCGTCCAACCGTACCGGTTCGGCTCGGCCATTCGTTTCCCTGCGAGGGCGGGGCATCGCTCATTTCTGACGCGTTGATGAGCCAGCCAGCTTGCCCTCCCCGCCCGGCGGTTCGATCTCGTGTCGGGAGCGCGTGCGAGGGCTCGCCGGGGCAGGGAAGGCGGGGGAGATGCGGCGTCAGGAGCGGGCAGGAGCGTGCAGCGAAAAATCAACGGGACAGTGAGCGCTGAGACAGAGGCGCTCAGGAAGACCGGCGGGGGATCGGCAAGGGGAGGAGCAGCGCCGAGAGCGCAGGCGCAGAGGCGCGGGAAGGACAACGTGGAAAGAAACAGCGCGGGGAGAACAGACGGGGAGCCCCATCAGATCGCGGCGTTGAGAGGCGGCTCTCGGGAGAGAGCGCGGAGGCAGAGGGCGGACGGACACACGGGGCGGACGGAGACACGGGAAGCGCTGAGGCAGGGGAAGCGCTGAGACGCGGGAGCTCTGGGGTGTGGGAGCGCAGAGGCGAAGGCGCGCGCCGGGAAGGTGGCGACGGGAAGGTGGCGACGGGAAAGGGAAGACGGAAAGGGTGAAGGAGAGGGTGGGGGAGTGCGGCGTTGAGGTGCGCGTGCGGGAGGGAGGGCGGGGCCGAGGCTACCGGTAAGGGTGGCTCGGCCCCGGTGGGGTTAGGCGAGGTCCGGGCCCGGGGTGTCCACGCCGGGGTGGCCAGGTGGTGAGGTGGTGCCGAAGGTGTCGCGGAGCTGGAGTTCGCCTTCGATGACGCCGGCCAACCGTCGCACCCCTTCCCGGATCCGATCCGGTTCCGGGTAGCAGTACGACAGCCGCATCTGACGGCTACCGCTGCCGTCGGAGAAGAAGCCGGTGCCGGGGACGAACGCCACCCGCTCCGCCACCGCCCGGGGCAGAATCGCCTTGGAGTCCAGGCCCTCGGGAAGGCTGGCCCAGACGAAGAAGCCGCCCGCGGGCCGGGTCCACGTGACGCCGGAGGGCATGAGGTCGGTCAGCGCGTTCAGGAGGGCGTCGCGGCGTTCGCGGTAGAGCTCCTTGAACGTCTTGATCTGCTCGCGCCACGGCTGGGTGGCCAGGTACTGGCCCACGGCCAGCTGGGTGAAGGAGGAGTGGGACAGGACGGCCGACTCCATGGCGAGGACCAGCTTGTCGCGGATGGCGTGGGGGGCCAGGGCCCAGCCCACACGGAAACCCGGGGCCAGAGTTTTGGAGAACGAGCCCAGATACACGACCCCGTCGGGGTTGTCGGCGCGCAGGGCGCGCATGGGCTCGCCGTCGAAGCCGAGCAGTCCGTACGGGTTGTCCTCGACGATCAGCACCCCGGCGCGCTGGCAGATGTCGAGCACCTGCTGGCGGCGGGCGGCGTTGAGAGTGACGCCGCCGGGGTTGTGGAAGGTCGGGATCGTGTAGAGGAACTTGATCGTGTTGCCGGCGGCCTGCAGCGCGTAGATGGTCTGGGCCAGGGATTCGGGCACGAGCCCCTGATCATCCATGGTGATATGGACGACTTTCGCCTGGTATGCGCTGAATGTGCCTAGGGCGCCCACATACGAAGGTCCCTCGGCCAGCACGACGTCACCCGGGTCGATGAAGATGCGGGTGATCAGATCGAGGGCCTGCTGGGAGCCGACCGTGACGACCACGTCGTCCGCCCCGGCCTCGATTCCCTCCAGGCGCATGACCTCGCAGATCTGCTCGCGCAGATGCGGGTCGCCCTGGCCGGAGCCGTACTGGAGCGCGACCGGGCCACGCCTGGTGACCAGATCGGAGACCAGCTCGCCGACCATGTCGAGCGGGAGGGCCGTGACGTACGGCATGCCGCCGGCCAGCGAGACCACCTCGGGCCTCGATGCGACGGCGAAAAGAGCTCGGATCTCGGAGGCGACCATCCCGGTAGCTCGCGCGGCGTACCGATCGACGTAGGCGTCGATGCGCGACCCTTGGGTCGCGGGCGTCTGACCGTGATCCGTCTCTTCTGTCACGGTCCACCTCCTAGGTGTCAAATGGAGCCGAGAGACCAGAGTACGTGACTGGCCACGATCGCCGTGCACCCGCTCCCCGCTTCGTCACTGGGCTACGATGCCAGCTGGGGACGCGGATTTCGCGCGTTTTTCCGGGTCAACGATTGGGGCCGTAGTTGTCGCGTCGGCTGGTCAACATCACCCTGGACAATCTCGACGATCTGCCGCGCCGTTGCCGGCGGTGTGTTTTCTGGGAGCTTGACCCGGTCAGCGGCGAGCGCGCGGCCGACGCGGGCGACCCTGGGCTTGAGAAAGAAGCGTGGATTTCCGGAACGCTCCTGGAGTGGGGCAGTTGCGGGAAGATTCTTTATGTAGACGGGGTTCCGGCGGGGTTCGTGCTCTACAGCCCGCCGCTCTACAGCCCCCGCTCCGTGGCCTTCCCCACCTCGCCGGTCAGCGCGGACGCGGTCTTGCTGATGACGGCCCACATCATTCCGGAGTTCTCCGGGGGCGGGCTGGGGCGCATGCTGATCCAGGGCGTGGCCAAGGACCTCACCCGGCGCGGGGTCAAGGCCATCGAGGCGTTCGGGGACCTGAAGTGGGAGAAGCCGGGCTGCGTGGTGCCCGCCGAGTATCTGCTTTCGGTCGGCTTTAAAACGGTGCGGCCGCATCTCCGCTTCCCACGGTTGCGGCTTGAGCTCAAGACGGCCGTCTCGTGGCGTGAGGACGTCGAGGTGGCGCTGGAGAGGCTCCTCGGGTCAATGAGCCCGGAAAGAGCATTGCGTCCCGTCTGAGGGCGTTCTGGGGCCACGAAAGGCGAAGGCCCGGGAGAACCAGGTCTCCCGGGCCGCGAAGTCGGCTAGATGATGCCTTCGAGCTCGCGCATCAGCATCGCCTTGGGCTTGGCGCCGATGATCTGCTTGACCACCTCACCGCCCTTGTAGACGTTCAGGGTCGGGATCTGCAGCACGCCGTAGTTGCGCGGGACCTCGGGGTTCTCGTCGATGTTCAGCTTGACGATCTCCAGCTTGTCGCCGTGCTCCTTGGCGATCTCCTCAAGGATGGGCGCGACCTGACGGCAAGGTCCGCACCACTCGGCCCAGAAGTCGACCAGCACCGGCTTGTCGCTCTTGAGGACTTCGGCCTCGAAGGTGGCGTCGGTTACAGCCTTCACGATTGCGCTCCTTAGTTCTCGTGGGTGGCCAGCCAGCGCTCGGAGTCCAGGGACGCCGAGCAACCGGTGCCGGCCGCGGTGATGGCCTGGCGGTAGATGTGGTCGACGACGTCGCCCGCGGCGAAGACGCCTTCGATGTTGGTCTCGGTCGTCGGCGCGGAGACCTGGACGTAGCCGTCCTCGTCGAGGTCGATCTGGCCCTTGACCAGGTCGGTGCGCGGGTCGTGCCCGATCGCGAGGAACAGCGCGTCTGTCGCCAGTTCGCTCTCCTCGCCGGTCTTGACGTTGCGCAGCTTGACGGCTTCGACCTTGTCGGTGCCGAGGACGTCCACGACCTCGGTGTCCCAGATGAAGCGGATCTTGTCGTTGGCGAACGCGCGCTCCTGCATGATCTTGCTGGCGCGCAGCTCATCACGACGGTGGACGACCGTGACCATCCGCCCGAACCGGGTCAGGAACGTGGCCTCCTCCATGGCGGTGTCACCGCCGCCGACGACCACGATGTCCTTCTGCCGGAAGAAGAACCCGTCGCAGGTGGCGCACCACGAAACGCCGCGTCCGGACAGCCGCTTCTCGTTCTCCAGGCCGAGCTCGCGGTAACCGGAGCCCATCGCCAGGATGACCGACTTGGCGTAGTACGTATCGGAGTAGGTCTTGATGACCTTGGGGTTGGCTTCGAGGTCGACCTCGATCACGTCGTCGGCGACCAGCTCGGCGCCGAAGCGCTCGGCCTGCTTGCGCAGGTTGTCCATGAGGTCGGGGCCCATGATGCCGTCCGGGAAGCCCGGGAAGTTCTCCACGTCGGTGGTGTTCATCAGCGCACCGCCCGCGGTGACGGATCCTTCGAAGACGAGCGGCTTGAGTTCGGCGCGTGCGGAGTAGACGGCCGCGGTGTATCCAGCCGGGCCGGACCCGATGATGATCACGTTACGGACGTCGCTCAACGCTCTCACGCCTTCCTCTTCTGCTGTCGCCTGTCGCGTCAACAGATCCTAGGCCCGCGTGATTCCCTTCCCTGCCCACAAAACGAAAGAGCCCACCGAAGTGGGCTCTGACGTGGGGTTTCGCTTACCAGCGGCCGACCGTTGGCTTGCGGAGGTTCTTGCAGTTGAACGGGTCCACGACGTCGAGCCTGAGCTTGTTCTTCGGCTGGTTCTTCCAGGAGGCGACGACGAGCGCCTCCTGACCGTTGTACTGGCCCTGGTCGACGGCGAACACCTTGAGCTTGGTGCGCGAGGAGACCTGGTTGACACACTTGGAGACGCCGGTCGGCGTCTCGTCGCCGCCCAGTGCCTGCGCGTTGCCCATGAAGCCCACCATCGGCTGGCGCAGGTCCTGGTCGCTGTAGTTGTGAGTGCTGTCGGTCAGCGCGTAGCCACGGCTCCTGGCTTCGGTGCGCGTGGGCGCGGACGGCGCGGGCTGAGCGACCTGCGGGCCGCCACCGCCGTTCCCGCCGGAAGCCGTGAGCACCCCACTCGACAGTACGGCGGTGCCGACTACCACAGCAGCCGCGGCCGAGGCGACCGCGGGCATAGCCCACCGGCGCCGTCGCGAGGCCCTCGGCCGAGCAGGGACGATCGAGCCGTCATCGGCGACCACCCCGAGGCGAACCGGCGGCTCAGCGGCCGTTTCCCACGGCGCGTCCCGCATGAGCTCGTCCCAGTCGGGCGCTTCCGCCAGGCCGACTCCGCCCCTGGAGCCTCTGGAGGCCTCGGCCGCCAGCGCCTTGTCGATGCGTAGCGCGACTCCCATCGGCATCGCCGGTGTGGGGGTCGCCGCGAGCACCTCGCGAACCGCCGCCAGGTCCGCCAGTAGCGCCCCGCAAGGAGTGCACACCGCGAGGTGTTCGCGTACTTGGCGCGCCGTGCCGACGTCTAGAAGACCCTCGGCCAGCTCGGCCAGGATCTCAAGATCGTAGTGCGTATCACCCGTCACGAAGTTCTGCTCCCTTCGCGGATGAGACGCGACCGAGGTCCGAACGGTTCCGCAGATGCGAAAGAATTGGGGCAAGTTTCGCGCGTCCCCGCGCACAGCGGCTTTTCACCGTCCCACTGGGGACTTCGAGCACTTGAGCTGCGTCTTCGACCGAATAGCCCATCATGTCGACCAGCACAAGAGCAGCTCGCTGATCGGCGGGCAGGAGTTTGAGAGCAGCCGAAACCTCCATGGAAACTTCACGTTCGAGTGTCTGGTCGGGCATCGGCGTGTCACGTTCGGCGGCTTCGATGAGCTCGTCGTCGGCGACCGGCCGGACCGACTTGCGGCGCATCCGGTCGAGGCACGCGTTGACCACGATGCGGTGGAGCCAGGTGGTGACCGCGGCCTCGCCGCGGAAGGTGGCGGCCTTGCGGTATGCGGAGACGAAGGCGTCCTGGACGGCGTCGGCCGCTTCGTCCGGGTCGCCCAGGGTGCGGAGGGCAACCGCCCACATGCGGTCCCGGTGCCTCTTGACTATCTCGCTGAACGCATGTGGATCCCCGTCGATGTGCGCGGCGAGCAGCTCCGCATCGGAATGCTCTGCGCCTGAGGGTGTCTCGGGTGGGGAGTTCACAAGGGGGTTCCTGATTATGCTGATCCGGGAGAATGCACTACTACGTCATAGATGGTGCCATGAAACCCGCCATCGTCCGCAGGAAGACGCGTAAACCAGATCAAAACGTACTGGCCGCTTGCGGGCTGCTCAGGCGTCAGAGTGATCTTTCCGGAGCCGTCCTTGTGACGCGCCACCGTCTTCAGCGAACCCAGCTCGCGTGAGTCGCCCACCTTCAACTCGACGTCGGCGCCCGAGGCCCCGGACAGCGTGGCCACCACGTCGCTCACCTGGACCGGCTTGCCCATGTCGAGCAGCAGGCCGACGCCGTCCTTGAGCCCGCCGAGGTCGGCGTCGTTGTAGTTCTCGGTCTTCCAGAACGTGCTCGGTTTGCCGTCGATGGCCGCCGAGGCCCGGTCCGGCTTCTCCGAGCCGTCGCCGAGAGGGTCGAAGCCGTCGGCCTTGGCCGGCTTGATCGGCTGGATCTCGGCCGCGGCCGTCTTCGACGTGCTCGGCTCGCCGCCGCCCGCCTCGGGCGCTGACGGGCTGCCGAGGCTGCGGCCGACCGTCCACGCGCCCACGCCGACCGCGGCGATGACCAGGAGCACGACCACGGTCATCAGCAGCCGGTTGAGCAGGCCGCCGCCGTTGTTCTGCGGGCGGTTGGAGATCACGGTCTGCGGCGGCGGGGTGTCGTGCCGGGTGTCGAGGCCCTCGGAGCGCGAGGTCGTGGTGACCGACGGCGCGGGCGAGGCGTAGGAGATGGAGATGGGCATGGGCCGCGGGACGCCGGACAGCTCCTCGGCGACCTCGGCCGGTGTGGTCAGCGCCGGATGGCCCTTGCGCGACTCGGGCAGCACCGCCCGGACGGTGATCGTGTCGAGGTAGCCGGGCAGGCCCGCGGTCACCTGCCGGGGCGTGGCGAAGTGGCCGTCGATCATGGGTGCGGCCGGCAGCCCGCCCTCGTCCTCGTCGCCGGGCCAGTGCCCGGTCAGACCGGCGTACAGCAGCCGGCCGAGGCCCTCGGCGTCCTCGTGGGCCGGGTGGTCGGCGGTGAGCCCGGCCAGCGCGGCGTCGACCGCCACGCCGAGCACCTTGACCGTGTTGCCGGTGGTCCACACCAGGTGGGCGGGGCGCAGGCAGAGGTGGTAGAGGTCGGCCTCGTGCGCGTGGGCCAGGGCCTCGGCCGCCTCGGCGACCAGGCCGGCGGCGCGCTCCGGGTCCAGCGGCCCGGCGGCCAGCAGGTCCGACAGCGACTCGCCGGTCACCCACTCGCTCACGACGTACGCGTGGTCGTCGTCCTGGGCGGCGTCGAAGACCTGCGTCAGCCGGGGATCGGTGAGGCGGCTGGCGGCACGGGCGGCGGTGACGACCTCGTGGACACGCGGGAAGTCGGGGGCGAAGGTCAGGACGGCCACGGGACGGGCGAGGATCTCGTCGATGGCCTTCCACAGGGTTGCACCGTCGGACTCGCTCACGCGGTCCTCCAGCCGGAAACGCTCAGCGAGGCGCGTGCCCGGTTCGACCGCCGACGTGCTCACTGACCTTCTCCGCTCAGCCGATCGGGCGAGTCCGTGCCTCGACACACCTTCGTGGAGGAATCCCACGTAGGCACGCTATGTCGGGTGGATCCGCCCACGCCCCTCCTGCTGCCATTCGCGCGTGTCCGCACCATCGTAGTGCCGCGCCGTGTACGCCCGCGTTCTTTACCGGCCTACCCGTCCCGCGACCATTCCAACGATTGAGTTGACCTCGGGGATGCGCATCTTATGGGCAATGGCCAAGTAGAGCAGCCCCCCGAGTCCGCCGCCGACCGCCAGGATGATCAGCGAGTTGAGGAAGGCGAGCTCGCCGAAGACCCGCTGGCTGACCCAGACCGAGGCGAGCGCGAGCACCGCGGTGGGCATCGCGGCCAGATACATGCGGGTCAGGGCGGTGCCGATGGTCCAGCCGCCCAGCCCGGCCGCGCGCCGCGAGGCCATCATCCAGGCGACCACCGCACCCAGCGCGTACGCGCACGCGTAGGCGAACGCGAGTCCCATCACCACGTAGGCCGGCGGCAGCAGCGCGTTGGCCACCAGCATCAGCACGGCGCTCGCGGCGGTGGTCCCGGCCCCGATGAAGACGGGCGTGCGGGTGTCGCCGAAGCTGTAGAAGACCCGGAGCAGGAGCTGGAAGACGGCGAAGGGCATGAGGGCCAGGCCGTACACCTGAAGGACGTTGCCGATGTAGACGGCGGCGGCGACGGACACCTCGCCGTGGGCGTAGATCGGCACGGTGATCGCGGGGCCGAGCACCATGAGCAGCAGCGAGGCCGGAACCATCACGCACGAGATCAGCCGCACCCCGGAGCCGAACTCCGACCGCAGGTCCTCCATGCGCCCGTCGGTGACCGCGCGGCTCATCTTGGGCAGCATCGCGGTGATCACCGAGACGCCGATGATGCCGTAGGGCAGCTGGAAGAGCTGGAAGGCGTAGGTGTACGGGCTGACGCCGTGGTTGGGCACCGCGTCGCCGGCGGCGCTGGCCAGGTTGGTGATCAGCATGAAGCCGAGCTGGGTGATGACGACGTAGCCGATCGTCCAGCCGCCGGCCTTGGCCATCTCGCCGAGCCGGGCGTTGCGCACGTCGAGGCGGGGCCGGAACTGGAAGCGCGCCCGCTTGAGCGCGATGACCAGGACGACCGCCTGCGCGACGATGCCCGCGGTGGTGCCGAGGCCGAGCAGCGCGAGCTGCCCGTCGCTGACGGTCGCCGGGTCCTTGCCGCCGGAGTAGGCGAGGAACACGCCGATGACCACGATGTTGTTGAGCACCGGCGCCCACATGGGGGCGGCGAAGCGGTCGCGGGTGTTGAGGATGGCGCCGGCCACCGCGCCGAGGCCGAAGAAGGCGAGCTGCGGCAGGATCAGCCGGGCCAGCAGGACCGCGACCTCGTACTGCCGGGATCCGGGCCGCCAGGTGGTGTAGAGGTCGATGAGCAGGGGGGCGGCCAGCACCGCGACGGCGGCCACCACGATGAGCGCGAGCGTGGCCAGTGTGAGCAGCCGCTGCTCGAAGGCCCGGCCGCCGTCGGCGTCGCGCTGCTGCGCCTGCACGATCATCGGCACGATGACGCTGCTCAGCACGCCGAGCAGCAGCAGGTCGAGGATGGAGTAGGGGATGGCGTAGGCGACGTTGTAGGCGTCGCCGAGCAGCGCGGTGCCGACCGCCGACGCCAGCACCATCGTGCGTACGAAGCCGGTGACGCGCGAGACCATCGTGCCGGCGGCCATGATCGCGCTCGCCCTCATCAGGCGGCTCATACCTTCTCACTCTCCCGGGCCTGCGCCGCTCGCGCCGGACGCTTCTGCGAGCGCCGCCGCAGGATGCGGGTGACCACGGCGGCGAGCATGACCGACAACGCGCCGCCCACGATGACGAGGGCGATGCCGGTGTAGCCGGTGGTCCTGATGGTCAGCTTGACGGGATCACCGTACGGCACGCCGTCGGCCGTCTCCAGCTGAACGGTGATGGACGCGTCGCCGCTGGTCTTGACCAGCATCGGCACCTGCACGGTGCCGACCTCGCCCTTGCCCACCCTCATGAGTCTCTTGACGTACTTCGGGTCGATCTGCAGCAGCTCACGATTGTTGGAGGACACGTCGACCATGAGCGTGACCGACGTGCTGAGCTGGTTGCGCACGCTGATCGGCACCTGGCCGTCGACGCCGGCCACCGTGACCGGCTTGTCGCGGTTGGCCCCGCTGATCGTGATGAGGCCGAGCCGCTTGTCCAGCGCGGCGTCGATCTGCTTGGTGGCCGAGCGCCCGGCCCGCGTGCTGTTACGCCAGGCGGAGGAGGCCAGGCGGAGCACGGCGTTCTCGAACCCGGCCGAGCGCTTGTCGGTGGTGATCCGCGTGGCCAGATCGGCCTCGGCGGCGGCCTCCTTGACCGGTTCGAGGTACTTCTCGCTGAGCTCTTCCTTGCGGTCCTGCTCGGTGTAGACGAGCCCGGTACGCGGCGTCTGCACCTTGGCCGGCTTGATCGAGCCGAGCTCGCCGGAGGCCAGCCACGGCAGCCGGGCCGCGGTCTTGAGCAGCGCCGAGACGAACGCCGGGTCCGGGTCCCAGCGCCGCGACGGCGCCACGACCAGGTTTCTCGGCCTGACCTGGCCGGGCTCGGCGGCGATCATCGCCGTCTCGGCGATGAAACGCTGCCTGTTGAGTACGGCGGTGCGCCCCGCGGCCGAGTCGAGCTCGAACATGCGGCTCAGCTCCTCGTCCGGCAGGAGCGCGGTGACCGGGCCCGAGACGCTGTCGAGCGTGGTGGCCGCGTCGAGCGTGGCCACCACTGGTGTCTGGGGCGGCACGTTGGCCGGGTTGAGCAGGACGGTGCCGACATCGCCGACCGCCAGAAGGTCGAGGGCGTCGTCGTCGAGCTTGCCCGCCACCGGCCAGTTGACCGCGGTGGGGATGTCGCGCTTGAAGTGCCGGGCGGCGGCCACGTCGGCGGCCGCGATCGCCGTTCTCACGCCGTTGTCGAGACCTTGGTGGGCCAGCGCGGCCACGTCGGGGTCGCCGTAGGGGATCGCCACGACGGGCGCGCCGGTCAGCGAGGTGCGCAGGGAGTCCAGCCACGGCGCGGCGGCCGGGTCGGCGGGCTGCTTCTTGCCGTTTCTGAGCGTGTAGCCCTTGGTCATCGCCTGCACGTCGTCGAGCAGGCCGGGCTCGACGAACCAGGTAACGTTCTTCGGCGCCGTCTTGGCGAGGGCGGCGAGGTCGGCCAGGCGCCCGCCGGGCTTGAGCGCGGTGGCGAGCTTGTCGTCGATGAACGTGACGTCGTCGGAGCGGTGCGGCGCGTCGACGATCGGCAGCGCCACCGACAGACGGTTGCGCGGGAGCTTGGGCGTGGTCGGCGGCATGTAGGTGAGGAAGGTGTGGGCCTTGGCCAGCGGCTGCCAGGACGCCGCGACCGGCACGACTTCGACCGTGATCGGGTAGACGCCGAAGGTGTTCATGCCGAGCTGCATGGGCGTGACGGTGAGACTCCAGTCGGCGCTCGCGCCGGCGCCGACCGCCGGAATGTTCATGAGGGAGGTTGGTGAACGCTGGGGCAGCTGGGCCGCCTGGTCCTCGGCGAACGCCTTGATCGAGGCGCGGTCGGTGAGGCGCTGGAAGCCGTAGCGCACCTGCACCTGCAGGCCGGTCAGCGGCGTCCCCGTGCCGTTGCGGAAGGTGCCCGACAGCTTGATCTGGTCGGTGGGCCTGGTCGGCAGCTCAGGGGTGATCGCCTTGACGCTGAGGGTCAGCTCCTGCTTGGCCGTCATGGCGGCAGCCGTACCCGGCGTTGTCGCGACCACGGGGGCGAGCAACGCGGCGGAGAGGACTGCGAGAAGCGTGGCCTTTCCGATCACGCGTCAGTCCGGGGTGGAGTACGGCGCACGCCCGCAATGGTACGGGCTCAGTGCCGTAGCGCGACCGCCTGGCGGGAACCTCTGGGCCTCGGCGCCCGGAGGTCCATGGACTTGCCAGACATGAGTGACAGCAGGTCGTACGCGCGCAAGGTGAGGGCCGTGTGGCGTTCACCCGTGGCGAGGAAGACGGACTGATGATCGGGCTTGATGCGGTCGTCGATGAGGACGGAGAGCGTGGGCGGCAGCAGCAGCGGGCAGACCAGCCCGGCGGCGTAGTCGGTAACCTCGTTGACCACGAAGGCCGGGGCAGGGTGTACTTTCCTGGCCCCGAGCAGTCCCCCGACCACTCCAGGCCTGGGCGGTGCGGCGACGGTGGACACGACGGCGACGGCCTCCCGGCCCAGCCTGGTGACCGCCTCGAACATCGTCACGGCCACGCAGCGGGAGGGGGCTGCGGAGATCGTCTCGGGCAGCTCGTCCGCGCATGTCATGGGGCGCGGAAGGCGTACGATCTCATGATGGACCTGGTGTGCGAGGAGCCAGCGGTGGATCGCGAGGGCGTCCTTCATAGATGAGCTCCTAGCCTCGTTCCATGGCCCCCGACGGTCTCTGACCGACGGTAACCCGGACCTGGTGTGGCTCGGGGGATATGTTCCGTAATGCGTGAAGGACCTACCCAGCTTGCCGGACTCAAATCAGCACTTTCACAAGATCGCCCCGGTCGCCGACGAGCTCGGCGAGCTGTTCGCCGCCCGAGGGCACGAGCTGGCCCTGGTGGGCGGCTCGGTGCGCGACATCCTCCTCGGGCGCATCGGCAACGACCTCGACCTGACGACGGAGGCCCGGCCGGAGCGGGTGCTCGAGATCGTCAAGGACTGGGCCGACTCCGTCTGGACCATCGGGATCGACTTCGGCACGGTCGGCGTCCGCAAGGGCAACTGGCTGCTGGAGATCACCACCTACCGGAGCGAGTCCTACGACCCCAAGTCGCGCAAGCCCGAGGTCGTCTACGGCGACACGCTTGAGGCCGACCTGGAGCGCCGTGACTTCGCGATCAACGCGATGGCGGTGCGGCTGCCCGACCACGAGTTCGTCGACCCCTACGGCGGCGTCTCCGACCTGACCGCGAAGCTGCTGCGCACGCCGGGCACGCCCGAGCAGTCCTTCGACGACGACCCGCTGCGCATGCTGCGCGCCGCCCGCTTCGCCTCCCAGCTGGGGTTCACGGTGGCGCCCGAGGCGCTCAGGGCGATGACCGAGATGGCCGAGCGGATCGAGATCGTCTCCGCCGAACGCATCCGCGAAGAGCTCGACAAGCTGGTCTGCGGCGCGTACCCGCGTGAGGGGCTGGGGCTTCTGGTGGAGACGGGTCTGGCCGCGCACGTGCTGCCCGAGCTGCCCATGCTCCGCCTGGAGATCGACGAGCACCACCGGCACAAGGACGTGTACGAGCACTCCCTGACCGTCCTCGACCAGGCCATCGCCCAGGAGGAGGACGGCAAGGCCGACCGCATCCTGCGCTGGGCGGCGCTTCTGCACGACGTGGGCAAGCCCAAGACCAGGCGGCACGAGGCCGGGGGCCGGGTCTCCTTCCACCACCACGAGCTCGTCGGCGCGCAGATGACCAAGAAGCGCATGACCGAGCTCAGGTTCCCCAAGGACGTGGTGGCCGACGTGGCCCGCCTGGTCGAGCTGCACCTGCGCTTCCACGGCTACGGCTCGGGGGAGTGGACCGACAGCGCCGTACGCCGCTACGTACGCGACGCCGGTCACCTGCTCGACCGCCTCCACAAGCTGACCAGGGCCGACTGCACCACGCGCAACAAGCGGAAGGCGGCCCACCTCTCGCGTACCTACGACCAGCTCGAAGAGCGCATCGCCCGGCTGGCCGACGAGGAGGAGCTGGCCAAGATCCGGCCGGAGCTCGACGGCAACGAGATCCAGCGGGTCCTCGGCATCGGCCCGGGTCCGATGGTGGGCAAGGCCTACAAGTTTCTGCTCGACCTCCGCCTCGACCAGGGCGTGCTCGGCAAGGAAGCGGCCACGGAGGCGTTGCTGACGTGGGCCGGCGAGCAGCGCAAGGGCTAGTCTCCGGCGCGTCCTCTCCTCAGTGCGCGGAGGGGACGCGCGACGGCGCCGTGACCAGCCGGTACACCAGTGCGCTGACCAGGTAGCCGACGGCGATGATGCCGACGGCCAGGTAGGACTTGCCGTTGGCGGGCAGGATCGCCGCCGAGAGCCCGGCGGCCAGCACGAACATGCCGTTGAACAACATGTCGTAGAGGGAGAAGGCCCGGCCCAGGTAGGCGTCCTCGACGTCGCGCTGGACGGAGGTGTCGGCGCAGATCTTGACGCTCTGCCCGGCCAGGCCCAGGACGAAGCCGGAGATCCACAGACCCCACTCCTGGAAGGGCGTCACCAGGATCGCGGACAGGACGCCGGCCGTGACCAGCATCAGCGGCACCCAGCGCTCGACGGGCATGCGTTCGGTGGCCAGGGGCGTGACGATCACGGCCAGGGCGTAGCCGACGGCCGAGGTGGCCACGACGATGCCGATGCCCCTCAGCGCGGCCTCGGAGTCGCCGTTGGTGAAGTAGTAGCGGTAGAGGATGATGCCGAGCGCGGTAGCCATGCCGTACATGAAGCGGTGCGCGGCCATGGCGCCCATCGCCGCGGCGGCCCTGCGCCGGTGCGCGAGGTGCCGGGCGCCCTCCACCAGGCCCTTGAGCACGTTGCGCACGGCCTCCTTGACCTGCGGCCGGTTGGGGTCGAAGTCGGGGCCGAGCAGGTCGCGGCGCATGGTCCTGGCGACCAGGGCGCTCAGGCTGAACAGCACGCCCGAGGTGACCAGCACGAGGGCGACGCCGGAGTCGCCCGGTCCGAACACGCCGCGCATCAGCGTGGCGACGCCGACGCCGACGAAGGTGATGACCGTGCCGGAGGTCGGCGTGACCGCGTTGGCCGCCATCAGCTGGTCCCTGGGCACCACGTGCGGCAGCGAGGCGCCCAGAGCGGCCAGGAAGAAGCGGTTGACGCCGAGCACGCCCAGCGCGGCCGCGTAGAAGAACTCGTCAGGGGTGTCGAGGGCGACGAGGGCGGCGGCGATCAGCAGCAGCACCCCGCGGACCACCGGCGCGATCACCAGGATCTGGCGGCGCGACCACCTGTCGATGAAGACGCCGACGAACGGCCCCAGGATGCTGTAGGGCAGGAACAGGACCGCCATGCCCGCCGCCACCTGCAGTGCGGTGGTCTGCTTCTCGGGGCTGAAGAAGGCGAATCCGGCCACGCCGAACTGGAAGATGCCGTCGGAGAACTGGGAGACCAGGCGGGTGCCGAACAACCGTCGGTAGTCCCGGCCCTGCAGGACCACACGGAGATCGGCGACAAAAGACACGCAGCCAGCCTAGCCGCCGCCGGCTGCCGCGCCGCTTCTGGTTCTGCCCGTTCTCCGGGGGGACAGGTTCCCGTACGCTTCGTTCTGTGACGACTGAGGAACACGTGGTGTTGGTCGACGGCGAGGGAAACGCGATCGGCGCCGCCCCCAAAACGTCGGTACACGGCCGGGACACCCCTCTCCACCTGGCCTTCTCCAGCTACGTCTTCGACCCCGCCGGCCGGATCCTGCTGACCAGGCGGGCCGGGCACAAGCTGACCTGGCCGGGAGTCTGGACCAACAGCTGCTGCGGCCACCCGCTGCCCGGCGAGGCCGTCGAGCACGCGGTGCTGCGCAGGCTCTCCTACGAACTGGGCCTGGACGCCGAGCGTGCCGACCTGATGCTGCCGGCCTTCTCCTACCGGGCGGCCATGCCCAACGGCGTCGTGGAGCACGAGCTGTGCCCGGTCTACCGGGTCACGGTGAAGGGTCAGGTCGACGCCAACCCCGACGAGGTGGGCGAGGTCCTGTGGATGCCGTGGAGGGAGTTCGCCGAGGGTGTGGGCAACGGCCTGCTGGCGATCTCGCCGTGGTGCAAGGAGCAGGTTCCGCTGCTCACGGCCCTGGGTGACGATCCGCTGGCGTGGGAGACGGCGCCGGAGGACGGGCTGCCTCCGGCCGCGCGGGTGGCTGGGCGCCGTCACGGCGCCCAGCCGTGACCTACCGGGACACCTCGCCGCGGATGAACTTCTCGACGTAGTCGCGCGCCTCGTCGTCGCTGTGCTGGACGGGCGGGGACTTCATGAAGTACGAGGAGGCGCTCAGGATCGGGCCGCCGATGCCCCGGTCAAGGGCGATCTTGGCGGCGCGGACGGCGTCGATGATGATGCCGGCCGAGTTGGGGGAGTCCCAGACCTCGAGCTTGTACTCCAGATTCAGCGGGGTGTCGCCGAACGAGCGGCCCTCCAGGCGCACGTAGGCCCACTTGCGGTCGTCGAGCCACGGCACGTGGTCGGACGGGCCGATGTGCACGTCGGCCTTGCCCATCTCGTGCGGGATCTGCGAGGTGACCGACTGCGTCTTGGAGATCTTCTTGGACTGGAGGCGCTTGCGCTCCAGCATGTTCATGAAGTCCATGTTGCCGCCGAAGTTGAGCTGGTACGTGCGCAGCAGCTCGACCCCGCGGTCCTCGAAGAGCTTGGCCATGACGCGGTGCGTGATGGTGGCGCCGACCTGAGACTTGATGTCGTCGCCGATGATCGGGACGCCCGCCTCCTCGAACTTCTCCGCCCACTCGGGGTCGGAGGCGATGAAGACCGGCAGCGCGTTGACGAAGGCGACCTTGGCGTCGATGGCGCACTGCGCGTAGAAGCGGTCGGCCTCCTCCGAGCCGACCGGCAGGTAGGAGACGAGGACGTCCACCCGGTTCTCCTTGAGGACCTTCACGACGTCCACCGGGGCCTCGTCGGACTCCTCGATGATCTCGCGGTAGAACTCGCCGAGACCGTCGAAGGTGTGGCCCCTCTGCACGATCACACCCGTGGGCGGCACATCCGTAATCTTGATCGTGTTGTTCTCACTGGCCACGATCGCTTCGGACAGGTCGCGCCCGACCTTCTTGGCGTCCACGTCGAAGGCGGCGACGAACTCGACGTCACCGACGTGGTATTCGCCGAACTTGACGTGCATCAGGCCGGGGACCCTGGCGTCCGGGTCGGCGTCCTTGTAGTAGTGCACGCCCTGGACCAGCGATGCCGCGCAGTTGCCGACACCGACAACGGCCACGCGAACCGAACCCATCGCACTCGCTCCCTTACTCATCTGTGTTATTTCTCGCGGGCTCCGAGGCCCGTCTCTCTGTCGCGATCAGCTCATTCAGCCAACGCACCTCGCGTTCGACCGATTCCAGACCGTGACGCTGCAACTCCAGGGTGTAGGCATCGAGCCGTTCCCTGGTACGTGCGAGCGCGGTGCGGACGGCGTCGAGTCGTTCCTCGAGCCGGCTGCGGCGGCCTTCGAGGATGCGCAGGCGCACCTCGGCCTCGGTATGGCGGAAGAAGGCGAAGTGGATGCCGAAGCTCTCGTCCTCCCACGCGGACGGCCCGGCCTGGGTCAGCAGCTCCTGGAGCCGCTCCTTGCCTTCGGCGGTGAGCTTGTAGACGATCTTCGATCTGCCGCTCACCCGAGTGGGTTGCTCTTCCACGATAAGACCCTGCTCCAGGAGCGACCTCAAGCAGGGGTACAGCGAACCGTAGGAGAACGCACGGAACATGCCGAGCAGCTCGTTGAGCCGTTTGCGCAGCTCGTAGCCATGAAGCGGCGTCTCGTGCAGCGACCCGAGCACGGCGAGTTCCAGCACTCTGCCCTGTCCGCTGACCATTGGAACCGCCCTCCTCTCGCGTCGATGTATCGGCTCGATACATCTTGAGGATACGTCGCTCCGCTATATGGCCGCAATTAATGACTTTGCCAAGGCGTTGGGATGAATCGGTAAAAAGCCGTAGTCTGGCGCGCATGTGGTCACAGCGAAGGGTGGTGGATTACGGCCTCGCCAAGCGGGCGGTGGTCCGCTCGGTGCGCTCAGGGCGCACTGTGCCCCGCGACGTCTGTGACGCACAGCCGTACCTCCTCCGCGCGGCACGCCACCTCGGCGAGCCCACCGAACGCACCTGCCCGGTATGCGAGAGGGAGAACGTCACCAACGTGACCTATGTCTATGGGGATTCCCTGGGTCGCCATGCTGGTCAAGCAAAGGCCACGTCAGAACTCGTCGACATGGCCCATGATTACGACGAGTTCAGGGTGTACGTCGTCGAGGTCTGCCAAGGTTGTTCCTGGAACCACCTGGCGGTCTCGTACGTCCTCGGCAACGGACCGCCTGACCTCGTCGGCCAACCGTGAGACCGAGGGCGGCGAGCAGCCTCACGCCCACCCGCCGTGCCATCCGACGACGATGCGAGGACGTGTGAGTTACAGCAGCAACGAGGGAACGGGACGCCAAGGAAGGCGCCGTCGCTCAGGCTCACCCCGTTCAGCTGCCTCTCAGGGGCAGACACCCCAGACCGGTTCCTGGGGTACGGCGCAGCCGCCACGTCGTCCGGAGGCAGCTTACGAGCAGACCGGCGCGATGGCCGCGCAGCAGGGGCAGGGGCCGGGCTTCGACCCGCCGCAGCCCCGCCGCGCCCAGCCCGGCCAGCCCGGTCAGCAGGGCCAACCGGGTCAGCAGGGCCAGCCCGGCCCGCGCCCTGGTCAGCCTGGGCAACCGGGGCAACCTGGGCGGCCTGGGGCGTACCCCGGACAGCCCGGCGCGCACCCGGAGCAGCCCGGCACTGGCCCGCAGCGCACCTCGCGCCGTCGCCCCCAGGAGCAGCAGGACACCGTCGTGAGCCCCACCCCGCCCCGCCGCGGACGCGGACGCGGCGGACCGGAAGGCCCGCCGCCCCCCGCCGGTCCCGGCAGGGGCGACGGCGAGGGCCGCAACTGGCGCAGGTTCCTTCCCAGCTGGAAGATCCTCGTGGTCGGCGTCGTGGTCGTGGCCGCCGGCGTGTTCGGCATGATCATGGTGGGCTACTCCCTCACGCCCATGCCCACGCAGGCACAGGTGCAGGACGGCGTCGACGACCAGGCCAGCGTCATCCGCGACGCCAACAACAAGGTGATCGCCAGGCTCGGCACCAAGCGCAAAGAGGTGCAGATCCAGCAGGTCCCGCGGCACGTCCAGGACGCGGTGATCGCGGCGGAGAACAGCTCCTTCCGCGACGACGCCGGCATCTCCTTCTCCGGCATGGTCCGCTCGCTGTGGAGCACGGCCACCGGCCAGCAGGTCCAGGGCGCCTCGACCATCACCCAGCAGATGGCCCGCAACTACTACGACGGCCTGTCCCAGGAGCGCTCGCTTGAGCGCAAGGTCAAGGAGATCTTCGTCGCGGTCAAGCTGAACAAGTCGCTGCCGAAGGAACAGATCCTCTCCCAGTACCTCAACACCATCTACTTCGGCCGCGGGGCCTACGGCATCGGCGCCGCCGCCGAGGCCTTCTTCAAGAAGGACGTCAAGGACCTCACCCCCGAGCAGGGCGCCTACCTCGCCGGCCGCATCCAGAACCCCTCCTCCTTCGACCAGTCGGAGAAGTCGGGAGACAAGGGCCCCACCCAGTTCCGGTACAAGTACGTGCTCGAGCAGCTGGGCAAGCTCGACCCGGCCAACTACGGCAACCTGCTCAGCAAGTCGCCCACCGCGCCGAAGCTCACCAGCAGCCGCGAGAAGGACTACTTCAAGGGCGTCGAGGGCTACATGATCATGGCCGTGGTCAACGAGCTCGAACGTGACCACGGCATCGACATGGACGACCTGAAGACCGGCGGCTACAGGATCACGACCACCCTCGACACGGGCCTCATGGAGGCCGCGAAGAAGGCGGTCAACCAGCACACGGCGAACGCACCCGACGAGGTCATGTCCACCATGGCCGCGGTGGACCCGCGCGACGGCCGGATCAAGGCCTTCTACGGCGGTGACGACTACGCCAACGACCAGTGGATCGACGCGTTCATGTCGGTGAAGCAGGCAGCCTCCGCCTTCAAGCCCTATGTGCTGGCGGCCTGGCTGGACCAGGGCTACAGCCTGCGCAGCTACCTGCCCGCCAAGGGACCGATCACGCTTGAGGGCACCAAGCCCATCGACAACGACCACGCGTCGAAGGCGTCGGCGGTCGACGTCGTCAACGCCACCGCGAGCTCGGTCAACACCGCTTTCGCGAAGATGGGGGAGAAGGTCGGCCTCGACGCCGTCATCGACATCGCCTCCCGCGCCGGCATCAACAAGGAGCGCCTGGTGTCGACCAAGGAACGCCAGATGTACCAGCTCACGATCGGTTCGAGCGGGGTGACGGCGGTCGAGCAGGCCGGGGGCTACTCGATCTTCGCCAACGCCGGCATGCACTTCAAGAACCACGTCATCATGAAGGTCGTCAACCGGGACGGCCAGACCCTCTGGGACGACAAGAAGCGGATCAACCCCGTCAAGGTGATCACCCCTGAGGCCGCGGCGGACGCGACCGTGGCGCTCCAGGCCGTGGTCAAGAGCGGTACCGGCAGGAACGCCGCCCTCTACAACCGCCCGGTCGCCGGCAAGACCGGCACCAACAACGACAACAAGGACGTCTGGTTCGTCGGATTCACCCCGCAGATCTCCACCGCCGTGGGCATCTTCCGCCAGCAGTGCGTGACCAAGTCGGGAAAGATCGTCCGGCCGAGGTTCGACAACTGCCCGTGGTACCGGGGCAAGGACCCGGCCAAGGAGAAGAAGTACACGCCGCAGAAGCCGTACAGCACGGCGGCCGAGGCGCCGCTTCCGAGCGGATACCAGGGTGCCACGTACCCGGCCGCCATCTGGAAGACCTTCATGACCGAGGCCACCAAGAACGACAAGGTCGAGCAGTTCCCGCCGCGCGCGGACACCGGCGTGCCGGAGAACCTGGCGCCCAAGCCCACCCCGACGCCCACGCGCACGGTCGACCCGGAGAACCCGTTCGAGGACCCGACCGACTGCCCGCTCCTCGACCCGGCCTGTGAGGACGACGGCAACGTCAACGTCGACCCCAACGAACAGGGCTTCCCCGAGGGGGACGACGACGGCATGATGGGCGGCGGCGCGACGGTTCCCGATCCGATGCCGAGCGTCCGCGAGGACGGATGAAACCGCCTGTCCACATAAGAGCGGCTTCGTACCTGCCCCTGGGGTTGTTCGCCGCCCTGGGGGCGACGCTGGCGTACCTGGTCAGGCTGCCGTGCCGTACCGGCGGGTGGAACGACCAGGTCACCACCTACACCAACTTCTGCTACACCGACATCTACCCGCTCTACTTCGACCGGCAGCTGTCGACCGAGAACCCCTACTTCGCCCAGGTTCCGTTCGACAAGCAGGTCGAGTACCCGGTCGTGCTGGGCGAGGTCATGCAGGCCATCGCCTGGCTGGTCAGGCCCGTCGGCGACGTGGCCGCGCAGGGCGTGCGCTTCTACGACATCACCGTCGTCCTGCTCGGCGTCTGCCTGGTGATCGGCGTGCTGCTGATGGCCGCGGTGGCCGGCCCGACCCGCCGCTGGGACGCCCTCTGGTACGCGCTCGCGCCGTCGGTGATCCTGGCCGCCTACATCAACTGGGACCTGGTGGCCGGCGCGCTGTCGATGGGCATGCTGCTGGCCTGGGCGAGGAAACGGCAGGTCCTGGCAGGTGTTCTGCTCGGACTGGCGATCGCCACCAAGTTCTACCCGCTGATGTTCCTGGGCGCGCTCTTCCTGCTCACGGTGCGTACCGCGCGATGGCGGCCGTTCATCGTCACGGTCGCCGCGGCGGTGACCGCCTGGCTCCTGGTCAACCTGCCGTTCATGATCTTCGCCTGGGACGGCTGGCGCCGCTTCTACGTCTTCTCCCAGGAGCGCGGCGTCGACTGGGGCTCACCCTGGCTGTTCTTCCAGAACAAGGGCTGGCCCGTGCTCGGCACCGCCGACGTGAGCCTGCTCGGCACCGCCTCGCTGGCCGTGCTGTGCCTCGGCATCGCCGTGCTCACGCTGGCCGCGCCGCGCCGTCCCCGGCTGGCGCAGATCTGCTTCCTGGCGCTGGCCGCGTTCATGATGACGAACAAGGTGTGGTCGCCGCAGTTCGTGCTGTGGCTGGTGCCGTTCGCCGTGCTGGCCAGGCCCAACTGGAAGCCGCTGGCCCTGTGGCAGGTGGCCGAGGTCTGGTACTTCTTCGCCATCTGGCTCTACCTGCTCGCCCAGCCGCCGCTGGATCGGGCCGACCTGGGCATCGGTGACGACACGTACTTCACCGCGGTGTGGGGACGTGTGATCACCATCGGCATCATGATGGCCTTCGTCGTGCGCGACATCCTCCGTCCCGACAAGGACGTGGTACGGCAGGGCGGCGTCGACGACCAGATCGGCGGCGTCTTCGACGAGGCCCGCGACCGCTACACCCTGCTGCCCGCCTCTCGATGATCACTCGTTCGGCCGATCGTGACGCGCTGCTGCTCTGGCTCGGCTCGCGCGCCGGACTGCTCGTGGCGACGCTGCTCGGCATCTCCCTTCAGGACTATCTGGGCAAGTGGCGGGCCTGGGACGCCGGGTTGTTCGTCACCATCGCCGAGCATGGTTACGACGGCGTACCCGGCCGGCCGCCGGACGCGGGGCTGCCCGCGTTCTTTCCCGGCCTGCCGATGGCGCTTCGGCTTGTGCATCTGGTCGTACCCGACTGGGCGCTGGCCGGGCTGCTGATCTCGCTGGTCGCGGGGGCGGTGGCGACGGTCTTCCTGGCCAGGCTGGCCGTCTTCGAAGGCGGTACCGGCTGGGTGGCCGTGCTGGCGCTGCTGCTCTTCCCGACCGCCGTCTTCCTGGCCGCCGGCTACAGCGAGTCGCTCTTCCTGGCCTTCGCGGTGCCGGCGTGGCTGGCCGCCAGGCAGCGGCGCTGGCCGCTGGCCGTCGTGCTGGCCGCGGGCGCCTCGTGTGTGCGGATCACCGGGCTGTTCCTGGCGCTGGCCCTGTGGGTGGAGTTCGCCTCGTCGCGGCCCTCGCTCCGGCAGGCGCCTTGGCTGGCCGTACCGTTTCTGCCGTTGGTGGGGTATTCGTTTTTCCACTACACGCGCTCGGGCGACTGGTTCGCGTGGAAGCACGCGCAGGAGGCGGGCTGGGGCCGGGAGATGGTGTGGCCCTGGGATTCGTTCGCCAAGACGTGGGGCGCGGCCATGGGCGAGGACGACTTCGCGGTCGCGTTCCGGATGGAGATCGCCGGGGTCGCCGTGGCCGTGCTGGGGCTGGTGTGGCTGCTCGCCCTGCGGCGCTGGAGCGAGGTCGTCTACTGCGGGTTGCAGGCCGGGGCGCTGATGACCTCGGCCTACTACCTGTCGATCCCGCGTTCGCTGCTGCTGTGGTTTCCCCTGTGGGTGGCGATCGCCCGGTTGCGGCACCGGTGGGTGATCGCTGCGTACGCGATGGTGTCGGGGCCGTTGATGGTGCTGAACACCGTGCGGTTCCTCACGGGCGCGTGGGCCGGCTGACGTCCTTACCCACTTCCATGGCTCGGTAATCCAGGGAAGTTATCCACAGGCTGTGTATCAGAGGTTCTTGCGGAGGAAGGCGATGTCCTCCGCCTGGCCCGCCGCCGGGGTCTCGACGATGACCGGGGCGCCGGCGGCCCGGCAGACCGCGAGGATCAGCTCCGGGTCGATCTTCCCCTCGCCGAGGTTGGCGTGCCGGTCGGCGCCGGAGTCGAAGTCGTCGCGCGAGTCGTTGCAGTGGACCAGGTCGATGCGGCCGGTGATGGCCTTGACCCGGTCGACCAGGTCGACGAGCTCCTCGCCGCCGGCGTGGGCGTGGCAGGTGTCGAGGCAGAAGCCCACGTCGAAGCCGTCGAGCGCCTCCCACAGCCGGGCGATGCGCTCCAGCTTGCGGGCCATCGCGTTGCCGCCGCCCGCGGTGTTCTCGATGAGGACCGGGATGCGACGCTCCTCCAGGCGCTCGAACACCTTGCGCCAGTTGTCGAAGCCGACCTGGGGGTCGTCGCTGTTGTTGACGTGGCCGCCGTGCACGATCAGGCCCTTGGCGCCCAGGTCGGCGGCGGCCGTCAGATGCTGGGTGAGCAGCTTGCGGCTGGGAATCCTGATCTTGTTGTTGGTGGTGGCCACGTTGACCAGGTAAGGGGCGTGGATGTAGATCTCCACTCCCTCGACCGGCTTGTCCGGCAGCACCGGGCCCTTGTAGCCCTGGGGATCGCCGAGGAAGAACTGCACCACCTCGGCGCCGACCTCGGCGGCGTGGGCGGCGGGATCGTCCTGGTCGACATGAGCACCGATGAGCACCATGGCTTGAGGGTAGCCGTTTGGTCCGACGTTCTCGGGGCAGTCGCCAGGAGCCCCCCGACCATCTGAGGAGCGTGATGGCGCTGTATCGCAGAGGCGTGAGCCTGATATTCCTGATCTACGTGCTCGTCGGTATCTACGTTGCGTGGATTCACGACTACATCACCCCGGCCCTGCTCAAAGACCTGGCCGAGGCGCTGCTGGCCGTATTCCTGTGGTTCCTGGTCCTGCTCGGTGTCGATCTGCACCTGGGCGGGTGAGTCTGCGGGGCCCTTCGCGGCCCCCAGACCCTTCATTACGGAAGAAAGCCGCCTCGGGCGATGCCGAGCGCCACGCCGACAAACGCCGCGACGATACCGATGATGTTGAGAACCCGCTCGCCCGTGGTCACCGAGACGTACTGCGAGTACAGGCCCATGCCGAAGCCGAGCGCGCCGGCCCACGACGCCACGGCGTGCCCGCCGGTGAAGAACGTCGCCACGAACGCCACGAGGCCGACGACCAGGGTGGCGACGGCCAGAGCGTTCTCACGCGGATGCGCGTGTCCATCACTGTTGAGGGCGAGCATGGAGCGTTCGCTGTCGGACGGTTCCAGCATGTGTGGCACGGTCACCACCCCCTTGTCCCTACAGGCCTTCCCATCCGTGAGCGGCTGGTAACCTGGTCAGGCTGCGTTGTGATTGACCTTTGGCGCCGAAAGGGGCGCCTGGGCAGAAACGTCAGCGTCCTCCTGTCACGGCAGATCGTCGTGACCGCAAGAGTCCAGAGGAGGTTGGAGTCCCGCATGCGTCGTTACGAAGTAATGGTCATCCTGGACCCTTCGCTCGATGAGCGTACGGTGGCACCGTCCCTCGACCAGTTCCTCACCGTCGTCCGCAACGACGGCGGCACCGTGGAGAAGGTCGACGTCTGGGGCCGTCGCCGCCTGGCCTACGACATCGACAAGAAGTCGGAAGGCATCTACGCCGTCATCGACCTGTCCGCGGAGCCCGCGACGGTCAAGGAGCTCGACCGGCAGATGAACCTCAACGAGGGCATCATGCGCACCAAGGTTCTCCGCCCCGACGTGCACTAACCAAGCTTGTCTCCCGGCTTTTGTCGGGCGGCGGCCGTACTCTGAGCCGGTAACCCAAGAAGTTCAGGAAGGCTCCTAGCCATGGCAGCAGGCGACACCGTCATCACCATCGTCGGCAACCTTGTCGACGACCCGGAGCTGCGCTTCACCCCTACGGGTCAAGCCGTGGCTCGTTTCCGAGTCGCGTCCACTCCGCGGTTCATGGACCGCCAGACCAATGAGTGGAAGGACGGCGAAAGCCTCTTCCTGACCTGCAACGTGTGGCGTCAGGCGGCCGAGAACGCCGCCGAGTCGCTGCAGCGCGGCATGCGGGTCATCGTTCAGGGGCGGCTCAAGCAGCGGTCTTACGAGACCAAGGAAGGCGAGAAGCGCACGGTTTACGAGGTCGAGGTCGACGAGGTCGGCCCGTCCCTGCGCAACGCGACCGCCAAGGTCAACCGCACCTCCCGGCAGGGTGGTGGCGGTGGCGGCTTCGGCGGCGGTCCCGCCGACGACCCGTGGGCCTCCGCGTCCCCGGCCCCGTCCCAGGGCGGCGGTTTCGGTGGCGGCGGTGGCGGCGGCCAGCAGCAGCAGGGCGGCGGCGGCTTCGGCGGCGGCGGCAACGACTTCAGCGACGAACCGCCTTTCTAATCACCAGTCCACAAGCCCGAGTCCATTCCCGCATCACAGCGGGGCTCTGAAAGGAGCACCACGATGGCTAAGCCGGCACTGCGCAAGCCCAAGAAGAAGGTTTGCCTGTTCTGCCACGACAAGATCTCCTACGTCGACTACAAGGACACGGCTCTGCTGCGGAAGTTCATCTCCGACCGCGGCAAGATCCGTGCCCGCCGGGTGACGGGCAACTGCACCCAGCACCAGCGCGACGTGGCGACCGCGATCAAGAACGCGCGTGAGGTGGCTCTGCTGCCTTACACGAGCACCGCGCGCTAAGGGAGGTTTCGTCGATATGAAGCTCATCCTCACCAACGAGGTCTCCGGCCTCGGCGCCCCCGGCGACGTCGTCGAGGTCAAGGACGGCTACGGCCGTAACTACCTGATCCCGCGCGGCTTCGCGATCCGCTGGTCGCGTGGCGGCGAGAAGCAGATCGAGTCCATCAAGAAGGCTCGTGACGCCCGCGAGATCCGCGACCTCGGCACCGCCAAGGAGGTCGCCGGCCAGCTCGGCGCCCTCAGGGTCAAGCTGGCCACCCGCGCCGGCGACAGCGGCCGCCTGTTCGGCTCGGTCACCACGGGCGACGTCGCCGACGCGGTCAAGGCCGCCGGCGGCCCGATCCTCGACCGCCGCCGCATCGAGATCGTCAACCCGATCAAGAGCCTCGGCAGCCACAAGGTCAGCGTCAAGCTGCACCCGGAGGTCTCCGCCTCCATCGACGTGGAGGTCATCGCCGGCTGACGGCGCCTCTTTCGCGTTCCCCAAGGCCCTCTTCCGCTCGCGGTCGAGGGCCTTTGGCGTCCCTTATCCGCGCCGCCGTCTCTCTACAGCGCCTCTATCCGTTACGGCTCCGCCCTCCCCACGCCACCCGCCGACGCCGGCGGGCGCCGATCGTGGGGGTCGCTTCTCACGTCGGACGTGGTCCCCACCGCAACGGCCAACGTCGCCCACTCACCGCCGCATCCACCCGGCCACCCGGACGTCAGACCGTCAAGTAGCGACACCCGATGGCCCACGCCGTCGGGACCTCGGCCCCCCGAACCCGGCTGCCGGCGCCGGAGTGCCTCTGGCTTCTGCGGTCGTCCCGTGTGGCGTCTGTCCGGGAGCGGTGCGTTCGCAGGGGCGTGCTCTGGGCTGGGCTGGGGTGGTGTGGTTGTCGTGTCTTCGGTGGTGGGTTTCTGGGCCCTTGGTGAGGGGCGATCGGGGTGAGCTATTGCGGGTGGTTGGGTTACGGGGTGTAAGGGCTGGTCGTGGCTTATTTCCTAGCTGACCTTAGTAGAATGTGGAACGTTCTTCCCCGTGCTCCCTGGAGGCTCAGCCATGGTCCGTCCCTCGATGCTGTTCGCGCTCGGAGCGCTCGCGGCCGCAACAGTCGCGTGTGCCCCCGCAGACAACACCACGGGCGCCTCCGCTGCCCCCACGACCTCCACCGCCTGCACCAAGGACCAGCTCAAGCTCACCACCGCCGGCAAGCTGACCATCGGCACCGACAAGCCCGCCTACGACCCGTGGTTCAAGGACGACGATCCGGCCAACGGGCAGGGGTTCGAGAGCGCGGTGGCGTTCGCCGTAGCCGGTGAGCTGGGGTTTGACCGTGACGAGGTGCAGTGGAGCACGGTGAAGTTCGACTCGGCGTTCGCTCCGGGGCCGAAGAAGTTCGACTTCGACGTCAACCAGGTCTCCATCACGCCCGACCGCGCCAACGTCGTCGACTTCTCCAAGGGCTACTACACGGTCAAGCAGGCGATCGTGGCCGTCGAGGGCAGCAAGTACGCCGGGGCGAAGAGCCTGGCCGAGCTCAAGGACGCCAAGATCGGCGTCCAGATCGGCACCACCTCGCTGGACGCGGTGAAGGACGTCATCCAGCCCGCCGACGACCCCAGCATCTTCAACGAGCAGATCGACGCGGTCACCGCGCTGAAGAACAAGCAGGTCGACGCCCTGGTGGTGGACCTGCCGACCGCCTTCTACGTGACCGCCGCCCAGGTCGAGAAGTCCAAGATCGTCGGCCAGTTCAGTTCGACCGGAGGCGCGCCGGAGGAGTTCGGGCTGGTCATGCAGAAGGGCAGCGCGCTGAAGCCCTGCGTGGACAAGGCCGTCGAGACGCTGAAGTCCAAGGGTGAGCTGGCCAAGATCGAGCAGCAGTGGCTCGGCTCGGCCGCCGGGGCCCCGGAACTGAAGTGACCACCGCCTGGGTCAAGAGCGGTCGGCAGGTCGAGCGCGAGCGGGTCCGCAAGTCGCGGGCCCGCCGTTCGGCGTCCGTGGCCACCGCATCGACGATCATCTTCCTGCTGCTGATCGCGGGAGTGGTGGTCAACGCGCCGGGGTGGCCGCGGGTCCAGGAGACCTTCTTCAGCCCCGAGCACTTCCTCAGGGCGCTGCCGGACGTTTTCGAAGGCTTCCTGCTCAACGTGAAGATCTTCCTGATCGCCGAGCCGCTGATCCTGGTGATCGGTCTGCTGCTGGCGCTGGTGCGGGGATTGAAGGCCCCGGTCTTCCTTCCGCTGCGGGCGCTGGCGGTCTTCTACGTCGACTTCTTCCGCGGCATCCCCACGCTTCTGCTGATCTACATGGTCGGCTTCGGCTTTCCGGCGCTCAACCTGCAGGGGATTCCCTCCGACGCCCCGACGCTGGGCATCATCGCCCTGACCCTGTCCTACAGCGCGTACGTGGCCGAGGTGTTCCGGTCGGGCATCGAGTCCATCCATCCGAGCCAGGTGGCCTCGGCCAGGTCGCTGGGCCTGAGTCACGCGAAGACGATGCGGTTCGTGGTGATTCCGCAGGCCACCCGGCGGGTCATCCCGCCCCTGCTGAACGACTTCATCTCACTGCAGAAGGACACGTCGCTGGTCGCGACCATCGGCGCCATCGAGGCGCTGCGCGCCGCGCAGATCCACGCGGCCAAGACGTTCAACTACACCTCCTACCTGGTGGCGGCGCTGCTGTTCATCCTGCTGACCATCCCGATGGCCAGGTTCACCGACTACCTGGCCGCCCGATCACAGAGGCGGCGTGGGGCATGAGCGTGCTGACGATCGAGGGCGTCTGGAAGAACTTCGACGGCCACCACGTGCTGCGCGGCATCGACCTGGAGGTCCACTCCCACGAGGTGGTCTGCCTGATCGGGGCCTCGGGTTCCGGCAAGTCGACCCTGCTGCGCTGCGTCAACCTGCTGGAAACGGTCGACGACGGCGCCGTGTACCTGGAGGGGCGGGAGATCACCGATCCGCGGGTGGACGTCGACGACGTGCGTAAACGGATCGGGACGGTGTTCCAGGCGTACAACCTGTTCCCGCACATGAGCGTGCTCGACAACATCACGCTCGCACCCCGCCAGGTCCACGGGATCGGCAGGCGGGAGGCGGAGGAGCAGGCGCGGGGGCTGCTGGACAGGTTCGGGCTGGCGGACAAGGCCGAGGCCTATCCCGACCGGCTGTCCGGCGGGCAGCAGCAGCGTGTGGCGATCATCCGGGCGCTGGCCACGCAGCCTCGGCTGATGCTGCTGGACGAGGTGACGTCGGCGCTGGACCCGGCCCTGGTCCGTGAGGTGCTGGGGGTCATCAGGGAGCTCAAGGACACGGGCATGACGATGATCCTCACCACGCACGAGATGGGTTTCTGCCGCGACATCGCCGACACGGTCTGCTTCCTGGACGACGGCGTGCTGGTGGAGAAGGGCCCGCCGGAGAAGATCTTCACCGATCCCGAGCATCCGCGCACCCGTGAATTTCTCAGCACGGTGCTGGAGTCGGGGCGGTTCTGAGCCGGTCTAGCGTCTGTGACGGCCCCGGCCGACCTTGGCGTGGTTGGCCGCCAGGAGGCTGTGGCGCTTGCCGTACAGGAGATAGGCCACGAGGCCGAAGGCCATCCACAACGCGAACCACCCCCAGGTGAGCACCTGGAGGTTGATCATCAGCCAGATGGTCGCCACGATCGACAGGCCCGGCAGCCACGGCGAGAGCGGCACCGTGAAGCCGCGCTCGAGGTCGGGCAGGCGGCGGCGCATCACGATCACGCCCACCGCCACGAACAGATAGGCGAACAGCGCGCCCAGCACCACGAGTTCCTGGAGCGTGAACACCGGCACGAACTGGGTGAGCAGCATCGCGATCACGCCGATCACCCACGTCACCCGCGACGGGGTGTGGAAGCGGCGGCTGATCGTGGCCAGCCCGCGGGGGAGCAGGCCGTCGCGGGCCATGGAGAACATCACGCGCGTCTGCCCGACCAGCAGGACCAGGATGACCGTGGTCAGCCCGAGTACCGCGCCGATGTCGATGACGTGCACCATCCAGTCGACGCCCGCGATCTTGAACGCGCCGGAGAGGGGTGCGTCGACGTCGATCTGCGCGTACGGCACCATACCGATCATCACGATCGCGACACCGAGGTAGATGACGGTGGCGATCACCAGGCTCCTGATGACGCCTTTCGGTACGGCCCGCCGCGCGTTGACCGTCTCCTCCGCCGCCGTCGTCACCAGGTCGAAGCCGATGTAGGCGAAGGCGATCGCCGAGGCGGCGGCGAACACCCCGAACCAGCCGAACGTCTGGCTCTGCCCGAACACCACCTCCAGTACCGTGTCCGGCGGTGTGGGCGAGGGCTTGGCCTCGACGAAGAAGTCGCCGAAGTTCGCCACGTCGATGTGCATCGCGCCCACGACCAGCACCGCCGCGATGGCCAGCAGCTTGGCGCCGACGATCACCCACAAAGCCCGCAACCCGACGTGCGCGCCCAGCGAGACGATGCCGGTCAGCAGCGCCAGGATGAACAGGGCGAACCCGTTGGAGAACGCCTCCGGGTACGGCAGGCGGATCCCGAAGTCCGTCAGCAGCTGCGCCGCGTACAGGGACCACGCCTTGGCCACGACCGCCGAGGCGAGCTGCAGCTCCAGGATGAGCGCCCACCCGATGACCCACGCCCAGACCTCGCCGAAGATCACGTAGGCGAAGGTGTAGGCGGTGCCGGAGGTCGGCATCGTGGACGACAGCTCGGCGTAGCACAGGGCCGCGAGCAGGCAGGCGATGCCGGCGATCATGAAGGACAGCAGGACGCCCGGCCCGGCGGCGGTCGCCGCCTGCACGCCGGCGATGCTGAAGATGCCGGCACCGATCGTCGCGCCCAGGCCAAGGACCACGAGGTCGGCGGGGCGGTAAAGTTGCGCGAGGCGGTGCCGGGCACCGGTGCGTAACCCGGTGGCCTCGGACGGTGGTAAACGGCGCGTGATCGTGGACAAAGGCAACCCACTCAGCTCTGTGAACTCGCTCACAGTGCCTCACCGCTCACCCGACGACAAGCACGGGACGGTTACGCCCCGGTCACCAGCCAGGCAGTGCCCGAGGCCCGCCGTACGAGCGTGATCAGTCGTGCAACCATCCACACCCCTAGCGCGCACCAAAGTGCAACGATGCCCCATCCGGCGGCGAACAGCGCGGCCGGAAGGTAGGCGAGCGTCGTCCACACGCCCGCCCACGCCAGATACTTCTGGTCGCCCGCGCCGATGAGCACGCCGTCGAGGACGAACACGATCCCGCAGATCGGCTGGAAGAGCGCGACCGGCCACAACACGGCCAGCAACTCCGCGGTGACCTGCTGGTCGGCGGCGAACAGCCCCGGCACCCACGGCCTGGCCACCAGCACCAGTCCGCCCAGCACCACCCCCGACCACAGGCCCCAGCGCACCATCCGGGTGGTGGCCGCCCTGGCCGCGGCGACGTCCCCGGCGCCCAGCGCCCGTCCGGTGATCGCCTGCCCGGCGATGGCGATCGCGTCGAGGGCGAAGGCCAGCAGCGTCCAGACCTGGGTGGCGATGGCGTACGCGGCCAGTTCCGGCCGGCCCATGCGGGTGGCCACCACGGTCGCCACGACCAGCACCACGCGCAGGCAGACGGTCCGCACCAGGAGCGCGAAGCCGGCCGTGCCCGCCTGCCTGATCCCCGCCCAGTCGGGGCGCAGCGAGACGCCGCAGGCCCGCGCGCCCCTGACCACGATCACGAGGTAGACGGCGGCACCGGCCGTCTGCGCGGCGACCGTTCCCCAGGCCGAACCGGCGATGCCCCAGTGGAGCCCGAGGACGAACCAGGCGTTGAGCGCGGCGTTCAGCGCGAAGGAGCCGATCGCGACGACGAGCGGGGCGAGCGTGTTCTGCAGGCCACGCAGTACGCCGGTGCCGGCCAGCACCACGAGCATGCCCGGAGTGCCGAGCAGGCTGATGCGCAGATAGACGACGGCCTGCACGGCCTGATCCGGGGCCGCGCCGAACAGGCCGACCACGGCGGGCGCGAGCGGCCAGCCGACCAGGATCACGGCGAGGCCGATGCCGATCGCCAGCCACAGGCCGTCCACGCCGCTGCGCATGGCGCGCGCGTGTTGCCCGGCCCCGGTGAGGCGGGCGACGGAGGCGGTGGTGCCGTAGGCGAGGAAGACGCAGAGGTTCACCACGGTCGCGAGTACGGTGCCCGCGACGCCCAGCGCGCCGACCGCGGTGGTGCCCAGACCGTGGCCGACGATGGCGTAGTCGGCGAGCAGGAAGAGCGGTTCGGCGACCAGCGCGCCGAAGGCGGGCACGGCTAGTCGGAGAATCTCCCGATCCTGGGAGGTAATGGGCATTTGTCTAGTATGAGCCTTACACGGCGTGGCGCGGCAACTTTCTTTCCTCCACAGTCGGTGGACATTGTTTCCCCAGGTCAGGATGCTGTCTGGGAGTGCCGTCCAGAGTTATCCCCAGGGCTGTCCACAGTGCTCCCACACCCTGAGGCGCGTCGTACACAGCTTGACCACAGCCTTGTCCACAGGCCGCGTTGCCGTACCTCGCGGAACCCGCGAAACTGTCAGACCGGTCGGCTACAAGTGGGGGTGGTGCGACCGCCTGCTAGTTCGAGGGGGCGCGGTAAGCATGGACGACGAAGAGCCGGGCGGCGGTGGCGGCCCGAGTTTCGAACGTACCCCGCCCCACAACATCGAGGCGGAGCAGTCGGTCCTGGGCGGCATGCTGCTGTCCAAGGACGCCATCGCCGACGTCATCGAGATCCTGCGTTCCGACGACTTCTACCGGCCCGCCCACCAGATCATCCACGACGTCATCACCGACCTCTACGGCAGAGGCGAGCCGGCCGACGCCGTCACCGTCTTCGACGAGTTGCAGAAGCGCGGCGAGATGGCCAGGGTCGGCGGCGCCGCCTACCTCCACACGCTGACCGCGGTCGTCCCGACGGCCGCCAACGCGGGCTACTACGCGAAGATCGTCCGCGAACAGGCCATCCTGCGCCGCCTCATCGAGGCCGGCACCCGCATCGTCTCCTACGGCTACGGCGGCCAGAACGAAGAGGTCGACGACCTGGTCGACCGCGCCCAGGCCGAGATCTACAAGGTCACCGAGCGCCGCACCTCCGAGGACTACCGCCCTCTGTCGGAGATCATGCCCGGCGCCCTCGACGAACTGGAGGCCATCGGCAGCCGCGGCGGCCACATGGTCGGCGTACCCACCGGCTTCCAGGACCTCGACCAGCTCACCAACGGCCTCCACCCGGGCCAGATGATCGTCGTGGCCGCCCGCCCCGCCATGGGCAAGTCTACGCTCGGACTGGATTTCGCGCGGTCGGCGGCGATCAGGAACGGGATGACCACGGTCATCTTCTCGCTGGAAATGTCGCGCAACGAGATCACCATGCGTCTGCTCTCGGCCGAGGCACGGGTCGCGCTGCACGCGATGCGCTCCGGCATGATGAGCGACGACGACTGGACCCGGCTGGCCCGGCGGATGAGCGAGGTGGCCGAGGCGCCGCTGTTCATCGACGACTCGCCCAACATGTCCATGATGGAGATCCGGGCCAAGTGCCGGCGCCTCAAACAGCGCCACGACCTGCGCTTCGTCATCATCGACTACCTCCAGCTGATGAGCTCGCCGAAGAAGACGGAAAGCCGCCAGAACGAGGTCTCGGAGATCTCGCGAGGCATCAAGCTGCTGGCGAAGGAGCTTGAGGTCCCGGTCATCGCGATGTCGCAGCTCAACCGTGGCCCCGAACAGCGCACCGACAAACGCCCCCAGGTCAGTGACCTGCGCGAGTCCGGATCCATCGAGCAGGACGCGGACATGGTGATCCTCCTGCATCGTGAGGACGCCTACGAGAAGGAGTCGCCGCGTGCCGGAGAAGCCGACCTGATCGTGGGCAAGCACCGTAACGGCCCCACCGCCACGGTCACCGTGGCCTTCCAGGGCCACTACAGCCGCTTCGTCGACATGGCCCAGCACTGACGCGGAAAACCGGATGACGCGCCTGCCGCCGCGGAGTTAGCCTGCCTGGCGACCCCAGGAGGTGCCCATGCAGGTCAAGGACGTCATCCGGCCCCAGCGTCCCTTCTCCAGCCGAGGAGTCTCCTTTTGTATGCCCTGCCTGCCGAGCTCAGGCACGCCCTGACCGAAGAGCTCGAGTCCCACCGTGAGCACGACCTGGCCGCCTCGGCCGCCGAGCTCACGGCGCGCTACCACCGTCCCATCGACCGGCCCGCGCTGCGGTCGGCGACCGACGTGGCCGCCTACGCGGCGGTCCGCATGCCGGCGACCTTCGCCGCCGTCCGGTCCGCCCTGGCCCAGGCGGCGGCCGTGGCGCCGGGTTTCGGCCCGCGTACCCATCTGGATGTCGGGGGTGGCACCGGCGCGGCGGTCTGGGCGGCCGCCGACTGCTGGCCTGAGCTGGGCGAGGTGACCGTCCTTGAGCGCGACCGCGCGGCCGCGGGTCTCGGCCGGGCGCTGGCCGCCCGTTCCGCCCATCCCGCGGTACGGCAGGCCACCTGGCGCCAGGCCGATCTGGCCAAGGAAGCCAAGGAAGCCAAGGACGCCAAGGACGCCACCATGGAGCCGGCCGACCTGGTGACCGTGTCGTACGTGCTGGGGGAGTTGCCGGAGGCGGCCCGGCTGCCGCTGATCAGGCGGCTGGCCGGGCGGGCCGGGATGCTGGCCGTGGTCGAGCCGGGTTCGCCGGACGGGTTCGCGCGGGTGCTGGCCGTCCGTGATCTCCTGGTCGAGCTGGGCATGAACATCGCGGCTCCCTGTCCCCATGATCGGGCGTGCCCGCTCGCGCCCGGCGACTGGTGCCATTTCGCCGCCCGGCTGCCGCGCGAGAGCCTGCACCGGCGGCTCAAGGCGGGCTCGCTGGGCTTCGAGGACGAGAAGTTCTCCTATGTCGTGGCGACCCCGGCGCCGGTCACGCCGCCGGGAGCGCGGGTGCTGCGCCACCCGCGTACCCGCAAAGGGCTGGTGACGCTGACGTTGTGTGGCGACGGCATCACCAACCAGAACGTCTCCAAGCGCGACGGCGAGCTCTACCGCGCGGCCCGCGACACCGCGTGGGGCGAGGCGTGGCCGCCGGTGTGACCCAGTAGACACGCGGCGGCGGAATCGGGCTGATCTTCGCGGTGCTTTAGCAGATGACTACAGCGAAGGGAAGAAGCCATGACCATCTTGATCGCCTATGACGGTTCTGCCGACGCGAAGGCGGCCATCGAGTTCGCCGGCAAGCACCTCGCCCACGAGTCGACCGTCGTGATCACGGTGTGGGAGCCGCTGCTCGTGCAGCTGAAGCGGCACCCCATCGCCGGGCCCGCGCTGATTTCCGACCAGGGCGAGGAGTGGAAGGAACTGGCCGAGCAGCAGGCCAAGGAGGGTGCGGAGCTGGCCGTGAAGGCCGGTCTGAGCGACGTGACGGCGCGCGCGGTGGCCGACCGCGAGTCGATCTGGAAGACCGTCGTGGACGTGGCCGACGAGATCGACGCCTCGCTCATCGTGACCGGTTCGCGGGGTCTGGCCGGGGTGCGCTCGGTGTTGCTGGGCAGCGTGTCCAACCACGTGCTGCACCACGCGCACCGCCCGACGCTCATCGTGCCACCGGCCAAGAGCTAGCAGGCCGCGCAGTTGGAGGCCGGGGAGAGCCGGGTGTCGATGCGCCTGGCTCCCGGCCCTTCGTCGCCCAGGCGGTCGAAGGGGTTGGCCAGGACGCACCGGTCGAGCGACAGGCACCCGCAGCCGATGCAGTCGGTCAGGTCGTCGCGCAGCCGCTGGAGCTGCTCGATGCGGTCGTCGAGCTCGGTGCGCCACGCGGCGGAGAGCTTGGCCCAGTCCTCGCGGTTGGGCGTGCGCTCCTCGGGGAGCTGGGCGAGGGCGTCCTTGATGGTCTTGAGCGGGATGCCGATGCGCTGAGCCAGCCGGATGAAGGCGACCCTGCGCAGGGTGTCGCGCGAGTAGCGGCGCTGGTTGCCGGTGGTGCGGCGGCTGTCGATCAGGCCCTTGGCCTCGTAGAAGTGCAGCGCGGAGACCGCGACCCCGCTGCGCTCGGACAGCTGGCCGACGGTGAGCTCCTTTGAATTCCACGGCGCCTTGCTCATCTGCGCAGCCTATGTCACCTGTGTCGGGCGATCGAAGAGGGTCTCCAGCACGACGATGGTCTGGGTGCCGGTGACGCCGTCGATGTCGAAGATCTCGCGCAGCACCTCCTGGAGTTGCTCGGTGCCGGCCGTACGGACCTTGACCAGGACGGAGGCGGGACCGGCGATGATGTGGGCCTCCTCGACGCCGTCGATGGCCTTGAGCGGTTCGGTCGTGCCGCCCATCCACACGCTGCCGTCGACCAGGACGTAGGCGAGCACGCCCCGTCCGGTGGCGACCGGGTCCACGTCGATGGTGGTGCGCCGGATGACGCCGCGTTCGCGTAGTTTGCGGACCCGTTCGTGGGCGGCGCCGCTGGACAGCCCCACCGCCTTGCCGAGCGCGGCGTAGGAACGCGTGGCGTCCTCTTGGAGCTGGCCGATCAGCATCCTGTCAATGTTGTCCACAACAGGATGGTAGTCGGCCATAGCCTTCCATTGCCGTATGAGGTTTGCTTCTGCTATGACGACCGTGATTCCCACCGAGTTCGAGCCGTTCGACCCGCGCGCCGCCGAGATCCGCGGGGACCTGTGGACTGAGGTGCTCCACACCGGCACCCGCTGGGCCGAGGGCCCGGTCTACTTCCCTGCCGGACGCTTCCTGGTCTGGAGCGACATCCCCAACGACCGCCTGCTGCGCTGGGACGAGATGACCGGCCACGTCGGCCCCTTCCGCCAGCCGGCCGACTACGTCAACGGCAACACCCTCGACCGGGTCGGACGGCTGGTCTCCTGTGAGCAGGGCACCCGCAGGGTCACCCGTACCGAGGCAGACGGGCGCGTCACCGTGATCGCCGACCGGTGGAAGGGCAAGCGCCTCAACAGCCCCAACGACGTGGTCGTGCGCTCCGACGGCTCGGTGTGGTTCACCGACCCGCCGTACGGCATCATCAGCGACTACGAGGGTCACCGGGCCGAGCAGGAGATCGACGGCTGCCACGTCTACCGCGTGGACCCGGGCACAGCCGAGGTACGCGTCGTGGCCGGCGACTTCGAACGCCCCAACGGCCTGGCGTTCTCCACCGACGAGAAGCAGCTCTACGTCGCCGACACCCAGGCCAATCACATCCGCCTGTTCGACGTGCACGAGGACGGCCGCCTGACCGGCGGGAAGGTCTTCGCCGACACCGAGCACGGCAGCTTCGACGGCCTGCGCCTGGACGACACCGGCCGGGTCTGGGCGGCCTGCGGCAAGGCGGTCAACTGCTACGACCCCGACGGCACCCTGCTGGGCCGCCTGAAGTTCCCCGAGCAGGTGGCGAACCTGGTCTTCGGCGGCCCCAAGCGCAACCGCCTGTTCGTCACCGCCACCTCGTCCCTGTACTCGATCCTGTCCGGGGTACGCGGCGCCCGCCCGGTCTGGGGCTGAAGCCCGGACTACTCCCACCGGAACAGCCGTACGGCCAGCCCGCCGAACACCAGCAGCCCACCGGCCATGACGGCCAGGTGCGGCAACTGGGGCGCGTTGCCCGCCCAGGTGTCGCGCAGGGCCTGGGCGAACGGCCCGGCCACGGAGAAATCGCCGATCGTGCGCAGGACCGGGGACATGAGCTCGCGCGGGATCCACATGCCCGCGACGAACATCAGCGGGAACATGATCACCGATCCGACCGGCGCCGCCACCTTGCTGTTCTTCAGCATCGCCGCGACCACGAGGCCCATGGCCAGGAGCGCCGCCGTACCGAGGAGATAGACGAGGGCGAAGGCGACGGGGGCGCGCGGCGGCACGGTGCCGAGCACGAGACTGGCGCAGACGATGAGCGTCAGCGTGGACAGCACGGCGATCGAGAGGTTGATGACGAGCTGGGCGGCCAGGACGCGGGCCGGATGCACGGGCGTGGTCGACATCCTGCGCAGCACGCCGCGCTCGCGGTAGGCGGTCAGGGTCGAGGGCAGGACGGTGAAGGCCAGCGTGAGCAGTGCGAGCATGGTCATCATGGCCGGCATCTGGGTGTCGTTGAGCGACTGGCCGCTCAGCTCGGGCTTGCGCTCGGAGAAGCCCGGCATACTGCCCAGGACGAGCAGCAACGCCAGCGGCAGCGCGACGGTGAACGCGATGCCCGGCCATTCACGCAGCTGGAGCTTGGTCTCGACGGCGAGGATCTTCATCATGGGATGAGCTTCTTTCCGGTGATGGCGAGGAAGGCGTCGTCCAGGTTGGCCTGCTCGATGCGCAGGTCGGTGGGGACGATCTGGTGTTCCGCCAGCGCGAGCGTGACGGCGGGCGCGAGGTTGCCGGAGCCGCTGACGACGAGCCGGGCGCCGCTGCGCTCGACCGACCGCACCTCGGGCAGGGCGAGGAGGATCGACTCGTCCACGGGGGAGGAGGGCCGGAAGCTGACCTCCTGGTCACCGTCCACGGACGCCACCAGCCCGGCGGGGGTGTCGATCGCGGCCACCCTGCCCCCGTCGATGAGGGCCACGCGGTCGCAGAGCCGTTCGGCCTCCTCCATGAAGTGGGTGACCAGCAGGACCGTCACGCCGTCGGCGCGGATCCGCTCCACGAGCTCCCACACGTCGCGCCGCGCCTGCGGGTCGAGTCCGGTGGTCAGCTCGTCCAGTACGGCCACGCGCGGCCGCCCCACCAGGGCCAGCGCCACCGACAGCCGTTGCCGCTGGCCGCCGGAGAGCTTGGCGAACGTGGCGTTCCGCTTGGCGGTCAGGCCGACCAGGTCGAGCAGTTCCCGCCAGTCGGCGGGGTCGGGGTAGAAGGAGGCGTACAGGTCCATGGCCTCCCACACCTTGATGCGCTCGGGCAGCTGGGAGCTCTGCAACTGGGCGCCGAGGATGCGGCGCAGCCGGTCGCGGTCCCGGCCGGGATCGACGCCGGCCACGCTGATCTGGCCGCCGTCGCGGCGGCGCAGGCCGGAGACGCACTCGACGGTGGTGGTCTTGCCGGCTCCGTTGGGCCCGAGGATGCCGAAGATCTCGCCTTCCTCGACGGAGAACGAGACGTCCTCGACGGCCACATGGTCTTTGTAGCTCTTGCGGAGGTTGGTGACTTCGATCAGGTCCATGCCTCAGACGCTAGAAACACCCGTTCCGCGGCGGAATCGCGTTAGCTCCCAGGCAAGGGTGTACTTAGATGCAGTGTCTGATTCGCCGGGTTACTGCACACTGAGGGGCATGAGATTCGGTCGCGCGATGCTCCTGCTCGCGATGGCGTTCGTCGAGGTCGGCATGGTGCTGGTCGCGTTGCCGATGCTCACGCTGGCCTTCGCGTTCGGCATGGTGTTCCTCTATCCGCCGCAGGTCATGATGATCCGGTGGGCGGCCGAGCTGACCCGGCGCTGGGCCCGGGAGTGGGCCGGGGTCGAGATCGCCTCGCCGTACCTGCCGAAGCCGCCGCCGGTGCAACCCCAGCCGGACGGCTGGTACCGCCACGACCGCACGCTCTACAAGACCCCGCGGGTGCCCGAGTGGAGCAACCGCTGGAAGTGGCTGATCAGCGACACGGCCTCCTGGCGGGACTCGCTGTGGCTGCTGTGGGACCCGATGGTCAAGATCACGCTCGCGCCGCTGCTCATCTTCCTGCCGCGCGTGGGGGTCCGGCTGTACGCCCTGTGGGCGCGCGCCCTGCTGGCGCCCACGGCGGCGAACCTGCTGGCGGGGCGCGTACGCCACCTGGACAGGGTGCGCAACCTGGCCAACAACACGCAGGCCGCCGAGATGCGCAGGATCGAGCGGGACCTGCACGACGGCACCCAGGCGAGGCTGGTGGCGCTCGGCATGACGCTCGGCGCGGTCGAGGAACTCGTCGAGAAGGACCCGGCCGCCGCCAAGGCCCTGCTGGCCAAGGCCCGCGACGCCTCCGCCGACACGCTGACCGAGCTGCGCCGGGTGGTGCGCGGCATCCACCCGCCCGTGCTGGCCGAGCGGGGGATCGGCGACGCCGTACGGGCGATGGCGATGGACAGCCCGCTGCGTGTCGAGGTCGACGTGGACCTGCCGCACCGCCCCGAGGCGCCGGTGGAGGCGGCCGCGTACTTCGCCGTCAGCGAGCTGCTGTCGAACGCCGCCCGCCACGGTCAGGCCGAGCGCGCCCGCGTCGACATCAGCCAGCACGACGGCGACCTGCGCATCACCGTCGAGGACGACGGCCTGGGCGGCGCCGACCCCGCCAAGGGAAGCGGACTGGCCGGGATCGAACGCAGGCTGGCCGCCTTCGACGGCGTCCTCGCCCTGCACAGCCCGCCCGGCGGCCCCACCACGGTCACGATGGAGCTGCCGCGCTCCCTGCCCGAGAAGTGGACGTCCGGCGCTCTGCCCAAGATGCCGCTGTGGAAGACCGCCGTGGTCGTCTTCCTGTGGCTGACCGCCTGGTGCCCGTTCTTCCCGCAGGGCCTGGTGGCCGCGATCTTCAAGGTCTTCTCCATCGACGAGAAGGCCTGGTTCCTCGCCCTCTACCTGCCGGAGCCGTGGCAGTGGCCGGTCATCGCCCTGATGATGCTGGTCGGCGGCAGCATGTACGTCGCGGCGGTCCTGATCCCCGCGACCCATTCCCACAAGGGCCAGTGGGCTCCTCCCCGCCTATCATTCAACCGATGCTGAACCGCGTTCTCATAGCAGAAGACCTGTACCTGCTCCGCGACGGGCTCGTCCGCCTCCTGCAGGCGCACGGCTTCACGGTCGTGGGCGCGGTGGAGACAGGTCCCGAGCTGCTGAAGGCCCTGATCGAGCTGCGCCCCGACGTCTCCGTGGTGGACGTACGGCTGCCGCCCACCCTCACCGACGAGGGTCTCAAGGCGTCCCTGGAGGCGCGCAGGAAGATCCCCGGCCTGCCGATCCTGGTGCTGTCCCAGCACGTCGAGCAGCTCTATGCCCGCGAACTGCTGGCCGACGGCTCCGGCGGCATCGGCTACCTGCTGAAGGACCGTGTCTTCAACGCCGACCAGTTCGTCGACGCGGTACGCCGCGTGGCGGCCGGCGGCACCGCCATGGACCCCGAGGTCATCTCCAAGCTGCTGGCCAGCAACGCCCGCAACGAACCCTTGGCCGCCCTCACCCCGCGCGAACGCGAGGTCCTGGAGGTCATGGCCGAGGGACGTTCCAACGCGGCGATCGCGCAGCGCCTGTACCTGAGCGAGAGCGCGGTGGCCAAGCACACGGCCAACATCTTCGCCAAGCTCGACCTGGCGCCGTCGGACGACGACAACCGCCGTGTCCTGGCCGTTCTCGCCTACCTCAACAGCCGCTGACGGGATGCTTTGTCGGTGGCACCGGATACCTTCATAGGAGGCAGGTGACACGAAAGGGTAGATCAGGTGAAATTCCGGGTTAGCCGTGATGTGCTGGCAGACGCGGTGGCATGGGCGGCCAGGGTGTTGCCCAGCCGGCCTGTCGTCCCGGTGCTGTCCGGGCTGCTGATCGAGGCGAGCGACGAGCTGAGCCTGGCGGCGTTCGACTACGACGTCTCCGCCCAGGCCAGGGTCGAGGCCGACGTGGCCGAGCCCGGCAAGGTGCTCATCCCCGGCCGCCTGCTGGCCGAGATCAGCCGGAGCCTGCCCGCCGAGGACGTCCAGATCGTGACGGAGGGCGCCGAAGCCATCCTGACCTGCGGCAGCGCCGAGTTCGGCCTGATCACGATGCCCGTCGACGACTTCCCGACCCTGCCCACCATGCCGCCGGGCATCGGCGCGATCGGCGGGGGCGTGTTCGCCAGTGCGGTGACGCAGGTGGCGCCCGCCTCCAGCCGCGACGACACGCTGCCCATGCTGACCGGCATCCGCGTCGACATCGAGGGCGAGAACGTCGCGATGGCGGCCACCGACCGCTACCGCATCGCCGCCCGCGACTTCACCTGGCGTCCCGCCCGGCCCGACGTGGCGGTCTCCGCGATGGTGCCCGCGCGGGTGCTGGTCGAGGTGGCCAAGTCGTTGCGCGGCGGCGAGGTGCTGATCGCGATGGGCGACGGCGTGGCCGGCTTCGAGAGCGTGGGCCGGAGCACGACCGTACGCCTGCTCGACGAGCAGTTCATCGACTACCGCACCCGCCTGACCGCCGACTGGTCCATCCGCGCCGACGTCCGCGTGACGCCGTTCGTGGAGGCGATCAAGCGCGTGGCGCTGGTGGCCGAGCGCAACACGGCGATCAGGCTGACGTTCAGCAAGAACCAGGTGCTGATCCAGGCGGGCGGCGGCGACATCGGCCGCGGCACCGAGGTCGTCGAATGCGAACTGCGCGGCGGCGACGACATCCAGATGGCCTTCCAGTCCCACTTCCTGCTCGACGGCCTGACCGGCGTGGAGACGGAGCTGGCCCGCATCAACATGGAATCCTCCACCCGCCCCGCCCTCATCCAGGACGTGCCGGGCGACGGCGAGCCGGACTTCCGCTATCTCGTGATGTCCCTCCGCCAGGGGTGACCCCGCATCATCCGTTACGGCGAAGCCACCCCCACGCCACCCGCCGCCGTGCGCCGGCGCCGATCGGGGGGATCGCTTCTCACGTCGGACAGATGCCCCACCGCAACGGCCCCCGATAACCACGATCCCGAGCCCCCGAACCCAGCGCCAGGGAACTCGAACCCAGCGCCCGGGAACTCGAACCCAGCGCCAGGGAACCCGAACCCTGGGCCCGCGATCCCGAACCCGGCGCCCGGAGAGCCCCGAACCCTGCGCTCGCGTTCCCGAGCCCCCGATCCCAGCGTCTCCGGTTACCCTGGGCGATCACGTAACTCGGCCCCGGGATGGGCTTGGAGTTGTCAGGCGGTGATGTCGCGGAACACGCGTTTGAAGGCCGCCCACTCGGCTTCCCCCACCTTGGCCGCGTGGCGGTGTTCGATCTGTTCCACCAGGGCGTCCGCCTTGGCCATCTGGTCCAGCCCCAGCTCCGTAGGCACGATCAGCTTGGCCCGCCGGTCCTTCGGATCTGGCCGCCGTTCCACATATCCCAGCTCCACCAGCTCATCCACCAGCGTCCCGATGACCTGCTTGTGCTGCCCCGACTGCGCGGACAGGTCGGTGGCGCGGCTGCCTTCGGGGTCCAGGTGGGCGAGGACGGCGCCGTGCCGGGGACGGATGCGGCTGTGGCCCTGCTTGGCGATGGCGGAGAACAGCTCCCGCTGAAAGGCGAACAACGTCCGGCTGGCGAGGATCCCCAGGTCGGGGTCGATCTTCTTGTGCTCGCTGCGCCGCACCGCAACCTCCATATAGTCACTAATGTTGACTATCATTAATCCTTACTATACTTTAGCCACATGCCGACCACTGTGGAACTCACCCGTTTCAAGGCGGCCAGAGCCGACGAACTCCTGGCCGCGCGCCCCGCCATGCTGGCCGACTTCGCGAAGGACCGCGCGGGGTTCCTGAACGCCCGCCTGGTGCGCCTGCCCGGCGACAAGTGGCTGGACGTCGTCGAATGGCGATCGCCCGCGGACTTCGCCGCCTCACGTGAGAAGGGCGCCAACCTGCCCGGGATCGCGGCCTTCTTCGCCGCGATCGACGCCCTTGTGGCGGCCGAGGAAGGTACCCGTGCGGACTGAGGCGGGTCAGCTCTCGTCGGTGAGGGCGATGAGAATGTGCTCCATGCACGCGTGCCCGGCCCGTTCCGCGGCGGCGGCGTCGCCGGCGGCGATGGCGCGGGCGATCGCGTCGTGCGGGATGTAGCTCTTGTTGAGCGAGGTGCCCGCGGCGGTGATGCTGGCCCGCAGCGCGGCCGAGAAGTCCTCGTACAGGTCGATGAGCACCAGGTTGTGCGTGGCGTGCGCGACGGCCATGTGGAAGGCCAGGTCGGCCTCCACGAACGCGTCGGGGTCGTCGGCCTCCCAGGCGCGGTCGCGCTCGGCCAGACGGCTCTCGATGTTGAGGATGTCGGTGTCGGTGCGGCGGGTGGCGGCCAGGCGTGCCGACTCGACCTCCAGCGCGCGGCGAACCTCGAGGATCTCCAGCTGTTCGGCCTGACGCAGCCGGCGCAGCATGGCCCCGGACAGCTCGCTGGTGGCCCGTACGTAGGTGCCGTCGCCCTGGCGGCAGTCGAGCAGGCCGGCGTGAGTGAGCGCGCGTACGGCTTCCCTGACGGTGTTGCGACCGACCCCGAGCTGCTCGGCCAGAACGGTCTCGGTCGGGATCTTGCCGTTCAACGGCCACGACCCTGACGTGATCTGCTCCTTGAGCTGATCGATCACCTGGTCCACGAGCGATGCCCGCTGTGCCGTACGCAGACTCACAGTCTGCCTCCTCCGGGGAAACCAATCATCCTATGAGTCAATGACTGGTAGACCCTAATTATTCCTGCCTGAGAGGCGCAAGTCTAAGCCTGCCGGGCAGGTGCCATCACCAGGGCCTCCACCGAAAGGCCCTGGTCAGCGGAGTCGGCTAACTGCTGCCGTGCGTGATCTGGGCGTCGGTCGTAACCCCCGCCATGAACGAGCGTACGCCTGCCGCTTCGAGCGCCCTGCGGTAGGCCGCCGTCTGCTGGCCGGGCGCGTTCGCCTCGCCGTAGAGGTCACCGAGCTCACGCCAGGAACGCGCGGCCTGCCGGTCGGAGCCGTACATCGGACGGCCGAGCCCGGCGAGCACGTCGCGGGCGGCGTTCAGATGTACGAAGGCGTCGCCGCCCAGCCCCATCGAGACCTTGGCGATCACCAGGTGCGCCTCGGCCTTGATCGGAGAGCTCGCGAGCAGGTCGATCGCGGCTCCGGCCAGCTCGCCCGCCTTGGCGGACTCGCCGGCGCGCAGGCGTACCTGGGCGTGGGCGACCAGGCTCTCGCCGTGCTCGGCCGCCGTGCCGGGCAGCCCGGCGAAGACGGTCGTCGCGGCGGCGGCGAGTACCTCCGCCTCGTCGACCGACGACGTCTCCAGCTTCGCCCACCGCATGGCGGTGACGGCGAGCTGGCGCCCGATCCGGCCGGCACGACCGGCCATGATGGCATCGTCGGCCAGGCGGACCGCCAGAGCGGAGTCCTCGCCCGCGGCCGCGGCGATGCTCGCCTGCCACAGTGCGTGGATCTCTCCGGAACGGTCCACAACCAGCGATACGCCACTTACGTCCAGCACCTGCTTGACGAAGGTGATCGCCGCCGAGTCGCCCTCCCCCTGCGTCTCGATCAGCGCCGCGGCGAGGTCCACCGCGAGCTCACCCTGCATGATCGCCAGCCTGGACGCCTGCGCGAGCGCGTTCGCGGCCAGGTCGCGTGCCCTGAGCCGGTCGCCGGCCCGCTGGTAGCAGCGGCTCAGCGCGACGGTCAGCGGCAGGTCGGCCAGGCGCTCGGGGTGGGCGGCGGCCTCGCGGCGCAGCCGTTCGAACGCCTCGACGGCCTGCCCGAGGCGGCCCTGTGCTTCGAGTGCGCGCGCACGGCCGAAGCGGGCCTGCGCGGTGAGCATCGCGTTTTCCTCGTCCGCGGCCTTCACGATCTCGGTGAAGCGCTCGGCTGCCGTGGCCGCGTCGCCGTGCTGCAGCTCCAGCTCGGCGTGTCTCAGCCCGAGCTCGGTGTCGATGCGCTGCCTTGGCTCGATGCCGTGCAGAAGGAATTCGGTGGTGCAGCCCAGCCGTTCGGCGAGAAGGCGGGCCACGACAGGAGTCGGCGTACGCTTGCCTGACTCGATGAGTGAGACGTAACTGTCTGACAGGTCGGGCCCGGCCAACTGGGCCTGGGACATCCGCCTGTTCAGCCGCAGTCCTCGGACGCGGTCACCGATGGTTCCCTGACTCGGCATCTCATCTCTCAAGGCGGGGAAGGGTCAACAACACGCAAATGATTGCATGAAGTAGCCGAATCGGGTATCCCCGCCTGAAGAATTCCCTACGAGGAGATTAATCGTCCCCCTCGTCCTTGCTGGGGAAAAGCATCTGGCAGACCTCCAGATACAGGGTCTCGGGGTAGGGAATGTACTCCACGTTGGACAGGGCCTGGTCCTGGCCCGCCGACTCGAGGATGAACTCCCCGTAACCGAGCATGCGCCCCAGCAGGGACCGCTGGAAGCTCATGTCCGTGACCTTCTGCAGCGGCATCATCGCGACCTTACGGGTGATCAAACCCGTGGTCAGCAGCATCCGCTTCGAGGTAACCACAAAGTAGTCAACCGACCACTCCGCGACTTTCCATACAAAACGGATCAAGAGCAGCAACCAGAGCCACCAGACGACAACGAGGGCCGTGCCGCCCCCCTTGTCGCCGAAGAACTTGCTCAGCAGCCCGGCGATGATCAGGCCGCCGAAGACCTCGGCGACCGGACGGAGCAGCACGGCTGGGTGACGCCGCACCATGATGACCTGGTGTTCGTGGGGGAGTAGGTAGCGGTTGACCGACGACGGAGCAGAGTCCCCGTGGGTCACAAGTCTCATGCGAGGCTGTTCACAAATTGAGCCAGCGAGTCGGCCGCGTTGAAGACCGTGTCGAACGCCCCTCTGACCGCGTCAGCGGCGTCCGCTGGTCGCGCGAACAGGTAGTACGCAACGAATGCGATACCACCGTAGGTGAGGACTTTTTTGACCTGCACTGTCGCCTCCGTACCACTTACCCACTACACCCGCCGTATACGTTACCCACTACCTAGCCGGGGTAAAGCGCAACTGCGCCGGTTAGTTGTGATCTTCTTAGCCGCGCTCGCTGGCCACGAGCGCCAGGACGTGAAGGTGTTTGCGCGCGATCCGCTCGACAAGGCCCGCATGGGCGTATCCGGTCACCTCTAGCGCACCGTAATGAGCGGCTTCGACGCAGCGTGTGACCGTGGTCGCGGAGTGGACGCCGGCGAACTCGTCGCGCAGCGCCGTCTCGACGTCCGCGTACGGACTCGGATCGGCTTCGGTGCGATCGCTCATCGTGCTCCCTCACGCCCGCATCCCGGAAAATGGGACGGCTTCCTTACTCTTCGTACCCACACAAACACAGTATGTAACGAAGGGCAGGTCCATGGAGAGGGAAAGAGGTTCTCAGACCACGCCGTAGAGACGGTCGCCGGCGTCCCCGAGGCCGGGCACGATGTAGCCGTTCTCGTTCAGCCGCTCGTCAAGAGCGGCGGTGACCACGCGGATGGGCTTGCCGGAATTGGCGAACACCTTGTCCATGTGCGCCAGGCCCTCCGGCGCCGCCAGGAGGCAGAGCGCCGTCACGTCGACCGCGCCCCGGTCGAACAGGAACTGGATCGCCGCCGCCAGCGTGCCGCCGGTGGCCAGCATCGGGTCCACGACATAGCACTGCCGGCCGGACAGATCGTCGGGCAGCCGGGTGGCGTAGGTCTCCGCCTGGAGCGTCGACTCGTTGCGGATCATGCCCAGGAAACCGACCTCCGCCGTGGGCAGCAGCCGCGTCATGCCCTCCAGCATGCCGAGCCCGGCCCGCAGGATCGGGACCACCAGCGGGTACGGCCGCGCCAGCCGTACACCATGGGCCTCGGCGACGGGCGTGCGCACCGTGACGTCGTTGACCCGGACGTCACGGGTGGCCTCGTACGCGAGCAGAGTCACCAGTTCGTCCGCGAGCCTGCGGAACGTCGGCGAGTCGGTGCGGACATCCCGCAGCGCGGTGAGCTTGTGCGCCACCAATGGATGATCGACGACGAGGGTTTCCATAAGGGACAACGCTATCTTGTGTGGAACGTACCGGCACGTCGCGGAACTGGTTTTGATCACAATTTGGTCGGAGCCGCCCACGGCGGGTAGGCACGTCTGGAACGATTGGGTGCCCTACTAGTGGCCGTCAGGTCAGGGATCGGGTGGATGGACGATGGCAGACGAAGACGCCCTTGATTTTGCCGTCGTGGTCTACCGCGAAGACGGCTGCTGGGATGCCGAGCTCCTTCCTATCGGGCTCACCTCCGACCTGCACGGGCTGATCCACGCGCTACGCCAGCAGCCGAGCGAGAGCGGCACGATTGGCCTGGTCGCCGTGGGGGATGAGTTCTTCGTGGCGCTGCGCGTTCTCGGAGAGCGGGTCGATGTCTTCCTGTCTGACATCGCCGCCTCCTGGGACTTCCCGCTCGCCCAGCAGGTCCTCGAATACATCGACGTCCCGATCCCCGACGAGGATGAGCTCGACGAGATCCTCCAGGACGAGGACACGGTGCTGCCCGCGGGCGACCTGTCGATCTTCGCCGACCTCGGGCTCGACGAGATGGAGCTGGGCATCCTGTCCGGCGACATCGACCTGCTGCCCGAGGACGTGCTGTCCAGCATCGCCGGTCGGCTCGGATTCTCCGAGCCGTTCGAGCGCGCCATCGAATCGGTCTTCGGCTGACTCACGGGAGTTCGGGATGGCCTCTAACACCTTCTCTGCGGCTTTCGTCAGGACCAAGGACGGCTGGAGCGGTGCCGAGGTCGACCTCAGCGCGGCCGAGTTCGTCGATGATCTCGGCGACGCCGTACAGGAGAGTCTGGGCCTGGCCGGCGACGAGCTGGCGCTGCTGTGCGTCGAGGTCGAGGACGAGTGGTTCGCCATCGCCCGCTACACGGGCGAGGAGGAGCCGCGCGTCTTCCTGTCCGACGCGCACGCCGGCCTGACCGACACCCTCGGCGAGCTGTTCGCCGAGTTCGCCGGCGTCGCGCCGGAGAAGGAGGGCAACGGGCTCGGCGTGAAGCCGTCCGGCGACTTCGAGCTGCTGAGCGACCTCGGCGTCAGCTCCGAGGAACTCCTGGAGCTCAGCATGGAGGAGGGCGTGCTGCCCGCCGACGTCCTGTCGGTCATCGCCGAGCGCCTGGCCTTCGCCGACGAACTGGACCGCCTGCGTTGACCCACGCGGCCGCCATGCGCCTGGCACTCCAGGAGGCCCGGCAGGCCGGTGCGCGCGGCGAGGTCCCCGTGGGCGCCGTGATCCTCTCCGCCGAGGGCGAGGTCCTGTCCCGCGCGGGCAACGACCGCGAGGCGAGCGCCGACCCCACCGCCCACGCCGAGATCCTCGCCGTACGGCGGGCCGCCACGGCACGCGGCGCCTGGCGCCTGACCGGCTGCACGCTCGTGGTCACCCTGGAGCCGTGCACGATGTGCGCGGGAGCCGCTGTGCTGGCCCGGGTGGACCGGATCGTGTACGGCGCGGTGGATCCGAAGGGCGGCGCCGTGGGCTCGCTGTGGGACGTCGTCAGGGACCGCCGGCTCAACCACCGCCCCGAGGTGGTCATGGGCGTGCTCGCGGATGAGTGTTCCGCGGTACTTAAGGAGTTCTTCGCCACTCGGCGGATCCGGTAAGCTCGTCGGCGGTGGTGTCGCCTAGTGGCCGAGGGCGCACGCCTCGAAAGCGTGTGATGGGGCAACTCATCCGTGGGTTCAAATCCCACCACCACCGCCTGTCACAGGAGCCGCCGACCCGGACCGGGGTCGGCGGCTCTTCTGCTTGCCCGGATGAGCCGCGCCTCGGTGACGTTGTGACCGCCCGCAAAGGCGTGTGATTATGGGGCCGAATTGACAGTTTCTTTACCGGGGGTTTTCCGTGAAACGTCTGATCGCGCTCGTCTCCGGCTTGGCCCTGGCCGGGACGCTGGTCGCGGCACCGGCCCAGGCGGCGGCCGCGCCGGTGCGGCTGAAGCTCAGTTTCGGATGGTGCGAGTCGGCCTGCGCGATCCGCATCAAGGTGATCAACAACAGCCGTCGCAACATCGCCTGGGTGGGCGGGACCTGCCGCCTGCACATCAACGGCCGGTACGTCGGCAAGGGCACCATCTACGTGGGCCCGATCAAGCGCGGCCACTCCCGCACCAGCACCTGCAACGTCGTGGACGACCGCCTTGAGGACGCCTGGTACGACTTCCAGGACAACGGCGGTCTCTGGCAGCGCTACGCGAGCGTCAAGGCGAAGCCGTACTACCGTCGCTGAGTGTCAGCTCGGGGGCAGTTCGAGGACCCTGGCGTGCAGGATGGACCGCTGGTGCAGCGCGGCGCGCAGCGCCCGGTGCAGGCCGTCCTCCAGGTAGAGCTCGCCCTGCCACTGGACCACGTGCGGAAACAGATCGCCGTAGAACGTGGAGTCGGCGGCCAGCAGTGAGTGCAGGTCGAGCATGGCTTTGGTGGTGACCAGCGAGTCGAGCCGGACCTGCCTCGGTGGTATCTGCGCCCACTCGCGGTGCGTCAGACCATGTTCGGGATAAGGGCGTCCGTCGCCGACCAACTTAAAGATCACCCATTGATTTTAGGAGAGAATCCGGTTTCTTGCGCTCTCCACCGCCGTCGGCGCAGGTCGGCGTGCGTCGCATTCGCCGCGAGCACCGGCGGTGTGGCTGCCGGGGAAAGGGCTCAGATCGCTCCCGTGAACGTGTCGCAACGCTTGGGGTCACCGGTCTGGTACCCGACCGTGAACCACTTCTCGCGCTGCTGCGAGGTGCCGTGGGTGAACGCGTCGGGCGTCACCCGGCCCTGGACCTTGCGCTGGATGCTGTCGTCGCCGACCGCGGCGGCCGCGCTGAGGGCCTGGTCGATGTCGGCCTGGGTGAACGGCTGGCTGTAGAAGCCGGTCTTGACGGCGTTGTTCGCCCAGACCCCGGCGTAGCAGTCGGCCTGCAGCTCCAGGCGTACGGCTCCGCTGGTCGCGCCCTGGCGGCTGTTGCCGACCCGGTTCATGGTGCCCAGGAGGTTCTGGACGTGGTGACCGTACTCGTGGGCGATGACGTAGGCCTGGGCGAAGGGCCCGCCTTCGGCGCCGTAGTCACGCTGGAGGGTGTTGAAGAACGTGAGGTCGAGATAGACCTTGCGGTCGCGGGGGCAGTAGAAGGGGCCCACCGCGGAGTCGGCCGCGCCACAGGCGGTGTTGACGGCCCGGGAGAAGAGCACCGTCTTGGCCGGTGTGTAGGCGCCGCCGCCGCGTGCGGCGAAGGCCTGCTTCCAGTACGTCTGGATGCTGTTGACGATGCCGACGATGCGGCAGTCCTCGGACTGGTCGGCGTCGGCGCCGGTCTTGCAGCGCTCGGCCAGGTTCCCGCTGGGCGTGGCGGCCGGCGCGGGCGGCGCCTGCCCGCCTCCCTGCGGTTGCTGCTGGTCGCCGGTGAACGGGGACGGGACGATCTTGAACACGAACAGCGCCGCCACCGCGAGGATGATCAGCAGGCAGCCGCCGCCCTTTCCGCTGATCGGCAGCGACGCGCATCCGGCCGGCATCATCCCTCCGCCGCCGCCCTGCTTGGGGCCGGTCGCTCGCACGTCCTCGATCTCGGACGGGTCGAGCTTCGCGTCATCGTCGAACTGCATGTGAGACGACTTCCCGGGTAGCAGCCCTCATACGCTCCGTAATCGGCCATTTCTGGCACCGGGTTACCCTTGTGGCGTGACAGCTGGTTTGGTGGGAATTGCACTGGTTTCGCTGGGCATGGTGCTGACGCCCGGCCCGAACATGATCTACCTGGTCTCGCGGTCGATCACCCAAGGCCGGCGTGCCGGTCTGATCTCTCTCACGGGCGTGGCGCTCGGCTTCACCGTCTATCTGACGGCGACGTGCCTGGGACTGACCGCTCTGTTCGCCTACGTGCCCGCCGCCTATACGGCGTTGAAGCTGGCCGGCGCGGCGTACCTGCTGTGGCTGGCCTGGAACACCATCAAGCCCGGCGGCGTCTCCGCGTTCGAGGCCCGGGAACTGCCCGTCGAGCGGCCGCGCAGGCTCTTCGCCATGGGCCTGCTCACCTGCCTGCTCAATCCCAAGATCGCGATCCTGTACCTCTCGCTGCTTCCGCAGTTCATCGACCCGTCGATGGGGCACGTGCTGTTGCAGAGCCTCGCGCTGGGGTCCGTCCAGATCTTCATCGGCACGCTGGTCAACGCGCTGATCGCGCTGTCGGCGGGCGCGCTGGCGGCGTTCCTCGCGACGCACCCGCGCTGGGTGCGCATCCAGCGGTACGTGACCGGTAGCGTCCTCGGCGCGATGGCCGTCCACATGGCCACCGACCGCACCAAGGCGGTCGTCGCCTGAGGCCTAGGGTGATCGCGTGGATGACTTCTGGATGTCGGTGAACAAGCTCGTCGCCGCCGCCGCGGCCTACATCACGGACCCTCGGGGGCGCGTACTCCTGGTCAAACCCAACTACCGCGACCACTGGAACTTCGCCGGAGGCCTGATCGACGCGGGCGAGCACCCCTCGCAGGCCTGCGCCCGCGAGGTGGCGGAGGAACTCGGCCTCACCACCACGCCCGGCAGCCTGCTGGTCACCCAGTGGCTCATGCCCCTGGACACCTGCCCGCTGCCGTCGGTGCACTTCATGTTCGACTGCGGCACCCTCGACCCCGACACCCCGATCACCCTGCAGGCCGAGGAACTCGACGACTACGGCTTCTTCCCCATGGAAACCGCCGCCGAGCTGCTCCGTCCGCACGCCTTCGCCCGGCTGTCCGCCGCGGCCTCCGCACGCGACTCCGGCGCACCGAGCTTCCTGGCGCCGGAGAACGCCTAGCCGGGCGGGACACGCCCGGTCGCCCGAGCGTAGGACCAGACCGTCGCGGCCATCAGGCCGAGCACCACGATCCCGAGCACGCCGTGGTACCACTGCCAGCCCACGCCCAGCCCGAAGAACCCGTCCGCGATCATGACCACCATGCCCGCCCCGACGCCGAGGAACGCGACCCCGAGCACCGCCAGCATCAGCGGCCGCGGCACCCGGCGTCCCACCCTGGTCACCGTGGCCATGAAGAGCGCCGCGCCGATCAGCCCGTTCGCGGCGGCGAACCACTGCGCCATGGTCACGTTCATCACGTCACGGGCATAGCTCGCATACTCCTCGGCGGGCACCACCGGCCCACCGGGGAACCCCAGCTTCCCCTGGGCCGCGAACACCGCCTTGCCGGCGCCGTACGCGAGGAACAACACGGTCATCGTGTACGCCGGCCAACGCACCATCGCCATGCCCCCGAACGTAGGCGGGCGGCTCGCGCGATCCCTCCCCCGGGCGGGGGAGACCACTCCCACGCGAAGGGGACGGCGTGGACAGCGCGCCGGCCCGCAGGGCAGGCTGGTAGCCGTGACCGGCAGATCCGACCCGCGCCTGCGCGAGCTCGTCCTGCTGCGCCGCGTACGCGACCGGATCGACCGCGACTACGCGCAGCCGCTGGACGTGGAGGCGCTGGCGCGCGGCGCGCACATCTCGGCCGGGCACCTCAGCAGGGAGTTTCGCGCCGTCTACGGCGAATCGCCCTACAGCTACCTGATGACCCGGCGCATCGAACGGGCCATGACCCTTCTGCGGCGCGGCGACCTGTCGGTCACCGAGGTCTGCTTCGCGGTGGGCTGTTCGTCGCTGGGCACGTTCAGCACCCGGTTCTCCGAACTGGTCGGCATGTCGCCGAGCACCTACCGCCGCCTGGCCGCCAAGGACGCCGAGGGCATCCCCGCGTGCGTCGCCAAGAGGATCATGCGACCGATCAGGAATCGAGAAGCGGCCGGCGCGCGTGCCGACCTACCGTGAGGCGCATGAACCTCACGATTCACCAGACATTCCTGCCCGCCGACGACCCTGAGAAGGCGCTCGCCTTCTACCGCGACGCGCTCGGCTTCGAGGTGCGCAAGGACGTGGGCTACGAGGGCATGCGCTGGATCACGGTCGGGCCGCCCGGTCAGCCGGAGACGTCGATCGTCCTCGAACCACCCGGCAGCGACCCGGGCCTCAGCGACGACGAGCGCCGCACGATCGCCGAGCTGATGGCCAAGGGCAGCTACGCGGGCATCGTCCTGGCCACCTCGGACCTCGCCGCCACCTTCGAACGGGTCCAGGCCGCAGGGGCCGACGTCGTCCAGGAACCGGCCGACCAGCCGTACGGCCTGCGCGACTGCGCCTTCCGCGACCCGGCGGGCAACATGGTGCGTATCAACCAGATCTGAAGGTCCGCCCCAAGGGCTGCTCCGGGAGTCGGAGGAGTCGCAGGAAGGCCTTCTGAGACCAGAACTGAGACAGGAAAGCGAGAAGGGGCGGACCGTGATCACGGTCCACCCCTGCTGAGCTGGCGGAGGATAGGGGATTTGAACCCCTGATAGGTTGCCCTATACACGCTTTCCAAGCGTGCGCCCTCGGCCACTAGGCGAATCCTCCGCGGATGAGCTTACCGGACTCCCGGCGCTCTGGAGACCACGATTTCGCTGCAACAAGCACTGCCGGTTGTGGCTAGACTGTCCAAGGACCCCTCGCGCGGCGTCATCCTGTGAACCTCCCCAGGGCCGGAAGGCAGCAAGGATAAGCGGGCTCTGGCGGGTGTGCGGGGGGTCTCTTCGTTGGGAGCCCCCTGCAGGCGGGATGGTCGCATGAGCCTTGCGCTTTACCGCAAGTACCGCCCCGGGACCTTCGCGGAGGTCAAGGGGCAGGATCACGTCACGGAGCCGTTGCGCCAGGCGCTGCGCATGGGCCGGATCAACCACGCGTACCTGTTCAGCGGGCCGCGCGGATGCGGCAAGACCTCCAGTGCCCGAATCCTGGCGAGAAGCCTCAACTGCGAGAAGGGCCCGACTCCCGACCCCTGCGGTGAATGCGAGTCGTGTGTGGCGCTGTCGGCCACCGGGCCCGGCCACCTCGACGTGATCGAGATCGACGCCGCCTCCCACGGAGGCGTGGACGACGCGCGCGACCTGCGGGAGAGGGCGTTCTTCGCTCCCGTGTCCGCGCGCTACAAGATCTACATCATCGACGAGGCGCACATGGTGACCCGCGAGGGTTTCAACGCGCTGCTGAAACTCGTCGAAGAGCCGCCGCCGCACCTGAAGTTCATCTTCGCGACGACCGAGCCGGAAAAGGTCATCGGCACGATCAAGTCGCGTACCCACCACTATCCCTTCCGGCTGATGCCGCCCGCGACGCTCCGGGCGCTGCTGGAGGAGATCCTCAGCTCCGAGAACGTCCCCTTCGAGCCCACCGCGCTGCCGCTCGTCGTGCGCGCGGGCGCGGGCTCGGCGCGTGACTCGCTGTCCATCCTCGACCAGCTGCTCTCCGGCGCCGAGGACGACGGCGTCACCTACGCCAAGGCCGTCTCCCTGCTCGGCTACACCGACGGCGACCTGCTCGACGAGGTCATCGGCGCCTTCGCCGAACGTGACGGGGCCAAGGTCTTCGGCGCGGTCAACCGCGTCATCGAAGGCGGCCACGACCCGCGCCGCTTCGCCGCCGACCTCCTCGAACGTTTCCGCGACCTGGTCATCCTCGCCAACGTCCCGGAAGCCGCCTCAAGCGGCCTGCTCGACCGCCCCGCCGACGAACTCGAGCGCCTGGTGCTCCAGGCAGCCTCCATGGGCCCGGCCGAGCTGACCCGCGCCGCCGAGGTCTTCAACGCGGGCCTCACCGAGATGCGCGGCGCCACGTCGCCGAGGTTGCTGCTGGAGCTCATGTGCGCGCGCGTGCTGCTGCCGGGCGCCGCGGCGGGCGAGGAAGCGCTGCTGGCCCGCCTGGAGCGCTTGGAGCGCGGCGGCGTGGTCGCCCAGATGGCCGCCCGCACCCCTCCCTCCTCCGGTACGGCAGGCGCCTCCGGTCACCCGGGTGTCTCCGGCGGCGCCGGAGCGGTCTCCGGTGGCGTGGGGGCGGTCTCCGGTGGCGTGGCGGCGGGTGACGCTGGTTATGGCGCGGCTCAGGGTGGTCCCGGGGCCCACGGCAGTCCGGGCGGCGCGACCGCCGGTGCGGCGGGTGGCGACTGGCCCGACGCGGTGCGGCCCGGCGCCGGTGGCGCGGACCTGCCGGGTGGTCCGGCGATCGTGTCCGATGCTTCCGCGGGAACGCCCGGCAATCCGATGGGAACGCCCGGCGGTTCGGCGGGCGCGTCAGGCGGGTCGATGGGAACGCCCGGCGGGCCGGCGGGCGGGCCCGGTGGGTTGCCCGGTGGGTCTGCCGGTGGGCAGGCGGGTGACGGCACGGCCGGTGGTGGCGCCGTCGCGACCGCAGGCGGGCCGGGGGTCGCGGATGCCGGTGGCGTGGCCGCCGGGCAAGCGGCTGCCGGTGGGCCAGGGGCGATTCTGTCGCAGTGGCCTGCCGTACTGGCGGCGCTGAAGCAGCGGAGCATCGTCGTCTGGGCGAACGTCAGCACCAACGCGCAGGTCGTGGGCGTCGAGGGCAACATCGTCACGCTCGGCTTCGCCCAGGTCGGCGCGATGAAGAACTTCACCGGCGGTGGCAAGGACGCCGTCGTCGCCAGCGCCTTGGGCGACGTCCTCGGTGGCAAGTGGCGGGTGGAGGCGGTGGTCGGCGGTTCACCGGCCCCCGGCGGTCGCGGTGGCGGCCCCCAGGGCGGACGCCCCGGCCCGCAGGGCGGCAACCCCGGCCTGCAAGGCGGCAACCCCGGTCAGCAGGGAGGCACGCCGGGTCAGCAGGGCGGTAACCCGGGTCAGCAGGGCGGTAACCCGGGTCAGCAGGGCGGTAACCCGGGTCAGCAGGGCGGTAACCCAGGTCAGCAGGGCAACCCTGGTCCGCAGGGCGGCAATCCGCCGAGCGCCCCCGCCACCCAGCAGGGCAACCCTGGCAACCAGCCCAGCTCCCAGCCCGCCCCCGACCAGAGCGCACCGGTCCCCACCACGCCCCAGGCGCAGGCTTCCGTGGCCACGGCCGAGGACGTCGCCGGCTCGGCGAGAGCGACCACGGACGAGTCGTGGCCCGACGCGCCCGACGACATGAGCCCGGGTTCGCCGCCGATGCCCGATCCCGGTCAGGCGGCCACGGCGGCGAAGGCCGGTGGCGGCATGGCCGCGGCCCGTTCGGCCGCTCAGGCGGCGGCCCAGTCGGGCCCGCGGGCCCCCAAGCCCCGCCAGGGCGGCGCCTCCGCCTGGCCGGACGCGGTGCCGAGCCGGAGCAAGGGCGCCGACTCCGACGAGGTGGACCCGCTCAACGACGCCGACGCCGACCTCGACGCCGTGGGCGGCATGGCGCTGCTCCAGCGCGAACTCGGCGCCCAGGTCATCGGCGAGATCGACCACACCTGACCGGTCAGGGCGAGCGCAGGCGGATCCGCGCGGTGATCGCCCGGGGGTCGGTGGTGGGAAGAGTGGTGCTGAGCCGTTCCAGGATCTGCATGTCGTCGCGACCGTTCGCGGTCTGCGCGTAGATCCACAGGTCTTCCGGTGAGCCGCTGCGGAGCAGGCTCGCGCGTACCTGGACTTCGAGTTCGTCCCGGGCCCGGCGCAGTTCGGGGGACTCCGAGCGCGGCAGCAGCGGGCCCGGGTAGGCGCGCGCCACGGCCGAGGGGTCGCCGGAGGCCAGGAGGCTGCGCAGCTCGACGAAATCGGCTTCGACGGGGGAGGTCAGCCGGTACGGCTTCGCGCCGACGGTGTCCCCGAGCTGGGAGCGGAGCCGGTGGATCTCGGCGCGGATGGTGACCGGGTTGCCGGCGTCGCCGTACAGGTAGAAGCAGAGTTGTTCGGCCGTCAGGCCGCGGGGGTGAAGCGCGAGCAGGGCGAGGATCTCGGCGTGGCGCAGGGACAGAGCGATGTGCCGCCCGCCGAGGCGGGCGGTGGGCTGACCCTCGCCGAGGAAGGTGAGCTGGAGCGTGGGCGGCGCGCTCTCCGTGGTGACGCGCAGGAGGTAGCCGTCGTGGAAGGGCTCCAGGAGTACGGCGCGCCCGCCGGGAAGGACGTGGCGGCCACCGGCGGTGGGAGGGGCGATGCGCTCGCCGAGCAGACCGCCCGGGTCGCCGGCGATGACCCGGCCGGTGGCGGTCACCAGGATGCCGGCGTGGTCGCGCAGCCCGTCGAAGCGGCGGCGCAGGCGCTCGTCGCGCTCGTACATGCGCACGGTGAGCTGTGACTCGGCGAGCTTCGCCGTCGCGGTCACCAGGGCGACGGTGGCGGGGTGGAGGCTGGGGGCGGTGCCGCTGATGTCGACGATGCCGAGCACCTCGTCGGTGTCGGGGTCGACGATCGGGGCGGCGCTGCAGGACCAGACGTGCAGGACCCGCATCAGGTGCTCTTCCGAGTAGACGTGCACGGGCGTGCGGTCGGCGAGGGCGGTGCCGATGCCGTTGGTGCCCACGCTGCCCTCGGACCACTTGTGCCCGTCGGCGAGGCCGACGCGGTCGGCGCGGCGCATCATCGTGCGGTTGCCATCGCGCCACAGGATGTTGCCATCACCGTCGGTGATGATGGCGACGTGCCCGCTGGCGTCGGCCATGGTGGTCAGCGTGCCGGCCAGGAGCGGCAGCAGCGGCTGCAGCGGGTGCGACTCGCGCACGTCGTTGATGCGGGACACGTCGTAGACGAGCGGCGCGGCGGCCTTCTCCGGATCGACGCCGGCTTCGATGGATCGCTCCCACGACGCCGAGATGAGCCGGCGTGGAGCGCCCTCCGGCAAGGTGGCGCCCGTCCATGCGGCTTCATGGGCCCCGCGCAGTTTGCGGGAGTACGCATCGAGACTGGCGTAACTCATCGGCCACTCCAAGTAGTCAACCCCTATGAATCACCCTCGCGGTCGAGGGTTCCCAGCGCAAGCCGTTCGGGGGATTGCACAGGGTGATTGAACGATCGCAACCTGTGTGCAACGTTGCCGCCGCTAGCGTCCTCCACTGAAACGTCGGCGTGGTGCGGCCGCTCCGGCCGGCGTGCTGGCCGGGTCCCGGACGCTGGAGGGGGGCCGGGACCCGGCCATCAAACGGAAACACCTGCTCTCCGCAGTGCGGGACTGCGCCCAAACACCGTAGGCTCGTGGCAGTCAACGACGCGGAGCCATGAGGAGCGCACGAAGGTGAATCCAGGGGATGTCAACCTGCAGCAGCTGCTGGAGCAGGCACAGCTCATGCAGCAGCAGCTCGCGAGCGCCCAACAGGAGCTCAACGACGCGCAGGTCGAGGGCTCGGCGGGTGGCGGCATGGTCACCGCCGTGGTCAATGGGGCACGTGAGCTGCTTGAGCTGAAGATCGACCCGGGCGTCATCGACGCCGGTGACGCGCAGGACACCGCCGACACGATCGCGGACCTGGTGATCGCCGCCGTCCGAGACGCCTTCCGCGCGGCGGACGAGCTGCAGCAGGAGAAGCTCGGCCCGCTGGCCCAGGGACTGGGCGGCGGCGGTCTCGGACAGCTGCCGGGGTTCTAGGCCATGTACGAAGGGGTCGTCCAGAACCTGATCGACGAGCTCGGGCTGCTGCCCGGCGTCGGTCCCAAAAGCGCGCAGCGGATCGCCTTCCACCTGCTCGCGGCCGATCCCGCAGACGTGAAGCGGCTGGCGCACGCCTTGCTCGAGGTCAAGGAGAAGGTGCGCTTCTGCAGTACGTGCGGCAACGTCGCGGCCGAGGAAGAGTGCCGCATCTGCCGTGATCCCCGCCGGGACACCCACGTGATCTGCGTGGTGGAGGAGTCCAAGGACGTCGTCGCGATCGAGAAGACGCGCGAGTTCCGCGGCACCTACCACGTGCTCGGCGGCGCGATCAGCCCGATCGACGGGGTGGGCCCCGACGATCTGCGCATCCGTGAGCTCATGACCCGCCTGGCCGACGGCCGGGTGACCGAGCTCATCCTCGCCACCGACCCCAACCTCGAGGGGGAGGCGACGGCGACCTACCTCGCCCGTCTGGTCAAGCCGATGGGCATCAAGGTGACACGACTGGCCAGCGGTCTGCCTGTGGGCGGTGATCTCGAGTACGCCGACGAGGTAACCTTGGGCCGCGCGTTCGAAGGACGGAGGCTGCTGGATGTCTGACCAGTGGAGCGCTCTCGCTGATGAGATCGCCGGACACGCACAGAACTACGTCGACGGCCTGACCAGGGTCGCGGGCGGCGAGGGCGGCGACGGCATCTGGTCGTTGCTGCTGGTCGAGGTGGCGCAGGTGAGCCTCGCGGGCGCGAAGCTGGGAGCCAGCCAGGACGTGATCCTGGCCGGCAACTGGGAGCCGCCGCTGAGCGAGGATCCGGACATCGACGGCGTGCGTACGGCGCTGGCCGAGCTGCTGGGCGCGGTCGACGACTACGCCGAGGTCTTCGACCCTTACAAGGACACGGCGGTCACGCCGTACCGGCTCTCGGACGACCTGACCGCGGTCGCGGCCGACCTGATCCACGGGCTGCGGCACTTCGAGGCGGGCCGTCCGCACGAGGCGCTGTGGTGGTGGCAGTACTCGTACTTCAACACGTGGGGCAACCACGCGGGTGCGGCCATGCGCGCACTTCAGGCGCTCGCCGCGCACACGCGGCTGGACGTGGCGGAAGAGGCCCTGTCCACATAGTGGTCCGGCCCAGCGGTGTCACGGAGGCTCGTCGGTAGACTGGCAGCTCACAGTCCAGACCGGGAGACTCTCGTGGCGCTCGTTGTGCAAAAGTACGGTGGTTCGTCCGTCGCCGACGCGTCCTGCATCAAGCGGGTCGCGCAGCGGATCGTCGCGACGAAAAAAGCCGGCAACGACGTGGTCGTGATCGTTTCTGCCATGGGCGACACGACGGATGAGCTGCTCGACCTGGCCGAGCAGGTGTCGCCGCTGCCGCCGGGCCGTGAGCTCGACATGTTGCTGACCTCGGGCGAGCGCATCTCGATGGCCCTGCTGGCGATGGCGATCGCCAACCTGGGCCATGAGGCGCGTTCGTTCACCGGATCGCAGGCGGGTGTGATCACCACCTCGTCCCATGGCAACGCGCGCATCATCGACGTGACGCCGGGCCGTATCCGTGAGGCGCTCGACCACGGCCGCATCGCGATCGTGGCCGGATTCCAGGGCGTCTCGCAGGACACCAAGGACATCACCACCCTCGGCAGGGGCGGCTCCGACACCACCGCGGTGGCGCTGGCGGCCTCCCTGGAGGCCGACGTCTGCGAGATCTACACCGACGTCGACGGCATCTTCACCGCCGACCCCAGGATCGTGCCCGCCGCCAGAAAGATCCCCAAGATCTCCTACGAGGAGATGATGGAGATGGCGGCGTGCGGCGCGAAGATCCTGCACCTCCGGTGCGTCGAGTATGCTCGCCGCTTCAACCTGCCGATCCACGTACGCAGCTCTTTCAGCACCAAGGAAGGCACGTGGGTCGTGTCCGACCCTTACACCCCGAACGAAGCGAGTGAAGGAACCGAGATGGAGCAGCCGATCATCTCCGGCGTCGCGCACGACCGGAGCGAGGCCAAGATCACCGTTGTCGGGGTTCCCGACAAGGTCGGCGAGGCTGCCCACATCTTCAAAACCCTGGCCGACGCCGAGATCAACATCGACATGATCGTGCAGAACGTCTCGGCCGCGGCGACGGGCCGTACCGACATCTCCTTCACGCTTCCCACGACCGACGCCTCCACGGCGCTGACGTCGCTGAAGAAGATCCAGGACAAGGTCGGCTTCGAGTCGCTGCTGTTCGATGACCAGATCGGCAAGGTCTCGCTGATCGGCGCGGGCATGCGCTCGCACCCCGGCGTGACCGCGACGTTCTTCGCGGCCCTCGCCGACGCGGGGGTCAACATCGAGATGATCTCCACGTCGGAGATCCGCATCTCGGTGATCGTCGAGCAGGAGGGTGTGGACGCGGCCGTGGCCGCCGCCCACCGGGCGTTCGACCTTGACGCAGACCAGGTGGAAGCAGTCGTGTACGGAGGAACCGGCAGATGAGCAGGCCCAATCTCGCACTCGTGGGCGCGACGGGTGCGGTTGGCACCGTCATGCGCGACATCGTCACCAACCGGGCGGACATCTGGGGCGAGATCCGCCTCGTGGCCTCCCCGCGCAGCGCCGGAAAGGTGCTGAAGGTCCGTGGCGAGGACGTCGTCGTCCAGGCGCTGGCGCCCGAGGTCTTCGACGGCATCGACATCGCCATCTTCGACGTGCCCGACGAGGTGTCGGCCGAGTGGGTGCCGGTCGCGGCCGAGCGCGGCGCGATCGCGATCGACAAGTCCGGCACGTTCCGCATGCACGCGGACGTCCCGCTCGTGGTCCCCGAGGTGAACCCGCTCGACGCCCGCCGGCGGCCGCGCAACATCATCTCCACTCCCAACTGCACCACGCTGTCGATGATGGCCGCGATGGGCGCCCTGCACGCCGAGTACGGCCTCCAGGAGCTCGTCGTCGCCTCCTACCAGGCGGCGTCCGGCGCGGGAGTGGCGGGTTCGGCCCGTCTCTACGACGAGATCGAGGCGCTGGCCGGAGACCGCAACATCGGCCAGGTGGCCGGTGACGTACGCCAGGTCCTCGACAAGAAGCTGCCCGCCGACTCGCCGTTCCCGGCACCGCTCGCGTTCAACGTGGTGCCGTGGGCGGGCTCGCTCAAGGAGGACGGCTGGGCGTCCGAGGAGCTCAAGCTCCGCAACGAGTCCCGCAAGATCCTCGGCATCCCTGAGCTGAAGGTCTCCGCGACCTGCGTGCGGGTGCCGGTGGTCACGACGCACTCGCTGGCGGTGCACGCGCGCTTCGAGCGCGAGGTGACGGTGGCGGGCGCGCACCGCGTGCTCACGGCGGCGCCGACGGTGGTGCTGGTGGACGACCCGGCCAACGGGGTGTGGCCGACGCCGCTTGAGGTGGTCGGCACGGATCCCACGTATGTGGGGCGGGTCCGGCAGGCGATCGACTTCCCCAACACGCTGGACCTGTTCGTCTGCGGCGACAACCTGCGCAAGGGTGCGGCCCTGAACGCCGCCGAGATCGCCGAACTGGTCGCCGCCGAGCTCTAACCGCCTCTATCCGTTACGGCGAGGCCTTAACCGCCTCTATCCGTTACGGCGAGGCCTCCGGATCCGCCTCCGTCCGGCGTGGGTCGCCCCCGGTCATCGGGCGCTTCTCACGTCGGACGTGGTCCCCGCCGTCACAAGGCCCTCTTGACCGGGTTCCACGGGCTCCGGCTGGGCGCCGTGCGCATTGCGCCGGGTTCGGCCGTGCGGGTGCTCGCCGTACCGGCGCGACAAGCGTCGGGGGCGGGTCAGTGCGTGGTGTGGTGGATAGGTGCCGTGGGTGGCGGGGAAGTCTGGTGGGGGGTTGGCCCGGCACGGGAACCTCTTGGGCCACTCTGGGTTCTTGGGTGTGTGCCGGCTGCGGGGCCGTTCGCGCCTCTGGGTCAGCGGAACAAGATGTCCCAGTGGTCGGACTCCTTGGCGAAGACGGTTCCGTCTGAGGAGCGGTACAGGGGTGAGCCGTCGCTGCGGGTGCCCACGCGGTCGTGGCTGGTGGCGATGTGCCGGTCGACGCATGGGCTCAAGGAGATGTCCAGCTTGTAGCCGTGCTCGTGGCTGTAGCGGCCGGGCATGTGGCCCGCCTCGGTGCCGCCGGTCACCATGATCTTGCAGCCGCTGTCCCGCTTCAGCTCGATGATCTTGGCGATCGTGGCCGTGCGGACGGAGTCCAGCGAGGTGCAGTACCGCAGCCGCCGGTTGGCGCAGCCGCCCGTCGACTTCCAGCGCAGGCCGGCGCTCTTGAGGCGGCCCACTGCCGTGCCGTGCGAGATGCGTACGGCGGCCTGCCGGGTCTTCACTCGCTTCAGGTCCACCTTCGGGGGGTCGGCCGTCGTGAACCAGTGTCCGGTGTGAATGCCTCCTTCGATCGCGTACGTGCGCGTTACCGGTGGCGGCGACTTCCGTGCTTCTCCTGTCGAAGCAGCGGATGCGGCCGATGCCAATGCGATTATCGAGATCTCAAGGCCGAGGAGTGCGACGACCATCAGCCGCACCTTGCCACGTATCCACATGTCGATGCTCTTTTCGCGGAATAGCCCTCCCGCCAGAAACATCAATCCCACGCTTCACACCAGATGACCCCTTCCTCAGAGCGATCTTTGCCTTGTGGCGGCGATCACCGTGCGGCTCCATGACCTAAAGGCGGTCTTGCCCGTAAAGTGACGAGGGTGTCCGAACCCCGAAACCGAGGATCGGAGAGCACCCGAGAGGTCATCGTCGAGACGGCCTTGAGACTGTTTCGGGAGCGCGGCTTCGATGCGACGACGATGCGGGCAATCGCGGCCGAGGCCGGGGTATCCGTGGGTAACGCCTACTACTACTTCGCGAGCAAGGAGGCGTTGATCCAGGCCTACTACGACCGCGCCCAGACGGAGCACGAAGAGGCCTGCCGCGAGCTGCTCGCGACGGAGCGCTCGTTCGCGGCCCGGCTGAGCGGCGTGCTCGGTGAGTGGGTACGCGTCTCCGAGCCGTACCACGAGTTCGCGGTGAAGTTCTTCAAGCACGCGGCGGAGCCGACGAACCCGCTCAGCCCGTTCAGCGCCCAGTCCTCACCCGCCAGGGAGGCCGGCATCGCGATCTACCGGCAGGTGGTCGAGGGCTCGCGGGACAAGATGGACTCCGAGCTGCGTGAGGAACTGCCCGAGCTGCTGTGGCTGCTGTCGATGGGCATGGTGCTGTTCTGGGTGCACGACACCTCGCCGGGGTGCCGGCGCACGTACCGGCTGATCGAGGTGACGGTGCCGCTCGTGGACCGGCTCGTGGGCCTGTCTCATCTGCCCGGACTGCGGGGGATCACCAAGGACTTCATCGGGGCCGTGCATGAGCTGCGGGCTTGACCGGCGTGCCCGAGCACAGCGGCAGCATCGTGGCCGGGAGTGTGCAGGTGGGGCCGGTGTCCTCTGCGGCCACGGCGATCACGGAGGCCAGGAAGGGGATCGCCAGGCCACCGGTCAGTACTACGGCCGCGAGCAGCCGGGTTCGTCTCACGGGGATGTTTTAGCACGTCAGAGCGCCGGAGGCGGTTAATCGCGATCAAGCGGCGCGTACATACCGGCTGGTTGGTATGGTCGCCCTAACACGCTGGAGGGTGCGATGACACAGAACTGGGGCATGACGATCCCCTTCTACGACCGCTCGCTGGCCGAGTCGAAGGAGCTGATCGCCGAACTGCCCGCGCTCGGCTACACCGACGCCTGGTCGGCGGAGGTCAACGGGACCGACGGGTTCATGCCGCTGGCCATGGCCGGGGAGTGGGCGCCTGGGCTGCGGCTGGGCAGCGCCATCGTCCCGGTCTTCACCCGTGGCCCCGGGCTGCTGGCCATGTCGGCGGCCACGCTGGCCGATCTCGCCCCCGGCCGCTTCGTGCTCGGCATCGGTTCGTCCTCTCCGGCCGTCGTGGGGCGGTGGAACGCGGTGGAGTTCGCGCGGCCGTACCAGCGCACCCGGGACACGCTGCGCTTCCTGCGCGAGGCGCTCGCGGGGGAGAAGGTGTCGCAGCGGTACGAGACGTTCGAGGTCAAGGGCTTCAAACTGGAGCGGGCGCCCCGGGTGGCGCCGAAGATCGTGCTGGCCGCGCTGCGGCCCCGGATGCTGCGCCTGGCGGCGAGCGAGGCCGACGGCGCGATCACCAACTGGCTCGCGCCCGAGGACGTGCACAAGGTCCGCGCCGAACTGGGCGGGGAGACCGAGCTGATCGCCCGGTTGTTCGTCTGCGTGAGCGAGGACGCCGACAGGGTGCGCGAGATGGGGCGCTGGATGCTGGCGGCCTATCTGACCGTGCCCGCGTACGCCGCCTTCCACGACTGGCTGGGGCGCGGTGAGGTGCTGCGGCCGATGCACGAGGCGTGGGCCGCCGGCGACCGGCAGGCCGCGCTCAAGGCCATCCCCGACGAGGTGGTCGACGCGCTGATCGTGCACGGCGATGCCGCCACCTGCCGGGCCAGGATCGGCGAGTATGTCGCCAACGGCCTCGACACCCCCGTGCTCGCGCCGGTCCCCGGTGGCGAGCTCTCCATCGACCAGGCGGTACGCGCGCTGGCGCCGAAGGCTTAGGGGAGAACCTGTGGACGAGATCCTCCGGCTGGACGCGGTCGGGCAGGCGCTGGCCGTACGGGATGGGCGGGTGTCCCCGCGTGAGCTGGCCGAGGCGGCGATCGCGAAGATCGACAAGCACGACGGGGAGATCGGCGCGGTCGTGCACCGGCGGTTCGAGCGCGCGCTGGCCGAGGCGGGCGAGTTGCCCGAGGGCACGCCGTTTCGCGGGGTGCCGATTCTGCTGAAGGATCTCGGCTGGGCGGAGAAGGGCGAGCCGTACAACGCCGGGTCGCGCACGCTGGACGGGGTCACGGTCGCCGCGGACGCCTACAGCGTGGCCAAGCTGAAGGCGGCCGGGTTCGTGATCCTCGGCAGGACCAGCACGCCGGAGTTCGGCACCACGATCACCACGGAACCGGTCGCGTTCGGGCCCACGCGCAATCCCTACGACCCCGCGTACTCGGCGGGTGGCTCAAGCGGCGGCTCCGCGGCGGCGGTGGCGGCCGGGATGGTCGCGGTGGCCTCGGCCAGCGACGGCGGCGGCTCGATCCGCATCCCCGCCTCCCTGTGCGGCCTGGTGGGGCTGAAACCCACCAAAGGCCGCTCCAGCTATGGACCGTCGGGCGGGGAGGGCTGGAGCGGGTTCTCGGTGGCCGGGCTGGTCAGCAGGACCGTCAGGGACACCGCCGCCGTGCTCGACCTGATCGCCGGCCTGGAGGAGGGCGACCCCTACACCGCGCCCGCACTGCCCCGCCCGCTGGCCGAGGAGGTCGGCGCCGATCCGGGACGGCTGCGCGTCGGCTTCGTGACCCGCCACCCGCGCGGCGACGTACCCGAGCCTGAGGAACTGACCGCCGCCGTCACCGGCGCCGCGAACCTGCTGGAGTCCCTGGGCCACCACGTCGAACCCGGCCACCCGGACGAGCTCGGCAACCCCGACTTCCCCCACCACTTCGGCGCCCTCGTCGCCGCGAACGTCGCCGCCGAAGTACAGAGCGTCGGTGCCTGGCGCGGCCGCCCCGTGTCCCTGGACGAACTGGAGCCACGCAACCGCGCCATGGCCGAGACCGGCGCCCGGCGCACCGCCGTCGAGCACGTCCTCGCCGTCCAGTGGATGGACGGCTTCCGCCGCCGCATGGCCGCCTGGTGGCGCTCCGGCTTCGACGTGCTGCTCGCGCCCTCGCTCGGCGTGCCGCCGTTCCCGCTGGGCTGGCTGCCCCCGGACGACCTCAGCACCGGCTTCGGCCGTACCGCCCACGCCGTCTCCTACACCTCCGTCTTCAACGCCACCGGCCAGCCCAGCGTCTCCCTGCCCCTGCACAGGACCGCCGCGGGCCTTCCCGTGGGCGTCCAGCTGGTCGCCGCCACAGGCCGCGAGGACCTTCTCGTACGGCTGGCCGCCCAGATCGAATCCGCCCGCCCCTTCGGGCATCCGGCCATGCGCTGATCGTTAGGAACCAACCTGAGCGGGTAACACGTTATGTCGTGAAGGAGGTGGCGCACCTATGCCTAAAGCAAGCCGCGCGGCAGCGGTCTGGCGTACATATCGCGACGTGAGCGAGCCCGGCTCCCCGGGTCTCATGAAGCGTGTCCGCGCGATCCCGCGCATGATCGGCGCCGTGACCCGGGGTCAGTACCCGGGCATGGGCAAGAACAAGCTCGCCCTGATGGGGCTCGGCGTGGTCTACCTGATCTCGCCCATCGACCTGATCCCCGAATTCCTCCTGCTCGTCGGCGTGGCCGACGACTTCGGCGTGTTCCTGTGGCTGATGGGCTCCCTGATCGGGGAGAGCGGGCGCTACATCGGCTGGGAGCGCCAGGTCATCCAGGGCGCGGTCGTTCCTCCCAACCTTCCCCCTACAGCTCCTCGCGCCTGAGCCACGCTCGCGACGGCAACGGGTGCCCGAACAGCCGGGCGGCGTTGCCGTACGCGACCCTGGCGATGTCGGCCGGCGGGAGCTGGCCGAGGTTCCTGGCCACGGCCTGCTGGGTGTCGGGCCAGGTCGAGTCGGAGTGCGGGTATCCGCTTTCCTGGAGCACGTGGTCGAGGCCGACCGCCAGCCGTACCCCTGACAGGGCGTGGTCGTCGAGCGTGCCGAAGAAGAAGTTGCGGCGCAGGACCTCACTCGGCTTCAGCCCGCCCTCCCACGACGCCTCGCCCGCGACCGGGTGGTCGAGGGCGTAGTCGGCACGCTCGGCCAGCATCGGCAGCCAGCCCACCCCGCCCTCCACGATGAGCACCCGCAGGTTCGGGAACCGCAGCGGGATGCCCGACCACAACCAGTCGGCGCAGGCGAACATGGCGCTCGTCGGCATCAGCGTGGTGATCGCCTCGATGGGCGTGTCGGGGGAGGGCACCGGAGACCAGCTGGAGTCCCCGGTGTGCAGGCAGACGACGGTGCCGGTCTCCTCGCAGGCGGCGAAGAACGGATCCCAGTGGTCGGAGTGGATCGACGGCAGCCGCAGCCTCGTCGGGAACTCCGGGAAGACGACCGCCTTGAAGCCGCGCGCGGCGTTGGCCCGGATCTCCTTCGCCGCGACGTCGGGGTCGGGCAGCCACGGGAGCTGAAGGCCGACGATCCGCTCGGGGTAGGTGCCGGCCCAGACGTCGATGTGCCAGTCGTTCCAGGCCTTGACGAGGGCCAGGCCCAGCTCTTGGTCTCTGGTGCGGGCGAACGGCATGCCGGACTGCCCGGCCAGCATGCCCGGAAAACAGAGGGCGGCCCAGATGCCGGCCGTGTCCATGTCCTGGATGCGGGCCTCGATGTCGTGGCAGCCGGGGCGCATGTTCTCGAACCTGACCGGGTCGAGGGTCCATTGCTCACGGGGCAGGCCGGCGCCCACGTCGATGCCGGCGCACGGGTACGTGGCTCCGCCGTACCGCCAGACCTGGTGACCCGCCTCCGTCTCCACGACCTTGGGCGCGACCTCGGTGTACTTCTCCGCCAGCCGGTCCTCGAAGAGGTCGGGCGGCTCGATCAGGTGATCGTCGGCGGAGATGATCACGTAGTCGCGCCGCCTCGGTTCGGGGTCGGGGAGCAGCGGCGTAGTCACGCAGGTAACCGTACGACGACGGCATGACCTCGAACAAGCTGCCAGGCCCCCGTCAACCGCCCCAAAACCCCGCCCTACCGCCGCATTCGCCCCCGGAACTCCTTGACAACCGGTCTTGACGGCCCGATGTCCGTGTGTTTCGTGGGGCTGGAATCCCCCTCCCGCCGCCGCCGACATACCTTGCGACCGTTGCCCGGTCAGGCCAGGGGGACGGCTGGAGAGCGGCTGGGTGACCGACGGTGAAGGACCTGAGCGGCCTTGCCGGGCCCGCAGACGGATGACGACTGGCCTCTCACCCGATGTAAGGCTCAGGCCTGTCCTCGATCACGTGTGTGAGGCGGAGTCGCTGTGTGTGATGCATGGGCAGGCCGTCGAGGTCGCTTCCCGACACCCAGGCCACCTCGGTGGACTCCTCGCTGACGACCGGCTCGCCCCCGATCATCCGCCCCCGCAACACGATCGCGAACTGCCGTCTCACCTCGCCATCGGTGTAGGCGATCACATGGCGCGCGTCGGTGTAGAGCCCGACCATGCCGGTGATCTCGACCTCCAGACCAGTTTCCTCTTTGACCTCCCGTACGGCGGCCTGCGGGACCGACTCCGTCAGATCCATCCCCCCACCAGGCAGGGCCCACAGCCCGTTGTCGGCGCGCCGCTGCAACAAGATGCGCCCGGCGTCATCGGTGACGGCTACCGCGACCCCCACCACGAGCCGGTTGGGCTCAGGGGCGTGCGGGTCGTCGAAGAACTCCGTACGCGCCATCACGGGCCTTCCCCGAGAGGCCGCGACCGTTCCCAGACCGCGTCGAGGCTGGCCGCGTACACGTCGAACAGCCCGCCTTCACCGCCGCGCCGCAGGTGGTAAACGGGCGCGCCGTAGGCGTTCATGCCGAACACGTGAGCGTTGACGATCATGTGGTCGTCCCCGGCGAACAGGGAGTTGTAGAGCGTGGTGTCATGTAGGCGGACCTCGACCCCCGACGCGGCCAAGGGCCGGTAGCGCATGACCGCGACACGGCACCGGCTTTCGATGCCGTGGCCGTAGCGCTCCTCCTCGCCCCTGGCCGTGATCACCGGAGAGTCCGGATCTCCAAGCAGCACCCGCACCCGGCAGCCGTCACCGCTCTTGGCGGCCAGCAGCTCGGAGAAGCCGGGCCACGACTCGTGCAGGAAATTGGCCGCGTAGACCAGGATGCCGATGTGCGTTCGCGCCCGCTCGAAGAGGACTCGCCATAGCTCCAAGGGTGCTGTCGCCCTGGTCGGGTAGACCGCGATCAGTTCGTGACCGGTGCGGTGTCCGCGCCTGCCCTGCTCGATCGCGGGCCACAGATGGGTGAGGTCCTCCCGAAGGACGGCCGCGGCCCGGTGCGCCATCCGCGGATGCGGGGTCCGGCCGGTGTTCACCCAGCGTTCCACGGTCTTGGGATCGACACCGACCGCTTCGGCCAGTTGCCGGACGTTCAAACCCGCCGTGAGCAACGCGGAACGGAGGCGCTCGTTACCGGCCATGGGACGTTTATACGCCGCCGGAGACGTCCCTCAAGCGCACTTGGCCGAGGTTTCGCGTCCCCGGACGACTCGGCACGCTGAGTGCATGACTCACCCAGAGAGCCGGCCGCGGCCCGCGTCGCCACAGCGATTGGCGCCCGAACTGGAGATCAGCAAGGGTTCTGAGCTCGTCGGGCGTATCACCACTGAGCGCGGCGGCCTCCTGGTGGTCACGAGAACCGGCCGGGCGCTGACCCGGGACCCTGAGTCTGCTGCCCGTGAGGCGGTCTCCTGATGGCCTACGCGGCATGGACGACCCTCAGCGGAGGGCTGGCGGCCCGCACGATCGACGGGGGCATCGTCATGGTCAGGAAGGCCGGCTTCGCCTCCCTCGCCGAGGCGATCACAGCGTGGGAGGAGGGTGAGCGTTCTCGGATGGTACGCGAGGTTGCCGAACTCGGACGTTATGTGGACGCCGCCCTTGACCGGGTGCTCGCGTGCTTGACCCGGTAGACACGTCTCAGGCGTGGCCGGCTTCCGGCCCTGGTCTGTGCGGGGTCGGTGTCGTGCTCCCGAGCTGCGGTCACCGCGCCGATGTGCAAGACCTTGCCCTTGGGACCCGGGATCGCCTGGAGGGGGGTGGGGTGGCGATCCCGGGCCGGAGGGTCCGCCGTTGTGAGGGTGCTGCTCACCGCGGACCCCGGCCCCTCCTACCCGGGGGAGATCGGGTCAGTCAGTAGATGGGCGCGCAGTTTGGTGATCGTCTTGGGGTCCAGGCCCAGGACGTCTGAGGAGTACGCCCGCAGGGAGCCGTGCCGCCGGTCCATCTCCGTCAGGAACAACTCCATCGCCCCCGCCGGTGCCGCCCCGTACCCGGCCCACATGAGGGCGTCCTTGTTCCTGGTCTGCCAGTCCGCCAGGAAGCGGGGCGTCGCCAATCCGGTCAGGGCGTAGTCGGCGACGATGTCCGTGACCGCCACGCCTGCCAGCGACAGCACCAGCGCGGTGAGGATGCCGGTGCGGTCCTTGCCCGCGGCGCAGTGGATGACGACAGGGGCGTTGTCGGCCTCGGCGATGGTCTCGATGGCCGAGCGCAGGAGCGGGACGCCGTCCTCCGACACCTCCAGGTAGCGGTCGGCGAGAAAGCGTTCCACCCCGGTCAATGGGTCGAAGGTGGCGAGGTCCCAGGTGCGGCCCTCCACGGGGAGGTTGTGGTAGCGCAGCCCATCGGTCTCCGGTACGCGCCCGCGCCTCTCGACTTCGGAGGGATGTCGCAGGTCGATGACGGTCCTGACCTTCAGGGAGCGGAACGTGGCGATGTCCGGCCCGGCCAGCCAGCCGAGCGAGTCGGCCCGGTAGAGCCGCTGCCACCGCACACTCCGCCCGTCATGGGCGACATATCCACCGACGTCGCGAAAGTTGTGGATATTTGCGAACTCGATATGGCGGGTCACACCTAGAACGTAATCACACCCCGCCCGTGCCAGGCGTCTCGTGCCGGTTTCGCCTCACACCCCGCCCGTGCCAGGCGTCTCGTGCCGGTTTCGCCTCACACCTCGACCATGCAGGGAGCCTCCTGCGGGTCCCGCCTCACACCTCGACCATGCAGGGAGCCTCCTGCGGGTCCCGCTTCACACCTCGACCGCGGCAGGAGCCTTCCTGAGGGTTTCGCCTCATGCCTAGACCGCGACAGGCGTCTCCTGCTCGGCCTTCCTGTCGGCCACCTCGCGCCGGATCACCACGGTCGACCTGATCCGTAGGCGCCCCCAAGCCCTGCCCCGCTGCATGGCCGGGTCGCGTTGAACCGGTCTGCAACTCCAGGGCAGCGAGGGAGTTCTGCCGGGGTGGACATGCGGGCGGTTGAGGCTGCCTGCTAAGGGGAGCGCAAGCGGGTAGTCGGGCCTTGGCCCGACGGAGGGCGCGCGGAGCGATAGCGGAGCACGATTGTGATCGGGGTGGGCTCCAGCTGCTCAACCACTTGGCTGGGCAAGGGGGTGGGCAGGAAAGCGTCCGACCGGAGGGAGGGCCTTCAGGGGTCGAGCTTCAGCTCGACTGGAGGAACGCCTGGAACCCTGAAACGCGCGAAGCGCGCCGATGTGCAAGACCTTGCCTCACACCTCGACCGTGACAGGCGTCTCCTGCTCGGCCTTCCTGTCGGCCACCTCGCGCCGGATCAGCAGGATCCACCCGCCGATCGCCAGCCCGATGAACAACCACCACTGCACGCCGTACGCCAGGTTGAGCCCCCCGCCCGACCCCACGTCAGGCGCCGGCACCGGCTCCGGCGCCGCGGCCGCCGACGGCCGCTGCTCGGTCAGCTCCACGTAGCCGTCCACCAGCCGGTACGGCAGCGCCGCCCCGATCTTCCCAGGGTTGATCAGGAGCACCTGCCCAGGCGGCAGCCCGCCCCGCTCCTTGATCCCGCTGGTCTCCTCGGTCTCGGTCAGCCGTAGCCGCCCGGTGACATTCACCTGTCCGGCAGGCGGCGCGGGCACCTCGGGTGGCGCGTCCGCGCTCGCCCCGGCCTTCACCCATCCACGGTTCACCAGCACGGCCTGCCCGTCGCCGGTGACGAGCGGGGTCAGCACGAAGTACCCAGGCCGCCCTTCCTGGGGCCGCCGCCGTACCACCAGGGCGTGTGCCTGATCGTAGGAGCCGGAGGCGGTCACCAGCCGGTAGCGGTCCTCTTCGCTGACCGTGCGGCCGGGCCCGGTCAGCGAGCCCAGCGGCACCGGCGCGGCCGTGATGTTGGCGGTGACGCGCTCGCTGTTGGCCGAGCGCTCCTCGAACCGCCCGAACTGCCACCTGCCCAGGAAGACGAAGGCGGGGATGACCAGCAGCACCACGATGTGGAGCGCCACCCATCGAGGGGTCAGGAGGAACCGGTACACCCTTAAAGGGTAGGCACCGGGAGCGGTGGTTCCTCACTCAGCCCGATCTGGTCGAACGGGTTACCAAAGCGCAGGTGATCGCGTACGGTCGGGACTCGTGCCGCCCCTCAAGAGCAAGACGTCCTGAATGACCCTTCTTGTCGCGCCACCCGCGCCCACCGCCTTCGTGTTGCCCCGCATGGGAACGCTCCTGCTGCACGCGGCACCGCGCGTACTGGAGAGCATGATTCTGCCCGTCGCGCTCTTCTACGCGGGCATGCTGGCCGGCGGCGAGGTGGCGGGCATGGCGGCCTCGGCGGCCTGGGTGTTCGGCGGCATGGCGGTGCGTCTGGTGCGCGGTCAGCCGATGCCGGGCACGGTGATCCTGGCCGCGGTGGGCATCACGGCGCGCGTGGTGGTCGCGCTGGCCGCGGGGGACGTGCGGTGGTTCTTCCTGCCGCCGACGTGCGGGGTGTTCGCGGTGAGCCTGGTGTTCCTGGCCACCGCCCGCGGACGCAGGCCGCTGGCCGAGCGGATCACGCTCGACCTGGTGCCGCTGCCCGGCCAGGTCGCGGGGCATCCGGTGATGCGGCGCTTCTTCGTCCGCCAGTCGCTGGCCTGGGGCTGCGCCCAGTTGCTCAACGGCACGCTCACGCTGTGGATCCTGCTCAGCCAGACCATCGGGACGTTCCTGGCCCTGCGCACGTCGCTGGTGGCCCTGCTGATGACGGCCATGGCCGTGGCCTCGGTGCTGGACTTCCGCCGCTGCCTACGCGCTCTTCAGCTCCGCGCCTGAGCCGGGTTCCGGCGTGACCTCGCGGGGTCCGCTGACCTCGTGGCCGTCGGCGCAGCGGAAGTACTGCTCGATGGGGGCGCCGCAGTCGCGGTGGGTGAGTTCGACCGCCGGTCCGGCGTCGTCGGAGAGGTACTTGTCACCGAAGTGCATGAGCGCGACCAGCAGCGGATAGAGGTCGCGTCCCTTCTCCGTCAGCCGATACTCGTCACGCTGGCGCTGGCCGGGCTCGCGGTAGGGCACCTTGCGCAGCAGCCCCTCGTCCACGAGCCGGGCGAGGCGGGCGCTGAGCACCTGGCGCGGCGCGCCGGTCATGGCCTGCATGTCGGCGAAGCGCCGTACGCCGCTGAAGGCCTCGCGCAGCACCAGGAAGGTCCACTTCTCGCCGACGACGTCCAGGGTCCGCTCGATCGAGCAGTTGCTCACCCGGAAGGGCACGTTCATGCCGCATATCATACCTGAGTCTAGTTGACAGACTCAGGTGCGCCGCGAGACGCTGGGTCTATGAAGGGAACCCAGATTCGCCCCATACGCACGGGGGACGAGGCCGCGCTCCGGTGCTTCCTCGCGGGGTTGTCGCTGCACACGCAGACGCTGCGGTTCTTCACGGGGTTCAGCCGCCCGTCGGCCGGCATGGTCGGTGCTCTGATGAAGATCGACGAGCTCAGGGACGCGCTGGTCGCCGTCCACGAGGGCGAGATCGTCGCCCACGCGATGAGCTACCGGGGCTGCCGCACCGACGTCGAAGTGGCCGTGGTCGTCACCGACCAGTGGCAGGGGGTCGGCCTTGGGCCGAAACTGGTCAACACGCTGCTGATACGCGCCGCCATCCGCGGCGCGACCACCGTCGCCATGGACGTTCTCGGCGAGAACCGGCGGGCCCTGCGCCTGATCCGCAGGGCCTGGCCCGACGCGAAATTGACGGTCTCTTCCGGTTCGGTCGAGGTGACCGCTATGATCAAGCAGGCGGTGGTATTTGCGGAACAAGGTTCTGTTGGCTCACCATTGACTGCGTGAAGAGTGTCAAGAACGGACGCGACGGCCGTACCCGCATCATCGAGGGTGCCCTCCGCCGCTTCAGCCAGGACGGGGTGTCGGCCACCACGCTGGCCAGCCTCCGTGAGGAGAGCGGCGTCAGCGTCGGCAGCTTCTACCACCACTTCGCCAGCAAAGAACACGTCTTCGGCGTGCTCTACTCCGAGATCCTCGCCGTCTACCAGGCCGAGTTCCTGGCCGAGCTGACCAGCCGGACCGAGGCGCGCGACGGCATCGAGGCGGTCGTGGCCTTCCACATGCGCTGGGCCGGCGAGTACCCCGAACGCGCCCGCATCCTGGTCAGCGAACGCCCGCCGCGCAAGAACGAGCCCGGCGGCCAGGAGGTCGCCGACGCCCGCCGCGCCTTCTTCCGCCAGGTCTCCGACTGGTGGAAGCCGCACATGAAGAACGGCCTGCTCCAGCCCGTCCACGCGACCATGTGCTACGTGCTGTGGCTTGGCCCGGCCCAGGAGATGTGCCGTCTGTGGTTCGCCGGCGCCCACACGCCCACCGACGAGGAGATCAAGGGCCTGGGCGAGGCCGCGTGGCAGAGCCTGCGCCAACGTCAGGACGCATAGGGACGAATACCCTCTGTGATGTTATTGTCACAAATGTGAGACGACCTCGGGCGCTGGTCCTGCCCACCCTGCCGGAGACCGCTCTCGCCAGTCTGGGCGAGTTCGCCGATCTGGCCGAGGTTCCCGCTCGGCCCAGCCTCGGTTTCTCCGACGAGCAACTCGCCGACCTCGTCATCGAGACCGGCGCCTCGGTGATCGTCACAGAGGGTGACCAGGTCCGCGCGTCGGTCCTGTCCCTTCCGCTCGACATCGTGGCCTGTGTCGGCTCGCCGACGAACGTCGACCTGGCGCTGGCCGCCGAGCGCGGCGTCGCCGTACTCCATGCCGCCGACCGCGACCCCGACGCGGTCGCGGAGCTCACGATCGCGCTGCTGTTCGCGGTCAGCCGCCACGTGGTGGCCGCCGATCGCGAGGTACGGCGCGGCCGCGTCTACCGCGGCAGAATCCCCCCTTCCGAGCGCCACCGCGGCCTGCGCCTGTCCGGACGCACGCTCGGCATCGTCGGCCTGGGCCGGGTCGGCAGGGCGCTGCGCTGGCGCGGCCAGGGCCTCGGCATGAACGTGATCGCCTGCGACCCCTACGCCGCCGACGCCGCCCACACGCTGCCGGAACTGATCGCCGAGGCCGACATCGTCTCCCTGCACGTGCCGGTGACCGAGGAGACGCGCGGCTTCATGGGCCCGGCCGAGTTCGCCGCCATGCGCCCGGGAGCGATCTACCTCAACACCTCGCGCGGCGCCCTGCACGACCTGTCGGCGCTGGTGGACGCCCTGCGGTGGGGGCAGCTCGGCGGCGCCGGCCTCGACCACTTCGAGGGGGAGTGGCTGGACCCCGCCCACCCGCTGACCAGGCTGCAGAACGTGGTGCTCACCCCGCACCTCGGCGCGGCCACCGGGGAGAGCCATGTCGAACACGCGCACGCGCTGGTGGCCGACATCGGACGCACCCTGCGCGGAGAGGAGCCCGCCTACCTCTGCCCGCCGGTCATACCGGTAGCCGGACTCTTGTAGCGATCCGCCAGCTGTGGGCGTCGAGGGAGATGTCGAGCCTGAGCTCGCCGCGCTGCCTGCGCAGGCCGGGCACCCGCAGCCGGTCGTGTACGGCGAAGCGCCCGCGATAGGGATAGCCGAAACCCAGCTCGCCCGGCAGCACCCTGAGGTCGTCGTGGTTGCCGCAGCTCGGGCAGATCCACGAGACCAGGTCCAGGCCGCGGTTGTAGTCGGTGCAGGCGCGGAAGTACTCGTCGGGCCTGAACCGGGACTCGCAGGCGAGGCAGGGGATCAGCACCTCCTACAGATACCGCGGGTGCCTTACTGCCCGCTTGCAGAACGCTTGGGTAACTCCGTAACAGTATGGTTGCGCAGAGTTTCTGATCTTGCGTCGGTGTCTGGGGTGAGTTGCGGTCCGCGGTGGAAGGATGGGATCCGTGGAACGACTGCGCGAGCATCTGCTGGAGACCGGCTACACCATCGACGGAGTCCGCGATCGACTGGGCGCGGTGGCGGCCGGTGCGCTCGCGCGTGAGGAACTGGTCCCCGCCCTGCGGACCACGGCCGGACGCGACCCGCTGGCCACCCTGATCCGCCTGTTCTGGCTGGGCGTCCCCGTCCCCGCCAAGAGCGTCGCCCCCGAGGTCCTGGCCTCGGGCCTGGTCACGACCGCCGGCGACGAGGTACGGGCCACCGTCCACCTGCAGCCGTGGGAGACCGACGGCTACCTCGTCTCCGACCGCAAGGTACGCCCCGGCGACCCGGCGCTGAGTCCCGACCACGTGGTGGGCGCGGGCGGCGCCTCGGCCAACCTCGCCCAGCTCGTCACCCGCCGCCCGGTGGAGCGCGCGCTCGACCTGGGCACCGGCTGCGGCGTACAGGTGCTCCACCTGGCCGGGCGCGCCGAGCGGATCACCGCCACCGACGTCAATCCGCGTGCCGTCGAACTGGCCGGCCTGAGCTGGGCGCTGTCCGGCATCACCGGCGTGGACGCCAGGACGGGCTCGATGTACGAGCCCGTCCGGGACGAGCTGTTCGACCTGATCGTCTCCAACCCGCCGTTCGTGATCTCACCCGCCGGCAAGCTCACCTACCGCGAGGTGGGCGGCGACGACTTCTGCCGTGCCCTGGTACGGCAGGCCCCCCGCCACCTCAACCCCGACGGCCAGGCCCACTTCCTCGCCAACTGGCTCCACGTCGAGGGCGAGGACTGGCGCGACCGCGTGGGCGGCTGGCTGGGCGAGACCGGCTGCGACGGCTGGGTGGTGCAGCGCGACGTCCAGGACCCGGCCGAGTACGTGGAGCTGTGGCTCAAGGACGCGGCGGAACAGGGCACCCCCGGCTACGCCCGGCACTACGACCAGTGGCTGTCGTGGTTCGACGAGCGCAAGGTCGAGGGGATCGGCTTCGGCTGGATCACCGTGCGCAACTCCGGCACCCTGGACCCGGTGGTCAGGGTCGAGCAACTGACCCACCAGGTGGAGATCCCGGTAGGCGAGTACGTGGACGGCGTCCTCGACGCGATCGCCGCCGCCCACCGCGCCACCGGCCTGGAGGAGGCGCGCCTGCGTACGGTGGAGGGCCTGCTGGACGAACGCGTCGGCCGGCCGGGCGCCGAGGACCCCATGAAGATCGTGCTCCGCCAGACGAGAGGCCTGCGCAGGACACGGGACGTCGGCACGGTGGAGGCGGCCCTGGCGGGGGTCTGCGACGGCGACCTGGCCCTGGGCCCGCTGCTCAACGTGATCGCGGAACTGGTGGGAGACGGCGAACAACTCGACGCCGACGCCCTGCGCCCGCTCATCGCGGAAGGCTTCTTCCACGTGTGAGCCGTCAAGGGAAAAGGGCATTGATTCTGCGTTGATTGGACGTTGACAGGGCCGGGAGAAGCTGGGCGCACAGACACGGACCTGGGGGGTTCGAGGTTCGTGTCTGGTCCGGCCGGTCGTCAAGTGAGGCGGCTAGCCGCCACGTGGAGCATCCGGATAACCGGGCCCCCTAGCGAAGCGTGGCGGTAGATGACCGGCCGGGCTGTAACCTTCCGCTCCCACCAAGGGGCAGCCTTGATCAACCACGTATGGATGACGCGACTCGACGACGAGCTGTACTCAGGTCTCGACGACCTGAGCGTTGTCGAGGAGGGCCTTGATGTCCCCGGCTTCGGGGGCGCCGAGCCTGGAGAAGATGTCGAAGGCCTGACGTAGGCAGTCGGTGCTGCGGGTCGTGCTCCCCAGGCCCATCAGCGCCTTGCCCAGCACCTCAAGCGAGAGGGCCTCGCCGTAGGGGTGGCCGATCTCCCTGCTGACCACGAGGGCCTGTTCGGCGTGGCGGACGGCGTCGGAGTAGCGCTCGGCGGTGATGAACGTCTCGGCCAGGCGCGAGCAGACCCGCTGCTCCCACACCCGCTGCTTGCTCGCCCGGAAGAAGGAGAGGCATTCGGCGTGGTGGTGGACGGCCTCGGCGATGCGCCCGACCCGCGACAGGACGATGCCGAGGTGGTAGCGGGCGCGGGCGGTGCCGGCGCCGCTGCCGATCTCGGTGAAGATGGCCAGGCCCTTCTCCGCCGCGGCGATGGCGTCCTCGGGGCGGCCGAGGCCGAGGTGCTCGCGGGCGGAGTAGGACAGGACCAGCGCCTCGCCGGCGGGCACGCCGTTCTCGCGGTAGAACTCCATGGCGGCGTCGAACCAGTTGAGCGCCTCGGTATGGCGGCGCTGGCGGCCGACGACGACGGCCAGGGCGTTGCGCACCTCGCCGGTGACGACCTTCTCCTCGCGGTCGACCGACAGCTCGTGGACGATCCTGAACTGCTCTTCCGCCTGCTGCAGCTGGTTGCCGGCGAACAGCACGCGGCCCAGCACGTACCGGGCGCGCAGCTCGCTGCCGGCGTCGCCGATGCGCTGCGCGGTGGCCAGCACGGCCCGGGTGGCCAGGTCGAACTCGCGGGTGTGGGTGCCCGACTCCAGCAGCGGCTCCATCGCCAGCAGCATGTCGGCCGCGGGCAGCAACTGCTCGCCGGTGCGCGAGGCCGAGGCGGCCTGGTTGATCGCGGCGAACAGCGCGTCGCCCTCGGCGATCAGCCACGCCACCGCGTCGTCGGCCGAGGTGAAGACACGCCCGCTGCCGACCACGACCAGGTTGTCGGAGATCATGCTGCCCTCGTAGGCCAGCCGGTGCGCCGACTGGCAGGAGGCCAGATAGAACCCGAGCAGCCGGCGCAACGCCATCGTGCGCGCCTGCGGCCGCTCCGACTTCTCCAAGGTACGGCGGGCGAACAGCTTGAGCAGATCGTGGAAGCGGTAGCGGCCCGGCGCCGGCGCCTCCAGCAGGCTGGCGTCGACCAGCGACTCCAGCAGGTCCTCGGTCTCGAACGTGCTCATCGACAGCACCGCCGCGGCCGCCCCGGCCGAGATGTCGGGCCCGTTGGGCAGCGACAGCAGCCGGAAGGCCCGCGACTGGCCGGCGTCGAGCTGGCCGTAGCCGAGCGCGAAGGTGGCCTCGACGGCCAGGTTGCCCACCCGCAGCTCATCCAGCCGGCGCTGCTCGTCGGCCAGCCGCGGCACCAGCGAGGCGACCGTCCAGGAGGGGCGGGCGGCCAGCCGCGCGGCCACGATCCGCACCGCCAGCGGCAGGAACCCGCACGCGGCGACCACGTCCATGGCCGCGCCGTGCTCGGCGGCCACCCGTTCTGGCCCGGCCACCGTGGCGAACAGCGACAGTGCCTCGTCCGGCTCCATCACGTCCAGGTCGATCAGGCGGGCGGAGGGCAGGTCGGCCAGCTTGACCCGGCTGGTGACGATCGCCGCGCACCCGGGCGTGCCCGGCAGCAGCGGGCTGACCTGCTTGGCGTCGCGGGCGTTGTCGAGCAGCACCAGGATGCGCCGCTCGGCCAGCAGCGACCGGTACAGCGCCGAACGCTCCGACAGCCCTTCCGGGATCACGTCCGGCGGGATGCCCAGCGCGCGCAGGAACGCGCCGAGCGCCGACTCAGGCGCGGTCGCCTCGTCGGTGTAGCCGCGCAGGTCGGCATAGAGCTGTCCGTCGGGGAACTGGTCGTCGGACAGATGCGCCACGTGCACGGCCAGCGCGGTCTTGCCCACACCGCCGATGCCGCAGATCGCCGCGACCGGGACGCCCTCGTGGGTGCCGCTGTGCGCCGAGGACAGCAGCGTGCGCAGCCGTCCGGCGATCTCCTTGCGGCCGGTGAAGTCGTTGACGGCGGCGGGCAGCTGCGCCGGGCGCGGCAGCTCGTGCGCCGGCTCCTCCACCTCGTCGGTGTCGTCGGTGAGGTCGACCACGATCGAGACGGCCAGCGCAGGGTCGGCGGCCAGGATGCGCTGGTGCAGGACGGTGAGCTCGCGGCTGGGCTCCACGCCCAGCTCCTCGATCAGCGCCTCGCGGGTGTCGGTGAACACCGCCAGCGCGTCACCCTGCCGGCCGCACCGGTACAGGGCCAGCATCAGCTGGGCGCGCAGCCGCTCGCGCAGCGGGTGGTCGGCGGTCAGCGCGACCAGTTCCGAGACGATCGCCGGGTGGTTGCCGAGTTCGAGGTCGACGTCCATGAGCGTCTCGACCACGCTGAGCCGGCGCTCGATCAGCCGGTCGCGCTGATGGTCGGCGTACGGGCCGACGGCGCCGGCCAGCGGCTCGCCCTCGAACAACGCCAGCGCCCCGCGCATGCCGTCGGCCGCCTCCGCGGGCTTTCCCGCCCGGCGGGCGGCCTCGGCCTCGGCGATGCCGCGTTCGAACCTGGTCAGGTCGAGGGCGCCGTCCGGCAGGCGCAGCGCGTACCCCCGGCCGACGGAGGTCAGCAGCTCGGGACGGGTGCGCGCGGGACGATGGGGCTCCAGCACGGTGCGCAGCCGGGAGACGTACGTGCGCAGCGCGCCCAGCGCGCGGGGCGGCGCTTCCTCACCCCACACCGCGTCGATCATCTCCGTCGGCGTGACCGCCCGGCCTTCCCGCAGCAGAAGCATGCCCAGAATGGAGCGCTGCAACGGGGTACCCAAATCGACTTCCTGGCCGCCGCGCCATGCGCGAACGGGACCGAGCACAGCGAAGCGCAGTTCGCTTTCGATGGCGTGACCAGCCATGCCGTGTGTCTCCCAGGCAATGGAACGATTTGTTACCAAATGATAGATCCATACTTGCCTAACACATAGGCATGAGCCAATTCGTTAACCGAAGCGTTGATTCGCCGTTGATCGGGTGTTGAGCCTGGCCGGTGATGCTGATAGAGCAGCGGGCATGGCCCCGATACGGGGGCGGCCGTGCCTGTCCCCATAGATATGAGGGGCCCCGCCCTGATATGTCGGGCGGGGCCTTAGCGGACGGTTGCTATGCGGCGGCCTCGACAAGCCCGAGTCTGCCGGACAGGCGTTCTCGGACCGCGGGCCATTCTGAGCTCAAGATCGAGTAGAACGCGGTATCTCGGACCGTGTCGTCGGCGCCTCGGCTTTCCGCTCGCCGCACCCCGTCGAAGTGTGCGCCGAGGGCCTCGATGGCGGCCAGGGACCGTTCGTTTCTTACATCTGCTTTGAGCGTGATGCGGTGGACGTTCCAGGTCTCGAAGGCGAGTGAGAGCATCAGGAACTTGCTCTCCCGGTTCACACCTGTGCCCTGGGCCGAAGCGGCCAGCCAGGTGTAACCGATGTCCGCCACGGACGGGACGTCGCCCACCGTCGCGCGAGCACCCGGAGGCCAGGGCATGGGGCCCTGCCAATACTCCAGGTTCATCAGACGGGTGGCACCGACCACACGGTCGGTGTGCAGCCACCGGATGGCGAAGGGCATCGTGCGGCCCTCCGCCTGCTCAGCCATGGCGGCCTCCACATAGGAGGCAACCTCGTCCCGGCCATGCGGGACGCGAGTGAAGGCATACGTGGAGCGGTCTTCACTCGCCGCGGCGGCGAGGTCTTCGACCGCCGCGAGGCTGAGAGGTTCCAGGCGCACGAGGCGCCCGGACAAGGTGACAAGAGCGGGCATGAGCACATGATGAGGGCTGCTGTGCCCACCTGTAACCACGTGACGCGTGTCAACATTCGCGGATTGCGGAAAACAGGGTGTTTTCGCAGGTCAACCTGGGGAATCAGCCCAAAGATTCGCCCAACTGTGACACCAGCGAGCGGTGCCGTTCACGTGGCCGCCGCACCGACAGTTCTTTGAGGCCCATGAGCAGGTGGTCGAGGCTGCCGGAGATCCACGGCAGGCACAGCGGGTCGGCCGAGGTGAGGGCGGTCAGCCGTTCCTCGGTGCTCTCCCCGTAGAGAAGGCTCGTGGCCACCCGTACGCGCGCCGCCGAGGGGTCGTCCCCGAAGGCGTGGCCGGGCAGGACGCCGATCCCGTGCTCGTCGAGCAGGATCCGCGTGACCTCGGCGGAGCCGCCCAGCCGCAGATGGCCGAGGTCCGGGTAGATGTAGAAGCCGCCCTGCGGCTTGGCCACCGCGCAGCCGGCCTCGACGAACCGGTCGTAGACCGCCCGCGAGACCTTGGCGTGCAGCCGGCGGCTCTGGTTGACGCGTTCCACCAGCTCCGGCGGTTCGGTGAAGGCGTAGGCCGCGGCGTCCTGGACCGGCGCGGCGGGCGCCGACCAGATCTCGCTGGCCACCGCGAGCAACTGCGTGCGCAACCGGGTCGCGCCGTCCGGCAGCCGTGCCACGCCGATACGCCAGCCGCCCAGCGCCAGGCTCTTGCTCAGCCCCGTCGTGATGACCGTCCGCTCGGGCGCGAGGTCGGCCGGAGAGGTGTACGGCAGCGCCGTGTCGTGCAGCAGATCCCGGTAGATCTCGTCGGAGATGATGACCAGGTCGAGCTCGCGGGCGACCTCCACCAGCCGGTGGATGGTCCGCGGCGACGCGAGCCGCCCGGTGGGGTTGTCCGGCAGCGTCACCAGCAGCGACCGTACGGTCCTGCCCTGGGTGCGCGCGTGCAGCACCGCTGAGACGAGCTTGTCGGGATCGGGCGCCCCACCCTCGCCGGGGGGCGCCGGGACCATGATGGGCCTGGCGCCGACCAGGTCGGCCTGGGCCGCGTAGCTGACCCAGCTCGGCGCGGTCATCACGATGTCGCCGCCCAGCGCCAGGATCATGCCGTACAGGAGGGACTTGCTGCCCGGCCCGCACACCACGTAGTCGGGGTCGGTCGCCAGCCCCCGCCGGTTCCAGTAGCCCGCCGCCGCCTCGCGCAGCTCGGCCGCCCCCGCGACCGGCCCGTAGCCGTTGCGCTCGGATGCGGCGACCAGCTTGTCGCGCAGCGCCGGGTGGACGGGCAGCCCCGCCTCGCCGAAGGCGAGGTTGAGCACGCGTTCCCCGGCGCGCCGTCTTCGCTCGATGTCCTCGTTGGCCGCCAGCGTGGCGGAGAGGGTAACCGTCATGTTTGTCACGTTCCCAGCGTGGTTGGATAGAGGCATAAGTACAAGCGAGGCTTCATGTGGGTAGGCATAAGGAAGTCCGATGCTCGATCTGCGCCGTCTGACCTTGATCTGCGAGTTCGCCCGCCGGGGCAGCATCGCCGCGACCGCCGCAGCGCTCGGTTACAGCCCGTCCGCGGTCTCCCAGCAACTCGTCGCGCTTGAGCGGGAGACCGGCACCGCGCTGCTCGACCGGACCGCGCGCAGCGCCGAGCTGACCGACGCGGGACGCCGTCTGGTGGCCCACGCCGAGCGCATCCTGGCCATGGTCGAGGAGGCCGAGTCCGACCTTTCCGCCCAGGCGGGCAGTCCCACCGGGCGCGTGGTCCTGACCGCCTTCCCGACGGCCGCGGTCGCCTTCGCGCCCGCGCTCGCCCGTACGCTGCGCCGCCACACCGAGCTGTCGCTCCGGCTCGGGCAGAGCCGTTCCGGCCGCGGCATGCGCGAGGTGCAGGCGGGCGAGGTCGACATCGCGCTCATCGACGACTGGTACGGCAGAGCCCGCGACAGCGACAGCACCCGGGTCTTCCCCCTCCTGCACGACCCCCTGGTGCTCGTGGTGCCGCGCAAGCACCGGCTGGCCGACCCCGACATCCCCCTCGACCTGGCCGAGCTGCGCGACGAGCCGTGGATGGCGACCCCGGACGGCGAGCCGTCCCGCCTGGCCGTGGACCGCCTGTTCGTCGACGTGGGCGGCACCAAGCCCACGCCGTGGGAGTTCGAGGGCCTGGGGACGATCCTGTCGCTGGTGGCGAAGGGCATCGGGATCGCCGCGGTCCCGTCCCTGGCGCTGGCGGCGGGCGTGCGCGGCATCGCGGTGCGCACCTTCCCCGGCGACCCGGTGGGCAGGGAGGTGCACGCGGTGGCCCGTACCTCCAGCGTCCACCGGCCGTCGGTGTCGGTGACCCTGCGGGCCATCCACGTGGCCGCCCGCTACATCGCGGCCGATCTGGAGCAGTTGCGGCTGGCCGAGCGATAGCCTCTGCCGCATGGCGCCCACCTACGACATCGAGCGGCAGCTGCTCGCCCTGCCCAGCACCCGCCTGGTCGCGGGCGTCGACGAGGTCGGCAGGGGCGCCTGGGCGGGGCCCGTCACGGTCTGCGCCGTCGTGAGCGACCTGTCAGAGCCGCCGGCGGGGCTGACCGACTCCAAGCAGCTCACCCAGCGCCGCCGCGAGGGCCTCATCGGCGACCTGGAGTCCTGGGCCGCCGGCATCGGCTTCGGCGAGGCGTCCCATGCGGAGATCGACACGCTGGGCATGACCGAGGCGCTGTCGCGGGCGGCCAGGCGGGCGCTGGAGGCCCTGCCGGTGCGCCCGGACGCGGTCATTCTCGACGGCGCCCACGACTACATCGGCCCGCCCTGGCCGGTCCGCCTGGAGGTCAAGGCGGACGCGGTGAGCGTCTCGGTGGCGGCCGCCTCGGTGCTGGCCAAGGTTCGCCGCGACGCGTACATGGGCACGATCGGCTGCGACGCGTACGGCTTCGCCGACAACGCCGGCTACCCCTCGCCCATCCATCTGACCGCGCTGGCCGAGCACGGGCCCACGCCCCACCACCGCCTGTCCTGGTCCTACCTCGACGACCTGCCGAAGTGGCGCCACCTGAAGCGCCACCGCGACCCGCTCGCCGGCGAGGGCCAGGAGTCCCTGTTCGGCTAGATCGGGTAGTTGGCGCGGAAGACGCCGTTGGGGTCGCGCCGCCGCTTGATCTCCCGCAGCCGCTCGTGGGCGGCCGCGCCGAACGCCTGCGCCGCCTTCTCCCCGGGCTTCAGGAAGGTGTACGGCTTGCGCCCCTCCCCGCCCAGCGCGGCGGCCAGCGCGATCTCCTTGCCTTCCACGTCACCGGTGCCCGGGATGCCGAACATGTACAGCAGGTACGGATCGGCCACCGCTCCCGCGGCGCTGTCCGACGGCCGGGCCAGCGCCCCGCCCAGGTGCCGGATCTGCACGCTGAGCAGCGGGTCGATGGGCTCGCTCAGCAGCGCCGCCGCGTGCTCCAGGCTCGGCAGCAGCTCGGCGTGGGACTGGCCGGGGCCCGGGTCGGTCGGCTCCTGCTCGATGGAGCCGAGCTCGTGCACGGGCAGGACGGCGTGGCTGTCGGAGATCAGGCCGGCGATCTTGCCGAACGGCGCGAGCAGCGCCTTGGCCTCCCGCTCCGGGCCGAGGTAGGTGGAGTCGAGCGCCACGAACGGCGGGGCGCCGGGGAACCGCAGCAGGTCCAGCCACAGGGTCAGCTCGTCCGGCGCCACGGCGGTCACCCGCTGGAACGCCTCCAGCACCTCGGGGGCCCGCTCGGCCGGCCAGAGCAGCCGCCCGCCGTACAGCTGGGGGGCGGGGTGCAGGTCGATCTCCAGGGCGGTCACCACCGCGAAGTCGCCGCCACCGCCGCGCAGCGCCCAGAACAGGTCGGGGTCGGACTCGGCGCTCACCCGGCGCGGCGCGCCCTCGGCGTCGACGATCTCGAAGGCGCGCACGCCGTCGGCGGCCCAGCCCCACTTGCGGCTGAACCAGCTCAGCCCGCCGCCGAGGGTGTAGGCGGTCACGTTGACGGCGGGGGTGCTTCCTGCGAGGCCGGTCAGCCCATGGGGGCTAGCCGCTTCGAGGAGCTTGCCCCACTTGACGCCGGCGCCGACCCTGGCCACGCGGCCGTCCAGGGTGACCTCGTCCAGGCGGGAGGTACGCAGGAGGATCGTGCCCTCGGTGTCGCCGCTGGCGCCGTGGCCGCTCGGCTGGGTGGTGACGGTCAGGCCGTTCCCGGCGGCGTGGCGGACCAGCGCGGCCACGTCGGCGGCGTGCGCCGCGTGGGCGACGGCCAGGACGGGCTGCTCGATCGCCAGGTTCCAGGGCTTGGTGGCCTGCTCGAAGGCGGCGTCGCCGGGGCGCAGGATCGGGCCGTCGAAGTTGTCGATGTTCATGGTCTTACGCTCCAGCGGGGTTGCGGATGGTGACGTTGATGCGGTTCCAGGCGTTGATGTTCGCGATGGCCATGACGAGGGCGGCCAGCTGCTCTTCCGTGTAGTGGCCGGCGGCGGCGTCCCAGACGTCGTCGGGCACGCCGGCCGGGTTGTCGCTCAGGCGGGTGGCGGCCTCGGCGAGGGCCAGGGCGGCGCGCTCCTCGTCGGTGTAGTACGGCGCCTCGCGCCACGCGGCCACGGACCAGAGGCGCTCGTCGCTCTCGCCGGCCCGCTTGGCGTCGCGGGCGTGCATGTCGACGCAGTAGCCGCAGCCGTTGATCTGGCTGACCCGCAGGCGGAGCAGCTCCAGGGTGCTCTGGGGGACGTCGCAGCGGCGCAGGTGGGCCTCGACGGCCAGCAGGCCCTGGTACCCGGCGGTGGCGATCTTGATGCGGGCGCTCATGCGTGTGATTCTCGCTTTCCTGGACGTTTGATATCTAGAATATGGCCACGGGAGAAGCCCGCTCAGGCGCGCAGGCTCTCGAAGCGGGCGCGCGTGCCCTCGCGGGTGCGCGGGTGCTTGCGCTGGACGGTGTCGGCGATGTCGGCGACCGTCTTGCCGGCCAGCGACTTGCGCCAGGCGAGGTCGGCCTGCCGCATGGCCACCGCGACCTCGCAGTGCGCGCGGTAGTCCACGTCGTCGCGGCCGCCGGGCCCCTTGCGCAGGATGCCCGCGCAGCGGAACGCGTCCTCGCGGCCCTCGATCGCGGTCACGATGTCGAGCAGCGTGATCTGGTCGGGCCGCCTGGCCAGCTTGAAGCCGCCACGCGGGCCCGAGATGGAGGTCAGGATGCCCGCCTTCACCAAGGACTGAAGCTGTTTGTTGAGGTAGGCGGCGGGCAGCTCGTAGAAGGCGGCGAGCTTCTTGGCCGTGATCGCCTCTTCGGGGTCGAGCCACGTCATGTTGACGCAGCTGTGCAGCGCCCACTCGACGCCCTCGTTCATCCGCATATTCTGGATACTAGACCTCCAGAATAGCGAGCGCAACCCGGTTAGCATCTGAGGGTGCGTATCGGGATCTTTCTGATCGCGGCCCAGTTCCCCGGGCAGGACGCCGGTCAGGCGCTGGCCCAGGCCGTGGAGTGGATCGAGGCCGCCGAGGAGGCCGGGTTCGACGACGTGTGGATCGCCGAACACCACTTCATGTCGTACGGCGTGTGCCCGTCGGCCACCACGCTCGCCGCGCTGGCCCTGGGACGGACCCGGCGCATCGGCGTCGGCACGGCGGTCAGCGTGCTGTCGGCCTGGCACCCGGTGGCGCTGGCCGAGCAGGCGGCGATGCTGCACCACCTGTCCGGTGGCCGGTTCACGCTCGGGGTCGGGCGCGGTGGGCCGTGGCTGGAGCTGGAGGTGCTCGGCACCGGCGTGGAGCGCTACGAGCGCGGGTTCGCCGAGTCGCTCGACCTGCTGTGCGCGGCGATGTCGGGGGAGCGGGTCGCGGCCGACGGGGAGTTCTTCCGCTTTCGCGAGGTGGAGATGGTCCCGGCCGTCCGGATGCGGCCGGTGGTGGCCTGCACGTCGCGGGCGACGCTGGCGCTGGCGGCCGAGCGGGGGCTGCCGATGCTGCTGGGCATGCACGTCGGCGACGAGGAGAAGGCGGGCCTGCTGCGCGAGCACGCGGCGCTGTCGGGCGGGGCCGGCGGGCATGTGGCCGCCGCCGTGGGGTTCGTGGGGGACTCGACCGAACAGGCGGTCAGGGAGCTCAAGGAGGCCATGCCGCGCTGGATGGAGCCGGGTCTGGCGGGATATGTGCCGGTGGACGGCCGGCCCCGCCCGCCCCGCGATATCCCGAAATATGTGGACTTCTTGAGTCAGACACACCCGGTCGGCGACGCCGATCTCTGCGTCGAGCGGATCCGGCGCACCGCCGAGGTCACCGGCCTGCGCCACCTCATCCTCATGGTCGAGGGCGGTGGGCCTGGCCGGACTCTGGACAACATCCGCCGCCTCGGGCGGGAGGTGCTGCCGAGGGCCCGGCGGCCGACACCGCCGGGCCCCGCGCTGCCGGCTAGCAGTCCACCAGCTCCGGCTTCTGGTTGAGGATCTGCGCCCTGGGGGTGACGAACTCGGCGAGCGCCTTCTCGGCCGACGGGTCGAAGACGGCGACCCGGTGGCAGTTCTGGAAGGCGAGCCGTACCCCGAAGTGGCGCTCCAGCGCGCCGCGCATCGAGTCGCTGGCGAGGCAGCGCAGGAGCTGTCCCCGCGCCTCCTCCGACGGCGGCGGTACCTGGTTGTCGGCGAACTCGGCGCCGCTCTGACCACGCTGCTGGACCAGCTCGCTGATCACCGACCAGGCGTAGGGCAGGGAGTCGCGTACGCAGGCGACGAAGGCCGCGTCGTCGACCTCCCCGGCACGGGCCCGATCGAGCAGATCGTTCGGAACGGTCAGCGACATGCTGTCTCCTCACTATGGAAGAAAGGGATCTATCTGACGCTAGGTGAGAGCCCCGGAGGGCTCCAGATGGCGGGAGGGGGACAGTCGTCTACTGGGCCAGCGCGGCGGGGCCGTACACGAAGCCGGGGTCGATCTGCGTGGCGAGGTCGAGGCCGGTGCGCTCGTTGCCCCACGCGCGGGCGTTGCGCAGGTGGAACTCGGCCGTCTGACGGCCGAACCGCGCCCAGTCCTTGGGCTGCGCGTCGAGCTGCTTCAGCAGTACGGCCAGCGCGTCGAGGTTGCCGGTCTCCAGATCGGCCAGCGCGAACGGCCGCCCCTGCTCCAGAGCGCGTACGGCGGGCGAGTGCTCCATCCAGGTCAGCAGGTCGTCGCCCACGTGCTCGCGCAGGAACTCGACGTCGCCGGGGTCCTGCACCTTGTTGCCGACGACCGCGATCGGCACCTCGAAGTCGGCGGCGTAGTCGCGGTACTGCCGGTAGACGCTGACGCCCTGCCGGGTCGGCTCGGCGACGAGCACGGTCAGGTCGAAGCGGGTGAACAGCCCGGAGGCGAAGGAGTCGGCGCCGGCGGTCATGTCGACCACGACGTACTCGCCGGCCTCGTCCACCAGGTGGTTGAGCAGGAGCTCGACCGCGCCGACCTTGGAGTGGTAGCAGGCGACGCCGAGGTCCTCCTCGCCGAACGGGCCGGTCGCCATGAGCCGCGGGCCCTCGGGCGTGGGGACCGAGTAGGGCAGGTCCTCGAACGTCAGCAGCCGTGAGCCGCGCCCCGGCGGGGTGGTCTTGACCATGGCCGCGGCCGAGGGGATGCGCGGGTTGTCGCCGCGCAGCAGGTCCTTGATCTCGGTGAGGCGGGCGCCGAGCGGCTCCGGCGGGTCGTCGAGGCCGAGCACGAGCGCGAGGTGCTGGTTGATGTCCGCGTCGACGGCGACGACCGGGCTGCCCTGGCCGGCCACGTATCTGGCGAACAGCGCGGACATGGTGGTCTTGCCGCTGCCGCCCTTCCCCACGAATGCCACGCGCACGCCGGAGCCTCCCATTGGATTTGAAAACCGTTTTCGTTCTCGGGTGCGCTCATCATGCCACACTGCGGCCATGAGAGAAGAAGCTTTGGCGCGAGTCGCGGAACTGAACCGATCGGGCAAGCTGGAGGAGGCACGCGCGTCGCTGCTGGAGTTGTCGGCCGCGTATCCGGATGACCCGGACGTGGCGCGGGAGACGGCCTACGCGCACGACCGGCTCGGCCTGGAGAGCGAGGCGGTGCCGTACTACGAGAAGGCGCTTGAGCTGCGGGCGGATGACCGGATCGGGGTGTTCACCGGGTTCGGCAGCACGCTGCGGGTGCTCGGCCGCTATGACGAGGCGCTGGAGACGCTGGAGCGCGGGCTGGCCGAGTTCCCGGGCGATCCGGCGTTGCGCGCCTTCCGCGCGATGGCGTTGCACAACAAGGGAGCCCACCGCGAGGCGGTGAGCTCCCTGCTGAAGCTGGTGTCCGAGGGCGAGCAGGCCGGTGGCTACGGCCGCGCGCTCGCCTACTACGCCGACAACCTCGATCTGGTCGTGGACTAACCGCAGGTCTCGTCGAGGGCGATCGGGCGGTCGGCGCTCGGCTCCTGCGTGGGTGTGGGCGCCGGCCGCTCGCCGGGGGCGGTGGCGGTCTTGTTCGCCGGGCGCTCGGCCAGCGCCTGCCCGACCTTCCGCCTGATCAGCTGCCAGTCGGGGTAGGCGGTGCTGATCAGCGGCGGCACGAAGCTGAGGCTGCGGATCCTGGTGTCCTTGACCTTCTGCGCCAGGTCGACCAGGGCGGGCAGCAGGCTCTGCGGGATGTCCGTGGAGATGGCCCGCTTGGTGGCGGTGGCCAGGCTCTCGAAGCTGTTGAGCACGGTCATCGGGTCGGCCTGCTTGGCGACCGCGTTGAGCAGGCACTTCTGGCGGCCCATGCGGACGTAGTCGTCGCTGTCGGTGCGCGAGCGGCCGTACCAGAGCGCTTCCTCGCCGGAGAGCTTGCGGGTGCCGGCGGGCAGCAGGCCCTCGCGGTACTTGCCGTAGACGATGGGCTCCTTGATGGTGACCCTGACTCCGCCCATCGCATCGACGATCTGGGCGAAGCCATACATGTCGACCATCGCGTAGTAGGTGACCGGGATGCCGAGGATGCCGCTGAGCGTCTGCTTGAGCAGGGCCGGGCCACGCTGGCCCTTGTGTACGCCGGGGGTCATCTCGGGGTAGTCCTCCGCGTACTGGAAGACCTCGTTGAGCAGGCCCGGCGTGTACGGCGGCTCGCCGGTGAAGCCGTATGGGAAGCGCTGGCGGGCCGGGCCGGCGGGCAGCGGCACGTTCTCCAGGTTGCGCGGCAGGCCGAGCAGGGTGGTGGCGCCGGTGGCCACGTCCACGCTGGCCACGGTCATGCTGTCGGTACGCACGCCCGGCCGGTTGGCGGCGGCGTCGGCGCCGATGAGCAGGATGTTGACCCGGTCGGCTCCGCTCCAGGGGTCGGCGGCGACGACGGGGGCGGTGTTCGTGTTGTTGAACAGGCTGGTGACCACGTCGCGCGAGACATAGGCCAGGCGGGCGGCGTAGGCGGTCGGGGCGACGACCAGGACGCACAGGACGACGGCCAGGATCGTGGTGGCCTTGCGGGCGGCGGTGTCGGAGGCGGCCGGCCGTACCAGGGCATAGGACCAGATGATCACCGTGGACCAGGCGACGGCGATCGCGATCAGCGTGATCGTCAGGGTGGTCAGCCAGCTCGGCTGGACCGCCAGCGACAGCAGATGGCCGCCCAGCACGGTGACCACGGTCAGCACGGAGGCGAGCAGCAGCGCGTAGACGGCCATCAGCGCCAGGCCGGTACGCCGCCGGCCGGTGGCCAGGTGGGCCACGCCCCACAGCAGGGCCGAGCCAAAGGTCAGCGCGATGCTGGCGCCGAGGCTGAATTCGCGATCTCTGGCTGCCATCCCCTGCCAACCCCCGTTTCGAGCAGTCTGTCTCAGATTAGTAACGGTTTAGGGATGATTGGGACAAAATCCGGGTTGTGGCGCGTCAATTCACGGCAACGGAAACTTGCGATATAACGTGAGCGTGAGACGTGGAAAATATGGATTCGACGCGCCGTTGCCCTTCGCGGGACTGGTCGTGGGAGCCGTTGTGCTGCTGGCTCTCACGATCGTCTCCTTCGCCTACGACGTTGTCCCCGCCGGCCTGGCCTTCCTCCTCGGAGGTCTATATACCCTGGCCAGCGCGTTCAGCTACGCGTACACCACGCGCCGGGGAAAGTTCGAGATCTGGGCGGGGGAACTCGACGACCTCGACGGCGGCGAACGCGTGCTCGACCTCGGCTGCGGGCGCGGCGCGGTGCTCATGGCCGCCGCACGGCGGCTGTCCAAGGGGTACGCGACCGGCCTCGACCTGTGGCGCGCCAAGGACCAGTCGGGCAACCACGCCGCCGCCACCCTGGCCAACGCCGAGGCGGAAGGCGTCACCGACCGGATCGAACTGGTCACCGGCGACATGCGGGCGCTGCCGTTCGTCAGCGACAGCTTCGACGCGGTCGTCTCCAGCCTCGCGATCCACAACATCGGCACGGCCGGAGGACGCGCCGAGGCCGTGCGCGAGGCCTACCGCGTGCTCGCGCCGGGCGGCCGGCTGCTGATCGCCGACTTCCAGCGCACCGAGGAATACGAGGCGGTCCTGCGCGGCCTCGGCGCCTCCGACGTGCGCCGGCGCGACCTCGGCTGGCGGTTCTGGTACGGCGGGCCGTGGTTCGCCACCCGGATGGTGGAGGCCTACAAAAGGTGATCCGGGGTACCGGGTTGCCTCATGAGCGGTGTTGAGACCGGCACCATCACCACCAAGGTGCCCGCCAGGCTCGACCGGCTGCCCTGGTCACGCTGGCACTGGATGATCGTCATCGGCCTGGGAACCGTGTGGATCCTGGACGGCCTCGAAGTCACCATCGTGGGCAACCTCTCCGCCCAGCTGGCCAAGCCCGGCAGCGGCCTGGACATCTCGCAGGCCCAGGTGGCCGGCCTCGCCGCCGCCCTCTACGTGGCCGGGGCGTGCTCGGGAGCGCTGTTCTTCGGCTGGCTGACCGACCGGTTCGGCCGCAAGAAGCTCTTCATCATCACGCTGCTGGTGTACCTGGTCGCCACGCTGATGACCGCGTTCTCCTTCAGCGTGTGGTGGTTCTTCCTGTTCCGGTTCTTCACCGGCTTCGGCATCGGCGGCGAGTACGCCGCGATCAACTCCGCCATCGACGAACTCATCCCCAGCCGGCACCGCGGCCGCGTCGACATCCTCATCAACGGCAGCTACTGGCTCGGCGCCGCGGGAGGCGCGCTGCTGACCGTCCCGCTTCTCAACGACCTGCCGGTCAACATCGGGTGGCGGGTGGCGTTCGGGCTCGGCGTGGTGCTGGGCCTGGCCATTCTGCTCGTACGCAGGAACGTGCCCGAGAGCCCGCGCTGGCTGTTCATCCACGGGCGGGAGGAGGAGGCCGAGCGGATCGTCGGCGACATCGAACGGCAGGTGGGACGCGACCTGCCCGAACCCGCCGAGTCGATCACGATCCACCAGCGCAGGTCGATCGGGTTCATCCGGATCGCGCACACCATGGTGGCCCTCTACCCCAAGCGGACCGTGCTCGGGCTGTCGTTGTTCATCGGGCAGGCGTTCCTCTACAACGCCATCACCTTCGGGTACGCGCAGATCCTGTCCACGTTCTTCCAGATCGACACGTACACCGGGTACTACTTCGCGGTGATCGCGGTCGGGAACTTCCTGGGGCCGTTGCTGCTCGGGCCGCTGTTCGACACGGTGGGGCGGGTGCCGATGATCTCGGCCACGTACATCGGGTCGGGGGTGCTGCTGCTGGGGACCGCCTGGATGTTCAACGAGGGCATGCTGACGGCGGTGACCCTTACCGCGTGCTGGTCGGTGGTGCTCTTCGTGGCATCGGCCGGGGCCAGCTCGGCGTACCTGACGGTCAGCGAGATCTTCCCCATGGAGACCCGGGCGATGGCGATCGCCTTCTTCTTCGCGATCGGCACGGCGGCGGGAGGCATCGCGGGGCCGTTGCTGTTCGCGGCGCTGGTGGAGAGCGGGGTGCCGGGCGACACGGCCCTGGCCTTCGCCATCGGTGCGATCCTGATGATCCTCGCCGGCATCGTCGAGCTGATCTTCGGCGTCAAGGCGGAGCGCCAGAGCCTGGAACGCATAGCCACCCCCTTGTCCGCCACCACCCCCACCTAACCTCCCCACCTCTCACCTTCCTCCTCATGCCTTGCGCTCAGACCCTGCTACCTCGCTCCGCGCCCCATGCTGTGCTCTTGCGGGCCCGTGGGGTGGGTGGGCCGGGGTCAGAGGAGGCGGGGGAGGGCGGGGCGCATGACGCGGAGGGCGGCGCCGGCGTCGGCGAGGTAGAGGTGGGGCACGTCGACGAACACGCGCATCGGGCCCTGGTCCAGGCCGAGATTCCGCGCCATCTCGGCCTGGACGTCCGCGAGCGGCAGGTAGTTCAGGTAGCTGGTGAAGGCGTTCTGGGAGCGGAAGGTGGCGGTCATCAGCAGGCGGTCGTCCCTTGACCGGAAGGCCAGCCCGGTCAGGCAGGGGACCGAGTCGTACGGCTCGCCGGGCGTGGTCAGGGAGATCCAGCCGCTCTTGCTGTACGGCCTGGCCCGCAGCAACTCCGCCGCCCAGGTCAGCTGCCCCTTGATGCGGGCGCCGTAGCTGTACTTGAAGGGCGCCACGATCGTGTCCTCGGTGAATTTTCTGGTGTAGAGGGCCAGCTTTGCGGCGTCGCCGTACCGCTCGACGATGGGGTCGTCGGGGCGGGGGCGGGCGATCTCGACCAGCACGGGCGGGCCTTCGATGACGGGGCCGCGGTCGTCTTCGGCCGGGACACCGGATATCCAGACATGGCGGATCAGGCCGATCCACGCCTCCCCACATGACGCCCATTGCACTGGGCTGTCCATTTACGTCTCCATATTCGGGAACTTGTAGGGGTTGTGGGGAAGCCGGCGTCGTCTTGTCACGTTGCAACGCACGTAGTAGATCGAGTAGTGCACCAGGGCGACGAGCAGGATGCTGGTCAGCAGCAGGAGCAGGTTCGGGTACGTCCTGGACAGCCCGGTCACCCCTACGGTCAGGTACGCCGAGTTGACCAGGGCCATCATCATCACGTTGATGCCCGGCCAGGTCAGCGGCGCGTAGGTCTCCGGGAAGCGCGGGTCGACGGGCAGGTTGGGTGTCCAGTCGAGCTCGTCCTTCAGCTGCGCCGTGTACAGCAGGCGGAAGTTGTTGATGGCTCTGGCCGTCCTGCCGTGCGCGTTGACCGCTTCGATGAGCCGCAGAAACGGCAGCACCCCCAGCAGGCCGAAGGCGGCCACCAGCGCGAAGAGGTACGGGGGAACGGTCTGCCAGGTCGTCAGATCATGGGGATTGACGACCTTGGCACTGGTCAGCGCGATCGTGGCGAGGAACGGCACCGACAACAGGCTCATCGCGAGCCTGGTCATCTTGAGCCGTTCTTCCTTCGCTGCCAGGTGGACCTGGTAGATGCCGCTGAAGTCCACGGCGGCGAGTTGGAGGAAATGGGTCGCTTCGAGCGGCCCCGGTGAGGGGGATGACTTCCGCATCGGCGTGCTCCTGGATGGCCCGGTGAATCCAGTATGAGCACAGTTTCTGGAGTTTGACTGGCTTTCCTGCCAATCATTCCAACAAATCTCAACTCATGGATGTCAGTGCAGGTCGGTTGATGGTTCTGATGATTGTGTCGATGTATGAGGTGGGCAGAGAGTGGAGGATTCCGGCGATCTCGGGGTTGCCGATCTCGGGGAGTGCGGCGAGGGCTTCGTCGGCCAGTCCGCGGCAGTATTCGATGGTCGTCTCGATCATCTTGGTCTGGCGGAGCCTGGTGAGGATGTCGGCTACTTGCTCATCCGAAATTCCCCTTTGTAGTGATATATCACCGTTTGTGAGGAAATTCGCTTTTGAGAGGATTAGCGGGAGACTGTAGACGCCCTGTTTGAGGTCGTTGCCCGCGGGTTTGCCGAGTTGCTCGCTGGTGGCGGTCAGGTCGAGGAGGTCGTCGAGGATCTGGAAGATCAGGCCGAACCGCTCGCCGTACGCGGCCATTCTCGCCCGGTCCTCCGGGGAGGCCTGGGCGCAGACGGCGGCCACCAGGCAACTGGCGCGGAAGAGCGCCGCGGTCTTGCCGGTGATCGAGCGCAGGGCGCTAGCCTCGGTGCGGCGCGGGTTGAACAGGTCCGTCGTCTCCAGGTACTGGCCTTCGGCCAGCTCCACCACCGTGGCCGCCAGCACTTCGGCGACCGGGCGGGAGACCGAGGTGATCGCGGCCAGGCCCGCTCTGGCCAGCATGAAGTCCCCGATGACCAGGGCCTTGCCGTCGCCCAGGTCGGCGTTGAGCGTCGCCGCGCCCCGGCGTTGCGTCGCGCGGTCCATCAGGTCGTCGTGAACCAGCGAGCCCGCGTGGATCAGTTCCACGCAGGCCGCCGCGGTGATGACCCTTCTGTCCGGGGTCTTGCCCAAGGCCATCGCCGTGGCGAGCGTCAGCGCGGGTCTCAGGCGTTTGCCGCCGGAGTTGATCACACGGGAGGCGCCGGCGTTGATCCCCGGCAGCGCCGAAGAACCGCTCAGGCGCGCTACGCGCGTTTCCACCTTGCGGAGGCCGTTGACGATCGCCGGGTTTCGCAGCAACTGATCCATACCTCCAGACTGCGTCGCTGTGGCTGTGCCGTACCTGAGAGACGCTGAGTTTTTTCTCAGGAGACCCACCAGCCTCACGGGAGGGCGAGGCGGGTGTTGGGGAGGGCGATCAGGGCCACCAGGGCGCCGGCCACTCCCAGGACGGGGATGATCAGGGCGGCGGCGGAGGCGTGGGCGGCGGGCAGGCCGTGGAGCGGGGCCTGCTCGGTCAGGACGGAGGTGTAGGTGGTCCCGGCCAGGGCCAGGGCGAAGGAGCCGCCGATTTGGCGGAAGAAGTTCAGGTTGGCGGAGGCGGTGCCGAGGTACCGGGGTGCGACGGAGGCTTGGGCGGCGACCGTCAGGCCGGACAACATGGGGCCCATGCCGAGCCCGATCAGCGACATCCAGACGATGAGCAGCCAGTTCGGAGTGTGGACGGTCAGGTTCAGGCAGAGGAGCGTGCCGGCGATCATCAGGGCGGGCGCGGCGACCAGCCAGGGCTTGTAGACGCCGGTCCTGGCCATGAGGGCGCCCATGATCCAGCTGCCCGCCAGCATGCCGAGCATCAGCGGGTAGATGCGCAGGCCGGAGGTGGTCGCGTCCTCGCCGAGCGCCTCCTGGAAGTAGCGGGGCAGGAACACGACACCGGTGTACATGACGAACGCGGTGAAGAACGAGGTCACGTTGACCAGCGTGTAGCTGCGGCCGGCGAACAGGTGCATGGGCATCACCGGCGAGGCCGCCCGCCGTTCCACGAGGACGAAAACGGCGAGCAGCGCCAGCGCGAGCCCGATCGGCCCCAGCACCGGGAGGCTGGTCCAGGTGTTGCCGTCGATGCCCTTTTCGGTCAGGCCGATCAACAGCGCGCCGATCGCCAGGCTGAAGATCGCTATGCCCAGGTAGTCGGGGCGTTCGCGGCCGGTGCCGGGCTGGTGGGGCAGGTTGCGCGCGACGACGGCGAGCAGCACCAGGCCGATCGGCACGTTGACGTAGAAGGCCCACCGCCAGGTCGCGTGGTCGGTGAACAGCCCGCCGAGGAACGGCCCGGCCAGGTAGCTCAGCGCCATGACGCCGCCGATGGCGCCCTGCACCCGGCTGCCGCCCTGGGTGGGCGGGAACAGGCTGAGCGCCAGGGCGAGCGACAACGGGACCAGCGCGCCGGCGCCAAGGCCCTGGATCGCGCGGAACGCGATGAGCTGGGTCATGTCCTGCGCGAGGCCGCACAGGGCCGAGCCCAGGACGAAGATGACCATGCCTGTCAGCAACAGCGGTTTTCTGCCGTATTGGTCGGACAACCTGCCGTACAGGGGCATCGTCACCGTCGAGGTGAGCAAGTAGGCGGTCACGACCCACGTGTAGAGGTCGGATCCGCCCAGTTCCGCGGTGATGCGGGGCAGGGCGGTGCCCACGATCGTCTGGTCCAGCATCGCGAGGAACATCCCGCCGAGCGCGGCGGCCACAAGAAGGGTGGTGCTTTGAGGCTTTATGTCAGTCTGCACCTGTGAAGGTTCATATGTAAGTCTTTACATGTCAAGTCTTGGGTATGCTCCGGAGCATGTCCCTGCGGATCGCGTTGCTCGGCCTCCTGGCCGCCAAGGGCCCGGCGAGCGGTTACGACCTGGCCAAACTGTTCGAAGGCTCGCTCAACCATGTCTGGCAGGCCGGACACACCCAGATCTACCCGGAGCTGGTGAGGATGGCCGGTGACGGACTCCTGGCGGTCGAGGCCGAGGGCGCCAGAGGGCGCAAGATCTACACGATCGCGGACGAGGGGACGCGGCAGCTGCACGAATGGCTGGCCGATCGCGAGCCGGCCGTGACAGTGCGCAGCGAGACCGCTTTGCAGGCGTTTCTCCTGCCGATTCTCGACACGGACGAGGCCATCGCGGCAGTCGAGCGAGTCAAGGCGCGTGCGCGGAAACGCCTGGACGAACTGAAATGCCTGCCGCCCGTCGCGGAAAACCCCAAGTTCGGCAAGTACGCGCTGCGCCTCGGCCTGGCCCAGACCCGCGCGACGATCGAATGGGCCGACGAAACACTCCACGCGCTGCGCACCTCATAGGCCATGATCTACCGATGATCGGTCATATCGGAGTCAACGTTCCCGACCTCGAAAGCGCGCGGACCTACTATGACGCGCTGATGCCGTTACTGGGCTTCGAGAAGCACCTGGATATGGCCGATCAGTTCGCTTTCCGACCGGCGGGGGGCAAACCGGGCACGTACCTCTTCTTCTATCCGGCGCTCACGGAGAGCCCCTACAGCAGGCACCAGACCGGGCTGCAACATCTGGCCTTCATGGTCAAGAGCCGGTCGGCGGTGCGGGCGGCGCATGACTGGGCCATCGGGATGGAATGCCAGATTCTCCAGAAGCCACGAAATTTCCCTGAATATCCGCCGCCCTACTACGCGACGTTCTGGCTGGATCCGGCGGGGATCATGCTGGAGGCGGTGTGCCACCATGATCGGCCTTGACTCTCACACCATGTGAGATGGGACGGTATGCCCCATGACGGAACTTGCTGAACGAGTCGACCAGGTCATCCGCGACGGTCGCGCGCCCGGCTTGCATGGACTTGTGGTGGTCCGTGGTGGTGAGACGGTCCTTGAGCGCTATGGCCAGGGCGAAGACTTCAAGTGGAACGATTCGATCGGCACCGTGGCCTTCGACCGCGACACCCTGCACGACATCAGGTCGGTGACGAAGAGCATCACGGCTCTGGTGTACGGCATCGCCCTGGGCAAGGGCCTCGTGCCCGATCCGGACGAGCCCCTGATGGCCGCCTTCCCCGAGTACCCCGACCTGGCCGAATCCAAGCGGAACCTCACCGTGGCGCACGCACTGACCATGACGCTGGGCCTCGAATGGGATGAAAGCGTCCCCTACACCAGCCCGGCCAACAGTGAGATCGCCATGGAGATGGCGCCGGACCGCTACCGCTACGTCCTGGAACGCCCGGTCGTCGAGGAGCCCGGCACCCGCTGGGACTACTGCGGCGGCGCCTCCGCGCTGATCGGCCGGCTGATCGTCAAGGGCGCCGGCACCAGCCTGGACGCCTTCGCCCGCGACACGCTGTTCGACCCGCTCGGGATCTCGTTCGAGTGGATGGCGGGTGCGGACGGCACGGCCTCGGCCGCCTCCGGTCTACGCCTGGCGCCCCGCGATCTGGCGGCTGCCGGGCAGCTTGTGCTGGAGGGCGGGCGGGGCATCGTGCCCGGGGAGTGGATCACGCGTTCGCTCACGCGGCACGTCGCGCGGGAGGACGGGTCGGGGTACGGGTACCAGTGGTACCTGGGCGACGGCTGGTTCGGCGGGTTCGGGAACGGGGGGCAGCGGCTCTTCGTCGTGCCGGGCGAGGAACTGGTCGTGGCGATCGCGGCCGGCGAGTACAACGACTTCGGGCAGCCGAGCGTCGCCGCCGTCATGGACGCCGTTCTCAGCGGGTGACCGCGCTCGTGAACGCGGCCACGGCGGCGCGGATCGCGGGGTGCCGGCCGTACCCCTTGCGGAAGGCGACGAGCGTGCGGCGCGACAGCGGCAGCGGGGTCAGGCGCACGCCCGGCGGCGGCGCCTGCGCGGCCAGGCCGGGCACCAGCGCGACGCCCTGACCCGCGGCGGCGAAGGCGAGGACGGTGTCGAAGTCGTCCACGTGGTGCCGCACGTGCGGCTCGAATCCGGCCGCCTGGCAGGCCCGGATCGCCATCGTGTGGCAGAGCGTGCCCGGTTTGCTCATGATCCACGGGTCGTCGCGGGCGTCCCGGATCGAGGGCCGGTCGGTGAGGTACATCTGCTCCTCGAACAACGGCTCGGCGCAGATCCCCAGATCCACGACAGGCGGCACGAAGTCGTATTCGTGCACCAGCGCCACGTCCAGCTCGCCCGCCCGCAGCGCGGCCGACACGTCCGCCGGGTCGATCTCCGACACCATCGGCTCCAGCGCCGGGTGGCCCGCCGCGAGCTCGGCGAGCGCGCGCGGCAGCAGCACCCTGGCCGCCGACGGGAACGCGCCGATCCGCAGCGGCCCGCCCGGCCCGCCGCTGAGCGCGGCGAGCGCCGCCGTCGCCCGCTCCAGCTCTTCCAGTACGGCATGCGCGTGCGTCACCAGCACATGGGCCGCCGGGGTCAGGCTGACCGTGCGGCCGGTGCGTTCGAGCAGGGGCAGCCCGGCCTCCCGTTCCAGGGCGCTGAGCTGCTGGGACACGGCCGACGGCGTGAAGTTGGCGGCTTCGGCGACGGCGGCGATGGTGCCGCGCTGGGCGAGTTCGCGCAGGAGGTGGAGCTTGCGGGGATCGAGCATAAGACCAGCTTAAGCTCGACGGTAGGAATCGGCGCTGGACCTAATCAATGCTCGTGCCGCACGCTCGGAGCATGCTGAGAGGAATCTACGTACCGCTGATCACGCCCTTCACCACGGGCGACCAGGTCGATCTGGAGGCGTTCGAGAAGCTCGCGCACCACGTGCTCGACCAGGGCGCGAGCGGGCTCGTGGCGCTCGGCACGACCGGCGAGGTGGCGATGTTGAGCGCCGAGGAGCGCGCCGCGGTGATCGGGAACTGCGTGCGGGTGTCCGGTGAGCGGGTTGTTCCGCTGATCGTGGGCGTTTCCGGCAACGACACCCGCTCGACGATCGCCGCCCTGCGCGCGTTGCCGTCCGGGGTGACGGCGGCGCTGGTGCCGGTGCCGTACTTCCTGCGCCCGTCGGAGCGCGGGGTGATCGCGCACTTCGAGGCGCTGGCCGAGGCGTCGCCGGTGCCGCTGGTGATCTATCACATTCCCTACCGGACGGGTCAGCCGGTCTGCGCCGCCACGCTGCGGCAACTGGGCGCGCACCCGATGATCGCCGGGGTCAAGTACGCGGTGGGCGGCATCGACCAGGACGCCGTCGACCTGCTGGCCGATCTGCCGACCGGGTTCGAGGTGCTGGGCGGGGACGACGCGTTCATCTCGCCGCTGCTCGCGCTGGGGGCCTCCGGCGGCATCCTGGCCTCCGCGCACCTGGCCACGGACCGGTTCGTCGCGTTGGTGGAGGCTTGGGAGTCGGGCGACGCCGTTCTCGGGCGTTCGCTCGGACACCGGCTGGCGCGCCTGTCCGCGGCGCTCTTCGCCGAGCCCAACCCCACGGTGATCAAGGGGGTGCTGCACGAGCGCGGGCTGATCCCCACCGCGGAGGTACGGCTGCCGCTCCTGCCCGCCAGCGCCCAGTCGGTCACCCAGGCCATCGCCGCCCTGTCCACCATGGGCTGACCCGTCACAAGGAGACGTGGTGGCGGTACAGCCACGACAGGGACTCCTGGCTGGCCGTCTTCTTCAGGAACAACGGCATCATCAGGTCGCGGAACACCCGCCCCACCGGCCCGGCGGCCTTGCTGTTGCTGATGGTCCGCGAGTACGACACCACCCGCTCGGCCCGCACGCGGCGGTCGGCCTCGAACGCGGCGAAGGCGGCGCTGTGGTCAGGGGCGTCACGCAGGCAGCGGGCCAGCACGACCGCGTCCTCGATGGCCTGCGAGGCGCCCTGGCCGGCGCTGGGCGAGGTGGCGTGCGCGGCGTCGCCGGTCAGGACGACTCTGCCCTTGTGCCAGGTGGGGACGGGCGGCAGGTCGTACACCGGGGAGCCGTCCCCGATCGGGCTGTCGCGCAGGAGGTCGGCGGTGCGGTTGCCGTCGTGGCGGAAGGCCTCGACGAGCAGCGGCCGCCAGTCGCCTGGCACGTCGCCCTCCTCGCGCGGCAGGTTCGCGAACCACCAGATCTCACCCGAGGCCGCCACCGTGTAGCCGAAGAACGCCTTCTTGCCGAAGATCATGTGGTACGTGCCCGGTTCGCCGGTCAGGCCGGGGAAGGTGGTGATCCCGCCGAAGCTGTACAGGCCGGAGTAGCGGGGCGCCGGGGCGTTCGGGTCGATGAGGGTGCGGGTGCTGGAGTGCACGCCTTCCGCCGAGATCAGGATGTCGCCGGTCGCCTGCGTACCGTCGGCGAAGTGGGCCACGACCTGGTCGCCGGTGTCGTCCAGGGAGACGAGGCGCTTGCCGTACCGGATCTTGATGCCGCGCGCGGTGGCCTGGTCGCGCACGATGCGGTAGAGGTCGGAGCGCAGGATCGTGTGGCTGACGGTGCCGTCGTCGAGGGCCAGGCCGTTGGCGACCTCGCCGAGGCGTTTGCCTGAGCCGCTGGTCATGACCATGCGCGGGGTCGGAATCCCGGCGGCCATGACCTCGCGGTGCGTGTCGAGGACGCGCAGGGCGGCCAGGCCGTTGGAGGCGACGTTCAGGAACGAGCCGACGCCTTCCGCCGTCGCGCCGTAGGCCTCGAAGATCTCGGCCTCGATGCCCGCCTTGCGCAGTGCCATCGCGGTCGCCGGTCCGCCGATCCCGCACCCTGTGATGAGAGCCTTCATCGTGATAACCTTTCGTTCGGTCGAACGAAATATATGACGATGGGAGAGGGTGTGTCCAGAGATATTTCGGAACACCGAAAGAATCTTCTCCAGGCACTCGGCGACGCGGGGCGGGAGAGCAGCAACGCCGCGGTCATGTACCACACCGTCATGAGCGGGCTGCTCGGGCTCGGCGTGACCGAGTGGAAGGCCCTTGACCTGCTACAACGACTCGGGCCGCTGACCGCGGGCGAACTGTCGCAGCACACCGGGCTGGCTCCGGCCTCCGTGAGCGGGCTGGTGGACCGGTTGGAGGCGAAGTGGATGGTACGCCGCGTCCGCGACCTCAAGGACCGGCGCCGGATCATCGTCGAGATCAACCCGGAGCAGTTGTCCGGGGCGAGTGCCGAGGCGATCGAGGTGTTCGAGCCGTTGATGCGGGGACTGGCTGATCTGTACGACGCGTACACGGACGAGCAGTTGGAGCTGATCCTCGACTACGTGACCAGGGCGGCGGCGGTCCAGCGCGCCGCGACCATCATCCTCACCGAACGCCGATCCCGTGATTAGGGCTTGACACATCGCCCCATTCACCCCAACCTAAACCGCATGGGTTCCCTGTGATTCTCGCACCGGACGCGTAGAGCGCTGCTCCGCGATCCGTTCCGCCATCGATCCGTTCATTTTCGATGCGGCATTTGTGCCGAGAATCGGAGGTGGCTGCTTTATGCGTGCTACCCAACTATCGCTCTCAGACATCACCAAGCGTTACGAAGACCGCGTCGTCCTTGACCGGGTGACCTTCACCGTGAAGCCCGGCGAGAAGGTCGGGGTCATCGGGGACAACGGCTCCGGCAAGTCCACGTTGCTGCGGTTGATCGCGGGGGCCGAGACGCCCGACAACGGCGACCTCACCGTCGTGGCGCCCGGCGGCATCGGGTACCTGCCCCAGGCACTCGACCTGCCCGCCGGATCCACGGTGAACGACGCCATCGACTGGGCCCTCCGCGACCTGCGCGCCCTGGAGGCCCGCATCCGCACAGCCGAAACCCGCCTGGCCAAAGCCGACCCCACAACCCCACCCACCCCGCCCAACGAAACCTTGGCCACTCCGCCAACAGCTACGGCCACCCCGCCCGCGGCCACCCCGGCCACCCCGGCCACCCCGGCCACCCCGGCCACCCCGGCCACGGCCACCCCGGCCACCCCGGCCACCCCGGCCACCCCGGCCACCCTGGCCACGGCCGCCCCGCTTACGGTCACCTCCACTCCGGCTTCGGCCACCCCGTCCTTGGCCACCCCGCCTACGGGCTATGTGTCCGCGGGCGCCAGCGCTACCGGCTCCGCGCCCGCCGGCGCCGTGTCCTCGGGCGACGGCACCTCGGCCATGCTGGAGGTGGAGCTGGCTGCCTATGGGGAGTTGGTGGCGGCTTTTGAGGCGCGGGGCGGGTACGAGGCCGACGCGCGGGTGGAGGTGGCTCTGCATGGGCTGGGGCTCCCGGGGCTGGATCGGGCACGCCCGCTGGACACCCTGTCCGGCGGCGAACTCTCCCGTCTCGCCCTGGCCGCCACCCTCGCCGCGGCACCCGAACTGCTCCTCCTCGACGAACCCACCAACGACCTGGACGACCAGGCCGTCACCTGGCTAGAAGAGCACCTACGCGCCCACCGCGGCACCGTCGTGGCCATCACCCACGACCGGGTGTTCCTGGACCGGATCACCTCCACGATCCTGGAGGTCGACCAGTCCCAGGTACGCCGCTACGGCAACGGCTACACCGGCTACCTCACCGCGAAGGCGGCCGAGCGGGCGGCATGGGCGCTGGAGCACGAGGAGTGGAAGAACGAGCTGGCCCGCCACGCCACCCTCGTCGACGCCAACGCCTCCCGCCTCGGCGCCATCCCCCGCAAGGTCGCCAAGGCCGGCATGGGCACCGGCGCCTGGCGCGCCCGCTCCCGCGCACACGGCGCGATGAGCCGCATCCGCCAGTCCAACCAACGCCTGGACTGGCTCCGCACCCACCCCGTCCCACCTCCACCGGCCCCCCTCCGCTTCACCCCCACCCACCTCTCCCCGACCACCCCGACCTCCCCGACCTCCCCGACCACCCCGACCACCCCGACCACCCCGACCACCCACCTCTCTCCGGCCACCCCGGCCACCCCGGCCACCCCGGCCACCCACCTCTCCCCGACCGCTCCCGGCCGGGGCTCCGCGACCCGACCGGGCCGAGTGCCGATGGGAAGGCCGGACGCTGTGACGGCGTCTGGGCCGGACCGGCCGTCCACTGCCGAGCGGCGTTGGGTAACCGGCTCCGATCGGGCGTCTGCGGCCGTATCGGGCGGGACGTCCACTCCCGGGACGAAACAAGCGGCTGGCCCCGATCATGTGGCTGGGCCGGATCATGTGGCTGGGTCGGAGTGGCCATTCGGGGTGGAGCGGGTTGACGGGGTGGAGCGGGCTGGGTTGGTGGAGCTTGGTGGGGTTCGGGTGGGGGAGCGGCTCAGGCTGAGCTTCCTGCGGATCCTGCCCGGCGAGCGGCTGCTGGTCACCGGGCCCAACGGGGCGGGCAAGAGCACACTCATGCAGGTGCTGGCCGGCGAGCTGGTACCCGACGCCGGGACGGTCAAGCGCCCGCCCCGCGTGGGGTACCTGCGGCAGGAGGACCGGCCGGGGCGGATGGATCGGACCGTGCTCGGCGCGTTCGCCGAAGGGCGGCCGGGCAGCATGGACGAGCAAGCCGACGCGCTGCTGTCGCTGGGGCTGTTCCGTCCCGCGGACCTGCGGTTGCGGGTGGGTCAGCTGTCGTACGGCCAGCGCCGCCGCATCGACGTCGCCCGCCTGGTCAGCCGACCCGTTGACCTGCTCCTCCTGGACGAGCCCACCAACCACCTCTCCCCTCTCCTCGTGGAACAACTGGAGGAGGCCCTGTCCGCCTACGAGGGCGCGTTGGTGATCGTCACCCACGACCGCCGCATGCGCGCCGCCTTCCAGGGCTCACGCCTGGAGCTCAAAGACGGCCACCCCACCACCTAGCCCACCCGCCCCGTGCTCATCCACACCCTGTGGATGAGCACGACGCCACCAGCCAGGCCGCCCAGCAGGTGCCTCTGATCAGACACGGTTCCTGTAGTCAGGGCGGGGCGGAGCCCAGGGCAGGGCGATGCGGGGCATAGCGAGTGGCCAGGCACGACAAGACAGCAGAGTGGCCGGACCCGGCAAGGCGGCAGGGTGGCCAGGCACATGCGTCAGCCCGCCCCACCGCCCATGCCAGTGGACAGCGCGGCAGCGCGACGGTGGGGCAGCGGGCCGCGACGGGGCGGCGGCGGGGTAGCGCGATGGCGGGTCGGGCAAGGCGGCCGGGGGCACGCGTCAATCCCGCCCCGCCACCCAGGTCACCGGACGGCGCGGCGGCGAGGTAGCGCGATGGCGGATCACGCAAGGCCAGGCGCACGCGTCAGTCCCGCCCCGCCGCCCACCGGAGGCAGCGGGACGGCGCCCGGCGCGGCGGTGGGGCGGGGGTGATGTGGGGTGGGTTGTTAGGGTTCGGGGGTGGATTGGCGGATCGCGGTGGTGATGTCCGTTACGCGGTCTGTCAGGAGGCCGATGGCGCCCACCGTCCGGGTCACCGGGTCGTCTTCGGCTCCGCCCAACGCCCTCGTACGCAGGTACGCGGCCTTGATGGCGGTCCAGCGCTCCTGCTGTTCCGGTGTCAGGCGCCCCCTGAGCTCGGCGAGCTTGAGCAGGTTGGCCTCGGCGTCGGAGGTGAGCGTCTGGGCCTCGCCGACGTAGTGGTCGTCGATCACCGCCTCCAGTTCGGCGTCGTTCATGGCGGGCACGATCCGCTCGGCCAGCTTGTTCATGTTCCGGTAGGAGCCCTGCAGCTTGTACGGCGGCTCGGTTCGCGCGTCGTCCGACTGCGCCGCCGAGGCGATGTACGCCTGGTTGTTGGCCAGCACCACTTCCTGCACCCGCACCAGCTTGGCCAGCACAGACAGGATCTGGTCCAGCTCGACCTTGGAGTAGGGGTGTTTGAGCTGGTCCGAGCGGACCGCCTGGTCGCCGCGCGCCAGCCGTACGAGCAGCTCGACGTCGGAGCGGTCGCGGGTGGAGAGCGGGGCCAGGACGGGGTTGGAGGTGAGGGCGTTGTCCACGTAACTGAGGGCGAACAGCTCGTCGCGGCCGGAGAGCACGTCGCCGAGGTTCCACACGTCGGCCCGGTTGGCGAGCATGTCGGGGATGCGGAAGCGCTTGCCGGACTCGGTGTACGGGTTTCCGGCCATGCACACGGCGAAGCGCTTGCCGCGCAGGTCGTAGGTGCGGGTGCGGCCGTTCCAGACGCCTTCGATGCGGCGCTGGGCGTCGCACAGCGAGATGAACTTCTGCAGCAGCTCGGGCGAGGTGTGCTGGATGTCGTCGAGGTAGAGGAGCGTGTTGTTGCCGGTCTCCAGCGCGAAGGAGATCTTCTCGACCTCCTGGCGGGAGGTGGCGTCGGGAGCCTCCTGCGGGTCGAGCGAGGTGACGGCGTGGCCCAGGGCCGGGCCGTTGACCTTGACGAAGACGAGGCCCAGGCGGCTGGCGACGTACTCCATGAGGGTGGTCTTGCCGTAGCCGGGCGGTGAGATGAGCAACAGGAGGCCCATCTGGTCGGTGCGTTTGCCCGCTCCCGCGGCGCCGAGCTGCTTGGCCAGGTTGTCGCCGATGAGCGGAAGGTAGACCTCGTCGAGCAGGCGGTTGCGCACGAAGGCGCTCATGACCTTGGGCTTGTACTCGTCCAGCCGCAGGCGTTCGCGCTCGGCCGCGACCAGCTCGACGCGGCGCTTCTGGTAGGCGCGGAAGGCCGGGACACGTTCGGCGGCGAACATCCTGGTTCTGGTGAGGATCTCGTCGAGGCGCAGCGGCAGCGTGCGCTCGGTGATGCGCGGGTGGGCGCCGAGCAGGCCCTCGACCACGGCGCTGACGCTCGCGCTGGATTCGTAGCGGGGCAGGTCGCCGCAGAGCTGCAGGGCGATGGCCTCGGGCAGCTCGGGTGACTGGTCGAAGGCGCCCAGCCAGGCCTCGGCGAGCTGGATGCGCGCGGGCGGGTCCAAGGACTGGAGATCGTCCTCGAACGAGCGCTGCGCCGCCGGGCCCAGCCGGGCGCGGAAGTTGTCGAGCACGGTACGGGCCGCCTTGCTGGTGACGAAGCCGGGCGGGGTGGTGGCCAGCTCCTCCACGAGATATTCCCCGGCCAGCCTGGCCACGCCGGGGGCGGCGGTGATCAGGGACGACAGTTCCTCGGCCAGGGCGGCCACGGCCTCGTGGGCACCGAACGCCTCGCGCGCTCTGACCAGGGAAGACGCTCTGGTGGTGAATGTTTTACGTGAAACCTCGTCCGTGTGGAAGGCCCAGAAGAGCTGCGCCGCCGCTCTGGCCGCGGGGGAGTAGCGCAACAGCCCGGCGCCGTCGCGCAGGCGGATCAGGGCGTCGAGGATCAGGGTGGCGTCGTGGTCGTGGACGCCGCGTTCGTAGCCCTCGTCGTAGCGTTCTTCGGCGGCCCGCCGTACGAGCTCCGCCGAGGGGAGGTCGGCGGTGTCGAGAAGCGCGGCGGCCAGGTGCTCGGCGCGGTAGACCTCGGGTGTCTCCGAGACGAGCAACTGATCCCAGAACGGGCGGGTGTCGGCGAAGTCGGACGGGACGGCCGCCCGGTAGTCGGTGCCGGTGATGGCGAACTGCATCGTTCCGTCGTGGGGGACCAGCGTGAGGTCGACGGGCTGGGTGTTGACCGCGAAGCGGTGGCGCCCCAGCCGCAGCGTCTCGCCGCCGGCGTCGAACAGGTCGAGCCGGTCGCGCAGTGAGCGCCCGGCCTCCTGCTGGGCGGCCTTGACCCGGCCGTCGAGCTCTTCCGCGCGCACCGGGTCGCCCAGGGTACGCAGCTCGGCGGAGACCGACTGGAGCTTGGCGACCATGGGGTCGGTGGCGAAGTAGGTGTTGACCTCGTCGAGCGAGGCCAGCCCGGCCACCCGCCTGGCGACGCTGCCCAGGATGCGCTCGGCCGAGGCGAAGACCCGGTCGGCGCGGCGGGCCCGCTCGTCGAGCTGGCTCTGCTTGCGGGCGGAGAACGCCTCGTAGACGTCCTCCCGCTTGGTGGTGAGCTGGGCGGCGAAGTCGTCGAACTCCCCGAAGCGGGATTCGAGCCCTTCCAGCTGCAGCATGAGCTTGCCGAGCTGCTCGTCGCAGCGCTCCGGGGTGTCGGCCATGGCCAGCGCTCCGGTGATCGCCTGCCCGAGCAGCGCGAACTCGGCGGCGAAGGCGGCCCGCCCCTCGCTGGACAGCAGCTCCCTGCGCCGGCCCTCCAGCACCGCGCGGGCGCGGTTGACGCCGCCGAGCACCTCGGCGATGCGCTCCAGGATGGATGTACGCACGGTGGCGTCGGCGATGTCGAGCGAACCGACCACCTCGGTAACCACCTCGAGCCCCTCGGCCTGGTCGGCCAGCAGCTCCGACACCGGGACGGCGTCGGCCACCGTGGCGATCGCGCCCGCGTCGGCGGCCAGCCGCTCGACCGCGCTGTGGTAGCCGGTGAAGGCGTCGGGACCCTGCAGGAACGCGACCGCGCGGGTACCGGTCTCCTTCAGCTCGGCCGCCAGCTCGCCGGCCAGCGAGTCGAGCCGGGGCAGGTCGATGTAGCGGACCTCGCGCAGCGTCACCAGCCGCCCCTGCGCGCGGCGCAGCGTGGCCAGCAGGCTGACCCAGGCGTCGGCGCTCGCCGGCAGGTCGCCGCGGGCCTGCCGGACGAGGGTGACGGTCTCCTCCTCGGCGGTGGCCAGGGTCCGCGCCGCCTGCGCGGTCAGCTGCTCGACGTTCTCGTACTCGTCGAGCACCTGGCCGGCGGTGGCGCGTACGTCGGTGAGCGGGGTGCGCAGCCCGTGCTCACCGAGCCAGTGGTAGTGGTCGAAGGCCCGCTCGCAGGCGGCGATCAGCGCCTCGAAGGTCGCCGCGGACGGCGACATCTCCTCGACCATGCGCGCCACGGACAGGCAGTCGGAGATGCCACGGACCAGCTCGGCGTTGCCGATGCGCTCCAGCGGCCCCGAGCCGGTGGGCTGGGCGGCGGCGTAGGTGTCGGAGACGTACGGCGTCTGCCACACCTGCATGGGATGGACCCGGGTCGGCTCGTCGGAGGTGGCGCGGAAGACCACCATCGTGCCGTCGTCGAACAGGCTGAACCCGTGGCACGGGATGGGGTTGGCCACCTCCTTCCTGATCACGTTGTACGGCAGCAGCAACGACCGCCCGTCACCCCGGGCGTGGAAGACGTAGAGCACGTCCTCCCCGTTGGGCGAGCGGACCACGCGCTCGAACTCCAGCTCGCTGACGTCGAGGTCGAACGTCTTGCTGACCCCGGTCGCCAGGTAGTAGCCACCGGGGAAGATCAGCCCCTGGTCCTCCGGCAGCCGCTGGCAGGCCTGGCCGATGCCGTCGAGCCTGACCACCGCCTTGGTCCGGGTGTTGAACACCAGGTGCCGCCATTCCGGCTCCTTGTACGGCCGGATGCGCAGCAGGATGAGCGGCCCGACCCGCGCGTAGGAGACGTCGGCGTCGGCCAGCGACTGCAGCGGCTCGGTGACCGGATCGGAGTAGATCCCGTGACCGCTCTCGGTGTTGTCCTCGACCTTGATGGTCAGGTCGCCGCCGACGGTCTCGACGAAGACCTCGCCCTCGATGGAGATGTGGGGATGGCGGCCCAGGACGTGGTCGTCGCGGGTGGTGACGGTCCACTCGAAGTCGTGGGACGCCGGGAACACGTGGTCACGCTCGCCCCGGTTGTCGAGGTATTTGCCGGACAGGTCCCAGCGCAGGACCTTGATGTCGCTCGGCCCGGTCTGGAAGACCGCCAGCAGCTTGCCCTCGACCCGGCGCAGGGTCTGCAGGCGGGTCTCCTTGTAGTACCGGTACAACTCGGCGAAGTCCTTCTGGAAGGCGGGGTCGGTGAGCGCCTCCCACTGTGCCGGATCGAACCGGAACGCTTCGCCGTCGCGCGTGAACCTGTGGACGGAGAACACGTCGTCCACAGCCGTTTCCGGCTTGAGCCCGATGAAGACGTTGTACCCGAACACCATCACCTCGCCGACGGAGACGATGTCCCTGGGCACGCAGTTGTTCCCGGTCCTGATCCGTTCGGTGCCGAGCAGCGTGAGCTCGGCGCCGCCGAAGACCTTCAGCCGCTCGTCGTTGACCGCCTCCGCGGCCTGCGCCAGCAGCTTGGCCTGCGACTGAAGGCGGTTCCTGAGCACCTCATAGGTGCCCGCCTCAAGATCCGCCATGCGCTCAGGCCCTCAGCGCGGCGACCGAGGAGTCGGCGACGCCGAGTCTGCGCGCGGTCTCCAGAAGCTCGGTCAGCTTCGCCTCCGGCCCACCGCTCTGGATCATCTGCATGAGCAGCGCGGACACGGTGATGTTCTTGAGGTCCTCGGTGCCGATCCCGCCGACGATCGCGGCGAGGTCGGCGGGCAGGCTCGCCGATCCGTTGAGGTACGGCTCCGCCAGCGTCCTGGCCACGGCCGAGTGCTCCACGAACCCGTCGACCGCCTTGCCCGCGGTGATCGATCCCACGATCCTGTCGAAGAACATCGTGTCGCCGCCCACGATGTCGATGTCGGCCTTGGCCAGCCCCGCCGCCAGCACTCCGGCCTGCGACTCGGCGACCTTCGCCTGCACCTCGATGCGCTTGAGGTGGACCTCCTTGTCGGCCTCCAGCCGCAGGCGGTACTCCTCGTGCGTACGCGAGGCCTCGTCCAGCGCGGCCAGCGCGGCGGCCTTCTCGGTCAGACCCTCGGCCTCGGCCTTGAGCTTCTCGCCGACGGCCGCGGCGGCGGCGAGCGCGAGGGCCTGCTCGCCCTCGGCGCGGGCCTTGAGCCGCTCGCCCTCGACCAGCGCCATCGCCTTGGCGCCGTCGGCCTCGGCGCGCAGCCGCTCGCTCAGCACCATCGCCTCGGCGCGGCCGACCTTCTCGATCGCCGCCGCGTCGCGCTCCTTCACCTGCACCTCGGCCAGCCCGGCGGCGGCGCTCTCGGCCTGGACGCCTTCCGCGAGCCGGATCTTGGCGCGGGCGTCGAGGTCGGCGGCCTGCTGCCTGGCCTCGGCGAGCACGAGCTCCTCGCGGGCGCGGAACTTGGAGGCGGCCTCGGCGGCCTCGGCGGCCTTGATGTCCTTGACCAGGTTCTCCTGGGCCTCGGCCTCGGCGGCGATGATCGTGGTCTGGCGCAGCCGCTCGGCCTCCTCGACCGCGCGCAGCCGCTTGATGTTCTCCTCCTGCTCGGCGACGGTCTTGTCGACCGCGATGCGCTCGCGTACGACCTCGGCGATCGAGCGCTTCTCGGTCTCGACCTCCTTGTCCTTGGAGATGCGCGACAGCTCGGTCTCGCGCTCGCGGGCGATGACCTCCAGCATGCGGTCCTTCTCGATCCGCTCGGTCTCGATCGCGATCACGCGTTCCTTGTTCTTCTCGGCGACGGCGACCTCGCGGGCGCGGTTCTCGTGCTGGACGCCGAGCTGCTCGTCTGTCTTGATGTTGGCGGCCTGGGCCTTGAGCCGCTCCTCGGCCTGCACGCGGGCGGTCTCGGCCTCCTCGCGCGCCCTCATGGTCTCGATCTCGCGCTTCTGCTTGGTCTCGGCGTCGGCCTGGCGGCGTTCCAGCTCCAGGATCGCCTCGCGGGCGTCCACGTTCTGGCGGGTGATCTCCTTCTCCTCGTTGCGCTGGAACTCGTTGGTCCGCACGTGCTCGATGGCCGTGAGCTCGGTGATCTTGCGGATGCCCTGCGCGTCGAGGATGTTGGACTTGTCCAGGTTGTGGAGGGGCGTCTGCTCCAGGTAGTCGATCGCGGCGTCCTCAAGGCTGTAGCCGTTGAGGTCGGTGCCGATGAGCCGGAGGATCTCGTCGCGGAACTCGTCGCGCTTGGTGTACAGGTCGACGAAGTCCAGGTGCTTGCCGGCGGTCTTGAGCGCCTCGGAGAACTTGGCGTTGAACAGCTCCTGCAGCGTCTCCTCGCCGCTGGCCCGCGCGGTGCCGATGGCCTGGGCCACCTTGATGACGTCCTCGGCGGTCTTGTTGACCCGGACGAAGAACGTGATGCGGATGTCGGCCCTGATGTTGTCGCGGCAGATCAGTCCTTCACGACCGGACCTGACGATCTCCATCGTCTTCACCGAGATGTCCATGGTCTCGGACTTGTGCACGACGGGCAGCACGACGGCGCCCGTGAACGTCACGTCGACCCGGTTGACCTTCGAGATGATCAGCGCCTTGCCCTGCTCCACCTTGTGGAAGAGACGGCTGATGACCACGAGGATCGCGATGACGATGAGCAGGGCGGCGGCCAGCGTGATCGCCAGGCCGAGGGAGATGACACCCATCAGTGGTCCCTTTCATAGGGCATGACCAGGAAGAATTCCCCGGAGGAGGAATAGTCGAAGATGAGGGCGTTGTCGCCGCGGGCCAGCCGGTCGTCGCCGGTCGTCCTGACCTGGACGACGGCGGAGGATCCGTCGGCGGCGGTGACCTCGGCCTGGCCGAAGTCGGAGGTGACCTGTCCGGTGCGGATCACGCAGTGCCGGCCGACGAAGTCGTGGCGCGAGGGGCCGCGCTCGTCGGGATACAGGCGGCGAAGCGGCACGACCAGCAGGCGGGCGCCGAACCAGCCGCCGGCCAGGGCCACGATGAGCACGGCGATCAGCAGGTGTGGCGCGGAGACGAGCTGGCCGCCGATCAGGCTGAGCAGCCAGCCCAGCGTGATCACGATCGACAGCGTCACTCCGGCGGGCGCGCCTGCCAGTCCGAGCCAGGAAGCGTCGACGTCGTCCAGGTCCAGAAGCCCGGTGAGCGCGGTCACCCAGTAGGCGACGACGATCACGAGCAGGAAGCTGAAAAGGACTGTCGGAAAACCCAGCACGGCTTGTAAGAACTCAGACATCTTCCCCCTGGTACATCCCCCGTCGGACTCTATACAGGTAAAGACGAAGTAAAGCGGAAAGTTCCCGATATGGGCAGGTTTGCCGCGCCGTATATGCAAAAGAGCGACCGGAAACCCGGTCGCTCCTTGGTGGAAGGTCAGGCGCGCGCGGCCGCGACGGCCTCCTTGAGGTGTTTCTCGTCCTCGGTGCTGAGCGAGGTCTTGATGATCTCGCCGCCGTACTGCGCGATCTGCTCGATGACCTTGTCCGGCGTGCTCTGGCGGACCAGGAGGAAGAGGGCGGCGGTGCCCGGGGGCATCTTCTCGCCGAGTTCCTTCATGAAGTCGTCGTTGACGCCGACGTCGGTGAGGGCGCCACCCGCCGCGCCCGCGGCCGCGCCGAGAGCCATGCCCAGCAGCGGCATGAAGAACAGCAGCCCGATGAGGCCGCCCCACAGCGCCCCGCCGGCCGCGCCCACGCCGGTGGTGCTGGTGGTCTGGTGCAGCTTGATCTTGCCGTCGTCCTTGCGCTCGACGATGGCCGCGTCCTCAAGCGTGATGAGGTTCTGCTTCTGCAGCTCGAACAGTCGCGTGCGTACGGTCTCCGCGGTCGCGACGTCCGGATAGTCGATGACGATGAGGTTGCTCATGCCGTCCCCCGATTTCTATGAGCTCCTCACCGATAGTACACAGATGGCTACGCGAGGTCGGATGCTTCCCATTCGTGGCACGGCTGGAGCCCGTGGTGGTGGAAGATCACGCCGACCATCTTCTTGGTGGCGGAGTTGTGCACGCCCTGACCGGTCGGGCCGCACGGGCAGTCGTGCGATTCCTCGTGACCGATGGCGTCGTCGAGGGGTCTGACGTGGACGATCTTCTGCATGGTCGCTTGCCCTTCCTTTGGCGGGAAGTTTAAGTCACGGGGTTGACCTCAAGCAAAGTTGAGGATGCATTCTCGTCGGCATGAGCGACGTGATGAGGGCGGCCGCGTTCGCCGAGTTCGGCGGCCCCGAAGTATTGAAGGTCATGGAACTGCCCGCGCCGCAGGCGGGCCCGGGACAGGTCCGGGTCCGGGTGAAGGCCGCGGGCGTGCAGCCGTACGACACCGCGGTACGCGCCGGATGGACCCCGCCGGGCATCGCCGGCGACCTGCCGCGCATCCCGGGCAACGAGTTCGCCGGAGTGATCGACCAGGTGGGCGAGGGTGTGACCGGTTTCGCGATCGGCGCGGAGGTGCTGGGCTTCACGCAGCTCAACGCCTATGCCGAGTACACGGTCGTGCCCTCGTCCTCGGTCACGCCGAAGCCCGCCGGGCTGGCCTGGGAGGTGGCGGGGGCGATGACCGCGGGCGTGCAGACGGCCGAGATCGCCATCGACAACCTGGCGATCGGGTCGGGGGACACCCTGCTGATCCACGGCGCGGCCGGATCCGTGGGCGGCGCCGCCACGCAGATCGCCCGCCGGCGCGGCGCCACGGTCATCGGCACCGCCCGCGCGGTCAACCACGACTACCTGCGTGATCTGGGCGCGATCCCGGTCGAGTACGGCCCCGGCCTCGCCGACCGGGTGCGCGCGCTGGCCCCCGGCGGCGTCACCGCGGCCCTGGACGGCGCCGGCGGCGAGGCGCTGGAGGTCTCGCTGGAGCTCGTGGCGGATCGCGACCGCATCCTCACCCTGTTCGAGCACGGCAAGGCCGCCGGGCTCGGCATCCGCACGACGGTGGGCGAACGGCTGGCCGAGCGCCTGGGCCGCTATGCCGCCCTGGTGGCCGCGGGCGAGTTCAAGTACCACATCCGCGGCACCTACCACCTGTCCGAGGCCGCCGACGCGCACCGCGAGATGGAGACCGGCCACGGCCGCGGCAAGATCGCCATCCTGATCCCGTAACGCCTCAGGCCGGGCGCTTGCGTTCGTTGAAGCGCCCGACCTTGGCACGGTTGCCGCACACGTCCATGGAGCACCAGCGGCGGCTGCTGTTCTTGCTCACATCCAGGAACCACAGCACGCACCGCGGGTTCGCGCAGTGCTTGACCCGCCCGCCCATGACGCGCACGAGGTCGGCCGCCGCCACCCACGCCGCGTGCCACCCGGGCTCGTCCACGACCACCATCTCGTACGGCCCGCCCGCCCCGACCTGGGGCCGCAGGCTCCCGTGGGCCAGCACCGCGTTGAGCCGTTCGTGCCCCCGCCCTTCGAGCGCGTCGCGCATGGCGGCCCGTGCCTCGACCAGCCGCTCCCGCGCGTCAGGGGCGCCCGGCAGCCCGTGGTCGGCGAGCCACGCCTCGACCCCCTCGGCGGTGTCGAACTGGTCGACCAGCTCCCCCTGCCACATCCAGGTCGTGTCGACCAGGTCCAGCCCGACGGGCTCCCCGCGCAGCGGCCGGATCTTCATCCTAACCTCTCAAATCAGTTTGACCGGTTAATCGTTGCCATGCTATCACTTAACCACCAAACTGCTTTTAGCTGGTTAAGGAGTCGTCATGCGCTACCGCACCGCAGTCGTCGAGGGGCTGAACGTCTTCTACCGCGAGGCCGGAGACCCATCGGCGCCCACGCTCGTCCTGCTGCACGGCTTCCCGACCTCGTCGATCGCCTACCAGGAGCTGATCGCCGAGCTGGCCGGGGAGTTCCATCTGATCGCCCCCGACTACCCGGGCTTCGGCCACAGCTCGGCCCCGGCCGCCGACGCCTGGGACTACACCTTCGACCACCTGGCCGACGTCGTGGACCAGCTCCTGGACTCCATCGGCGTCCGCCGGTACGCGATCTACATGCACGACTACGGCGCCCCCGTCGGCTTCCGCCTCGCGCTGCGCCACCCCGAGCGCGTCACCGGCATCGTCACCCAGAACGGCAACGCCTATGACGAGGGCCTGACCCCGTTCTGGGACCAGATCCGCGCCTACTGGGCCGACCCCTCCAAGGAGAACGGCGACGCCCTGCGCGCCCTGCTGACCCGCGAGGCCACCCACTGGCAGTACACCCACGGCGTCCCCGACACCTCCCTGGTCAACCCCGACCGGGAGGCCTTCGACCAGGCGCTGCTCGACCGGCCCGGCAACCAGGAGATCCAGCTCGCGCTCTTCCTGGACTACGGCGTCAACCCCGGCCGCTACCCGTCCTGGCAGGAGTACCTGCGCACCCACCAGCCTCCGCTGCTGGCGGTCTGGGGCAGGGGCGATGAGATCTTCGGCCCGGAAGGCGCCCGCGCCTACGCCCGCGACGTGAAGGAGGCCCGCGTCCACCTGCTGGACGCCGGGCACTTCCCGCTCACGACCCGGCTGAGCCAGAGCGCCGCCCTGATCCGCGACTTCCTGCGCGGGCTGTCGGACTGATGCCGCCGTGGAAGAACGTGGTCAGCGCGACGACCGCGGCCCTTGCCGGGCTCCTGCTGCTGGCCGGGATCACCAGCGCCACCGGCCTGGCGTTGTTCGCCCTGCCGTTCGCGGCCACGGCGGGGATCGTGGCGCTGGCCCCGGCCGCACCGTTCGCCCAGCCGCGCAGCATCGTGCTCGGGCATGTCAGCGCGACGGCCCTGGCGCTGTTCATCACCTCGGTCGCGGGGCCTTCGGTATGGACGGCGGCCGTGGCCGCCGCCCTGTCGACGGCGCCGATGATGCTGCTCAAGGCGCCGCATCCGCCCGCCGGCGCGACCGCGGCGCTGGTCGGGCTCACCGCTCCCGAGCCGCTCTACCTGCTCAACCCGGTCATCCTCGCCAGCGCCGTCGTGATCGCCGGAGGGGTGGTGCTCGGGAAGCTGCTACCCGGCCACAGCTATCCGGCTTCCTGGAGGTGAAGCCGCTACCCGGCCATGGCTATCCGGCTTCCTGGAGATGAGGTCACAGGCGCCGGCGCAACGCCTCGGCGATCGCGACCTGGTCCTGGTCCAGCTCGGTGCCGCCGTCCTGGACGTCCCACAGGGCGTTCTGCAGGAGCCGGCCGTACGTCCAGCCGGCGGCCCGCGTGGGGTCGAGCGCGAGCCGGTCGACCAGCAGGTCGAACCGCCGGAGCACGGCGCGGTGCACGTCGCCGGTGGCCACGATGTCGTCCCAGCGGTTGTCCAGGGCGGGCCACAGGTCGAATCCCGGGTCACCGGCCAGTGGCTTGGGGTCGATGGCCAGCCAAGGCTCGCGCCCGGCTGCCAGGACGTTCTCGTAGTGCATGTCCCAGTGCAGCAGCCGGTCACCGGGCTCGGTGACCAGTTCGGCGACGACCGAGGCGCACGTCGTCAGCCACGCCCGGTCGCTCTCCTTGACCAGGGCGGCCACCGCGTCCGGGGTCTCGTCGATCATGTCCTGGGCGATGTCGGCCAGGCGGCGCATGCCCTCGGGTGCCGGATGGGCGACGAGGCGGGCCAGCAGGTCGGCCAGGATCGTCAGGGCCTTGGCGTCGTCGGCGACCGTCGCCAGGGTGCGATGGCCCTCCAGCCGTTCGAGCAGCAGTGTGCCGGTGGAGGGATCCTCGTCCAGGAGGCGGACCATGGCGTCGCCGTTCCAGACCTTCAGGCCCATCGCCTCGCTGGCGTTCTCGTCGTTGACCGGCTGCAGCTTGAGCGCGGCCGGTACGCCGTCGGGCCTGATCACGGGGAGTACGAGCGAGACGAACCCGTGCATCGGCTCCCCGTCGAGCCGTAGCCCCCACTCATCGAGGTAGCGCCCGGCCAGGGCGGGCAGGCCGGCGATCCAGGTGGGGCCGCCCTCCTCGCCCTCGCCGATCTCGTCGTGGTTGCTGATGAGCTTGGCGGGTATTTCGATCTTCGTCACAAACGTCCTAGAAATGCCAGGGGAAGGGCGACCAGTCGGGCTCGCGCTTCTCCAGGAACGAATCGCGACCCTCCGCCGCCTCGTCCGTCATGTACGCCAGCCGGGTCGCCTCACCCGCGAAGACCTGCTGTCCGACCAGGCCGTCGTCGATGAGGTTGAAGGAGTACTTCAGCATGCGCTGCGCGGTGGGCGATTTGCCATTGATTTTCCGCGCCCACTCCAGGGCCGTGCTCTCCAGCTCGGCGTGGGGGACGGCGGCGTTGACCATGCCCATGCGGTGGGCGTCCTCGGCGGTGTAGGTGTCGCCGAGGAAGAAGATCTCCCTGGCGAACTTCTGCCCGACCTGGCGGGCGAGGTAGGCGGAGCCGAAACCGCCGTCGAAGCTGGCCACGTCCGCGTCGGTCTGCTTGAAGCGGGCGTGCTCGCGCGAGGCCAGCGTCAGGTCGGCCACGACGTGCAGGCTGTGCCCGCCGCCCGCGGCCCAGCCGGGGACGACGCAGATGACGATCTTCGGCATGAAGCGGATGAGGCGCTGCACCTCAAGAATGTGCAGGCGGCCGGTGGCCGGGGTCCCGTCGGCGTACTGGTAGCCGTCCTTGCCGCGGATGCGCTGGTCGCCGCCGGAGCAGAAAGCCCAGCCGCCGTCCTTGGGCGAGGGGCCGTTGCCGGTGAGCAGGACGCAGCCCACGTCGACGCTCTGGCGGGCGTGGTCGAAGGCGCGGTAGAGCTCGTCGACGGTCTGCGGGCGGAAGGCGTTGCGCACCTCGGGGCGGTTGAACGCGATCCGCACCGTGCCCTGGTCGACGGCGCGGTGGTAAGTGATGTCGGTGAAGTCGAAGCCTTCGACTTCCTTCCACGCCTGGGGATCGAACAGCTCGGAGACCATGACGGCGAGCCTAACGGATCTGTTTCTCGGCCCATTCGGCCCACTCCTGCTGCGTCCTGGTGAAGCGCAGGCCCCACTCCAGGGCGAGCCGGCCGTACACGGAGAGGTTGTCGGTGCCGCCTTCGAGGAACTCGCGGATGCTCTCCAGATGCTCAAGGCCCTTGCGGCCGATCTCGGCCTGGCGGCGGATGTAGGCGCGCGCCTGCTCGGGGTCGACCTGGGCCAGGAAGAAGACGCGCAGGAGCATGTCGCTGCGGATGGTCCCGGCCGGCTCCACGTCGGTGATCCACCGGCGCAGCTCGGCCAGGCCCTCCTCGGTGACGGCGTACTCCTTGCGGCCGCGCGGACCCTCCGCCGACACGCTGACCAGACCGGCCTCGGCGAGCTTGCCGAGCTCGGTGTAGAGCTGGCTCTGCGTGGCCGGCCAGACGTTGCTCAAGGACGCGTCGAAGAGCTTGAGCAGGTCGTATCCGCTCGCGGGACCTTCGGAGAGCAGGCCCAGCACACCGTGGCGAAGACTCATGTTCCTATAGTGACATATCTCAACTGGAACGTGCTGCTCACCCGTGCGCTTCCGCCCTCAGCTCGGCCAGCAGTTCGCCCTGGTCCACCAGCATCTCGGTGAGGATGCGGCGGACCGCGTCGAGCAGGTCGGCCAGTTCGGGCGTGGCCAGGGAGTAGACGACGGTGCTGCCTTCCCTCTCGGCGCTCACGACCCCTGCCCTGCGGAGTACGGCAAGCTGCTGTGACAGGCTCGATGCCTCGATGTCGATCTGGGCCAGGAGATCCCGGACCGGAAGTGGCCCCTCCTGGAGAAGTTCCAGCACCCTTATGCGAGCGGGGTGCCCGAGCGTCCGGAAGAAGTCGGCCTTGGCCTGGTAGAGCGGGACGGGCATGTGTCCAGGCTAATCCAGTGCAGTTGCATAATTGTTCAAGTCGCAATGTCGTTGGTTAGGATGACACCCGGGGAATAGGGAGTTGCCATGGGCCGAGGAAGACAGAAGGCGAAGCAGACCAAGGTCGCTCGCGAGCTGAAGTACACCAGCCAACACATGGACATCGACGCGTTGCGCAGGGAGTTGTCTGCGGACACGTCGCATGATGAGGGCTCTGGCGTGCCGCATGACCAGGAGTCCGAGCCCGCCCGTTGAGGCGGGTGCGAAGAAGCCGTGTGCCAGCCGTCCGGGAAGGGACCGGGCGGCGCGACACGGCCTTCTCGCGTCTCGGGCTCCAGGTCGGCACGACCGCTTATCGGGGCTGAATCTCGATCACGGTCTTGCCGCGTGAACGGCCGGCCTTGTTCTTGGCCAGCGCCGTCGCGGCGGCGGACAGGGGAACCACGTCGTCGATGTGGACCTTGATCCGGCCCGCGTCGATCAGGTCGGCCAGCAGGACCAGGAGTTCGGCGGAGGCCTTGTTGTCGAGGTTGACTCCGGTGATCTCTCTGGCCGCCAGGGCTGCCGGGTCCGCGGAGAAGACCGTGGTGACCACCGTGCCGCCGGGCCGTACCGTCTGGGCGAGTTGGTCCAGCGCGGCCGGGTCGGTGCTCACCGTGTCGAGCACCACGTCGATGCCGCCGGGGTGGAGCTGCAGCACCTGCTCGGCGACCGGGCGCAGGCTGTGGTCGACGAGTTCGGCGGCGCCGATCCCGCGCATGTGCCCGGCCATGTCGGCGGTGGCCGTGGCGATGACCTTGGCGCCGGCGTTGGCGGCGAACTGCACCGCCTGCTGGCCGACGCCGCCCGTGGCTCCGGAGACCAGGACCACCCGGCCCTGGTCGATCTTGGCCGTCTCGACCATGTTGTAGGCGGTCGTGGTCGCGATGGGCACCGCGGCGGCCTGGGTGAAGATCATGCCGGCGGGCATGCGCGCGATGACCGGGCTCGCCAGGGCGTACTCGGCGTAGCTGCCCTTGAACTGGCCGTAGACCTGGTCTCCCGGGCGGAACGCCGACACCGCGGGGCCGACCGCCTCCACGACCCCGGCGCCGTCGATGCCCAGCACCTTCGGGAAGGTCTGGCCGGAGGTCTTGAACTCCCCTTCGGCGATCTTCCAGTCGACCGGGTTGAGACCGGCGGCGTGGAGCCGGACGAGGACGCCATTGGGGCCCGGCGTCGGTTTCGGCAGTTCCATGAGCTCGGGTTCTTGCCCGAAGCCGGAGATGGCAATGGCGCGCATGGGGGGTACATGCCCGCGTGTCCGGTTTGCCAACCTGAGTAGGGGCGTACTCACGACACCATCCGTGACCGGCCGCACGCTGGGGGGCGAAGGAAGCGATTGCGAAGGAAGCGATTGCGGAAAAGGCGAGGTGGTGACCCATGGCGGCCAGAAGCGTGGCGGTGACCTTCACCAACACCACGGGAGAGATCCTCGGCAAGAACTTCGAGGCGCTGATGCACGGAGTCTGGACCAACGGCATCGAGCCCCCGCAGACCGTGATGCCCGGCGAGACCGTGAGCTGGGAGAGCGAGTCGGACGGCATCGCCACCGGCACCGAAGGCCGCGTGCAGTACCGCGTCGGCGACGGCGGGCCGATCGTCGAGATGCACTGGAGCAACCCGTTCGCCGGGGCCAACACGTTCAACGAGGTGTGCGTCGCGGGCAAGGCGCTGCTGCGCGCCGGCGGCGACGGCGAGAACGCCCGCGTGTCCTGGACGCTGGAGAACTCGCAGTGGCACACCACCGCGTTCCGGCCCAGCCTGCACGGCTTCCACTTCAACAACTCCTGGCCGGAGGGCACCACCCTCAAGCACCTGGACCTCGGCGTGGTGAGCCTGCCGATCGGCGACGCCACCAACGGCCTGTGCGGCGGCATGGTCTACGCGGCCATGGACTACTTCCTGTCCAACCAGCTCGCGCCCGCGCAGACCGTCGCGCCCGCCGGCGAAGGGGTGCCGCTGTTCGACTACTTCGTCTCGCGGCTGTTCGACTCCTTCGACCTGCCCGACCTGCCGCTCAGCCTGCTCAAGCTGATGAACCCGGCCTACCCCGACACCGACCAGGGCATCTTCGAGCCGATCGGGCTCATGTCGGGCCGCTCGGCCATCATGGTCAGGGACTCGTGGCCGAGGGTGAAGGACTGGATCGACCAGGGTTTCCCCCGGCCGATCTGCCTGGTGAAGACCAAGAGCCTCAACCCCGCCGACCTGGGCAGGAACCATCAGGTGCTCGTCTGGGGCTACCACGTGAGCGGAACCGGGGTCACCTTCGCCCTGTACGACCCCAACTTCCACGACCACGACGCGCTCATGATGACGTTCGACACCTCCCGCACGGACGTACCGGTCGCCGTCGGCGTCACCGACCCGGGCCAGGGCACGATCTCCTGCTTCCTGCCCACCGCCTACGCCGCCCAGACGCCTCCCTGACCCCTGCTAGGTTCTGGGGCGTGCTCCAGGGGAGAAAGGACGAGCTGGCCGCGATCGAGCGGCTGCTCGGCACGGCCCGCGAGGGCGGCAGCGGCGCGCTGGTCCTGCGCGGCGAGCCCGGCGTGGGCAAGAGCGCCCTGCTGGAGCACGCCGGTTCCGTGGCCGACGGGTTCGCGCTCCTGCGTGGATCGGCGGTGGAGAGCGAGTCGGAGCTGCCCTTCGCCGCCCTGCACCAGATCCTGCTCCCTCTCCTCGACCACCTCGAGGCCCTCCCGGAACCACAGGCCGCCGCCGTCCGCACCGCGTTCGGCCTGGCCACCGACGGCGTGGCCGACCGGTTCATGATCGGCCTGGCCACTCTGACGCTGCTCGCCGAGAACGCGCCCCTGCTCTGCCTGATCGACGACGCCCAGTGGCTCGACCAGGCCTCCGCCGAGGCCCTGCTGTTCGCCGCCCGCCGCCTGCACGCCGAGGGCGTGGTGATCCTGGTCTCGGCCCGTGACGAGGCGTCGCTGGCCGGGCTGCCCGAGCTGCGGGTCGAGGGGCTCGACCGGGCGGCGGCCCACGCGCTGCTGGCCCGCCACCTTCCCGGCCTGCCGCCCCACGTCAGAGACCGGGTGGTCGAGGAGTCGGGCGGCAACCCGCTGGCCCTGCTCGAACTGCCCGCCTCAGCGGCGGAGGAGGTCGGGCCGCTGCCGTTGCCCCGCCGCCTGCAGGAGGCCTTCGGGAAGCGCATCGCCGGCCTGCCCTCGCGGGCGCGCAGCGCGCTCGTGGTCGCCGCCGCGGCCGACTCCGGCGAACTGGGCACGATCCTCGCCGCCACGCGCGAGCTCGGGCTGCCCGACGACGCGCTGGCCCAGGCCGAGGGGCTGGTGCGCGTGCAGGGCTCCGTGGTCTCGTTCCGGCACTCGCTGACCAGGGCGGCGGCCTACCAGAGCGCCGGGTTCGTCGAGCGGCTGGCCGTACACCGGGCTCTGGCGGCGACCGCGGCCGATCCGGACCGGCGGGCGTGGCACCTGGCCGCGGCGGCGACCGGGCCGGACGAGGAGGTCGCGGCGGGACTGGAGGCGGCGGCGGAGCGTGCGCGCGACCGCACCGGGTACGCCGCCGCCGCGGCGGCCCTGGAACGCGCCGCGCACCTGACACCGGACCCGGAGCGGCGGCTGCGCCGGCTGACCGCGGCCGCGCAGACCGCGACGGACGCCGGGCAGAACGGACGGGCGGGCGGCCTGGTCGAGGAGGCGCTGCGGCTGAGCGGCGACCCGGACGCGCTGGCCACGTTGCGCGCCAAGGTCGCCTTCGAGGACGGTGACCCGGGAGCCGCCTACACGATCCTCATCGAGGCGGCCGGGCGTGGCGAGGGCGAGGCCAGGGTACGGCTGCTCACCGACGCGGCCAGGGCGGCCTGGACACGCGCCGACCCCGCGGGCATGCGGCGCGCGCACGGCCTGCTGGCCGAGCTGCCGGGGCAGGAGTCCCTGGCGGCGGCCATCGGCGGCGCGGCCGAGCTGATGTCCGGCGATCCCGGAGAAGGCCTGCGGATCCTGCGCGAGAACGTGGCCGCGATGCCCCAGCGCCGCGCCGGCCTGGTCGGCGAGCGGCTCGCGACCGTGATGGTGGACTTCTTCAGCGGCGACTTCGCCCGCTCGCGCGAGACGATGCTGGTGCTCGCGGGCGAGTTCCGGCGGCGCGGCATGATCGGCTGGCTGGCCGGAGTGCTGGGAACGCTGGCCGAGGCCGAGTTCTTCCTGGGCCGCTTCCACGAGGCGGCGGCCAGCGTCGACGAGACCATCCGCATCGCCGGGGACACCGGACAGCGCCGGCGCGAGGCCCACGCGCGCGGCCTGCTCGCGGCGCTGGCGGCGGTGCGCGGCGAGGAGGAGAAGGGCGAGGGCGAGTGGGCCGAGCGGGCGGGCGCGCTGCTCGACCTGGGGCGCGGCCGCTTCGAGGCGGCGCTGGAGCGCATGGAACAGCTCACCGGGCAGAACCACGCGCTCTACTTCGCGCCCGACCAGGTCGAGGCGGCGGTCAGGCTGGGCAGTCCCGGTCGGGCCACCGAACCGCTGGAGCGCTTCGAGCGGTGGGCGCGGGCCGCCGGTCAGCCCTGGGCCGACGCGGTGCTTGCCCGCTGCCGCGCCCTGCTGGCCGAGGAGCCCGAGGAGCAGTTCGCGCTGGCCGTACGGGATGGGGCCAGGCCCTTCGAGCAGGCCCGCAGCAGGCTGCTGTTCGGGGAGTGGCTGCGCCGTGAGCGGCGCAAGGCCGAGGCCCGCACGCAGCTGCGGGCGGCGCTGGAGACGTTCGAGCGCGCGGGCGCGCACCCGTGGGCCGAGCACGCCCGCGCCGAGCTGCGCGCGGCGGGCGAGACCGCCGCGCGGGCCGCGCCCGACGCGATGGCCGCCCTCACCCCGCAAGAGCTGCAGGTGGTACGGCTGGCCGCGACGGGCGCCACCAACAAGGAGATCGGTGCCCAGCTCTTCCTCAGCCCGAAGACAGTCGGCCACCACCTCTACCGGGCCTTCCCCAAGCTCGGCGTGGCCACCAGGACGGAGCTGGCCCACCTGTTCAGCTGAGCTCGGCCTTCCTGCGCAGCAGGGCGTCGCGCCGGCGGTGAGCCAGGAACGTCACCACCGCCGCGACCGCCACGCACAGCGGCCCCACCACGAACAGGACGGGTGTGTCGCGCACGACGGCGAGCACGGCGAGGAGCACCGCCGTCATGGTGGAGGCGGCGACCGCGAGCCAGCCCGCGACCACCCGGTCCAGCGCGAACATGGGCGTCCGCCGGGCCAGCACCCACCCGCCGTACCCGGCCCAGGCCAGGCAGAGGGTGAGGAGCAAGGCGAAGGCGAGGTGCAGGCGGTCCGGGAGCGGCCCCGGCTCGGTCAGCCACAGCGAGCCCAGCGCGACGGCGCCGGCGAGCCCGGCGAGCAGCGCGACCAGCCCACCGGCACGCCGCCACGGCGACAGCACGGGCGACAACTTGGCGATGATGTCATCAGGCGAGTTCATGGCCGTGTCCCTTTCGGGTGAGGTGTTCCGACAGCAGGCGACGGGCGCGGTTGAGCCGTGACTTGATGGTGCCGACCGGTACGCCGCAGATCTGCGCGCAGTCCTCCAGGGAGAAGTCCTCCAGGTAGAACAGCGCGAGCACGTCCCGTTCCCGCACGGGCAGCGCGGCCAGGGCGCCGACGAGCGCGGCCCGGTCGAGCGCCGCCTCGAAGGCGTCACTCTGCGGGACGGGCGGCTGCGGCTCCGGCTGGGCGTACTCGGCGCGCAGCCGGTCGGCGACCGACCGCCTCGCGATGGTGAACAGCCACGGCGCGAACCTGCCCGGCTCCTTCAGCCGGGGCAGGCCGCGCAGCACCGCCACCCAGACCTCCTGGGTGACGTCGTCGGCCCGCTCGGCGTCCAGCATGCGCCGGACGTAGGTCCAGACGGGTTCGTGCCATGTTCTGACCAGCTCGGCCAGCGCGTCGCGCTCACCGAGCTGGCAGCGGACCACCAGCAACTCGTCGCTCATGCCTGTCCAGTCGGGTGATGGTCCGGGAAGGTTCATGCCGGGGCGATAAACACCTCATGCGGTCGTGTGCAGGCTTGTTCACGCTCTGTCACGTCCCTACCTTCTTGGCGGGGGGACGCATGAGAAAGCTCCTATGTCAGGATGCCGGACAGGTCGATTTCGAGCGGCGCGGGTTCCGGCTCGGGCCCGCGAGGGGCCACCTGGAAGCCGTCGGGCTGGCCTTCATGGCCGGGTTCAACGCCGCCAACGAGGCGGGTCCCGACGGGATGGACGTCTCCGGCCTCGCGCCGGAGCTGCGGGGGTTCGCCTACGAAGGCGCGGGGACGGCGTGTGCCATGCACGACGTCCTGACCCTTTCCGGCGGCAGGCGGCTGGCCGCGCTGCTGGCCGGGCGGGGGCGTGAGCACCCGTACCCGATCCATCTGGGTGCCGGATGGGCCTTCGCCAGGCTCCGGCTGCGGCCGTGGCCCATGCGCAGGGCGCTGGACCCGCTGCTGCGCTGGCTGAGCTGGGACGGCTATGGCTTCCACCAGGCCTTCTTCCGCCGGCCCGTGGGCCTGACCACCAACGGGGTCAGGCGGGCCATCCGCGACCAGGGCTACGGCCGGGCGCTGTGGTTTCGCGAGTGCGCCGACGTGGACGCCCTCGCCGTGAACATCGCCGCCTTCCCGCTCGACCGGCACGCCGACCTGTGGAGCGGCGCGGGCCTCGCCGCCGCCCACGTCGGCGGCGCCACCCCCGACGACCTGGTACGGCTGGCCCGCCACGCCGGCGAGAACCGGGCCGACCTCGCCCAGGGCGCCGTCTTCGCCGCCGCCGCCAGGGTGCGCTCCGGTCTCGTCCCCGCCCGCACCGAGCAGGCGATCGAGATCCTGGCCGGAGCCGGACCCGAGCGGGCGGCCGCGTGGGCCGAGCAGGCCCGGCGCGGCCGCGGCCACACCGCGCAGGAGTTCCAGCTCTGGCGGGCGGAGATCCGCAGGTTGTGGGGATCGCGGAGAAACGTGCGTTCCTGAGGGGGTTGACCGCTCCGGGCGGCCCGCAGAACCTACGGGTGTGCAGACCTACCGCTATCTCGTCGTCGGCGCCGGTCCAGGCGGACTCCAGCTCAGCTACTTCCTGCACCGTCGCGGCGCGGACTACGTGACGCTGGAGCGGGAGGCGGGACCGGGGGCCTTCTTCCGGCACTATCCCCGCCACCGCAGGCTGATCTCGCTCAACAAGGTCCACGTGGGCGACGACGATCCGGAGATCCGGCTGCGCTGGGACTGGAACTCGCTGCTCAACGACGCGCCGGAGCTGCTGTTCCCCGCGTACTCGGCCGAATACCTGCCCTCGGCCGACGACCTGACCCGCTACCTCGCCGACTTCGCGGCCAAGCACGCGCTGAACGTGCGCTACTCCACGCCGGTCACGGAGATCCGGCGCGAGGAGGACGGCTTCGTGGTGCGGGCCGGCGAGCAGGTCTACCGGGCCGAGTGCGTCGTCGTGGCCACGGGGTGGGGCGGGCCGTACGTTCCGGAGATCCCCGGGATCGAGCACGCGGTCGGCTACGAGGACATGGAGACCGACGGCGCGCGCTTCGCCGGGCAGCGGGTGCTGGTCATCGGCAAGGGCAACTCGGCGTTCGAGACCGCGCAGGCGCTGCTGCCGCACGCCGACATCGTCCACCTGGCCAGCCCCCACCCCTTACGGCTGGCCTGGCGCAGCAAGCACCCCGGCGACGTTCGCGGGCAGTACGGCGCCTTCCTCGACAGCTACTGGTTCAAGACCCTGCACGCGGTCCTGGAGTGCGAGATCGACCGGATCTGGCGGCAGGACGGCGTCTTCAAGGTCGCCATCACCTACACGCTGGCCGACGGGGAGCGGGCGCTGCTCGACTACGACGCGGTCCTGCGGTGCACCGGGTTCACCATGGACAAGGGCGTGTTCGGTGAAGGCAGCGTGCCGTACCCGCACGAGAACGGGCGGATCCCGGCCATCCGGCCGGACTTCCAGTCGGTCAACGTCGACGGGCTGTACTTCGCCGGGACGCTGATGCAGGGGCGCGACGTCAAGCACGCCTCCTCGGCCTTCATCGACGGCTTCCGCTACAACCTGCGCACGCTGGACCGGCTGCTGGCCGAGCGCTTCGACGGGGCGCCGCTGGAGCACAGGCCCGCGCCGGCGGACGCGGGCGGGCTGTGCGCGTACATGCTGGACCGGGCGAACTGGAGCTCGGCGCTGTGGACCCAGTTCGAGTACCTCTGCGACGCCTACGTCATCGAGGGCGGCCGGATCGAGCACTACGAGGACCTGCCCGAGGACTACGCGGCCGGGCGGTTCCACGATCTGCTCACGCTCACGCTGCGCTGGGGGCCGCGCGACCAGCCGGACGTCTTCGCCATCCAGCGGCATCCCGAGCCGGATCGGGCCGAGGAGAGCGCCTTCCTGCATCCGGTCGTCCGCCGGTGGCGGGGCGGGGCGCTGGTGGCGGAGAAGCACCTGCTGGAGGATCTGCGGGCTCGGTGGCGCGATCCGGTCAGGCACGTCGCGCCGCTCACCGGGTTTCTGGCCGGGCAGCTCTAGCGTCCCTGGCGCAGGGGCGGGGCCACCACGTCGATCCGGTTCGTCCAGACGCCGCCCGCGTAGCCGTCCGGCAGGCGTTCCAGGTCGGCCGGGGTGTCGAAGCCCTCCGACCAGCCGCCGTCTCCCGCGACGAGGACGACGCGGGTGCCGTGGGCGCGCATCCGCTCGACGAACTTGTGCGGCCAGCCCCACAGCCAGGGGGCGTAGCCCTCCGGGAGGTGGAGCTGGATGTTCCGGCAGGCCGCGGGGACCAGGCCGGTCCAGCCGGTCGCGAGGTAGCGCAGGCCGCAGCGTTCCATGATGGCCCGGGAGGCGACCCTGGCGCCGGGCGCCTTGGCGGCGTAGGCGGCGACCGAGGCGTCGCCGCCGTAGACGGTGATCTTCGAGCGGCGTTCCGGGGGCAGGGCGGCGGCCACCTTCTCGCCGTCGGCCGGGTCGTCGCTCTTGATGTGCAGCAGCAGTTCCCTGCCGGGGAAGGCGTCCAGGACCTCCTCCAGAGCCGGCATCAGGCCCGCGCCCTTGCCGCGGAAGGGGAAGGTCCTGCCGCCGTCGGGGGTGTAGCCGTGGCCGACGTCCAGGCGGCGCAGTTCGGCCATCGTGTGGTCGCGGACCGCGCCCCGGCCGTCCGTGCGGCACTCCAGGAGGTGGTCGTGGAAGACGGCGATCTTGTCGTCCTTCGTCACCTGGACGTCGAACTCGACCACGTCGGCTCCGGCCGCGAAGGCGGCGCGCATGGACTCCAGGGTGTTCTCCAGGTAGGGGTGACGCGGTGGGTGGACGCGCTCTGCCGTACAGGTGTCGCCGGTCAGGCCCGCGAACCCGAACGTCTGCGCCATCCCGCGGTGGGCCAGCAGCAGCGGCGGCTCGTCCGGCGTGCTCCACGAGCGGTTGCCCGCGTAGACGAGCGCGACGAGACCCAGGAGCACGACGAGGGCGATGCGGCGTTTCGGCACCGCACGACGATCGCGCCGGGCCGGTCCGGCCCGCAACCGGCCAAAGGACTAGTCCCTTGGTACGAGCCGCACGGCCTGGGTGCGGCTGGTGACGCCCAGCTTGGCCAGCACGTTGCTGACGTGCGCCTTGACGGTGCGCTCGGCCAGGCCCAGCCTGCGGGCGATGTCCCGGTTCGCCAGGCCCTCGGCCACCAGGTCCAGGACCTCCCGTTCCCTGGCGGTGAGCGCCTCCAGGCCGGGCGGTCGCGCGCGGGCCAGCAACCGGCCGGCCGAGGCGCTCAGCGTGGTGACGCCGGCGTGCGCGCCCCTTACGGCCGCGGCGAGTTCCTCGCCGGTGGCGTCCTTCAGTACGAAGCCGTCCGCCCCGGCGGCCAGGGCGCGCTGGATCTCCGCGGCCCTGCCGACCGTGGTCAGCATCAGCACGCGTGGCCGCGGCCTGGGCAGGTGCTCGCGCAGCAGCGTGATGCCGTCCGTACCCGGCAGGTACAGGTCCAGCAGGATCACGTCCGCCTCGCCGGCCGCGAGGAAGGCGAGAAGGTCCGGCCCGTCTTCCACGGCGGCGACCACCTCGATGTCAGGTTGTGCCCCGAGAATGAGGGACATGCCCTCCCGGACGAGCGCCTGGTCATCGACGATGACGAGCCTGATCACGCGGCCGATGCTACGAGATGCCCGGCTCTGGCTGGAACTCTCGCTCGCCGGACTCCTGGCCGGGCTCTTCGTGATCAGCGGCGCGGCCGTCTCGGCGCCGCTCGGACTGGCGCAGATCGTGCCGCTCGCCTGGCGGCGCAGGTACCCCGCGCTCGTGCTCGTCGTGGTCGCGCTGGCCACGCTCGTGCACCTGCGGCTCGGGATGTGGCGGGTGGTGGGCTATCTTCCCGCCATGCTCGCGCTGCACGCCGCGGCCGGGAGCGGCGGCAGGAGCGTGCGGATCTGGCTGTGCGCGGCCGCGGCGCTCGCGCTGTCGATCTCGGACGCCACCCTGCGCGGGCCGGTCGAGGGCGGGCTGATCAGCCTCGTGTCGTTCACCGTCGTGTGGGTGACCGGGGTCGAACGCGGCCAGCACGCGCGTGAGCGGGCCGCGCTGGCGGCCGCCGCCGCCGGGCAGGCGCGGCTGCGCGCGGAGTCGGCCGAGCGCGAACGGCTGGCCAGGCGGCTGCACGACACGCTGGCCGGGACCGTCACCGTGATGCTCGTCCAGACCGAGGCGCTGCGGCACACGGCCGCCTTCGCGCCGCCGGAGCGCGAGCGGGTGGACCGCGTGCTGTCGGCGGGGCGTACGGCGCTGGCCGAGGTCCGCGACGCCATCGCCGATCTCGACCGGCGGGACGCATCGGGGGCGGAGCTTTCCGCTCATCTCAGCCGGTTGCGGGCCGCGGGGCTGGACGTGCCTGCCGTACCGCCGATGGATCTCGCGCCGCCGCTCGCGGATGTCTTCCACCGGCTGGTCGGGGAGACGGCGACGAACGCGCTGCGGCACGGCGGGCCGGGCGCGCGGGTGGAGTACCTGGTCGAGGGGCGGGTGCTGACGATCGTCAGCACCCCTGTGCGGGCGCGGCGGGCCGGGAGCGGCGGTTACGGCCTGCGCAGCCTGGCCGCCGATCTCCAGGAGTACGGCGGCGCCCTCGTGTACGGCCGGGACGGCGAGCGGTGGGTCGTGACCGCGACCTTCCCGGAGTAGCCGGTGCTGTCCAGACGCGCGATGCTCCTGCTGGGCGCCGCCGCGCTGCTCCCGGCGGACGACCCGTTCGAGGTGGTCAGGCGGCGGTGGCAAGAGCTGGCCACGGGCCCGGTGGTCCACGACATCGACGGATACATCCGGCGGGCCTACGCTCCCGGCGCCGACCCCGAGGGCAACTGGTGGCGCTGGCAGATCGGTGTGCCCAAGCGGCTTCTCGACAGCGCGATGCGTACCGGCTATCGGGGGACGCTGCTGCCGGAGGCGGTCGACCACTTCGTCCCGGAGAGCGTGCTCGACGACTACGACGGCACCAGCACCGGCGCCAACCGCGTGGACCTGTGCACGGTCCTGTTGCTGCGCGCCGTCCTCGGCCGGGACCGCGACCGGGCGGCCAGAGCGGTCGCCGGGCTCGCGCCGGTCCTGCGCTACGTCACCGAAGGCGATGGCTTCTACCGCGACGGCTCCTTCATCCAGCACTCCTGGGTCCCCTACCAGGGCGGCTACGGCGCGGTGCTGCTGTCCGGCCTGGCCAGGCTCTTCGCCGTGCTGCGCGGCACCCCCTGGGAGATCGCCGACCGGCAGATCGTCCACGACAGCGTCGAGCGCTCCTTCGCCCCTTTCATCCATCAGGGCCTGTGCATGGACCTCGTCCGGGGCAGAAGCGTCGGCAGGCACCCGGACGGCGCCCGGCGCAGAGCCCGCGAGATCGCCCAGGCCGTGCTGCTGCTCGGCGAGACGGCCGGTGCCGCCGAGCGGGCCCGCTGGCGCGGCATGGTCAAGGGCTGGGGCCTGCTCGACGACGACCGGGTCGTGGCGCGTGCCGAGCCGCCCGGCCACGTGCTGATGCCGATGAGCGCCCGCGCCGTCCACCGGGCGCCGGGCTGGTGCGCGGCGCTCAGCATGAGCTCGCACCGGATCGGCCACTACGAGCACGGCAACGGCGAGAACCTGCGCGGCTGGCACACCGGCGCCGGAATGCTCTACTGGTGGACCCCGCAGCACCCCGCCCAGTACGCGGACGGCTTCTGGCAGAGCGTCGACCCCTACCGGCTGCCCGGCACCACGGTCTCCACCCGCCGCCTGCCCGACGGCGCCGGGACCGCGTGGGGCGAGACCCTCACCCCGTGGCGCTGGGTCGGCGGCGCCACCGACGGCACGTACGCCACCGTCGGCCACCACCTGTCCGGCCTGGAAAGTTCACTGGAGGCGTTCAAGTCGTGGTTCTTCCTCGACGACGCCGTGGTCTGCCTGGGTGCCGGGATCGCCTGCCGCGACGGCGTACCCGTCGAGACCATCGTGGACAACCGCAGGACCGGCGCCACCCTGGCCGTGGACCGCCGTGCGGGCTGGTTCCACCTGGACGACCACGCCGGTTACGTCGTCCTGGACGATGCCCAGCCGAAGATCGGGCGCGACGAGCGGTACGTGACGCTCTGGCTGGACCACGGCACCGACCCCGCGGACGCCGGCTACGCCTACGCCCTGTTGCCCGGCGCCTCCGAGGCCGCCACGCGGGCCCGTGCCGCCGCGTCCACCTGGCTGCACGTCCTGGCCAACACGAACAGGCAGCAGGCCGTACACGTGCCGGGGCTGGGCCTGACCGCGGCCAACTTCTGGCAGCCCGGCACCGTCGGCCCGCTGACCGCCTCCGCCCCGTGCGCGGTCCTCGTCAGGGAGAAGGGCGACGGCACCGCCACCCTCACGGTCGCCGACCCGCGCCGCGAACTGGCTGGTCTGACCGTCGTCTGGAACCGGCACGTCCTCGTCTTCGATGGCCTCCCCGAGCCCCGGACCGTGACGCTCCCCGTTTAACCGTCTGCCGCCGGGTAGCCGGATGTGCGTCCGCAACCCAAGGAAAGGAGCAGTCATGCAGCCTGACCCGAACCTGTGGGCCTACCACCAGGACGTATACGGAACCGGCGGCACCATGGATCTCGCCGGATACACCGTCGAGGCGACCGACGGCAAGATCGGTTCGGTCGACGAGGCGAGTTACGAGGTCGGCGAGAGCTACATCGTCGTCGACACCGGCCCGTGGATCTTCGGCAAGAAGGTCATGCTTCCGGCCAGCGTCGTCATCAGGGTGGATCCGCAGGAGAAGAGAGTCCACGTCTCCCGCACCAAGCAGGAGATCAAGGACGCGCCCGAGTTCGACGCGTCGAACTACAAGGAATCCGTCTACCGGGACCAGATAGGCACCTACTACGGGAAGTTCCCCCCGTACGGTCCCGGCCCTCTGTAATGCGCGAAACCCAGGGGCAGGCCGCGCTCGCGGCCTGCCCCTCCCCTGTCTCTGAGGAGGTTTCCATGGATCTGCGGGGAAAGGTGGTCGTGGTGACCGGCGCCAGCGGCGGTGTCGGCCGCGCCGTGGTGCGGGAGCTGGGCACGCGCGGCGCCACCGTCGCGCTGATCGCGCGCGGCACGGCGGGCCTGGCCGAGGCGTCGGTGGAGGTCGGCGTCGCGGGCGGCGAGGGTCTCGTCTACGAGGCCGACGTCGCCGACTATGACCAGGTACGGCAGGCCGCGCAGCGGATCGAGGCCGACCTGGGCCCGATCGAGGTGTGGATGAACGTCGCCTTCTCCTCGGTGTTCGCCAAGTTCTGGGACATCCGGCCCGAGGAGTACGAGCGCGCCACCCGCGTCACCTACCTCGGCTACGTCTGGGGCACCCGCGTGGCACTCGACCTCATGCGCCCCCGCGGCCACGGCGTCATCGTCCAGGCCGGATCGGCGCTCACCTACAGGGCCGTCCCCCTGCAGTCCGCCCACTGCGCCGCCAAACACGCCATCAAGGGCTTCACCGAGTCCGTCCGCACCGAACTGCTGCACGAGAAGAGCGACATCCAGGTCACGATGGTGCAGTTGCCCGCGCTCAACACCCCGCAGTTCGACTGGGTACTGGCCAGGCTGGGCCGCCACCCGCGGCCGGTGCCGCCGATCTACCAGCCCGAGGTCGCCGCCCGTGCCATGGTCTACGCCGCCGAGCACCCGCGCCGCCGCGAGTACTGGGTCGGCGCCACCACGGCGGCCATGATCCTGGCGCAGAAGTTCGCGGCCGGAGCGCTGGACCGCTACCTGGCCCGTACCGCAGTCGACTCGCAGCAGATCGCCGGCGAGGCGCCCAGCGGTGTCCACAACCTGTGGAAACCGGTCGACGACGAGCGGTCCCGCGGGGCGCACGGCCGCTTCGACGAACGCAGCCACCCCCGCAATCTTCAGGTCTGGCTCGCCCGCCACCGCGGCGCGCTCGCACTCGGCGCCGCTGCCGCCGCCTACCTGGGCTGGCGGGCGCTCCGTTAAACAGCGCGACCATGGGTAGCCACCTGTCATGAGCAGATTGCTGTTGCTGCTGGTGGCACTGGTGATCACGGCCTGTTCTTCGCAGCAGGGCGGCGGGGTGACCGAGGCCGCGGACGGCTTCTACGCCGCCGTCGCCGCCGGGGACGGCGCGCGAGCCTGCGCCCTGCTCTCGCCGCGGGCCGAGGAGGGTTTGGAGAAGGGTGGCGACACCTGTCCGAAGGCCGTTCTCGACCTGGACCTGCGCGGGGGAGCGCCGCTGGGCGGTCCGCGCGTCTACGGCGACGAGGCCCAGGTACGGCTGGCCGCCGACACCGTCTTCCTGCACCGGTTCGCCGACGGGTGGCGGGTCAGGGCCGCCGGGTGTGAGCCCCGGCCCGGCCTGCCGTACCGGTGCGAGATCGAGGGGTGAGCGCATGCGGATCATGTTCGTCACGACGCTCGCCATCATCGTCGTGGGCCTGGCCTACATGATCGCGCTGGGGGTGCTGGGCCGATGAGAGGCTTCGTCAGGGGCAACGCGCTGAGCCTGTTCTTCCTGCTGGCCTTCGCCGCCGCGCTGGTGGGGCAGTCGTTCGCCGGGACCGCCGACTACAACGCCAGGCAACTGACCGAGGGCGGACTGCCCGTCACGTGGGCGGACTACGTCACGAGCAGCGACTTCGCCGTGGACGTGGCGGAGAACTGGCAGTCGGAGTACCTGCAGTTCCTGTTGTTCATCATGGTCACGATCTGGCTGGTGCAGCGTGGTTCGCCGGAGTCGAAGCCGCCGGGGGAGGAAGGCGGCCAGAGCGACCGGGAGCAGCGGATCGGGCCCTTCGCCCGGCCGGACAGCCCCGCCTGGGCCAAGGCCGGCGGTTTGCGCCGCAGCCTCTACTCCAACTCGCTCGGCTGGGTGATGGGGCTGGTCTTCGCCGCCTCCTGGTTCGCGCAGTCGGTGGCGGGGACGGCGGCGTACAACAACGAGCGCCTTTCCCAGTTGCTGGACCCGGTCGGCTGGAGCGGCTACGTGCTGTCCGCGGACTTCTGGAACCGCACCCTGCAGAACTGGCAGTCGGAGTTTCTGGCCGTGCTGTCGATGATCGTGCTCGCGGTCTACCTGCGCCAGCGTGGCTCGCCCGAGTCCAAGCCGGTGGGCGCCGGGCATGCGGCGACCGGTGTGGAGAGCTAGCGCGGGGGTAGGTGGGGCACTTACCGATCCGTCCGATCCGTCCGATCAGTCCGATCTGTCCGAGGAGGGACATGCTGACCGCACGAGAGATCATGACACCCGGCGCGGAGTGCATCGCCGCCGACGCCAGCGTGTCCGAGGCCGCGGAGAAGATGGCCAGTCTCGACGTCGGCTCCCTGCCGATCTGCGGGTCGGACGAGCGGCTCCGGGGGATGCTGACCGACCGGGACATCGTCGTGAAGGTCCTGGCGACCGGCAAGGACCCCGACTCCTGCCGTACGGGCGAGCTGGCCCGGGGCCGGCCGGTCACGGTCGGTGCCGACGACGATGCCAGGGAGATCCTGCGCACGATGGCCGCGTACAAGGTCAGGCGGCTGCCCGTCCTCGACGGCCACCGCCTGGTCGGCATCGTCGCCCTGGCCGACGTCGCCCGCGCCCTGCCGGACGCCCCGGTGGGGGATCTGATGAGCGCGATTGCGAGTTGATGACCATGACGCACAACGAGGATTACCGTCCGCCCGAGCGTTCGCCCGAGGGCAAGCCGATGGCCAGTGCCACCCCGCGTGACGTGGTGCACATCAGGGTGGGTTCGTTCATCCTGATCTTCGCCGTCGTGCTCGGCGTGGCGGGCCTGCTGCTGGGCATCCCGCTGCTGGCCGTCGGGGCCGGGGTGGTGATCGTGGCCACGGTCGTGGACATGGTCCTGGCCGTTCGCGGGCAGCGCGCCCGTGGCACCGGAGAGGCCGGATGAGAGTCCCTCAGCGGTGGCGGATCTTGAGGCGGCCGTAGCCGAGTTCGCCGCTCACCTGGACGTGCAGCGTGCTCGGGCCCGGGTTGCGGGGCGGGCGATGGGTGGCGGCGCCCCAGGTGAGGCGTACCCGGTCGTAGTCGACGCTCGCCCGCTTCGGCAGGGTGAGGAGGACCGAGCCGTAGGCCAGCTGGACTTCGATCTCGATGACCGAGTGGCGGATGTCGGCGGCGGACAGGTCGAGGTTGGCGCCGCCGTACTCGCCGATGATCCGCAGCGAGCGGGGGACGCGCCACGCGCCCGAGCGGCGGATGCGGCCCCCCGTGGAGACCAGCTCAACCCGCTCGTCGGGCAGTTCGGCCAGCGCCGTGGCCAGCGTGCTGGGGGAGCGGGCGGTGAGGGCCTGCTCCAGGCGCACTTCCATCTCGGCGGAGTCGAGGTGGCCCTCCGCGTAGGCGTCCTGGAGCCTCTGGACGGCCTGGTCGCGCTCGGCCTCGGACAGGGGCATGACGACCTCCCTTCATGGTGTCATACAGACACCATAATGGTGCCATGCATCATCCGGTAGTGCGCTCGGACTCCAGGCTGTCGAGAATGTGGCGCAGGCCGAAGGAGAACTGGTCCTCGCGCGCGGAATCGACGCTGACGCCGGCGGCGTGCTGGGCGGCGTAGAGGCGGCGCAGCCGCGGGTACGGCTGGGCGGCCCGCTCGGCGACCGGCCACATGAGCGCCACCCAATCCTCCTGGTTCAGGCTGTTGCGTGCCATCAGCGACAGCACCGCCGCCTCGGACGTGGTGACACCGGTGACGTAGGACGCGACGGTGCTCAGCGCGCGGTTGGCGGCCTCCAGCGGGAAGCCGGCGTTCTCGAGGATGCCGATCATGCGATCGGTCGTTTCCATGGTGTTCGGGCCGAGGTACGACAGGCCGGCCGCGCCGAACAGCTGTGCGGACCAGGGGTGGCGCAGGATCGCCGCGCGCAGGCTGTGGGCGCAGGCGAGCGTGGGCGTGCGCCAGTCGGCCGGGTCGCCGCTGTCGGTGATCTCGATCTCGGCGTAGATCTGGTCGACGACCAGCTCGATCAGTTCGTCCTTGCTGGCCACGTGGCGGTAGAACGCGGTGGCGGCGGTGCCAAGCTCCGCGCCGAGGCGCCGCATGCTCAGCGCCTCCAGTCCCTCGGCGTCCAGGACGCGGATCGCCGTGGCGACGATCAGATCGCGGGTGAGCGTGGGCGACTTCTTGGACGGGCGCGTCCACACCGACGGGCTCTGTTCTTGCATGCTCTCTCCCTGGTCGCGGTCATTCTAGTGCACGGCGTGATTGCCAACGAGTACACTGTTCGCCTAAAGTGCACGGTGTGAATTCCTTCGACACCCCGGAACCCATCCAAGCCGCGATCGATCTCGCGGCGGGAGATGTTCGGCTCGTGGCGGAGCGCCGCGCCGACACGCGGGTCAGGGTGAACCCGCTCGACCCGGCCAACGACGACGACGCCACCGCGGCCGGCCTGACCGAGGTGGAGTACTCCGGCGGCCACCTGAAGGTACACACGCCGCGCCTGTGGCGGCACCGCACCGGCGCCGTCGAGGTGGAGATCCGGCTGCCCGAAGGCTCCGGCCTGGAGATCGACCTGTCCACCGGCCAGGTGCGGAGCCATGGCCGAGTCGGGGAGACCAGGATTCGCACCACTCATGGTGAGATCCAGCTCGACCAGACCGCCGGGCTCCACCTGGAGTCGGGTTCGGGTCACGTGTGTGTCGCCGCGGTCGAGGGGGACGCCGTGATCAAGCTGCCCAGCGGCGACCTGTGCCTCGGCGAGGTCACCGGCAGCCTGCGGGTCCGCGCCGCCAACGGGCGGATCGTGGTCGAGCGGGCCCACGCCGACGTCGAGGTGACGACCGCGCACGGCGACATCAGGATCGGCGAGGTGGTCCGTGGCCTCGTCACGCTCACCACCGGCTCGGGGGCGGTCGACGTGGGCGTCAGGGAGGGCAGCGCCGCCCTGCTGAGTCTCGGCTCCACCTACGGCGCCGTCCGCGACCTGCTGGAGGCGGAGCCGCCGCCCGAGCCGGCCGAGGAGAACATCGAGATCCACGCCTCGACCACACACGGCAACGTGGTGGTCCGCCGCGCGGCTCACCTGCGGAAGTAGGCACGGGTCGACGGAAGGAGGAGCAGAACGATCACGGCTGGCGCGGCCACCGGCGTGAAGAACATACGGCCCTCGGTCAGGACGAACACCCAGTCCGGATAGGCGTCCGAGGTCGCGTCCACGACCGCGCGCGCGTCCGCGCCGGCGCCCAGGACGTTCTGGAGGTACTCCACCTTCGACAACTGGCTGAGGATGACGAGGACGTCCATCACGAGGAAGAGGGGTTGCGCGATCAGGGTGAGGATCCAGCCCGCGCGCCTGCCCGCCAGGTTGAGCGCGCCCAGGACCGCGACGACGACCGCGGTGCCGACGGGCACGAGCAGCGCGTAGCCGCCCTCGTCGAAGTGGACGTTGTTCTCCGCCAGGACCGACGGCGACAGGCCCTGCCCGATCAGTTCGGCCTCGGCCGCCGCCTGCACGTCGGCGCCGTAGACGAGGCCGGCGACCGGGGCGATCAGGAACGCCAGGGCGTACAGCAGCTGAAGGATGCCGGCGAGAAGGTGGTTCTTGGTGATGTCCATGACGGTGACGGTCGCGTGGCCCGCTGATACGGCGCTCTCACGGCGCTGTCACGCCGCTGAGGGCGCCCGTGGCAAGCTACGCACGTGCGAGTTGTCCTGCTTGGTGCGGTTCAGGCGTTTGACGGGGACACGGCGCCGGTCGAGATCGGCGGCGTGCGGCTGCGCATGCTGCTGGCCAGGCTCGCGCTCGCGACCGGCCGTCCGGTGCCCGCCGAGGCCCTGATCGACGACCTCTGGGGCGAGGACGCACCCGCGGGCGCGGCCGGGGCGCTGCAGGGCTTGGTGTCACGGCTGCGCAAGTCCCTCGGCGAGGTGGCCGCGGTCGAACTCGTGGCGGGCGGCTACCGCGTGCCCGTGCGCGCCGAGGACGTCGACGTCCACCGCTTCGAGGAACTCGCCGCCCAAGGCCGCCGCGAGCTCGTCGCCGGACGGGCCAGGGAGGCCGCCACGCTGCTCGGCGCCGCGCTCGGCCTGTGGCGGGGACCCGCCCTCGCCGACGTCCTCGACGCGCCGTTCGCCCGCAACCTCGCCACCCGCCTCGACGGCCTGCGCGCCGCCGCCACCGAAGATCGCTTCGATGCCGAGGTACGGCTCGGCCGCCACGCCGACGTGCTGGCCGACATCGAGACCGCGGCCGCCGCCGGCCCGCTCAGCGAACGTCTTGCCGAGCTGCGCGTGCGGGCCCTGTCGGCATCCGGCCGGCAGTCCGACGCGCTGGCGGCCTACGAGGAGATCCGCGCCCGGCTGGCCGACGAACTCGGCGTCGACCCGTCCCCCGAACTCCGGGAAACCCACCTCGCCCTGCTGCGTGGTGAGCTCGGGCGGCCCGCCGTACCGCAGAGTGGACAGGCCGCGCCGGCGCGGCTGCCCGCTACGCTGACCAGCTTCGTCGGACGCGAGCGCGAGCTGGCCCGGCTGGCCGAGCTGCTGGCCGCGGCCCGGCTGGTCACGATCGTCGGGCCGGGGGGCGCGGGCAAGACGCGGCTGGCACTGGAGGCCGCCGCCGTGGACCGCGCGCACGGGCAGGGCAGGGTGTGGTTCGTGCCGCTGGCCGGCGTCGACGACCGGCTCCCCGACGCGGTGCTCGGCGCGCTCAGCGGCCTCAACGACGGCGGCAGGCAGCAGGCCACCCCGATCGACCGGCTGGCCGACCTGCTCGACGTCGGCGACGCCCTCCTTGTCCTGGACAACTGCGAGCACGTGGTCGAAGCCGCCGCCACCCTGGCCGCGCGGCTGCTCGACCGGCTGCCACAGCTGCGGATCCTGACGACCACCCGCGAACCGCTGGCGATCACCGGCGAGGTGCTGTGCCACCTGGGGCCGCTGGAACTGCCGCCCGACGACCCCGAACTCACCGTCGCCGCCGCGTCCGGGGCCGTGCGGTTGTTCGTGGAACGGGCCGCCGGCGTGCGTCCCGGCTTCACCCTCGATGCCGGGACGGCCGGCGACGTGGTGGAGATCTGCCGGCGGCTCGACGGTATGCCTCTGGCGTTGGAGCTGGCCGCGGCCAGGATGCGTTCCATGGGCGTTGACCAGATCGCCCGCCGCCTTGACGACCGCTTCCGGCTGCTGACCTCGGGCAGCCGCGCCGCCCTACCCCGCCAGCGCACGCTGCTCGCCGTGGTGGAGTGGAGCTGGGAGTTGCTGGACGAGCGGGAACGCGCCCTGGCCCGCCGCCTGTCCACGTTCCCGGGCGGCGCCACCCTGCGCGCCCTGGAGACCATCTGCACCGACTCCCCGCCCAGCGGTTCGTCGCCTGGTTCTGCGTCCGGTGGTGTGTTGCCCGGTGGTTCTGCGTCCGGTGGGTCCTCGTCCGGGGGTCTGTTGCCCGGAGGCTTGTTGCCCGGTGGTTCCGCGTCCGGTGCTTCCTCGTCCGGCGGTTTGTTGCCCGGAGGCTTTTCGCCTGGTGGTTCCGCGTCTGGTGGTTTGTTGCCTGGCGGCTCCCTGTCGGGCGGGGACGTGGTGTACGTGGCCGGCTCTCTCGTAGAGAAGTCGCTGGTCCGGCAGGACGGCGAGCGCTACGACATGCTGGAGACCATCCGTGCCTATGCCGCAGCCCGCCAGGCCGAGTCCGGCGAGGACCTCTCCGGCCGGTTCACCGCCTACTACCTGGCCCTGGCGGAGGAACAGGAGCCGCTGCTACGCCGACGCGAACAACTGGCGGCGATCGCGGTCTTCGACGCCGAGCACGACAACCTGGTGCACGCCCTGCGCGGCGTCCTGACGGCCGGCGACACCCACGCCGCGGCCCGCTTCGTCCGAGCCCTGTTCTGGTACTGGGGCATCAGAGGCATGAGCAACCAGTTCGAGACGTTCCTGGGCGAAGTGCTGGCCCTCGACCTGCCCGAGGCGACCCGCGCCGCCTTCCAGGTGATCCGGCTGGCCTCGGCGAAGCCGTCCGACGAACTCCCGCAACCCGACACCGACACCGACAACGCCGCAGTCCTGGCCTTCCACCCCACCCTGCCCCTGCTGCGGATCTCCCACCTGGCCGGCGACGTCCAAGCGGCCCTGGATCACCCCGATCCCTGGGTACGGGCGAGCGGCCACCTGGCCCACGACTTCCTCCTGACCGAGCAGGGCGACCCGCACTCCGGCGCCGCCTCCCGCAGGGCCGCGCTGCGCGGCTTCGAAGAGATCGGCGACCGGTGGGGCCTGGTGATGAGCAACCTCAGCCTCGGCCGCGAACACACCCTCACCGGCGACCACACCCAGGCCATCACCCGGTTCGAGCGGGCGCTCGCGATCGCCACCGAGCTCGGCACCGAGGAGCACCTGCACGACACCTGGACCGCGCTCTCGTTGGCCCGCATGCGCACCGGCGACCTGGACGGCGCCCGCCGCAACCTGAAGGCCGCCCGCCAGCAGGCCCAGACCCTGGGACACCGGCGCATGGAGAACAGCCTGCTGGCCCACATCGCCGCCACGCACCGAAGGGAGGGCGACCACGAACAGGCGGACCAGATCCTGGACCAGATGCAGCCGCTGCTGCACCGGATGCTGTACCCCGAGGCGATGGAAAGGGACCTGCTGGCCGGGGCGCGCCTGTCGGTCCGGGTCGCCGCCGGTGACGCACCCGCGGCACGCGCTCTCCTGCCCGCCGCGATCCACGGAGTCCTGTCGTACGGCAACGCCGAAGGCCTCGCGTGGGCGGCCGAGATGGTAGCCGGGGTGCTGTCACTGGAGGACAAGCCCGAACCTGCGGCCGTCGCACTGGGAACAGCCTTCGTGATCCGCGGCGAACTCCACCACCACGACCCGGAGACCCGCGACCTGATCGACCGCCTCACCAAGGCACTGGGGGAGAACGGGTACCGGACAGCGTTCACCCGTGGCGCCACTCTGCCACGGCGGGACGCGCTGAGCTGGCTGACCAACCTGGCCAACCAGCCCCCGCCACAACCGTAACGAGCCGCAATCAGCCGCCACCACAACCCGTAACGGGGCCGCGATCAGCCGCCACCACAACCCGTAACGGGCCGCGAGCGGCCGCTGGCACAGCCGTAACGGGGCCGCGATCAGCCGCCACCACAACCCGTAACGGGCCGCAATCAGCCGCCACCACAACCCGTAACGGGGCCGCGATCAGCCGCCACCACAACCCGTAACGGGCCGCGAGCGGCCGCTGGCACAGCCGTAA
>NZ_JBITIO010000015.1:4185-4591 GCF_044459065.1 Nonomuraea sp. NPDC050394 | reverse complement strand
CGTAACGGGGCCGCGATCAGCGGCCGGCACAAACCCGTAACGGGGCCGCGAGCCGGTGCCGGTGCGAGGCAGGCGGATGCGCTGGACCGGCCGACCGAGCTGGTCGGTTAGCCGTAACGGGTCGCGAGCGGCCGCCCCCGCTTAGGAGGAGCGTGCCGTGTCTCCGACATCAAGCTGACAGGGTTCACCTCCGACCACGCCCACAGCCAGCGGGTCCCGTGTCAGCCCCGGCCCCTCGGCCCTGTTCAGCAGCCCCGTGCGCCCGCTCGGCCCCGTCCTGCAGCCCGCGCGGGCACGTCGGCTCCGTCCGGCAGCCCCGTGCGCCCGCTCGGCCCCGTCCTGCAGCCCGCGCGGGCACGTCGGCTCCGTCCGGCAGCCCCGTGCGCCCGCTCGGCCCCGTCCTGCA
>NZ_JBITIO010000015.1:0-4089 GCF_044459065.1 Nonomuraea sp. NPDC050394 | reverse complement strand
TGCAGCCCGCGCGGGCACGTCGGCTCCGTCCGGCAGCCCCGTGCGCCCACTCGGCTCCGTCCGGCACTCCCGAGTGCAGCCACGTCGGCTCCGTCCGGCAGTCCCGTGCGCCCGCTCGGCCCCGTCCTGCAGCCCGCGCGGGCACGTCAGCTCCCACCGGCAGCCCGTGCGCCCGCTCGGGCCTGCGCGTCGTCGTCGTTGCCCGCACGCCCGCGTTGAACGGCTCTTGGAGGTCAAGATTTCCTGACGGCAACACGGCAAGCCAGGCGTCAGGGTATCTTGACGGGCATGACGATGAAGCTTTCCGACATCCCCGACCACGAGGGGTTCGCCGCGCCCGTCCTCCCCGACGGTGAGCTGGCCCGTTCCTCCAGTGCCTTCACCCGGGCCTTCATCGGCTACCAAGCCGCCTGCTCCTGCGGCTGGGCCGACCGCCGCCGCTTCCCGCCCACCCCGGAAGGTGCCAAGGAAGCGGAGGGCCGCTGGTACACGCATGTCGCCCCGCTCCTGGCCGCAGCCCCACCCAGCTGGCTGGTCGTCAAGTCGAACCTGCTGTGCGAGCAGATCGTCAACCTCGCCGCCGAGCGCCCGCTGGCCGCCCTCACCCTGCTGGCACAGGTGGAGAGCTGGCAGCGTACGTTGCTCGACCAGGCCGTGGCCGGGGCGAAGGCGGCGGGTGCGTCCTGGGCCGATGTTGGCGAGGCCATGGGCATCACGAAGCAGGCGGCCCACGAACGCTTCCGCGCGCACGTGGGCCCTCAGTGACCGTCAGCGGCAGGTGCGGAGCATGTTGATCAGCGCCTTCTTCTCCCGCTTGGTGACGAAGAGGCGGTAGTGATGTTTCACCGAGATCCAGGAGGTGGCATACCGGCACCAGTAGCCCCGGCGTGGCGGCCGCCAGCTCTGCGGCCCCTTGCCGCCCTTGGCGATGTTGATCGAGTGACTGACGACCTTGAGCTCAGGCCGCGTCAGGTCATTGGCGAACGCACGCCGCTTGGCCTGACTCCACCGCTTGGCCCCCGACCGCCACGCGTACGCCAGCGGCACCACATGGTCGACGTCCACCAGCTTCTCGCTCTTGAGAACCTTGCCGTCATAAGGGCTGTACCAGGTCCCCTTGACCGGATGGCAGTACTTGTTCCTCCGCACACCCCGCCCGTCACGCGCCAGCACAACCTCGCGCGCGTCACAGGTCCCCCGGTGATGCGCCCACCGAGGCTGGAACCGCCGATGACTGTAGCCCCGACCGGACAACGCCTTGGCAACCTTCAACTGCCCAAGCATCCGAAGAGACCCGGCCTGTGACTGTTCGCGCCGTTCAGCCGCCGCCTGCGGGCTCATGACCACCGCCGTAACCGGTACAGCCAGAGCCGTGAGTACGGCGACGCGGACCACTCGACTTAAGATCATGCTTTCCCCCATACCCACGACACCGTAGGGGCTCAGCCGCCTTCGCGCACACAGGATTCCCGACATCCCAGCAGCTACCCGCCCCAGAGCCCCCCAGCCAACAGCACCTCCTCCCCGCACCAAACCCCACTCAACCGACCCGAAACACGCCGCCCACAATGCCCACGCGCCCCACTCAGCCGACCCGATGACCCATCCCACAGCGCCCCAACCGCCACCCAACCGCGCCCCACTCAACCGACCGATGCCCCCGCCCCCACAGCGCCCCAACCGCCGCCCAACCGCGCCCCGCCCGACCCCCCGATACCCTCGCCCCCACGGCGCCCAACCGCGCCCCGCCCAAACCTCCCCCGATACCCCTCGCCCCCACGGCGCCCCACCGCGCCCCCTGCCGGTCGTCGCCGCAGGCCCACTTGACGGCTCGCCGTACCCCTCGCTCATGCCTGCAGCCCCGAAAGCACCCACGCTCGCGAGCCCACCCGAAACGCGAGCCCACCGACAGGTGAGCCCGACCAGCACACGAGCCCGACCGGCACCCAAGCCCGACCGGCACGCGAGCCCGACCGACGTACAAGCCCGACCGGCACGCGAGCATGGCTGGCACGCGAGCCCGACTGACAAGCGGACGCGACCGAGAGCAGGGGCGGTCAGGCGGCGAAGCGCTCGCACAACCAGGCCAACGCCAGCGGATACCGGTACTCGATCGCCATGTGCGTAGCGTCGAACAGCTCGAACCGCGTCCGCTCACTCCGCAGCCCGGCGTCAAGAACCGCCTGATGAAAGGCGGCCGCACCCAGGTCGAGGTACCACTCGTCCCTGGTGCCCGCGTCGATCCAGACACCTCGCATGCTCTTGAGCGCCCCGGCATACTGCTCCTGCCTGGCCATACGGACAGGGTCTCTGGCCAGCCACCGCTCCCAGACCTCCGGAACCAACGCCCCATTCCCGTCGAACGGCAACCGGACAGTCCCGTCCTCGTCGGCCGAGTAGGCGGCCGCATAGCCATAGAGCTCGATGAGGACGTCGTCGCCTGGTCTGGTCATGGCGATCCGCCCACGGAAATCGGCAAGGAACGCGTCATATGACCCGTCATAGAGGTCACGCAGCGTCCGGGCCGCCCGTGGAAACTCCGGCAGGTAACAGGTCTCGAACAACGCGTCACCGGCATGCGTGGCGAACAGCCCGAATACGTCGGGCCGCATCATCGCGGTGACCATGGCGCCGTAGCCGCCGCTCGACTTGCCGGTGATCGCCCGCATGTCCCGGTGGGGCAGCGTGCGGTAGTGGCCGTCCACCCACGGCACGACCTCCCTGCACAGGTAGGTGTGATACCGGCCGGTCCCGGGCGAATCCAGGAACTGGCTGCCGCCGTAGGCGGTCCACGCGTCGACGTAGACGACGATCGCCGGGGGCGTCTGACCGGCCGCGAACACCTCGTCGGCCAGCTCGGGGAACGGCCGGCGGAACGGGGCCCGGTTGTTCCACATGGCGAGGTGACCGGTGTAGCCCTGGATGACGTAGACCGTGGGGTAGCGCCTGGTGGGTTCGTCGTCGTAGCCAGGCGGGACGTACACCCACAAAGGCCGCTCGTGCGGATCGCCCAGCGGATTGCCGCGCAGGACGTTGCTGTCGATGACATGGCGGTCGATGCGACCGGTGAGGTCGGCGGACCAGGGAAGCACGGAGCTCTCCTTGCGTGAGCGGGTCAACGGCGGGTGCTAGCCGGGCAAGACGTGGGACAGCGCGCGGCGGAGGATGGCGGCGAAGGGTTCCGTGGTGCCCGGCTCCAGCCACCGCCGCCCCGCGACCCGAACCGCGCCCGCGACGGCGGCAGCCGTAACGGCGGGAAAAAGGTCGCCGTCGCCATCGGTGCGCTCCGAGATCGCGTCGGCGAGCGGGCCCTCGGCCATGGTGAACGCCTTGAGAGCCTCACCTTCCAGCTCGGGCGTCAACATGATCATGCTCAGTCCGGCGCGGTCGGGCTCGGGGTCGGTGTAGAGCTCGATCACGGCGGCGGTGACGGCCTCGGTCAGCGACTCGTCGGCCGGGCGGGCGCGCAGGGCCTTGCCCGCGCGTTTGGACTGGTCGGCCTGGAAGGCGCAGATCGCCTCGCCTCTGCTGGAGAAATAGTTGTTGTACGTGCGGGGCGACACCCCGGCGGCCGCGGCGATGTCGTGGACACGCACCAGGGCCAGCCCGTTGGGCCCCTGCTCGATGGCCAGGCGCAGTGCCGCATGGCCGATCGCCTCTCTGGTCGCCTGGCTGTTGCGTGTCCGTAGGTCTGCGGTCTCGTCGGTCATGCCGATACGATAGCGCGAGATTGCGCGCCGCGCATCATGTGCGTGTCACGCAAATTCTATGTAGAGTGCCAGCGAGCCGGGACGGCGCAGTCGCGGGCGCCGTCCCCCCACAGACAGGTCAGGAGTGCGGAATGACGTCAAAAATGATCGCGTTCGACGAGGACGCCCGGCGCGGTCTCGAGCGCGGCATGAACCAGCTCGCTGACGCCGTGAAGGTGACCCTTGGTCCCAAGGGGCGCAATGTCGTGCTGGAGAAGAAGTGGGGCGCTCCCACGATCACGAACGACGGTGTCTCCATCGCCAAGGAGATCGAGCTCGAGGATCCGTGGGAGAAGATCGGCGCTGAGCTGGTCAAGGAAGTCGCCAAGAAGACGGATGA
>NZ_JBITIO010000014.1:0-310866 GCF_044459065.1 Nonomuraea sp. NPDC050394 | reverse complement strand
TGCGCTGCTGCCCGCATCGAGCTACCGCGATCGTGCAGGCCATCCTCGTACTTCAGACTGCTGAAGATGGCCGCTGATCAAGATGGAAAAGGCTCCCTGTCAGTAGAAGGCACGGCCAACGCTCCACCGCACAATTCTGCAAATCCAATTACAGCAGAGCCCATGCCGTACGCAAGCTGCTCGCGTGCGCGCGGCACAGTCCTCATATCGGCTGGTCAGCCCCTATTTGAGGATCCAGGAGTCTGGCCGGAGCCGCAGCTCACGTACACCGACCCGTCGCCGGACTGCGCAGGCGAGGTGTAGTGGTAGAGGTTCCCCGCGCTGGTCTTGCACTGCAGCCGCAGGTACCAGGTGCCCTTTGGCGGCGGTCGTTCTCGTCCACGGGGTTGGGACCCGGGTCGGCGGACGACGCCTACACCGGGAAGAAATTCCTGTTCGTGCGCACTGTTCGCCGAGATCCGTGCTCGCCCTACCGAGTACCGGCCAAGGTTCGGAGCCATTCTCCGTGGCGATGATCGTCGCAGCCCGCCTTACGTCGAAACGACGCTGCAGGTCAGGACTTTCTCTGTCGACGTCAAAAGTCCAGGCCGGGCTCCAACCGCGAGTTTCCATCTCGTCGAATCCCTGCGACTTTTTCGCTACTGCGCGATTTCGTCATAGAGCGGCAGCCATGGCTCATGCCCGTAGAAGGCGCGAATCGCCCCTTCGATGAGTGCTGGAGAATAGGATCTCGGGTGTTTCAGGAGGCGCGCCTCATTTGGTGAGAGCCGTTGACCGATATTTCCATACACGTCTTGCAAATAGTAATCACCTTGCAAGCCAACCGGTACTTTGTATACAGGTATTATTATATTCGGAGAAACCGAGCGGCTCCCTACGATTCTCCAGGTACCGGTCTCGATCGCTGAATCCATCGTCTCGGCCAAAAATATCGGAATATCGAGATCGAGCTCGGCGACGTCGACAGCTTCGCGCATTCCGTGTGGCGAATCGAAAACGCCTAGTATGATGTTTCCTTGTAGCGTCTTCACGACCTGGCCGGTCGCCGCTCTATCGTGAATTATTGGAATCTGAAGCAGATCCCCCTCGCGGTATTTGATCAACATACGTCGCCACCCCGCCGCCTTATATTTCGGGTCGCTCATTTGGTAGCGCTTGTTTGTGAGAACACTACCAGGTATCGGCTCCTTGCCGCCGCCAGCGTGAATCCAATTGCCCGGCTCGGCGATGCCCACATATTCCTCGCCCGTGTTGAGATTAGTGCGTAGATAGACAACTCCCCGAGGTGTGGCCTGTCCAGTTTCCGGGTCTGTGGCCAGGACCTTCTCGCCGGCCTCTACTTGCTCGATCGGCTTGGCACTACCGTCGGCCATGAGGACCTGGGTGCCTTTGGATCGCCGGGGCCGAGGAATCCAGCGACATCCAGCGGGCCGCTACCCGTGAGTAGGGGCCCGCTGGCCTGTGGTGTCACGCTCTGCTTCAGATCATGGTTTCGACGTCGGCCTACCTACGTGAACCTCGGACCGGAACCGTAGGAACGGGAGGCGCATTGCCCCGACCTGCGCCGATGTGTGGTTCACCGCTCACCCGGCTGCAAGCGCCGGCTGATGGCTGGCGGTTCGTGTTTTTGATCTTCAATGCCTGCTCCTTCAGGCTTGCTGTTCGCAGGAGTTCTCCGCCTCGGCGTCGCAAAGGTCGGTGCCTGGGCCGCCGAAGACCTGGTCGAAGCCTCCGCTGTCGCCGATGAGGATGTCGCTGCCGCCGTTGCCGTCGATGAGGTCGTTGCCCTCGTCGCCGTTGACGAAGTCCCGGGCGCTGCCGCCGGAGTACTGATCGCCCTCCGGGCCGAGGAAGGCCCGGGTGGGCAGCGCCGTGTTGTTGCGGACGACGTCGGCGCCGCCCTGCGTCTGCACCTGGATCTTGTTGATCCCGGCGCTGGGGCAGCGGACGGTGCGGCTGTCGAGCCGCTGGCAGTTGAAGCTGGGCGTGTTCATGGTGTCCTGGAAGTTCCGGACGACCAGGAATCCCCCTTCGAGGCTGATGTTGATCTCGTCGCCGACGTTCCCCGAATTGATCGTGAGCTGGCCGCCGACGCCGCTCACGCTGGTGGCCGCCATCGCCGGGCTGGCGAACACGGCCATCAGGGGAAGGGCGAGCAGAGCCCCCGTGGTGAGTGCGCGCTTGAGTCTCATGGTTCTCCTTGATGAGTGATCGGCCCCCTGTCCGCAGGGAAGTACATCCCGATCACGCCGGAGATTGTGCGTCCAAAGACGCGCTGGGAGACGGCCCTTTTTCCTGACCCCGATGTGTCGGGCGCCCCGGAGCCGCTGCGGGGCCTGGTGGCGCGGGCACTGGACGAGGATCCCGCGCGCCGGCCCGACGCGGGCGGGAGTTGATCGGCGGCAGCGGCCTGGAGCCGGGCAGCCGGGTGGCAGGCCGCCCAATCAGCGCCGAACCGGGCTGCCGACGAGGCCCCGGATCGACCGACAGTACCGCGGCGCCCTGAAGAACCTCTGGGGGGCACTACTCCGAATGGGCCCTCATGTCACTTTCGCCAGAACAGGTGATGTGTCACGCCGCTCGGGCTAGGCACGATCTCCAGGTGAAACCGGTCGAGCAGCTCATCGGGGGACTCCCAGAGCCGTATTCCGGACCCGAGCTTCACCGGCGAGACCGCCACATGCATGGTGTCGACGAGGTCGGCGTCGAGGAACTGCCTAATGGTGGTAACCCCGCCCCCGAGCCGGACGTCCTTGCCCTGCGCCGCCTCCCGCGCCTGCTCCAGGACCGTGGCCGGGTCACCGTCGACAAAGTGGAACGTGGTGTCCGACAGCGTGAACGACGGGCGCTCGTGGTGGGTCATCACGAACACAGGAGTGCGGAACGGAGGCTCGTCGCCCCACCAGCCGCGCCACTCATGGTCCTTCCACGGTCCGCGCTGGGGTCCGAACTTGTTGCGGCCCATGATCTCGGCACCGATGTCGCGTGCGTAGTCCCGCGTGAAGTAGTCGTCGAGGCCCCGGCTCCCTCCCGGGTCGGTGCGCATAGGCCAGCTCGCCGTGGCGCCGGCCCAGGCGAACAGTCGTTCGGCATTGGCGCGGCCAAACGGGTTCTCGAGGCTCTGATCCTCATCGGCACCGGCGCCGATCCCCTCACTTGAGACGTTGAAGTTCTGGACTCTCAGTAGCTGAGCCACGTGTTCCTCCTGTGTTGCCGAACTCATCGCTACGTCCGTGACCGGCCGAGCATCCGAGTGCAGCCGGTGAGATGGTCAGCGTTTGAAGCTGGAGGCGAGCCGGGCGATCGCCGATTGACGCGGGGCCAGCCAGTCGGCGATGTCGGTGACCACGGCCGCGTCCATGTGCTGGGGCTTGCCGTAGTCCGCGGGCGTGGACGGGCCTGAGCCGGGGAAGAACAGGTGGTCGTCGGCGTCGTAGACGCGGATGGTGACGTCCGCCCGGTGGCCGAGTCCTGCCCGCCAGCCCGCGAGGTCGTCTGCGACGGTCACCTGATAGTCGCGTCCGCCCTGCAGGATGAGCATCGGCTTGTCCAGCGCTGCCGCCGTCGCGACCGGGTCATAATCTCGCAGATCAAGCCAGTACGTCCCGGAGTAGCCGAACGGCAGCTCCGTCGCGGGTGTCTCGGCCGACAGCCGAGGGCTGTCGACTAGTGCGGCCTGCCGCGTGATCGCCTCGACTGCGGCCCGCGCACCGGGATCGAGCGAGGCGAGGTGGCGGACGACACGGACGGCGGCCCGATGCATGGGCTGGGTGTCAGCGGCCAGGAGCACCAGCCCGGCCACCGACGGCTCGGCGGCGGCGACCCTCGGGGCCACCTTGCCGCCCATGCTGTGCCCCGCGACGTACACACGTGCGGCATCGACGTCCGGATGGCGCTGGAGCATGTGGATGGCCGCGACGGCGTGCGGGACGTACTCCTCGCCCATCGTGAACGCCGGGTCGGCCGCCACCTCGGCGGCGTGGGCGTGGGTCACCTTGTCGAAGCGCAGCACGGCCACACCGCGCCCGGCCAGCCCCCAGGCCAGATCTTTGAGGGGCTTGTTGGGGCCGCTGGTGGCGTCCCGGTCGAATGGCCCGCCGCCGCTGAGCAGCACCACCGCGGGCCACGGCCCGTCTCCGCGCGGCACACTCAACGTGCCGGGTACGGCCAGCGGACCGGAACCCACGGTGACCTCGTGCTCGTCGAACCTCTTACGGCGGGCGTACGCGGGCGGCGTCCACGGCTCGGTGAGCTCGGGTGCCAGTTGCAGGCCCTGCAGCAGTCCGGTCTCGTCGACCGACATGACCACCGTCAGCCCGCCACGTTCGCAGGTCACCGGGACGCTCACCTTGACCAGCCCGGCCTTCCCCGATGCGGTCACCCAGCTCTCGGGGGCCGACTCGCTGATCGGCGTCGCGACCGCGGAGATCGCCCCCATCGTGGAGAGCTGGCTCTCCCAGGCGGCTTGCAGCGTCTCAGCGGAGACCACCGCCCGCAACGGCGGGGCGAACAATTCCTCAATATCCGCAAAGCGCCCACCCTGTGCCATCTCAACGACCGCCGCGGCGATCGTCACCGGATCCGTTCCTCTGGTCATTCCAACACCATCCCTTCTACTGTTTTGCGAACGGTAGCACAGCATGAGATCGTTGTATGTGGACACTTTGGAGCTTCTGGCGCATCCGGTACGGCTGCGGATCGTGCATGCGATGCGCGGAGAGCGGGAACTCACCACCGGACAGCTGTGCGCTCGCATACCCGACACCTCGAAGGCCATGGTCTATCGGCACGTCGACCTGCTGGCGGCCAGTGGGATCCTGGAGGTGGCGGGTGAGAGACGGGTGCGGGGTGCGGTGGAACGCCGCTACCGGCTCCGCCACGACCGGGCCGCCATCTACGCCGACGCGTTCGCGGCCATGACGCCCGACGACCACCGGCGCGCCTTCGCCACCGCGATGGCCGTCCTGGTCGCCGAATTCAACGCCTACCTCGACCACGAGGATGTCGACCCGGTGGCGGACCTCGTCGGCTACCGGCAGCATGCCATCTGGCTCACCCGTGGCGAACGGGAAGAGATGATCAGCCAGCTCCGTCGCGTGATCCTGCCCATGTTGACCAACCAGCCAACGCCGGACCGCACACAGCACCTGCTCAGCCCGATCCTCTTCCCGATCGAACAGCCACCCACCGGCTCCGAATCGGACCCGGATGACTCAGGTACGTGACAGTGATCTGCTACCGCGTACCCGGGCGGCATACAGGGTGCCCAGCAGGGCGATGCCGAGTGCGCCGCCGATGGTGCGCAGCAGCGTGAGGGTGCCGCTGGCCGCGCCCGTGTCGCGCGGGTCGGCGTCGAGCGTGAGGGCGGCGCCGAGTACCCGGCGGAAACAATCAAGTGCCGACCGGCGCCGCGGCCCACCACCCTGGACTCGACGGTGAGCCAGGGTGGTGGGGTCCGGACGGACGTGGTGCGATGTTCAGCCCGCGACCGGGAGCTTGCTGTTCGACGGCATCGGCGGCGCGGCCTCCTGGAGCGGTGCGCCCTCCTGCAGCGGTCCGCGGTCGTCGACGGCGACCGGCACCGGTGCCGTCTGGCCGGACGGCGCCTGTGCCGTCCGGCCCGCGCCGGCGCAGGTGGCGGAGGCCAGGTCGATCGACTCGTACTTGCCGTCACCCACCGGCACGGCGATCGCGACGCCGGTCACGGTCATCCCGCCGTCGGCGTTGCGCTGCTGCTTGTTCAGCGTGACGCTCGCGGTGCCGACCCCCTTCATCTCCACCGGGATGGTCGTGTTCGGCGCGGGCGCCGACTCGATCGGCTTGCCGTCGACGACGGCGCTCGCCATCCTCGCGGTTGCCGACCCGCCCACACAACGCACCTGTACGGCGTCGGCCGTCAGCTTGGAGGCCAGCGCGTCCACGCCGACGGCCCGGGAGCCGGCCCGGTCGCCCTGCGCGTCCACCTCCAGCGCCTTGGCGTTGACCAGCTTGTTCGCCGGGTGCTCCGTCACGCTCTTGCGCGCCGGACGGGCTCCATCGGCCTGTACGGCCGGCATCGGCGCGATCCCCAGCGCATCCGCGGCCGCCAGCCCGAAGGCGCTGGATCCGCCGGGATCGGTCGTGGCCTGCGACGCCGGCGCCAGAACCGCCAGCGCCAGCGCCGCGGTCGAAATGACGAATGCAGACTTCCTACGCATCAATTCCCCCTGAGTGGATGAGGACGAGGGTGCCGAGCGGCACCCTCGACAGTGCTCGAAGTGCCTCGTCCGGCACCCGGACGCATCCATGGCTGACCGCCTGGCCGTAGACGGATGGGTCGGGCCAGCCGTGCAGCGCCACCGTGCCCGGGCCACCGCCGTAACTGTCCAAGGTGTCTGAATGAGCGCCGGTCGGCAGCACGAGCGAGCCGTTCTCCCGCAACGACCCGAGCAGGAACGTGCGTCCCACAGGTGTCGGCGTCTCCGCCGCGCCGACGGCGACCCGCCAGCTCCCGATCGGGCGCCCGTACCGGAGCAGCGTGAGCCGACGCTCCCGCACGTCGACTCCCACCAGGTAAGTGGTACGGGCCAGCCGCACGCGCCCGCCGGTGGCGATCCACCCCGTCGACCCGTTGGGCCGGGCCGGCAGCAGCACCCGCGCCCACCCCGGAACCCGTTCCACCACCGGCACCCACGTCGGATTGCCGAGCTGGCGGGCCGCGAGCCTCGCGACCGGGCGACCGCCGGGCCGGTCACGGACGATGGCGGACACGATCGGGTGCAGCAGCGTGCCGTCGTTGACGGCGAACGGCTCGGGATCGGCGGGCAGCGCCGCGTTGGTGGCATGGGTGGTCACGAACGGCAGGCGCGCGGCCCCCGCACGGGAAGCTCCCGCGGACAGGAGCAGCACCGACGCCAGGACCATCCCGGCAGGTCGAACCCATGGACGAGGCACCCGCTGGACGCTAGCGACCACGACGCGCGACCTCTGCCGAGATGGCGGATTGCAGTCCCGAGATTTACCGACAGGGGCCGGCTCGGACTTCCGCGCACCGGGCCCGGGAACCGGCTATGGACGGCAAGGTTGCCGGCCTCTCACGGCACCAAAGCCTGGCAAAGGCCTACAACGTCCATGGCTAGCTCAGTTCCTGGACCAATGTGACCAGGTTGCCGTCGGGGTCGTGCAGGTGGCAGAAGGCCACGAGGCTGGAGACGGATTCGATCGGGCTGGGAGTGAACCCGTTCTCGATCAGGCTCGCGCGCTCACGTTCCACGTCCTCGACCACGAGCCGGAGACCCCAGCCCGTCCCGGCCGGTACGGCTTGGACGCGGTCGAGTTCGAAGCCGTTGTCTCCGGAGACCTCGAAGACGACCATGTCGGGGGCCGACTCCGCGTCGCCCTTCAAGCCGGTGAGCCGCTCGTACCAGTGCTGTGAGGCGGCCAGATCGACGGCCGGGATGCCAGCGTAGATACCGTTCAGTTTCATTCTCGTGCTCCTATGGTTGATCTCGTGAGCCGGCTCCCGGCGCTGCTGACTTCACAGCCGGACCAGGGTCGTCCCCCGGTGTCTGCCGTTCAGCTGGCCGATGAGGGCGCCGGGTACCGCGGCCAGGCCGCCCTCGATCACGGTGTGGGGGAAGACGAAGCGGCCCTCGCGTACCCACCGGCTGTAGTGCTCGATCCAGGTGGGATCGCTGTCGTAGGGGGTGGTGAACCCGCGGATCGTGACGTCGCGCAGGACGGCGGGTTCCAGGTCGAGGGTGGGGTTGCGGCCCGACAGCGAGCCGCAGAGCACGAAGCGGGCGTTCGGTGCGGCCAGTGCCAGCGCGGCCTCGAACTGTTCTCCGGCGACGTTGTCGAAGAAGACGTCGATGCCGTCCGGTGCCAGTTCGGCCAGCCGGGCGGCGACCGGTCCGTCGTGGTAGTCGAAGGCGGCGTCGAAGCCCAGTTCGTCGGTGAGGTAGCCGATCTTCTCCTTGCTGCCCGTGCTGCCGATCACCCGCTTGGCGCCGCGGCATCGGGCGAACTGGCCGGCCACCGCGCCGACGCCGGTGGTGGCTCCGGACACGAACACGGTGTCGCCGGGTCCCACCGCGGCGAGCGTCACCATGCCGCGCCAGGCGGTGCCGCCCTGGATGAGGTGGTATTCCGGGCCGGGCAGCAGGCCGGGGTCGAGTGGGGTGAACGACTCGTCGGCCTCGCCGGCCAGGACGTGGTCGCGGAAGCCGTACATGTGCTGGACCAGGTCGCCGGCGGAAAAGCGTGCGCTGCGGGAGGCCACGACGGTGCCGACCGCGGGCGCCCAGGGCGGGCGGCCCAGTTCGTAGGCGGCCATCGGCAGGTCGGGGTGGGGCTCGGCGTCCATCAGCTCCCGCATCACGACCGACAGCAGCATCCAGTCGTTGCGCACCAGGAACTCGCCCTCGCCGGGCGGGCCGATCTCGGTGCGGGCGAGTTCGAAGTGCTCCTCGCGCAGTTCGGCGTCCGGGCGCGCGGTCAGCCGCAGCTCCGTCGCGTGGGTGATCGTCATGCGCTCACCGTAGGAAGGAACGCGGCGCAGACATTGATCTCGATCATGATGTCCTCTCCGATGTGGATGTGATGGAGCTCCCGAACCGGCCGGCACGGCGCCGTCCCGGATGCTGAACCGTTGTTCAAAAACGAGCCATGGGAAACGCCTCAGCCGAACAGCCGGTCCAACTGCCGTTCGACCAGACGCTCGGCCATGGCCGGCGGGAGCCCGATGGGATCGGCGCAACCGTGCACCGCGAGCCCGTCGACCAGGGCCCACAACAGCGCCGCCTCCTCGCCGGGATCCCGCTCGCCCCGGACCTCTCCCTCGGCCATCGCCTGCGCGATGGCCGCCGCGAGGTCCGCCCGTGCGGTGGCATGGAGCGCCACCTGCACCCGCCGCAGCGCGGGATTGCCCATCGCCCTGCCGCAGAAAACCTGATAAATCCTGATCTCCGCGATGCGCTCATCGTCCAGCGGAAGCAACTCCAGCAGGCATCGGCGCAGGCGTTCCCTGACCGGGCCACCCGCCTCCCACGCCGTCTTGATCCGCATCATCAGCCGGGCGCCGAGGAACTCGAAGGTCAGCAACAGCATCTCGTCCTTGGTGGGGAAGTAGCGCTGCACCAGCCCCACGGAGACCCCCGCCTCCGCGGCGACCTCGGCCACCGTGGGCCCTTCCATTCCCCGGGCCGCCATCACCCGCAGCGTGGCCTCCACCACCTGACGGCGGCGCTCCGCATGATCGGCGACTCTCGGCACAGCAGTAATCGTATGGGGATATTTTTATTTTGTCGAGTCTGGGCTCGGCAGACGACGCGATGGAGGATGCCGCCGGGTCAGGCAGGCCGGGGCTCTTCGTCGTCACCGCTGTCGCGAAGCGGTCGATCCCCGGCGAAGACGCTGACTCGGCTGGCCAGCGCAAAGATCGCCGCGAAGGCGGACCAAGCCGCCACGTACGCCACGGCGCCGGCCCACGACGGCCCCACGAAGCCGGTGACCATCTCGCGCCCCTCGAAGTAGATCACCAGCCCGGCCAAAGCCCCGGGGATGGCGCCCCACCATCGCCTCCACCAGAGCTCGTGGATCACCACCTCGTAGACCACGAGCGCTATCGGCCCCACGAGCAGCCATTTCATGCTGACAGGCGTCGCCAGCAGATGCGTGACCACCATGACCGCGATGGCAGACAGCGTGGTCAGTCCAACGATCACACCAAACGGGGCCGGGCGGTCACGTGGATCCGTCTCATGGTCCGTCATCCGTCCATTGTGGCAGGTGGCATACGACCGGCGCCGACCCCTGCCTTCCACCGCGAACCCGGGCCGCGCCGCCTCACCGCAGGTCACTACTGGCTGCCGCCCCGCCAGCGCGCGATGTCCTCCTCGGTGACCTCGACAGGCCCCGCGGCCGGCTGCGTGATCCGGATGTGGTTGCCGAACGGATCACGCAACGCGCAATCGATGCCGTACGGCTGCCGCGTCGGCTTCTCGGTGAACTCCACGCCCTTGGCGAGGAGGGTGTCGTAGGTCTGCCGGCAGTCGTCGGTGTTGAGGATCGCCGCGACACCGAGCGCGCCCTTCGTCACGAGGTCCCGTACCTGCGTGGCGACATCCTCACTGAGCCTCGGCGGCTTCGGCACCTCCAGCAGGATCTGCCGGTCCGGATCGGACGGAAGGGCGATGGTGAGCCAGCGCATGAATCCCATGTCGACGTCGGAGGACACCTGGAAACCCAGCTTCCCGACGTAGAAGTCGAGAGCTTCGTCCTGGTCCAGGACAAGGACAGAGTGAATGCTGATGTGGGTGAACATGCGCAGAACACTATGGCCGGCGAATGCGCGGAGCCTTATCCAAAACTACTTGGTCTGCTCCAGGCTTTGACGAAGCAACCGGGGACGTCGACGGGCCGCGTACGGGCCCGGTAGTCGGTCGGCGGCACGCCGACGATGGCACGGAACGTACGGCTGAACGTGCCCAGACTCTCGAAACCGACCTGGGTGGACACCTCGGTGACACTGACCGAAGTGGACCGGAGCAAGGCCATGGCGCGCTCGATACGGCGCCGCTGGAGATACCGGTGCGGAGTCTCGCCGAAGGTGGCGTGGAAGGACCGGGTGAAGTGCGTCGGCGACATCAGGGCGATCCGGGCAAGAGCGGGAACGTCGAGCGGGCCGGCGAACTCCCGGTCCATCGCGTCCCGGGCCCGAAGCAGCCGCCGGTTCTGATCCTCACTCGGACTGAACACGAAATCCATGGTAGACGCCGCGAAACGCCAGACTGCCCAGGAAACCGGCGCGGCCGTACCAGCTGAGCGGGAAGCTTCCGGACGTCCCCACGCTCGTGATCTCCGGAGACCTCGACAGCAACACCACCGACGAGAACGGCCGGCTGAACGCCGCGCGGTTCCCCCGCGCCCGGTTCCTGTCGATACCCAATACGGGGCACGTGCCCGAAGGCGACCCCACCGGCTGTGCGATCTCGATCGTGGTCGGCTTCATCCGCGACGAACGCCTCGGCGACACCTCCTGCCTCCGGCGCGTTCCGCCGATCAAGGTGAAGCCCGTCCGTTGGCCGTTCCGCCGGAACGGGGCGGGTGGCGGCCAGTCGCTCCTTGGCTGATGGCGAGTACCCGGTCGTCGCTCATCCGCTGAGCAGGAAGCCGGTCAGCACCGGCGCCAGCACCTGCGGCGCCGCGACGTGGGGCTGGCCCGGCATGACGTGATGACGCCCGTCCGGCATGGCGGCGGCGAGCTGGGCGCCGGTTTCGATCATCCAGGGAAAGCTGTCGCCGCCGCAGAGCAGGAGTGTCGGGACAGAGACGGCTTCGGCCTGCTCGGCCGGTGTGGCGCCGCCTCGGCTGCTCGCGCTGACCACGTCGAACGGGTCGTGCGGCAACGTGTGGGCGACGGCCTGCACCACGGGGTCGTTGCTCATCTGCTCGACCATCTGCTGCGGCATCCCGGTGGGTGCCAGGAACGCCGCGACGGCCTCGGCCCTGCGGTCCTGGGCGAGCAGGGCGCGGATGGTATCGGCCTGCTCCCTTCCGGCCCGTTCCTCGGCGGCCTGGCGCTCGCGCTGGTCTTGGCCGTCCTGGGCGGGGGTGAAGGGCGGCTCGTGCAGGATGAGCTTGGTGATGGGCAGTCCGGCTGCGGCCGCGTGCAAGGCCAGGGCGGCCCCGGAGGAGTGGCCGTAGACCGCGGCGCTGCCACCGGCTCCGTCGATGAGGGCGGCGAGATCGTCGATCTCCCGCCGGACGGTCCAGGCGCCGAGGTCGCCGCTGTCGCCGCGGCCGCGCCGGTCGTAGGCGATCGAGGGGAGCGCGGGCGCCAGTTGCCCGGCCAGCGCGCCGACCGCGGTGCGGTCGCACAGCGCCGCGGTGATCAGGATGAGTGGCGGGCCGTCGCCGCCGAAGCGCTGGTAGGCGATGACTGTGCCGTCTGCCGAGATCACCTTGGACATCATGATCCTCCGGTGTCGATGGGGTTGGGGGACACGCGTCGATGCGGCCGGCCTACGTCCTTGCCGGTGTCGCCTGCCTGCCGGGTCGGCTCACGCCGTAGGCGGACAGGAACACCCGGGTTCCCTCGTCGGCGTAGTGCTCGAGGTCGGCGGGGGTGAGGTGGTCGTCGCCCGCGTGGAACATGGCCTGGTTCAGCGGGATCGAAAGGATCAGCCAGTTGAAGTGCTGGGCCGCCAGCGCCGGGTCGTCCGCTCTCAGCAGGCCGCGTTCGGTCAATGCGGTGAACACCCTCGTCAGGGTGGCGTGGCCGCGTCCTGGGCCGTTGGCGTACCAGGTGCTCGCCAGGTCGGGGAAGCGTTCGGCCTCGCCGATGATGAGCCGGCGCAGGCGCATGATGTGCGGCTGGATGACGTTCGCGACGTGCCGGCGGGCGAAGGCGCGCAGGTCCGTGGCGAGGTCCTGACTGGTCGCCAGCGCCTCGACGCTGTCGTGCGAGCGGTGTTCCGCGGCCTCGATGTCCTCGGTGATCACCGCGATGAACAGCCCCTTCTTGTCGCCGAAGAGCCCGTAGACGGTCCGCTTGGAGGTGGAGGCGAGCGCGGCCACCTCGTCCACACTGGCCCCGGCGAAGCCGCCCGCGAGGAACACCGACCGGGCGGCGTCGATGATCGCCTGACGTTTGGCGGCCGACCTGAGCTCCGCCGGGCTGACCATGGGCATCTCCTCGACTCCACTTTCTGGTACGGTACCGTACCGTACCAGAGGAGTCAGTTTCTTGGCCACGTCCAGGCGACTCGGGCGATCGCCAGCATCAGCATGGACATGATGACGATCCCGACGATGTAGTAGATCCAGGTCTCGCCGACGATTGTCACCGCCGCCGTCACCACGTAGAACAGGCTCACGACGATGTTGGCAAGCCTGTTGACGCGGGCCTTGGCGACAAGGGAGACGACGACCATCAGCGCCGGAACCACGACATAGCAGGTCGTGAGCAGGAGGAACATCTGGTCGATGGTGAAGCCGGTGCTCGACACCCTGCCGGTGAGTACGCCGTCGATCACGTCCTTGCGGAAGAAGCCGAAGATGTCGACGTACGCGAACACGAAGAGCGTGGCGACCCAGAGGCCGCAGAGCACGACCTTGACGTCGGTCTTGGTGTCGGTGAGGTCGCTCGTCCGATCCCTGCTCATGGGTGGTACCCCTCCCGGTGGCCCGATGGCGCTGAACGGCCTCCAGTCTGGGCCGGACCGGCGGCCCGGCGCCCGAGCCGTACGGACAAGGCTCTCCCTGGCCGAAAGGCCAGGTTGGCGGCTGGTCTTACGGCCGGTCCGTCACGACCGCCCGAACGCTACTGTGGCTGTCGTGCCGAATGCAGCGACGTCGTTGTGGGACGCGGTACGGCACGCGCCACCGTATGGCCGACGCGACTGGGCACTCGCCGCGATCGTCATGGCCGGGGTCGTGCTCGAAGGGGTGCTCCGCCAGGACCTGGCCTGGCGACCGGTCGCCGTCGTCTTCGGATGCGGTCTCGCGTTCGCCACCCTGGTCCGGCGGGCCCATCCGCTGGCGGCGGTGGCGTTCGCGTTCGGAGGGTTCGCGACCCTGGACGTGGCCGCGCTCGTCGCGGGCGCCGAACCCGTGGCGTTGTACAGCGGCTGGACCGTTCTGGTGCTCGTCTACTCGCTCTTGCGTTGGCGTGGCGACCGCGACGCGGTCATCGGGCTCGCGGTCGTGGCCCTCGCGATCACGGTCATCGTCGGCATCGACTTTCCCGGGATCGCCGAGACGATCGCCGGGGCCGCGTTGGTGCTTCTCGCCGCGGCGCTCGGCGTGTCCAGCCGCTACCGGGCGACCGTACGCGAGCAGCGGATCGAACAGGCGAAACTGCAGGAGCGGGAGGAACTGGCCCGGGAACTGCACGACACCGTCGCCCATCACGTCTCCGCGATCGCGATCCAGGCTCAGGCGGGGCTGTTCCTCGCCCGATCGTCATCGCTCAGCGGGGCGACCGAGGCCCTGGAGATCATCAACCGCGAGGCGGCCCGGACACTCGCCGAGATGCGCACGATGGTCAGCGCGCTGCGCGACCGCAGGCGACAGCCGGCCACGGCCCCGCAGCGCCGGATCGCCGACATCGAACATCTCGTCACCGGCAGCACCGACGCGCTGCGCATCGGCGTGCGGCTGAGCGGCGACCTGACGAACCTGTCACCGGCCGTGGAAGGCGCCGTCTACCGCGTGACCCAGGAATCGATCACCAACGCCACCCGCCACGCACAGCAGGCGACCCGGGTCGAGGTCGAGGTGACCGGCGGCGCCACCGAGGTGCGGCTGACGGTCAGCGACGACGGTGCCCGCACCACGCCGGGTGCCGACCAGCCCGGCTTCGGACTGGTCGGCATGACCGAGCGCGTCACCCTGCTCGGTGGCACGCTCACGGCCGGACCGAATCCGGACCGCGGCTGGAGCGTCCGGGCCGTCCTTCCCCGAGGGGTCGCCGCGCCATGACCGTCCGCGTGCTCGTCGCCGACGACCAGGGCATCGTCCGGGCAGGACTGACCACGATCCTCAACAGCCAGCCTGGAGTCGAGGTGATCGGCCAGGCGGCCGACGGCCGCGAGGCCGTCGCGCTCGCCCACCGGCTGCGACCCGACGTGTGCCTTTTCGACATCCGCATGCCCATCCTGGACGGCATCGAAGCCACCCGCCTGGTCGCCGGGCCGGACGTGGACGATCCGATCGCCGTCGTCGTGATCACCACGTTCGACACCGACGAGCACATCTACGGAGCCCTCAGAGCGGGAGCCCGTGGCTTCCTCCTCAAGGGAACAGAACCGGATCAATTACTCCGGGCGATTCACGCCGCCGTGCACGGTGACGCGCTCATCGACCCGGCCATCACCGCCCGGCTGCTCGCCACCTTCGCCACCGGCGGCCCGCCCACCGCGCCGGCCCAGCCCATCGACGCGTTGACGGACCGGGAGGAGAACGTGCTCGGCCGGGTCGCGCGAGGCAGGACCAACGCCGAGATCGCCCGGGAACTGCACATCAGCATGAGTACGGTCAAGTTCCATCTCGCTGGTCTCATGACGAAACTCGGCGTCCGGAACCGGGTCGAACTCGCTATATGGGCTTACCAGACGAACCGTGTCCGGTGACGTCCGGCGTGTGCTGTGCGGGGACGAACTGATCCCGTTCTACAAGCGGCACCTGGCACAGAGCACCTGACCACGCGCTCGCCGGCGCGTTTTCCGGCTTCGCCAAGGCCCCCCGACGTTGTCGGCTCACGCCTCGGGCCGATCGGCGTACTGCTCGCCGAAGGCCCTCCTGCCGGGGATGAGGTGTTGGGTCAGCGAGGGCCGACGGCGCCGGCCCGCAGGAGTTTGGCGAGGATCGCGCTCAACTGGCCGCGCTCGCCTGGGGTGAGGGCCTGGAAGGTGTCCTCGAGGAAGTCCGGGATCAAGGCCTGTGCCTGGGTGAGCCGCCGGTGGCCTGAGTCGGTGATGGTGACGGCGTAGGAGCGCCGGTCGCGGGGGTTGCGTTCCCTGCGGACGTGGCCCGCCTCCTCCAGGCCGTCGCAGATGCCGACCATGACGCTGCGGTCGATCCGGAGTTCTTCGCTGAGCGTCTGCTGGGAGCAGGGGCCGACGGCGTCGAGCATCTGGAGGACGAGGTGCTGCCCGACTCCGAGCCCTTCCCCCGTGGCATGCGCGTCGGCGGCGCGGGCCACGGCGGCCGACGCCCGGCACAGCGCGATGTCGAGCCGCTCGGCGGCGAGCCGGGGAAAGTACGCCGTCCCGCGGTCCGTCGTTCTGGTCGTTGTCACGATCACTCTCCCTCGTGCGTTCGACCGTCAGCCTACCGCACATCCATCTCCAATCAGACTGTTTGACAGCAGATGATTTACCGGCATACGGTCCAAACCGTCTGTCTAACGATTGTTTGCACGCAGATGGAGAGTGTTCGTGATCCGAACCAATGGCCGCCGGCAGGTGGCCCTGGTATTGCTGTGCGCCGCGGTGTTCCTGGACTCGATGGACCTGTCGTTGATGGGCGTGGCCCTGCCCGCCATCGGGCGTGATCTGTCGCTGCCGGAAAGCACCCTGCAGTGGCTGATGTCCGGCTACGCCGTCGCCTACGGCGGCTTCCTCCTGCTCGGCGGACGCATCGCCGACCTGTTCGGCCGCCGCCGGGTGTTCCTGCTCTCGCTGGCGGTGTTCGCGGCGGCGAGCCTGGTGGGCGGGCTGCTGTCGGACGGATGGCCGCTGGTGGCCACCCGGGTGATCAAGGGGGTGGCGGCCGCGCTCACCGCCCCGGCGGCGCTGTCGCTCATCACCACCACCTTCGCCGAGGGGCCACAGCGCAACCGGGCGCTGGGGGTCTACTCACTGGCCGGGGCGACCGGATACACCGCCGGGCTGATCGCCTCCGGCCTGCTGACCGAGATCAGCTGGCGGCTGGTGTTCTTCCTGCCGGTCCCGATCGCCCTGCTGGTGCTGGCCGCGGCGCCGCTGGTGCTGCCACGTGGTGTCCGGCCGCCCGGCGCGCGTGAGGGGTTCGACGTCGCGGGCGCGGCCGCGGTCACCGGCGGCGTGTTGCTGCTGGTGTTCGCGCTGACCGAGAAGAGCTGGCCGGCCGGGGGCGTGGCCGTACTGCTGCTGGGTGCCTTCGTCGTCATCGAGCGCCGGCGGTCCGCGCCGCTCGTCCCGCTGGAGGTGTTCAGGTCCGGCACCGTGGGCGCCGCCAATCTCGCGGCGCTGGCCTGGGCCTGCGCGACGATCGGCTGGCAGTTCGTCGCCGTGCTGTACCTGCAGCAGGTACTCGGCTACACCGCGCTGGCCACCGGGCTGGGGATCGTCCCGATGGGCCTGGCCATCGTCATCGCCGCCAACCTGGCCGGCCGGCTGATCAGCCGGTACGGCCTGAGGTGGGTGGCCGCCGCCGGAATGCTGGTCCAGGGCGCGGGCATCCTGTTGTTCCTGCGGGCGGGGGCCACCGGCGACTACGTCACGATGCTGCTGCCCGCCCTGGTCGTGCACGGCATCGGCAACGGGCTTTCCTTCCCCAGCCTCAACATCGCCGCCGTCGCCGGCCTGCCCGACGAGCGGCAGGGGCTGGCCTCGGGACTGGTCACCTCCGCCGTCCAGATCGGCGCCGGAATCGGCGTGGCCGTACTGGCGTCGATGATGACGCTCGGCGACTCCGCGCTGGCCGGATACCGGATCGCCTTCCTGACGGCGGGCGGCTTCTCCCTGCTCGGCGCCCTCGTCGCCGCTGTCGGCCTGCGCTCCCGCCGCCCCGCGCCCGTTCCCGCACCCACCGCCTGAAGGAGCACATCATGACGCTGGATCTCACCCCGGACGAACTGCTGAGCACCACCCGGGCCGTGCGCAAGCGCCTCGACCTCACCCGCCCGGTGCCGCGCGAGCTGATCGAGGAGTGCGTGGACCTGGCCGTGCAGGCACCGACCGGCCGCAACCGGCAGCGCTGGCACTTCATGGTCGTGACCGAGCCCGAGCAGCGACGGGCCGTGGCCGACATCTTCCTGCGCGCCCTGCCGCTGGCCACCGGGCAGCCACTGACCGAACGCGACGTGCGGCGGATGAACTACCACGCCGGCTCCACCGAGCGGGTCTTCGACGGGCTGCGCCACCTGGCCGACAACATCCACCGCGTGCCCGCGTTCGTCATCCCCGGCGTCGAGGGGCGCACCGACCGCGCTCCGGTGGCCGTACAGGCGGGGGCCTGGGGGTCGATCCTTCCGGCGGTATGGAGTTTCATGCTGGCCGCCAGGGCGCGCGGCCTGGGCACCGTGTGGACCACCGCGCAGGGGCCGCTCGAACGCGAACTGGCCCAGGTGCTCGGCGTGCCGTACGAGAAGGTCATGCTGGCGGCGTTCATCCCGCTGGCCTTCACCCTCGGCACCGACTTCAAGCCCGCTCCCCGCATCCCACGCGAGGAGGTCCTGCACTGGGAACGGTGGTGAGCCCGGACTGAAGCGGCCATGGCGGCACCCTCCGATACGGCGATCGCCGCATGACATGGCGCCGGGGCCGCGTTGAGCTCGACCTGACCGCCGCAACCGTCGGGCCTGGGGTTTTGCCATCACCGGTGCTCGTGCCTGGCGGACAGCGTGCCGCGGACCGTGCGCAGCATCCGGGTCAGCGCCGCGGCGTCCCGGTCGGACAGTCCCATCGCCCGCGGGGCGTTGAAGGCCGCCACCGCGGGAAGGACGCGGTCCAGAATCTCCTGGCCCGCGGGGGTGATCCGCAGTTTCGAGCGGCGGCCGCGGCCGCCCGGCCCGTCGCGCTCGACGAGACCCCGCTCGATCAGCGCCACCGCCACCTCGCCGAGGCTCTGCGGTCGCACCATGATCACTCGGGCGAGTTCGGCCTGGTTGAGGTCCTCGCCGTCCGCGAGCGAGGCCAGCACGCCGAACTGGACCGGCGACAGGCCGACCGTGGCGAAGACCTCGGTGAAGCCCCGGGCCACGACGTACGAGGTCTGCATCAGCTCCCATAGCGGAAGGTCCGGCTCCTCAGGCATCGCGGGCTCCGGCCAGGGTACGGCCGAGCCGGGTGGCGGAGGCGAGGGCCGGTAGGGCCAGGCGGGCGGCTTGCGTGCCCAGGGGGGTGGCCAGCCGGTTCACCCAGCTCAGGGGTCGCACGGATAGACGCACGGCCGCGGGGGCGTACCCGGCCATCCGGGTCTGGAAGCGGTGCACCGCCAGCGGGATCGTGGACGTGCCGTCGCGTACCTGGATCAGTTCGCGCGCCAGGACGTCGGCGTCGCGGATCGCCGTGGCCGCCGCCATGCCGCCGGTGGGTGGCATGGCGTGCACCGCGTCGCCGAGCGCGGTCACCGTGCCCGCGGGCCACGGGGTGAGATCGGTGTCCGCGGGCACGGCATGGAAGCCGAAGAACGCCGCCGTGGCCGGATCGGCGGCGCGTACCAGCGTTCGTACCGGCGTGCTCCAGCCGCCGAGCAGCCGGTCGGTGAGCCGGATCAGCTCGGCGCCGCCGAGTTCCCGCGGCCGGCCGGGAAAGGTCCGGTCCGGCGCCAGCAGCCCCCAGATCAGCGCGGGCTCCTCGATGATCGGCGCGACCTCGGCACAGGCCGCCGGATCGACCATGGAACGGGAGCCGGGGTCGTGGAGGCTGAGGAAAAGCCCGGTGCCGCCGGGACCGAACGCCAGCGCCGGCCCCGGCGCCAGCAGCGCGGGAACCAGTGGCCTCATGTCGGAGGTCAGCGGCGTGCGCGCGGCGATGCCACTCACCCCCACCGGGGCCGACGTCGGCCGCCCGGCCAGCGCCGCCGCGACCCGCGACCCCACGCCGTCGGCGCCGACCAGCAGGTCGGCCTCCTCGGTGCGGCCGCCGGCGAAGGACACGGTGAGCGTGCCGCCGGGGTTCGCCCGGTATCCGGTGTACTCCGAGCCCAGCCGCAGCGCCTGCCCCAGTCCATGCGCCAGCAGCCGGCGCAGCGGGATCCGGCCGATCATCAGCGTCTCCGACCGCGCGTCGCGCGGCTCCTGAAACAGCAGCCGCATCCGGTGGTCGGCGACCGCGAACCTGCTGAACGCCGTCGGCCCCGCCGAGCTGGCCAGCAGCGCCTGGTAGTGGCCCGGCGCGAGATGGCGGCGCAGGACCTGGCAGGCGCGTTCGTCCAGGTGGAGCCGGTACCCGCCGGTGGACTCCACGGCCTGGTCCCGCTCGTGCACGACCGCGTCGATCCCCGCGCCGCGCAGCGCCTGGGCCAGCGTGAGCCCGCCCATCCCGGCTCCGATGATCACGACTCTCATGACGCACCTCAAATCAGGAACCTGATACTTAAGAATAAGGTACCTGATTTTCTGGTACGGCAGGCCCCGGTGAGGATTCTCGGCAAGGGCACACCTTCCGGAGAGCCCAGCCGCGCCCACATGACAACGTCCGACGACGGCCTCCAGGCGCCAGCGCGTACGCCTGGCGTACCAGGGCCTCCCGCTCGACCCGATGACCCGCGCGCGCACCACGTCGGCGGCCTGACCCCCGCCGAGACCGCCGTGGCCATCGTCGGGGGCCCGCCGCCTTCTGGAGGACGTCCAGGCCGTCGAACGCGCGGCCGCCACCCTGGCCCGGGAGAACGACGTCACCGTCCGCCAGTTGGCCAAGGCCGCGGGCATCACCGAACGCGCCGCCCACCCCCGCTACCCGCGCCTCTGACACCCCGCGACGTCAACGGCTACGCGAGCGCGTAGACACGGGTCGTGCCGAACACCCCGTTGGCGCTTCTCCACCGCGGCATGACGGTACGGACGTGGCGGAACCGGCCGGTGCCGAGCAGATGCGGCTCCTCGATGGGGTTGAAGTAGATCAAGGTGATGGGACGCGGGTACCGGTCGGCCGACTCGATCAACCGCTTCATCGCGGCCGCGAAGATCTCGCCCCTGAACGGATTGTTGAGGAACACCACGCTGACGTCCGGGGGGATGTCGTAGTCCAGCACGTCGGTGTTCACGAACTCGATCTCACGAGCCTGAAGCTTGAGCCTTGTGGACGCCACGTTGTCGCGCGCCACCGTGACGAGCTCGGGGGAGAGTTCGACGCCGATCACCCGCCGGAAGGCGAATCGGCTGGCCGCCTCCAGCACCATCCTGCCCTTGCCCGAGCCGAGGTCGAGGAACACGTCCTTCCGGCCGACCTCTTGAACGGGCAACGCGCGGCACAGCGTGCCCCAGTGCGCGGGCGAGTAATGAACGCGATCCGGATGGCCGAGCCCGAACTCCTCGAGATCGGCGAAGTCGGCGGTGTGTACCCCGAAACGCTGGTCATAGATCAGCCGTGCCAGCCGGCGGCGCGACTCCCGCAGGCGTACGAGGAGACCGCCGCTGATCAGCATGGCCTCCTCGGCCATCACCGCCCCTTCGTAGGCGGTGATGGGCGCGCTCGTCGCGAGCAGCCCCAGCAGCAGCGGCGTCCCTTTCGCCGCGGCGATCCGGCGGATGCCGGAAAGTCTCCCGTACGAGGACGGCAGGTGGACCGGCGTCTCGACCAACGTCACGAATCGTCTCCTCACGCGGCGGCGCACGGCGCCGGCAGCACGGGGCGCGGGCGCGCTCCTACCCGATTGATCGCGGTTCGGCCCGGTAGAGTTTCAACCACCTGAGCCCACACGTTCACACGGCGGCCACGCGCCTGTCCAAGCACCGGTGGGGGCTAGACCTGGGCGGCGCGGCAGGCGAGTTGGAGGGCGAGGCGCTGTTGCGGGTTGTTCAGGTCGGCCTTCAGCAGGGTTTCTATGCGGCGGATGTTGCGGCTGACGGCGTTCCTGTGGAGGTTCACCTCTTCGGCCGCCTTGGCGGGGGAGCCGTGGTGGTCCAGGTAGGCGCGCAGGATCGTGATCAGCCGTTTGGGCTGGCCGCCGGGTAGGTCGAGGAGCGGCTGCAGCAGGTCTCTGACCGCCTGCTGGGCAGTGTCGGAGGAGTACCACTCCTCCAGCATCCGGTCCAGGCCGGACAGGTCGTAGACGGCCAGCGGTTCCGTCTTGTCCCTGCGCAGTGCCGTACGGGCCTCGGAGGCGCAGGTACGCAGGCCGAGCACCCCCTCGTGGCAGGTGGAAACCCCGCAGCGCACCTTGGTACCCGCCGGCCGGACCCGCTCCAGCAGCGCTCCGGCCTCGCGTACCGCCTGCCGTAGGCCCATGCTGCCCTGGTCGCGGGGGACCGTACGGACGATCACGAGTGCGTCGCCCGCGAGGGCGGCGTTCCACGAGGGGCCGGCGAGCTCGCGCACGGCCCGGGTGGCGCGGGAGGCGAGGGTGTCGAGTACGGCATAACGGTCGGGCCCCTCGTCCATCACCGGCTCGAACCGCAGGATGACGTGCCAGTCGTCGATCGGCAGCCCCAGCGCTCTGGCGCGCGGGACCAGTTCCTGGGCCTGCTTTTCCGGGGCGACGAGCAGTTCGGTCAGCAGATGGGCACGTGAACGGGCGGGCAGCTCGTCGACGGCGCCCGCGGCCGCGGCCAGCGCGGCGAGGCGGAGCACGAGCTCGGTGGCGTCGGCGCGATGTCCGCCCGGCCCGCCGGCGGTGGTGAAGTCGGGGTCGACGGGGACCCCCATCGCGGCGCTGACCTCCTCGGCGATCCGCTCCGGTACGCCGCCGGCCCCGGCGATCCCCTCGACCGCCCGTGCCGCTCTGGCCAGCGAGTCGGCGGCGTCTCCCGCGAGCGCGCTCTGAACGGCCACCATCAGTCCGGCCAGGTCCCCTTGACTTTCGCGAAACGCGGTCGCGATCACGGCGCCGAGCGGGCTGGTGCCGGAGGCGCGCGTGTCGAGGAGTTCGACGCTCACCCGCTCGGCCAGGGCCCACGCGCTGTGGCTGATGGTGGTCGCGGCGGTGAGCACCAGGGCCACCGCCCCGGCCGCGGCCGCGTCACGCAGCGCCACCTCAAGCCGGTATCCCACGGCCTGCGCCGAGGCGGCCCTGGTGAGGACGAGCACCGCGCCCGGTGGCTGCCTGACCACCTCCCCGAGGCTCTCGATCAACCGCACGCTCATCCTTCAAGTGTGCCATTAGCACACAGATCACACATAATGATGCTTTCAGCACACCCACCCTTTGTCTGCGCGTTCGTAGCCTGAGCGAGTGGACATCGACACCGACACGCTCCCCGCGTTCGCGCGTGGTTGCGCCGTGCTCGGCTCCGGAGGGGGCGGGACCGTCGCGATCGCCCGCGTCGCCGCCATGCAGGCGCTGGAGGATCACGGTCCGGTACACGTGGTCCAGGCGGGCGATCTCGACCCCGACCTGCTGGTCATGCCAGCCGGTACGGCAGGCTCGTCGGCCGTCATGCTGGAACGGGTCACCGGGACCGAAGAGCCCGTGCACCTGCGCGACAAGGTCGAGGCGCTGTACGGCACGCGCGTCGGCGCACTGATGGCCAGCGAGATCGGCGGCGCCAACGGCTGCATGGCGGTCGCCTGGGCCGCCCGTCTGGGCCTGCCCCTGGTCGACGCCGACGGCATGAGCCGCGCCTTCCCCGGCATGAACCAGACGGTGATGCAACTACGCGGCATCGCCCCCACCCCGGCCGTCGTGTGCGACGAGCGCGGCAGAACCATCGTCATCGAGCACGTCACCGGGCGCTGGCTGGAGCGGCTCGTGCGCTCGTCGCTGGAGGCGTTCGGCGGGCAGGTGGCCAGTGCCGAGTACGTCCTGCGCGGACGCCAGGTCGCCACCGCCACCGCGCTCGGCTCGGTCAGCCGCGCGGTCCGCCTCGGAACCGACCTGCCCGCGCCGCTGGTCACCGGCAAGATCGCCGAGGCGGCGGACGGGATCCTCGTCGAGGGGCTCGGCGCAGACCAGGGCAGGCTGGTCCGGCTGGAGGCGGGCAGCGAGTTCCTCGCCGTGCTGGAGGACGGGCGGCCGCTGGCGTGCGTGCCCGACGTCATCGCCCTCATCGACACCCGGACCGGCGAGGTGGTGCAGGTCGAGCAGGTGCGCTACGGCCTGCGCGTCGGCGTCGTGCGTCTGCTGTGCGACCCGATCTGGTACACCCCCGAGGGCCTGCGCCTGGCCGGCCCGGAAGCCTTCGGCCTCACCGGTCTGCAAAGCCCTCCTCAGAACCCGCCCGGATTCCCCTGCCGGGCGGGTACGGGGGAGGCGTCATGAAGGCCGGGGTGGACGTCGGGCCGACCAACACCGACGCGGCCCTCCTCGACGACGACGGCCGGGTGCTGGCGACGGTGAAGGTCCCCTCGCAACCCGACATGCCCGTGGCCAACGTCAGGGCGGCGCTCGAAAGGCTGAAGGCCACCGACCTCACCCAGGTGGCCGTGGGCCTGCGCGGCAGCGCCACCTCGGTCACCAGGCGGCGCGAGTTGCGCCGGGTCGCCGTCGTGCGCATCAGCGGAGACTCCACCCGGGCCGTACGCCCCCTGTTCGGCTGGCCGGACGATCTCCGTACCGCGGTCAATGCCGGCGCGGAGATCGTGGACGGCGGCGGCGGGCTGGAACGCGACGACCGGACGCCCCTAGATCGGGCCGCCGTCAGCCGGTTCGCCGCCGCCATGGCGGGCACGGCCGAGGCGTTCGCCGTCGTCGGCCTGTTCTCCCCCCTGGACGCCGAGCAGGAGCACGAGGCGGCCGAACTGATCAGGGCCGAGGTCGGCAACCTGCCCATCGCCCTGTCGGCCGACCTGGGCTCGCTCGGCCTCCTGGAACGCGAGAACGCCACCATCCTGGACGCCGCCCTGTCCGGGTTCGCCCAGGCGGTGGCCGACGGCCTGGGCACGCTCTGCCCGGGTGCCGCCGTCTTCGTCACCCGCGGGGACGGCACGCTGATGAGCCTGGAGCACATGGCCCGCCACCCCGGCCTCAGCCTGGGCAGCGGACCGGCCAGCGTGCTGCGCGGCGCCGGCGCGCTGACCGGTCTGGAGGACGCCGTGGTCGCCGACGTCGGCGCCCGCAGGGTCAGGGTCGGCGTGCTGTCCGGCGGCTTCCCCGAGGAGGCCGTGGGCGGGGCGAACATCGGCGGGGTCCCAGTCGGCTTCCGCATCCCCGGGCTGATCCGGGTGGCCAGGCCCGTCGACGACGCCGAGCTGGCCGAGGCCGTGGATCGCCTGCAACCGGGCGCCGACCGGCTGCCGCTTGTCGTCGTCGGCGGCGGGGCGCAGGCCGTACAGCAGGGCATTCACCCCGAGCACGGGCTGGCGGCGGGCGCGATCGGCGCGATCGTCAGCCCGGTGGGCGGCCACTACGAACGGATCATCCGGCTCCCGGACCGCGCGGGGCTGCCCGCCGCCATGGACGCCGTCATGGAAGAGGCCAGGGCGGTCGCCGTCCTGGCCGGGGCCGACCCGCGGCAGACGGTGATCATCCACGCCGACGACACGACGCTGGACTATCTGCCCGGCACCTTCGTCAAACTCCGCGCGAGAGCGGCAGGTCCGCCGTCGCGCTGGTGAAACACCCCCCGCAGAGAGGCAAGATCGATGATCGACGAGGACTATCCCCTCGAGCGAGTGCCCAAGCGCGCCCGCTACTCCTGGTTCAACGTCGCAGTGCAGCGGTTCGGGCAACTGTCGGACCTGACCCAGTTCCTGCTCGGCGCCACCCTCGGCGCGGGGCTGTCCTTCTGGGACGCGTTCTGGGCGTTCACGCTCGGTTCGGTGATCCTTGAGGTCGTCTGCATCTTCGTCGGCATCGCCGGCATGCGCGAGGGCATGTCCACCTCGCTGCTGGCCCGCTGGACCGGATTCGGCCGGTACGGGTCCACGATCATCGGCGTGATCATCACGTTGAGCCTGTTCGGCTGGTTCGGCGTGCAGACGGGCGTCTTCGCCGCCGGCCTGCACGCGATCATGCCCTGGCTGCCCTTCTGGCTCTGGGCGCTGGTCGCGGGGCTCGGAGTGACCCTGTTGGTGATCAAGGGGTTCAGGGCGATGGGGATGACGGCGTTCATCACCGTGCCCGCGTTCCTCGGCCTGGCGGGCTGGGCGATCTGGGTGGAGCTTTCGCGGCACGACCTCGGGACGCTGGTGGCGTCGACGCCCTTCGGCGAGCCGATGACGATCGCGACCGGCGCCACCATCGTCGCCGGCTCCTACATCGTCGGCGCGGTCACCACACCCGACATGACCAGGTTCAACCGCAGCACCGGTGACGTGGTCAAGCAGACGCTCGTCGGCATCTCCCTGGGCGAGTACGTCCTGGGCCTGGCGGGGGTGCTGCTGGCGTACGCGGTCAAGTCCTCGGACGTGATCGCCATCATCACCGCGTCCTCCGGCGTGATCGGCGTCATCGTGCTGATCTCCGCCACCGTGAAGATCAATAACTGGAACCTGTACTCCGCCGTGCTCGGCCTGCTCAACGCGGTCGAGTCGACCATCGGCCTCAAGCTGAACCGGGTCGCGGTCACCGTCGGCGTCGGCGTGGTGGGCAGCCTGCTGGCGGCCGCCGGGATCCTGGAACGTTTCACCGACTTCCTGCTGATCCTCGGCATCGTCACCCCGCCGATCGCCGGGATCATGGTGGCCGAGTACTTCGTCGTCAGACGCTGGCGGCCCGTCCTGGACGCCTCCCGCGAGCAGGGCACGCTGCCGGAGACGGAGCCCACCTGGGTCCCGGCCACGCTGGTCATCTGGACGGTGTCCGCGCTGACCGGCTGGCTCAGCGAGCACTACCAGTGGCCCGGCATCCCGGCACTCACCTCCCTGATCCTGGCCGGGCTGCTCTACATCGTCGCGGGGAAGCTCGGCCTCGTACGCGGCAGCCGCGAGCAGCAACTCGTCCCCACCCCATAGACCAGAAAGTTCTTCTCCCCATGCGCATCGGCATCGACGTCGGCGGCACCAATACCGACGCAGCCCTCATCGACGACGACGGCCGGGTCCTGGCCACCGTCAAGTCGCCCACCACGCAGGACGTCACCGGCGGCGTCGCCGCGGCGCTGGCCGGGCTCGGTGCCACCGAGGTGTCCGCCGTGATGATCGGCACCACCCACTTCGTCAACGCGCTGGTCGAGGCGGCCCGGCTGGAGCCGGTCGCCGCCGTCCGGCTCGGCCTGCCCGCCGCCGCCGCGTTGCCGCCCCTGGTCGACTGGCCGGAACGGCTGCGCGAGGTCGTCGAAGGCGCGACGTACCAGTGCCACGGCGGCCACGAGTACGACGGCACCCCCATCTCCGAGCTCGACCCCGGCGAGCTCAGGAAGGTGGCCGCCGACATCCGCCGCCGCGGGCTGCGGTCGGTCGCGATCTCCTCGGTGTTCTCCCCGGTCAGCGCCGGCTCCGAGGTCAGGGCCGCCGAGATTCTGGCCGCCGAGCTCGGCCCCGGCGTCCACCTGTCGATCTCCAGCGAGATCGGTCGCGTCGGGCTGCTGGCCAGGGAGAACGCCACCATCGTGAACGCCGCCCTGAGCCGGCTGGCCGTACGCACCGTCGAGGCGTTCGGGCAGGCGCTGCGGGTGGCGGGCATCGAGGCGCCCCTGTTCCTGTCGCAGAACGACGGGACGCTGATGGACGTCGCGCACGCGCGCAGGTACCCGGTGCTCACGTTCGCCTCCGGGCCGACCAACTCCATGCGCGGCGCGGCGTACCTGTCCGGGCTGAGCGACTGCGCGGTCGTCGACATCGGCGGGACCACCACCGACGTCGGCATCCTGGCCGGGGGTTTCCCGCGCGAGGCCGCGGGGGAGGCGCTGGTCGCCGAGGTACGGACCAACTTCCGCATCCCCGACGTGCTGTCCATCGGCATCGGCGGCGGCTCGGTCATCGCGGCCGACGGTACGGCGGGGCCGCGCAGCGTCGGATACCGGCTCACCGAGCAGGCACTGGTGTTCGGCGGGTCCACGCTGACCGCCACCGACCTGGCCGTGGCCGCCGGCCGGGCGGCGATCGGAGACCCGGGACTCGTGTCGGAGGTGTCCTGGGCGGGACCGCTCAAGGACATCGAGGCGCGGGTGGCCGAAGCCGTCGACCGGATGCGTACCTCGCCCGCCCCGCTGCCCGTCGTCCTGGTGGGCGGAGGCAGCATCCTCATCGACACCCTGCCCGGCTTCGCCGACGTGCGGCGGCCCGGCCACTTCGAGGTGGCCAACGCCGTCGGCGCCGCCATCGCCCAGGTAGGCGGGGAGGTGGATCGCGTGTTCTCCGGGCCGCGCGAGGCCGTACTGCGGGAGGCCAAGGACGAGGCCATGAACCGCGCCGAGCGGGCGGGCGCGCGCACGGGCAGCGTACGGATCGTGGACGTGGAAGAACTCCCGCTCGCCTACCTGCCCGGCGACGCCACCCGCATCCGCGTGAAAGCCGTCGGTGACCTGGACCTGGAGAAGATCAATGCGTGAGATCACCGTGGACATGCTCGACGACCTGGCCCGGGGCGCCGGCATTCTCGGCACAGGGGGCGGCGGCGACCCGTACGTCGGCAAGCTGTTCGCCCGCGAGGCGATCCGCAAGCACGGGCCGGTGCCGCTGTACTCGATCGACGAGGTGCCCGCCGACGCCACCGTCGTGCCCATCTCCACCATGGGCGCGCCGACGGTGATGCTGGAGAAGCTGCCCGCGGGGACCGAGGAACTGGCCGTCCTGCGGGCCCTGGAGGCCGTGATCGGCCGTCCCGCCACGCACATCGTGCCCATCGAGGTCGGCGGCATGAACTCGATGACCCCCATCTCCGCGGCGGCGCAGGCGGGGCTGCCCCTGGTCGACGGCGACGCCATGGGCCGCGCCTTCCCCGAGGCGCAGATGGTCCTGCCCACGCTCATCGGAGTGAGCAACACGCCGATGGCGCTGGCCGACGACAAGGGCAACACCCTCGTCCTGGAGGCGATCTCCAATCATTGGGCGGAGAAGATCGCCAGGGCGGCGTGCGTCCGGATGGGCTGCCAGCTCTCCTCCGCCGACACCGTCCTGCGCGGGTCGCAGCTGCGTGAAGGTCTCGTCCCCGCCACCCTGACGCTGGCCGAGGATCTGGGCCGTGCCGTACGGCTGGCGCGCGAGGCACACACCTCGCCGGTCGGGGCCGCGCTGGAGGTACTGGGCGGGACGGAGCTGTTCGCGGGCAAGGTCGTCGACGTCGAGCGCCGCACCACCGGGGGTTTCGCCCGTGGCACGGCGCGTCTGGAGTCGTCGTACGGGGTGCTGGAGCTCAGCTTCCAGAACGAGCACCTCCTGGCCCGCCGCGACGGCGCCACGGTGGCCACCACCCCCGACCTGATCTGCGTCCTGGACACCGAGTCCGGCGAACCGGTCACGACCGAGGCACTGCGCTACGGCCTGCGCGTCACCGTCATCGGCGCGCCCTGCGACCCGCGCTGGCGCACGCCCGAGGGGCTGGAGCTGGCCGGGCCTCGCTACTTCGGCTACGACTGCGACTACGAGCCGCTGGTGATCGGCTGATGCCCGCCTTGACAGGCAGCCAGATGGCTGCCTAAATTAAAGGCAGCCAAGAGGCTGCATATCGACGGGGCGAGGGCGGCATGGACGAGGTGTTCAAGGCACTGGCCGACCCGAGCCGGCGCGCGCTGCTCGACTCGCTCAACGCCCGCAACGGGCAGACGCTGCGCGAGCTGTGCGCCGGGCTCGACATGGCCAGACAGTCCGTCAGCAAGCACCTCGCGGTGCTGGAGGAGGCCGGGCTCGTCGCCACCGTGCGGCGGGGCCGGGAGAAGCTGCACTACCTCAACGCCGCGCCCGTGCACGAGATCGCCCACCGGTGGATCAGCCGCTACGACCAGCCCAGGGTCCAAGCCCTGGCGGACCTGAAACTCGCCCTGGAGGAGACCCCGATGGACGCGCCGACCTTCGTGTACACCACCTACATCCGCACCACCCCGCAAAAGCTCTGGCAGGCGCTGACCGAGCCCGCCTTCACCCGCCGCTACTGGGCCACGGAGTTCACCACGGACTGGTCCGCCGGCTCGCCGATGACCTGGGACAACCACGGCGTGCCGATCAGCGACCCGGAGCAGGTCGTGCTGGCGGCCGAACCCTACAGCCGGCTCTCCTACACCTGGCACGCCATCACCCCGGAGCTCGCCAAGCGCTTCGGCTGGGACGACGAACTGCTCGCCCGGCTGTCCGGTGAGGCCCGCTCGAAGGTCACCTTCACGATCGAGGAGAACGGGCCGGTCGTGAAGCTCACCGTCGTGCACGACGGATTCGAGCCCGGATCGAGCCTGGCCGAGATGGTCAGCCACGGCTGGCCGAACGTGATCGCGAGCCTGAAGACGCTGCTGGAGACCGGCGAACCGCTGCCGGACGACGCGTGACCTCAGGCGATGTAGACCTTCATGTCGGTGAAGTCGAGGGTGATGTCGTAGGGCTTGTGGAAGGTGTGGGCGAAGTCGGCCAGCTTGTAGAACCCTTCGTGGCCCAGCGTGCTCTTTCCGCCCGCGTAGCAGTAGACGCCCTTGGCGGTGGCGCCGCCGAGGCGGACCTCCTTGGGGTAGCAGGGGTAGACGACGACCGGCTGGCCTCCGGCGAAGCCGGCCAGGGGGCGGTCGTAGTCGACGCGGACCCCCAGCCGCCTGGCCGTTTCCTCGGACATGCCCGCGACCTGTTCGCCGGTACCGCCGATGTTCAGGGCCACCACCCCGGTGTCGGACCCGGCGACGCTGCCCTCGGTGTGCAGCAGGTGCTCAGCGGCCAGCCACAGCGGCAGCGGCTTGACACCCGCTCGTGCGCGCGCCTTCCTGGCCGATTCGGGGGTACGGCGGCGCAGGATCAGCGCCCGGCCCGCGTAGTCGAAGGTGGACAGCAGATGGTAGAAGATCCACGTGCCGATCATGCCGTCGTGGGCCTCGGGGGCGACTTCTCCGCCCGACTCGAGCTCCGACCACCCCACCGGGATGTTGCGCAGTTCGATGCCGCCCAGTTTGAAGGATTCCAGGACTCCGTAGTACAGCCACATGATGTCGCCGAAGGCCTCGATCTTTTGCTTGGCCACGGCGTTCAGCCCGGCCTCCTTGGCGACCTTCGCGCTCACCCCCAGACCGCCGACGCGGGTGTAGAACGTGAAGCTCTTCGGCGGCCCGCCGTTGACCGAGGCCTCGACCAGCGGAAACGGGTCCGTCCGCTGCCACGGCAGGCGGGCGAGGTCGCCGTGGATCTGGTACGGCGTGCCACGGAACGCCGCGAACTGTTTGGCGTAGGCTTCCTCGCCGGCCGCCTGCCAGCAGGGTGCGGCGAGGGCGAACTTGTCCTGCCGGGTGTAGCAGTCGGCCAGGAGCCGGTTGGTCTGTTCGTCCCCGGGTGCCGATTCGAGCGCCATCGTGAGGAACTTCTCGGCATCGGGGAACCTGTTGCCGAGAAGCGCCACATAGCCGCGCCGGCGTGCGGCGTGGACGTTCCCGGGATTTCCCTTCAGGATCTCCTCGTACAAGCGCCCGGCCCGCTCGAACTTCCCGGCCTCGAACAGCGCGTCCGCTTCACTTCTTCCCGCAAGAGCCGTGGCCCGTTCTTCGCCGATAACCAAGGCCTTCTCCTCTTCGTGGTCGCCGACTTGCCTGCCGGTCAACTATCGGCGGGCCATGTTTCCGCTTCGTCCGCGCCGCGTCATGGTCGTGTCACCGCGTTTGCGTCCCGATTCTGGGGACAGGGGAAAGGTTCGAGACGGCGAGACCTAGGGGGATCGACATGGGCCTGGACGACAAGATCGACAACAAGGCCGAGGAACTCGGCGGCAAGGTCAAGGAAGGCGTCGGCCGCGCGACCGACGACGAGCGACTTGAGGCCGAAGGCCGGGCCGACCAGAGCAAGAGCAAGCTCAAGCAGGCCGGCGAGAAGGTCAAGGACGCGGCCAAGAACGTCAAGGACGCGGTCACACCTGACTCGAAGGACCGGCGCTAGGCACGCGAACACGCCGAAGGCGGCATCCGGCGAGGATGCCGCCTTCTGCCGTCTCCGCGGGGTTCCGGCCCGGCTTCAACCGAGGCCGGATCGGGCGATGACGTTGGTGATGCTGATGCGTACCGCGGTGAAGCCTTCGCGCACGAATGATTCGGCGACGCCCTCCGCGGGCCGCGTGGGGTAGTAGCGGTCGGCGATACCCGCCGCCACGCGTTTGACCTGCTCTGGTTCGGCAGAGGTTCGTGCCTGTCCTTCGATGGACACGAAGCTGTACGGTTGCCGATCGTCGCTGACGCAGACCGCGACGCGCCGGTCACGCGCCAGGCTTTTCCCCTTGACGCTCCCGGGCGAAAGCGCGAAGGCGAGTTCGTCTCCGTCGAGGACGAAGCAGACCGGGGTGACGTGGGGCCGCCCGTCGGCGCGGGTGAGGGCTATGTGGCCGAGCCTTGTTCCCGCTGTGACGAAGGATCGCCATTCGTCGTCGGTCATCGTGGTCATGGGTGTGCTTCCTTTCGTTCTAGAAGCGCCAGCGGGTAGCGCTGAACCCGTTCTCCTTGCCGAACGCGAACACCCGCGCCGGCTCGATCGCGTACACGTGCCGAGGGTCGCTGAGCGCGGTGTCGGCCGGATCGTAGAACTCGCCGTCCCTGACGAACGGATGCCACCACGGATACTTGGGCGGAAACAGCTCCGCGACGTGTCGCAGCCGGGCCGCGTCCCGGACGAGATGGGCGGTGCCTTCGACAACCACGTCGGCATCGGGACCGGGCACGGTGATCGCGCAGCCGTTGTTCCGCACGAGGTCGCGGGCCTTGCGGGACTGCCGGAAGGTGACGAAACAGACCGTTCCTTCGAGCCATACGGCCAGCACCGGCACCACGTGCGGCCGCCCGTCCCGGTCGGTGGTGGCGAGCAGGTAGTCGCCCGCCCCGGCCACCCGCGTGCGTACGTCCGCCCAGCTGAGCGCCGTCAGGGGTGTGCCGCGCGGACTGGACAGTTGCTCGGGGGCCGGCTCCAACGTCGTCATACCGATGACGCTAGGTGAGCCGGCGTATTACGAAAAGCGATGGTTTCCGATCAAGGTGATCGCCATGAGCGATGGCAGGACTTAGCTGCCGGTGATCTGGGTGACGAGGAGGTCGAGCCGCTCCGGCTGGCCGTCCGGGGGGATGCGGCCGCTCTCCGCCAGGGCGGCCATGCCGTGCAACGCGCTCCAGGTGACCTCGGCATACAGCTCCCGTCGCGGGTTGTCCGGGCGGAAGCAGTTCACGAACTCCTCGAAACCGGCGCGCAGCGCGGGCGGCGTCTCGGCGTGCCCGAACTTCACGTCGGTCGGCAGGACGAACATGGCCTGGTAGAGGGCGGGTTGCCCGCTCGCGAACTCCAGGTAGGCGCGGCAGACGGCGTGCAGGGCCTGAGGCGGCTCGGGGGCGGCCAGCCGGGCATCGCGCAGGCGGTCCGCGAGTTCACCGAAGCCTTCGAGTGCGACGGCGCGCAGGATGGCGTCCTTGCCGTTGAAGTGGCTGTAGAGCACGGGCTGGCTGTACTCGACGCGATCGGCCAGCCTTCGCGTGGTCACCGCCTCCCATCCTTCGGCCTCGGCCAGTTCGCGGGCGGCCGTGATGATCAGCTGATGGCGTTGGGCGCGTTCACGTTCGCGGCGCTTGGTGATGGCGGACATGGAGACATTCTAGCAACGCTAGACATCGTGTCTGCGATAGTAATACAGTCGCTACCATATCTAGCGCTGCTAGGAACGGATCGAGAGGACCACTCATGCTCAGCACCATCGCCACCGTGCTCGCCGGACTGATCGGCGCGGGCGTCATCTTCATGGGCGCCAGCTTCTTCTGGGCGCCGCAGGCCGCCGCCGGCTTCGGCATCCCCGGCACGCCTACCGAGGACCGCACCTTCCAGGCCTGGTTGTCCGTCAAGGCCGTGCGCGACATCGGCGCGGGGCTCTTGATCCTCATCGCGCTGGTCGGCGGGACGACTCACCTGCTGGGCTGGTTCATGCTGGCCGCCGGCGTCATACCCGTGGGCGACGCGGTGGTCGTGCTGCGCAGCAACGGCCCCAAGGCGACCGCCTACGGCGTCCACGCCGCCACGGCGGCGGTGATGCTGGTGATCGGCACGCTGCTGCTCATCGCGTAACCCCTCGCCGTCAGTCCGCGTCGAAGCCGGGGACCCGCTCAAGCCGCGTCGATGACGGCATCCAGTTCGGCCGGCGGCACCCTGCCATCCGCAACGTCACACCATGTCCTCGGTCTGGAGCGGGGCCGTACCTCGTGATCCGTGGGTCTTGCACGGTTCCCGCGCCGGCCAGGAGCTTCGCCGAGGGCGAGCCCGGTCAGGGGAGCTACCGAGGTGATGACGCCCGCCCGCCCACGGGACGGTTCGAGATCGACGAGAGTGGCGCTCAGGGTGGTCGTCGCCGCCCCGGTCGCGACGCCCTCGTGTCGCACCTGCTGCCGGGCTGACGTCTACATCGCTTCTTTCGATTGAGTTGATCGGTAACCATCGCTTTTCGTGATGGCCTCGTGGCCTTAGTGTGGCCGGTATGACAAGCACATTCGTGTTGATTCATGGCGGGGGAGACGTCGGGTGGTCCTGGCACCTGGTGGAGGCCGAGCTACGAGCGCGGGGGCACGATGTGCTGGCTCCCGACCTTCCGGGCGATGACGAGTCGAAGACCCTGGCGGACTACGCCGACGCCGTGATCGAGGCCGTCGGTGACAGGCGGAACCTGGTCGTCGTGGGCCACTCCTTCGGCGCGTTCACCGCCACGCTGGTCGCCGATCGGTTGCCCGTCGACGCGCTGGTCCTGCTGGCCGGCATGATCCCGTCGCCGGGTGAGTCGCCGGATGACTGGTGGGCCGGCACCGGCTACCAGAGCGCGGTGGAGGAGCAGGCCGAGCGCGATGGCGGCTTGACCGGCAACGCGGATCCGTACGTGAGCTTCTACCACGACGTACCGAGAGAGCTGGCGCGGGAGGCTCTGGGCAAGGAGCGCGCGCACCCGTCGGGCACCGCGTCGGCCACTCCCTGGCCGCTGGCCGCGTGGCCGGACGTGCCGACGAGGTTCGTGCTCTGCACCGAGGACCGCTTCTTCCCGCCCGGCTTCATGCGCCGCCTGGCGGCCGACCGCCTGGGCATCGTTCCCGACGAGATCGCGGGCAGCCACTGCGTCGCGCTCAGCCGCCCCAAGCAGGTGGCGGACCTGCTGGTGGGGTACGCGACATTGAAACCCCGACAGGTCCAGTGAAAAGGTGGTGGATCACTCGGAGAAGGGATGATCGTGCGAAAGCTGTCCTGGGCTCTGGTCGCCGCCACCTTGTTGACGTCGCTGGCCGGGGTTCCGGCGCAGGCCGCGGTCTCCTATCGGGTCTGGCACTGGAATGTCGCCGGCAACACCATGCACAAGGGATCCACCACCGACGGGCTCATCCCCGCGGCCGTCTCCTCCATCACCGGGAGCGGGGCGGTGTTCGCCTCGGTCAACGAGCTGTGCCAGCAGCAGTTCGACGCCCTCATCCAGCGTCTGCGCGCCGCCGGCTGGCCGGAGGATCCGGCCAACTTCGCCCGGTTCGAGGCGACGATCCCCGGTAAGGCGGGCGGGCCGTGTCAGGGAAAGGCCTACGGCATCGGATTGTTCAGCAAGAAGCCGCTCGGCGCGGCCGACCGGATCACCCTTCCCGACGACGGCAACGAGGTGCGCAAGCTGCTCTGCGCGCCGTTGCGTGAGCAGGCCCGCCTGCGCTTCTGCACGACGCACTCCACCTTCGTCGACGCCTTCCGCCTTCCCCAGCTCACCGCGATCTTCGATCGGATGGACGCTTACCGGGCAGCCGGTGACCAGGTCATCGTCGCGGGCGACTTCAACGCCGCCCCCGACTTCGCGCGGATGAACCGCTTCTACTCCCCCCAGGTGGACACCCCGAACAACGACGGCAACACCGGCCATTTCCGCGAGGTGGACGACGCCGACGCCGCCGCCTGCCCCGGCTACGGGGAGGGCACGCTCCAGGAGGCCGGCGTCGGCGGCCCGTGCCGTACCGGAACGAAGATTGACATGATCTTCACGCACGACAGCGAGTACGTGGCCGCTTCGTCATCGGGCGACGCGCGGCCGGCACCCGCGTGTGGGGCGAAAGCATGCTCCGACCACCGGATCCTCACCGGGATCGTAACGTTGCGCGCACTTTAGGAAGTCGCTGGCGCGCGGGCCGGAAACGGGTAGCGTCCTGGACAGGACGCCCAGCGCGATGGAGGCCGCCGATGACCGAGGTTCCAGCGCCGCGTGGCGAACGGTCGGTCGAGCTCCACGGCGACAACCACGGGATCATCACGACCGGCGACCACGTGAACATCACGCAGCTGGTGACGCGGATCGAGGCGGTGCGTCCGGTCGAGGGCGTCACGGTGCCACCGGGCCTGGGGAACGTGCCCGCCGTACCGCGCACGTTCGTCGGGCGTGAGGAGGACCTGGAGGTCCTGCACGGAACGCTGGCCGAGGACAGGCCGGTGGTGGTGCGGGCGCTGCACGGGATGGGCGGCGTCGGGAAGTCGACGTTCGCGGCACGGTACGCGCGGCAGTACCGCGACCACTACCAGATGGTCTGGTGGATCGTGTCCGACACCGAGGAGACGGTGTCGGCTGGTCTGGCCGATCTGGCGGTCGCGCTGCAGCCGGAGCTCGGAGGGCTGCCCGCGCAGGCGCTCACACTCCGGGCGAAGGCCTGGCTGGCCTGCCACTCCGGCTGGTTACTGATCTGCGACAACGCTCCGGGCCCCGGCGTGCTCGGCGATCTGGCCGCGGTCGCCGGCGACGGACGGATGATCATTACGAGCCGGCTGGCGCATGGCTGGCACACCCTCGGCGCCGACACCGTTCACCTGGATGTTCTGGGCGAGGCGGCCTCGCTCGAACTGCTCCTCTCCTTCGCCCCGCCCGGTCAGGCCGGCGCCTGGCCGGGCGCGGCGGGCCTCGTCGCCCATCTCGGCGGGCTTCCGCTGGCGATCGAGCAGGCGGGCGCCTATCTCCAGGAGACCGGCCTCACCCCCGAGGCGTACCTGCGGCTCCTGCGCGAGCGGCCGGCCCGCCTCCACGACAGCACGGCCGAAGGCTCCGCGGGCCGCGCGACGATCGCCCAGGTCTGGAAGACGACCCTCGACACGATCGGCTTACGCTCCCCGCTGCCCGGCGACCTGCTCGCGATCCTGGCGTGGCTCGGCCCGGAACCCGTCCCCCGGACCATATTCCGGGCCCTGACCGAGCCCAAACCGCTCTACCGGCGGCGGCGTCCGTGGGAACGCCGCGACCGCGACGGCTGGAGCACGACACGGGCGCTGTGCGACCCCCTCGACGTCGAGGAGGCTCTCGGCCGCCTCGACGCCTACAACATGGTCGGCCTGACCTCTGAATTCGTGACCGTGCACCGGCTCGTCCAGGACGTCACCCGGACGGCGGAGGGGCAGGCGCCCGGCGTCGCGAGGGACCGTGCGGCGATCCTGCTCGAACTCGCCTTCCCCGCGGACACGGGTCCCCCGGAGGCCCGGGCGGAGGTACGCGCGCTGCTCCCGCACATCACCACGCTGGTGTCCAGGACACCGAAGGAGGCCGAGGGCCTGGCCCTGCCCTTTCTCCTGTGGCACACGTCCGTGTTCCTCGGCGAGCAGGGCGACGTCCTGCGGGCCGTCAACCTCCTGGACCGTGCGCTGGAGTCGGCGCGGCGGCTCTACGGCGCCGTCCATCCGGTCACGCTGTACGTCCGTGACGCCCTCGGCGTGGCCTGCCAGGACGCGGGGGAGCTGGGTGACGCCGTCGCGCTGCTCAAGGCGAACCTCGCCGACCGCAAGGCCAGGCACGGCCGTAACGACCCGCTCACCTTCGAGAGCCGCCGCCACCTCGCGCACGCCCACCAGGCGGCGGCCGACCACGCCCAGGCCACGGTCCTGTTCGAACAGCTCCTGGCCGACCGGGAACGGCTGCTCGGACCCCACGACCCGCTCACGCTCCAGAGCCGCCACGATCTGGCCAACGCCCACTACCGCGCGGGCGACCAGGCGACGTCGATACCTCTCTTCGAGCAGGCCCTCTCGGCGTGCGAAGCGGTACTCGGCCCGGCGCACGGCCATACCCTCGCGGTCCGCAACAACCTCGCGCTCGCCTGCTCGCTGACCGGCGACGAGGAACGGGCGGCCGCGCTGCTGCAGAGGAACCTGGAGGAGCGGGAGCGGGAGCTCGGCACCGATCACCCGGACACCCTCCTCGCCCGTTTCAACCTGGCGGACGTCCTCGCGCGGATCGGGGACGAGGACGGCGCGCTCGCCATGCTGGAAGCCGTCGTGGAGGACAGCGAACGGGTCCTCGACGACCTGCACCCCGACCGGCTCGCCAACCGCGAGGGGCTCGCGGACGCCTACCTGAGCGCCAAGGACTACGCGAAGGCCATCCCGTTGCTGGAGAAGCTGCTGGAAGACCGGGAACGCGCGCTGGGCCCCGACCATCCGAGCACGCTGGACGTCCGGGGCGACCTCGCCGGCGCCTACTCGCTGAGCGGCGGGCTCGACCGCGCCCTGCGGATGTTCGAGGAGGTCCTGGCCGCCAGGGAGCGGGTACAGGGCGACGGCCACCGCAGAACCCTGGACGCGCGCCGGGACCTGGCGCTCGCCTTCGAACAGGCGAGACAGCCCTATCGCGCCATCCCCCACTTCAAGCGCGTCCTCGCCGACAGCTACCGGCTCTTCGGCCGCGACCACCCGGAAACGATGGACGCTCGCCAAGATCTCGCGAGCGCCTATCAATCCGTCGATGACATGAAACGTGCCGTTCCGTTGTACGTGGAGGCCGTTGAGGGGTTCGCCACGCTGCTGGGCGAGGAGGATCCGAAGACCTTCGGGGCCAGGCGCGACCTGGGGTTCGCCTACGAGAAGATCGGAGATCACGAACGTGCGCTCCGGCAGTTCGAGATGGCGCTCCCCGGCCACGAGCTGGTTCTGGGGCCGGAGCACGTCCTGACCCAGGCGGTCCGTGACTCCCTGCGCTTCCTCACCGAGAACCTCGACTGGCTCGGCGGCGAGGACTAGAAGGCACCTACCGGCTGGATCAGCACGACCATGAACGCCGCCCGGTAGCCACTCAAGCGGGCCTTCCGGCGAGGTCGCGGAAGGCGGCGGCATGGTCGCGGGCCCACTGCGCGAACGTCCGAGCCGGCCGGCCGGTGACGACCTCCGCCGTGGGCAGCGGGCCCAGCTCCGCCGGATCGAAATCCGATGCCGCGTCCGGGTCGGCCGGGTTTCCGGCGTAGTCGGTGAAGCCCAGCAGGAAGTCCGCGGCCTCCGCGGCGAACCCGCCCTGCGCGAGGTACACCTTCCGGGCCTCGGCCGGGCTGAGCTCCTCGAAGCGGATCTCCTCGCCGATCGCCGCCGCGATGGCGCGCACCTGGTCACGGAGGCTGATCAGTTCCGGCCCGTTGACGTCGTAGGCGTTGCCGGCGTGACCGTCCTCCAGCAGGGCCGCGAGCGCCACGTCGGCGATGTCCTGCTCGTGCACGGGAAACCAGCCGGAATCGGGATGGGCGTCCCGCACCACCCGTTCCGCCCGGATCGACGGGCCCCACAGCGACAGCTTGTTCGCCGCGAACTCGCCCGGCCGTACGTGTGTCCACTCCAGGCCTGACTCCTCGACCGCCCGCTCCACGGGCAGGTGGAACGTCGTGTCGTAGCCGCCGGTCACCGCGCCTGATGACAACACCACCACGCGCCGCACCCCCGCCCGCGTCGCCAGCGCGACCACCTCTCGTGCCGTGGAGGCCTCGGGGAAGAGGTACATCCGGTCGACGTCGGCCATGGCCGGTCGCACCGTGTGCGGTCGCGTGAGGTCGCCCGCCACGACGTCGACACCGCCGGGCAGCTGCGCCCTGGCCGGATCCCGCGTCAGGGCGCGCACCTCCACGCCCGCGCCGGCCAGTCCCTTCGTCACCAGCCGCCCTACGTTGCCGGTCGCGCCGGTCACCAGTACTCGCATCGTCCCCGCCCTTCTCGAATTTCCGTACCACCTACGGTTAAACAATACCGTATCGTATACGGGAAATGGGACGCGAGGAGATGTGATGGAACGCAGCGGCGGCGGCGATCCCGGCGCGACCCTGCGGCTGCTGTGGCGTGGCGCCGCCGTGGGGGGTGACCGGCCCACCCGGGGACGGCCACCGAAGATCACGCTCGAACAGATCGTCACCGCGGCGATCGCCGTGGCCGACCGCGACCAGCTTGAGGCCACGACCATGGACAAGGTCGCCGGCGAACTGGGCGTCGGCACGATGTCGCTGTATACGCACGTGCCCGGCAAGGCCGAGCTGATCGACCTGATGGTGGACGCCACGTGGTGTGAGCTGGCGCTGCCGTACGGCACGGATCCCCGGCCGGACGGCTGGCGAGCTCAGGTGGAGCTGTACGCGGGCCGGGCCTCGGCGCTGCACGGCCGCCATCCCTGGCTCCGCGAGATCTCGACCGTGCGTCCGCCCTTGGGCCCCGGCCTGCTGGCCCGGCAGGAGTACCTGCTGTCCGCGCTGTCGGGCACCGGCCTCGACGCCGTTCAGGCGACGGCCGCGACCGACGCGATCGTGACCTTCGTGGACGCCGCGGCCGGCGCGCAGGCGGAACACGCGTACGCCGAGCAGGTCAGCGGCCAGTCCGACCCCGACTGGTGGGCGGCGCGGCAGGCGTTCTGGACGGAGATCTTCGACGCCGGCCGCTATCCCTCCATCGCGCGCGCCTGGACGGAAGGCGGTCTGAGCCGCAGCGCCGCCGAGGCCTCGGCGATGGCGTTCGACCTCGGGCTGCGCAGTCTGCTGGACGGGATCGAGGCGCGCGTGACATAAGGGTGGGTTGAGTGAGGACCGTGGGTGCTGTTAGCTTCGCACGGTGGACGACAGGCGTGCACGTGCGGAGGCGATCGAGGACTTCGCGGCGTCCCTGCGGGAACTGCGCAACTCTGTCGGCAACCCACCTTTTCGGGAAATGTCCGGCCGGTCGGGGGCGATCTCCCACACGACGTTGCATGAAGCCGTCAAGGGCAACCGGCTCCCGAGCTGGGAGACCACCGTCGAGTTCGTCAAGGCGTGCGGCGGGGACCCGGCCGCGTACCGCGACCACTGGGAACGGGCGAACCTGACGGTCAGGTCCGCGAGCGCCGCGGAACCCCGCGCGGACACCTCGGCGGGCCAGGACACCTCGGCGGGCCGCGTCACCGAACCGCGAGAGCCCTGGAACGCGGGCGAGATTCCCCCGCCGCTCTCCGTGCGGGGGAGCGCCGGGCGGTTCCGGCCGGCGCGCGCGGCCGTGATCGCGGCGGCGGGCGCCGTCGTGCTGGGGGCGGTGGTCCTCGTGGTGGTCGTGCTCAATCGCGGCTCCACACCCGCCGGGGCCGGCCCGAACCCTCCGGCCGCCGGCGCGTCGATCGCGCTGACTTCGACCGGTTGCCCGGTACGGGTGGGCAACCCGCCGCCCGCCTCGCCGTTGTACAAGGACGACGCGGCCGTGTTCGTCGCGGACGTCACGCTCCCCGACTGCATGCACGTCGGCACCGGCGAGACCCTGACCAAGGTGTGGCGGTTCAAGAACGCCGGGAGCGTGCCGTGGAAGGGGTACTCGCTCCGGCGGCTCGAACCGGCGCAGCAAGCCGATCAGTGCCGGACCGTCGCCGACGTGCCGATCAAGGACACGCAACCCGGTGAGATGGTCGAGATCCAGACCGACATCACGACGCCGATGAAGCCGGGACTGTGTTACGCGGGGTTCAAGATGGTGGACGCTTCGGGAACGGTCGTGTTCCCCGGTAGCCGGCCGGTCACCTTCCAGATCATCGTGAACAAACGTTAGTTCCCCGCCGCGCGTGACGCGGCGGGGAAGCGAGAGGGGAATCAGGAGCCGATACCGATCCCCGTGTAGTAGCTCCGGAGGATCCTGGCGTAGTTCCAGCCCGCCTTGGCCTTGTCGCGCGAGCCCTTCTGCGACATCCAGTCCCCGTTGACCCAGTTGCCGCACGCCGTCGTCGTCGAGCAGTACTGGGCCTTGAAGATCTTCCCGCCGCGGGTCAGCCGGATGCCCCAGGTCGCGTCCACCGCGGCGCTGGTCGCCGCCTTCGCGGAACCGGGCTTGTACACCTGGCTCGACGTGTGGTCATAGACGTCGAAGCACTGCCCGCTCGGGGTCTTGCGGTTCGAGCGCATCGCCCAGTACCAGCCGAAGTTCTTTACGGCCAGCGCCCCGGCCCTGAGGGACTCCCTGGGCCAGCTCGACACCCACTCGTTGGGCAGGACGTTCTTGACGTACGTCTTGAAGTCCACCCGTTCCACGCGATTGATGGACTTGCGGTACACGAGGATCGTCGTGGGCAGCCTGGTGTCCGTGCCGTCGGACTTGCACCCGGTGATCGGCGGCTTGGACGTCAGGAACAGGTGTGAGGCGTTCTGGTTCTTGAGGGTGGGGTTCAGGTTGCCTCTGGCGCCTGCGGCGAAGTCCTGGTACTTGCCGGTGTGGCCGCTGTTGAAGTAGACGCGGACGGTTTTGGTGCTGCGGTTCCAGACGGAGGCGGCGGAGTTCTTGACGCATTTGCCTTTGCCGTTGCCTGGTCCTTTGAAGTCGAAGCAGGACGGCTGTTTGGTGGCGTAGTCGCCTACTGATCCGGTGAAGTCGGAGACGGATCCCTGGTTGTTGCTGTTGAAGTAGTAGCAGAATTCGCCGGTTTCGCAGACGCCGTTGCGGTTCGCGGCCGACGCGGGGGCTGAGGTGGCGGCGAGCATGGTCCCGCCGAGCGCCATCGCGGAGATCAGCCGTACGGTTCGGGTGAGCACAGGTGTGATCCTCACTATCGGACGGTGTAGCCCTGGGAGTTCCAGAACGGGCCCGGGTTCGGGTTCTGCAGGTTCCAGTCTTTGACGCTCTTGGCCGCCCGCAGATGGCGTCCGGGGCGCATTTCTACGTGGGTGTGCGCGGACGACTTCTTCGACACCCCGTGCCAGGACTCCGTGCCGAGGAGCTGACCGCGCCTGACCTGCTGGCCCACGCGCAAGGAGTCCAGCGGGTCGGTGTGCAGGTAGATCACCGTCTTGTTCAGCGAGGCCATGTAGATGGCGATGGTGGAAAGTCCCGACCCGCCGCGGGCCCCCTGCCTGACGTTGATGATCTGGCCTGCCACCAAGGAGCGGACGTTGGCGCCCAGGCCCCGGACGATGTCGATGCCCTCGTGCCGGCCGGGGGTGTTCTTGTAGCCGTCGTAGCCGGTGGAGATCCGGCCGCTGGCCGCGTACAGCGAGAACGACATGATGGCGCGTGGCGTGGACGACGACGGGCCGAACAGGTGTGAGGCGTTCTGGTTCTTGAGGGTGGGGTTCAGGTTGCCTCTGGCGCCGGCGGCGAAGTCCTGGAACTTGCCGGTGTGGCCGCTGTTGAAGTAGACGCGGACGGTTTTGGTGCTGCGGTTCCAGACGGAGGCGGCGGAGTTCTTGACGCATTTGCCTTTGCCGGCGCCCGGTCCCTTGAAGTCGAAGCAGGACGGTTGTTTGGTGGCGTAGTCGCCTACTGATCCGGTGAAGTCGGAGACGGATCCCTGGTTGTTGCTGTTGAAGTAGTAGCAGAATTCGCCGGTTTCGCAGACGCCGTTGCGGTTCGCGGCCGCCGCGGGGGCTGAGGTGGCGGCGAGTACCGTTCCGCCGAGCGCCATCGCCGCGGTCGCCGCGGTCAGGATCCTGGTGAGCGTGGTCATGCTGTTCTCCTTCTGTCCGTGGTGTCGGGGGTCGCTGCGTTTCGGCGGAGTCACCGGCGCTGGTACTCCTCCCAGGTGCGGATGGTCACCTTCGGGCCGTCGTCGGGACCACGGCCGGCGAGGCCGTTGAGACCGAGGTAGTAGTCACCGACCTGGTGCTGGGCCTGGCCGGAGAGAGCGGTGTCGCTGATGGCCACGGCGTGGATGTGCCACGGCCAGTCATCCTGCTGGGGATCGCGCACCCACGCGGCGAAACCCACACGACGCAACCCACGCACGACCGCGGTCCGGGTGGCGGAGTTCATGCCTTCCACCGAAATGTCCACGACGCCCCCGCCGTCGTGGGTGCCCGCGGACGTGGGGTCACCGCCGGGGTTGTACGAACCCTGGTCCAGCTTGAGGTCGCGCCCGAGCAACCGCTTCGCCTCGGTCAGCATGCTTCGCGTACGGGTGTTGACGACGAAACCGCCGGAGGACACCCGGGGACCGGGGTCGACGACGTGGGTGACCTTGAAGCGGCCGGCTCCGAGACTGGTGAGCGACGTCCTGCCCGGAAGGCCGTTGGCGTCGAGACCGCTGAGGCCGAGAGACTTCTGGTAGTTGGCGTAGGCGGTGACCGTTGTGGTGCCGAAGTACCCGTCAACCCACTTCGTGTCGAGGAGACGCCGGTCGCGCAGCGCCCGCTCAACGAGGAGCACACTGGCCTTGGCACCCGGGGTCAACGTGTTGTCGGCCCGCCGCGGGTCGATCTGGGCAGCCTTGACGGTGGCTTCCATGTTCAGAGCGGGAAGAGCCCCGGCGTGTGCCGTCGGCGTCCCGGGCGCTCCGGTCAGGAGAGCCAGCAGGACGGCCGTTGTAACCTTCATCGATACTCCTGGTCAGCGCTGGGGCGGTTCTCGGTGCGGCGAGAATCAAGCTCCCGGGTCGCTGGCCTGTCCGGTAGGAGATCGGTGTTGTCAGCCTGTACGGCAGGCATGCGCGTACGGGCTGTCTGACAGGTGATCCGCGCGATGAACGCGCCGCGTACTGTCCGGATCCGTCGTAAAAAGATCATCCGCCCGCGAGACGGGCAGCTACGGCGTGCCGGTCCGGGGCGGTCGAACAACGTCATCGGCAGGCAGGATCGGTGAGCCGTGTCGGGGCTCACCAGATCCACGCTGCCCAAGGGCTACTGCTCTCCGGTTCCGGCCTCCTCCAGCGCGTAACCGCAGGCCTTGACCTCGCCGGTCTCGGGGTCGGAGAAGTCCGGGTCGAACTCGATCAGGCCGAGCGTGGTGCCCTCGACGGAGCGACGGAAGGTTTCCTGCTTGCCGCAGTCGTAGAGCACGTACGCGCCCTCCTTCTCGCCCAGGAGCAGGAACCTCTCGTCCGGGTTGTCCTTGTGCAGAGGCTTGCCGTCGCCGTCGCCCACGGTGGCCCACTGGTTCTGGAAGCCCACGGTCTGCAGCAGGGCGTTGCCGTTGCCGTTGGCGGCGATGTCGACGGCGCCCTGGACCATCTGGGCGACCAGCATCAGCCCCAGCCCGATGCCGAGCAGCGCGCCGGTGAGCACCTTCATCCCGGCCCGGCCGGTGTTGTGCCGGCGCATCAGGCGAAACGGCACCAGCAGGCCGAGGACCGCGACAAGGAGAACGGCCACCACAAGGGTGCCGCCGGACAGTTCCCAGAGCGTGCCGAAGTAGGCGTAGTAGGCGACGAGCGAGATGAGGACGCCTGCCGCGGCCGCGATCCACGGCTGCTCGCGGAGCCTGTGCAGCAGCCGGCCGACCGACCTGCGGGTGGCCAGGTTGAGCAGCCAGCCCAGCGCGACGAGCAGCCCCACCCCGGGCAGGGCCACCAGGAAGAGCTGGATCAGGGTGCCGATGAGCCGGCCGAAGATCGTCGCCTGGTCCAGGCCGGCCTGCTCGGGGGTGATGCCGAACACCATGTAGACCTGGGCCAATCCCAGATAGAGCATGGCGTACATGCCCACGGCGACCGGCACGGCGACCGACCCGATCTTCTCGAAGACCTCAAGCACGCTGCCCTTGGGTTCCGGGAGCGGAGGAACTGGGGCCTGTTCTGGCGGAAGAGGCGGAAGGGACTGATAAGTCATGACAGCAGAGAATGGATGGTGTGCGTCGACACCTGGTTGACGGGAGATGACCGCCCCCGTCCACCGGGCGTCCAGGGAGACGGAGTACGGTCACGGCCGCTATGCCGGTCTGATGTTGTGGTTGACGCGGAACAGGTTGCGTGGGTCGTGGATCCGCTTGAGCCGGGTCAGACGCTTGTAGTCAGCCGGGGTGTAGGCCGCGCGTACCTGCTCGGGTGCGAGGTCGGCGCTGCTCATGAAGTTGGCCGCCATGCCTCCCGTGAGGTGCGGCCTGAAGCCGTCCATCAGGTGCTGTTGCAGCTTGCGCACCGCTCCGGCCTGGTCCGCGGGCGCCGGGTTCGCGATGAACAGCAGGGCGGCGGCGTCCCGGTGTCCCACGGCGTTGGGCACCGCGGCCGGACGGGCGAGCGCGCCGCCCAGCTGGCGGAGCTCGATCACCCCGAAGGGCAGCTTGACGTTCGGGCCCGCCAGGGCCAGTAGCCGCTCCACGGCGGCGGCGTCCAGGCGGCGGAGCAGCCCGGTGCGCTCGAAGACCGGCAGAGGCGCCACGGGCGGATCATTGGAGATCGTCCCGACCTTCTCGTACGGCAGCGTGCCCATCGTGCCGAGCTCCGGCCCGGCGGCCAGCATCGGCGCGAGCAGCCGCCTGGCCTCATGGTCCCGTCCGAGGTAGGCGGCGGTCAGGCGTACCGCCACCCGGTCCTGAAGGGGCGGGGGCACGGTCGGCGCCTTGGGCAGCCGCATGAACGCCAGCGTGGTCGTCATCTCCTCGGGCAGCCCGGCCGCCCAGGCGGGGTAGGCGCGCACCACCCGCTGGGCGGCCTCTCCGAAGAAGAAGAGCGCGCCGCCGTACAGGGTCGCCACCTTGACCAGGTCGATCTCCATGCCGGTGACCACCCCGAAGTTGCTCTTGCCCCCTCGAACCGCCCAGAACAGGTCCGCGTGCCTGCCCGGCGACAGGCGAAGCGGGCGGCCGTCCGGTGTGACCAGGTCAATGGCCCGCACGTGGTCGGCGGCGTAGCCGTACTTGCGGCCGAACGGGCCGAGGCCTCCGCCCAGCGTGTAGCCCACCGCGCCCACGTCGAGCGAGGAGCCGTTGATCGTCGCCAGGCCGTGGGCGGCGGCGGCCTCGACGAGCGTACGCATCCTGGTGCCGGCGGCGACCTTGGCGACGCGCTTGGCCGGGTCGATCTTCACGGAGCTCAGCCGCCGGGTGCTGATCAGGATCCCGCCGTCGGCGGCCGCGCTGATGCCGTGCCCGGTGGCCTGCACGGCGACGGGCAGCCCGAGCACGCCCGCCAGGCGTACGGCGGCGCGGACGTCGCCGGCGTCGGCGGGCACCACGACCGCCTTGGGGGCGTGCCGGACGACGCTGTTGTATCCGGCGTGTTCCGCCGCGAAGCCGGGGTCGCGGGGGAACAGTACGGTGCCCTTCACCGCCGGCCTGAGCCTGGTCGCGAGGCGGTCGCCGGGATCGTGGGCGGCCGCCGCGCTCCCGATGGCGAGCGCGGCTCCCGCGCCCTTGATGATGGTTCGTCTGCTCACCATGGCTTCCCCTCAGGCCGTGCAGGCGGAGTTCAGCTTCGTCACGGTCGCGGTGGCCTTTTCGGTGTACGTGTCCGCCTCCTCCGGCGTGCTGATCCCCGACAGCTCCTCGTAGAGGGAGACGACCGCGGCCTGGGCGTCCTTGGCCTTCGCGTCGACGTCGAGTGCCTTGATCTTCTGCGCGCTGTCGCTGTAGAGCTGCTTCATCGCCTCAAGGTCCCCGGCCCTCTTCTGGAGCTCGGTCACCGTGCTCCCCATGACGGCCTGCATCTCCTTGCACCCCTTGGTGTCGGCCACGGCGGCGGTCTCGCCCGAGCCACAGGCCGCAGTACCCAGGGTCAGGAGGGTGAGAGCGGAGACGCTCAGGGCGATCTTGTACCAGGACATGTCTTTTCCTCCGTGCTGTCGCAATGGGTCACGACAGCCTTCACCGAGGCCATGGACAGCCGATGACCAGCCGATGAATCGCCGCCAGGAGGGCCCGCTCCGGGCTCCCGATTGACGGCACATTGACGGAGGCGCCGGTCATCCGCACGGCTCCGGAGACCGGCTGTCCATCGATCATCAAGATCGTGTCTGCAGGATCCAAGGGTTGACTTCGACCTGGAGACTCTTGATGAAGTGGAATCAGTTCACGATCGGCGCCGGCGCGTTGCTGCTCGCCACCATGCTCTCCGCCTGCGGCGGCACGGACGAGCCCGCGGCGGCCAAGGAGAACGCCCCCAAGACGGGCGCACCCGCACCGGAAGCCGCGGGAAAGTTCATCGCCGAGTACGGCAAGGCGGACACCGAGATCGCCACCGAGGGACTGGAGCGGCTGAAGCCGGGCAAGGTGCTCGAAGGCTTCGCCGCCAGCCTCAACGGGATGCTCAAACTGCCGCACGACGTCACCCTGGCCGGTGAGCAGTGCGACCAGGTGAACGCCTACTACAGCCCGGACGAGAAGAAGATCACGATGTGCTACGAGCTCGTGGCCGACGGCTTCAACCGGTACCGCGACAAGGCCGCGTCCGAGGAGGAGAACGACGAGCATGGCCAGGCCAATCTCCTCGACACGCTGTACCACGAACTCGGCCACGCCGTGATCGACATCTACGACCTCCCCGCCCTGGGCAAGGAGGACGACGCCGCCGATCAGTTGTCCGCGTTCATCATGGCCCAGGGCGACGATTCCGTGGGCCTCCAGACGATCAACTACTACTTCGCGTCGGCCGGGGACCAGGACCGGGCCACGCTGCCGTTCTATGGCGAGCACTCGATGGACGAGCAGCGGGCGTACAACTACATGTGCTGGATCTACGGCTCCGACCCCAAGCGCTACGCCGACTGGGTCGGCGAGGACGGGTTGCCGGAGGAGAGGGCCGCGAGGTGCCCGGCCGAGTACGAGAAGCTCTCCGACTCCTGGTCGAAGCTCCTGGATTCCCACGTCAAGGAGTGAGGGCAAACTGCGGAACACCGGCCCGCACGCCTTCGAGTACGGCCTGCCGTACGACCGGCTGGTTGAACCGCAGCGGCGAGCCGTCGCTCAGGATCCCCATGCCGACCAGCGCCGACAGGACGGCGGCCGCCTGGTTATCGGGCAGACCGGCCAGGTCGGCCACGGCATGGAACTCGGCCGCGTGGTCGAGCATCGCGACCGCCATGGCCAGCGCGCTCGCCCCGGGACCCGCGTGGCGCAGCAGGCCGGCCACCCACCGCTCGATGGAGGTGGACCTCTTGCCCGCGCCCCGCGCCTTCATGTGCTCGGTGAGCAGAAGCGTGTTGCCGCCCGTCTCACGCAGGCACGAGGCGATGAACGCGGGCTCCGGTTCCGTGCCGAACAACTCGGTGGCGAGGGCCGTCGCCGCCTCGCCGGGCAGGCCACCCAGGCGTACGAGGCCGAAGATCGAGCAAAGCGACTCGAGCAGCTGATCGTCGCCGGCGGGGATCCCGGTCGCCCTGGTCGCGGTGACCAGGAGGGGGACACGCTCGACGCGCCTGGCCAGGTAGGCCAGCCAGCGCAACGAGCCGAGGTCGCACCATTGCAGGTCATCGATGGCGATCAGCAGCGGCACGCGCTCCGCGAGCCGGACGGCGAGACGGTAGAGCGCGTGCAGCGCGTCGGGGCCGCCCGAGGACGGCCGGTTGTGCCAGACGATGTCGGCCGCGGGCTCGACCGTCCCGCCGAGCAGCCGCCGCCGCTCCTGCGCCGGCAGGCAGTACAGGATCGGTTCGAAGATCTGCCGGGCGACGCCGTACTCGTACTCGCGCTCAAGCGGGTGCGCCTGCGCCCACGCCGTCTGGAATCCGCGCATGTCGGCCAGTGCCTCCACCCCTCTCAGCAGCTGGGTCTTGCCGGCGCCCGGGACGCCGTCGTAGAGCAGGCTGCCGCCGGTGCCGGACTCGGCGGCGGCCATGGCCGCTCCGGCGGCCGCGAGCTGATCGTCGCGGCCGAGGCAGCGCAGGCGGACGACCGGTTTCCTGATCGCCACCGGTGCCGGCGGCAGGTCGAGCTCGGAGGTCTGCGCGAGGATGTCCGCCTCAAGCTTGCGCAGTTCAGGCCCCGGATCAACGCCCAGTTCCCCGGCCAGATAGCGACGTGCCTCGCTGAGCGCGGCGAGGGCGTCGCCCTGCCTGGACGAGCGGTACAGGCCCAGTGCGAGCAGCCGCCAGCCCTCCTCCCGGGTGGGCTGGGCGCGCGCGTGCGCTTCCAGCTCGGGTACGGCCTCGGCGTGCCGCCCCAGGCCGAGCAGGGTGCCGAGCCGGTGTTCCGTCGCCCCGAGACGGAGTTCCTGCAGCCTGCTCACCTCTCCCCGCGCCCACAGGGTGTGCGCGAACTCGGCGTAGGCCGGACCGCGCCACAGGCCGAACGCCTCGTCGATCAGATCGAGGGCGGTACGCGGCTCGGCGGCCACCCTCGCCTGCCGCAGCAGCCGCTCGAACATGGCCGAGTCGAGCGCCGCCTCGTCCACGCGCAGCACGTAGCCGCGCGGCTCGGTGATCAGCACGGACGGCCGGCCGGGTTCCCGGGCGGGCGGCTCGACCACGCGACGCAGCCGGCAGATGAACGTCCGCAGTGAGGACAGCGCCTGCGGTGGCGGGCAGCCTTCCCAAAGATCGTCGATGAGCTGGTCGACGGGAATGACCCTCCCTGGCGACAGCAGCAGCCGGGCGAGAACCTCCCTGTTGCGTGGCGTCCCCACATCCAGGCGGTCATCCCCCCGCCACGCCTCCACAGTTCCGAGCACGCCGAAACGCATTTGACCCCCCAATGGTGCTGATCTGGACGGAGGCCATGGTGAGGGAGGCCGGTAGACGTTTCATAGACGAAGAGTCGACGACGCGATGCGGGTCATCGGCAGGTGACTGAGGCCGCCCGGACCACCGGCCGGGCACGGTACGCCGTCAGGCCGGCGGGTCCTCGGCGGCGGGCATCCCTCGAACTTCGGGCCGATCGTCACACCCCGGCGTCAGCGGTTGTGTCAGGGCGGCGACGGCCCGGTATCAGAGCGGTCGGCGATCGTGGATCTCATGAACAGGCCGGGATCCACCGGCCAACTCGGATTAGAAGGAGCACACATCATGACCGTCACTTTCTCCGACCAGGACAAGCTCACCCTCCGTCTCGCCGCCTGGGGCGCCGTCTCGCTGATGTCCGCCGCGGGCGCCGCGGGATCCGCCCACAAGGTCGGCACCCACGGCTCCGTCGCGCTGGTCTCGGCGACCGGCCCGGTCGGACACGTGCTCACCAAGGCGCCCAAGGGCGTGAAGTACGGCAAGACCGTCGCCGAACTCGCCGACCAGGTGCTTCCCGCCCTGACGGCGGCCATGAACCTGCTCAAGGAGCAGGCCCCGGCCGAGGCCGACAACTTCCGCACCACCGTTCTCGTCGCCATCGAGGCCGGCGTCCACAGCGGGAACGGCGGGCCCAGCCCCACCCTGGCCGAGATGGCCCGCAAGATCACCGAAGCCCTTGACGCCGCTTGACCGGCCGGTGGCGCGGCGGGCGGGGTCATGACTGCCCGCCGCGGAACACCTGCTTGAGGAGGTCATCCAGCAGCTTCGGGAACCGAGCGCCCGCTGACCTTCTCGATCAGCAGCCGCGCCGGCGTGTAGCCCGTGGCCTGACCGGGCTCACCCGACGGGCCGGTTGACCAGCCGCTTGCCCAGCCGCTGCGCGGGCTTCTCCACCCATCGCCAGGTCAGCGCGCACAGGCCGAGTAGCGCGGCGCACACCGCCACCAGCAACGTCAGACGCACCGCCAACGGTACGGCCGGCGGATCCGGCAAGAAGAACTCCACGCTCTCCAGCAGCAGCGGGTGCAGCAGGTAGACCGAGTACGACACCAGGCCCAGCCAGGTCAGCCACGACGGCATCGTGCGGTGACGCAGTGCCAGCCCGGCGGCGAACGTCAGCCAGGCCGCCGCGATCGCCACCTGTAGCCCGGTCTCGGCACGCGCCGGCCACAACCCGGCCAGCGGTATCAGCGCCACCCAGGCGATGTGCCGGCGACCGAGCTGTCCCGCCTCGACGCGATACAGCGCGGTGCCGGCGAACATGGTCGCCAGGATGAACAGCCCCTGCCACGGCCCGGGGTAGCTCTGGTTGACCATCAGCAGCAGGAGGATCGTGCCCGCGATGGCCACGGCGCCCACCTGTCGTACCCGCCTGCCGCCGCACAGCACCGCGGCCAGCCCGGCGGCCAGGACGGCGGTCACCACGACCACGACCGCGAGCATGCGGCCCGCCCCACCGGCCGACAGCAGCGTCACGGGCAGCAGCCCCGCGCCCAGCACCGCGACCGCCGCGAACGTGAGCGCCGTCGCGGTGCTGCGCCGGTGCACACCCAGGGTGAACATCGCGGTCAGCAGAAGGTAGAAGGCCATCTCGAAGGAAAGGGTCCACAGCACGTTGGCCAGGTTCGGCACGTACATGAGGTTCTGCAGCATGCCGGCGTGTGCCAGGGCCAGCGCCACCGGCCGGCTGTCCCACCAGGTGTGCAGTTCGTCCCAGCCGGACGCCGCCAGCAGCGTCATTCCGGCCACGCACACGGTGAACAGCGGCCACAACCGGAAGAACCGCGAGATCCAGAACGCCCGCAGGCTGCCCCCGCGCTCCAGTGACGCCGGGACGACGTAGCCGCTGACCAGGAAGAACACCAGCACGCCGTACCAGCCGGGGTCGAAGACGGCCTTGATTGGCAGCCGTGCCTCCGGCCACAGCGGTTTGAGCGCGTGCTCGAAGACCACCACCATCGCCGCCAGCCCTCGCAGCGCGTCCAGCCAAGCCAGGCGCCTGGTATCTGGCAAAGCCGGGTCAGCCGTAGTCAGGGGGGCGGAAAGCATCCGAACATCGTAATAAGAACCATCGGCTACGACCCTTCGATTGGACGGGATGCCTTGAGCTGGTCGATGGCCCTGGTCGTCTGATCGTCGGCCGGGAGGAAGACGACCAGTTGCTGGGACTCCGCGGGCAGTTCGAGCGTCTCCCGGTGCAGTCGAAGCCGGTGCCCGGCCGGGTGGTTGAGGCGGAGAACGCCGCGTCGCGGAACCCTATGACGGTTGAGGCGGCTGGTGAAATCCGGGCCGGCGATGGGGGTCAGCTCCGCGGTGAGCCATTCGAGATTTTCGAGGGACGGCGCCTGCCACAGGTCGAAGGTCTGTTCGTCGGCGACGTCGTCCCAGTCGGCGAAGAACGTCCGGGCGCGTGAGTCGGTGAACAGGTAGCGATTGAGGTTCGGACGGGCGGCGTCGAGCAGTCCGGTTCCCGTGGCGACCGATTGGTAGCCGGTGGTGTGAGCCAGGATGTCGCCCAGGCGGTTGGTGACGATGGCGACGCCGGGTTCGAGGAGGCGGAGTGTCCGCAGGACGGACGGGCGTACGTCTCTGGGCGGCGGCACGGGGCGGATGTCGACGGAGCACTCGTCGCTGGTGATCTTCGCGAGGTAGCGCAGGTGGTTGTGCTCCGGGAGGTCGAGGCGGAGCGCGCCGGCGAGCGCGTTGATGACGGACGGGGACGGGTTGCGGTCGCGGCCCTGCTCGATGCGGGTCAGGTATTCGACGCTGATGCCGGCCCACGTGGCGAGGTCGAGGCGGCGCAGGCCCGGTGAACGGCGGCGGCCGCGTTCCGGCAGTCCGAGGGATTCCGGCTGGATGCTGTCGCGTTTGGCCCGGATGAAGTTCCCCAATGGCGTCCCCACGTCGACAGGTTACCGGGCGGTTCCGGCCTGACCTCAGGGTGGCCTTTCCGGGGCCAGCCTGAGCACGGGCTGGTTGCCGGCCCTGGTGGGGGCTGATCGTGGTCCGCATGGAGAAGAGGCCGGGTCGGGTTCTGCTGGTGTGGGGGCTGCTGGTCGTGGCGGCCAACCTGCGGGCGAGTTTGACGGGTGTCGGGCCGTTGCTGGATCGCGTACAGGCTGATCTGGGGTTGGCCCCGGCCGTGGCGGGGCTGCTGAACACGCTGCCGCTGCTGGCGTTCGTGGTGCTGTCACCGATGGTGCCCCGGCTGGCCGCGCGGTGGGGGGCCGAGCGGCTCCTCGGGGGCGCGCTCGTGGTGCTGACGCTGGGGATCGCGCTGCGGTGGGTGCCGGTGGGTGCCGGTCTGTTCGGGGGGACCCTGCTGATCGGGGCGGGGATCGCCGTGGGCAACGTGCTGCTGCCCAGCCTGATAAAGCGGGATTTTCCGGACAAGGTGGGGCTGCTGACCAGCGCCTATGCCACGGTGATGGGCGGTGTGGCCGCGGTGGCGTCCGGGGTGGCGGTACCGATCAGTGAGGTCGCGCCCGGCGGTTGGTACACCGCGCTGGGCTGCTGGGTCCTGTTCGCGCTCGTGGCCGTCCTGCTGTGGGCTCCTCAGGTGCGGGCGCCGCGGCTGGGCGCGCAGCCGCTTCGCGCGCACCGGTTGCCGTGGGGGTCCGGGCTGGCGTGGGCGGTGACGGCGTTCATGGGACTGCAGTCGCTGGGCTTCTACGTCGTCGTGACCTGGTTGCCCCAGGTGCTTCAGGACAGCGGGGTCGGCGCGGCCGCGGCGGGATGGCTGCTGTTCGTGTTCCAGGCGGTCGCGGTGGTGACCAGCCTGGCGGTGCCCGCCGCGCTCCGGTGGGCGCGTGACCAGCGTGCGCTGGCGGCGATCTGCTCGGCGGTCATGCTCCTCGGCTACCTGGGGCTTTTCGTGGCGCCGGAATGGGCGTTGCTGTGGAGCGTCGTCCTTGGGCTGGGCGGGGGCGCCTGCCTCGTGCTCGCGCTGGCGTTCATGAGCATGCGCGCCCAGGACGCCGCCGCGGCCGGTGCGTTGTCGGCGATGGCACAGTCGATCGGGTACCTGCTGGCCGCCGTGGGGCCGGTGGCCTTCGGGCTGTCGCACACCATCAGCTCGGGCTGGCGAGTACCGATCATGCTGATGTGCGTGGCCGCGGCCGTCCAGACGATCGTCGCACTGCTAGCCGGCCGCGGCACGGTGCGCCTGCCGATCGCCGCGCCAACCGGCCGGTGATCGACGGGCCGGTGATCGCCTGATCGTCGGCCAGACCCGTCCTCCCGTACCCCGTCGGGCCCGAGCCCGAACGTCGGGACGGTGCGGTCGAGCAGTCGCTCGGAGCTCAGCCCGCGCGCTCGGCCACGGCGTCGAGCGCGCGCGCGACGTTGGCCAGCACGGACTTCTTGCGCACCTTCGCCTGGAGCCTGGCCAGGGCAGGGACGGTGTCCGGCCCGCCGCGGTGGGCCAGGACGTTGACGGCGGCGTTGGCCAGCATCTCGCTGCGGCAGTTGGCGCCCCTGCCACCGAGGCCGACGCCGCAGGTCAGCGCCAGGTCGCCCAGAACCTGCGTGATCCACGGCTCGTCGAAGAGCTCGCAGGTCCACACCATGCCGCGCACCGGAACGGACGTGCACAGGTGGAGGAAGACCGTACCGTGGCCGTTGTCGGGCCGCCGCTCCCGGTGGGCGGTCACCAGGACGAGGATCTCCCTGACCAGTTCCGCGACCTGCGGAGTCAGGAGACTGCGCGCGGTCGTCAGCCATCGCGCGCCGGGCTTGGACGATCGGGCGGTGGCCCAGTGGCGCAGCAACGGCAGGACGGCCGGGTCGGCCAGGCGCTCGCCGAAGTCCTCGGCCAGCGTGACCGCGATCGGATCGCGGTCCCAGATGATGGTGCGCACGACCCCGGCCGGCCCGTGCTCGGCCGGTTCGGTGAGCACCTCGTCGATTTCCTCGTGCAGAACCTCCCACACCGGCGGGTGATACTTGCGGAACCAATCGACGATCCGCACCAGGATCTCGCGCCGCTCGGAGTAGCCGAGCGTGCGGATCGCGGCCAGCGGGATCCGGTAGAGCTCCAGGTAGTTGGTGTGCTCCAAGGTCATCAGCCCGTTCGCGATCTCCCAGAGGAAGCCCACGTCCCGCGCGGTCCAGGGTGTGTCGCTCTCGGCGACCTCCCTGGCCGTGCGCAACACGTCGGCGGGGTGGTCGTGCCCGCCTTCTTGCCCGAGGCCGAGCCGCAGCTGGGCCCACCTCCCGAACACGGCCTGCTCACCCGCGCCCGGCCGCTCGCCCGCGTCGAAACGGTCGAAGTCCGCCCGCATGGCCTCATCAACCTCGCGGAGCATGTACGCGTGCGACGGCGGGAAGCGATCCAGGACGCCCATGTCAGCCCCCCACCAGCGCGATGTGCTCGACGCGCGGGCCGATCGTCTCGGCCAGATCCTCGATCTGCCGGTCGCCGGCCATGAGCAGGAACCCGTCGCGCCCGAAGGCCCGCTCGGCGATGTCGGCCTGCCGCTCCCAGCCGGTGCGGCGCACGCGCGGCCGCACGAGTTCGGGGGCGGTGATGATCTCCAACGCCTTGCCGGTGGTGGTCTCATCGCGGAAGGTGACGGTGGGCATGTGTCAGAGGTATCACCGCCCACCGACAAGATCGGTGTGCCAGCCAAAGGACGAGGGCGGCGTATCCACAGATCACAGTCAGCCCCGCCCAGGGCGGAAGCGGGTAGTACCCGCCGAGCAGCGACCGGTCCACGTCGATGTGCGCGAACACGGGGACGCTCTGTGTGATCGCGAACCCGGCGGCCGGGGTGATCATCAGTAGCCACGGCACCAGCCCCGCGCTCGCCAGCACATAGGGCACCACCACCAGCCCGACGGCCAGCCCGATGGCGACGATGCCCCGCCTGACCAGCGCGGCGAGGCCGAGGGCCAGCACCGCGGCCGCCGCGGTCAGTGCCGCGAAGCCCACGATCACCTGAAGCCCGGTGGCCGGGGTTATCGGCTGAACCGGGTTCTGATGGGCCCGCATCAGCGCCAGTCCGCCGGGCACCACGACACCCGAGGTCACCAGCCCGGTCACGAACGCCACAGCGCCCACGACGACGGCCTTGGCAAGCGGATCGCCCCGCCCGCGCCGGTGATCCGCGGTGAAGAACGTGACCGCCACCACGATCACCAGGACCAGCCCGGCGGCCCCGCCCAGCAGGGTGAGATCGGCGCGCAGGCCACCGGTCATGATGACGGGCCCGATGTCACCACCCCCGCTCACGATGACCTTGCCGCCCGACTCGACGGCCCGCCCCGGGTGATGCGGAGTGCCGTCGGGCTTCATGGTGACGCCGACGTCGTCGTGGCGCCACGAACCGTTCGCGCCCCGCAGCGCGATCTGGTCGAAGGTGGCCGTGGCCTGGGCGAAGCGGCCGGTCATGTCCGTCAACGCGCCGGGTGAGGCGGCGAACAGCCCGATCTCGACCGTCCGCGGCAGTCCTGCCAGCGTGACCGTGCCGACCTCGGTCCACGTCCTGCCGTCGCCGGACTCGTGGCCCGTGATGGTGTCGCCCGTCCTGGTCAGCCGCAGCCGGCGCGGTCCGGTGACGGGAGCGCCGGCCACGTCGTGGGTGAAGTTGTGCTGCATCCGCACGCCGTGCGCTCCGGTGATCATGATGGCGGCGTACGGCGTGCCCTGCTTGAGGGTCGGCCGGATGAGAAGTCCGGCTTTCGCCCAGGGCACGACCACCCCTTCCTTGACGTTGCGCACCCCGGGTACGGCGTCCGGCAGCCGGATCTGGCCGGTCATGTCCGATACGCGGGCGGTGATGCTGCCGTCCCCCTGGAGCGGCTGGTGTACGAAGTAGTACTTGTCCGCCACCGCCGTACCATCTGGTCCGAGCAGAGGCGCGGGGCAGGGGCCTTCGCCCTTCCCGGTCACGCAGGTGGTGCGGGCGCTCCCGGTGACCAGCAGCCCGATCGACACGGTGACCAGCACCGAGGCCACCATGCCGAGCACCCAGCCGCGTCCGGTCCTGAACCTGGTCCACTCCGCGCTCAGCGTCGTTCTGTCCATGGCGCCGTTTGTACGCCGCAGGGGATGACACCGGCCCAACGCCGCCTGTTATGCCGCTGTCATGTGGAATGCGGCATTCTGGGGGCACCCATGCGACGCAGAGTGAAGACCGCGGCGATGGCCGGCCCGCGGAGACGGCCCGCCATCCGCATGCGCATGGCCCTGTCGTACTGGGGACTGTTCGTCGCCTCCGGCGCCGTTCTTCTGATCCTGACGGTCGGCCTGTGGCAGGGCGAGACGACGGTCACCGTCCATGTCCCGGGCGCGCCGGCCGCCACCACCCACAGCTCCGATCTCGGCAAGCTTGTCACCGTGGCCGGTGTCGCCCTGGCCGTCATGGCGGTGGTCTCGCTGTTGTTCGGCTGGCTGGTGGCAGGACGTTTCCTGGCGCCGATCCGCGCCATCACCACCGCCGCGCGCCGGATCTCCGCCACCAACCTGCACGAACGCCTCAGCCTCCAGGGTCCCGACGACGACCTGAAGGAACTGGCCGACACGATCGACGAACTGCTGGCCAGGCTGGAGCGGTCGTTCGAGTCCGAGCGCCGCTTCGCCGCCAGCGCTTCCCATGAGCTGCGCACCCCGATGGCCACCATGCGGGTGTGGCTGGACGTGGCCATGGCCAAGCCCGGCCCGCTGCCCCCGCAGCTCGTCAGCCTCGGCGACCGGATCCGCAACGAGCTCGACCACGTCGACGCGCTCCTGGAGAGCCTCCTCATCCTCGCCCGCACCCAGCAGGGCCCCTCCGACGACCGGTCCCGCGTCGCCCTGAGCACCACCGCGGCGGCCGCCCTGCGGCGACACGCCGACACCATCGCCGCCCTGCCCCTCCACGTCGAGCACCGCCCCTGCCCGCAGGCCCGGGTCACCGGCAGCGAAACCCTGCTCACCCGCATGATCGGGAACGTCGTCGACAACGCGGTCCGGCACAACCGGCCGGGCGGCTGGATCCGCGTCAGCGCCGAGACCGGACCCCAGCAGGCCCGCCTCATCGTCGAGAACAGCGGAACCGTCCTCACCCCCGAAGACCTCGGCCGGCTCACCCAGCCCTTCCGGCGCCCAGACGCCGAGCGGACCGGCACCGGCCTCGGACTGTCCATCGTCAAGGCGATCGCCGAGGCACACAACGGCGGCATCAGCCTGTACGCCCGCGCCGCCGGCGGCCTCCGCCTGGTCATCACCCTGCCCCTGGCCGAGGACCACGTGTGAGAATCCTGGTCGTCGAAGACTCAAGAGCGCTGGCCGACGGCATCGCCGAAGGGCTCCGTGACCAGGGGATGGCCGTGGACGTCGCCTATGACGGGCGGGCGGCGGCCGCCAAGCTCGACCTCAACCCGTACCAGGTCGTCGTCCTCGACCGCGACCTGCCCGGCCTGCACGGCGACACGTTGTGCCGGATGATCGCCGATGGCGGCCACCCCGCCATGGTGCTCATGCTGACCGCCGCCGGCACCCCAGGCGACCGGGTCACCGGCCTCAGCCTGGGGGCCGACGACTACCTGCCCAAGCCGTTCCACTTCCCCGAACTCGTGCTCAGGATCCGCGCCCTGGCCCGCCGCCAGCCCGCCCCCCGCTCCCGGACATACCGAGCGGGAGGCATCGAGCTCGACACCCTGCGCCACACCGCCGCCCGTGACGGCCGCCCGCTCAACCTGTCGGCCAGGGAGTTCGCCGTGCTGGAGTCGCTTGTGCGCGCGCATCCGGCGGTCCTGTCCGCCGAGGACCTCCTCGAACAGGCATGGGACGAGCACGCCGACCCCTTCTCCAACGTCGTCGCCGTCACGGTCGGCAGGCTCCGCCGCAAGCTCGGCGAACCTCCGGTCATCGGCACCATCCCCAACGTCGGCTACCACGTCGTGGACGACCCGGATCCGGGCGCGACCGGCCCCTGACCGGCGTCGCTGCGGGTCTGCCGGCAGGAGCGGTCACGCCCGGAAGATCAAGCGGACCCGGCTACCCGACCGCGTAGGCGCGGTGGATGGTCTGGGTGACGGTGTTGCCCGCGGAGTCGGCGGAGGTCGCGCGCAGGGACACGAAGCCCGCCGTACGCGGGTTGGGCACCCGCGCGCTCCAGCCCCGCCCCCCGGCCTTGACCGGGAGGTCGCGCCATGTCGCCCCGTCGTCGGCGGACATCCACAGGCGGATCGACTTCACCGCGGCCGCCGGAGCTCCGGGGTTGCGTTCGATCCAGATGGGCAGCCGGGTGGACGATCCGGGCTTAGCGCGGTTGTACGCATCCAGCCCCGCCGGCGCGTACCGGACCGCGGTCAGCGCGAGCGGCTGCCGCGCCGGGGTGCTCGCCGACCGGAACGTCCACGTCGACTCGACCTTCGTGGAGAGCGTGGAGTACGGCACCGCCCGCCCGCCCGTCGCGGTGAGGGTATAGGTGGCGGCGCCCGGCGGGAGGGTGGCGGTCAGCCGGCAGGACGCCGGGTCCCACGGGTCCGGCTGGCACGCGGCGTAGTCGATCGTGGAGATGACCCGGTCGCCCTCGGCGAGGGTGACGGTTCCGGTCGCCGCGCCGTCCATGCCGGTCCGGCCGGGCACCCCGTCGGAGTGCAGCCGGGCGGCGTCGAAGGTCAGGGTGTCCTTCTCCCGCCAGGCCCCCGGGGTGGCGAAGGACGGCCCGCTCACCGCGACGTTCCACGTCTGCCGGGCCCGGCCGTTGCGGACGGGCTTGACGCCCTCCGTGACCACGGACTCTCCGGCCTGCAGCGCGCTGGACCATCGGTGGCCCGGAGTCCGGTACTGCAGCAGCGTGCCCGGCAGGGTCACGTTCTCGGTCGGCGTCAGCCATCCGTTGGCGATGATGTCGTTGCTGTTCGCCGCGTAGTAGGTGCCCGTCGAGGCCACTCCGGCACCGCGGAAGGTCGTGCGTACCTTGTCGAGGTCCTTGGTCCTCGCGGTGTGGGAGGGGTCCTCCGGGATGCCGCCCCGGTGTTCGTCGACCAGGTCGTACCGGACCGGGCCGGGAGCGTGGAGGTGCGTCCTGGCTATGTACGTCAGCCCGGGGTGGTCGGAAGCGAGCACGAGCGTCTTCAGGCCCGGCTCGGAGAGCACGCTCAAGAACCAGGACCCGTGTTTCACTGAGACCTCGATCCACCCGCTGGGGACGGCGGCGGGGTCGTCCACGGCGAACGTGACCGGTTTGGCCTTGCGCGTGTCCAGCACCAGCTCCATGTCGCGGCCGCCGACCTTCACCGGCAGGTGCGTGGTCGTGACGGTGCGCGGCTCCTCGTAGATGTCCACGTACAGGTTCCACTCACCCGCGGGGAGCCGGTAGGTGCCCGGGGCGTCGATCTGAGTCAGTGGGTGGCGCTCGCCCGCCTCGTTGTAGAACTCTCCCATCGCGCTGACCGGCCGGCCCTCGCTCCCGAGGGTGCGGACCGTCACGTCGTAGGATTCCGGCTCCACGTACGCGGTCGCGACGGTACGCACCCTGAGGTCGCCCGACGCGGCCGTGACGGTGCCCGGATAATCGCCGGGCGCCTTGCCGGTCGCGTCGATCGTCACGGTGACCGTCGCGGTGCCCTTGGCCGGCACCTCGACCCGTCGCGCCGAGGTGTGGAGCACCCCGCCCTCCGTGGTGAGGTCCAGCGTGACCGGCGCGTCGCCGGCATTGGTGTAGGTGAGTTCCCTGGTCGTCTTCCGCTCACCGGAGTCGTCCCAGCGGAAGGCCGCGCCGATGTTCGCGGGACTGGCGTGGACCTGGGCGCCGAGCGCGCGGACCACGTCGACGCGTCCGGCGCCCTGGTCGAAGTGCGTGGCGCCGGGCTGCGGGGCGGCGCTGCCCATGAGCGCGGCCTTGAGCTGTTCACCGGTCCAGTCCGGATGCCGCTGGGCGAGGATCGCCGCCGCGCCCGCCACGTGCGGCGCGGCCATCGAGGTACCCGAGTAGGCGACATAGGGGCCGTCGGCCGTGCCCCGCGCGGCCGCCGCCGTGATGTCCACGCCCGGAGCGGTCACATCGGGCTTGATCGCGTGATCGCCCTTCCTCGGGCCGCGGCTGGAGAAGCCGGCCATCCGGTCGGACTTGTCGACTGCGCCGACCGTCAGCGCCGCGTCGGCGCTGCCCGGACTGCTGATGGATCTCTGCCCATCGTTGCCCGCGGAGATGACGAACAACGCTCCCGTACGCGCGGACAGCGTGTTGACCGCCTGTTCCACCGGGTCGACGCCCAGATGGTCCACGGCGCCGATGCTGAGATTGATGATCTTCGCCTTGACCTCTACCGCCGCCCACTCCATGCCCGCCAGCAGTGCCGATTCGGTGATCCACTCCGATCCGACCTTGCCCATCGCGATCTTCGCGCCCGGTGCGACGCCCCGGTACTTCTCACCGGCCCCCGCCACGGTGGAGGCGACATGGGTGCCGTGACCGATGCGGTCGGTGACGTCGGGATCGTCGGAGAAGTTGCGCGACTGCGTGACCACCTCCTTGAGATCGGGGTGCGTGGTGTCGTAGCCGCTGTCCAGCACCGCCACCGTGACACCGGCTCCGGTCAGCCCCTGCTGCCAGGCCTGCGGGGCCCCGATCTGCCTGACGCTCTGGTCGAGGGTGAAGGAGCGCTTGCCGTCGAGCCAGATCTTCGACCTGGCCGCGGACAGGGATCGCGCGGCGCCGGCCAGGCTCTGCCAGGTCTGGCTCGCCCTGGCCTTGGGGACGCTCATGCCGGCCAGTTCCGGCGCGGCCAGTCGCTTGGCCGCGCCGAGCGCCGTCGCCGCCTTGCCCTCGGGCGACTGGATGATCAGCGGGATCTCGGGCTTGTCGGCGTCGCCGTACCTCCACGTGAGCAGTTGCGTGACGTCGAACAGCCGCGCGTCCAGCAGGCCTTCGGCCACGAGCCGTTTGGCGTCCCCCGGAATGACGTGCAGATGTCCTTGGCGGCGCTGGACGTCGAAGCGGACGTTCCTGCCCGGCCCCGGCTCGACCCGGTAACCGTTCGCCGTGAGGATCACCCGGTCGCCGGTCAGCAGGGTCACCGCGCCGGTGACACCGGCCGCCGCCGGGTCGGCGCGGGCGGCGCCGGTGGTGCCGGTGATGCCGGTGATGCCGCCCGCGAGCAGAGACCCGGCCACGATCGTGGCGAGGGTTCCCAGGACTGATCTCATGAACGCTCCTGCCGCCGTTGTGTCGTCACAGGCTCTTGCCGCCGGAGCACCCGAAGGTTCATGGCGTGCCGGTCGGCTCCTCGACGCCGTACGGCGGGCCGCTTCCTGACCCAATCCATGACTTTTCCTCGCTTATCGCGGAGGAAGAGCCGGGTACATCAGCCTGGCGGCGTGTGCCGTACCGGATCGACGGGGGTGTGGCTGTGAGAGTTGTCGTGGACCTCACGCGCTGTCAGGGGTACGGGCAGTGCGCGTTCATGGCCCCGGCCGTGTTCACGATGCACGGCCAGGAGGCGCTGTTGTACGACCCCGACCCCGAGGCCGCCCAGCGGGAACGGGTGCTTCAGGCCGCCGCGGCCTGTCCGGTCCAGGCCATCCACATCGACAGGATGGCCACGCAGCACCGGACGAGGGAACCGGAACTGAGCTACGCCACCTCGCACGGCGACGACGCGTTCAAGCGCGACGGCCACATCGTCATCGTCGGCGCCTCCCTGGCCGGGGGCCGGGCCGCGGGCGTCCTGCGCCGGGACGGCTTCAAGGGCAGGCTGACGCTGATCGGCGACGAGGCGTACGAGCCGTACGACCGGCCGCCGCTGTCCAAACAGGTGCTGACCGGCACGATCACGGTCGAGCACACCGCGCTGCCCCACCTGCGCGAGATCGAGGTCGAGTTTCTCGCCGGCACTCCGGCGACCGGCCTGGACCTGGCCGCCAAGCAGGTACGGCTGGCCGACGGCAGGCAGATCGACTTCGACAAGGTGCTGATCGCCACCGGCGTGCGGGCCAGGCCGTGGCCGAACGAGCAGGAGGCCGCCCTCGACGGGGTGCACGTGCTGCGCACGCTGGACGACGCGCACCGGATCAGGGAACGGCTGGCCGCGGGCGTCAGGCGGGTGCTGATCATCGGGGCCGGGTTCACCGGATCGGAGGTCGCCTCGGTCTGCCGCGACCTCGACGTGGCGGTGACCGTCGTGGAGGCGGGCCCGGCGCCGCTCGCCGGCGCGCTCGGCAAGGTCATCGGCGACGTCGCCGCCCGCATGCAGCGCGACGCCGGAGTGGACCTGCGCTGCGGGGTCAGGGTCGAGGCGCTGGAAGGCGACTCCGACGGCCGGGTGCGCGGGGCCAGGCTGTCGGACGGCACCACGGTCGAGGCCGACATGGCGGTGGTCGCGCTTGGCGCGGTCCGCAACATCGAATGGCTGGCCGGGTCGGGCCTGGCGGCCGGCCCCTGGGGGGTGGCCACCGACGCCGGCTGCCGTGCCGTCGACGTCAACGGGCTGGTCACCGATGACGTGTTCGTCGCCGGTGACGTGGCCCGCTTCCCGCACCCGGTGTACCACTACCAGTTCATGTCGCTCGAACACTGGGGCAACGCCGTGGCGCAGGCCGAGATCGCCGCCCACAACATGCTCAGCGACCAGGCGCATCGCTGGCCGCACCTGTCGCTGCCGGTCTTCTGGTCCAACCAGTTCGGCGTCAACATCAAGTCCGTCGGCGTGCCGACCATCGCCGACGAGGTCGTGATCGCGCAGGGCTCCGTGGAAGAGCGCCGCTTCGTCGCCGTGTACGGCTACCGCGGCAGGATCACCGCCGCCGTCACCTTCGACCAGGGGATGTGGCTGGACTTCTACCGCGACCTCATCCAGCGGGCGGCGCCGTTCCCGCCCGACTTCCAGATGGTCGGCATGCCCGACGAGCTGCGGGCCGTACCCGCCGAGGGGCCGCCGCGGCTGGCGCCCGCCGAGGGCGCGACCGTGGTGGTGACCGGCCACGATCCGGCCGAGCGGCGCGTCACGCTCGTCCGGCACCAGTAACGACGACCAGACGGGGGCACATCCGTGGAGCCGGCACGCATCTACGACCAGATTCACGAGTTCGCCAACAGGGCGGACCCCTACACGTTGTACGCCGAGCTCCGCCGGACACCCGTGGTGCGGCTGGACGACGGCGCCTACGTCGTCAACACCTACGAGCACATCGTCGCGCTGCTGCACGACCCGCGGGTCAGCTCGGACGCCCGGAACCTGGCCCACCCGCCGGCCACCGAGCCGCTGCCGCCCTCCTTCATCCGCGTCGACCCGCCCGAGCACGACCGGCTCAGGGGGCTGACGATGCGCCACTTCGGGCCGCCGCACTCCCCGCTCGTGGTCGAGAGCATGCGCGAGGAACTGCACGAACTCGTCAAGGAGCTGATCGACGGCATCGCCGGCCGGACCCAGGCCGACATCGTCGACGACGTCGCCTACCCGTTCCCCGTCACGGTCATCTGCCGCCTGCTCGGCGTCCCGCGCGAGGACGAGTCCCGCTTCCACGTCTGGGCGGACGAGATCGTCGAGACCCTCGGCCCCGGCGAGGGCAGCGTGGAGGAGCGGGCCGGGCGCCGCCAGGCCGCCGGGTTCGCGCTGGCCGGCTACCTGGGCGAACTCGCTCAGTCGCGCCGCGAGAATCCGCGCCACGATCTGCTGTCCGGGCTGGTCACCTACCACGGTCCCGAGGGATCCATGTCGGAGACCGAGGTGATGACCACCGCGGTGCTCCTGCTGATCGCCGGGCACGAGACCACGGTCAACCTGATCACCAACGGCATGCTGACCCTGCTGCGCAACCCCGGCCTGCTCGAACGGCTCCGCGACGAGCCCGACCTGGTCATCGGCACCGTCGAGGAACTGCTGCGCTTCGAGCCGCCCGTGCACTTCCTGCCCCAGCGCGTCGCCCTCGACGACATCACGGTGGCGGACGTCACCATCCCCAAGGGGTCGAGCATCATCCTGTCCCTCGCCTCGGGCAGCCGCGACCCCGCGCACGTGCACGACCCCGACCGCTTCGACCCGGACCGCCCCTACATCCAGCACCTCGGGTTCGGCGGCGGCATCCACAACTGCTTCGGCGCCCCGCTGGCCCGCCTGGAGGCCCAGATCGCGCTCCGCCAGCTCGCCAAGCGCCTGGTGAACCCCCGCCTGGTGACCGACCCGCCGCCGTACCGCCCCAGCTCGACCCTGCGGGGGCCGCGCCACCTGGTCATCTCCTACGACGAGGTCCTGCCGTACGAGGGGGACTGACCTTCGGGCACCACGGCGGCGCGCGGCGAGCTCGTCCACCGGGCTCGCACAACCTCGTGCAGCGGGCTACTGGGAGACGCTGGTGGCGCTGCGGCGCGGCCCGGCGTACCGCCACAGGAAGTTGAGCAGCACGCTGGCGCGGTTGCGGCCGCCCAGCAGGTACGCCAGGTGCACGAAGATCCACACCAGCCAGGCGGGGAGCCCGTGCACGGTCAGCCCGTTGGGCAGTTGCAGCACGGCCTCCGCCTTGCCCACGGTGGCCATGATGCCCGGGTCGTCGTAGGAGAACGGCCGTGCGGGCTCGCCCCGCATGGCCGCGGCGATCTGCCTGCCGACGTGTTCGCCCATCTGGATCGCCGGCTGGGCGAGCTGCGGCTGCGGGGCGGGCGGTCCGGAAAGGTCGCCGGCCACGAAGATCTCCGGGTGCTCCGGCACGTTCAGCGCCTCGGTGAGCGCGACCCGGCCGCCGTCGCCCTGCGGCAGGCCCCAGTCGGCGACCTGCGTGGGCGCGGTCACGCCGAGCGCCCACACGGTCAGGTCGCTCGGCAGCCGCGTGCCGTCGCTGAGCACCACCGCGTCCGGCTCGACGGCCGCCACCGTGCACCCCAGCCGCAGCTTCACCCCCCGCCTGCGCAGCGCCGCCGCGGCCGCGTTCCGCAGCCGTGACTTGTACGGGGCCAGCACGTGGCCGAACCGCTCCACCAGCGTGACGCTGGTCTGGCCCGGCTTGATCTCGGGATGCGTCAACGGCAGGGTACGGCGGCGCAGTTCGGCCAGCGTGCCCGCCATCTCCACCCCCGTCGCGCCCGCTCCCACCACCACGACGTGCGTGCTCTTGCGGCGCCCGAGCGCCGTCTCCTCCAGGAGGCGCCCGAGCCGGTCGCGCAGCGCGGCCGCGTCGCGCAGCGAGTAGATGGGCAGCGCGTTGTCCCGTGCCCCGTCGATGCCGAGCCAGTTGGTGGTCACACCCGTGGCCAGCACGAGATAGTCGTAGTCCAGGCCGCTGCCGTCCTCGAACTCCACCCGCCGCTCGTCCGGGAGCACCTTGGTCAGGGCGGCCTGACGGGTCCGGACATTGGGCCACTTGGCGGCGAAGGTGCGGACCGGATAGGTCACGTCGGAGGCGCCCAGCCCGGCCGTGGCGACCTGGTAGAGAAGGGGCTGGAAGGTCGCGTACGGGTTGCGGTCGACCAGCGTCACCAGCGCCCCCGTCCTGGCCAGCGCCTTCGTGGCGCCCAGCCCCGCGAACCCGGCCCCCACGATCACGACCCTCGGTCTCTGCGGCATCATCCGGTCCTTTCCCTGGCGACTATGAGCCATTGTCGGTGGCGGTCACCCTCTTGGACAGGCTCAGGGTCCGGGTCAGGAGGCCAGGATCCTGGCCTTTTGGACAGGCTCGGGGTCCGGGTCAGGAGGCCAGGATCCTGGCCTTCTCCGCGGCGAACTCCTCCTCGGTGAGCAGCCCGTCGGCCTTCATCTGGCCGAGCTCCCGCAGGAGCCGCATCCGCTCGGCCGGGGCCGTGGCGGGAGCCTGGGCCTGGGCCTGGGCGGCGGCGCGGTCCACCATGGACTGCTCCTGGGCCGCGGACGCCGCCTCCTGCTCCTCCATGCGCCTGGCCTGCCTGCGCTGGATGCCGCCGCTCACCGCGGTCGCCGTACCGGTGATCACCGCGGTGCGCGCCATGGCGCCGATGAGACCGGGCCTGCCCACTCGACGTCGAAGCATCATCGCTCATCCTCCAGAGCTGCGAGGGCGTCCAGGACAACCTGCCGGGGAATGCGCTCCAGCGTCGAAACCTGGCTGCTGGAGGCCCGGAGGGCGGCGCCGAGCTGCGCCGCCCACGTGTTCTCCCAGACGACGACCAGCGCGGCCGTACCGGGGTCGAGGTCGTCGCCCAGCAGGCGCAGGTCCTCGTCGTTCAGGAGGTCGAGCTCCTCGTCGGCGAGTCCCGCGTACTCGGCCGCGACATCGGTGTCGGCGACCTCGGCCGCCGACACGGTTCCGTCCGCCGCCTTGCGGACGAAGCTGAGGTCGACGACCCGGACGGTGCCCTTGTCCTGGATCTCCCGGATCGCGGACACCACGCCCGGGTCGAAGTGCTCCCCGCCGAACGTGATGACGGCGACATCCACCGGTCCCACCGACTCGGCCTTCATGACCGTGGCCATCAGCCCTCCTCTGCCGACGAATTCTGCGATCGACTCCTCCCCGTATGGGTCTTTTGCGGAACCCGTGCGCGAGGCAAACGTTCCCCATGGAGCGCCCGCGGCAGGTCGTCGTCCGGGCGGCTAGCGGTAGGTGACCGGCTTCTTCCCCTTCCCCGGGTACGCCATGATCAGCAGCCGCTGGCCCTCCTGGCCGTTCTTGTCCTTGAACGAGTCGTAGTGCACGCGGATCCGGTAGTGACCCGCGCGGCCGTTCAGCGACAGGTCGGGGAACTCGGTGCCGCTCAGATCGTCGCTGAGCACGATGTCGCCGGTGGGGCTCTCGTAGCCGACCTCGGCGACGCGGTCCCAGCCCTTGGTCTCCACCGGCGGGCGGCGGGCGTAGGTCTCCACGGTCACGCAGATGTCGAAGTCGGAGTGGGTCAGGACCATCAGGCGGCCGGGAAGGGAGGCCACCAGGCCGTCGTCCTGAGCCATGTCCAGCAGGCCGTCCTCGGCCGGGTCCTGGTCGGGCCCGGTCGGCTCATAGGTTTCGACGACCCCGTAGTCGGTCGACTGGGGTTCCTTCATGCGGGTCGCGTGGGCCGGTTCGATGAGCGGGCGATGGCGGGGGGTGGCGTCGCACATGCGCTGCGCCGCGGCCTCCCACTCCTGGAACTCCCGGTCCTGTTCGGCGGCCGCCGCCTTGACCACCTTGTTCGCGCTGGGGCAGATCTCCGCGAGTGGGTAGGCGAGGTCATCGCGCAGCAGCCCGTCCGAGGTCTTGAGACGGGCGACCTCTTCGGGATCGTTGCGGGTGTAGATGCCGCACAACCGGCGGGCGTAGGCGAGGACCCCGGCGTCGGACGCGGTGGCGCCGACCTTGATCAGGTTTCCCTGCCGGAGAGAGCACACGATGCGCTGGTCGCGGGTGAGCTCCGGCAGGCTCTCGCCCGGGTGCGGGGTGCAGTCCCGGGCCGCGGTGACCGGGCCGCGCGCCTGGTCGGCGGCGGGCACGAAGCCGAGCGCGACGACCGTGGCGAGCCCGGCGAGCAGTACGTGGTGGCGTGCGCGCGGGGCGGGCGCGACCGGGTACAGCGACCGCAGGAGCAGCGCGGAGCCGAACAGGGCGGCGCTGTAGAACAACGGTGAGATACCGAAGAAGATCTCCCCGTCCGGCGCCGGGGCGAACATCCCCTCCGGGTAGATCTGCGCGCCTTCGTCGCGGAACTCTCCCGGCACCGGCGTCACGGTGGTGAGCGCGCTGACGAGACCCACGGCCGCGGCGACGGTCAGCGTCACCGACGTCACCTGTACGGCAAGCCGCGTCCTGCGCAGGACGGCGGCCAGGATCAGCAGAGCGGGACCGCCGGCACCGACGAAGACGTCGAGGCCGAACCAGGCCGGGGCGTGCCAGCTCTCCTCGCGGACGAACTGCTCGATCGCGCCTCTGGGGCCGATCCAGAGGTACCGGCCCTGCGCGAGGTTGACGGCGGCGGGGATCAGCGGAAGCACGATCGCCACGGCGGCCATGGGCCATCGCCTGGCCGCCGACCGCTCCGGCGCCGGAGCAGGGGCCCGCGGCAGGGGGGCGGCCAGCTCGTGGGCCGTTCTCGCCTGCCACACCAGCCCCAGGACGCCGACGGCGGAAAGGAGCGAATAGATCACCAAGGTGGACGGGACCCCGTATCCGAAGGAACCGAAGGACACCGCCCCGGCGGGCTGGAGAACGGACACCACCTGCGCGAGGATCCCGATCCGTACGGTCGCCGCACTCCAGCGGGGGTCCCTGCCCTGGGCGATCAGGATCGACCCCGCCCACGCCGGCCAGAGGTAGCCGAACATGCCGCCGAGGGTGAAGATCTGCGCGACGGACTCCAGGAAGAGGACCTGCGCGATGCTTTGACCGATGGTGAGCACGCCGATGAGGACCCCGGTGACCAGCGAGAACAGCCGAAGCCCGAAGGAGGCGGTGTCACGCAGCACCAGGAAGAAGAGCGACGCGACGGCCAGTTGCAGGAGGCCGGAGACGATCGCCGACACCGACCAGAACCAGTAGGCCTCCCAGCTGACGATCAGCGGGGCGACGGCGATGCCGGCCAAGCTGGTGCCGACGCCGAGGTAGAGGGCCAGCCGCAGCAGGCCAGCCTTTCTGCCCCGATCCGTCAGCTCGCCGCGGGCCCGTCCACGCAGCACCTGCCACAGGGCCCACGCCTGGAGCGTCCCGATGAGGACCAGGGCGAGCGTCAGCACCCACGGGATGCCGGAGCCGAAGAGGTCGCCGGTGAACGTGTCGTGGGTGACGACCTTCCACAGGAGAACATTGCCCGGGTCGGCCAGCGTGAAGGCGCACAGCACCACGACCACGGCGAGAAAGCCCAGCGCGACCAGAGCCGCGATCGTGCCGAACCGGTAGCGACGCATGGCCATCCTTGGGGGCGAATCAGTAAAAGCGCCCCAACCTATCCAGCCGCTGTGAAGTGATCAAGGCGTCAGCCGACGCCCACGGTCTGCCGCTCGGGCTCGATGACGCCGCCGACGCGTTCCTCGTCGCGGGGGTAGGGCCGACCGAGGTACTTCATCGAGATCTGGTCGATGATCTCCCAGGCCGCGTCGCCGTCGAGCCATTCGACGACCCGGCCGCGGACGATGACGGGCTCGACGGGTTGTCGAGGGGCGCCATGGACAGCGCCACCCGCGGGTCGCGGTGGAGGTTGCGGGCCTACGCTCGACGTGATCGGAGAGCCGTGGTCGCCGCTGATCCTGCGCGACGTGTGGGCGGGCTTCACCCGGTTCGAGCAGCTCCAGGCTGATCTCGGCATCTCGCGCAAGGTGCTGACCGAGCGGCTCAACCACCTGGTCGGCCACGGCGTCCTCGAACGCCGCCCCTACGATCAGCGGCCGCGCCACGAGTACCATCTGACGGCCAAGGGGGCCGGGCGCGGCGCGATGAGTCCCGCCCGCGTGCGGGGTCTCACTGTGGAGACGATCGGAAGGAGCGGGCCGGATGGACCTGTACAGCGTCGTGTGCGTGAGTGACCGGGAAACGTCGCGCAAGTGGTTCGAGGCGTTCTTCGGGCGGCCGGCGGACGAGATCATCGGCGAGGAGCTCCTGTGGCAGGTCGGTGAGAACGCCTGGGTCGTCATCGACGACCGGCAGGTGCGGGCGGCGCGGGTGGGCGGCACCATGATCACGTTCGGGGTGACCGACCTGGACGACATCCTGGCCCGGCTGGCCGAGCACGGAATCGGGCACGATCCCGTGGAGACCTACGGCAACGGGGTCCGCCACGTCGACATCATCGACCCCGACGGCAACAGCCTGTCCCTCGCGCAGGCCCCCGCCGAGTGAACAGCCCCGGCCTCATCGGAGGCCGGGGCTCCGGCGCTATTCGCGGCCGCCGATCGCCTCGGCCGGGTGCTCCCTGAGCGCCAGCCGGGCCGGGATCGCGGTGGCCGCCAGGGCCAGCGCGCCCACCGCGGCGATCACGCCCAGGTAGCCCAGCGGCGGCACCGACGGCACCGGCGAGCCGGTCATGCCCAGGCCGGCGGCGGCCAGCGTGATCGCCGAGATCAGCGTGCCCAGCACCACCGAGACCAGCACGGCCGCGGCCGTCTCCTGGCGCAGCATGCCGAGCACCTGCCGCCGCGTGGTCCCGACCAGGCGCAGGAGCGCCATCTCACGGGAGCGGGCCGAGGTGGACATGGCCAGCGTGTTCACGACCGCGATGGCGCAGAAGGCGATGATCAGGCCCATGGCCACGTAGTTGACGGCCGCGCCGCCGGAAGAGGAGTCGCCGGCGGGAGGCAGGAGGGGGCCCGCCCCGGCCAGCGCGGCCCGGTCGCCGCCCGCGACCAGGAGGGTGCCGCGCGGGTCGTCCACGTGCTTGGAGACCAGCGCGTGCGGCAGAGTCAGCTCGCCGAAGCCCATGCCGCGCGTGTAGAGGGCGGCGACGGTCAGCTCGGCCGGGGTGCCGTCGCCGAGCGTGAGCGCGAGCCGGTCGCCGACCGCGACGCCGAACCAGCCGGCCGCCTTGGTGCTGAGCGCCACCGACCTCTCGCCGAAGCCGGCCATCGAGCCGGCGACCACGCCGAGGTCCATGGTCTGGTCCAGGCCCCGCGGGGTGACGGCCTGCGCGCCGTACCGCTCAAGGTCGACTCTGACGGAGGTGCGCAGCACCTCGGTGACGGCGCGCACGCCGGGCACCTCGCGGGCGGCGGTGGCGGAGGCGCCGGGGCCGAGCACGGTCTCGGCCTTGACCCCCGCGACGGCCTGTTCCCGGGCGGCGGCGCCGAGCGTGGTCTGCACGAACAGGATGGTGCAGGTCATGGCGATCATCAGGCTGAGCGGCGTGATCACCGAGGACATGCGCTTGGTACCGGCCCGCAGGTTGCGCGCGGCCAGGTAGCCGCCCGCGCCGGGGCCGCGCAGGGGCAGGGCGGTGACGGCGCGGGCGATGAGCGGCGCGAGCAGGGAGACGGCCAGCGTCCAGGCGAGCGCGGTGAGCATGGTGACCGGGCTCGCCGCGGCCTCGGTGTCCAGGGTCGTCAGCAGGATCGTCAGCACGACGCTGCCCGCCAGCACGGCCAGCCCGGCGATCAGCCGTCCGACCGGCAGCCCAGGCTTCTCCATCGCCGCCTCACCCAGCGCCTCGACCGGTCGGATCTTGGAGGTACGGCGGGCCGAGACGCGCGCCGCCGCCCACGCCGCCGCGACGGTGGCCAGCAGAGCCGCCGCCATCGGGAACGGGCTGAGAACCAGGTGCAGGTTGTCCGGCATCGCGCCCAGGGCCACGAACCGCCCGCGCAGCCAGAACCCGAGCATGATTCCGGCCCCCGCCCCGAGCACCCCGGCCAGGGCGCTGACGGCGAGCGCCTCGCCGCCGAGCATCCGGCGGATCTGCCGGGGAGTGGCCGCGACGGCCCGCAGCAGGGCCAGTTCGCGCTGGCGCTGCTGGATGGAGAGCGCGAACGTGCCGACCACGACCAGGATCGCCACCAGCAGCGAGGTACCGCCCATCGCGCCGCCCATGCTGATCAGCTTGATGCGGGCGTTGTCGCCGTCGCGGAACTCCACCGCGCCGCGCTCGTCGCCGGTGTAGGCGAGCGCGCCCTTGACCGCGACCGGGACCTGCGGGAACACGCCGATCGCGCTGACCAGGCCGGGCCGCCCCGCCATCCGGCGGGCCTCGGCGGTGCTGAAGAAGACGGTGCGCTGGCTGGGCAGCGCCTGGTGGGTCACGCCGACGACGCGGTAGGTCCTGCCCGCGGCGGTGAAGGACCCGCCGCGGAAGCTCGCGTCCACGACGACCTCGCCCGCCTTCTCCGGCGCGCGGCCGCTCTTCAGCGTGAACGGCGTGAGCGCCGCCGACTCCCAGCCGTGCCCCAGCGCGTCCCCGGCGGGGAAGGTGACCTCGGTGACGACCCTCTCCACGCCGGGTGCGGCGGCCAGGCCGGCGGCCAGTTCCTCGGGGATCCAGCGCAGGTCCGACAGCGCCTTGGCCTTGACCTTGGTCTCGCCGTCGCCCTTGTCGACGACGCGGCGTTCGAACTGGTCACCGGCCACGATGACCGGCGCACCCGCGTACCGCTCCGGGGCCAGCGCGCCGCGCAGGCCCGTCTCCAGCAACATGCCGCACGCCGTCACCAGGGCGGCGGCGCAGAACAGGGCGACGAACGCGCCCGCGAACCCGGCCTTGCGGTGCCGGAGGGTCTTCCACGCCAGCGAGATCATCGCTTCCACGCTCCCAGCCTGGTCATGCGCTCGGCCACCTTCTCGGCGGTGGGCGCGGTCATCGAGTCGGCGATCCGGCCGTCGGCCAGGAACAGGACGGTGTCGGCATAGGAGGCGGCGACCGGGTCGTGGGTGACCATCACCACGGTCTGGCCCAGGGCCGAGACCACCTCGCGCAGCAGGACCAGCACGTCGCGGGCGGTCATCGTGTCCAGGGCGCCGGTCGGCTCGTCGCCGAAGACCACCTCCGGCCGTACCACCAGGGCGCGTGCGATGGCCACCCGCTGCTGCTGGCCGCCGGACAACTGGGCCGGCAGGTGACCGGTACGCCCTTCCAGGCCCACCCGGCGCACGATTTCGGCCAGCCACGCGGCGTCGGCCTTCTCACCGGACAGGCGCAGCGGCAACGTGATGTTCTCCAGCACGGTCAGCGAGGAGACCAGGTTGAACGCCTGGAAGACGAAGCCCACCCGGCCCCGCCGCAGCTCGGTCAGGGCGGTCTCGCTCATGCCGGCCAGTTCCGTGCCGCCGAGCCGTACCGAACCCGAGGACGGGACGTCCAGCCCGGCCGCACAGTGGAGGAACGTGCTCTTACCGGAACCCGAGGGACCCATCACCGCGGTGAAGCTGCCGCGCGGGATGCCTGCCGACACCTCGCGAAGGGCAGCCACCGCGTTCTGCCCTTTCCCGTACACCTTGCTCACCGCGTCCAACCGCACCACGTCTGTCATGAGTCCAAGCCTGCTGGCGGGCGTTGCCGCAGGACAGAGACGTGCTCACCGGGTCACCATGACCTCGTCATAAAGCGGACACTGGTAGACATGACCCCGTGATTCGCGTACTTCTGGCCGAGGACCAGCACGTCATCAGGGGTGCCCTGGTCGCGTTGCTCGGGCTTGAGGCCGACCTGGAGATCGTCGAGGCGGTCGAGTCGGGGGACGCCGCCGTCGCCGCCGCGCTCGTCCACCGGCCCGACGTGGCCGTGCTCGACATCGACATGCCCGGCACCATCGACGGCCTGGACGCCGCCGCCACGATCCGCGGCAAGCTCCCCGCCTGCCGCACCCTCATGCTCACCGGGTACGGCAAGCCCGGCCACCTGCGCCGCGCCCTGGCCTCCCAGGTCGACGGGTTCCTGCTGAAGACGGCTCCCCCCGAGGAGCTGACCGCCGCCATCCGTACCGTGGCGGGAGGCGGGCGCGTCCTGGACCCCTCGCTGGCCGTGACCGCATGGGACCTGGCCGACAACCCGCTCACCCAGCGCGAGGTCGACGTGCTGCGCCTGGTCGCCGGTGGGGCCGAGGCCACCGAGGTGGCGGAACGGCTACACCTGACCGCGGGCACCGTCCGCAACTACCTGACGGCGATCGTGGCCAAGCTCAACGCCCGCAACCGCACCGACGCCGTCCGCATCGCGAGCGAGTCCGGCTGGATCTGACGGGAGCGCCGCCTCCAGGGTGAACCAGCCGTCCTCCCGTGTGGTGGACAGCGTTCCGCCGAGGGCGGCCAGGCGGGTGGTGAGGTTGCCGATCCCGGCCGAGCCCCTGCGGATCGGGCCGTCTTTGACGCCGTCGTTGCGGACGCGCAGCCGTACCTCGTGGCCGTCGGCGGTGGTGGAGGCGGTGATGGCGCAGTGGCGGGCGGTGCTGTGCCGGAGCACGTTCGTGACCGCCTCTCTGAGGACGGTGCTCAGCACCGTCTCGGCGGCGGCCGGCAGCGGCGGGTGGGACAGCTCGACGGTGACCTCGATGCCCGCGGCGGTCAGCACCGCGCGGGCGTTGCCGGCCTCGGCGGGCAGCAGCAGGTCGCGGTGGTCGCCGGAGACCGAGCGCAGGTCGGCCTGGGCGCGCTCGGCCATCTCGGCGATGTCGCGCAGCTCGCTTTCCGGGTTGCCGAGGCGGCGGGCCAGCTCGCACTTGATGAGGATGGCGGCCAGGCTGTGGCCGAGCAGGTCGTGCAGGTCGCGGGCGGCGCGCAGCCGCTCCTCGACGACGGCCGCGCGGGCCAGGGCGTCGCGGGAGTCGCGTGACTCCTTGATGATCTGCGCCAGCTTGATCAGGCCGTACAGCACCATGGCGGTCACCAGCGTGCTCAGCGTGTAGTTGACCTGCGCCGGAACCGGCAGGCCCATCAGATGGCCCGCCACCGCCGCGCTGGCCGCGACGAGCCCGGCCAGCGGTACCGCCACCCGCCAGGAGAACGAGAGCAGCACCGGCCCGGCCAGGAACCCCAGGACGCCCAGCCAGCTGCGGCCCAGCAACGGCAGCGGGAGATAGGCCAGAGCGGTCAGCACCGCCAGCCGGCCCATGTGGCGGCCCCTCACCGAGGTCAGCTGCAGCACCACGATCGCGGCCAGGAGCGCGGCGGCCGGCGCCAGCAGGTGCGCGGGGGTCTGCATCAGGCCCTTGGCGACGAAGCCGAGCAGGACGGCGGCGGCCAGCACCACCGACAGCCGGTACGAGTCGTTGTCGGCACGCGGCCTGCCCAGGTCGGGCAGGGTCGCCTCCACGCTCAGCCGTCCCTCGTCGGTCAGCCGGGTGACCAGCCTGCCGCCCGCCTCCTCGACGCGCGCGGGCAGGTCGTCCAGGAACGCGTCGTCGGCGGTGCGGGCGCCGTCGCTGGTCACGCGCAGGAAGACCCGGCCGGTCTCGATCACGCAGAGGCTCGCCGTGGCCTGACGCAGTACGTCGGTGACGGCCTCGCGCAGCACCGCTGCCAGCAGCGCGCCCGCCGGGCCCAGAGGCTCCTCGTGGCCGACGCGTACCTCCACGGCGATCCCGGCCGAGGACAGCATCGCCCTGGCCGTGGTGATCTCCGGCGCCAAGGACATCGCCCGGTACCCGGCCGCCGCCGCCCGCGCCTCGGCCAGCGAGGCTCGGGCCGTCTCGGCCCGCGGGTCGCCCGCTCGGGCGCCGGCCGCGATCGCCGCCAGCGCCTTGCCCAGGCCCTGGTTCAGCTCGGCGGCGATGCGCAGCCGTTCCTCGGCCGCCGCGGACATCGCCAGCGCCAGCCGGGTCGCGGTGATCTCCTCGACCTGCCTGATCAGCGTCGTGAGCCCGTAGACGACCAGTGCGATCAGCATCGCGCTGATCGCCCCGTCGGCGTTGCCCAGTACCGCCGCGCTGCCCACGACCGGTACGGCGAGCGGGCGCGCCCTGGTCAGCAGCAGCGCGCCGCCGGCGAAGCCGAGGATGCCGACCGAAGTGCCGAACCCCAGCACCGCCGCGTACGAGCCCAGCACGACCACGGCCAGGATCCACCCGTGCCGCCACCGCACGAACGCCAGCTGCGCCACGCAGACCACCACGGCCAGCCAGGAGCCCGCCGCCACGTAGATGCTCGCGAAGCTCGCCAGTGCCGCGATGACCAGAATCCATGCCCGTTTCACCACCTGGGAAGCTTAGGAGAAACTTCGCGTAACCCCAGCAATCGGGCACAGTGTGCTTTCTCTTTCTTTGCAGATGTCCGGTAATTTCCTGCTTTGTGGCCTGGGTAGGTAGGGCTACATGCACTCTGCTGTGAGCGGCGGGCAGTTCACGCTGTCGGCCGGCGGCTACACCGCCGTCGTGACCGAGTCCGGCGCCGGGCTCCGCGTCCTGCGGCTGGACGGGCAGGACCTCGTCCTGACGTACGGCCCGCAGCAGGTCGCCCCGGCGGCCTTCGGGCAACTCCTGATCCCGTGGCCCAACCGGATCGAGCGCGGCCGCTACTCCTGGGAGGGGCGCGAACTCCAGCTCGACATCTCCGAGCCCCGCTTCGACTGCGCGATCCATGGCCTGGTCCGGTGGCTGCCCTGGAGCCTGGAGAGCCAGACGCCCGAGACCGTGGCGCTGACCTGCGGGCTGCTCGGCAGCCCCGGCTACCCGTTCCGGCTCGCGCTGCGGGCCGAGTACGCGCTCGACGCCGGGTCCGGCCTGACCGTCCGGGTCACCGCGCTCAACGACGGGGAGACGGCGGCGCCGTACGGCCATGGCGCGCACCCGTACCTGACGGTCGGGGAGCCCATCGACGGCTGCACCGTCCAGGCGCCCGGCAGCAGGCATCTGCCGGTGGACGCGATGATGATCCCGCGCGGCCCGGCCGAGCCCGTCGACGGCACCCCGTTCGACCTGCGCACCCCGTGTACCCTCGGCGACCTGCGGATCGACCGCGCGTTCACCGGCCTGGAGCGGGACGCCGACGGCCGCGCCTGGGTCCACCTGACCGGGACCGCCCGCACCACCTCGCTCTGGACGGACCGCGCCCACCCGTGGCTGGAGCTCTACACCGCCGACTCCGTGCCCGCCCCGGAACGCCGCAGGGGCCTCGGCGCCGAGCCGATGACCTGCCCGCCGAACGCCTTCGCCAGCCGCACGGACCTCGTCGTCCTCCAGCCCGGCGACCTGTTCACCGGCACGTGGGGAATCACCTCGGCCTAGCCGCGGCGCGGTTCGGACCGCGCCTCCGACCTCTCCCGTTCGATGTGCCGCAGCCACTCGGCGACCAGGGCGGCGACGGCCGCCGGCCGCTCGGTCATCATGCCGTGACCGGCCTCCAGTTCCTTGACCTGGATGTGTCCCGGCAGGCCGGCGAGGTCACGGCGCACACCGCGGCGGAACGCCGCCATCAGCTCACCGCCGTCCGTCCCGGGCGGGTCCTGGGTTGGGATGACGACCAGGGCGGGGCAGGCCACCTCGCGCAGCAGAGGGATGGTGTCGCGGAACTCCGGGGCGTACCGCACCGCTTCGAGGAGATCGGCGCCTGGCCGGGCATAGACCTCGCCGTCGCGTTCCACGCGGGCACGGGCGGGGACCATGGGCAGGAGCTCGACCGGCAGCGGCCGTCCCATGCTCGCCGCCTGCGCGTCGAACCCGGCCTTGAGCCGGGCCAGGGCCTCGTCTCGCGCCGCGGGGTCCATGCCCGGGTAATTGCCGGGATCATTCTCCGCCGACCGCAACCCGTCGAGGTTGACGATCCCCGGGCACTCGGGATGGCGCCTCGCCCACAGGACGGCGAGCATCCCGCCCAGCGAGTGGCCGACGACGGCCGGGTTGCCGAGGTCGAGGTGCTTCACCACGGCTTCGAGGTCGTCCAGGACGCTGTCCCACTCCCACGGGCCGTCGCCGGACAGCCCGTGGCCCCGCAGGTCCAGGGCGACGGCCCGGTGGCCGGGGCCGAGGTCCAGCGCGTCCCAGGCTTCGAGGGTGCCGCCGAGGCCGTGCAGCAGGAGAACGGGCCGGCCGTCCCCGCCGTGGTCGCGCAGGGCGAGGGGGATGGCGTGGTCAGTGATGGTGACGTCGTGCGGCATGGCGCTCCTGGGGTTGGCTGAGGCGTTCGCGGATCGACTTCGTGGTGACCCCGCCGTCGGGGTGGCGGTCGAGCTTGGCGCGTTTGACGAGGTCGTGGACTCCCTGCCGGGTGATGCCGAGCATGGCTCCGGCGGTCGCGAACGGCACCGCCTCCTTGCCCGGGTGGCCCGCCCGCCTGGCCACGACCCTGCCGAAGGCGGTGGCCCACCACTCGTCGGCGGGGTCGAACGGGCCGTCGGAGGGAAAGACGGCGGCGATCAGCCGCGCTGCCGTACGGACGGCCAGGCCGTCGTCCGGGCCCATCAACTGGGCGGCCCAGACCTCGGCCTCGATCTTCAACCGTTCTCTGACCGGGTCCACCTGGTCGGCCGAGCCGAACAGGATCTCCAGGGGGTCGGTGATGCGCCGTTCGATCAGCCCGATCAGCTCACCGGCCAGTTCCACGTGCTCGCGCGTACTCACTTGACGAAAGATAGCAAGTACTTGCTCTTGTGTGTCAAGTAGCATGAGGTCGGCACGTTCATACAAGTGTTCCCCACGCCCTCGCGGCATTCTGGACCGTACGAAGTTCCAGAGCCGGCCACGTGCCTTGGCATCGAGGAAAGGGTCGCGATGCTCAATTTGTCGATCATTCTGGAAGACAGTGCCCGCCATGTTCCGGACCGCACCGCCCTGGTCTTCGGGGACCTGCGCCTGCCGTACTCGATGGTGGATTCTGTCGCGAACCAGGTGGCCAACCTCCTGGTCGCCCGGGGGATCGGCAAGGGGGACAAGGTCGCGCTGCTCTGCCCGAACGTGCCCTACTTCCCCTTCGTCTACTTCGGCATCCTCAAGGCCGGGGCGACCGTGGTGCCGCTCAACCTGCTGCTGCAGCCGCGCGAGATCGCCTACCACCTGACCGACAGCGACGCCAAGGCGCTGTTCTGCTTCGACGGCACGCCCGAACTGCCCATGGGCGCGCGCGGGCGGGAGGCCTTCGACGCCACCGACGGGTGCGAGCAGTTCATCGTGCTGCCCACGACGCCGCTGGCCACCGAGTCGGAGCACGGCGAGTCGTTCTGGGCGGCGCTGGACGGCATGTCATCGGAGTTCGAGACGGTTCAGACCGAGCCCGGCGACACCGCGGCCATCCTCTACACCTCCGGCACCACCGGCCAGGCCAAGGGCGCCGTGCTGACCCACGCCAACCTGCTGATCAACACCATGGTCAGCGACGGGATGTTCCCCGCCGACCCAGAAGGCGACGTCTCGCTGGCCGTACTGCCTCTCTTCCACTCCTTCGGCCAGGTCTCGGTCATGAACGTCTGCCTGCGCAGGCGCGGCACCCTGGTGCTCCTGCCCCGCTTCGACCCCGGCGCGGCGCTGGAGCTCATGTGCCGGGAGAAGGTGACCATGTTCGCCGGGGTGCCGACCATGTACTGGGCGATGCTCTCGAAGATCCACGGCGACGGGGACGAGGTGCCCAAGACGCTGAGGGTGGCGGTGTCCGGGGCGGCCTCCCTGCCGATCGAGGTGCTCAAGGACTTCGAGTCCACCTTCGGCATCCCCATCCTGGAGGGCTACGGCCTGTCGGAGACCTCCCCGGCCGCCAGCTTCAACCAGCTCAGCCGGCCCACCAAGCCCGGCACCATCGGCTTCCCCATCTGGGGCGTGGAGATGCGCCTGGTGGACGACGAGTGGAACCCCATCGAGGGCGAGGGACCCGGCGAGGTCGCCGTCCGCGGGCACAACATCATGAAGGGCTACTACGGCAGGCCCGAGGAGACCGCGGAGGTCATGCGGGACGGCTGGTTCCGCACCGGCGACATCGCCACCCGCGACGAGGAGGGCTACTACTCCATCATCGACCGCACCAAGGACATGATCATCCGCGGCGGCTTCAACGTCTACCCGCGCGAGGTGGAGGAGGTGCTGATGACACACCCGGCGGTCTCGCTGGTGGCGGTGGTCGGCGTGCCCCACGACTCGCACGGCGAAGAGGTCAAGGCGTACGTCATCCTGGCGCCCGGCGCGACGGCGAGCGGGGACGAGCTGATCGGCTGGGCCAAGGAGAACATGGCGGCCTACAAGTACCCGCGGATCATCGAGTTCCGCGAGACCCTGCCGATCTCGGCCACCGGCAAGATCCTCAAGCGCGAGCTGCGCTGACGAGCTGGTGAGCGTCTGCGGGGACCGTTCACCAGCCTCAGAGCGGCCCGGCCAGGTTCAGGGCAGCCAGTCGATCGCGGCGGCCAGCTCTGAGGGCGTGGTCCCGAAGGTGTCGCGGAAGACCCGGGTGAAGTGCGGGCCGTCGGTGAAGCCGGCGGTGTGCGCGGCCGCCGTCAGCGTCTGTCCCCTGGACACCAGGCCGATGGCCTGTTGCATGCGCAGCCACCGCACGTAGGGCCGCAGCGGGATCCCCACGTGCGCGCCGAACAGGTGCGCCAACCGGCTCGGCGACAGGTGGACCGCGTCCGCCACCGTACGCATCCGCACTGGTCCGCGCCGCAGAAGCGTGGGGATCACCGCGATCGCCGCCTCCACCGCGGGGTGGAGGCGGGCGCCCTCGGCCGCACTGTGGCCGGTCCACCCCTCCACCGTCCGCAGCGCGGCCGCCGCCTCGGCCGAGCGAGCATGACCGGCCGCCGGCTCGGCGAACATGAGCGGCCGGATGCCCTCGGCCGGGACCGGCGGATCCTGGAGGACGGGCGCCCAGGCCGGTGCCGTCAACCCCACGCCGAAGCGCGCCAGCAGGGAACGGCCGGGCGAACTGCGGGGATCCAGGAGGACGAGCAGGGCCTCGTGCGCCCCCTTGCGCACCGTGTGGCGGACGTCGGGAGGGACGATCGCGATCTGTGTGGTCAGCTCTCCGCCGTGGGCGTCGGCCATCGTGAAGGGTTGCGCGGACACGATGAGCTGGACCGCGTGGTGCGCGTGCAGGTCGTTCCTGCCGACGGTTCCGCCGAAAAGCAGAAGGCCCGGTCGGAGTAAGCACCAGCCCCGCCAAGGATGTGACATCACTCCTCCTGCGGCCAGCGTAGCCGTCTGCGCGGCATTACAACCTCACAGACCGAGCGCCATGAGCCCTCAAAGACCAAAACGTCAAAAGCCTCAAAGACCAAGCCTCAAAGGCATTTTTGGGGACGACCAGTGCGGGTGGGGCGCCGTTAGGGCCACTTCGTGACCCTGCGCGGGTGCGTCGTCTGGTCTACGGCTGGTTTCCGGCACCTTCGACCGCATCCCGTTCGGCCGGCGGGATGAAGGATTTCGGCCTGGCGCGGTAAGTACAGGTGACCGTACACACCAGGAAAGGCCGACATGCATGACACTCGCCCACGAAGACGTCCACGTCGATGACGCGGACCTCATCGAGAGATCGCTGACCGAGCCTGAGGTCTTCGCCGTCCTGTTCGACAGGTATGCCCCGTTACTGCACCGCTACGTGACCAGGCGGCTGGGGCCCGCCGAGGCGGAGGATGTCGTCGCCGACACCTTCCTGGCCGCCTTCCAGCGTCGGGGCGCATATGACCGGGGCCGCCCCGACGCCCGCCCCTGGCTGTACGGCATCGCCTCCAACGTGATCGGCAAGCGGCGGCGTACCGAGACCAGCCTCTACCGCGCCTACCTCCGCACCGGCGTGCACCCGGCGCAGACCGCGAACACGCAGGTCGAGGACGGCGTCAACACGCTGGCCGTCAACCTGCCCCTGGCGCGGGCGCTGCTGAAGCTCAAACAGGTCGATCGCGACGTGCTGCTGCTGGTCGCCTGGGCCGAGCTGAGCTACCAGGAGATCGCCGACGCGCTCGCCATCCCGCCGGGCACCGTCGGTTCCCGGCTCAACCGGGCCCGAGCCCAGATCCGCCAAGCGTTGCGGCCAGGACAAGGAGAATGACGATGAACGAGCTCAAGAGCATGTGGGCGACGGTCCGGCCCGGTACCGAAGAGGACCTCGCCGGAGCCAGGCGGCGGCTGCTGACCGGCATGCGCCCCAGGCGCCGCTTCACCGCCCCCAGGCTGCTGGTCGCGGCGGGCGCCGCGGCGGCGGTCGTGGCCACCCCGCTGATCGTCGCGACCGGGACACCGGCGTACGCGGTGACCTCGAACCCGGACGGCACGATCACGGTGGCCGTCAACGAACTCCGCGATCCCGAAGCGCTGGAGGCCGACCTCCGCTCGGCCGGCGTCACAGCGGACGTGACGTTCCTGCCCACGAACACGTGGTGCGCCGAGACACCCCGGTTCGACAGCGTGGACGCGGCGTACAACGCGGACGGGCCACCCGCGCGAGGCGAGGAGAAGAAGTGGCGTTCGTTCCGCGCCACGCGGGTGCTCTCCCAACGGGAGCTCCTGATCTCCCCCGAGCACATCCGGCCAGGCGAGACGGTCGTGCTTCAGTACTGGGAGACGCCCGCCGGTCCCGCTCCCTGGCAACTCGGCACCTGGCTGGCCAAGGCGGGCAGCACCGTGAAGCCCTGCACGCCCATTCCCCGCCCGAGCTCCTAGCCCAGGAACTCCCGCACCCGTGGTCGTGCCAGGTCGCGCGCCGCCTCGGCGGGTATGCCGCGCTTCTCCAGGGGCGCGGCGGCCTGGAAAGGCAAACTCCGGCCATGGAAACGCGGTCCAAGGAGTATGGAGTTAACCAGACTTCCAGGTAGCAACCGGGCATTGGGCTTAACTGGAGAAATGAGCGAAGAGCCCAGTGTGGGGCCGGTGCCAGAGGGGCCGCCGCGGTCCCGTCCCTACCACCACCCGGCCGCGGGCTGGGGGGCGGCCAAGGCCGTGACCGAGTTCGTGGTGCACGAGCGCGAGTTCGTCGACGGCCCCCGCGCCGTGCTGCGCATGAACCACGAGAACGGCGGCTTCGACTGCCCGGGATGCGCGTGGCCGGACACCCAGGGCCTGCGTCTGGACATCTGCGAGAACGGGATCAAGCACGTCACGTGGGAGATGACCGGCAAGCGGGTCGGCCGGGAGTTCTTCGCCGCCCACACGGTGAGCGAGCTGTCGCGGTGGAGCGACTTCGCGCTGGAGGACCAGGGCCGGCTGACCGAGCCGATGTCCTACGACGCCGCGTCCGACCGCTACGTCCCCATCGGCTGGGCGGAGGCGTTCGAGCTGTTCGGCCGGACGGTACGCGAGCTGGACGACCCGAACCAGGCCGCGTACTACACCTCGGGACGGCTGGGCAACGAGGCCACCTTCCTCTACCAGCTCATGGCCCGCGAACTGGGCACCAACAACCTGCCCGACTGCTCCAACATGTGCCACGAGGCCAGCGGCCGCGCCCTGCACGCCTCGCTCGGCACCGGCAAGGGCACCGCCGACCTCAAGGACTGGGACAGCGCGGACGCGCTGTTCATCATGGGGGTCAACGCGGCCTCCAACGCCCCCAGGATGCTCACCAGCCTCGCGGAGGCCTACCGCCGCGGCGCCCAGATCGTGCACATCAACCCGATGATCGAGGCGGGCGCCACCCGGACGATCATCCCGCACGAGTTCACGCAGATGGCGTTGTTCCGCGCCACCCGCACCAGCACCCTCAACCTTCAGGTACGCAGCGGCGGCGACATGGCGCTCATGCGCGGCATCGCCAAGGCGACGCTGGAGCGGGCGGAGAGCGATCACGGGGCCGTGGACCAGGAGTTCATCGACCGGCACACGACCGGGTTCGCGGAGTACAAGGCCCTGTGCGCGGCCACGCCATGGGAGGAGATCGAACGGCAGAGCGGTCTCGCCCGCGACGACATCCTCAGAGCCGCGCGCGTGTATCGCGGCGCCGACCGCAGCATCATCAGCTGGTGCCTGGGCGTCACCCAGCACGAGCACGGCGTCGACACCATCCGGGAGATCGTCAACGTGCTGCTGCTCCGTGGCAACCTGGGCCGGGAGGGCGCGGGGCCGTCACCGGTACGCGGGCACAGCAACGTCCAGGGCAACCGGACGTGCGGCATCGACCACCGGCCGCCCAAGGAGTTCCTGGACCGGCTGGCGCGGGTGTGCGGCATCGACCCGCCGCGCGCCGACGGCCTGGACGTGGTGAACACCATCGAGGCGATGCACCGCGGCGAGGTGAAGGTGTTCGTCGGCATGGGCGGCAACTTCGCCATGGCCGCGCCCGACACCCCCTACACCCACGCCGGGCTGCGCTCGTGCGAGCTGACCGTCCACGTGAGCACCAAGCTGAACCGCAGCCACCTCGTGCACGGCCGCCGGGCGCTCATCCTGCCGTGCCTGGGCCGCACCGAGAAGGACGTGCAGCGCAGCGGCGTGCAGCAGACCTCGGTTGAGGACTCGATGAGCATGGTGCATCTGTCGGTCGGGATGAAACGCCCCGCCTCACACCACCTGCTGTCGGAACCGGCCATCATCGCCGGCCTGGCCCGCGCCGCCCTCCCGAACAGCGACACCCCCTGGGACTGGTACGTCGAGGACTACGACCGCATCCGCGACACCATGGCCCAGGTCCTGGACGGATTCGAGGACTTCAACCGCCGGGTCCGCCTGCCCATGGGCTTCCGCATCAAGCAGCCCGCCCGCGAGCTGATCTTCCTCACGCCCTCCGGCCTGGCCGAGTTCTCCACCGCCCGGCTGCCCGACGTCGTCCCCGCGCCCGGCACGCTGATCCTGGGCACCATGCGCTCCCACGATCAATGGAACACCACGATCTACTCCGACAACGACCGCTACCGCGGCATCAAGAACCTGCGCACCCTCGTCTTCATGAACGCCGACGACATGCGCGAACGCGGCATCGGCCAGTTCGATCCCGTCGACATCACCAGCACCGCGAGGGACGGCACCACCCGCTCCCTGCACGGCTACCTCGCCGTCCGGCACAACCTGCCCAAAGGCTGCTGCGCCGGATACATGCCCGAGATGAACGTCCTGTGCTCCATCACCGATCACAGCACGCAGAGCGACCAGCCGCTGATGAAACACCTCCGGGTCACCATCGGCCCGGCCGCCTGACCTCATGGCAGAAGGCGGACGATCTCCTCGATCACCAGCTCGGGCTCATCTTGCGGGACCATGTGCCCGGACTTCTCCGCCACCACATGCCTGCCGTACGGCAGGGCCGCGACGAGCCGCCGATGGCTGGCCATCAGGTCCGGCCGCACGCGCCGCTCCATCGCGGTCGGGGCCAGCGCGCCGCTGATGGCCGTCACGGGCACCGGGGGGAGCGGGCGGGAGGAGTCGCGCAGGCGGGCGAGCCCCTCGGCGAGCGCCTCGAACTCCGCCCGGGTGGCCCGCAGCTCCGACGTACGCGTCATCTCGGCCACCGCCTCGGCCCGCATGTCCGGCGGGAACAGGCGCAGGATGCGGCGTACCTCCGATGTGACGCTCTTGACGCCGAACCGGGACAGGACGATCAGCACCGACTGCAGGGCGAGGGCGGCGGCCCTGGTGCGCCGCGCGTAGTAGATGTCCAGGTCCTCTGCCGCCTGGTCGATCAGCACGAGCGCGGCCACCCGCTCGGGGTGCGCGGCCGCGTAGCCGCGGATGATCGGCCCGCCCAGGCTGTGACCGGCCAGAATGTACGGCCCGGCCCCCAGGTGATCCAGCAGGTGCCCGAGATCGGCCACCATGCGCTCCAGGTCGCGCCGGGCCGGATCGCGGTCGCTGCGCCCGAGCCCGGCCCGGTCGTAGGCCACCACCGTCGTGTGCTTGGCCAGGCCGGGCAGCACCAGCCCCCACTCGGTACGGGTCGCCCCGAGCCCGGACTCGAACACCACGACCGGCCCGCCGGAGCCCTGGGTCACGTGGTGCAGCCGCCGCCCGTCCGGCAGCGTCGCGTACCTGGAGTCGCCGAAGACGTCAGACACTGAGATTCTCCTTCTTCACCGGGACAAGGTCATGCTGGATCGTGCGCGCGGCCGAGGCGATGATCAGGCCCGCCACCAGCGCCGGAATCGCCATCCCCAGAGCGCCGCCGGACCCGGTCAGCCAGGCGCCGGCCAGCCCGCCCACCGCGAGGCTGATGCCGAAGAAGCTGGCGGTGTAGCCGCGCTGCGCGGGCGCGGTCACCGAGACCATGATCAACGTGATCATCGGCAGGATCAGCGGCGTCAGCATCAGCCCGACGAAGAACGCGATCAGGCACAACACCACGTTCGGCGCGTTGACCCCCAGGGCGAACGCCGCCCCGCAGCAGGCCAGGAGCACGGCGATCACGTAGGGGACCCGGCGCGGGTCCGACCTGAAGATCCCGTCGAGCCGACGCCCGAGCGTCACCAGCACCACGATCGTCGCGGCCGAGCAGACCGCGGTGAAGATCCCGCGCGCCTCGGTCTCCAGCCCCCAGCGTTCCTTGAGATGGACCGACAGGAACGTCGCCGCGGGCACCAGCAGCATGCCGAACGCGACGAAGCAGGCGAAGACCCGCCGCAACGTCCTGGACCGCAGCAGCCCGCCGCCGCCCGCAGGGGCCTCGAACCGGCCGATGCCCGGATCGCGCAGCCGCAGCGCGAACAGGCAGCCCAGCATCGACACCACGCCGAGCACCACGAACACGGCCCGCCAGTCCAGGTCCAGCCATCCGGCCAGCGCCGAGACGCTGAGCGGGCTCAGGATCGCCCCGGCGGGGGTGGCGGCGCCGTACAGGGCGAGTACCCGGCCGCGGACGGCGGGTTCGTACAGGTCGGCGAGGAGGGGCGAGTGCAGCGCGAGCTGGCTGCCGTTGGCCAGGCCGCTCAGCACGAGCAGCACGCCGACCATCCAGACACTGTTCGCGAACGCCATCGCGATCGTGGACAGGCTCCAGACGAAGCCGGTGACGATGGAGATCACCGCGCGCCGTGGCCGGCCGCCGACCAGCGCGGCCATCAGGAACGGCGCGGTTCCGACGGCCAGCAGCTGGATCGCCATCAACGTGGCGAGCGCGCCGGCCGAGACGCCGAGCGAGCTGGTCATGTCCGGCGCGAGCACGCTGAGCGCCTGGTTGACGAAGGCGTCGGTGATCGCGAGCATGCCGACGGCCAGGACGGGATAGAGCCTCATGAGGGGTCGAACACGATCGGCTTGACCTCGCCGCGGGCGTACAGCTCGGCCTGGCCGGGCATCGACACGCTCCACGACCGCATGCCGTACGGGCCGAAAGCCACGATCCGCAGGCAGGGACCGCCCGCATACGCCCGCCCGCCGGAGAAGTAGGTGGCGCGCAGCGGCACCTCAAGCTCCAGCAGCGCACCCCCGCGGCCGGGCACCCCGGGCGCGAGCTCGTGCGCCTCACCATACGTTTCATCCGGTACGGCCGGCGCCACCTTCTCCAGCGCGTCGAGCGGATCCTCACCCGCCGAGCGCCAGGCCAGCCAGGCCATCGCGTCCACCGAGTCAGGACCGGCGTGCCCGTCGAAGCCGAGCAGCCTGCGCAGTAGCAGACGATGCCCGCCGGGCCACCCGGCGACGCGCGCGGGGTCGGCCGCCGCGGCGTCGGCGAGCTTGGCCTGCCACAGCGGGGTGTCCATCCAGCGGTCCTCCATCGCCCACGCGGTCACCTCCTCGACGCCGGTGGCGTAGGCCCTGCTCAGCAGCTCGACGCTGCGCCTGCCCCTGCTGGTGTCGCGGCCCGCCTCGTCGTTGAAGGCGTCGCGGTGCCAGCGCCCGGGAGACAGCGCCGGGTCGGGCGTCACCGTGTCGGGCGCGGTATTGCAGTTCTGAAGATATCCGGACACGGGGTTGGCCAGCTGCACCAGCTCGGCCGCCGGGCGGATGCCCTGCCAGGCGGTCGCCGAGGTGTTGCCGTCCAGCACGCCCCTCGCCTCGAAATCGCGCACGGGCACCCGGCCGGTGCGCAGGTAGAAGCAGTCGCCGGCGGAGTCGGCCGCCAGCAGGTTCTGCGGCGGGAAGTCGCAGGCGTCGAGCGCCGCGCGCAACTCGCCGGTGTCGCGGGCCCGCAGCATCGCCATGAACTGCCGTTCCGTCTGTCCCGCCCGTCCCATGTACGGCGTGCACACCACGTAGACGGCGTCCTCGTCCCTGGCCACGACCGGGGCGATCACACCGTTGTGCAGCACGTGGGCATGACCCTCGTACTCCAGGACCTTCCTGGTCTCGCCGTCGTAGCGGTAGGCGTCGCCGTCCACCTCGATGCGGTAGGCGTCGGACACACGCGGCCCGCCGGTCGTCAGGCCCCAGGCGACGTCGCCGTTGTGGGCGAGCGGCGGCAGCATCGCGCCCAGGAAGCCGAACCCGGTGTAGTGCAGGCCGCCGCCCTTGACGACGGCCTCGTACATCTCGAAGGCGCCGCCGAAGGGCAGGTGCGGGTCGCTGACGAGGATCGTCTCCCCGGCCGCCGTACGCCACGGCCTGAGCACCCAGGCGTTGGAGCCGGGCGGGACCAGGCCGCGGTCCAGTTCCGAGGCCGGTGCGGCCGGGGTGACGCCCGCCGCGCGCAGCGCCGTGACGGCGTCGACGATGATCCAGTACAGCATCACCGTGCGGTTGACGCCGATCGGCAGCGCGGGCTCCAGCGGCGGCGCCCACGCGGGCACGTCCGCCGGATGCTCGTCCATCCACGCCGCGATCCCGGCGACGAACGCCACGTAGCACTCACGCAGGTCGGCCGGGAGGCCGTCGAACCCGCGCCTGGCCTCTTCGAGCACCTGCCAGCGGCGCTGGTTGGCATCGCGCCCCGGCTCACCGAGCTCGCCGCGGACCAGCCGGTACTGGCGCAGCACGCCTGGCAGGTCGTCCTGTGCCTGGGCGTAGCCGAGGCCGAAGTAGGCGGCGGGTTCGCTGGTGGCGTCGAGTAGCGGCGTGCCGTACGGGTCGCGGTGGATGCGCACCGAGCCCCACGAATTGTCCATGGGCTCAACAGTGCGTGAAGCGATGGCCTCTGGCCTTGTCCGATCGGCCAAGAACCTGCCCGTGCCCTTGGCCGATGGGTTCAGTGGCGGGCGGGGCGGATCGTCAGGCGTCACCGCCCCCAGCGTGAGTACGCGCGCAGCGACAGCGGGACGAACACCACCAGCAGCGCCGCCGACCAGAGCAGGACGGTGGCCACCGGATGCGCCAGCGGCCAGGCCACGTCGCCGGACGGGGCGCCCGGGTTGCCGAACAGCTCCCTGGAGGCGGCGGTGAGCGCGCTGACCGGGTTCCAGTCGGCCAGGAAGCGCAGCCAGGCGGGCATGCCGCCGGTCGGGACGAACGCGTTGGACAGCATCGTGAACGGCAGGAACAGCGGCACCATCGCGTCGGCGACCTGTTCGTTCTTCACGGCCAGGCCCACGTAGACGCCCACCCAGCTCAGCGCGTACCGCAGCACGATCATCAGCAGGAACGCCTGGGCCGTGGGGACCAGGCCGTTGTGCGGCTGCCAGCCCACCAGCAGGCCCGCGCCCACCATGATGGCCAGCATCAGCAGGCCGATCAGCAGGTCGGCGCCGGTCTGGCCGAACGGCACCGCCAGGCGCGCCATCGGCATGGAGCGGAAGCGGTCCATCACGCCGCGGGAGGCGTCGCCGGCCATGCGCGTCATGACCCCCATCACCGCGGAGAAGGTCACCATCGCGAACAGGCCGGGCATGAGGTATTCGCGGTAGTCGCCGCCGTTCGGCACCTGGATCGCGCTGCCGAAGACGTACCCGAACAGCACCACCATGACGGCCGGGAAGATCAGCGCCACGACGAGTTCGCCGGGATTGTTGCGCAGCCGTCCCAGCTCGCGGCCGACCAGGGTCAGCCCGTCGGTGAGCGTCCAGCGCAGGCGGCCCAGCGGCGAGGTGAGAGCGGTCATCGCACGGACTCCTTGCGGTCGGTGAGGCGCAGGAACACCTCGTCGAGAGTGGGGCGGCGCAGGCTCACGTCGGCGGCGGCGACTCCGGCGTGGTCGAGCCCGCGCACGATGTCGGCCAGGCGCGGGCCGGGAGCGGGCAGGGCGACGGTGAGCCGGTCGCCGTTCGTGGTGGGCTCGGTGCCGGCCAGGGTGTTCAGGACGGTCGCCGCCTCGGGCATCGCGGCGGGGTCTTCGAGGGTGACGTCGAGGCGGTCGCCGATCGTGGCCTTCAGCTCGTCGGGCGTGCCGGTGGCGATCACCCTCCCGTGGTCGACGACGGCGATGTCGTCGGCGAGCTGGTCGGCCTCGTCCAGGTACTGCGTCGTGAGCAGCACCGTGGTGCCGTCCGCCACCAGTTCGCGGATGCTGTCCCAGATCTCGCCGCGGCTGCGCGGGTCCAGGCCGGTGGTCGGCTCGTCCAGGAACAGCACCTCGGGGCGCAGGATGAGGCTGGTGATCAGGTCGAGGCGGCGGCGCATGCCGCCGGAGTAGCCGCTGACCTGCCGGTCGGCGGCGTCCATCAGGCCGAAGCGGTCGAGCAGTTCGTCGGCCCGCCGGTGCGCCTCGGCACGGGACAGGTGGGAGAGACGGCCGAACATGCGCAGGTTGCCGCGGCCGGTGAGCTTCTCGTCCACGGCGGCGTACTGGCCCGCGAGCCCGATCCTGGCGCGCACCTTGCCGGCCTCGCGGACGACGTCGTATCCGGCGATGCGGGCGTGCCCGGCGTCGGGATCGGACAGGGTCGCCAGGACGCGTACCGCGGTTGTCTTCCCGGCGCCGTTCGGGCCGAGCACGCCGCAGACCGTTCCTTCCGGGACGGCCAGGTCCAGCCCCCGCAGCGCATGAGTGTCGCCGAAGGACTTGTGCAGCCCTTCGGCGAGCACGATCGGATCAGGCATGAACCCCTCCACTGGGTACGTTGTACGCGGTTATGGCGGCCAGAGTAAATTACTGGGTACCATGTACGCAAGTAGGGAAGGGTGGAGCGGTGACCGACGCCGAGTACGTGAACATCTGGATGCTGCCCGAGCGCCCGGCCCGCGGGCCGAAGCCGGGCTACAGCCGCGCGCAGATCACCGAGGCGGCGATCCGGATCGCCGACACCGAGGGGCTGGAGGCAGCCACCATGCGGCGGATCGCCGCCGAGATCGGCGCCGGCGCGATGTCTCTCTACCGGTATGTTCCGAGCCGCGAAAATCTGGTCGAGCTCATGGCCGACCGGATGCAGGGCGAGATCGACGTTTCGGGCATGCCCTCGGGCGACTGGCGCGCCGACCTGACCCGCTACGCCGGCGAACTGCGGGCCATGTGGCTGAGGCACCCGTGGATCGGAACCGTGCAGCGGTCACTTCCCAGCTTCGGCCCCAACCAGTTGCTCCTGATCGAACGGCTGATGGGAGTGCTCGACCCCTTCGTCTCCATCGACGAGAACCTCGGCCTCATGGCCATGCTGAACGGCTACATCGAGGGCGTCGTCCGCGAGGAGATCAGCTCGGCCAAGGAGGCCCGCCGCAGCGGGCTCAGCGAGTCGGAGTGGATGACGCGGAGCTACCCGTACATCGAAGGGCTGGTGAAGAGCGGGGAGTACCCGATCTTCACCAAGATCGTGATGGAGGCGCGTCACCCGCACCTGAGCCGCGACGACCAGTTCCGGGACGGGCTCCAGCGCGTCCTCGACTTCATCGCCACGGCCCTTCCCGCACGAGGCTAGAGGTTCCTCGTCTGGTGGCCGATCTTCCCCAGGTTGGGGTAGCGGCTGTTGCACCAGGCGTAGGACTCCTTGTTCCGGCCCACCCACGAGCCGTAGTACACGACCTTCTTGCTGTAGTCGTTCCAGCACTCGATCCGGACGCGGACCCAGCCGTAGCCCGCGTTGCACCTGGCGAAGCCGCCGTCACCGGAACCGCCCGTCATCTGGCCGCTGTAGCACTTGGTGATCGGGGCGGGGCCGGCGTACGCGGCCGCGGGAACCGCGACGATGCCCATGGCCAGGGCGGCCGTGACGGTGAGCTTCTTGAGCATGGGATTTCCCTCTTCAGCGTGATCTTGGGCGTCAGAGGCTACAGAGGGTGGCTTTGGATTCGCTTTCGAGTCCTGAGCCGTGATCCCGGCCCTCAGGCGGGCCGGCCGGCGGCGCCCGTCACCGCCGGATGCGCGCTTCTCACGGGCTCAGCAGCGTTGCCCGTTGAGGAGGTTGATGGTGGTGTTGAGGTTCACCGTGATGCAGTGGTAGGTGCCGGAGGGGATCGAGACCGTGCCGCCGCCGGGGCCGGCCGGACCGGTGCACCCGCTGGCGATGATGAAATATCCAAGTATGTCGGACAGTAGGAAGCGGGTGCCGCTGGTGCACGTGTAGATCGCCGCCGCCGCGGACGCCGGCGGAGTGGTGATCGTGCAGGCCAGGGCGGCCGCCATCGCGACGGCCACGATGCTTCTTCTCACGGTGTCCCTTCCTGTTGGGGTCCCGGCACCCCGCTGGGTGCCGGGACCTTATGAGACGGTGGTCAGGAACGTGTGATCTTCACGTCGTCCACGCCGGCCTCGATCAGGCTGGCCGTACCCGCGTCGGCCGTCTCGACCAGCAGCCGGACGGTCTGTCCCGCGAAGGACGACAGGTTGATCGTCGCGGACTGCCAGGCGCCGGCCCGGTTGGCGGCCGAGCCGAGCTGCTGCAGCACGACGGTGTTCGTCGAGCCGGACACGACGCGGACGCGGAAGTAGTCGGCGCTGCTCGCGTTGCTGAGATGCGCCAGGTACCACGACAGCGTCAGCGTGAGCGTCCCGGACGGCAGCGCGATCTCCGGCGAGCGGATGCTCGTGGCCCCGCCGTCGACGTCGTGCGTGCCCGCCCCGCTGCCGGCCAGGCGGCCGGTCACCAGGTCGTTGACGCCGCTGACCGTGGTGCCGAGCTGCAGGCCGATGCCGGAGCTCGTGGCCGCCGGGTCACCCCGCTCCCAGGCGCCGGACGTGGCGGTGTCGGTGCCGGAGGCGTTCGTGGTCCAGCCCAGCGACGTCTCGAACGTGTCGTTGAAGACCACGTTGCTGACCGTGCCCACGTTCAGGGTGAACGGGGCGGTGCGGTCCATCGAGGTGCCGTCACCGGTGACGATGACGTTGTAGGTGGCGCTCGGAGTACCCGCGGGCACGTTGATCGTCATCGTCGACGAGGCGCCCGAGGTCACGCTCGGCGGGTTGAACGTCGCCGTCACGCCGGCCGGAAGCCCGGTGGCCGAGAAGGTGACCGTCTGCGCGGGCGGCGTGGTGGTCGTCGTGCTCACCGTCGAGGTGGTCGTCTGACCAGGTTCGACGGTCGCGGACGTCGGGTTCAGGGCCATCGAGAAGCCGGGGCCGCCGCCCTGGCACGAGGCCGGCTCTCCGGCCGCGGCCGGCACGCTCACGGCCAGCCACGCGGCCTTGGTGGCGTCGAACTCGGCGCAGGAGCCGGGGAACGACTGGATCGCGGCCTCCAGCGAGGCCTTGCGGGCCAGCGAGTGGGTCCACGTCGCGGTCTTGCGCAGCAGCGTGGCCATGAAGATCTGGCCGGCCTTGCGCGGGCCCAGCCCGGTCAGCGTGGTGGAGTTGCAGGTCGGGCTCGGCGGCTGCCCGTTGGTCGGGTTGGTGCCCTCTGCCAGCAGGTAGAACCAGTGGTTCTGGACGCCGGCGGCCGTGTGCACCGGCAGGTTCGGCACGGAGGCGGAGTAGCAGTTGGGGTGGCCGGAGATCAGCGACGGCTGGTGCATGTAGCGGATCGGGCCGCTGCCCGTCAGGTTGACCTCTTCGCCCACGCTGTAGTCGGGCGGGTCGAGGTTGGCGGGCAGGTTGGCGAACCACTCGGTCAGCGCGCCGAAGATGTCACCGGTCGACTCGTTGAGGCCGCCCTTCTCGTTGCTGCCGGTCGAGCCGCCGGGGGTGTTCTGGAAGATGGCGTGGCCGTACTCGTGCGCGACGACGTCCATCGGGGTGACCTGGCGCTGGCTGTCCTGGGAGCGGCCGAAGCTCGTGTAGCTGCCGTTCCAGAAGGCGTTGACGGCGTTGAGCCCGACACGTGCGGGGAAGCCGCCGCCGGTGCCGTTGATGCCGTTACGGCCCAGCCACTGGCCGAGCATGTCCCATTCCTTGCCCGCCCCGAACAGCACGTCCACGCAGGCGGTCTCCAGGTTCGTGCCGGAGCCGTTGCCCCAGTTGTCGTCGGTCCCGGTGTACGCCGCGCCGTCCTGGCCGCCGCACCGGATTCCCGTACGGACCGGGTCCGTCATCGAGAAGCTGGAGCCCGAGCCGGAGGTGCCGATGGTGACCGGGTTGCCGTTGTAGTAGCTGTTGCCGGTGCCGTCCATGACCAGGTCGGACTTCTCGATGACCTGGCCGTTCATGGCGTCGACGAACACGTGCAGCTTCGTCTCGCGCCCCTTGTCGGTGCCGTCGACCCGTACCTCGTACGCCAGGCGTCCCGCACCCTCGGCGAAGACGCTGAGCTGCGGCGCGGAGACCGAGGCGACCTCGGGAACCAGGGCGCGCGCGACGTCGGCCGCCCGGTCGGCGCCGATGGCCGGCTTGGTGGCGACCTCCAGCGCCTGGGTCTGCGCGATGGACGTGCTCAGCACGCCGCCGGTGGAGTCGGTCACGACGACGAAGTCGCCACCGCGCACCGGAAGACCGGCGTGGGTACGGGCATAGGAGACGTAGTTGAGTCCGTTCTGACCGGCGGTCACGCCCTGGCGCGCGAAGGCGTCCTTGGGTGAGACGCGCAGAACGCCGGGCTCGGACTCCACCAGGCGGTCGGCCGCCTGGACGGCCGCGGTGGCCGGGTCCGGAGGTGCGGCGGTCTCTGCCGCCAGGGCGGTCTGGCCCGAGGCGATCGAGGCCGACATCGCCACGAGCAGGCTGGTGGTGCTCGCGACGAGCGCTAACGCGAGTTTGCGTTTCACGCGGTGCTCCTTCTGGGTGAGCGGCCGCGGCTGGGGGGACGTCGGCCGCCGGGGGGTGTGCGAGATCTCCCCAGAGATCTCTGGCGTCGCTCCGCGGTGATCGATCAGGAGGGGAGGAAGACGGAGCTTCCTGCATCTGACGTGAGATCTAAAAGGGCGTCAATATGTGCGGAAATACTTGGAAATTCATCGACAACAGGTGCTGTATCGGTCCAAAAGGACTCAAAGTCCACTGAACAGGCATTTCCCGCTGGGGGTGACGCGCCCGTCATCCGTTACGGCCTTTCTTGAAGCCCGTTTCTGGTTCCACCGAGTATTGACAAGCAAAGGCAACCGGAATTGCATCCGCCCGCCCCGGTGCTCCCTTCGCCACCACCTCCAGACCGGCCTGAGAGCGTCCGCCTGTGGGCCGGCCTGAGAGCGTCACCTTCACGTCGGCCTGAGAACGTCGCCCTCGGATCGGCCTGAGAACGTCGCCTTCGGCGGGTCTTCTCCACGGCCTTCGCCCGCACGGCGCTCAGGTTCGCGACCGGTCCCAGCGGGGTCACCCCCTGATCAGGTCGGATCCGCCGGAGAAGAGGCCACACCCTGGCCGCTTCCCTTGCGAGAGTGGTCACCGAGGAACCGACAAGCAAGGAGCCGATCATGTCCGTCAACTCTGTGACCCACCTGAACTTCCGCGGCGACGCCCAGGCGGCGCTCACCTTCTACCAGTCCGTCTTCGGCGGCCAGATGGTGGCGGTCACGTACGAGGACGCGGGAAACGTGCAGAACCCCGCCGAGGCCGGCCAGGTGATGTGGGGACAGGTGGCCGCCGACAGCGGCTTTCGTGTCATGGCCTACGACGTCCCGTCGCGCCTGCCCTGGAACCAGGGGGAGAACGCGTTCTTCGTCTCGCTCCGCGGTGACACGGCCGAGGAGGTCGCCGCGTACTGGGAGAAACTCTCCGACGGCGCGACCGTCCAGCAGCCGCTGGCCCCCGCGCAGTGGGCGCCCCTCTACGGGATGCTGACGGACCGGTTCGGCGTCACCTGGGTCGTGGACGTACTCAGCAGATAATCGCGACCTTGACCGTCGGTCAGTCAGGCCGGATAATTCACCTGCGAGCGACTGTAAGGCCGCCACTGTGGCGGAGAAATGCGTACCGCCCCAGACCCACGCGGGCGAACTGCCTCATCACTTGGTGAAACGGTGAGGGCCTGTGATGACCGCAGCGAAATCGCCGCTCCCCGAGCATGGCAAACCATTCCTGCTGGCGGATCGTTTCGCCGGCTCCTCCTTGCGCATGATCCGGCACGCGACGGCCGAGCACGCCGAGTCCCTCGGCCTCAACGGGCCCCGGCTGCTCGAGTTCGTGCTGGCCGTTCACGAGAGCGTCGCCAACGTGGTGAAGCACGCCGGCAATCACGGCGAGATCCAGTTGTGGCGCAGCGACGGTCACGTGCACTGCACGATTTCCGACCGCGGCCCCGGCATTCCCCTTGACGGGCTGAACGTCTCCCGGATAAGTCCGGACGCGCTGGGCGGCCGCGGACTGTGGCTGATCCATCATCTGGTCAGCAGCGTCGACATCACCACCGGCGAGGAAGGCACCGTCATCCATCTGGCGGTCGAACTTCCCGCAGAAGGAACCGGAATGAAGCGCATCCGGACGAGTCCTCCTCTGCGGGAAACCGAATTCCGCACCGAATGGACCCGCTGAAAACGCCGGGTTACCTTGATGGCGGATCATCCGCAGGGAAAGCCCGGGAGGGAACTTCATGAAGATCAGGCGAGGGGTTTTAGCGGCGGTATTGGCCGCCGGAGTGCTCGCTCTCGGCTCGACCCCGGCTCACGCCATTCCGCCTCCTCCGCCGGGGGGCGACAACCTCATCGTCTTCACCTACTACAGCGGGGAACAGGTCATTGGGCAGCGCTGGTTCGGCTGCAACCAGCCCGCGGGTCAGTGGGGGACCCTGAACGGCACGCTGAAGGTCTTCTTCACGCCCTGCTGAGCCGTACCGGGTCATGGCATGAGGTCCGGGCCGGAGGCGTCGCAGCGACCGGTGTCGGAGCGCCGCGCTGGTGACGATGTCGATCTCACCGGTCAGGCGGACGGTTCGGCGATGCCAGACATGCCGGACGCGGGATCACCTCGCGGTCGGCAGGGACGTGAGGGCGAGAAGATCGTCGGCGGTCAGGCCGGCCGTGTGCCGGGCGGCGCGCGCCAGGGCGCGCTCGGCGGGTCCGGCGGCGGTGTCCGGCGGGATGAGCAGCAGCGCCACCGGTTCGACGGCCGCGAAGAACAGGACGACCACGTGCGGGTCCGCGTCGCGGAAGCGGCCGACGCGGACCTGCCGTCCGGGTGCCGGGATCCGGTCCGGGATCTGGCGCCACGCGTGCTCGTACAGGCCGACCTGCAGCGTTGTGCGCCCCAGCCGCTGATCGACGGCGGCGACGAGGCCGGGCAACTCGATGGCGGCGTCGCGGGAGCGGGGCCACCAGGCTCCGTCCACGACGGCTCTTCGGCTGGGCACGGGGTCGAGGGTGAGCCGCAGGACGGGATGGAGCGGTAGAAGCGTCGGCGTCATGTTCGTCGCCTGACCTGTCCGGGCCCGCGCAAACCGGCCCGTGTGAATCGCCGGGGCGACGCCGGCCTGACTGCCGGCGCTCGAAATACCCTCGGTAACCGCACTTTACCTTACGTATCGAAGGCGAAACCCAGGGCCTGCCGCATGAGTTCAGGCAGGTCGGCGTGGCCGTCGCTCTCGGCCCAGCGCACCAGTGCCACGTGGGTGGCGCCCAGGCAGGCTCCGGCGGTGGCGCGTACGCGGAACTCCTCGGCGGGGTCCGGCGACGGGCCGCAGAGCGCGGCGACGATCGCGGACTGGGTGGCGTACTGGCTGTCCAGGTGGTGGGCGCGCAGCGCCGGGACGGAGATCATCAGGCTCAGCCGGGCCAGCAGCATGGCCTTCTCGGCCGCGATCGCCGCGGCGGCCATCTCGACGAGGGCCAGGCCGATCCGCTCGTGGAGCGACTCGGTCTCCGGCCGGGCGGCGACGGTGGCGGCGGTCACCTGGTCGTAGTCGTCGTACAGCACCAGGTCCTCTTTGGTGGCGAAGTGCCGGTACACGGTCATCGCGGAGACGCCCGCCGCCTCGGCCACGCCGGTGACGGTCGTCGCGTCGTAGCCCTGGTCGAGGAAGAGGCGGATGGCGTGCGCCTGGATCGCCTGTCTTGTCTCGATACGGCGCCGGTCACGCAGGCTCATCATGTGGTAGACAATACCAAAGTGGTAGTCACTAACATTTCTGGAGGGTCCGATGACACGACTGATCGGCAAGACCGCGCTGGTGACCGGAGCCTCGCGCGGCATCGGCCGGGCCATCGCCGAACGGCTCGCCGCCGACGGAGCCCGCGTCGCCGTGCACTACGGCACCAGTGAGGCCGAGGTGGCCGAGACGGTCGGCCGGATCGGCGAGCGTGCGTTCCCGGTGCGGGCCGACCTCGCCACCATGGCCGGCGTGGGCGAACTGGCCGACGCGCTGGCGGAGCATGAGCTGGACATCCTGGTCAACAACGCGGCCGCCCCGCCCGCCGGGCCGATCGAGACGGACACCCCCGAGCAGTTCGACCGGTTGTTCGCGGTCAACGTCAAAGCCCCGTATTTCCTCATCCAGCGGCTCCTGCCCCTCATGCGGAACGGCGGGCGGATCATCAGCATCTCCACCGTCGCCACCCGCATGGCCTATCCCACGCAGACCTCCTTCGCCATGACCAAGGGCGCGCTGGAGACCATGAGCCTGTCCCTGGCCCAGGCACTCGGCGGCCGCGGCATCACGGTGAACGTCGTCGCCCCGGGCGCCACCCGGACCAGCGCCAACGCCTCCCTCTTCACCCCGGAGGCGTCGGCCTTCTTCGCCAGTCACACGGCGCTGGACAGGGTGGGCAGGGCCGAGGACGTGGCCGACGTGGTGGGATTCCTCGCCTCCGACGCCGCCCGATGGGTGACCGGCCAGGTGGTGGACGCCAGCGGCGGCGTACACCTGGGGCCGCGCGTCGGCTGATTCAGAACTCCTGGTGGACGGCCTCGATGGCGGCGAGCGTGTTGCGCAGGTGCTGGAGGGTGACGGCGACGATCCCGTCGAGGTCACGGGCACGGTAGAGCTCGACCAGGCGGCGGTGCTCGGCGTTGGCCTCGCCGACCTGCTCGGGACGCGCGTCCAGGGACAGGCTGACGTAGGCCGAGGCGCTGGCGCGCAGGCTGCGTAGCGTCTGGGCCAGCTTGCCGTCGTCGCCCTCGTCGGAGAGCAGGCCGTGAAAGCGCCGGTTGAGGTCGACCCAGACGGACAGATCCGGCTCGGCGGCCATCCGCTCGCACAGATCGGCCGCCACGGCCAGCCGTTCGTCGGTGAAGGCGGCGAGCACCCGCTTGATCATGAGCGGTTCGAGCGCCATGCGCATCTCGTAGATCTCGCGGACCTCGTCCAGATCGAGGCTGCGCACCACGGCGCCGCGGTGCGCGTCGAGGTAGATGAGCCCTTCGGTGGCCAGGTCGCGCAGCGCCTCCCTGACCGGGGTGGTGCTGACGTCGAGGTCGGCGGCGATCTCCCGCTGCAGCAGCCGGGTGCCGGCCGCGAGCTCACCCGAGAGGATGGCCGTGCGGATCCTCTCCCTGGCGTACTCGTGCGCCGTCCTTGATCGGTTCGGCTGCTTGTTGGGCAACACTTTTCGCCTCCGATCCGGCTGGACGCGGCCACGACAGCGCCCGTTCAGCATAGCCGCCGCCGCGTGCGACGATCGCCGACGCTATCTCGGCCGGAGGGGTGCCCGAGGCCAGGAGCAGCCACAGCAGCAGCCGGGCCTGGCGCGGGTTGAGCCGTCCCGCGGTGATGACGCCCCGGCCGATCAGGTCGGCTTCGGAGCCGGGGAAATCGTAGGCGGCGCGCAGGGTGCTCCCGGCGCCGGTCCTGGTGGCGAGCACGACCGGGATCTTGGCCGCCGCCTTCTCGATGGTGTCGGCCATGGCGGGTGAGACGTGGCCGACGCCGTACGCCGCGATCACCGCGCCGTCGGGCCCGGCGTCGAGCAGGGCCCGCAGCGCGCCGCCGTCGTCGCCGAGGTATGTCTCAAGCAGAGGGACAAAAGCCTGTCCCGAGGGGTACGGCAGCGCCCCGCCCTCCACCGGCGCTCCCGCGAACCGCGGCAGCGCCCCGCCCTCCACCGGCGCCTCCGCGAACCGCGGCAGCGCCCCGCTTCCCACCGGGGCCTCCGCGAACCACGGCAGACCCTCGACCATGCGCCCGAGCAGTCCGAACTCTCCCGACTCGAACGCCCGCAACGCCCCGGCATGAACCTTGCGGACCCGGTGGGCGGCGTGGATCTCGTCGTTCATGACCACGAGCGCGCCACGGTCGCGCGCCCCGGGATCGGCCGCGGTCCTGATGGCGGCGGCGAGGTTGGCCGGGCCGTCCGCGCCGAGCGCGCCCGCGGGCCGCATCGCCCCGGTGAACACGACGGGCTCGTGCGCACGCCAGACGAGGTCGGCCAGGTAGGCGGACTCCTCCATGGTGTCGGTTCCCTGGACCACGACCACTCCGTGCGCGCCGTCGCGGATCGCCGCGGCCGCGGCGCGGACGGCGTCGAGGACGAGGTGGGGGGTGAGCGCGGCGCCCGGGGTGCGGCCGAGGGTCTGGGCGGTGACCCGGATGCCCCGCAACGCCGGTGCGACCGCGCCCAGCAGCGCGTCACCGCCGAGCGTGGGTGCGACCGCGCCGCTCTCGGTCGGGGTCATCGTGATCGTGCCGCCCAGGGACAGGACGCGGACCAGGGGGTCGGTCATGGGCACATCCTCCATTGACAGGTTATGGGGTGCATTTTATAACATCCACATACCTCGGGGAACAGCGAGGCGATGGAGGAGTGATGACAACAGAGAAGACCAAGGCGACACCCGCCCGGCTGACCCGGACGGTGGCCTTGACCACGATGGCCATGCTCGGCGTGTCCTACATTCTGAACGCGATGGACCGGCAGCTCTTCCCGGTCCTGCTGCCCGACATCCGCGCCGATCTCGGCCTGGCCCTGTCCCAGGGCGGGCTGCTCGCGACCGTCTTCACCCTCGGCATCGGCCTGGCTGGCGTCCCGACCGGCATCCTGCTCGACCGCCTGTCCCGCAAGGCGGTCATGGCGGTCGGCATCCTGATCTACTCGGGATTCACCTTGCTCACCGCGTTCGCGGTCGGATTCCTCGACATGTTCGCCTACCGGGCCCTGTCGGGCGTCGGCGAGGCCATGCAGATCACCGCCCTGTTCGCCGCGGTCGGGGCCTACTTCCACGCCTCACGCGCCCTGGCCCTGGGCTACCTGAACACGGTGTTCGGGCTGGGCAGCGTACTCGGCCCCTATCTGGGGGCCCTGCTCGCCACCGCCTCCGGCCACTGGACGACGCCGTTCATCACCTATGGGCTCCTGGGCCTGGTGATGATCGTGGTTCTGTGGTTCGGGGTCCCCAAGGTCTTCTCCGAGCGGGCGGAGCCGGCCGGGACCGCGGCCGCCGCGGGCGGCGGCCATCTCCCGGCGTTCCTGCTCAACCGCAACACCGTGCTGCTCGCGGTCAGCGCCGGCGTGGTCGGCGTCATGCTCTACAGCTACCTCGGGATCTACCCCACCTACCTCCAGGAGGAGCTCGGCTTCACCAGGACAGAGGCGGGCTTCGCCGCCGCCATGTTCGGGTGCGGCGCCATGCTGAGCATCGTCGGCGGATACCTGGGTGACCGCCTCGACCAGCGCCGCTTGATGCTGGTCTGCCTGGTCGGGCTCAGCGTCGTCGGCCTGGTCATGTTCCACGTACCCGGCGGGCACGGCCTGCAGTACACCCTCTCGTTCGCCGAGGGCGCGCTGGCCAGCGGTGTGCTGTTCGTGAACCTCTACTCGGCCATCCAGCGCTCCGTCCGCCCGGAGCTGGCCGGGCGGGTCTCCGGCCTGTTCGTGGCCTGCTTCTACATTCCGTCGGCCTTCGCCGGATACCTGTTCACGGCGCTCAAGGGACACTTCGGCTGGGGCGGCGCGGCGGTGGGTGTGCTGGGGATCCTGCCTATCGTGGCCTTGGCCACGCTCCTGCTGGTGAAGACGGAGAAGGGAACTCACCGATGACGCTGGACCTGCTGATCGCCGGTGGCATGGTCGTCACCCCGGACGGCCGCCGGCGGCAGAACGTCGGCGTGGCCGACGGCCGGATCGCGGTCATCGGCACCGACCGGCCCGCGGCCCGCCGGGAGGTCGACGCGTCGGGCCTGCTGGTTCTGCCCGGCGGGGTGGACACCCACGTCCATCTCATGGACCCGGGCAGCACCGAGCGCGAGGACTTCCCGACGGGTACGGCGGCAGCGGCGGTGGCCGGCGTCACCACCATCGTGGAGCACAGCCACGGCGCGCCCGTGCGCACGGTGGCGGATCTGCGCGACAAGCAGTCGTACCTCACCGGCCGCTCCAACGTCGACTTCGGGCTGGCCGCGCACGCCTGGCCCGGCGCCGCCGGCGACGTCGCCGGGTTGTGGCGGGCGGGCGTCGCCTTCTTCAAGGTGTTCACCTGCACCACGCACGGCATCCCCGGCCACGACGCCGCCGCGCTGCGCGCCCATCTCAACGCCACCGCACTGGCGGACGCCGTCAGCCTGGTGCACTGCGAGGACGAGTCGCTGACCGCGGACGCCGAGCGTCTGCTGCGCGGATCCGGGCGCACGGACCCCGGCCTGCTCCCCGACTGGCGCGACCGTGACGCCGAAGTCGTCGCCGCCGCCGTCACCGCGCTGCTCGTCAGGCGCGTCGGAGCGCGGGCCGTCGTCGCGCACGTCAGCCACCCCGAGGTCGCCGACTACCTCGCGCGCGAGCGGGCCGGCGGCGCCCGGCTGGGCGCCGAGGGCTGCCCGCAGTACTTCCTGCTGCGGGAGGACGAGGTGCACGAGCACGGGGCGCTGCGCAAGTTCACGCCGCCGGCCAGGGCGCGCACCGACTCCGACGAGGCGTTGATGTGGCGGCTGCTGCGCTCCGGCACGCTGTCGCACATGTCGAGCGACCACGCCCCGTCCACCCTGGAGCAGAAGGCCGCCGGCGACATCTGGAACGTTCACTTCGGCCTGCCCGGACTCGACACCACCCTGCCGGTCCTGCTGGACGCCGCCGCCCGTGGCCACCTGAGCCACGAGGACGTCGCCCGCGTGTACGCCGAGACGCCGGCCCGAACGTACGGCCTGTACCCGCGCAAGGGCCGGATCGGTGTGGGGGCCGACGCCGACCTGGTCCTGGTCGATCCCGGCGGCCGGCGCACGCTGGCCAACGAGAACATGCTGTCCAAGGCGGGCTGGACCCCGTACCACGGCCGTGCCGTCACCGGCCTGGTGGTGCGGACGTATCTGCGTGGTGTCCTGATCGCCGAGGAGGGCGAACCTATCGACGCCCGCGAGGGCCGGTTCCTGTCCGGCGGTGGCGCTTAGGATTGCGGTGGTGACGAGGGCGGTTGGGGGTGCTTTGGCCGGGGGACCGCCCTTCGGGGAAGAGTTTCCATACAGATGTGGAGTTTTCGATGTCCGTCAGCCGCGTCATGCCCGTCATCCAGTCGAAGGCCGTGCGGGAGAGCCGGGAGTTCTACGGGCTGCTGGGGTTCGAGGAGGTCATGGATCACGGGTGGATCGTGACGCTCGCCTCGCCGTCCACCCCGGCGGCGCAGATCAGCTTCATGACCAGTGACAAGACCGCCCCGGTCACGCCGGACGTGAGCGTCGAGGTGGATGACGTCGACGCGGCGTACGCGGCCGTGCGTGCGAGTGGCGCCGAGATCGTGCACGACCTGCGGGACGAGGATTGGGGCGTGCGACGGTTCTTCGTCCGCGACCCCAACGGCCGGGTGATCAACGTGCTGAGTCATCGCTGAGCGGGGTCGATGATGTGCAGGGGCACGTCCTGGCCGATCTGCCACAGGGTGGGGATGACGTGACCCGCCCGCGCCCGCTCGTACTCGGCTTCGGTGAGCGCGGCGACCTGCAAGAACGTGAGCGTGTCCAGGACGTCGAACTCGGGGTCCACGGTCAGGGCCAGCGCCGTCAGTGATCCTTGCGGGTTCATGCGCGTGAGGTGGCCGGGGGCCAGGGGCCGTTCGCGCAGGTCGAGCAGGATACCGACACACCAGTCGGGCGGGGCGGCGTCCGCCGGGCCGCGGGCCACGCGGAGGCTGAGCTCGTAACCGTGCCGGCCCGTCCCGACGGTGATCAGGTGCCAGTGGGGGAGCGGGAGGTCGGCCGCGTACGCGCGGATGGCGCCTCCGGCCAGCTCTCCCCACGGCGGGGCCTCGCCGTACACCTTTTCCAGTGCTGCTTCGATCCTTCCGCGCATTCCACCCAGGGTATGAGATTGCGAACAAGTCAAACGTATGGGTACAGTGTGCGCATAGAGCGTTGAATGTACGCAAAGGAGCTTCCCATGAAGGTCATGGCCATCCTCGCCGCCGCGGCTCTCGCGGCGCCCACGCCCGCCACTTCCGACCTCCGGCGTGACGTCGAGGCGGTGCACGCCACGGGTGCGGTGGGTGTGCTCAGCGAGGTGATCACCCCGTCCGGACGGCAGCGCGCACGGGCCGGTGCCGGCGACCTGGCCGCCGGGTCGCCGGTGCCGTTCGACGCGCGGTTCCGGGTCGGCAGCGTGACGAAGTCGTTCGTGGCCACGGTGGTGCTGCAACTGGCCGGTGAGGGCAGGCTGGCGCTGGACGACACGGTGGAGCGCTGGCTGCCCGGCCTCGTGCGGGGCAACGGCAACGACGGTTCCAAGATCACGGTCCGGCAGCTCCTGCAGCACACCAGCGGTCTGTACGACTACAACGCCGACCTCCTGCAGGGGCAGCGCACCGAGGAGGGCTGGCGGAACGAGCGGTTCCGCTCGTTCCGCCCGGAGCGGCTCATCGCCATGGCCACGGCCCACGCGCCCCACTTCCCGCCCGGCACGAGCTGGTCCTACTCCGCCACCAACTACGCCGTCGCCGGCATGCTGATCCGCGCCGTGACCGGCCAGACCTGGGAGCAGCAGGTACGGCGGCGCGTCATCGAACCCCTCGGCCTGCGCGACACCTCCACCCCCGGCGAATCCCCCTTCCTCCCGGACCCGAAGGCGCACGGCTACACCCGCTTCGCCCCCGGCGCCGGCCTGGTCGACGTCACCGTCCAGAACCAGACCCACGGCAACGCCGCGGGCGCGCTGACCAGCAGTCCCCGCGACCTGGCCAGGTACTTCCGCGCGCTGCTGGGCGGCGAGCTGCTCGCCCCCGCGCAACTGGCCGAGATGAAGAAGACCGTGCCGGCCAAGGGCTGGGAGGCGTTCCACCCCGGTGCGCGCTATGGGCTCGGCCTGGTGTGGCGGCCGCTCGGCTGCGGCGGCGGCTACTGGAGCCACAGCGGCACCAACCTCGGCTACCGCAACTGGGACGGCGTGACGGCCGACGGTAAGCGCTCCGTGGCGGTATCGGCCACCATCACCCGCTCGGCCGAGGAGGTCCAGGCCGACCTGACCACGATGAAGGCCATGGACCGGCTGGTCGAGAACGCCCTGTGCGCGAAGCGGTGAGGCGAACCGAAGGGCCCGTGGCAGAGTCCAACGCTGCATGATCACCGTGACGCTCTCCTTGGTGCTGGCCCTCTCGCCGGCGACCGCGACCGAGATCCCGAAGAACTTCCTGTTCAGTGAGCCCGCCGCCCGCAAGGTCCTGTCTCCGGATGACGCGGCCGAGATGGGCTACAAGATCAGCGACAGGCTCACCACGCCGCTGGAGCTGAATCCGTGCGCGCACCGGCGCGCCGTCGACCGCGGCCGCCTGGCGGCCCGCACGATCACGCTCTGGACCAGCGCTCCGAGCGGCGAGTCGGAGCAACTCGTCCTGTACAAGAGCCCGCGCGCCGCCCACGCCGCGCTCGCGCAGCTGCGCGCCGAGGTCAAGCGGTGCGCGCGCAAGGGGGACCCGGCCTACCCCGCTCTCAAGGTCCGGTGGCGGACGAGCAAGGCCAAGGCGGGCGACGAGTCGATCGGCATGGGCTACCGGACCTGGCAGGACGGCATGGTGAACCAGACGATCACCGGCATCGTCGCGCGCAGGGGCAGCGCCCTGATCATCTACACCACCACCGACGGCTACTACAAGCCGGGCGGGCTGACCAGGACCGCCAGGAAGATGGCCGCCAAGGTCTGCGAGCTGCCCGGAGTCTGCTGAGCCGGTCAGCGGGGGGCGAAGCCGTGCAGCAGGGCCTCGACGACGGCTTCCACGGTGGGCAGCTCCTTGTCCAGCAGGCCCCGGTAGACGACCACGCCGACGAACATGTCGCTCAGCAGCCACAGGTCGGCGTCCTCGCGTACCTCGCCGCGGGCGAGCGCGTTGTCGTAGATCTCCCATGAGCGGGCCATCCTCGACCGCATCGCCTCGCGCAGGATCTCGGCCACCGCGGGGTCGCGGCCGGCCTCGCCGTACATCTGCCTGGCGATGGGGCCCATCGCCTTCCAGCCCTCCATCGTCTCGGTGACGACCACGCGCAGGTCGCCCTCGAACGACCCGGTGTCGGGCATCGCCACCTTGGCGTCCATGGCCGAGCCGAGCGCGTCGAGCAGGAGGTCCCGTTTGGTGGCGTAGCGGCGGAACACGCTCGCCCTGCCCACGGAGGCGGCCTGGGCCACCTCGTCCATGGTGAAGTCCAGGCCCTTCGTGAAGATCAGGGTGGTCGCCGCCCGCTTGATGCGGGCGCCGACTTCCGGATCGGGCTTGCGCGCCATAAGTGAGACTCCTAGTATCAGATACTATGCGTATCAGAATCATCATCATAGGCGCGGGACCGGGCGGATTGGTCGCGGCGCGCTCGCTCACGGCCGCCGGACACGACGTGGAGATCCTTGAGCGGGCGCCGGAGCTGCGGACGAAGGGCGGCTCCGTCACGTTGTGGCCGGGATCGATCCGCATCCTGCGCGAGCTCGGGGCGGACCCGGCCGATCTGGGCAGCCGGCTGACCCAACTGGAGGGGTGGTCGCCGGAGGGCGTACCGCTGATGAAGATCGACCTCTTGCGTCCCGAGCGCGCGTACGGCGCTCCCAGCGTGCACATCGCCCGCCGTGACCTGGTCGAGCGCCTGGTCGAAGGGGTGCCCGTCCGCTACGGAAGTGAGGTCGTGGGGGTCGACCCCGACCGGGCCGAGGTCACGCTGGCCGACGGGAGCACGGTCCGCGGAGACGTCCTGATCGGCGCCGACGGGCGTAATTCCCCGGTACGGCGCGCGCTGGGGAAGGAGGATCCGGCCCGGCGTACCGAATGGGTCACCTGGCAGACCTTCGCCGACGTGCCCCTGGAACTGGTGGACACCGGGCGCTCCCTGGTCATCACCGGCAAGGAGGGGATGATGGGCCTGACTCCGGCGGGCCCCGGCAGGGTGCTGAACTGGTTCGAGCTGCGCACGGCGCCGGGCCGTCCGCTCTGGCTGGACGAGGTCGACCCGATCGGCCGGCTCAAGGAGGTCTTCGGCGGCTGGAAGGGCCTGGTGCCCAAGGTGCTGTCGTCGGTGACCGAGATGGAGGCGTTCCCGCACTGGCGGCACAAGGTGCCGGAGGTCTGGGGACGCGGGCCCACCACGCTCCTGGGCGACTCGGCCCACACGATGCCCCCCAGCCTCGCCCAGGGCACCAACCAGGCGATCGAAGACGCCTGGCTGCTGACCCGCTCGCTGGGCGACCTGCGCGGCTACGAGCGGACCCGGTCCAGGCAACTGCGCCTGCCCGCCAGGCTGGCCGGGGACGAGATCGCCAACCGGCCGGGCAGGAAGATGCCCGGCGGGCCGATGAGCGTCGTGTACTCCTGGTGGATCCGCAAGTCGAGCGGGTACCTCTCGGCCATGGCGTGAGTCGGAGGACCTTGAGCGCCAGGTGCCCGCCGCGGCCCTGGCTGTGGACGAGGGCGAACCGGAGGTTCGGCGAAGTTCTCCCGGCCGAGGGGCGCCCTACCAGGAGCCGGCGACCTGGTGGATCGGGGCGTTGAGGCGGTTGAAGAGGTTCGTCGTGGCGATCATGAGCAGGATCGCGGCGAGCTGCTGCTCGTCGAAGTGGTCGGCGGCGTCGTTCCAGACCTCGTCGGAGACGGGGTCGGGGCGGTCGGCCAGCCGGGTGGCGGCCTCGGCCAGCGCCAGCGCGGCGCGCTCGGAGTCGGTGTAGTACGGGGCCTCGCGCCAGGCCGCGACCAGGCCGATGCGCTCGTCGCTCTCGCCGAGCTTGCGCAGGTTCTTGAGGCCGGCGTCGACGCAGAAGCTGCAGCCGTTGACCTGGCTGACGCGCAGGTGGATCATCTCCAGCAGTTCCTGGGGCAGGCCCTGCGACTGCGCGGCCTTCATCAGCTCCATGATCGGCTTCATCGCGGCGGGAATGATCGTCGCGGGGTTCTTCATCCGGGCTTCCATTTTGTCCTCTTTCGTCGTTGTTGCTGTGAGAACAGATTGGGCGCCCGAGTTGATACATTCGCTATGCGTCGACGATGGGGTGACAATGGTGCGGTTTACGCTTCTCGGGCCGGTACAAGTGATCGTCGACGGGGGCCCGCTCGCAGGCATCGCCCCGCGGCATCGCGCGGTGCTGGCCTATCTTCTGCTCAACGCCGGACGGGTCATCAGCATCGACCGGCTGATCGAGGCCATGTGGGGCTACGACCAGCCCGACACCGCCCGCTCGCAGGTCCACGCCTCGATCACCGCGATCCGCAAGGCACTGCGCGGCGCGGGCGACGGCGACCTGCTGGAGACCCGGACCGGCGGCTACGTCGTGAACCCGGCGCAGGGGCAGGTGGACGCGCAGGAGTTCACCGAGCTCGTGACGCTCGGCGACCTGCGCGGGGCGCTGAAGCTGTGGAACGGCGAAGCGCTCGAGGACGTGCACGCGCACTACGTCGCCGGCGCCCGCGACCTCTGGAACGACCGTCGCCTGACCGCCTACGAACGCCTGGCGGAGGCCGAACTGGCCGCCGGTCGCCACGCGGAACTGCTCGACGACCTGGCCGCCCAGGTCGCCGCCAACCCGATCAGGGAGAAGCTGAGCGGCCACCTGGTCCTGGCCCTGCACCGCTCGGGCCGGCAGGCCGACGCCCTGGCCGCGGCGCGCGCCTACCGTACGGCGCTGGCCGACGAGCAGGGGCTGGACCCCGGGCACGCGTTCGCCGAGCTGGAGCGGGCGGTGCTGAACGACGATCCGTCGCTGCGCCTGGCCGAGGCCGCCGGACCCGTCCAGCCGCCGGCACCGGCCGCGCCGCCGCGGCGGACCTTCCTGCCCTACGACATCCCGGACTTCTCCGGACGTACCGCTGAGCTGGAACGGCTCGCCGACGAGCAGGAGGCGGCGCTCGTCACGATCGACGGCATGGCCGGGATCGGCAAGACCGCGCTCGCCGTGCACGTGGCGCACCAGCTGACCGGCCGCTACCCGGACGGCCAGCTCTTCCTCGATCTGCAGGCCCACACCGCGGGCAGTACGCCGGTCGACTCCGCCGCCGCGCTGGAAGCCCTGCTGCGCCAGCTGGGTGTGCCCGTGGACCAGATCCCGGCGACCCAGGCCGAGCGCAGCGCCCTGTGGCGGGCCGAGCTGGCCGGCCGCCGGGTGCTCGTCGTCCTGGACAACGCCCTCGACGCCGACCAGGTACGCCCCCTGCTGCCCGGCGGCTCCGACACCCTCGTCCTGGTCACCAGCAGGCGGCGGCTGGTCGGCCTGGACGGCGCCCGCGCCCTGTCCGTCGAGGTCCTGGGCGAGCAGGACGCCGCCGAGCTGTTCGGCAGGATCGTCGGCGACCGCGCGCGGGACGAACCGGACGCGGTCCGCGAGGTGCTGGAGCTGTGCGGCCACCTGCCGCTCGCCATCCGGATCTCGGCCGCCCGCCTGCAGCACCGCCAGCGCTGGACGGTCGCCTACCTGGCCGGCAAACTGCGCGACCAGCGACGGCTGCTGGACGGGGTGTCGGCCGCGTTCAGCATCTCCTACGAGCAACTCGACGAGGACGAGCAGCGGATGTTCCGCCTGCTCGGGCTGGTCCCCGGCCGCGACATCGACCCGAACGGCGCCGCCGCCCTGGCCGGCATCTCCGAGGACGAGGCGGAGGACCTGCTCGAAAGCCTGCTGGACGCCCACATGCTCCTGCAGCTCGAACCCGGCAGGTACACCTTCCACGACCTGCTCCGCGAGCACGCCCGCTCGCTCGGCGCCGACGACGGCGCGATCCTGCAACTGCTCGTCTACTACCTGCACCGCTCGCGGGCGGCGATGGACCGGCTCTTCCCCGACAGCATCGTGCAGCGCGAGGGCATCCCGCAGCCGCAGTCCCCGATCCCGCCCATCCGCGACGCCGATGAGGCGCTCACCTGGCTCGACGCCGAGCGCTCCAACATCATCGTGACCGCGTTGCACGGGCCTGAGGTCTGCCTCGGCTTCATGGGCCTGGCGCTGCGGCCGTACCTCGACCGGCAGGCGCATCACGACGACGCCCTGACCCTGCACGACCTGGTCCTGCGGCGCAGCCGCAAGCTCGGCAGCCACGGCTTCGAGGCGCAGGCGCTGACCGACCTGTCCTGGACCTACTGGCGCCTCGGCCGGTACGAGCAGGCGGAGGAGCACGCGAACCAGGCACTGGAGGCGTGCGAGGAGCCGCACGAGGAGGCGCGGGCCCTGCTGACCTTGGGCAACGTCGCCCAGCGCAGGCGCCAGGACGAGCAGGCGGAGCAGTACCTCAAGCGGGCGCTGGACCTGACCCGCATCGGCGCGGACACGTGGGGAGAGGCCCACGTCCTCGGCTACCTCGCCCTCGTCCTCGACCGGGCCGGGCGTCCGGAGGAGGCCCGCAGGCACCTCGACGTGGCGCTGGCGCTCCACCGCAAGATCGGCAACCCGGGTGGCGAGGCGCTGGTGCTCAACCACCTCGGCGTCGTCGCGCGCCACCAGGGCCTGCTCGACCAGGCGCGCACCCGGCACCAGGAGGCCGCCGCGCTTTACCGCAAGCTCGGCAACATCACCGACGAGGCGACCGCGCTCAACGGGCTGGCCGAGGCGGCCGGCGATCCCGCACGGGCGGTCGAGGAGCACGCGGCGGCGCTCGCGCTGGCCGACGCCTCCCGCAACCGGCCTGAGCAGGCCCGCGCGCACGACGGCCTGGCCCGCGCCCATCTCACGCTGGGGCACTCGGACCAGGCCCGCGAGCACGGGCGGCTGGCCCTCGACCTGTACGGCGAGCTCGGCGTGCCCGAGGCGGACGAGGTGCGGGCCCTGCTCGAACGCGCGGGCTAGATCCGGGCGCCCGCCTCCAAGCGCGGGCCAGATCCGGGCGCCCGCCCCCAAGCACGCCCCAGGCTTCCGACACCCCGACGGTTGCCGCCCGACCGGTCGGTCGATATGGTCCTTGTATCGACCGACCGGTCGGTAGAGATGGGGAGGGAATCTGTCATGACCCATGTCCAAGGCACCGTCGCCCCCGGCTTCGAGGCCGTCCGCGAGGCGTTCGAGCGCAACTTCACCGACAGCGGCGAGGTCGGCGCAGGGTTCACCGTCTACCGGCACGGCCGCCCCGTCGTGGACCTGTGGGGCGGCGAGGCCGACCCCGACACTCACCGCCCCTGGAACCGCGACACGCTGGCCGCCATCGCCTCCACCTGCAAGACGTTCGCGTCGGGCGCGCTGCTGCGGCTGGTCGAGCGCGGAGAGGTGGACCTGGAGGCGCCGGTGGCCCGCTACTGGCCCGAGTTCGCCCAGAACGGCAAGAGCGGCATCACCGTCCGCACCCTGCTCGCCCACCGCGCCGGACTGCCCAGCATGCACATGCGCCCGGTCACCTGGGAGGACCTGCGCGACTGGACCCCGATCACCGAGACCCTCGCCGCGGCCGCCCCGGAATGGCCGCCCGGCATCCGGCACGGTTACCACGGCGTCACCATCGGCCACCTCACCGGGGAGATCGTCCGCCGCGTGACCGGGATGACGCTGAGCGCGTTCCTCGAAGCGGAGATCACCGGCCCGCTCAGCCTCGACTGCTACGTACGCGTGCCCGACGCCGCGCTGCCCCGGCTGGCCAAGATGGTCCTCCCGGACGAGCAGTCCGTCCAGCTCGGCATGCAGGTGCCGGAGATGGCGGACTTCGTCCAGGCGCTGGGCGACCCGGACACCCTGAGCTACCGCGCCTTCTACGGCAGCGTCACCCAGCAGTGGGACGACTCCAACAACCCCCGCACCTACCAGGTCGAGAGCCCCTCCATGGACGGCGTCGCCTCCGCCCACTCCCTGGCCCGCTACTTCGCCGCCATGATCGGCGAGGTCGACGGCGTCCGGCTCTTCTCGCCCTGGCTGGTCGACAAGATCCGCACCCCGCAGTCGGACGGCATCGACGAGCTCCTCAAGGTCCGCACCGCCTGGGGGCTCGGCTTCCTCGTCCCGGGAGGGCCCTTCTGGCCCGCGCCCGAGCACCTCAAGGGCATGTTCGGCGGCAGCGGAGCCACCGGCTCGTTCGCCTTCGCCGACCCCGAACGCGGGCTGGGGTTCGGCTACGTGCCCAACCGCGGCTCCGAGCTGCTGGAAGGCGGCGACTTCCGGGTCAGGTCGCTGGTCGAGGCCGTCTACAAGGCCGTGCTGTGAAGGCCCCCATCACGATCGTGCGCGACGCGGAGATGCCCATGCGCGACGGCGTCGTGCTGCGCGGCGACGTCTGGACGCCGGACGACGGGCGCCGCCGCCCCGCCGTGCTGATCCGCACGCCGTACGGACGGACGGGGACCAACAACGACTTCCTGCGCCCGCTCGAATGCGTGCAGGGCGACTACGCCTGCGTCGTGCAGGACACGCGCGGCCGCGCGGGCTCCGACGGCGAGTGGACGATCTTCATGGCCGAGCAGGAGGCCCGCGACACCCACGACAGCGTGGAATGGGCCGCGGCGCAGCCGTGGTGCGACGGCAACGTCGTCATGGCCGGGGCCTCCTACCTCGGGATCGTGCAACTGCTCGGCGCCGCCGAACGCCCGCCGCACCTGCGCGCGATCGCGCCCGGGATGACCAGCAGCGCCGAACTCGACCGCGCCGCCGGCGGCGTCATGCGCGTCAACGAGGTCATGGCGTGGCTGGCGTTCATGGCCATGGACTGGCTGGAGCGCGAGCGGGCCGCCGGGCGTCCCGCCGACCCCGGCGCCGCCTACGAACTGTGGGAGCTCGCCACCGACCCGGCCGCCGCCCTGCGCACGCTGCCGCTGAAGGACCTGCCGCAGTTCGCCGCGGTGCCCGGCTTCCCGCTCGACGTGGGGAAGATGCTGGCGTACGGCACGCCTGGCATCACCGAGTCGTTCGCCTACGAAGCCGTCGAGGTGCCCGCCCTGAGCGTCACCGGCTGGTTCGACAACCACTGCGACTCCACCATCGAGAGCTTCCTGCGCCTGCGCGCGATCCACGGCGACCGGCACCGGCTCATCGTGGGCCCCTGGTCGCACGACGGCAGGCTCGGCTACTGCCAGGGCGAGGTCAGCTTCTCCGCCCGCGGCGACGCCACGGTGCTCGGCCTGTCCGCCCAGCACCTGGCCTTCTTCGACGAACACGTGCGGGGCACTCCGTCCGCGGCGCCCGCCGTGCGGTACTTCCTCATGGGCGCCGACGAGTGGCGCGAGGCGGACCGGTGGCCGCCGCCGGGCGAGCTCAGGACGCTGTACCTGGGGGACGACGGCCGCCTGGGCACGCGGCCTCCGGCCGACGAGCACCCCGACCACTACGCCTACGACCCGGACGACCCCGTCCCCACCCGCGGCGGCCGGGTGGTCAACCTGGGCCGGCTGGTGCCGGGCCCGCTCGACCGCTCCCGGCTGGAGGAGCGCCCCGACGTGCTGTGCTACACCTCGCCCGTCCTGGACGAACCGCTCGACGTGGTGGGCCAGGTGGCGGTACGGCTGTTCGCGGCGTCGTCGGCCCGCGACACCGACTTCGCCGCCAAGCTCGTCGACGTCTTCCCCGACGGCCGCGCTCTGGCCGCGGCCGGCGGCGTGCAGCGCGCCCGCCACCGGCACGGACCGGACGCCGAGCAACTCCTGGAGCCGGGAACGGTCGAGGAGTACACCATTGGCCTCGGCCACACCGCGTGGCGCTTCCCGGCCGGGCACCGCGTCCGCCTGGAGATCACCAGCAGCGACTTCCCCGCCTACGACCGCAACATGAACACCGGCGAGCCGGTCGGCACCGACGCCGCCGGGGTGGTCGCCCACCAGACCGTCCACCACAGCGTGCTGTATCCGTCGCGGCTGGAGCTGCCGGTCCTGTCAGAAGGGCTCGATCCGGCCCCGTAGCAGGGACGGCGGGCGCAGGTGCTCGCCATAGGCGTCGGCCAGCCGGTCGGCGCGCTCGGTGAAGGCGCGCAGGCCGTACTGGTTGACGTACTGGAGTGTGCCGCCCGACCACGGCGCGAAGGCGAGGCCGAGCACGCTGCCGACGTTCGCGTCGGCGGTGGAGGTCAGGATCCCGTCCTCCAGGGCGCGCACGCTCTCCAGTGCCTGGGCGAACAGCAGCCGCTCGCGCACGTCCCGCTCGGGGATGGGCCGGTCGCCGCCGAAGCGCCCGGCCAGCCCCGGCCACAGGCGCTTGCGGGCCCGCTCTGGGTAGTCGTAGAAGCCGCCGCCCCCTGCCCGCCCAGGCCGGTTCATCTCCTCGACCATCCAGGAGAAGACGCCGTAGGCGGTGGCGTGGCCCAGCTCGCGGCCGTCGGCCGCCGCGTCCGCCTCGTTCTGGCGGCGCACCCTGAGCATGGTGGCCAGGGCGACCTCGTCGCTGACGGCCAGCGGGCCCACGGCCATGCCCGCCCCGCGGGCGGCGTTCTCCACGAGCGCCGCCGGTACGCCCTCCGTGAGCATGGCCGCGCCCTCGGCGGTGTAGGAGACGAAGACCCGCGAGGTGTAGAAGCCGGGACCGTCGTTGACGAGGATCGGCGTCTTGCCGATCTGCCGGGCGAAGGCGAAGGCCAGCGCGAGCGCGGCGTCCCCGGTGCGTTCGCCGCGCACGACCTCCAGCAGCGGTACGCGCTCCACGGGCGAGATGAAGTGCAGACCCACCAGGTCACCGGGGGCCCGCAGCCCCTCGGCCAGCCCGGTGATCGGCAGCGTGGAGGTGTTGGAGGCGAGCACGGCGGTGCCGTCCTCGGCGCCGGCCAGCACGCGGCGCTTGAGCGCGCGGTCCTCGAAGACGGCCTCGACCACGAGATCGCACCCGGCGATCGCGGTGCCGGGTCCGGCGAGGTGGTCGACGGCCACGCCGCAGGCGGCGGCGCTCATCCTGCCCTGGGCGACCTGCCGCCTCAGCCGGCGCACGACCTCGTCGTGCCCGCGCTCGGTCGCCTCCGCGCTCACGTCGGTGAGTACCACCTCGATGCCCGCCGCGGCGGCGACCGCCGCGATCCCGGCGCCCATCATCCCGGCGCCGATCACGCCGAGTCGCCGAACCCCGCCGGTGGACCTGGCCCGCCTGGTGACCTCGTTGCGGGCGTACCAGTGACAGCCGATCATGTTCTTGGCCACCTGGCCGGTGGCGAGTGCGACCAGATGCCGGGTCTCGGTGCGCAGGGCGGTGTCGACGTCCACCCGGACGGCCTCCGCCACGCAGGCGAGGATCCGCTCCTGGGCGGGCAGGGTGCCGTGGGTCCTGGCGTACAGGCGGGCGGCGGCGGTCTCGAAGAAGCGCGGGGGAGCGGCGGGCGCCGGGTCGTCCCACGGTTGTGTGGCATCGGGGTGGGCGGCGATCCACGCGCGGGCCTCTCCGATCAGTTCGCGGGCCGGGACGAGCCGGTCCACGAGCCCGGCGTCGAGCGCCCGGCGGGGCGGCAGCCGTTCTCCCTCCATGAGCAGGGGCAGGGCGGCGGCGGGGCCCAGCAGGCGGACGGTCCGCACCACCCCGCCACCGCCGGGCAGCAGCCCGAACGTGACCTCGGGCAGGCCGAGGCGGATCGCCGGGTCGTCGGCGCAGAGGCGGTGGTGGCAGGCGAGGGCCAGTTCGAGCCCGCCGCCGAGCGCGGTGCCGCCGATCACGGCCACCACGGGCCGGCCGAGGCGCTCCAGCCTGCGGAAGGCGTCCTTGGTGCGGTCGAGCTGCCCGGCGAACCCGGCCGCGTCCGCGGGGGTGAGGGCGTAGACCTGGTCGAGGTCGGCGCCGACGGCGAAGGTCGCCTTGGCCGAGACGACGATCACGCCGGTGACGTGCTCGCGCTCCGACTCCAGGCGGTCGAGCGCCGCGGCCAGGGCGGTGCCGAAGGCGGCGTCGAGCGTGTTGACCGGCCGGTCGTGCCGGTCGAGCGTGAGCGTGACGATGCCGTCGTCGTCGCGGTGGTAGCCGATCGCCATCACACGTCCCTCTCGATGATCGTGGCGATGCCCATGCCGGCGCCCACACACAGGGTGGCCAGGCCGCGCCGCAGGTTCCGGCGCTCCAGCTCGTCCAGCAGGGTGCCGAGGATGATGCAGCCGGTGGCGCCGAGCGGGTGCCCGAGCGCGATCGCGCCGCCGTTGACGTTGATCCGGTCGGGGGACAGGCCGAGGTCGCGGGCGTACTTGAGCACCACGGCCGCGAACGCCTCGTTGACCTCGAAGAGGTCGATGTCGTCGAGCGTGAGGCCGGCCCTGGCCAGCGCCTTTCGGGTGGCGGGGACCGGGCCGGTGAACATCAGCGTCGGCTCGGTGCCGACCACGGCGGTCGCGACGATCCTGGCGCGTGGCGTCAGGCCCAGCCGTTCGCCCGCGGCCGCGCCGCCGATCAGCATGGCTGCGGCGCCGTCCACGATCTGGGAGGAGTTGCCCGCGGTGTGGATGTGCTCGACCCGCTCGACCTGCGGGTAGCGGCCGATGGCGACCGCGTCGAACGTCTCGCCCGCCAGGGCGAAGCTCGGCGACAGCCCGGCCAGCCCCTCCATCGTGGTCTGGGGTCTGATCGCGTCGTCATGATCCAGTACGGCGAGGCCGTCAGGACCGGTCACCGGGACGAGTGAGCGGTCGAAGTACCCCTTGTCCCTGGCCCGCGTGGCACGGCGCTGCGACGACAGCGCGTAGGCGTCCACCTCCTCGCGGGTGTAGCCCTCCAGAGTCGCCAGCAGGTCGATGGCCACGCCCTGCGGCACGTACCCGGTACGCAGCGCCGTCTCCGGATCGTCCATCCAGGCGCCGCCGGTCGAGCCCATCGGCACGCGGGACATCGACTCCACGCCGCCCGCCACCACCAGGTCCTCGAACCCTGACCGGATCTTCATGGCCGCCAGGTTCACCGCCTCCAGGCCCGAGCCGCAGAACCGGTCGACCTGCACGCCGGGAGTGTCCAGGTCGAGCCCGGCCACGAGGGCGGCGATGCGGGCGATGTCGCTGCCCTGCTCGCCGACGGGGCTGACACAGCCGAGGATGACGTCGTCGACCTGCGGGCCGTCCAGGTGGTTGCGGTCGGCCAGGGCGCGCAGGACCTGCGCGGCGAGGTCGACGGGCCGGATGCCGCGCAGCGCGCCGCGTTTGCTGAGGCCGCGCGGCGTGCGCACGGCGTCGAAGATGAGGGCTTCCACGGTCCCGACGGTAGGAACGGCGGCGTAACCGGCCAATGACCGTGCCGTCCGTGCTGCCTGACCCTGGCGTCCCCCGCTTGTCATGGGCGGTAGGCGCGCGGGGTCGTGCCGGTCCAGCGTTTGAACGCGCGGTGGAACGCGCTGGGCTCCGAGAACCCGAGCCGCCTGCTCAACTCCTCAATGGACAGGTCGCCGCGGGCCAGCGCGGACACCGCGGCGTCCCGCCTGAACCGGTCGCGTACGCGCTGGTAGGAGGTGCCCTCGGCGCGCAGGCGGTGCCGTAGGCCGGCGGGGCTGACGGACAGCCGGGCGGCGGCCGAGGCCAGGTCGGGCCCGCCCTCGGCGAGTATCCGCCTGACCTGCCCGGCGACGTCGCCCGAGTAGTCCCCGCGCTCGACCAGCTCGGCCGGGTAGCGCCGCAGGAACGGCGTCAGCGCCGCCTCGTCGCGCAGCACCGGCCGGTCGAGCGCCGCCCGGTCGAACCCGATCGCGGGCCGCGCCCGCCCGAACAGGCACCCGCACCCGTAGAGCGCGTCGTACTCCAGCACGTACGGCGGCCGCCCGTGCGGAAACTCCGCCCGCCGCAGCTCCAGCCCACCCCCGACCAGCCAGCTGGCGAACCGGTGCCACGCCCCCAGCACCAGCTCGACCAGGTGATCGGCGGGCTGGGGGAACCCGGTCAGCGTGAACTCCAGCCGCGCCTCCCGCCCGCTTTCCACCAGCCTGACCGTCACCCCGATGGCGAACAGGTCGTAGAAGGCGGCCCCACGCAGCAGCGCGGTGCGCAGGTCGTGGCCGTGCACGGCGAGCGCCGCCATGGTCGCGAAGGTGCCGAGCCGGCTCGGGGCCGGGCCGAACCCGAGCAGTTCGTCGTCGAGGGCGGTCCAGAGGTGCCGGACCAGGCGGGTGTACTGCCGCGTGGTCACCGTGCGGGCCTCCGGCTCGATGTCCGAGCGGGCGAGCGCCCGGCCGACGTCGAGGCCGCGGCGGCGGGCGCCGGCGAGGCAGGCGTGCACGAGCCGTCCCGAGATCCGTCTGTCCATGTCGGCCCCTTTCTGCCACCATCATATGAATGAGTGTTCATGCAGAACAGTCCGTCATCGACATCTGTGACGGCGTCCACGACTCCGGCTCATGGCTGGCGCTGCTGCGCGGGCTGTCGGCGGACGCGCCGCACTTCCTGGAGTTCCTGGCCGGCGCCATGAGCGTGGTGGCGGGCCTCGACCCCGCGCGCGTACGCGACCACCTCGCCCACGATCCCGGGCGGGCCCTCGCCGCGCTGGCCGGCGGGCTGGCCGTCGAACCCGGCGCCCACGTGGAACGGCTGCGCGCCGCCGGCGTCCGCCACCAGGTGCTGCACGGCTCCCACTACCGCCTGCCCGGCGGCGAGAGCGTGAACGACCGGGTGGCCGCGCGCGCCGCCCGGCATCCGGACCTGCTGAGCGGCTGGTGCGGCGTCGACGCGCGCGACCCCGCGGCGGCGGTGGCCGAGATCGACCGGTGTGTGGCACTCGGCATGCGCGGGGTGGTCATGCTGCCCTTCGCCGCGGGCGTGCCCGCCGACGACCCCGCGAGCCACCTGGTCTACCGGCACGTCGCCGGCCTGGGGCTGCCGCTGTGGCTGCACTGCGGGCTGAACCTGTCGCGCTCCAGCCCGATGACCACCCCGGCCGAGCTTGACCTGGTCGCCGGGCGCTATCCGGGGATGCCGGTCGTGGCCGGGCACGGCGGCTGGCCGTACGTGGGAGAGCTGGTGGCGGTGATGATGCGCCAGCCCAACGTCTATCTCGACACCTCGGGGCACGACCCGAGGGCGATGGCGGTCCCCGGCTCCGGGTGGGAGCCGCTGCTGTTCCATCTTCGGGGGGCGCTGCGCCGCCGGGTGGTGTTCGGCAGCGCGGCGTGGACGCACGCCTCCACCCAGGAGCGCTCGATCGCCGCCGTGCGCGGGCTGGGGCTGGAGGAACGGCACGAGCGAGCCTGGCTGCACGACAACGCGGCGGCTCTTCTCGGCCTGCCCCTGGCCATCCCGGCTCCGGATGCCTAATATGAATGAACGTTCATAGAGCAAGGAGTTCAATCTTGGCTGGAATCATGGCGTACGGGGGCTACCTCCCTGCGCACCGGATCCGCCGCTCGCGCATCGGGGAGGCGCTCGGCACCAGGCCGGCGACCGGCTCCAGGACGGTCGCCTCCTACGACGAGGACACCACCACCATGGGCGCCGAGGCGGCCAGGGTGGCGTTGCGCGGCCTGCCGGGACCGGAGGAGGTGCGGGGCCTCTACTTCGCCACCGCGGACCCGGTCTATCTGGACAGGTCCAACGCCGCCGCCGTACACGCGGTGCTGTCGCTCGACCCGTCCGTGCCCGCGGTCGACATGGGCGGCGCGGTGCGCTCCGGCGTGGGCGCCCTGCGGGCCGGACTGCACGCGGGCCCGCCCACCCTCGTCGTCCTGTCCGACATCCGCGCCGGCCTGCCCGGCGGCGCCGACGAACGTGACGGCGGCGACGGCGCCGCGGCGCTCGTCGTGGGCACCGGCGGAGAGGTCGTGGCGGAGTGGATCGGCGACGCGGCCAGAACGGAGGAGTTCCTGAGCCGCTGGCGCGAGCCCGGCGAGCGGCACTCCCGCCACTGGGAGGACCGCTTCGTCGAGGAGGTCCACGTGCCCGCCGGACGGCTGGCGCTGGAGGAGGCGCTGAAGTCCGCCGGTCTGACCGCGGCCGACGTCGACCACCTCGTCGTCACCGGCGCGAGCAGGCGGATCGCCGCCGCGGTCCGTGCCGCGGCCGGCGTCGAGGAGCACGCGGCGGCCGACGACCTGCTCGACTCGGTCGGTGAGACCGGCACCGCGCACCCGGCGCTGCGACTGGCCACGATCCTGGACCGGGCGGGACCGGGTGAGGTGATCGCGCTCGTCGTCCTGACGGAAGGCGCCGACGCGCTCCTGTTCCGCACCACCGACCTGCTCGCCGAACGGCGCAGCGCCTGGCCGACCGCCGCCCAGATCGAGCACTCCAGCGACGACCTGAGCTACGCCACCTACGTCACCTGGCGCGGATTCCTGCCGCGCGAGCCCATGCGCCGCCCGCTGCCGCCACAACTCGCCGCGCCCGCCGCCCGGCGGATCGGCGCGTGGAAGCTCGGCCTCGTCGGCTCGCGCTGCGTCGCCTGCGACACCCGCCACCTGCCGCCCCAGCGCGTGTGCGGCGTCTGCCGCGCGCTCGACCAGATGCGGCCCGACCCGGTGGCCGGCATGCCCGCCACCGTCTCGATCGCCACCGTGGACCGGCTGGCCTGGTCGCCGAACCCGCCGCTGATCTACGGAACCGTCGACTTCGACGGCGGCGGCCGGCTGCAGTGCGAGTTCACCGACACGGTGCCGGACGGCGCGCGGGCCGGGCTGCGGGTGCGCATGGCCGTACGCAGGACACACAGCCGCGACGGCGTGCACAACTACTACTGGAAGGCCCGCCCGGAACGAGGGGAGCAGTACTGATGGCCGACAGGGGAATCAACGGCAGAGTGGCCGTGGTGGGTGCCGGATGCACGCGTTTCGGCGAGCGCCGCGACGCCGGGGCCGACGACCTGCTCATCGCCGCAGCCAACGAGGCCGCCGCGTCGGCGGGCATCGACCTGGCCGACGTGGACGCGTTCTGGCTGGGCACGTTCGGCTCCGGGCACGCGGGCACCGCGCTGTCCAAGCCGCTCAAGCTGGACAACAAGCCCGTCACCCGGGTCGAGAACTTCTGCGCCACCGGCGCCGACGCGTTCCGCAACGCCTGCTATGCCGTGGCCGCCGGCGCGTACGACGTGGTCATGGCGATCGGCGTGGAGAAGGTCATGGACTCGGGACAGGCCGGCATCCCGTTCTTCGAGTTCTTCGACGACGGTACGGCGGTGCCGCACACGCCCCCCGGCACCTTCGGCTACCTGGCCAGCGGCTACGCGCAGCGCCACGGCGTGGCCGACGCCGACCTGCGCGCGGCCATGACCCACGTCGCGTGGAAGAACCACCGCAACGGCGCGCTCAACCCCCGCGCCTACTTCCAGCGGGAGATCCCCAAGGAGGTGATCGACCGGCAGCCGCTGCTGGCCGGGAAGCTTAGCCTGCTCGACTGCGGCGGGCTGGCCGACGGCGCGGCCGCCGTCGTGATCACCAGAACCGAGGACGCGCGCCGCTACACGGACAAGCCCGTCCTGGTGAAGGCGCTGGCCCTGGCGGCCGGCCCGGGTACCGGCGCCATGGACCCCGGCCACGACTTCTCCTCCTTCCCCGAGGCGGTGGCCGCCGCGCGCAGCGCGTACGCGCAGGCGGGCATCGGCGACCCGCGGGCGGAGCTGTCCTTCGCCGAGGTGCACGACTGCTTCACCATCACCGAGATCGTCCTGATGGAGGACCTGGGCTTCTCCGCCCGCGGCACCGCCTGGAAGGACATGGTGGGCGGGGTCTTCGACCGCGACGGCGCGCTGCCGGTCAACCCGGATGGCGGGCTGAAGGCGTTCGGGCACCCGCTCGGCGCCTCCGGCATCAGGATGATCTTCGAGAGCTGGCTGCAACTGCGCGGCGAGGCCGGGGAACGGCAGATCGACAACGGGCGCACGCTCGCGCTCACCCAGAACATCGGCGGCGATCCCGGCGAATGCGTCTGCCTCATCACCATCCTCGAAGGGCCTTCCCGGTGAGCGGCGACGCGGTCATCGACATGGCAGGGGTCGTGCTCGACGCCGAGTCGTGGGAGTCGTACCTGAGCTGGTTCGCCGCCGACTGCCCCAACTACCTGCGGCTGTTCGGGCGCCGCTTCTGCGGCCTGGCGGGGGTCGAGCACGCGGCGTACCAGAAGGCGCTGGAGCGCGGACCGGAGGAGGTGGTGCGGCTCCTTCTGTCCACGGGCCGGCTGGACGTGGACATCGACCGGTACGTGGAGGAGCTGGCCGCCGGTGGGGTGGCGCTGCAGGTGATCCACGGCGGCATGACGCCGCTGCGCTCGGGCGGGCTGCTCAACGACCGGGCGGCCGACTTCGCCCGCCGCCACCCGGACCGGCTGCGCGCCTGGGCGGGGCTGAGCCTGCGCGACGAGCAGGCGGCACTCAAGGAGATGCGCAGGTGCGTGGGCGACCTCGGCATGGGCGGGGTGTCGGTGACGCACTTCACCGACGTCGCCGACCCGCTCTCCGCCGCCAGCCGGGCGGTCTACGCCGAGGCCGAGCGCCTGGGCGTGCCGGTCTGGATCCACGCCGGGCACAACCTCTCGCCCCGGGTGCCCGTGGACCACTGCGCGTGGCGGCAACTGGACGCGATCGCGCGGGCCCACCCGGACCTGGTGATCGTCGCCGGTCACGGCGGCTGGCCGTGGATGATGGAGATGGTGGCGCTCTGCCAGCGCCATCCCAACGTCTACCTGGAGTTCTCCACCCACCGGCCGCTGCACATGGCGGCCGCGGGCTCTGGCTGGGAGCCGCTGCTGGCCCACGGCCGGGCCACGATCAGGAACAAGGTCCTGTTCGGCAGCGTCGGCTGGGTGCACGAGATGTCGGCGGGCGAACTGGCCGACGAGGTACGCGCGCTGCCGCTCGACGAGGGCACCGTGCGCCGCTGGCTGTACGCCAACGCCGCCCGCGTGCTGGGGACGGCGGCATGAGCACCGCCTTCACCACGACCCCCGAGGCCGCGGAGTGCGTGGTGCCCCTGGTACTGCGCCGCCGCGCCGAGGAGCGTCCCGGCGAGGTCTTCGCCGTCTTCCAGGACGGCGAGGAGTGGACGGGCGCGCGGGTACTCCACGAGACCCTGGCCATGGCCGAGATCCTGCACGAGCACGGTGTACGGCCCGGCGACCTCGTCGTGTCCTGGCTGCCCAACGGGCCGGACGCCCTGCGCACCTGGTTCGGGCTCAACGAGCTCGGCGCCGTGTACGTACCGGTCAACACCGCCCTGCGCGGCAGGTTCCTGGAGCACGTGCTGGCCAACTCCGGCGCCCGGCTGGCGGTCGTCCATCCCACCCTCGCGCCCAGGCTGGCCTCGGTGGAGACGGCGGCGCTGCGTACCGTGCTGGTCCCAGGCCACGCCGCGCCCGAGGTCACCGGCCTCGACACGGTGCCGGTCGGTGACCTCCCGGCCGCACCGCGCCGGGTATCGACGCACACGCCCCGGCCCTGGGACACCTACGGCGTGCTCTACACCTCCGGCACGACGGGGGCGAGCAAAGGCGTGCTGTGCTCGTACGCGCACCTGTGGACGACGGCGGTGGCCGCCTCGGCCGGCGTCATCGGCGCGGGCGATCGGTATCTGGTCCAGCTACCGCTCTTCCACGGCGGCGGCACGATCGGCGTCGCCCTGGCCCTGTACGTCGGCGCCTCGGTGGCGGTGGTGGACGGCTTCGACACCCGCTCGTTCTGGGAACTGGTCCGCCGTACCGGCACCACCGCCTGCACGCTGCTGGGTGCCATGACGTCGTTCCTGGCCGCACGCGAGCCGGGACCGGACGACCGGGACCACCCGCTGCGCACCGTCTGCATGGTGCCGCTCGGGGAGAACGCCCGGGCCTTCGCCCGGCGCTTCGGCGTCGACGTCTACACGCTGTTCAACATGACCGAGGTCAGCACGCCGCTGCTGTCGGAGCGCAACCCGGACAGGGCGGGGGCCTGCGGCCGGGTCCGCCCCGGCGCCGAGGTGCGGCTGGTGGACGCGCACGACCGGGAGGTGCCCGACGGCGAGACCGGCGAGATGATCGTCAGAACGGCCGCGCCCTGGGCCATGAACCACGGTTACCACGCGATGCCGGAGGCGAGCGCGGCGGCCTGGCGCAACGGCTGGTTCCACACCGGTGACGCCTTCCGCCGTGAGCCGGACGGCGAGTACTTCTTCGTCGACCGGGTCAAGGACGCCATCCGCCGCCGGGGCGAGAACATCTCCTCCTTCGAGCTGGAGACCGGCGCCGCCGCGTACCCCGGAGTCAGGGAGGTGGCCGCCGTCGCCGTGCCGAGCGAGCACGGCGAGGACGAGGTGCTCGTGGTCGTGGCGCCGATCCCCGGCCAGACCGTCGATCCCGCCGGGTTCGTGGCCTTCTGCGTGGAGCACATGCCGCACTACATGGTGCCGCGCTATGTCCGCGTCGTGGCCGAGCTGCCCAAGACGCCGACGAACAAGGTGCGCAAGCACCTGCTGCGCGCCGCCGGGATCACCGCCGACACCTGGGACCGCGAGGCGGCCGGCATCCGGGTCAGGCGGGAGCGCCTCACGGCCGCGGACGGGTGACTCAGGGTCGGGTGACTCAGGGTCGGATGACGAAGAAGGCCCGGGTTCCGGCGGTCGCCTGATAGTCGACCGTCGAGCCCGCGCCGATGAAGCAGGCGGACCCGGCGGCGACCCGCACGGCCCGCCCGCCCTCGGTCACGGTCAGCTCACCCTCGATGACATACAGCGTCTCGTCGTAGGTGAGCGTCCAGTCGCGCAGGTGCCCCTCCTCGGAAAAGCGCAGGAAACCCGCGGTGTCCATGGGGAAGGACACCGCGAGGTTCCTGGCGAAGGGCACCTCGCGGTAGCCCGACGGGTCGTCGCCGAACGGCAGGACCTCGGTCATGATCTCTCCTCAGAGCCGGTCGAGTACCTCGCGGGCGCAGCGCTCGCCCGCCTGGACCGCGCCGTTCATCCAGCCCGTCCACCGGTCGGCGCTCTCCGTCCCGGCCCAGTGCAGGCCGTCCGCGGGCGCGTGCGGCGCGGGTCCCGCCGCGGTGAGCGCGCCGGGCCGCAGGCCGCCCTGACAGCCGAAGACGTACGGCTGCCGCCGCCAGTCGGTCTCCAGGTACGCCACCGGGCGGGCCGCCCCGGGACCCAGGCAGGCGGCCAGGGCTTCCAGGGTGGCGGCGCGCCGTACCTGATGGTCGGTGGAGAAGGCCGGCGGGTTGCCGCGGAAGTGCCGCTCGGAAAAGGTGAACGCGGTGAGCGCGAGCACCCCAGGCGAGCCGTCCGGCGGCGAGGCGTCCAGGAAGCCGGGCACCGCGCCCAGATCGGTGAACCCGGAGCCCGAGAACCCGCGGTCCCGCCAGAACGGCTCGTCGTAGACCACGTTGGTCTTGATGAGCGGCCCCCGCACCCAGCCGCCGGCCAGCGCCGCCCGCGCGCGCGGCAGCCCGGGACGGAAGGAGACGGGACCGGTCGCGGCCGGCCCGATCGCCATGATCACCCGGCGGGCCCGCACGCGCAGGCCGGGCGTGCCGACCACGATGCCGCGCCCGTCCCGCTCGACCTCGCGGACCGGCTCGCCGAGACACACCCGCTCGCCCAGGTACGCCGCCAGCGCGTCGGGCAGCGCCTGCGACCCGGCGGCGAACCTCAGCACGGCGTCCTGGTCGCGCAGCATCGGCCGGATCCCGCCGCAGGTGGCGATGGCGTGCAGCGCGTAGGCGAAGGAGATCTCGTCCGGCGGCGCGGCGAACCACGCGGAGACAGAACAGTCGAACAACTGCCTGGCCAGCGGGTCGTGGATCTGCTCGTCCCGCCAGGCGGCGAGGTCGAGGGTGTCGAGCCGGGGGTCGTCGTGGCCGGTGCGCTCCATGGCCTTGAGCGCGCCGGCGTACTCGCGAACCGCGTCACGGGGCAGGTCGGGCAGGCCGTCCGCGTACTCGAAGCGGCGCCCGCCCAGGTGGGCGACGCTGATGCCGTCCTTGAAGGAGGGGAAGAGCTCAACGCCCAGTTCGGCCGCGAGGGTGAGGATCTCCCGCTGGCTCGCGCACACGTACATGGCGCCGGCCTCGGTGGCCTTGCCACCGGTGAGGGGGAGGTTCCACACGCGGCCGCCGACGCGCCCGCCCGCTTCCAGGACGACCGTGTCCACGCCGCCGCGGGCCAGCCGGTAGGCGGCGGTGAGGCCGGACAGGCCGCCGCCGACCACGACGGCGTCAGCGGTCTTCTCGATCATCCGGGACTCCTCAATATGAACGATCGTACATGACTATCTGAGGGTTATTTGGCCAGGTATTGTCTGTCTGAATGGCAGCATGCTATACAAACGTTCATACATTTGCCACCGTTCAGGGAGAGCGATGACAGCGAAGCTCCCACCCCGCGAACAGTGCGTGCTTCCGCTGCTTCTGCGGGATCGGGCACGCCAGGATCCCGACCGGCCCTTCGTCGCCTTCGCCGACGGGACGGCGTGGACCTACGGCAACGCCTGGGACGAGACGCTCTCCGCCGCGAGCGGCCTGCGCTCCCTGGGAGTGGACGCGGGCGACCACGTCCTCGTGTGGCTGCCCAACGGCCCGGAGATCCTGCGCGTGTGGTTCGGCGCCAACCAGCTCGGCGCCGTGTTCGTCCCCGTCAACACCGCCTACCGCGGCGACATCCTGGCGCACGTGCTCACGCTCGTACGGCCGAAGGTCGTCGTCGTGCACGCGGACCTGGCAGACCGGCTGACCGGCCTTGACCTGCCCGGGGTGGAGCACGTCGTCGTGGCCGGCGGCCCGTGCGCGCCGCTGCCGGGGGTCGGCGCGCACGGCGCCGCCGTACTGCACCCGGAAGCCGCCGGGACCGTGGAGGACGCGTGCCCGGCCCAGCCCTGGGATCCGTACGCGGTGATCTTCACTTCGGGCACCACCGGACCCTCCAAGGGCGTGATCTCCTCCTACGTGCACCTGTGGGCCACCGTCACCGCCGTCGAGGAGCACCTGTCGGCCGACGACCGCTGCCTCACCAGCCTGCCGATCTTCCACGGCGGCGGGCTGCAGGACATCGCGGGCGCGCTGGTCGTGGGCGCGTCCGTGGTGCTGGTCGAGTCCTTCGACACGAGCTCGTTCTGGGACGTCATCGAGCGCACCGGCGCCACCTGCTGCACGCTTCTCGGCGTCATGGCGACGTTCCTGCTCAAGCAGCCGCCCCGGCCGGGCGAGCGCGACACCTCGCTCCGGCTGGTCTACCTGGTCCCGCTCACGGACAACGCGGGGGAGTTCGCCCGCCGCTTCGGCTGCGACATCCTCACGGTGTTCAACATGACCGAGGTGAGCGTGCCGCTCGTCTCCGAACTCAACCCGGCCACGCCGGGCAGCTGCGGCCGCCCGCGGCCGGGCGTCCAGGTACGCGTGGTCGACGCCCACGACCAGGAGGTCCCGCTGGGCGAGATCGGCGAGCTCGTCATCCGCACCGATCTGCCCTGGGCGATGACCAGCGGCTATCTCGGCGCCCCCGAGGCGACGGCGGCGGCCTGGCGCAACGGCTGGTTCCACACCGGCGACGCCTTCCGCAGGGACGAGCACGGCGACTACTTCTTCGTCGACCGGATCAAGGACGCGATCAGGCGGCGCGGGGAGAACATCTCCTCCAGCGAGGTCGAGGCGGAGATCCTGCGCCATCCGGCGGTCCGGGAGGCCGCGGCCGTCGCGGTGCCCAGCGGGGACGGGGAGGACGACGTGCTCGCGGCCGTGGCACCCGTGGACGGCGCGCGTCTCGACCCGCGCGACCTCCTGGAGTTTCTCGTGGAACGGCTCCCGCACTTCATGGTGCCCCGGTACGTGCGCGTGCTGGGCGAACTGCCCAAGACCCCCACCAGCAAGATCGAGAAGCGGCGCCTGCGCCGCGAGGGCGTCACGCCCGACACCTGGGACCGCGAGGCCGCCGGGTTCAAGGTCCGCCGCACCCGCCTCAAACAAGTATGAACGATTATTCATGGAGACCTTTATGCACACCCCACTGCGCGACCGGGTCGCGCTGATCACCGGCGGCGCCGGCGGGATCGGCGCCGCCACAGCGCGCAAGCTCGCCGGGCAAGGAGCCGCGGTCGTCGTCGCCGACCGGGACGGCGCGGCCGCGGAACGCGTGGCGGCCGGCCTGCGCGGCGAGGGCCTCGACGTGCGAGCGGTCAAGATGGACCAGACCGACCCCGAGCAGGTCGAGGACGCCTTCACCGAGACGGTGGAAGCGCACGGCAGGCTCGACATCTGCTTCGCCAACGCCGGCTGGGGCCGCCTCGACGCCTTCCTCGACCTGCCGCTGGACACCTGGAACCGGCACGTCGCCGTCAACCTGACCGGCACCTTCCTGGTGTGCCAGACCGCCGCCAGGCACATGGCCGACGGCGGCCGCGGCGGATCGATCATCGTCAACTCCTCCAACGGCGCGGTCGCCCCCGCCGCCCTGTTCTCCGCCTACTGCGCCACCAAGGCCGCGCTCAACATGCTGGTCCAGGTCATGGCCGCCGAACTCGGCGCCCACGACGTGCGGGTCAACGCGGTGATGCCGGGGGTCACGGCCACCGCGATGACCAAGGATCTGCTGGAGCAGGGCATGGACCGGCTCATCGAGTCGCAGACGCCGCTCGGCCGGGTCGGGCGCCCCGAGGACGTGGCCGCGATGGTCGCGTTCCTCGCCGGGGACGACAGCTCCTACGTCACCGGCGTCGCGCACCTCGTGGACGGCGGCGCCACCCACAACGTGCCGCGCTGGTTCACCACCGACTACCGGCGCCGCGGGCAGACCCGATGGCGGCTGCGCCACCTGGAGACACCGATCACGGAAGGAGGCGGGGCATGACGGGAACGCTGGCCGGCCGTACCGCATTGATCACGGGAGCGGCCCGCGGCATCGGCGCCGCCATCGCCACCCGGATGGCGGCGGAAGGCGCGCGGGTCGCCCTGTGCGACCTCGACGCCGAGGGCGCGCGGGCGACGCTCGCGCGGATCGAGCGCGACGGCGGGAAGGGGATCGTCCAGGAGGCAGACGTCTCCGACGCCGGTGCGGCCAAGGCCGTCGTCGCGCAGGCGGCCGAACGCCTCGGCGGCCTCGACATCCTGGTCAACAACGCCGCCACCGGCGCCCGTGCCAAGATCCGCGACTACACGCTGGAGGACTGGGACCGGGTGCTCGCGGTCAACCTGCGCGCCCCGTTCGTGCTCAGCCAGGCGGCGCTCGACCACCTCGCGCGCTCGGGCACGGGCGCGATCGTCAACATCTGCTCCGTGGCCGTGATCGGCTTCTTCGGGCAGATCGCCTACGACGCCTCCAAGGGCGGCCTGCTCTCGCTGACCAGGGCGCTCGCCGTCGAACTTGGCCGCAGCGGCATCCGCGCGAACGCCGTCTGCCCCGGCTTCGTCGACACCGAGATGGCCGACCACGGCAACCTGCGGGAGATCGCCGCCAAACAGACGGCCACCCAGCCGATCGCCAGGATGGGCCGGCCGGAGGAGATCGCGAACGCGGTCTGCTGGCTGGCCTCGGACGAGGCCCGTTACGTGACGGGCCAGGCCCTCTTCGTCGACGGCGGCTGGGTACGCGCCTAGCGCGCCAGCACCATCCGGCAGGCCAGGTCGGCGTGGAGCCCGGCCAGCTCCTCGTCCTTGACCGCCGGGAACGGGCCGAAGAACTCGGTCGCCCGCAGGACCAGGTTGACGATCGCCGTGGCGGTGAGCTTCGTCGCGTCACCGCGCATGGCGGGCAGCTCGAAGACCCCCGACCGCACGCCGTGCTCCAGCGTGCGCTCCAGCCGGGTCCGCAGGCCGCGGCGGCGCTCGACGATGACCGCCCGCTGTGCCTCGGGCAGATGGACGTACTCGAACGTGGCGATCATGGCCGAGGCGCGGTGGCGGGCGTGGAAGAGGGCCGAGGCGTACGCCAGTGCCCTCAGCTGGCTCTCCGGGTCGGCTGCCGCGTTGGCGACCGCGTCGTTGAGCATCCGCTCACCCTCGTCCGTCGCCCGGCTGACCAGCGTGAACAGGACCTCTTCCTTGGAGGGGAAGTGGTTGTAGAGCGCGGCGGGCGTCAGGCCGCTCGCCGCCGTGATGTCCCTGACGCTCGTGCCCTTGAAGCCCTGGGTGAAGAACAGTTCCTCCGCGGCGGCCAGGATGCGCTCCGCCGGCGGCTTCTTGGCGGGCGTCGCGACGGTGGCGCGCGAGCGAGGCGGCACGGACTCTCCTCAGATTTCTGGGTGACCTCTTCATCGTAGTGCATAAACGTTCATACAGGAGGCCTTCGCATGCCGACGCTACTCGTTCTGCTGGCCGGGGTACTGATCTACACGACGCTCGGCTCGGCCATCGTGCCCGGCCTCGTACGCTTCCAGGCCGATCTCGGCGCCTCGCCGTCCGCCGCCGCGTGGCTGTTCACCGGCTTCCTCCTCGCCGCCTCGATCGCCACCCCGGTCGCCGGGCGTCTGGGCGACATGTACGGCAAGCGGCGCGTGGTCACCTGGACCTTCGCCATCATGGCCGCGGGGGCCCTGGTGTCGGGCCTGGCCCCCGGCCTGCCGGTGATGATCGCCGGTCAGCTCCTGCTGGGTGTGGGAGCCGGGATCTACCCGCTGGCGTACGGGCTGGCCCGTGAGGTGCTGCCGTCGCGCTCCGTCGGCGTCGCCATCGGCACGATCGGCGGCGTGGCCACCGCGGGCGGCCTCATCGGCTACCTGGTCGGCGGCGCCCTGGCCGACGCCTTCTCGCACCGCTGGCTGCTCGGCGCCGGGGCGGCGATGCTCGTCGCCACGGTGGCCGCGCGGCTGGTCATCCCCGGCTCCGACCTCCGCCTTGGCGGCGCGCTCGACGTCGGCGGGGTGCTGCTGTTCGCCGCCTCGGTCGTGGCGCTGCTGCTGTCGGTCACCTACGCCGCCGACGACGGCTGGCTGTCCTGGCGCGTCACACCGCTGCTCGCGTTCGCCGTGGCCGGCGCAGCCGGATGGATCCGGTACGAGTCCCGCCACCCCCGGCCGTTCGTCGACATGGCGCTGCTGCGCCGCCGGGTGGTGCTGGCGCCGTCGCTGATCGCCCTGGCGGTCGGCTTCTCCAGCGTGGTGGTCTTCGTCGTGGTTCCCCAGCTGGTGACACTGCCCACCGAGACGGGGTACGGCTTCGGCGGCACGACCGCCCAGGCCGGCCTGTACCTGCTGCCCACCGCGCTGGCGTTCCTCGTCGCCGGCCCGGCCGCCGGGGCGCTGGAGCGGGTCCTGCCGCCCCGAGCCGTGATCATCGGTGGTGCTCTCGTCATGGCGCTGTCCGTCGCCGCGCTGGCCCTGTGGCACCGCGAGCCCTGGCAGCTCATGGCCGCAAGTGCGGTCATGGGAGTCGGGTACGGGCTCGCGTTCACCGCCATGACCAGCCTGATCGTCCGGGCGGTCGCCCCGGGCGAGACCGGGGTGTCCACCGGCATCAGCACCCTGGCCAGGACGCTGGGGGAGACGCTGGGCAGCCAGGCCGGGCTGTCGATCCTGGCCGCCCGCCTCGACCCCGCGACCGGCATACCCGCCGAAGCGGGCTTCGGCCTGGCCTTCGTGCTCGGGGCGGGTGCGGCGGTGGTCGCTCTGGCGGGGGCGTTCGCCGTACCCCGGGACAGGAAGCGGGTCAGCTGAACTCGGCGGCGAACAGGTCGTCGAAGGGGGCCAGGCCGCTCCAGTCGCCGTTGATCTGGGTGGTGAGCAGGCGGCTGCCGTCGCGGGTGCCCATGGCGAAGGTCCAGGAGCCGTAGGCGGCGCCGCCGTTCCCCCAGAGCGTGACGCCACCCGGCAGTTCCTGGGAGAAGACGCCCAGCCCGTAGCGGGTGTGGGGGATCCACGGCGGCCCGCCCTGGGTCGCCACGGTGGTGAACATCTCGCGCTGCTGCGCGGCGGGCAGCAGCTTGCCCGCCAGCAGCTTGCCGAAGAAGCGCTGCAGGTCGCCCGTGGTGGAGACCATGCCGCCCGCGGCCCAGGCGAAGGACTGGTTCATCTCGGTGGCGTCGTGGATCTCGGGGTCGGCGTCCATGGAGAACAGCGTGGAGTGGTGGACGGGGTGCTCGCCGCGGATCTTCGTGTCGCGGCCGGGCAGGTACGTGTGTGACATCCCCAGCGGGCGCAGGATGCGGCGCTCAAGCTCGTCGCCGTAGCTCCGGCCGGTGATCCTCTCGATGATCATCGCGGCCAGGTAGTAGTTGGTGTTGGAGTAGCCGAACCCGGCGCCGGGGGCGAAGTAGGGCGGGTTGGACAGGCCGATCTTCACCAGCTCCGCGGGCGTGTAGGTGTCGAAGCGGTGCTCGTACCAGGCGGCGCCCACGGCCTTCTTCATCAGCTCCGCGTCATTGCCGTAGTTGAAGATTCCGCTGGTGTGGTTGAGCAACTGCCGGATCGTGATCTGGCGCCCGTCGTAACCGTCGCCCCGCACCAGGCCGGGCAGCCACGTGTCCACGCTGTCGTCGAGGCTCAACCGGCCCTCGGCGACGAGTTGCAGGACCAGCAGCGCGGTGAACGTCTTGGTCGTGCTCCCGATCCGGAACCGCTCGCCGGAGCGGCGCTCCTCACCGGTCTTGAGGTCGGCCACGCCCGCCGAGCCGAACCAGCGTCCGCGGTGATCGCGGATCTCGGCGACCATGCCGGGCGCACCACTCTCGACGGCCCGCTCAAGCGAGCGCCGCACGCCGGCGCGGTCGTGGGCGGCCTCAGCCGGCGCCGCGAGCGCGGTCGCGGTCATCACCACGGCGGAGAGAAGCAGTCCGGCCTTGAAGATCGTCATGTCGGTGTCCTTTCGAGCGTTTCTCTGGTGGTCTGTTCCAGCTCTTTGGTGGGTCTGCGTCAGCGCGCGATGTGGTGCGGTGCGGGCATCTCAGCCGGTACGGCCGCCGCCCGCCTGCCGGCCACGACCGACCCCGCGGCGGCCAGCGAGGTGATCAGCAGCACCGCGGCCAGGGCGAGGAGGGTGGCGGCGTCCGGGTGGATCAGGGACTGGCCGCGCAGCGCCTGCCAGGTCACGACCGCGACCAGCCCCGTGTAGCCGAGGGCGGCGCTGCCGACGAGCCGGGCGCGGACCTTCTCGGGGCGCAGCCAGGCGCGCTTGGCGGCCAGCGCGGCCAGCGCGGCGGCGAGCAGGAGGAGCACCTGGATGCCGTGCAGGGCGAAGAAGTGGGGCACCCGGAAGTCGCCGCCGGTCACGCTCCAGCCGGTGAGGAACATGCCGTTGCCGTCGGGGTCGCCGATGCCGTGGCCCTGGTACATGGGCACCTGCCTGCCGTTGGCGTCGGTGACCGTACGGGGGGTGATCTGGGCGAGCAGCCAGTAGATGGGCAGGACCATGCCGAAGGTGGCCAGCGCCAGCCCGGTGCGGATGGCCCGGTTCAGCGCCGCGCCGCCGGTGCGCTGGATCAGCACGACGACCCCGAGGATCAGCTGCGCGATCAGAATGATCATGACGCCGTAGGTGAGGATCGGCACGAGCGCCACGGTGACCGGGTCGGTCATGTCGGCGTTGAAGTGGCTGAAGGTGCCGCGTGCCGCCTGGACCGTGATGGCGCCGACCTCCACGACCACGGTCACCGCGAACACGTTGCCCAGCCACCGGCCGAGCCGCCTGCCCCTGGTCAGCTTGGTGGACAGCCAGGCCAGCGTGAGGGCGTACAGGGCGAAGGCGAAGCCGAACTTGAGCGGCTTGATCCATACCGACTCGTTCAGCAGGGTCCGGTCGTCCACCACGAGCCCGACGCCGGCGACCAGCATCAGGCCCAGCATGAGCGCCGCGCACACCATCAACGGACGGTGCCAGGTGCGCACGGGGGCGAGGAGGGAAGTCATGAGGGGCTCCGTTCACTGTCGTTCACTATTTCGCGAACAACTGAAAGCTATCTTGCGTTTGATAATTCGTCAACGCATGGATTGCTCGATCCCGTGAAAACGCAGGTCAATGGCATGAAGTCTTGCAATGAAAGTGGAGCTAAATGCAAGAGGCAGCACGAGCAGACTTGCAATGGAGTGGAGTCGAACGCAAGAATGGGGGACGCCAGGCGGACACGACACGAAAGGCGGTACCGATGCCCGGAGGCAGGCTGACCCAGGAGGACCGGCAGACGATCGCCGACGGCCTGGCGAAGGGGCACACCTACACGGAGATCGCGGGTCTGCTGGACCGCCCCATCTCCACCGTCACCAGGGAGGTGGCCCGCAACGGCGGCCCGTCCGGCTATCGGGCGGCCCAGGCCCAGCGGGCCACCCAGGGCCGGGCCCGCCGCAGCAAGCCGACCCCACCCCCGCCCACGCGCGTGGAGGACGGGGCCACCCTCGGCCGCGACCCCCGGGCCGTCCATGACCTGGAGGAGCAGTTCACCGGCATCATGGTCGCCACGGGCCTGCCCCGGATGACCGCCAGGGTGCTGACCTGCCTGTACACAACCGACGACGGCAGCCTGACCGCCGCGGAACTGGTCCAGCGCCTCCAGGTGAGCCCGGCGTCCATCTCCAAGGCCGTCGGCGAACTGGAGCAGCAGGAGCTCATCCGCCGCGAACGCGACCCCCGCCGGCGGCGCGACCGCTACGTCATCGACGCCGACGCCTGGTTCCGCGGCTGGACGGCCAGCGCCCGCCAGAACATGCTGCTGGCCGACATCGCCAGGGACGGCGCCCAGGTCCTGGGCGACACCACCCCGGCCGGCACCCGCCTCCAGGACATAGGCCAGTTCTTCGGCCACGTCGGCCAGGCCATGATCGAAGCCGCCGAACAGTGGCGCCACGACTACGCCACCAGACAACCCCCAGCCCCCAACCCCTGAACCGCGCCCGCCCACCCGCGCCGCTCGGCCACTCACACCGCCTGGCCGCCGGCACACGGCGGGGTACCCGGCAGGGTCACGCGGCGAGCCCGGCTCACCGCGAGGTCCGGTAGCCCGGATCGTGCCCCCGGCGCGGCTGTGCCGCGCTGTCAGGCCATCCGCACGGTGTGGGCCTCCGGCAGGGCCACGTGGCAGGGTCACGCCGGGAGGCGGAGTCCGCGAGGTGGAGCCCCGTGCGGCGGGGCGTGCCTGGGGGCAGGGCGGCGGCTTCAAGGACGGGACACGGCGACGACGCGTAGTGGAATGGGCGCGAGCGGCTCGATAGCTTGGCCGGTCTGAATAGCGGCACGCGGTGCCCTCCCGAGCCCGGTGTAAAGGCTCATGTACGGGGGCAGGGCACCGCCGTCACCCGCTGCCGTCGATATGTGGGCATTTCTGGATATGTGTGGCGCATCGCCGGGAACTGAAGATGTTTTTGATCTGGATATGCTTTCGGCCGGTTCTCCACGTGTTCCGCGCTGGCAGGATTCGTCAGGGCGATCCGCCGTACTGGCGGCGCTGATCGCGCCTCAGCGAGGCCAGCTGATATCGGAGCTCACTTTCTCTGCTGATCCGCAGTAGTGCCTCCTTGGTCTGCCTCCGCAAGAGCGCGCGAAAGTAGAGAACCTGCGTCGAGGACGGAAGGGTAATAAGTGTGGTTTCCGTATGGGGTGGAATGCGGCGTGTCGCGGTGGTCAACGTCATGGCGGCGATGCTAATCAGCACGCTGGGCTCCCCGGGGGCACTTGCCGTAGATCAGGAAAGACCCTCGACAGGGGTTGCCGGCGCGATGGCGTCGAAGGGCAAGCGCAACACCTGGACGATGGCGAACACGGCCGGGAGCGCCCGCGGCGTCGCGCCGTCGGGCATCATCATGACGGTCGAGAAGAAGATGGCGTACGGCACGCGGGTGGCCAAGGCCGAGACCCTGCGCGCGGACCCGGGCGCCCCGCCCGACGAGTACCTGGACCCGGTCAACGCCAAGGCCGCCGCCGGAATCAGCGACCTCTACGAGGGGTTCGCGGTCCGGCCGAACGGCTGGAGTGACGTCGCCACCCTGACGTTCAGGTTCTCCAGCCCGGTGCGCAACCCGCGCCTGCACGTCGCGGGCACCGGCGGCGCGACGGTGGATTCGGCGGGCAACCGGGAGGAGTACTGGACCGGGCTGCGCCTGTCGGGCGGCACCCCGTCCCGGCCGACGTTCAGCAAGATCGCGGGCTTCCCCGGCTTCGAGGTCGACCGGCAGGCCATCGTTCCGAACGCCGGCGGCCGCCAGCGCGAGACGACCTGCGGCGTCGTCTACATGTGCGGCACCGCGCAGGTCAACGGCATGGTCTCCTCGTTCACCGTCGACGTGCGCGCGCTCAACGTCCGCCGGACGCTGCCCGCCGGCGACCCGTTCATGTGGGGCGTCTTCCGCGTCACCTTCGAGCAGGACGACTCCGACGCCCCGGCCTCGTACGGCGCCGCCTCCCACTCCATCTCCGACCAGTCGATCGGCGCCTCGGCCACGTCCGACCGGCCGGGCACGGTGAGCTTCACCCCGCGCCGGATCGACGACGACCAGGACGACGCCTCGGCGGGACGGCTGGAGGCCGGGCAGGACCGCCGCCTCCAGCTCACGGTGCCCGTGCGGACCGCGTCATCGGGTGTGCTGGCCGGATGGGTGGACTTCGACCGCGACGGCCGTTTCCAGCCGTCCGAGCGGGCCTCGTCCGTGCTGCCGGCCGGATCCGCGCGTGCCGTGCTGACCTGGGCGCTGCCGCACGACACCAGGCCGGGCCCGTCGTGGCTGCGCCTGCGCCTGGCCGAGGCCGCCGCCGAGGTGAGCGTGCCCACCGGCTGGGCGGCCACCGGCGAGGTGGAGGACCACCGCATCGACCTGCTGACCCCCGGGCAGGTACGTGTCTCGCACAAGGCCCCCGACCGCATCGGCAAGGGAGAGCGCCTGACGTTCACCACGCGCATCCACAACAGCGGTCAGACGGCCCTTCCCTACCACCTGTCGATGCGCCTGGACGACGTGCTCGACGACGCGAGGGTGCGGGCGATCAACCCTCGTCCCACCGCCCGTACGCGCTCCGCCCTCACCTGGCAGGGCACGCTCGAACCCGGAGCCACCCGCGAGATCCGCGTGCGCGTCCAGGTCAAGCGTGGCGAACTCGGCAACGGCAAGGTGGCCACGCGCTGGCCGGGCACGTGCGCAGGCGAGAGGTGTGGCGCCTCGGTAGCCGTGCGCGACTGACGAACTCCCCGAAAAACCCCCAGACCATCACGTGAAACGCAGGCGCGGCGCGGGCCCCGAGGGCCGGTGCCGCGCCTGCCGATCGTAGAAATGAGACGCATGTGATCTGGGCCAGATTCTCCGCAGCCTGCCTCGCCCTGTGCCTGGGGCTGCTCGCCGCGCCTCCCGTGCGCGGCGCCGTCGACCGCGACGTGTTCGTCGTGGCGCTACGGCTCCCGCCGGACGGCGACGAGGCGGGCGTCGAGACCCAGGCCGCCGCCCTGGCGAAGCAGTACGGGGGCGAGGTTCACCACATCTACGCCGCCGCCCTGCGGGGGTTCTCCGCGTCCATGAGCGCTGAGCAGGCGGCGAGGCTGGCCGCCGACCGGCGCGTGGCCACGATCGAGCACAACCAGGTCTTCACCTCCCAGGCGAGCCCCTGGGGCCTCGACCGGGTCAACCAGCGCCGCCTGCCCCTGGACGACGTCGGCGTGCGTGGCGGCAGCGCCGCCGGGGTCACGGCCTACGTCATCGACAGTGGCCTGCGGCTCTCGCACACGGAGTTCGGCGGCAGGGCACGCTACGGCTACGACGCCGTGGACTCCGACCTCGTCGCCCAGGACTGCTACGGCCACGGCACACACGTGGCGGGCATCCTCGGCGGCGCCACCTACGGGGTGGCCAAGGACGTCCAGCTGGTCGGTGTACGCGTGCTCGACTGCGCCGGCTACGGCACCACCGCCGAGATCGTGGCCGGGATCGACTGGGTGACCGCCAACGCCCAGCGCCCCGCCGTGGTGAACATCAGCCTCCAGAGCGGCAGGAGCTCGGCCATCGACCGCGCCGTGCGGAGCTCGATCGCGACCGGCATCCCGTACGTGGTGTCCGCGGGCAACCAGAACGCCGACGCCTGCGAGGCCTCACCCTCGGGCGCCAGGGAGGCCATCACGGTGGCGGCCACCACGCGCGCGGACGAGCGGGCCCCGTTCTCCAACGGCGGCCGGTGCGTGGACCTGTTCGCTCCGGGGGTGGCCATCGACTCGGCGTGGTTCACCGACGACACCTCGGCGCGATCGGCGAGCGGCACCTCGATGGCCACGCCGCACGTCTCGGGAGCGGTGGCGTTGTTGCTGGCCACAAGCCCGCGCGCCACCCCTGCCGACATCGCGTCGGTGCTCATGGAGACCTCGACGAGAAACGTCGTATCGGGACTCAGGCGTGATACGCCCAATCGGCTGCTTTACGTCGGGGATACCGAACCCAAGCTCTGACTCCGGGGTACGATATGGCCCGATTTGGACATATATCGGGCGGCGGACAACGGCCTTTCTTGGCGCTCTGAGAAAAGGCCGAATGGCTGATTGTATTCCTTCAGCTGTGCCAAGGAATCCATGGCGGTCTTTGACTTTAATACGGCAAGGATCGGTGGAATTAGTATGCGTGGCGCGGCAAGGTAGTCATGCATGGCGCAGCTGCCAACTCAACAGGCGGCGCCACCAATTCCATTCGCACACTGGAGGAAGTAAACATGCTTCGTCGCATTGTCATCGGTGCGCTCGCCGCAGGCGCTTTCCTGGCTGCCTCGTCCACCGCAGCTTCTGCGGCCACGTGGGAGAAGGGCAACGACGACAACGTCGGCAACGCCCACAGCCCGGCGTCGATCGTCGTTCCGGTGCTCAACCACGCGCTCAACAACAACGAGGTTGACGTCCTGACGATCGCGCACCTGGAGCGCATCAACCTGCAGCTCCTGACCAACAACACCAGCCTGACCGACATCGAGGGTAACGACGGCTGAGCTGGACGCTAGAAAGTCCGGGCGAAGCGCCGGTGCGCTGGCAGTGATGACAGCGCGCCGGCATTCGCGCGGACCTCGAGTGACGGCAGGTCAGGAGGCCGCACGCGAACCGACTGGTGAGCGGTAGACGGGCACTCTCCCTCACCCACAGTCGACGCTGCCCCTGATGCGGCTCCCAACTCCCGAGGAGCCGGATCAGGGGCGTTTCTTTTTGCCCGTGAAGATCATCCGGGCTTCTGCCGCGCGGGCCTGACCAGCCCCACGAAATTGCGCCGGTCGATCGTCTCTATGCGCACGACCTCGCCGGTGAATGGCGCGACCACCATCTGGTTCGCTTTGATGGCGACGCCGACGTGGTCAGGACCTGGGCGCTTGGAATCGGTCTCGAAGAAGGCCAGGTCACCGACCTGAATTCGGGTCCTGGGAATCCGGGTTCCGGAGCGCCACTGTTCATAGGTGCTCGAACCGATTCCCACACCGGCCTGAGACCACGCGTACTCGGTCAGTCCCGCGCAGTCGAAGCCTTTGACGCGCTTTCCCCTGCCGGTCCCGTAGGTGGCTCCTGAGGGCCCGCCGCCGCCCCATGAATAGGGTGTGCCGAGCGTGCCGAGAGCGGTGTTCGCGGCCAGGCGGCCGCGGGCGAGTCCCGCTGACCGCTCGCAGGCCGAGGTGTACCAGGAGGCACACCACTGGAAGAGCTCGGGAACGGGGTCGAGCGGGAAAGGGGGGACCGCGCCCACGAACAGAGCTCCGCCGATGATGAACTCGAGCTTCATGGCACCTGTCCCCGTGGAAGTAGTTGACGGGAAGGTGCCCGCGGGCGCGGTCGATCAGCCTCAAAGGCAGATCATCTATCGCAAAACTACCCGTACTAGCGGGCCGGGCCCAGGACGGCGACGTGGGGGTCGCCGTGCAGCATCGCGCTGCCGGGTCCCGTGCGCGCGGCCGGGGCCGTGACGGAGAAGTCGCTCGCCCTGACCACGGACATCGAGTACCGGCCGGGGCTCCTCGGCTCGACCGTCACCGGGGTGCCGAGGGTCCGTGCCCGGACCGGGGTGTCCGCGGGCGAGGTGACGACGATGGTCGGGGTGGCGGTGGCGGCGGCCGTACCGGGAGAACCCAGCCAGGCGAGCGCGCACAGACCCGCGGCGATCGCGAACGCCGCGCGGCGGTTGGTCATCGGCATGAGGGCTCCACGGTGACGAGGGGGGAAGGACGGCGGCCGGACACCCGCGCGACCAGCGCGGGAGCGACCGTGGCCGCGGCGAAACGGGAGCCGTGCACGAAGCGCATGACCGGGCCGAACGTGGGCGCGGCCGCGAGCCCCACGACGAACAGGCCGGGCACGGAGGATTCGAACGTCTTGCTCAGCACGGGCGCGTGGCCCACGTGCGCGACGGAGTCCCGCAGCCCAGGCTCCAGGACGCTGAAGCGGCGCACGTCGACGACGTACCCCGTCGCGGCGATGACGCGGTCGGCGTGCAGGTGGAAGAGGCCACCCGTCGCGTCCTGCAGGCGCAGGTCGACCCCTTCGCCGGGGACGGCCCGCCGTAGCTGTGCGCCGAGGCTGGTCGGGACGCTGGTGAAGCGGTCCTTCAGCCACCATGAGCCGGCCGGGCCGAGCGTGGTGCGCACGATGCGCCGGCGCACGCGTCCGGGCAGATGGCGCACCAGCGCGGGCTTCTCCGACCACATCCAGGACCGCCAGCCGGTCCCGAGCCCCGAGCGCGGGGCGAGGCAGCGCGCCAGCGCCGTGCGTTCCTCGACGGGCGTCTCGTTCCACTTCAGCGCCGCCGTGCGCGCGATCAGGTGGGGGTACGCGCCGGCCTCCTGCAGCAGGCACGCGGTCTCGATGGCCGACTGCCCGGCGCCGATCACCGCCACCTTCTCGCCGGCGTAGCAGCTGAGGTCGTTGAGCTGACAGCTGTGGGCCAGCACCGACGACGGCAGCGAGGCCAGCGCCGCCGGAATGCGGGCGAACGGCAGGAAGCCCACGGCGAGCACGACGGCCCGCGCCCGGACCTGCCGGCCCGTCTCCAGGGTGACGGTGAACAACTCGTCCTGCTTGGCGACGTCCACCACGTTGACCGGCGTGACACGGTCCTGGACGGCCTGCTCGCAGAACCACTTCCCGTAGTCGACGAAGCGCTCCACAGGAGTGGGCCGGGCATAGGCATAGGGGAATCCGTGCGAACGGCAGTATGCCGCGAGCGTGAAATCCCCGGCAGGGTCGGCGAGGTGCGAGGCGAATGGCTCGGACTTCAGCAGCATGCCGGTGGGCATGTGCTTGTCCCAGGCGTTCATCGGCTGGCCGAAGACCTGGGCCTCAAGTCCGGCGCTGATGGCGTATGCGGCGACGGAAAGGCCGTAGGGCCCGGCTCCGATGACCGCGACGTCGACGGTTTCGGTGTTCATGGCATTCTTTCGATCGTTGGTGTGCATGCCCTCATGGCGCGTAGAAACGTTTGTTTCACCATTCCGGTGAAGGGCTTGACATCATCTCTCGCGTACCAGGCCAGCTCGTCGGCCCGGCGCAGGGACGACAGCCATCCCGGGCGGCGGCGGCCGTTTACCCCGGGCTTTCTGGCCAGCTTCCGCAAGAGGTCGTAATTCTCCACCAGATACGTCCTGCCGTACTGGGGAGAACCGAAGTTTGAGTCTTGCCCGGTCAGGTCCAGATAGGCGGCCCTGATGACGTCGATGCGGTTGGAGTCGCCGAAGAGGCGGAACTGCGCGCCGACGCGGGGATTGAAGTCGAGTAGGTAGTACTTGCCGTCCCTGACGTCGAAGCGGAAGTCCATGTCGAGGATTCCGGAGTAGCGCAGGGATTTGGCGAGGGTCCTGGCGGTGTGGTCGATCTCGGGGTTGGGCAGCCAGCGGCCGAGCGTGGTGATCCCGGCGGCCGGGGGGTAGGCGCGCTCCTTCCTGCCCGAGCCGGCGAAGTCGCAGGTGGAGTCCTCGCGGAAGTAGCCGTGGAAGAACCAGTCGCCGTCGCGGGTCGGCGGGATGTAGCGCTGCAGCAGCAGTTCGCTGTCCTGCTCCGGGGCCCGTGCGGCCAGGGCGCGGAGCTGGTCGTGCGACTGGAGGAGCGTGGTGCTGCGCAGGCCGCGGGCGCCGGCGGCCAGCCAGGGCCTGGCCCACTTGGCCATCATCGGGAAGCCGTAGGCGCGCTCGGCGAAGCGCAGGTCGTCCTGGGTCTCGGCCACGTGGGTGTCCGGGTGGGCGACGCCGAGATGGGCGCAGATGGTGGCGAGCGCGTGCTTGTCGGCGAGCTGGGCGGGGAGTTCGCCGGCCGGATTCGAGATCCGGAATCGGGGGGACAGGTCCTGTGCGTGCTGCGCCGTATAGATGGCGGTGATGTCGTCCATTGGCAGCAGGACCGGATTTCCGCCGATGCGGTCGGCGGCGGAAAGCATTGTGCGGAGAAAGCTCTCGGCCGCGGTGGGCGCCGTGTCCCAGTGGCCGCAGCTGGAGAGGTATTTCGACTGGGCAGCGGGACCGTGCGGGCCTTCGAGAACGGCGTGCACATCGACGCCCATGCGACCCAGCGACCGAATGGCGGCGAGGGTGCCGTGATGGAATGGGTTGCGATCCATCCTGACGACCAGTGCCGGGGCCCTCGGGGCGACGGGCAGGCAGTTGCGGATATCGTTATTCCGCTTCTGTTGGGGAGCGTCGTTCACCGGTCTTTCCTATCATGGACACGGTGAATTGTTTTTCATGAGGGCGTTATTGTTTCTCCAATGTCAAGGACGAGATGGTGCGAAAACCTCTTATGTGGCGAATCGGTCATCCTGTGCATTGCTTGCGAAATTCCGAAGGAGATTTGATGTTCTCATCAAGCGGGAAGGGGAATGGAAGCACGCAGTAATGCTTTGACGGGCAGGAATGGTGAGTTAGCCGCATGAGAAGGCACATGTTCCCCGGACTTAGGCACAGGGGCGCGCTTGGAGCCGCCATGTTGCTCGTGGCCGCCGTCGCCGTACAGCCGGACGCGGTCGCCGAGCCCGAGCCCAAGCTGCTCGCGGTGACCAAGCAGCGGGCCGCGCTCGGCGTCTTCATGGGCTCCGACGCCCACGGCGCCGCCCGCCTGCCCGGCTTCGAGCGCTGGCTCGGCCGCGAGGTGACCGTCGGCAGGACCTACATCCCCGGCGAGACATGGGCGGCCTTCCACGGCCCCGACTTCATCCTGAAGCCCTGGACCCAGTGGCGTGCGGCCCAGCCGGGCAGGATCCTCGCGATCAACGTGCCCATGGTGGCGCCCAACGAGGGCAAGCTGTCCGACGCCGCGGTCTCCGTGCTGCTGAACGCCGGAGCCAGTGGCGCCTTCGACCTCACCTTCAGGAAGCTGGCCGGCCGGCTGGTCGCCGAGGGCGCCGAGGACTCCATCATCGTCCTGGGCTGGGAGATGAACGGCACGACGTACTCCAGCCGATGCGCGCCCGACCCGACCGCGTGGAAGGCGTACTGGCGGCGGATCGTGACCAGCATGCGGTCCGTGACCGGGCAGCGCTTCCGCTTCGACTTCACCGCCAACCGCGGGCGCGACGCGATCCCGTGGACCGAGTGCTACCCCGGCGACGACGTCGTGGACATCATCGGCATGGACAACTACGACCAGCCGCCCTCCGACGGGTTCCAGTCCTACGTCTCCCAGCCGTACGGCCTGCGCCACCACGCCGAGTTCGCCGCCGCTCACGGCAAGCCCATGTCGTTCCCCGAGTGGGGCCTGTTCCGATACGGCGACCGGCCCACCTATGTACGGCAGATGCTCGACTGGATCGGGCGGCACAACGTCGCCTACCACTCGCTGTCGGACTACTGCCCGCACGGGGTGTGGCAGTGCTCGTCCAACCCCCGGTCGGCCGCGGGGTTCCGGACGCTGCTGCAGCAGATGCTGCCGACCCCGGCCGTGCCCACGCCGACCACCCCTCCGCTCCCGAGCGCGTCCGCACTCCCGAGCACGTCGGCACTGCCTTCAGCGCCCGCGCTGCCCAGCGCCTCGGCCCTCCCGTCAGCGCCCGCACTGCCGAGCACCTCGGCGCTGCCATCGAAGCCCGCGCTGCCCAGCACGTCCGCGCTGCCCAGCGCGTCGGGGCTGCCGGAGAAGCCCGCTCTGCCCAGCGCTTCGGCGTTGCCGGTGAAGCCCGCGCTGCCCAGTACGTCCGCGCTGCCCAGCGCACCTGCGCTGCCGTCGAAGCCCGCACTGCCGTCGACGTCGGCGCTTCCGAGCGCACCCGCGTTGCCGAGCGCTTCGGTGCTGCCGTCCGCGCCTGCCCTGCCGAGCACGCCGGCGCTGCCGTCAGCGCCCGCGTTGCCCAGCGCGTCCGCGCTGCCGTCAGCGCCCGCGATCCCGCTCGGCGCCGGTGAGCCCGGTGCGCCGGGTGCGCCGACCGGGACGCCGACCGGGGCGGTCCCGCCTCTGGGCGTGACGTCCAACCCCGTGCCGCCCTCGATCCAGAACCCCATGCCGCCCACCCTCCCGGCCGTCACCCTGCCCCCGCAGGTCACCAGGGAGCCGATGCTCACCTGGCTGGTCGGCCTGTGGCGGAGCCTGCTGACGATGGTCGTCGTGCCGCCGCCGGTGCAGCTGGAGGTGCCGGGCATCCTGCCCAGCCCCACGGTGATGCCGCCGGCCGTACCCGAGGATGAGCTGCCGACCTGAACGCGGACGCTCGGGCGGGGTCAGCCTCGCCCGAGCACCCCGGCGGTCACCCCGGCCAGCACCTCCATGGTCACCCGGGCGTCGAACTCCTTGCTGAGCAGCGCGGCGACCTGGCCCTCGCGCCACGCCGTACCGTCGTGGGAGGACAGGCGGGAGGACAGCGCGTAGGCCAGCCCCCTGAGGTCGCCCGCGCTCACCAGCGCGCCGGTCTCCTCGCCGATCACCTCGCGCAGGCCGGGGATGTCGAAGCCGACGACGGGACGCGCGCTGGCCATCGCCTCCAGCGCGGTCAGCGGCAGCCCCTCCCAGCGGGACGGCATCACGACCAGGTCGCAGGCCGCGTACCAGGGCCGCACGTCGGCGCTGGGGCCGGCGAAGCGGACGCCGGGCGGTGCGCCGGCCTCCAGTTCGGCCTTGAGCTCGCCGTCGCCGACGAGCGCCAGTTGCGCGTCGGGGCACGAGCGCAGCACCCGGGGCCAGGCGCGCAGCAGCAGGTCCTGGCCCTTCTGGCGGGTGAGCCTGCCGACGCACACGGCCAGCCGGGCGTGCTCGGGGACGCCGAGTTCGGCGCGGGCCCGTAGTTGCGCCTCGATGCCGGCGGGGGTGAAGTGGTCGAGGTCGACGCCGTTGCGCACGACGACGATCCGGGCCGCCACCCCCCTCGCCGCCCCGGCCTCGGCCTCGCCCTCGCCGACGCACACGATCGCGGCCGCCCAGCGCGCGGCGGTGCGCTCCCACGCGATCGCGGTCCTGGCCGTCGCGCCCCGGCAGGCCAGCCACGACCAGCCGTGCGGCTGGAAGAGCGTGGGCCGCCTGCCCCGTACGGCCAGGCGACCCACCAGGCCCGCCTTGGCCGAGTGCAGGTGGATGATGTCGGGTTCCAGCTCGTCGACGATCCGGCGCAGCGCGACGGTCTCGTCCTTGCACGAGCGCACGGGGGAGCGGGCCGACTCCCAGGCCACGTGCGGGATCTTCTGTTCGGCGAGCCGGTCGGGGAGCGTGCCACGGGACGGCGCCGCCACCGTGACCCGCCAGCCGCGCCGGGCCTGGTCGGCCGCGGCGGCGCTGACGTAGGCGGCCACGCCCGCCTCGACGGGCTGGCTGACGTGCAGGATGGAGATGGTCATGAGACGGCCTTCGCTGAGAGGCGTTCCTTGAGCGTGCGGGCCGCGCGGATCCGGGCGCGCACCAGCGCCGCGTAGAGGCCGGCCCGGTGGGTCCTGCCGAAGATCATGCGGCGGTTGCCGATGGCCTTCGCGCCCCACTTGGCCTTGTGCGGCTCGGCGCCGCGCAGCAGGCTCAGCTTCTCCAGCCTGCGCGCGTGCGCCTGGCGCAGCCCGTGCCGCAGGACCATGGCGAAGGTGTCGACGCGGGTACGCAGCCAGGGGTCGGCTCCGTACAGGTAGCCACCGGCGAAGTCGGCGCCGATGAGGCAGAAGTCGGCGGCCACGAGGCGCTCACCGACCCGGAACTCCGTCAGCGCGGCCCGCCCGGTGGCGATGAGCTCGGTGGCGGACCTGGTGAGGTGGGCCTGGAAGCGGGAGCTGAGGTGTTCCTTGTTGATCGGCCGGCCCGCCCATTGCAGGGCGTGCAGGCGCAGGAGGTCCTCCATGGCCGCCGGCACCTGTTCGGGGGTCACCGCGTGCACCTGGAGGTCCAGCTTGTCGATCTTGTAGAGGCCGCGGCGCAGTTTGCCCGCCGTACGCGTGCCGAGCGCGGCCAACTGGTCCTCCAGAGGAAGGGCGGGCATGTACAGGCAGGAGGAGCCCTCCATGAGCCAGCGGCTGCCGGGCCAGCACGCGTGCAGCGTCTCCAGGGCGGCGCCCGGCTGGGCCTCGGGGAAGTCCATGACGTCCCAGCCGGGCAGGCCGAGCAGCGCCTCGCTCGCGGTCCTGGCGAGACCGTCGCGATGCGCCTCGTCGAGGAGTACGTCGGTGTAGTCGGACAGGCCGACGCCCAGCGGGCTCAGCACCCGGCAGCCCCAGCGCCGCGTGCGCATCAGCGGCAGCGCCGCCACCAGCCGGTCCTCGTGGCGCAGCAGGAGGACGTGCAGGCGGGACCGCCCGCCGTACCACTGCCACCAGGAGGTGAGCCAGGCGTGCGACTGGAAGGGGGTGGACGTGGCGCAGCGCTCGTACAGGGCGTCCCATTCCGGCTTCATGGCCGCGAAGGCGCTCGGGTCGGTCACGACGCTGCTCTGGCCGCCGACCAGGAGGCCGGGCGTCATGCGCCGACCGGCCGCTTGCGTGAGCGCTCGCGGGCGCGGGCGGCGGGCTCGTCGCGGGCGGCGCCCTTGTCGCGGCCCTGTCTGGCGGGCGGGGTGACGAGGTAGAACAAGCCGCCGAGCAGGAGTCCCGCGGCGCCGCCCACGCTGAGGTTGATGAGCGGGTCGGGGCCTGACGGCTCTTCCGGCGCCACGGCCTGGGACAGGTTGGCGATGCGCACGCCGGTGTCGGTGGCGCGGGCTCCGGCGTAGGTGATGAGTGCTTGGGCCAGCGCGTTGGCCTGGCTCGCCGCCTGCGCCGCGTCGGGCGCGGAGGCGGCCAGGCTGATCATCGGGGCGTCGGGGGAGGCGGAGACGCGTACCGTGCGCTGCAGCTCGCCGACCGTGCGGGCGGCGAGGCCGGGACGCAGCGCGGCGCCGACGACGGCGGGCTGCGTGGCGATCTTGGTGAAGGCCTGGGCGAACTTCGTCGTCTGCTCGATGCTCGACGGGGCGTCGGCCACCACGACGACGTACGCCTGGGCGGTGTACACGCGGTCGGTCAGCGCGGTGTACAGGAGTCCCGCGCACAGGCCCAGGACGACGGCGCAGCCTTGCGGCCACCACCGCCGGGCAGCGGCGGATACACGGCGGGTCACGCTCATGGTTGCTCTCCCCAGGCTGGCGCGATGGTCTTCGATCGGGATCTTTGCTCGTGCACGCGCAGGTACAGCGCTTCGATGCGGTTGACGTGATGGCCGATGCCGTAGTGGTCCACGGCCTGCGGGGGAAGCTGCCGCGGCGCGCCGGACGCGATGAGCTCCTCCACGGCCTGCCGGAACGGCTCCGCCGCCGAGGGCAGCCGCCGCGCGTTCGGCGAGGCGCTCGCGGGCAGCTCGTCCAGCGCCGGGCACGCGCTGTAGAGCACGGGCAGCCCGCACGCCAGCGCCTCGACGATGGCCAGGCCGAACGTCTCCTCCTGCGACGGCGCCGCGAAGACGTCCATGGCCGACAGCAGCGCCGGAACCTGGCTGGACTGCCCGGCCAGCACCATCCGGTGCGCGATCCCCAGCCTGCGCGCGTGCGCGACGAGGTTCGCCCGCTCGGGCCCGTCCCCCACCAGCAGCAGTACGGTGTCCGGCAACCCGGCCACGGCCTCGATCAGCACGTCGAACCGCTTGCCGGGCTCCAGCCTGCCCACCCCGCCCACGACCGTGATGTGCGGCGGGATCGTCAGCCGGCTGCGGGTCGTCTCCCGCACGGCCGGGTCGAAGCGGAACGCCCGCGGGTCGATGCCGTTGGCGATCACCTCGATCCGCTGCTCGGGCACCCCCCACCGGACCAGCCGCTGGGCCGCCGCCGACGACACCGCGACCGTCACGTGCCCCAGCCGCTCACCGGCGCGGGCCAGCACGCGCACCGGCGCGGTGATGGGCCGCCCCTCCAGGTGCCGCTCGCCGATGGAGTGCTCGCTGGCCACGATCGCGGCCACACCGGCCAGCCGGGCGACGAGGCGGCCGTACAACCCGGCGCGGAACAGGTGCGTGTGCACCACGTCGTAGCCGCCGCGCTGGACCAGCCGCCACAGCGGGCCCAGTACGCGCAGGTCCCGGTTGCCGGTCATGCCGAGATGGTGGACGGTCACCCCTTCTGCCTGGATGGCCTGGCTGATCAGGCCCGGCTTCGTGAGCGCGGCGACCTCGGCGCTGACGTGATGGTTGGCCACCAGGTCGCGCAGCTGCCGCTCGGCCCCGCCCGCCTCCAGCCCGGTGATGACGTGCAGCACCTTCATCGCCGGCCCCACTTCCAGTAGTGCAGGGCCCGCTTGACGGTCAGCCGGAGCCGCCGGTCGTCGTCGCTCACGTGGGTTCTGGGCAGGCAGAGCTGGTCCGCCTCGCCGGGCTTGATGCCGCAGGCGTAGGCATAGCCGGCGGCGCGTACCGCCTCGACGGCCTCGCGGTCGGCGTGGCCGTACGGGTAGGCCAGGCCGAGGACCTCGTGGCCGAGGATCGCCTCCAGGTCCGTGCGGCTGGTCTTGACCTCGTGGTAGAGGTCCCCGGTCGGGGCGCCGGCCAGCGACAGGTGCGTCTGGGTGTGGGAGGCGACCTCCATGCCCTCGCCGGCGACGTGCCTGAGCTGTTCCGCGGTCATGAGCGGTTTGCGCGGGCCGAGGGGGTCCCAGGCGTTGTCGCCGCCCAGGCGGCCGGTGACGGCGAAGACCGTGGCGGTGAAGCCGTGGCGCAGGAGCACCGGCAGGGCGTGGGTGGCGAAGTCGGCGTACCCGTCGTCGAAGGTGAGGCCGACGAGGCGCCGGGCCGTACCCTCGCGCTGGGCGCGCAGGAGCTCGCGCATGGACACCCCGCGCAGCCCCCGCCCGCGCAGCCACGCCATCTGCGCGGCGAAGCGGGCGGGTCTGACCGTGATGAGGTACGGATCCTCGTCGAAGTCGTCGACCGAGTGGTACATCAGGACCTGCTGCCTGGTTGGGCTCACAATCGCACTCCCCCTTCGCGGGGCCTCAGCGCGTCGCCGAGGTCCCGCCTGGAACCGGTGAGTAGTGCCGCGGTGACGAAGACCGCCATGGTGACGGCGGCCTGGCACGGCACGGCGACGATCAACGAGAGGTCCGCGGTGACGGGGCGGACCAGGAAGGAGACGCCCGCCGCGACGGCGGCCGCCGCGGTAAGGCGGCCGACGGACACGAGCAGCGCGCGCTTGGGCAGCACCAGGAGCGGCGCGCCGAGGCCGCTCAGCAGGAGCGCGGCCGTCAGGCTGATGCCCGCGGCGTTGGCCAGCGCGACCCCGCCCACGCCGAGCGGGCCGGCCAGGAACGGCGCGGCGACCGCGGTGAGCGCCAGCCCCGCGGCCATGGCCGCGGCCGGGTACCAGGAGGGCCGGGAGGCGCAGAAGTAGACCCGGCACAGCACGCCGACCACGGCCTGGCCCAGGAGCCCCAGGCAGTACAGGCGCATGCTCCACGCCGTCGCGGCGGTGTCGTCCGGGGTGAAGGCGCCGTGCTCCAGCAGCAGGCCCACCACGCCGGGCGCGTGCGCGACCAGGAACGCCGTGGCGGGCAGCACGATCGCGGCGGCCACCCACGTGTCCGCCAGCACCCGCCGGCCGGCGCCCGCGCCGTCGCCGGCGGCGACGGCACGGGCCAGGACCGGGAAGGAGACCGTGGCGAGGATGAGCGAGGCCACCATGGGCACCTGGGCGATCTTCTGCGCGTAGTTCAGGTAGGAGATCGAGCCGGGCGGCAGCGAGGAGGCGACGAACCGCTCGACGAACACCTGCGCCTGGCGCAGCAGGGTGAAGGCGGCGATGGGCGCGAAGACCGTCCAGGAGATCGACGTCGCGACGCCGGCCCTGACCGGGGTTCCGATGTACCGGATGAAGGACGGGGCCTGGATGAGCGCCATGAGCAGGCCGCCGGCCGCCACGCCGCACGCCACCGCGGTGATCCCCCAGCCGTCGTGGCCGATGGCGATGGCGCCGACGATGGCGGCGTTGTAGGCCAGGTAGATGGCGGCGGGCGGGCCGAAGATCCGCCGGGTACGCAGCGCGGCGCTGCAGAACCCGGCCAGCCCGAAGCCCAGCACGGTCAGCGAGGTGATCTGCGTGCACCGGGTGGCCAGGTCGTGCTCCTGGATGCCGGGCGCCAGGCCGCGCGCGATGAGCGGCGCGGCGGCGGCCGTGGCGGCGCTCAGCAGCACGAACGCGAGGACGGCCTTGGGCAGCGCGGCCCAGACGACCTCGCGCAGCGCCCGGCCCTCCTCGACCGACCGGCTGAAGTAGGGGATGAGCAGGAACGACAGCGCGCCTTCTATGAGCAGGGGCGCGGCCGTCTCGGGGATGGTCCAGGCGACCATGAAGGCGTCGGTGCCCGCGCTGGCGCCGAAGACGCCGGCCACCAGGAGGTCGCGGGCGAACCCGGACGCCGAGCCGGCGATGACCAGGAGCATGGTGACCGTGGTGGCCCTGGCCAGCGGGCCGCGGGTCTCCTCGGTGGTGGCGCTCATGGCGTGTCCGCCGCGACCACCCAGGACAACAGCAGGCCGATCATGATCGACATGACGACGGTGGGGGATCCGCCCACGTCGGCGTAGACGAAGTCGACGAGCTGCCAGGTCAGGAAGCCCGCCGCGCACAGCCCCGCGGCCCGCTGGGCGGGGGTGCCGCCGCGCCGCACCCGCTTGGCCGTCAGCGCGGCCAGCCCGGCCCACAGCAGCGTGAAGGCGGTGAGCCCGACAAGACCCTGCTCGCTCAGCACCAGCAGGTACATGTTGTGCGGGGAGCGCAGCTCCTGCCGCTGGAATCCGTTCACGGGGTCCGCGGTGTCGCTGCCGGCCGAGACGTGCAGGGGCGCGTAGTTGTCGCGCCACGCCACGAAGCCGCGCGGGCCCACGCCCAGGAGCGGATGGTCGTGCCACATGCCCGCGGCGGTCTCCCACAGGCCGTATCTGTCGTTGACCGACTGGTCCGGCTGGGAGGCGACGGAGGTCATGGAGGCCAGCCGCTGGGTGACGGTCCCGGACCCCCAGCCGCCGAGTACCACGAGGCCCAGCACGAGGGCCCCGGCGAGGGCGCCGCCGACGGCCCTCCTGCTGCCCGACAGCAGGATCATGACGACGCCGGCCATCAGCCACGCCAGCCACGCCCCCCGGCTCAGTGACAGGACCAGCGCCGCCAGCAGGACGAGCAGGACCAGCGCCGCGGCGACCCGTGGCCGTCCGCGCGTGGTCAGCGCCACAGCCAGCGCCACGATCGCGCCGTAGCAGACGATGGTGGCCATGCCCATGACGTCGACGGCGCCGAACGTGCCGATCGCCCTGATGCTCTGCCCGCCGTAGGAGGCGCCGCTGCCCGAGTACGCCTGCCAGCACCCGAGCAGCGCCTGTACCAGGGCCGCGCCGAGCACCGCCGCGGCCACCAGCCGCCGGTCCACCTCGTCACGGACGACGATCGCCATGGCCAGCGGCACGATCACGAAGATCTCGAGGTAGCGCACGAACCCCGGCAGCGCCGCGACCACGTCCACGCCGGCGAGCGTCGCCGCCGTCACCGCGACGGCGGGCGGAGCCAGCAGGTACGCCCGCCTGGGCAGCCGGAGCCGCCCCCTGAGCGCGCGGACGAGCGCGGCCACCACCAGGCAGCCGGCCGCCACGTCGGCGGCGGTCACGTTGAAGGACGAGTCGAGCTGGGTCCGTTGCTGCGGCACGCACACCAGCGCCACCGCCAGCACCGCGAGGACGCTGGGCCGCCGCCAGTTCGGCGCGTGCGGGGAGGAACGCGGCCGCAGGGCGAGCGCCACTACGCGCCGCCCAGGCGCAGCACGCAGCCGATCGTCTTGAGCGCGATCTTCACATCCAGGCCGAACGACCAGGTGTCGATGTAGTGGTTGTCCAGGCGCGCGCGCTCCTCGATGGAGGTGTCGCCGCGCAGGCCGTGCACCTGGGCCCAGCCGGTGATCCCGACGGGGACCCGGTGGCGGCGGTCGTAGCGCTCGACCGTCTTCGAGAACTGCTGCACGAAGTACGGCCGCTCCGGCCGCGGTCCCACGATGCTCATGTCCCCGGTGACCACGTTCCACAGCTGCGGCAGCTCATCCAGCGACGTCTTGCGCAGGAAGCCGCCGAACGGGCCGCTGAGGCGGCTCTGGCTCACGGTCCACTGGGTGGCCGAGTCCCGCGCGCTGGCCGGCTTGAGCGTACGGATCTTCAGCATGTCGAAGCAGCGCCCGCCCATGCCGACCCGCCGCTGGCGGAACAGCACGCCCGGCCCGCCTTCCAGCCGGACGCCCAGCAGGCACAGCCCCAGCACGGGCGCGAGCACGAGCAGCGCCAGCAGTGACAGCGTGACGTCACAGACGCGCTTGGCGATCCAGTACGGCCGGTGCTGCGCGGGCGGTCGCATGTCCACCAGCGGGAAGCTCTGAAGCTGCCGGCCCGGCGCCACGAAGTCCTGGACGAGGTCGTCCGGTCCCGGGGCGAGCATGATCCGACACCCGGTGGCCCTGATCTCCTGCAGCACGGCCCGCGAGATCGGCGGCTGCCCGGCCAGGATGACGACGCTGACGGCCGAGCGCCGCAGCATCTGGGCGCAGGTGGAGTAGGTGGCCAGGACCGGCAGGTCGTCGGCGGGGCCGTGGGCCGACGCGCTGGCGCCGACCAGGCCGATGGGCTCGATGCCGTGCTCGGGGTGCTGCAGGAGTGTCCTGGCCAGCCGTACGCCGTGCTCGCCGGTGGAAAGGATCACGGCCTTGCGGGGCACGCGGCGCCGGGCCGCGACGTGCCGCCAGGCGCGTCCGGCCCCGTGGGCCGAGGTCATGAGCGTGGCGTGGCAGAGGCCCGCCAGCAGCCAGGCCGCGGACGGCGGCGCGGGGGCGGGCGAGCACAGCCACGCCTCAAGGCTCAGCGTGCACAGAGCGGCCACCGTCCAGCCAGTGAACCGGGCTTTGGGCAGCAGGACGTGCAGGACGACCGCGATCGCGACCGCCGCCGCCACGTTGGTCAGCCGCCAGCCGGTGACGCTCGTCGCGGCCAGCAGGCAGGCGGTCAGCAGGCCGAGGTGGGCGGCTCGCCGGGTGAGGTCGCGCAGGGGGATGTCAGGTCGAGGTGAGGCGGGCGCCTCGGGTGCCATCGCGGGCCCGGAATCCAGGAAGTCCTCAGTCGGTTCGCTGGTGCCAACAGCTACGGTCATCTGTTGCCTCCAAGGTCGCGGTCACACGCCAGTGCTGCGGGACGAGGGGTAGTGGCAGGGGCTGGCAGTCGTGGCTGTTTCTCTGCAGGCGCTTGTGCGAGGACACAAGAATGGCGTTCATTCGCGCCCCAAGATCGTTGAGATGGTATCGGCGCGAGCGTTGGAACTGGCCGATGGAAGGCTCGCGCGGGGTTCATGGGTGGGCAAATATTTCGCCACCGGCGGTCGCGCTGGAATTGTGGCGTACGGCTGCGCGAGTTATTCAATGCCCGCGCGGAGCAAACGGACAACTTCTTTGTTCTCGGCAATACGGCCAGAGCAGGTCTTGTCCTGTGAAGCCGGACATGCCGTCAGCTGCGGCGCTGGTCGAAGAAGAAGTCGCCGGCGAATTAACTGTGGTAATCGGCGGCTGATTAAGGCAAAGCCTGTGCCCACATAGTTCAACGTCGTCGGATGGGGCCGAGATGCGGTGATAGAACTTTCCCGGTAGCTCGGTCGCGATAGCGCTTTGTGCGGTGTCCACAGAGCGCACGTCGCGGCATTCGGAGTAATCGGTTCGTAGGTCATGCGTAATCGCGAACACGTCCGATCACAGCCCGGAAAGGCAATCATGAATCGCATAGTCAAAAGCACGGCCATAGCTGTGGCCTGCCTGGGAATGGCAGCGGCGCTGGCCGGACCCGCCATGGCCGCGGCCAGGAGCGGCGGGGACCCGCTCGGCGGCCTGCTCGGCGGAGGCGGCGGCAGCAGCCTGCTCGGCGGGAAGGGGCAGAACCCGCTGATGTCCCTCGCGAGCCCGCTCGCGGGGCTCACGCAGAGCCAGAACCCGGTGGACGGGCTCACCCGTTCCGCTGACGGCACGGCCCGTTCCGTGGAGGGCGCGGCGCGTCTTCTCCCGCAGGGGACCTTCCGTAACGGCCTGCCGCTGAACGAGGCCTCCAACGCCGCCGGTGTGGAGCACCGCGACCCGCTGGCGCCGGCCCTCACCGGCGCGGAGAGCTCGCCGCTGGACTTCGCGCTGCTGGACGGGCGTGAGGTCGTCGGCCTTGAGCACCAGGACGAGCCGGTGCCGGGTGTCGTCAGCTCCCTGACCGGGCGCGCCGACGAGATCCTGCACGCCCCCGCGCTCGAGCCCGCCGCCGAGGCGGCGATGCCGCAGGTCACCGAGCGCCTGGCCGGTCACACCGACCACGCCGCGTTCATGGCGAAGACCGCCGCCCGCCAGGTCGGCTACATCTCCGCGCACGATCTGCTCAGCGGCCCGAACATGGCGGTCAAGTCCGCGATGCCCGCGGCGGTGTCCACCGAGCTGGCGCCCATCATGGGCAGCCCCGAGGTCAGGCAGCCGATGGCGCAGCGCGCCGCCGGCCCGCGGACCGACGTCCCGCTCGACGAGATCGCCCCGCTCGTCGAAGGCCCGCTCGCCGCGTCGCCGCTGGCGCAGTCGAAGGGCGCTCCTGAGGCTGTGGGAGACGCGCTGGGCGCCTCGGTCCCGACGACCGGCGCCGTCGGCGACATGGCAGCGGCTCACTAGAGTCACTCCCTCGTGCGCTGAAGGAACCACAGGCCCTTCGCCGCACAGAGCAAGCAGCCCCCCATCCGTCTTCCGCACCCGTCCGGCGTCATGGTGCCTTTCGCCGGGCGTGAACAGATCGGCTGCGGTCACGACCTGCCCGCGTCGCTGTACGCGGTGGGCTCTGACCTGGTGACGTCGATGCCCTCGCTGTTGGAGGGGAACGGGAACATCGGCGCCACGAACTGCTGTGTGGCGTGACTGCTGCGTTCCTGACAGCGCAGCCCGCCGGGCGAGGTGATAGTGCCCGCTTCACCCAAGCCCGGTGGTATGGCTCACGTGGACAACCGCCGACGGCCGTGCCCGAGCACGGCCGTCGGCCGTCGCGTTTTCCAGGGAAAATTAGCAGAATGCCCGATATAGCTTCTTTCTCCCGCGCAAATCCTCTTTCATGACAGCGTCCATACCGTGCTTTTCCCATGGCGCCATTGCCCGAGGGTATGACCCGTCGGGGCGCCAGAGACGGAGATGTCGGACTAAGTCAATAAGCGCCCCGAAGATGCATCGCGTACGGCAAGCGAGGAGCGGGCGGGAATGCGGAAAGTGCTCAGCAGGATCGGTAAAACCGTGGCGGCAGCGGGAATCGCCGCCTTTTGGCTCCTACCACCCGGCGTGGCCACGGCCAGCCAGAGTTTCGCCGTCGACCTCACCACGGACGGCGTGAGCCAGTTCAACGTCGCCCACACCGCACGCGGCCTTCGGCTCGGCCCCCAGCTCGCTGCCACGGCCACCGAGGGCGAAGAGCGCCAGGGCTTCTACGTCACCACCGCGATCGGCACACGTTCCCTGGCCAATCGCATCCGGCCCATCATGATGGCCGAGACGCCGCCGGGCGCGGACATCCTGCTGGAACTGCGCGGCCAGACCCGCTCCGCCCGCTGGACGGAGTGGCGGGAGGCCAGGCAGGGCTCCGACGAGGTCGTCCTGCCCGCCTCGTCCACCCAGCTCCAGGCCAGGATCACGCTGACCCAGCGTGGCGCCGGCCAGGGCCCGGAGGTGTACGGCCTGCGCCTGCTGGTCGTCGACCCCGCCCGCGGCCAGCCCCAGGCCGGGGCCGAGCCCGCCCCCAAACCGCTGACCAGCCGCGTCTTCGCCACCCGGATCGGCCAGATCGGCGACAAGACCGCCAACGGCCACACGATCGCAACCACGGACCGCTTCGTCGCCCTGCCCTCAAGGCGGGCACTGAACGCCAACACCACGGAACGCGCCTACGAGGTCAAGATCTGTTACGCCACGCGCTGCGTCGTCGCGCCGATCTGGGACGTTGGCCCGTGGAATATCCGCGACGATTATTGGAACGCCGCCGCCACCCGCGATATGTGGGCGGATCTGCCGCAGGGAAAACCCCAGGCGCAGGCGGCATATCTCGACGGATACAACGCGGGCCGCGACGACAGGTCGAGAAAGGTGCGCAATCCGGCGGGCATAGACCTGGCGGACGAGCTTTTCTGGCAGGACCTCGGCATGACCACGAATGACTGGGTCAACGTCACATATCTGTGGACGGACGTGGAAGCGCTGCTGTGAAACAGGGAGCCCGGCACGACGCCGGGCTCCCCAATTTTCTTTCTGCGGACGGGGGAACCATCCAGAGTGGCGGTGGGGGCCACGCGGAAAACGGTAGAGCACGGCGGATCCCGCACCGGTCCGCTTTGCGATCACTTGAGCCCTCGTATCCGTGGTGTTGACCCGCACCGGCCGGGACATGGATCCCGCGTGCGGCGGGGCGCTGATCGCCTCCGATCACACGACGCCGTCGGTGTGATCGCGCTGGAGCGCGGCTTGGGCGCCGGCCCGGCACTCCTCCAGCGTGTGCCCGGCCAGCGCCTCGCGTACGGCGGGGACGCAGACGGCGGACATGGACAGGCTCGTCACGCCCAGCCCGACCAGGACCGGCGCCAGGCGCGGGTCACCGGCGGCCTCGCCGCATACCCCGACCGGCTTGCCCGCGCCCCGGCCGGCCGCCGCGCACATCTCCACCAGCCTGAGCAACGCGGGCTGCCAGGGGTCGAGCAGGTCGGCCAGGGCGGGATGCTGCCGGTCGGCGGCGAAGGCGTACTGGCCCAGGTCGTTGGTGCCGATGCTGAGGAAGTCGACCTCGGCCAGGATCGCCTCGGCCAGGAGCGCGGCGGCGGGCACCTCGATCATCACGCCCACGCGGCGCACCCCGGCCGCGCGCGCCCGACCGGCGAAGCGCGCGGCCTCCCGCGGGGTGCTGACCATGGGCGCCATCACCGCGGGTTCGGCGCCGGTGGCGCGGGCCGCCTCGGTGATGGCGGCGAGCTGGGTGTCCAGGACGTCCGGCCGCAGCCGGTCAACGCGCAGGCCGCGGATGCCGAGCCCCGGGTTCGGCTCGGCGGGAAGTTCCAGGAACGGCAGCGGCTTGTCGGTCCCCGCGTCCAGTGTCCTGACGATCGCGTCGGGGACGGCCTTGAACACCGCCGCGTACGCGGCCACCTGCTCCTCGAAGCCCGGAGCGGACCTGCGGTCCAGGAACAGCAGCTCGGTACGGAACAACCCCACCCCCTCCGCCTCCGGCGCCAGGTCCCCGGCCGAGCCGATGTTGAGCAGCAGCTTGACCGGATGCCCGTCGGCGGTCCGGCCGGGTCCGCGGCTGTGCGCGAGCTCGGCGCGCTCGGCCTCCGCCCGGCGTCTGATCTGCTCGGCGGCCGGCCCGTCGAGGCCGGCGCGGATCTCGCCGGTGGCGCCGTCGACGCTCACCAGCGTGCCCTCCTCCAGCGTGAGGGCGCCCGCGCAGGCGACGACGGCGGGCAGTCCCCTGCCGCGGGCCAGGATCGCGGTGTGGCTGGTCGGCCCGCCCTTCTCGGTGACCAGTGCCAGCACGTCGTCGCTCAGCCCCGCGGTGTCGGCGGGGGAGAGGTCCCCGGCCACCAGGACGAACGGGTGGCCGGGGTCGGGCACGCCGGGCATCGGCAGGCCCAGCACCGCGGCCACGGCCCGGTTGCGCAGGTCGTCGAGGTCGGCGGCGCGCTCGGCGAAGTACCCGCCCGCGGCGATCAGGGCCGCGCGATGGCCGGTGAACGCCGCGTCGAGGGCGTGGGCGGCGTCCATGCCGCCGATGACGTGCTCCTCGGCCGCCTGCAGCAGCGTGGGGTCCGCGGCCATCATGGCCTGCGACTCCAGGATGTCGCGGGCCTCGCCACCGGCCCGTCCCGCCCGCCGGTCGAGCTCGGCCGCGACGGCGGACAGGGCGGCCGCCACGGCGGCGGTCCCGGCCTCGGTGGACAGGGGCGGGCCCGGGGGCGGGAGCGTGGGCGCGGCGGCCATGAGGAGGACGGGGCCGGCCGTACGCCCCGGGCTGACGCCGAGTCCCCGCAGGTCAGGCATCTGCGGCGTCCAGGTCGCGAGCCAGCATGGCGGCCAGCGCGTCCAGGGCGGACTCGCCCTCGGGGCCGTCGGCGGCCGACAGCGTCACCTCGGTGCCCTGGACCGCGCCCAGCGACAGCACGCCCAGCATGCTGTTGGCCGGGACCTCCTTGCCGGACCCGACACGGATCTTGACGGGCACGCCCAGCTTCATCGCCGCCTGGACGAACAGCTTGGCCGGTCGCGCGTGCAGGCCCGCCCGCGCGGCCACGGCCACCGTACGCTCTGCCATCTCACTGCTCCTTCACGGCTCGATCGTGACCTTGATCGCCTCGCCCCTGCTGACCAGGGCGATCGCCTCCAGCACGTCATCCAGGCCCAGCCTGTGGGTGATGAGGTCGGCGACCGGAACCTGTCCTGAGGCGATCAGGTCCAGCGCGCGGGCGTTGTGGGCGGGACTCGACCCGTTCGCCCCGACGATGGTCAGCTCCCGGTAGTGCACGAGGTTGGAGTCGCACCGGATGATCGGGTCGTCCTTGGGCAGGCCGCCGAAGAAGCTGATCCGGCCCTGCCGGGCCGCCATCGTCAGCGCCTGCTCCTGGGCGGCCCCCGAGGCGGCCGCGGTGATCACCACGTCGGCGCCGCGCCCGCCGGTCAGCTTGAGCACCTGGGCGACGGCGTCGTCGTCGATCACCGCGTCGGGCTCGACCAGGGCCGCGGCCTTGGCCAGGCGGTCGGCGTTCACGTCGGCCAGGAAGACCCGGGCCGCGCCGCGGGCGCGCGCCAGCCGTACGTGGAGGCAGCCGATCGGACCCGCGCCCATCACCACGACGTCGTCCCCGTCGGACACCCGCGCCAGTTCCTGGCCGTTGAGCACGCAGGCGAGCGGCTCGGCCACCGAGGCCTCGGCGAAGGACACCCCGCCGGGGATCGGGTTGACGCCGCCGACGGCGACGACCTTGTCGGGAATCGCCATGTACTCGGCGAAACCGCCGTCGTAGTGGTAGCCCATCGATTCCTGGTCCGGGCAGACCGTCATCCGGCCGCGCCGGCACTCCGCGCACGTGCCGCAGGGGATGGCCGCGATCACCTGCACGCGTTCGCCCGTGCCCACGACCTCCCCGGCGATCTCGTGGCCCATCACCCTCGGCGGCGCGAGGTGGTGGTGGCCGTGTTTGTAGATCTTCGCGTCGGTGCCGCAGGTCGAGCAGTTGCGCACGCGGATCACCAGGCCGCCCTCGGGGCGTGGGGCTTCTTCGATCCTGATGTCGCCAGGGGCGTGGAAACGGGCGACCTTCACGTGAGCTCCTTCATGACGGTCTCGACGTCGGGGGCCTCGCGCAGCGTGCGGGCCCGGCCGGGATCGAGCAGAATCTCGGCGAGTTCGGCCAGCAGCGCCACGTGGCCGTCGCCCTTGGCGGCGATGCCGACGCAGAGCGTGACCCGCTCGCCGTCCCAGTCGATCCCGGCGGGGAAGCGGAGCACGCAGATCGCGTCACGCAGCACGTGCTCCTTGGACATGCCGTGCGGGATCGCCACGCCCTCGCCGACGTAGGTGGAGATGGAGCGCTCGCGCTCCAGCATGGCCTCCACGTACGGCCGCGCCACCGCGCCGGTCTCGACCAGCACCTCACCGCACCGGGCGACGGCCTCCTCGCGGGTCGCCGCCTTCTCGTGCAGGTGTACGGCTCGCGCCTCCAGCACCTCACGCACCGACGGTCCCGCCCTTCTTGATGGTCTCGACGAGCCGGGTGACGGCCGGATCGCCGAGGAAGATCTGGAAGGGGATGATGACCTTCCCCGGCGCCCCGGCCTGGGCACGGGCGGCGAGCCCCGCGTGGGTGAGCACCACGTCGGCGTCGTCGGGGATGGAGTTGACCGGAGTGTGCTCCACCAGGACGCCGGTGCCCTTGAGCTGCTTGCGCACGGTGGTGGCGAGCATTACGCTGCTGCCCATGCCGGCGTCGCAGGCGATCACGATCTTGCGGATGTCCTTGCTCTCGATGCTGCTCATGCCGTCGCGACCTCTTCCGTCTCTTCTTCTTCTTTCTTCTCGCCCCGGCCGAAGCCCAGCAGGAGGGCGGCGATGACGAAGCTGGCCGCGGTCGACAGCAGGATGCCGGCCCCCACCCCGAGCCAGCCGCCCCTGGGCGTCACCGTGAGGTAGGCGAAGATGCTGCCCGGCGAGGGCGGCGCCACCAGGCCGGAGCCCGTGATCATGAAGGTGAAGATGCCGACCGCGCCGCCGGCGATGACCGCGAGGATCAGGCGGGGCTTCATCAGCACGTACGGGAAGTAGATCTCGTGGATCCCGCCGAAGAAGTGGATGATGATCGCCGCCGGGGTGGTGGGCCGCATGGCCCTGGGGCCGAAGAACATGAAGGCCAGCAGCAGTCCGAGCCCCGGGCCCGGGTTCGACTCCAGCATGAACAGGATGGACTGCCCGGTTCTGGCCGCCTCGGCGACGCCGAGCGGGCCGAGCACGCCATGGTTGATCGCGTTGTTGAGGAACAGCACCTTGGCCGGCTCGATGAGCAGCGAGGCGGCGGGCAGGAGGTTGGCGCTGATCAGCCACCCCACCGCATTTCCGGCGGCGTCGGTGACGACCTTGACGATCGGGCCGATGCCCCAGGCGCCGAGCAGCGCCATCGCGCCGCCCACGATGCCGGCGGTGAAGTTGTCGACCAGCATCTCGAAGCCGGCCTTGGTGCGGTCCTCGGTGAATCCGTCTACCAGCTTGAGCACGTACGCGGCCAGCGGGCCGATGATCATCGCGCCGAGGAACATGGGGATGGTCGCGCCGACGATCAGCCCGACGGTCGCGACCGCGCCGACCACCGCGCCCCGCTGGCCGTGGACCATCCGGCCGCCGGTGTAGCCGATGAGGATCGGAAGCAGGGTGCTGATGATCGGGGTGACGAGCTTGGCGAAGTCCTCGTTCGGCAGCCAGCCGGTCGGGATGAACAGGGCCGTGATGAGGCCGAAGGCGATGAACGCGCCGATGTTCGGCATGATCATGCCTGCTAAGTAGCCTCCGATGCGCTGGATGGTGGCCTTGACGCCGGTCCCGGTGACCGGAGGGGTGTAGGTGTCGGCCATGGTTACTCTCCCAGGGGGGTGGACGGATCTGCGGGAAGCAGCCGGACACGGTCGCGGCGGATGTCGGAGGGGTGGGGCATGCGGCTCCCGGGCAGCTCGACGGCGGCGGCGGCCCAGGCCAGCGCCTCGCGTAACGCGCGTTCGCAGGCGAGCGGATCGGCCAGGAGCACGTCCCCCGGTGAGCCGTCCCGCCAGGCGGGGCCGTCCGGTCGGGCTGAGCCGCCCCTGAAGGCTGAGCCGCCCCTGAAGGCTGAGCCGTCCCGGCGGGGTTGGTCGTCCCTTAAGGCTGGGCTGTCCGGGCGGGCTGGGCTGTCCGGGCGGGAGGAGTGGGACGGGTCGGCTGAGCGGGAGAGGTGGGCCAGGAAGCCGGCCAGCATGGCGTCGCCGGCGCCCACCGTGCTGCGCGGTTCTTCGACGCGGCAGTCGCCGTACCAGACACCGTGCTCCGCGACCAGGACGGCGCCGGCCGCGCCGAGGCTGGCCAGCACCGAGCGCGCGCCCGCGGCGCGCAGCTTCTCCGCGGCCTCCACGGCGTCGCCCAGGCGGGTGATCGGGCGGCCGGTCACGTCGGCGAGTTCGTCGCGGTTGGGCTTGACCAGCGCGGGACCGGCGGCGACCGCGGCCATGAGGGCGGGGCCGCTCGTGTCGACGGCCACGTGGATGCCCGCGCCGGTGAAGCGGCGGCAGAGCACCGCGTAGACGTCCTGGGGGACCGACGGCGGCAGGCTGCCGGAGGCGACCACCCAGTCGGCCGAGTGCGCGGCGGACAGGACGGCCTCGGCGACGGTGTCGAGCTCGTCGGCCGACAGCGCGGTGCCCGGTTCATTGATCTTGGTGACGGTGCCGTCGGGCTCGGCCAGGGCCACGTTCGAGCGGGTGGCGCCCCTGACCGGGACCATCACCATCTCCAGGCCCTCGTCGGCCAGGAGATGGACCAGCCGCCTGCCCTCGTCGCCGCCGAACGGCACCACCGCGCACGAGACGACGCCGTTGGCGAGGAGGGCGCGGGAGACGTTCACGCCCTTGCCGCCGGGGTCGAGCCTGGCCGCTCCCGCCCTGATCACCGCGCCGCGGGACAGTTCGCCGACCTCGATGGTGCGGTCGAGGCTCGGGTTGAGCGTCAGGGTGAGGATCATGCGCGGACCACCTCCAGCCCCGCCTCCGCCAGATCCGCGGCGGTGGCCGGGTCGAGGCCGGTGTCGGTGATCACCACGTCGATCTCGTCCAGTGCGGCGAAGCGGGAGAAGTAGGTGTTGGTGAACTTGGTGTGGTCGGCGAGCAGCACGCTCCGCTCGGCGGCCGCGATCATCGCCCGCTTGATCGCGGCCTCGGCCGGGTCGGGCGTGGTGAGGCCCTTGGCGACCGAGCAGCCGTTGGTGGCCATGAACGCCACGTCCACGTGCAGGTCGGCCAGCGGACGCAGTGCCCAGTCGTCGACCGTGGCCAGCGTACGCCCGCGGACCCGGCCGCCCAGCATGATCACGGTCAGGTTGGCCCGGGTGGCCAGGACCGTGGCCAGCGGCGGGGAATTCACGACCACGGTCAGCTCCCGATCGGCGGGCAGCACCTGGGCCAGGCGGCCGGTCGTGGTGCCCGCGTCGATGATCACGGAGCCGTCGTCGGGCAGTTCGGCGAGGGCGGCCTTGGCGATGCGTTCCTTTTCGGCGGTCATCACCTCGTCGCGGGCGGCCAGCGCGGGCTCGAAGCCGAGCCGCTCGACCGGGATCGCCCCGCCGTGCACGCGGCGCAGCACGCCGGCCCGCTCCAGCACGGTGAGGTCGCGGCGGACGGTCTCCGTCGTGACGTCGAAGCTCTCTGCCAGTGCCACTACGTCCACCCGACCGGCCTCGCGCGCCCTGCGCAGGATCTCCTGCTGGCGCTCCTCGGCGTACATGCTGTTGTTTCACCGCCGTTTCAGTGTGGTTTCACTTTGTTTTAGACCCGTGGATGTTGTTCGTCAAGGTCTGGGCAGAGAAAAGGGCGCGTGATCCCGATCGGATCACGCGCCCTCTGCCGGGTTCTAGCCGGTGAAGCCCGTCGGGGCGACGCGGACCGCCACCTCGGTGAGCATCGCGTGGCCGTTGCCGGTCGTGTCGGTGATGGTCACGCGCACGTACCTGGCCTCGCGCGGCGCCGCCAGAGTGGTCCAGTCGAGCGTGTCGGTGCGGGCCATCGTGTACGCGCGCACCTGCTGCCAGTCGCCGGACCCGGTCGCCGACACCTCGACCTTGGCCGACTCGTGGTATCCGGGCTTGAGCACGACCCCCACCTCGGTGATCGGGTACGGCCCGCCGAGATCGGCCTGCCAGTAACGGGCGGGCGGCGCGGCGGTCCCGGCGCCCGCGGCGTGCCAGTAGGTGAGGTCACCGTCGATCGGCCCCAGCGGTCCCATCGACGGCCGGCTCGGCGCGGTGTGGGTGAGGTCGGTGGACACGGTCAGCGTCCCCGCCTGGTGCAGCGCGGCCAGGTCGAGCCGGTCCGGGGTGGGCGTGACGTAGTTGCCGCCGAGGATGCCCTGGCCCCGGTCGTAGTAGACGGTGAGAACGCGGCCGTCGGCGAGCTGGACGCTGCCCGGGTAGCTCATGTCGGAGAAGATGCCGGGGTTGCGGTAGATGAGCTGGCTCTGGGTGGCGGACCAGCCGCGCGAGTCGATGTACATGCGCCCGGCCACGGGACGGCCGCCGACCCAGGTCGCCGACTGGTCGCCGTACGTCAGCAGGTGGCTGCCGCCGCGCAGCTTGAGCAGGTGTGGCGCGTGGCCCTTGAGCGTGGGCTCGTTGACCGGGGCGCTCCAGGTGTCGCCGCCGTCGTAGGAGTGGCTGACGCGCATCACGTCGCCGTTGTTGGAGGTCCTGGCCACCATCATCACGTGGCCGCCGCCGAGGTTGGCCAGGGCGGGCTCCGCGTATCCGATGGTGGTGCCGGCGACGTAGACGGGGCCCTCCCACATGGCGACCCGTTCGTCGCTCTTGGCCCAGGTCAGGCCGCCGTCCCGGCTGCGCAGGACGTGGGCGCCGGAGCCGCCGAGTGAGCCGGAGTAGTGGCGGTAGCCGTACACGGGGAGAAGGATGTCGCCGTTGTCGAGCTCGACCATCTCGCCGTTGACGGCGACGCTGGCCCTGCCGCTGTCGTACATGAGGCTGGGCGGCAGGATCGGCGCCGACCAGGTGACGCCGTTGTCGGTGGAGCGCTTGACGTAGACCTGGCGGCGGTTGCCGCGTGAGGGCCGGTAGTCGTAGTAGGCCATCAGCAGGGTGCCGTCGCGCAGGACCGTGAGGCTGGGCTCCTTCACGTCGACCGTCAGCGGGTCCGGGTCGCTCGCGATGATCTGCTGGGCGGACCAGGTCTGGCCGCCGTCGGTGCTGCGCCGGGCGGCGACCGCGCCCGAGTGGGAGTGGGAGACGCTCCAGCTGTAGGCGAGGTAGAGGTCGCCGTTGGCGAGCGTGACGATGGACGGGAACCAGGGGCATTCGACGGTCTCGTTCTGCTCCCTGGTCAGGGCGGGGTCCCACGGGCGGCAGGTGCTGTTGTCGGGGCTGATGATCTGCACGTCCGGCGTGCTGGTCAGGAGCAGGGTGGCGACGGCTAACGCCTTGAGGAACATACGACCTCCTGGGGGGTTGCCGCGATCGAACGCGAAATCCCGTTCCATGTCAACGTGAAAGATTGTTCCACGTTATAGGTACGCTACTGTCTCTCAATTAGAGGCATCAGTGTATCTAAAGGAGTGAAGTACCCGCGTGCTCGGGTGAGGGTCCAGCCGGCCGTACGCGGGCGGCGGGCGAGGACCCGGATGCGGGACAATGCCCGGGTGCGGCCGGCCGCTGCGCGAGAGGAGCCCGCGTGTCCGAGCAGGTGAAGAAGGCGCGGCGGCGTGGGCAGGCCCTGCTGGACGCGATCTACGCGGCCGTGCTGGCGGAGCTGGCCGAGGTGGGGTTCCGCCGGCTCACGATGGAGGGCATCGCCGCCCGCGCGGGTTCCGGCCGGATGCCGCTCTACCGGCGTTGGGACACGCCGGAAGCGCTGGTGCTCGACGCGCTGGCCGACGCGCTGTCGGCCACCGGCGGACCGGTGGACACCGGTGACCTCCGTGAGGATCTGCTGGTCCACTTCCGCCGGATGACCGAGCAGGTCCTGGCCGGTGACCTCGGCGCCGCGCTCGGGGCGGTGGTCGGCGAGCGCGCCCGGCATCCCGAGCTGGTGGAGACGCTGCGGGATCGGCTGCTGCGCCCGCACCTGGACGCGATCGAGGAGAGCCTGCGCCGGGCCGTCGAGCGCGGGGAGATCGGCGCGGCCGCCGTGTCGCCCGAGGTCTGCGCGGCGGGCCCGGCGCTGATCACCGTCCAGCACCTGATCAACGGCGCGACACCCACCGGCGGCGAACTGGCCGCGATCGTCGACCGGCTCGTACTGCCCGCCCTGGGCAGGCCGTTCAGTACAGCCTGACGAGCTGACCGGTGACACACCGCGCCTGCTCGGAGGCGAGGAACGTGATCACGTCCGCCACGTCCTCCGGCTGCCCGATGTGCCCCAGGGGACTGAGTCCGCGCAGCTTCTCCTCGTCCTCCTTCTTGATCCACCCGGTGTCGGTGACCGCCGGGTAGACCATGTTGGCCGTGATTCCGTACTTGCCCAGTTCGTGGGCGGCCGACATCGTGTAGTTCTCCTGGGCCGCCTTCGCCGCGCCGTACGAGACCTCGGTGGGGAAGCCGCCGGGGCCGCCCGAGGTGAGGCCGATGATCCGCCCCCAGGTCGCCTTCCGCGCGATGTGGCGGGTGGCGAACTCGGCGATCAGCAGGGCCACCGCCCGCGCGTCCACCGCGAACTGCCGGTCGTGACCGGCAGCGTCCACCAGCAGCAGCGGGCGGCCGAGGTCGTCGGCGGCGCGCGGCTCGAAGGTGTTCCCGATCCAGCCGGTGGCGTTGTTGACCAGGATCTCCACCGGCCCCAGCGTCTCCTCCGCCCGCTCGAAGAGCGCACGGGGCGCCTCCGGGTCGGACAGGTCCGCCTCCGCCGACTCGGCCACCCCGCCCGCCCGCCGGATCCGCTCGACCACCTCGTCGGCGCTCGCGGCGCGCAGGACGTCGTACCGGGCGGGAAAGGCCGGGTGGTCCACCGGCTCCAGCCGCTTGTACGTCAGGAAGACCGCGACCCCCTGCCCCGCCAGCGCGACCGCGGAGGCGGCTCCGATCCCCTGGTTGGCGCCCGTCACGAGCGCCACACGTCCCTGCAGCCCGGTGTCGATCATCCCGCCATCATGCCCAGCCGCCGCTGCCCGCCGCCAACGACTTTCGCGCCGTAGGGTGGAGGCGTCATGCGAGCGATGATGGCGGCCGGAGCGGTCGCGGCGGCGTTGGGGGTCGGCGTGATCGCCGTCGGGACCGGCGCGTTCGGGCTGGAGACCCACGTGTTCACCCGGATCGAGTGCCGCTCGGTCATGGTCAAGGGCGGCACGGTCTGGCACTGCGACGGCGAGAGCCCGGAACAACTGCGCGCCAACGACGCGGCCGTCCGCCGGGCCGAACTCGCGGCGTTACGCGCCCACCGCGAGGGCAGTCCTCCGGTCGAGCCGAGGCGGCGCACGGAACTGACGTTCGTCGACCACGACGGACGGACCGACCCGCAGCGGGTCACCGCCACGCGCCTGCCCGGCGGCGATCGCTGGATCGCGCATTCGGGCTCGGTCGCCGGCACCGGGATCGGGCTGCTGGTGCTCGGCGGCGGCGTCGTGGCGTTTCAGTGGCGGCCGGTGATGGGCCAGCGGTCCACCGCGAAGCCGTCGTCGACGACGTAGGCGCCGCTCCACATGTTCACCACCCCGCAGCCGTGGTTGGGCAGCACCGACACCAGGGACCCGACCCGGAGGCCGCCCGCGCCGGTGAGATAACCGTGCTCCTCGTTGGCCTTGCCGAAGGCGACGCCCGAGACACCCAGCACGGTGCCGAACCCGCTGCCCCTGACCGAGGCGTCGGAACTCATGGCCTTCAGCCCGGCGTCGACGATGGCCAGGTCCTCGCCCCGCGGCACGCTCACCACCCGGGTCAGCACGGTCAGCGCGCACCGGGACTCCTCGGCGGTGCCGAGCGCCACCTGGTTGCCGTCGTAGAAGACGTAGGTGCCGGGCCGCGCCTCCGTCACCCGGGGCACGAACGGCGCGCTGGCCGCCCCCGGCGTCGAACCCACCGAGACGATCGCGCAGTCGTGCCCGGCCGCGCGCAGGTCCGCGGCCACACCCGCCATCGTCTCGCCGACCCGCCGCCCGGCCTTCTCCCGCCCGCCGGGATCGCCCAGATAGGTCATCAGATGGCCTTCGTGCGTGAGCACGCCGCGCAGGCTCAGCCCGCCCAGCCGTTCCAGCTGGGCGGCCGTCCGCACGGCCTCGGCGGGCGCGACGCCCGCCCGCCCCATCCCGGTGTCCACCTCCAGCAGGTACGGCTGCCGCACCCCCGCCGCACGGGCGGCGGCGGCCAGCGGCTCGGCGGCGGCCACCGAGTCGAGCGCCACCGTCACCCCGGTACGCACCGCGAAGCGCACCTTGGCGGGCCCGACCGGCTGGTGTGCCCAGACCAGATCGTCGATCCCCGCCTCCAGCAGGGCCTCGACCTCGCCCATCGTGGCGCAGGTGAACCCGGCGGCGCCGTGGCCGAGCTGCCGCCGCGCCACCTCGACGCATTTGGACGCCTTGAAGTGCGGGCGCAGCGCCACCCCGGCGGAGGCGGCCAGCCCGGCCATGTCCGCGAGGTTGCGCTCCAGCTTGGCCAGGTCGATCAGCAGCGCGGGCGTGGGCAGCTCGTCGAGCGGGATTCTCACGCGAGCCCCAGCAGCGGGCGCGGGTCGGCGTCGAGCAGCGCGTCCAGGGTCTCCTGCCGTACGCCCTCCAGACCGGGCACGCGGATGCCGGTGAGGGAACGCAGGCCCTTGACCGCCTCGTCCGGCGTCCACAGCGGGAAGTCGGATCCGAACAGCAGCTTGTCCGTCACTCCCCACTCCTGGGCGCGCACCAGCGACAGGTACCCGTCCAGCGGCCTGGCCCAGCTGGCCGACACGTCGGAGAACACGCGCCGGTTCTTACGCAGCACGATCATGGTCTCGCGCTGCCAGGGGTGGCCCATGTGCGCGATGATCTGCGTCAGCTCCGGATGGCGGCGGGCGACGGCGTCCACCGTGAGCGGGTTGGTGACGTCCAGGTCGCCGGCGGGGCTCGGGGTGGCGCCCATGTGCCACAGCACCACCAGCCCCGCCGCCGCGGCGGCCGCGTAGAAGGGGTCGTGGGCGGGGTCGCGCGGATCGAAGTGGGCCAGCACCGGGTAGAGCTTGATGCCGCGCAGCCCGCGTCCCACCCCGTCGGCGAGCTGCTCAAGCACGTCGGGGTCGGTGGGGTCGAGCGCCATGAAGCCGACCGTCTCGGTACGGGTGCCGGCGCAGAAGCGGGCCACGTGCTCGTTGGAGGTGGCCACGCCCGCCGAGGTGGCCCGGATGCCGAACACGAACGCCGCGCGCACGCCGGTCATCGCCCGGTCGTAGTCCTCGGGGGTCACGTCCTGCCAGGGCCCGCCGTACACCGGCCGCCAGTGGTCGTCCCACTCGCACCCCCAGTCCTCGGCGAGCATGCAATGGGTGTGCACGTCGATCATCGGCCGCGTCCTTTCCGCACGTCGGTCATTCGCCGCGGTTTCCCCGCGCGTCGGTCATTTGCTTCTGTTTCCCCGCACGTGGGGTCATCGGCTTCGTCCTTCCGCGGCGGGGAGCAGCGAGCGGGTCACCACGCGCAGCGCCGTCACGAGCTCGTGGTCGGCGAGCATCGCTCCTGCGGTGGCGCGCAGTTCGGCGAGCAGCGCCTCGTGGCGGACCGGTTCGAGCTCGCCGGCCGGTCCCGAGACGCTCAGCGACGCCAGGACCTCGCCGCCCGCCTCCAGCGGGATGGCCAGGCAGCGCAGCCCGACGCTGTTCTCGTTGTCGTCGAAGGCGTAGCCGCGCTCGCGGGTGACACGCAGGTCCGCGAGCAGCTCGGCGAAGGTGGTGCGCGTGTGCTCCGTCCTGCTCCGGTACGGCTCCGCGGGCAGGAACCCCGGCAGCTCACCTTCCTCCAGCCGCGACAGCAGCAGCTTGCCGAGCCCGGTGGCGTGCGTGTCGTCGCGCGAGCCGCTCATCGCCATGTACCGGATGGGCCGGTCAGGCTCCTCGACGCACAGATGAAGCACCTGCGTGCCGTCCAGGACGCCGAGGTTGGCCGTCTGCCCGGTCCGCTTGGCCAGCTCGGCCAGGTGCCCGCGGGCCGAGGCACCCGCGTCGAGCGTGGAGACGTAGGCGGTGGACAGGTCAAGCACCTTGTGGCCGAGCCGGAACGACGGCCGCTCGTCCACGCGCACCACGTACTCGGTCTCGGCCAGCACGGACAGCAGCCGGACGAGCGTGCTCTTGGGCAGTCCCGTCTCCTCGTACAGCTCCGACAGGGTCACCGGGTGGCGGCTGGTGGCCAGCCGTTCCAGCAGGGCCAGGCCGCGCGCGAGTGCGTGCGCGTGGTAGTTGGCCGCCGCGGGCTTGTCCTCGTCGATGCTCCGCTTCTCGGTGCCTCTCCTCATGCGCTGACTCCGATCTGGCCGCGGGCGCGTAGCACCTGGCCCGGTCCGGCGCCCGTGTGGCCTGTGCCCTCCACGACGGCGACGCCGTTCACCAGGACGAGCTCCACCCCTGACGGGAACTGGTGTGGTCGGTCGAACGTGCTCAGATCATTGAGCGTGCCGGGGTCGAGGACAAGCACGTCGGCCGCCGCGCCCTCCTCGATGAGGCCGCGGCCGTCGAGGCCGAAGACCTCGGCGGGCAGCCCCGTGCTCTTGCGCACGGCTTCCTCCAGCGTGAGCGCGCCCTCGTGGACGTAGCGGGCGAGCAGCCGGGGGTAGCAGCCGTAGGAGCGCGGGTGCGGCGTGGCGCCGCCGGTGAGGCCGCCGGGGTCGAGCGCGAAGCCATCCGAGCCGATCATGGTCGCGGGGTGGCGCAGGACGGTCAGCAGGTCCTCCTCGCAGCGTCCGAAGGCGACCATCGTGACGGCGTTGCCGTGCTCGGTGATCAGGTCGAGCGCCTGTTCGCCGGACTCCAGCGGGTTGCCGTCGACGTGGATGTCCGGCCAGTCCCACCAGCGCCGCGCCCATCCGGCGAGAACGCGGTCGCGGGCTCCCGGCTCGGCCAGGCGTTCCCGCGTCCTGCCGCCCTCGTGGGCCCAGCCGGGCAGGAGCTGCGACAGGTTCGCGCTGCCGGCCAGGTACGGGTAGACGTCCACGTGGACCGGGGCGTCGCCGATGAGGTCGAGCGCCCTGGCGACGGCGCCCCAGTTACGGCGGCCGACCGCGGCCAGGTGGGAGATCTGGGTGACGCAGCCGGTGGCTTCGGCCACGCGTACCGCCTGGGCCACCGACTCCGTCAGCGTGTCGGTGTAGTCGCGCAGGTGCCAGGCGAAGACGCCGCCCGCTTCCGCGACCACTTCGGCGAGCGCGGTCAGTTCCGCCTCGGTGGCGTAGCTGGCGGGGGCGTAGATGAGGCCGGTGCTCAGGCCCAGCGCGCCCTCTTCCAGCGAGCGGGCCAGTTCCTCGCGCATCGCGCCCAGCTCGGCGGGTGTGGCGGGGCGGTCGGCGAAGCCCACGGCGCTCGCGCGCAGCGGGAGGTGGCCGGTGAGGGTGGCGACGTTCAGGGACGGGGCGGCCGCCTCCAGGGCGCGCAGGTGGCCGGTTGTGCCGCCCTGCGGCCAGGGCAGCGCCGGGTCCAGGTCGATGAAGGCGACGGCGGCCCTGAGCGCCGCCTGGTCGGCAGCCGGGGTCACGCCGAGGCCGCAGTTGCCCACGATCTCGGTGGTGACGCCCTGCCGTACCTTGCTGTGGGCCTGGGGGTTGGCCAGCAGGGCCAGGTCGGAGTGGCTGTGGACGTCGACGAAGCCGGGACAGACCACGCGGCCCGCGACGTCCAGTACGCGGGCGGCGCGGCCGGTGCCGGGCGGGCGGACGGCGCTGATCCGCGCGCCCGTCACCTCGACGTCGGCCGGGCGCGCGGGCGCGCCGGTGCCATCGACCAGCAACCCGCCGGCCAGCACCACGTCGGCGAGCTGCCCATGGTCAGCCGACACGGAAGACGCCTTCGACCTCGACCTGGCTGCCGAGTGGCAGGGCGGCCACGCCGATCGCGGCCCGCGCGTGCCTGCCCCGCCCGGGGCCCAGCACCTGGAGGACCAGCTGCGAGGCGGCGTGGGCGACCAGGTGCTGCTCGGTGAAGCCGGGCGCGCTCGCCACGTAGACGGTCAGCTTCACCGCGTGGACGTCCTCCAGGGAGCCGGTGTGCTCCCGGACCGCGGCCATCAGGTTGCGGGCGCACTGCCAGGCGCAGTGCCGGGCGGTGTCCAGGTCGGTGACGGGCCCGGTGGCGATCAGCGTGTCTCCCGCCATGGCGACCTGGCCTGATGCGAACAGCGTGTCGCCGTCGCGGCGGACCGGTTCGATGGTCACCGGCTCAGCGGGAGCCGGCGGCGTGTCGGGCAGGGAGTCGAGCATCGGGGTTCTCCTCGGGGAAGTGGCAGGCGACGCGGTGGTCGGCCCCCGTCAGTACGGGCGCCTCGGCCGCGCACCGCTCCTGGGCCTTCCAGCAGCGGGTACGGAAATGGCAGCCCGACGGCGGATCCGCCGGGCTGGGCACGTCTCCGGTGAGCACGATCCGCTCCCGGTCACCGCGCGCGGACGGGTCCGAGATGGGCACCGCGGAGATCAGCGCCCTGGTGTAGGGATGGGCGGGCCGTTGGAAGACCTCTTCGCGCTCGCCCTCCTCCACGACACGGCCGAGATACATGATCGCAACCCGGTCGCACACGTGCCGCACAACGGAAAGGTCGTGCGAGATGAACAGGTACGCCAGCCCGAGCTCCCGCTGCAGTTCCGCCAGTTTGTTGACCACCTGCGCCTGGATGGAGACGTCCAGCGCCGAGACCGGCTCGTCCAGCACCAGGACGCGCGGACCGAGCGCCAGGGCCCTGGCGATGCCGATGCGCTGGCGCTGGCCGCCGGAGAACTCGTGGGGGTAGCGGTTGGCCTGCTCGGGCAGCAGCCCGACCATGTCCAGCAGTTCGGCCACACGCTCCCGGCCGCCGTCGCGGTAACGGCCCTGGGAGCGCAGCGGCTCGGCGACGATCTCGTGCACGGTCAGCCGGGGCGACAGCGACGAGTACGGGTCCTGGAAGACGATCTGGATCTCGCCGCGCAGCGGACGCAGCTCGGCGGGGGAGAGCTTGGCCAGGTCCCGGCCGCCGTACACGATCCGGCCCGCGGTGGGCTCGGCCAGCCGTACGACCAGCCGGCCCGTGGTGGTCTTGCCGCAGCCGGACTCGCCGACCAGCCCCAGGGTACGGCCGGCGCGCAGCGCCAGATCGACCCCGTCCACGGCACGTACCGCCCCGGTCTGCCTGCGCAGCACGCCCGACCGGATCGGAAAGTGCTTCACCAGACCCTCGACGGAGAGCAAGGGCTCGCTCACACCAACTCCTCGTGGTAGTGGCAGGCAGAGTGGTGGCCCGGCCCGACCGCCGCGGCCTCCGGCCGGTCCGTACGGCAGGCCGCCCGCCCTTCGCTCAGCCCGCACCGGGGCTGGAACGCGCAGCCGGGCGGCGGCGCCAGCAGGTTCGGCGGGCTGCCCGGGATGGCCGTCAGCTCGCCGGTCGAATCCAGCCTCGGCCGGCTGGCCAGCAGCCCCGCCGTGTACGGGTGCCGGGGCGCGGCGAAGATCTGGTGCACGTCGCCGTGCTCGACGACGCGGCCCGCGTACATGACCGCCACCCGGTCGGCCAGCTCGGCGATCACGCCGAGGTCGTGGGTGATGAGGATGGCCGCCGCCCCCGCCTCGCGCCTGGCGGTGTCCAGCAGGCCGAGCACCTGCGCCTGGATGGTCACGTCGAGCGCGGTCGTGGGCTCGTCGGCGATGAGCAGGTCCGGTTCGTTGGCGATGGCCATCGCGATCATCGCGCGCTGGCGCATGCCGCCGGAGTACTCGTGGGGATGCCTGCCGTACCGGTCGGCTGGGTTGGCGATGCCGACGGCGGTCAGCAGCTCCAGGACCCTGGCCCGTACGGCGGCGCGTGACAGGCGTGGCTGGTGCAGCCTGATCGCCTCGGCGATCTGCGCGCCCACCGGCACCACCGGGTTGAGCGCGGTCATCGGGTCCTGGAAGATCATGGCGATGCGGCGGCCGCGGATCCGGCGCAGCCGACGGGCCGGGAGCGCCAGCAGGTCCTCGCCGTCGAAGGTCACCGAGCCGCGTACGATCCGGCCCGGCGGCCTGATCAGGCCGAGCGCCGACATGGCGGTGACGCTCTTGCCCGAGCCGGACTCGCCGACGACGCCCAGGATCTCGCCGGGCCGTACGTCGAGGCTGACGCCGTCCACGGCGCGTACGACGCCGTCCTCCGTGGGGAACTCCACGGCCAGGTCGTCCACCTGCAGCAGCGGGCTCATGCGCGGGCCCCCTTCGGGTCGACGGCGTCGCGCAGGCCGTCGCCGACGAAGTTGACCGCCAGCACGGTGAGCGCGATCGCCAGGCCGGGCGGCAGCCACAGCCACGGCATGGTCTGGATGAGGGTGAGGCTCTGGGCGTCGTTCAGCATGTTGCCCCAGCTCGCCTGGGGCGGCTGGACGCCGAGCCCGAGGAAGGACAGCACCGCCTCCAGCAGGATCATCTGCGCCACCAGCAGCGTGCCGACCACCGCCACCTGCGACAGTACGGCGGGCAGCACGTGACGGAAGACGATGGTCAGCCGGCCGGCGCCGAAGGCCCGCGCGGCCTGCACGTACTCCTGCTCGCGCAGCGCGAGCGTGAGCCCGCGCACCACGCGGCAGGCGGTGGGCCAGTTGCAGGCGGCGAAGACCACCACCAGCATCGCGGTGCTGGGGCCGAGGACGCCGGCCAGCACGACGACCACGACCAGCGAGGGGAACGACAGCACCACGTCGGCCACCCGCATGACGGCCGCGTCGAGCGGGCCGCCGAACATGCCGGCCAGCGCCCCCAGCAGCGCGCCGAGGACGACCGCCGCCAGCGCCGACATCAGGCCGACCAGCAGCGACACCCGCCCGGCGTGGACGAGCCTGGCGAAGACGTCACGTCCCGAGGAGTCGGTGCCGAGCAGGTGCGCGGCCGAGGGCGGCTCGCGGAAGGCGGACAGGTCCACCGCGTTCGGGTCGTACCCGCTGACCAGCGGCGCGGCCAGCGCCATGAGCACGATCACGGCGAGGAAGACCGCGCCGGCCGGCGCCATCCGGTTGCGGCGGAAGCGCCTGGCCGCCAGCCGGGTGGGGGAGCGGGGGATGATCTGCGTGGTCATGACAGGCTGATCCTCGGGTCGGCCACCGCGTAGAGCAGGTCGGCGGCGAGGTTGCAGATCAGGACGAGCACCGCGATGAACATCGCGAACCCGATCACCACCGGATGGTCGAGCTGGCCGATGGAGCTGACCGCGAGCTGGCCCATGCCCGGCCAGGCGAAGACCTGCTCCAGGGCCACGGCTCCGGCCAGCAGCTGCGGGACGTAGATCATGACGACGGTGATGAGCGGGATGAGCGCGTTGCGCAGCGCGTGGCGCAGCAGCACCCGGCCGGGACCGGCGCCCTTCGCCTCGGCCGTGCGCACGTAGTCGGCGCCCAGCTCGGCCAGCAGTCCCGCGCGCACGTACCGGGTGAACGGCCCCGCGATCGACAGCCCGAGTATCGCGGCGGGCAGCACCAGGTGGGCCAGGACGTCGGCGCCGCCGCCGTCGCCCGGCGTGGACATGCCGGAGGACGGCACCCAGCCGAGCTTGAGCGCGAAGACGTAGATCGCCGCGATGCCGAGGAAGAAGCTGGGCACCGAGATGGTGCCCAGGCTCGCCGCGGTGGCGGCGTAGTCCACCGCGGTGTTGCGCCGCACGGCGGCCAGGGTGCCGACCGCCACCGCCAGCAGCAGCCCGATGACCAGGGCCGTGGACATGAGCAGCACCGTCGGGCCCACCCGCTCCAGCAACACGTCGGCCACGGGCCGGCGGCTGACGAAGGAGTAGCCGAGGTCGCCGCCCAGCGCGTCGCGCAGCCAGATCAGGTACCTGACGAACGCCGGGGCGTCCAGTCCCAGTTCGGCGCGCTTGGCGGCGAGGAACTCCGGACCGCCCGACTGCAGTTGCTCGGGGTTGACCATCATCAGGACGGGGTCGCCGGGGACCGACTGGACCAGGACGAACACCCCCACGCTGATGAGCAGGAAGACGGCGGCGTTGACCAGGAGCCGGCGCACGAGGAAGGCGAGCATCAGCCGGCCAGGGTCCACTCGTCGGCGTTCCAGAAGCCGGAGACGAAGTCGCCGCTCGGCTTGAAGCCCCGCAGCCGCGCGCTGCTGGCCCAGAGGGTGTCCGGGTTGTACAGCCACAGGTACGGCACCTGCGCGTTGTCCTTCTCCGCCGCCTGGCGATACAGCCCGGCGCGTTCGTCCTGGCCGGAGATGCCGTCGGCTTCGGCGGTCAGCTTGTCGAGCGACCTGTCGCAGAAGGCGCTGATGTTGCCGCCGGTCGGGTAGAAGGCGCCGCAGCCGAGGATGGGCACGCTGCTGGAGGGGTCGACGGCGTAGGTGCCGCCGCCGAACAACGCCAGGTCGAAGCTGCGATCCTCGTACGACTGCAGGAGCTGGGCCGCCTGGACCTGCTTGAGCTCGACCTTCACCCCGGCCGCCGCCAGCGAGCTCTGCACCACGGTCGCCGCGGCGTCACGGTCGCGCTGGCCGGGGATCCACGACAGCGTGACCGGCTTGGACGCGTCCCAGCCCGCCTCGGCCAGCAGCGTCTTGGCCTTGGCCGGGTCGTAGGCGTAGCCGGCGAGCGTCTCGGGCAGGGCCCAGGCGGCGACGAAGGAGGAGTTCTGCACCCGGCCCTTTCCGGCGAGCAGCTTGTCGACGAGGGCCTTCCTGTCGATGGCGTGGAGCATGGCCTGCCGTACCCGGGGGTCGGCGAAGCGCTTGTCGGTCTGGTCGACGGCCATCCTGAGGAAGCCGGGGCTGGGCCGGCCCGCCACCGTGACGCCCTTGAGCGCGCCGACGGCCCGCAGGTCGGTGGGGGAGATCTGGACGAGGTCCATCTCGCCGGTGCCCAGCTGCGCCGTCGCCACGTCGGAGCTGACCGGCTTGAGGAAGATCTTGGGGATGGACACCGGCTTGCGGTAGTTCGGGTTGGCGGCCAGCTCCACGTACTGGTCGGTCTTGTACTGCACGAACGTGTACGGGCCCATGCCGGCCGTGGGCTTGTTGAAGAACGCGTGCCCGGTGAGCTGGGCGGCGGGCACGGAACCGAGCACGTGCTCGGGCAGCACGAACCCGAACGGCCCGGCCAGCAGGCTGAGGAAGCCCACGTTCGGTTTGGCCAGCTTGATGACGAACGTGTCCGCGTCGGGGGCCTCGAAGGTGGCTCCGGCGAGCTTGCCCGCCATGGCGCTGCCGAGCTTGGCGTCGGCCAGCAGCTTGTAGGTGAACAGCACGTCCTTGCTGGAGAACGGCGTGCCGTCGCTCCACTTCAGACCCTTGCGCAGGTGGAAGACGACCTTGCGGGGCGTGACGTCCCAGCGCTCGGCCAGGCGGGGCTCGTACTCGTAGCGGTCGTTGACCGTCAGCAGGTTGTCGTAGACGAGCTGCATGACCTGCTGGTCGGGGCCGGTGAGCGGGTCCAGCGGGCTGAAGCGCTTGGGCTTCTGGTACAGGTACACGCTGAGCGCGCCGCCCTGCGCGGTCTTGGAGCCGGAGTTGGTGGGGTCGGAGCAGCCGGTGGCGAGCACGAGGACGGCGGCGGCCAGCACGCCGAGCGGACGGATCATGAGGGCTCCATGGGCGAGACGGGATTGACCAGCGTGCCGAGGCCGGAGATCGAGACCGAGACCTCGTCGCCCGCGGCGAGAAACTCCCCCGTGGTGGCGCCGACGCCGGCCGGGGTGCCGGTCATCAGCACGTCCCCCGGGCTCAGCGTCATCAGACGGGAGGCGAAGGCCACCAGCTCCGCCACCGTGAAGATCATGTCCTTGGTCGAGCCGCGCTGCCTGACGCGGCCGTTGACGCGCAGCTCGACGTCGAGCGTCTGCGGGTCGCCGACCTCGTCCGCGGTGACCAGGTACGGCCCCAGCGGCGCGAAGCCGTCCAGCCACTTGCCGGCCAGCCAGTCGAAGAAGCGCACGGCCGGGTCGTCCAGGTCACGCGGGTAGCCGTAGCCGACCGACCGGGCCGAGACGTCGTTGGCCACGCAGTACCCGGCCACCGCGTCCAGGGCCGTCTCCACGTCCAGGTCCTTGGCGGTGCGGCCGATCACGACGGCCAGTTCGGCCTCCCAGTCCACCTGCTCGCTGACCGCGGGCAGCGGGATGGGGCGGCCGTGGGCCAGCAGCGCGGTCGGCGGCATGAGGAACAGCCGGGGCGCCATCCGGGACTTGTCCAGCGGTTCGGCACCGGCCTCCGCCACGTGGTCCTGGTAGTTGGCGGCGACGCCGAGCAGCTTGCCCGGGTTCAGCAGCGGGGTGAGAACCTCGACGGCCTCCAGCGGCACGGTCGCCAGGGTCTTCTTCCGGGAGCCGGCCAGCCATGTCGCCAGGTCGCCTTCGCCCCACTCCTCGATCACGTCGCCGTCCAGCAGGCGGCCGTGCCGTACGACGCCGTCGTGGCGGTAGGTGAGCAGCTTCACGACAGGACCTCCTCTACCTGGCCGGACGCCAGCGAGCGGCGGGCGGCCTCGACGACGCGCAGCGCGGCCACGGCGTCGGCGGGTCCGAGCTCGGCGGGCTGGCCGGCGACGACGGCGGTGTGCAGTTCGGTGAGCATGCGATCGACCGTGGACGGCCCCGCCCACGGGGCACGCGGCGTTCCTGCGGTGGTCAGCACGCGCGCCGCCGGGCGGTTGGCGTCGGCCAGCAGCGTGCCGTGCGAGCCCGCGACGCGGTAGCGGTGCAGGGACAGGCCGCCCGCTCCCGGCATCGCCGGTGTACGGCCGGCCACGACGGTGCTGGTCATGCCGCGCTCATGGGTGAGGCAGAGCGTGACCAGGTCCTCGGGTCCGTCCTGGGAGGGGCTGTTCTGGAGGGGGCTGTTCTGGAAGCGGGCGCCGCCGGTGGCGTATACGGCGGTGACCGGCAGTGCGGTCATCGCGTGGATGGCGTCGGTGGCGTAGGGGGCGAAGTTGAGCAGTTCGCCGAGCGGCCAGACCGCGCCGCCGCCCGCGACGAGGAAGTCGGCCTGCACGTTCCACGGCAGTCCGACCTTGCCCGCGGCGATCGCCTCCCGCGCCACCCTGACCGCGGGCTGGAAACGCTGGTGGTGGGCGGGCAGGCAGACCAGGCCGGTGCCCGCGGCCACCTCGGCGATCCGCGCGCACTCGGCGGCGGTCAGCGCCATCGGCTTGTCGACCAGCACGTGCTTGCCCGCGCGCAGGGCGCGTGTGACCACCTCGACGCGCCGCTCGTAGGGCACGCAGACGCTGACGACGTCGGCGTCCGGCCGGTCGAGCGGGTCGTCGGCCTCGGTACGGCCGGTGACGCGGAAGCCCGGGTGCGCCTCGAAGGCGGGGGCGTACATGTCGCGCTGGTGGTTCTGGTGGCCGAGGCCGTACTCGCCGACCAGCAGGACGTCGAGAACCCTCATCGGACCTCCTCCAGTGTCACCGGGCGGCCGAGCTCCATCGAGCGTTCGGCGGCGACGCCCATCGCCACCGCCAGCAGGGCCTCGTCGCCGGCGACCCCGGCGCCCGCGGCGCCGGTGACGGTGTCGAGCCAGGCGGAGAGCTGGGCGGCGAAGCCCGCGGCCGGGCCCTCCGCGGCCAGGTGGGTGCCGCGCTCGTCGGCGAGCAGCACGCCCTCGCCGTCCCACTCCATCGTCAGCAGGCCCTCGCTGCCCTGGACGACGACGTCGCGGGCGCTCAGGCTCGCGGGGCGGTGGGCGCGGCTCATCTCGCAGATCGCGGTGGCGCCGCCGGCGTAGGTGACGACCATCTCCAGGTGGTCGTGGACGTCCAGTTCGGCGGCGGTCCTGCGCTGGCCTCTGGCGTACACGCTGACCGGTTCGTCGCCGATCCACCAGGTCACCAGGTCGAGCAGGTGGACGCCGTTGTGCAGGGCGTGGCCTCCGGAGCGTTCGCGGTCGATCACCCAGGTACGCCAGTCGGGCCAGATCCAGCCGCCGAGCAGCGCCAGCCGTACCAGGAGGGGGCGGCCGAGCGCGCCGGAGGCGATCTCCTCGCGGACGGTGCGGGCGTAGTCGTAGAAGCGGTGCGAGTGCGCGACGGAAAGGGTGCGGCCGGCGGCGGCGAAAGCCTCGACGGTCTTGCGGGCCGCCGGGACGGTGGTCGCCAGCGGCTTCTCCACCAGCAGGTGCTTGCCGGCCGCGGCGACGCGGGCGGCGAGTTCGTCGTGGGTGTCGTTGGGGGTGCACAGGACGCAGGCGTCGACGCCGGGCCAGGCGAGCGCCTCGGCCAGATCGGTGGTCCAGGGGACGCCACCCCGGGCCCGCGCGGCCTGTTCTGCGCGGGCGGCGCTGGTGTCGACGAAGCCGGCCAGCCGCCCTCGTGGATCGCTGGATAACGCGGCGACGTGCTGGTCGGCGATGGCGCCCGCACCGATCACGAGCACGCCCACCGACGTGGAACCTCTTTCCATGCGTGCATCCTTCGTGCGTGCCCAGGCCGATGTCAAGGGTTGACGTGGAATCTCCTTCCACGTAACTTCCGCGACATGGAACGTCTTTTCACGTAAGGAGCAGTTGTGGAATTACACCGTCCGCTGGGACACGCGATCGACGAGGCCGCGCGCCGGGTTCTGCCGGGAGGCGTCAACTCCGCCACCCGCCAGGTCGGCGCGCCGTACGCCTTCACCGCCGCCGACGGCGCCTACGTGAGTGACGCCGACGGCCACCGCTACCTCGACTACCACGCCGCCTTCGGCGCCGTTCTGCTCGGTCACAACCATCCGGCCGTACGGCAGGCCGTCCTGACCGCCCTCGACGGCATTGACCTGATGGGCCTGGGCGTGACGCCGATCGAGGTCGAGCTGGCCGAGCTGGCCTGTGAGCTCATCCCCTCCGCCGAGATGATGATCACCACGATGAGCGGCTCTGAGGCCACCGTCCAGGCGGTCCGCCTGGCCCGCGCGGTCACCGGCCGGTCGCTGCTGGTCAAGTTCCAGGGCTGCTATCACGGCTGGGGCGACGCCCTGGCCAGGAACGTGATCTCCAAGCCCGAGTCCGCCTACGGCCGCGACCCGCTGTCCGCCGGGCTGCTCGACTCGGCCGTGGACGCCACGCTCATCGCCGAGTTCAACGACCTGGACTCGGTGCGCGCCCTATTCGAGGCCCATCCCGAGCAGATCGCCGCGGTCTTCCTGGAGCCGATCCCGCACAACGTCGGCGCTCTGGTGCCCACGCGGGAGTTCGTCGAGGGGCTGCGCGAGCTGACCAGGCAGGAGGGCGCGCTGCTGGTCTTCGACGAGGTGATCACCGGATTCCGCCACGCGCTCGGCGGATACCAGCAGGTGTGCGGGGTGCTGCCGGACCTGACCGCCTTCGGCAAGGCGATGGCCAACGGCTTCCCGACGGCGGGACTGGCCGGACCGCGCGAGCTGATGGAGCGGTTCGCTGCCGACGTCCTGCTGGCCGGGACCTTCAACGGCCACCCGGTCGCGGCCCACGCCGCCGTCGCCACCATGCGCCACCTGCGCGACAACCCGGACTTCTACCTCAGGACGCACCGGCTGGGGCAGCGCCTGCGCGACGGGCTCGGCGAGATCGCCGCCGAACTCGACGTGGACGCGACGGTCAGCGGGTTCGGCGGTGTGTTCGTGCTCTACTTCGGCACCGGCCCGGTCTCCGGTTACCGCGACCTGATGCGCAACGACCACGCGGCGTACGCGGCCTTCCACCGCAGGATGACCGGCAAGGGCTTCCTGATGCTGCCGATGGCGCTCAAGCGCAACCACGTCTCCGGCGCGCACACCGACGCCGACATCGACCTGACCCTGGACGCGGCCAGGGACGTGCTCAAGGAGATGCGCGCGGACGGCGTCGTCTGACCGGGCCGCGGGACCGTCGCGGGCCCTGGCGCGCGGCGGCCGTCAGGCGCTCCCTCGCGAGGGGAGGTCAGGCGCTCGCGAGGGGGTCTGGGCGCTCGTGAGGGGTGGTCGGCGCCTGCCGGGGGTGGTCGACGCCTGCCGGGGGTGGTCGGCGCCTGCCAGGGGTGGTCAGGGTGTGCCAGGGGTGGTCGGCGCTTGCCAGGGGTGGTCAGGGTGTGCGGGGAGGAATCTCGGGTTTGCGGGCGACGCCGACGTACCACCACTCGCTGCCCTCGGGGTCCTCCTCCCACGGCTCCTCCGGCCGCCAGTCCGCCACGTGGACCACGCCGGGCTCGACCAGTTCGAACCCGTCGAAGAAGCGGGAGATCTGCGCGAAGCTCCGGTGCAGCAGGGGCGTGTCCGCCTTGTCGTACACCTTCCTGGCAGCCACCCCCACCTCGGGATGGGCGTCGTCGGTCAGGTGGGAGACGACCAGGTAGCTGCCCGGCGCCATGCGTTCGGAGAAGGCCCGCACCACCTGGTACGGATCGTCCTCGTCGGGGATGCAGTGCAGCACGCCCAGGAACACCACCCCGACCGGCCGGCTGAAGTCGATGAGCCGCTTCACGTCGGGATGGTCGAGGATCGTTCCCGGCTCGCGGATGTCGGCGTGCGCGATGGCGGTGTTGCCGTCCACGTCGGCCAGCAGGGCCCGCGCGTGGACGATGACGACCGGGTCGTGGTCCACGTAGACCACGGGCGCGCTCGGGTGGATCCGGCGGGCGACCTCGTGCACGTTGTTCTGGTTGGGCAGCCCGGTGCCCAGGTCGATGAACTGGCGGATGCCCAGGTTGGCGATATGGCGTACGGCCCTGCCCAGAAACCACCGGTTGGCCAGGCAGATCTGGCGGCTGGGCCCCAGCGCCATGATCTTCTCTGCCGCCGCGCGGTCGGCGGCGAAGTTGTCCTTGCCGCCGAGGTAGTAGTCGTACATGCGCGCGGCGTTGGGCACGTTCGGGTTGATCCCGGAGGGCACGCGCGTGGGGTTGCTCATCGTCACACCTTTGATCAGCGCAATCCGATGAACAGATGCTAACGGTATGAACACTCATTATTCGCGATCTTTCGGCTACTCCTCGCGGTGCCGTAACGCGTAGTCCGTGCCGACGGCGGCAAGGATGAGCAGTCCCTCGACGATCGGCCGGTATGTCGTATCCCATCCGAGCAGGTTGAACCCGTTGCCGATGAGCGTCAGGATCAGCACGCCGATCATGCCGCGCCAGATCGCGCCCTCGCCGCCCAGGATGCTGGTACCCCCGATCACGGCGGCGGCGATCGCGCTGAGTTCCAGCAGCGTGCCCATGCTCGCCTGCGCGGATCCGCCGCGGGCCGCGAGCACCAGGCCCGCCAGCGCCGCGCAGACCCCGCTGATCGTGAACACGACGATCCGCACCGGCCCCACCCGGATGCCGGACAGCCTGGCCGCCTCCGGGTTGCCGCCGACGGCGTACACGCGCCGCCCGAGCGTGGTCCGCCACAGCACGAGCGAGGTCACCGCCGAGACGGCGAGCAGCAGCAACGACGGTACGGTCACCCCGCCCAGGGCCGTGGGCCAGCTCAGCGACTGAAACTCCGTCAGCCGCGCCGGATCCGGGTACACGATCGCCCCGGCCGTGATGACCAGCGCGAGCCCCCGGTAGACGATGCTCAGCGCCAGCGTCACGATGAACGAGTGCACGCGCAGCAGCACGACGGCGGCCCCGTTGACCGCCCCGAGCAGCGCACCCGCGAGCACCGCGGCGCCGAACCCCAGCGCCACCCCGCCGCCGCGCGCGACCAGCACGCCCACGACGGCGCTGACCGCCAGCACCGCGCTCGCCGACAGGTCGAACACGCCGCAGATCATGCACAGGGTGATCCCGCAGGTCAGCAGCCCCACGATGACGGCCTGGTCGAGCAGGTTGACCAGGTTGCCCTGGGTCAGGAACGTCTGCGTGGCCAGCGACAGCGCCACCACCAGCACGAACAGCGCCAGCAGGATCCCGGAGTCGCGTACTCTCATCGCGGCCGCCCGGCGAAGGCGAGTTCCATGACGTCCTCGCGCTCCGCGGCGCCGCGCGCGAACTCGCCGGCCACCCGGCCGCCGCGCATCACCAGCACGCGGTGCGAGAGCCCGAGCACCTCCTCGATCTCCGATGACACCATGAGCACGGCCACGCCGCGTGCCGCGAGCCCGACCAGCAGCCGGTGGATCTCCACCTTCACCACGACGTCGACGCCCCTGGTCGGCTCATCGACCAGCAGCACCTTGGGCTCGCGCATGAGCCACTTGCCGAACATGGCCTTCTGCTGGTTGCCGCCCGACAGGCCGGCGGCCCTGCCCTTGGGATCGGCCGCCCTCACGTCGAGGCGGTCGAGCCACTGACCGGCCTCGCGGGCCTCGGCGGCCCGCCGGACGAACCCGGCGCGCTGGCGGGCGGACAGGCCGGCCAGCGCCAGGTTCTCGCGCAGCGAGCGGACCAGGACCAGGCCCTGCTCCTTGCGGGACTCGGGTACCAGGGCCATGCCCCGCGCCATCGCGTGGCGGGGGGAGGCGGGCCGTACCGGATGGCCGTCGACCGCGACGTCGCCGGAGGTGCGGCGGTCGGCGCCGAACAACAGCCGCAGGACCGCCGACCTGCCGCTGCCGGTCAGCCCAGCGAGCCCGACGATCTCGCCCGCGCGGACCTCAAGCCGTTCCACCTGGGGCAGCCCGGTGGCCGACAGCACCACCGGTGCGTCCGCGGCGACGGGGGCGGGCTCGGGGTAGAGGACCTCGACCGGGCGCCCGACCATGTGCTGGACCAGCGAGCGCGGGGTCTGCCCGGCGGCCGGCGCCGTGAGCACGTGCCGGCCGTCGCGCAGCACGGTGACCACGTCGCAGGCCGACAGCACCTCCTCCAGCCGGTGGGACACCAGCACGATCGCCATCCCGTCCGCCGCGAGCGTGCCCAGCAGTTCCAACAGCCGCGCCGCCTCGGTGCGCGGCAGCAGCGCCGTCGGCTCGTCCAGGGCCAGCACCCGCGCGCCGCTCGCCAGCGCGCGCAGGATCTCCACCCGCTGCTGGTCGGCGACGGGCAGCTCCCGCACGGGCCGGTCCGCGTCGAGCGCGAATCCGGTACGGCCCAGCAAGCCGTCGAGCAGGAGCCGGTCCGCGCCCGGCCGCCACCATCCCGCCCGGTGTGCCCAGCGGCCGAGGACGACGTTCTCCAGCACCGTGAGCCGGGGGACGAGCGCCACCTCCTGCGTCACCAGCGCGATCCCGTGCGCCCGCGCGGCCCGGGGGCTGTCCAGCCGCACCGCCCGGCCGTCCGCGACGATCCGGCCCGCGCCGGGCGTGGTGACGCCGCACAGCACCTTGACCAGCGTGCTCTTGCCGGCGCCGTTCTCGCCGACCAGGCCGTGCATCCGTCCCGGCTCGACGCGCAGGTCGACGCCGTGCAGCACGGTCGTGCCCGCGTAGCTCTTGGTGATGCCCTCCAGGAGGAGCGGGCCGGTCATTCGTCGTACTCGCCGGTGACGCCCGCCAGCACCTCCTTGGTGCCCAGGTGCTTGCCCGGCATGACGTCGGTCATCAGGTTGCCCGTCTTCACCTGCCTGCCCTGCGCCTTGTCCAGTCCCAGTTCGGCGGCCCTGGCGCCCAGGGTGCGGACGGGCAGGTAGTAGGCGGCGAACCAGCGTCCCTCCTGGACCGCGGTGACCGTCTGGCGGGAGCCGCCGTTGGCGACGTACAGGATGGGCTTGCCCTTCGCGACCGCCTCGGCGCCGGCGATCGCCTGGGAGGAGCCGACGACGACGTCGACGCCGGGCGCGCGCTGGAGCACGTCCTGCATGGCCTTGCGCCCGCTGTCCTGGGTGTATCCGCCCTCGACCTGGGCGACGACCTTCATGCCCGCCTTCTTCAGCGCCCCGACGGCCGCGTCGGTGCGCGCGTTGTCGAGCGGGAGCGCCTTCAGGCCCTCCAGGTAGGCGATCTCGCACGGCTTCTTGCCCGCGCAGGCGCGCACGGCCAGTTCGGCCAGGGCCGCGCCGTTCACCGTGGGCACGTCGATCAGCGTGATCGTCCCCTCGACCTGCGGCTCGGCGGTGTCGTAGCGGGTGCCGAGCGGGGTGAACTGCACGACGACCGCGATCCCCGCCTGTACGGCGGAGCGGACCGCCGGGACCACCGCTGCCCCGTCGTTGGCCTGGATGACGAAGACGTCGAAGCGCTTGGAGGTGACCGCGTCCTGTATCTGGCGGACCTGCGTCTGCGCGTCGAAGTTGGGGTCGAAGAACTCGGCCGTGGCGTCGCGGGACTTGGCGTGCTCCTCGACGCCGGCGAACGTGGCGGCGGTGAACGAGTTCGCCTTCGCGAAGCCGAAGAACGCGACGCGGCTCTGGCCCTTGGGACTCGGCTGCGCCGTCGGGGCGCCCCCGGTGTCGGGGTTGACGCAGCCCGCCGCCAACGCCACCACCGCCGCGAGCAGGGGTAATCCGGTCCAGCGTGCGACCATCGACGGTCTCCTTCGCATGTCAGCGAACGTGCACGTCCCAGAGAGCTTGATCATAGGGAACGGCGGTCGCTTTCGCCCACCGATAACCGATCGAAAGCGGTCACGGTTACGGTCCCCTCGGTAGTTGAGAGACCATGATCAGGAGTGGCCGCGTGATGACCTTTCCCGGGTTGACCTCCGCGGCGAGCCGGACCGGGGGGCGCCGGTGGCGCTGAGCGGAGAGCCGGGCACGAGGTTCGCGATTCTCGGGCCGCTGGAGGTCGTGGTCGGCGACCGGCCCGTCCACGTGGGAGGTCCGCGGCCCCAGGCGGTCCTGGCGACCCTCCTGCTGCACAGCGGGCAGACGGTGAGCACCGGCCGCCTGGTCGACCTGGTGTGGGAGGACGCGCCGCCCTCCTCCGTACGCGGGCAGGTGGCCGCGGCGATCTCGGCCCTGCGTGGCGCGCTGCGCAAGGCCGGTGGAGACCCGGCGCTGATCGAGACCGTCGCGGGCGGCTACCGGGTTCCCCGGACGCTGGCCCTGGACGCGCTGACGGTGGAGCAGGGTCTCACCGCGGCGCGCCAGGAGGCGGCGGGCGGCCGGCCTGGCCAGGCCGCGGCCATGTTCCGCGCGATGCTCAGGCTGTGGCGCGGACCCGTGCTCGGCGGGATCACGAGCTCCGCCCTCCTCAACGCCGCCAGCAGGTGGGAGGAGCTGCGCCTGGCCGCGCTGGAGGAGTGCGTCGAGCTGGAGCTGGACCTGGGACACCACCGGGAGCTGACCGCCGAGCTCAGGAGCTTCGTCGGCGAGCACCCCCTGCGGGAGCGGGCCCGCGCCCAGCTCATGCTCTCCCTGTCGCGCTCCGGGCGGCAGGCCGACGCGCTGGCCGTCTACGACGAGGGACGCAGGCTCATGGTCGACGAGCTCGGCCTGGAGCCCGGCCCGCGCCTGCGCGAGGTACACAACATGATCCTCCTGGAGGATCCGGTCACCCGTGAGCCGGGGCGCGAGGTCGCCGACGTACGGCCCTCGCAGCTCCCGCCCGCCGCCTTCGCCTTCACCGGCAGGCAGGCGGAGCTGGCGGAGCTGGACGCGCTGCTCGACGCCGCCGATGACACCGCCGATGACACCGCCGATGACACCGCCGACGTCAGTGGCGACGTCAGTGGCGACGACATCAGCGGTGACGACGCCGTCCGCGTCAGTGTGGTGAGCGGGGTGGGCGGCATCGGCAAGACCGCCCTCGCCATGGCCTGGGCACACCGCCGGGCCGAGCGCTTCCCCGACGGGCAGCTGTTCGCGGACCTGAGCGGGTTCACCCGCGGCAGCCGCCCGGCCGCACCGGAGAGCGTGCTGGACGGCTTCCTGCGGGCGCTCGGGGTTCCGGGCCGCCGGATACCGCAGAGCCTCGCCGAGCGCACGGCCCTCTACCGCAGCATGCTCGTCGGCCGGCGGCTGCTGGTCGTGCTGGACAACGCGCACTCCGCCGACCAGGTCCGCCCGCTTCTGCCCGGCTCCGGCACCTGCCGCGTCATCGTCACCTCCCGCAAACGGCTCGGCGGACTCGTCGTCCAGGAGGGCGCGCGGCCGCTCACGCTGGAGGTGCTGCCCCCCGACGACGCGCGGCTGCTGCTGCGCCGCATCGCCGGGCGGCGACGGGTCGATGACGACGCCGACGGCGAGGAACTGTCCACGCTCGCCGAGCTGTGCGACCGCCTCCCGCTCGCGCTGCGCATCGCCGCGGCGAAGCTGGCCGTCGGCAGCGCGTGGTCTCTGGGCGAGCTGACCGGCAGCCTGCGCGCCGAGCGCCACCGCCTGAACGAGCTGCGCCAGGACGAGGAGCAGCTGCGCAACACCTTCGAGCTGAGCTACCTCGACCTGCCGCGGACCGCCCGGCTGGCCTTCCGGCGGATCGGCCTGCTCCAGGGCGTGAGAGACCTGGCCCCCTGGACCCTGGCCGCGCTCCTCCACACGTCGTTGCGCGACGCGGAGGAGCTGTGCGAGGAACTGGCCAACGCGCAGATGCTCCAGCCCGCCCGGCGCGACGCCAGCGGGCAGCGCCGCTACACCATGCACGACCTCGTCCGCCTGTTCGCGATCGAGCGGGCCGAGGAGGAGGAGAGCCCGGAACAGCGTGCCGAGGCCCTCACCCGCGCGATCGGCGGCCTGCTCGCACTGGCCGAGCGCGCGCGAGGACACGAGTATCCCCGCCATGACCTCCTGATCCTCCGGGGTACGGCGCCGCGCCACCACCTGGAACCCCCGCCCCAGCTGGACGCCGACCCGATGGCCTGGCTCGACGCGGAACGCGCCACCGTGGTCGCCTTCGTCACCCAGGCGGCCCACCTCGGCTGGGCCGGCCTGGCCTGGGAGCTGGCCGCCACCCCGGTCTACCTCTACGAGATGTCCGGCTACTTCGACGACTGGCGAACGGTCGCGGACGCGGCGCTGGCCGCGTGCGGGGAGACCGGCGACCGGCGCGGCGAGGCCGCGATGCTGCTGTCGCGCGGCGAGATCCACCACCAGCGCCGCCAGCTCACCGAGGCCGGGACCACGCTGGCGGCCGCCATGCGGATCTTCGAGGAGGTCGGCGACGAGTACGGCCAGGCCCTCACCCGCCGCTACGACGTCGTCACCCGCGGCTACCGGGGCGACCACGAGGGAGCCGCGGCCGAGTTGTGGAAGGCGGTAGCCGTCTTCGAGCGGGTGGGCGACACCACCGCGGAGGCGGTGACCCTCGGCAGCATCGCCCACCACCACACCACCCTGGGCCGCCCGGACCGGGCCGAGGGACCTCTCGTACGGGCACTGGCCCACCCCCTGGGCAGGCGGACGAAGGCCCTGCTGACCAAGCGTCTGGCCGACACCTATCACGAGCTGGGCAAGAACCTCGAAGCCGTCGAGGCGGGCAGGCTCGCCCTCCGGCTCGTCCGGGAGCAGCGCGACCAGATCGGCGAGGCCTGGGTGCTGCTGAGCCTGGGGGAGGCGCTGGCGGACGTGGACAGGCCCCTCGGCAGGGAGACGCTCGCGTCGTCCCTGGCGGGGGCCGACCGGCTCGGGGACCTCCTGCTCGCCGGACGTGCCCACCTCGCGCTCGCCCGCCTGGGCGGCGAGAACGCGCACGGGCACCTTGACCTCGCCATCACCGCCTTCCGACGCCTGGGCGCCCAGCCCTGGCTGGAGAAGGCACTCAACCTCACCTGACCCGTCCTGGAGGACATGACGATGAAGCGCCGTCTTTCCGCACTCTTGCTCAGCGTCGCCGTAGTACTCGGAGGCAGTGCCGCGGCGGCTCACCTCGAACCGCCGCACTCGCCCCCCGCCCAGACCGTCGTCGCCGGCGAATGTCCGGGCGACCACGAGTGGTGTTAGGCGCCGGCCCGGCCCTCGGGGCCGGGCCGCCGCAGGTAGAGGGCCGCGTGCGCGCCCGCCAGCAGGAACATCACGGCCGCTCCGAGCAGGATGAGGTCGATACGGCCCCGCCCTCCGGCCAGCCAGCCCACCAGGGCCAGTGAGGTGATCGAGGCCAGGCGCAGCGCCGAGGTGAAGACCGACAGGACCCGGGCGAGATGGTCCCGGCCGGTGGCGGCCAGCAGGATGGGCGACATCACGGTCTCGACGATGCCGCCGGCGACGCCGTACCCGAAGATGACCAGGGCGGCGAGCGGCGCGTTGTCGAGGCGCGCGTAGACCAGGCAGGTGAGGCCGCACAGCAGCAGGCCGCTGGCGAACAGCCGCTCCTTGCCCAGCCGCGCGTGGAGCGCGGCGGAACCGAGCGCGCCGGCGAGGATGCCCGCGCCCAGCGCCGAGCTGATCACGCCGAACCAGACCGGGTCGGCGCTCAGGTTCTCCCTGACGAAGAAGACGTTGAGCGAGCCGAACGCGCTCGCGCCCAGCATGACGATCACGCCCGCGCCGAGGACGGCCCGCAGCGTGCGGTCGCGGGCGATGAGGCGCAGGCGGCGCGAGCACCCCGGCCGCCCCGTAGGCCAGCGTGAAGCCGCCGGTGGCGAACTGCTGCGGGCCGCCGGGGAACAGCGCGCCGTCGCGGGAGAAGCTCGCGCTCTCCATGATCCCCGCCACCAGCGAGTCGCGTACGGCCGGCCAGGAGATCTCCCCGCCGCCCAGCAGCCGGTCGGCCACGTCGGGGGCGGGGCCGTCCCCGGTCAGCCCGAACCCGGCGGCCGCCTGCGCGGCGAACGTCTCGTCCACGGGAAACAGATCGGTCACCGTGCCGATCGCGCGGCGGACCTGGGCGGGGGTGTGTTCCGGCCGCATGTTCATCGGCAGGTGGAGCCAGACGCGTACGCATTCCAGCTGGTAGCGGTCGGCGGCGGCGCCGCTCAGCCCGGCGGGCGCGTGGAAGCCGGGCGCGCCGCCGTCCAGGATCGTGGTGTCGTCGAGGTCGCGGGCGTACTCGTAGTCGACCAGCACGATCTCGCCGTCGGGGCGGACGATGACGTTGCCGGGATGCAGGTCGCCGTAGCGCACGCCGCGCTCGTGGATCCGCTCCAGCGCGTGCCCGATCTTGCCGGTGATCTCGGCGGCCCATTCGGTGTACGCCCTGACCTCGGGTTCCGGCGGGCCGTAGGTGTTGTGGGCGTACGGGTAGCGGCGGACCATCTCCTCGAACAGGCTCAGGCCTTCGACGTGCTCCTCGACCAGGAAGTGGTGCTCCCAGGCGAGGTGGTGGCCGAGCAGGCGGGGCACGCAGGGCAGGCCGTCCAGCCGCCGCAGGATGTCGCGCTGGACCTGGAGGCGGGCGACCGCGTCGCGGCCGTTGCGGTCGAGACCGGCGTGCGGCCTGGCCTCCACCAGGACCACGCGCTCGTCCGTCCCCTTTCTGGTGGCGAGGTAGACGCCGCCGGCGTTGGAGTAGTGCATGACGCTCTCGACGGCGAAGGGGAAGCCGGCGCCGCCGCCGTCGCGGGCCTCCAGGTGCGGGGTCAGGACCTCGGGCACCGCGACCCGCTCGGGCAGGACGAACCGGGCCTCGCGTACGTCGGGGACGATCCGGCCGTCCGGGTCGAGGCGGCCGGCGACCGGTTCGCCGTCCTCGCCGACGCAGGTGAGCTTGGTGAAGGCGCCGTAGCGCACGAACAGCGGGCCCTCGCCGATCCGGAGGTCGCTCAGGACGTACGGGCCGGTGATGCCCTTGAGCAGGCGGCCGAGCGTTTCCAGCGCCTCGGCCAGTTCCTCGTCGTCGGCCGGGTAGATGGTGATGGCCTTGCCGCTGGCCGAGCGGTCGGCGTACTTGCCGTTCAGCAGCTGGATGGCGCGGCGGCTGCGCAGGAACTTGAACGGGATGTCGTGCTCGACGCAGTAGTCCCAGACGATCGCGCAGGCGTGGTCGGCGTCGCCGGGCGTCACCGCCACGTGGATCTTCCAGCCGGTCCGCTTGAGCGGGCGGTAGGCGGGGCGCAGCCGTACCCAGAGGTCCTTCTCGGTGCGTTCCCAGTTCTCCGGCGGCTCGCGGTGGGCGAGTCGCTCCGCGGTGTCGGCGATCCGGTCCGGGCGGGCGAAGAAGTCGGGGTCCGACTGGCAGAAGAGCGCGAGATGCTCCCACTCGATCATTGGTGTCCCCCTCGGCGGTGATCGGCTGGCTAGAGCCTGCACGCCGCCGCTATGAGCTCGATATGAGGCGCTCATATCTCCCGCGAATCCCGCGTCCCTAACGTTTCGCCGCGTAACTCCCAGAAAGGAAAGTCAGTCATGCTCAAGAAGGTTCTCCTCGGCGCCGCGGCGCTGGTTTCCCTGTCGATCGCGGCACCGGCGCAGGCGGACGTCTCGGCGGCGGCGTCGGCGTGCAACGTCCAGCACGAGGGGTGGTACAGCGGCGGCTCCGCCAACTTCTTCCGGTACGTGAAGGTCGTCAACGAGTGCGGATACGCGAAGACGATCTGTGTCGACATCCCGAACTGGCCGGACGCCGGGCCGTACACGATCAAGGCCCACGAGCGGAAGAACCTCACCTACGGCAACGCCTCCCACCGGCAGGGGCGCGGCCTCTATCCCTGCTGATCGCGCGAGGGGGCTCTTGCCAAGCGGGCGAAGGTTCTTTACTGTCCCTACAAGTTAGGAAACATTCCTAACTAAGGCGTCGTCCGAACCTCACCCCCCAAGGACCCCGCTGATGCCGCACGTTGTCAGAGCCATGGCCGCCGCCGCGGCCATGGTCGCAGCCCTCACCGCCCATCCCGCCGCCGCCAGTTCGGCGGCCGACACCCTGATCTCCCGCGACAGGCCCGCGACCGCCTCGTCCATCGAAGGCGCCGGTTTCGAGGCGGCCAAGGCGGTGGACGGCAGTACGAGCACCCGCTGGGCCAGCGCCGAGGGTCACGACCCCGAATCGGTCACCATCGACCTCGGCGCCACGGCGACCATCTCCCGCGTCAAGCTGAGCTGGGAAGCGGCCTACGGCAAGTCGTACAAAATCCAGACCTCGCCCAACGGGACGATCTGGACCGACATCTACTCCACCACCACCGGCAACGGCGCCACCGACGACCTGACGGGCCTGTCGGGCAGTGGGCGCTACATCCGCATGTACGGCACGGCCCGCGGCACCACCTACGGCTACTCGCTCTGGGAGTTCGAGACCTACGGCTCGTTCTCCTCCGGCGGCGACACCACGCCACCGGGCACGCCGGCCGGCCTGCGCTCCACCGCCACCACCTCCACCAGCGTCTCCCTGGCCTGGAACGCCGCCACCGACAACGTCGGCGTCACCGGCTACGACGTCTACCGGGGCGGCACGCCGGCCGGCACCGCCACCGGGACGACCTACACCGACACCGGCCTGACCCCCGCCACGGCCTACACCTACACGGTCAGGGCCCGTGACGCCGCGGGCAACGTCTCGCCGGCGAGCGGCCCGGTCACCGCCACCACCCAGCCGGCCGGCGGCGGCCCCGCCGTACCGTTCGGCAGCCACGCCTTCCCCTACGCCTCCGGCATGCTGAAGCCCTCCGGCGCCCAGGCGACGCTCGACCAGAAGGTGATCGACTACTACAAGCGGTGGAAGACCGCCTTCCTCCGGCAGAACTGCGGCAACGGCTGGTACCAGGTCTACTCCCCGGACGCCGACCACCCGTACGTGGCCGAGGCCCAGGGTTACGGCATGGTGATCGCGGCGACCATGGCCGGAGCCGACCCGGACGCCAAGAAGATCTTCGACGGCCTGACCAAGTGGATGATCGACCACCCGTCGGTGATCAACCCCGACCTGCTGGCCGCCGAGCAGAACGAGGCCTGCCAGAGCGTCAACGGCAGCGACGGCGCCACCGACGGCGACATGGACGTGGCCTACGGCCTGCTCCTGGCCGACCGGCAGTGGGGCAGCAACGGCACCTACAACTACAAGAACCTCGCCGTGCGGCACATCAACGCGATCAAGAAGGATGAGCTCAACCCCTCCACGAACCTGCTCAAACTGGGCGACTGGAGCACGCCGAGCGACCATCGCTACTACGTCTCGCGCGCCTCGGACTGGATGGCCGACCACTTCCGCGCCTTCAAGAAGGCCACCGGCGACTCCACCTGGGACACCGTGCGCAACGCGCACCAGAACGTGATCGCCTCCCTGCAGTCCACCTACGCCCCGAACACCGGCCTGCTGCCCGACTTCGTGGTCGACACCAACACCTCGCCGCGCCCGGCGCCCGGAAAGGTGCTGGAGCACGCGAACGACGGCCAGTACTGGTGGAACTCCTGCCGCGTGCCCTGGCGGATCGGCGCCGACGCGGTGACCAGCGGCGACGCCAAGTCGCTGACGGCCGCCCGCAAGCTGAACACCTGGGTCAAGTCCAAGACCGGCGGCGACCCCGGCAAGATCGCCATGGGCTACAAGCTCAACGGCACGCAGATCTCCTCCGGAAGCGACGCCTCGTTCTTCGCCCCGTTCGCGGTGGCGGCGATGACCGACTCCGGCAGCCAGGCCTGGCTGGACGCGCTCTGGAACAGGATGCTGGCCACGCCGATCGACAGCGGCAGCTACTTCGCGGCGAGCATCCAGCTCCAGGTCATGATCACGGCCACGCACAACCACTGGGTGCCCTGACACACCATGGCGGCCGGTCGGCCTGCCCGACCGGCCCGCCGTTCCGCTCGCTCCACCCCGGCGCGGCACGGGCGCCTTCACCTCGCGCCGGGGTGGCATCACCCGCTCCGGCGGGTCATCATCCCTGCTCCGGGCCGGGTAGCACCGCTTTCGCCATCAGCCCCCGCAGCGCGGCCAGCGCCTCCTGGTAGTCGACACGATCGGGCGCCAGCAGCCATTGCTGGTGCACGCCGATCACGGCCCCGACGAGAAGGATCGACAGTCCCTCGGCCGACAGTCCTGGCGGCAGCGGCAACCGCTCCAGCACCCGCCGGCCGTGCGCGCGCAGCGCCTCGTGCATCTCGACGTAGCGCCCCTGGATCGGTGAGCCCGGCTCCAGCGCCTCCACCAGCAGGTTGACGAAGAGCCTGCCCGTGGGCAGCGCGAACAGCGCCCCCGCGCCCTCCGCCAGCAGGTCGAGTGCCGTCTCCACCCGCTCGGGTGGTTCGCCGAGCCCGGCGCGCAGTTCGTCCAGCGAGCGTTCGAGAACGGCCAGCAGCAGCCCCTCCTTGCTGCCGAAGTGCCAGGGGATCGAACCCCTGCTGATCCCGGAGCGCTCACCCACGTCGGCGAACGTGGTCTGCCGGTAGCCCTTCTCCGCGAACAGTTCGGCCGCCGCGGCCAGGATCAGCTCGCGGCTCTCCTGGCTGGTCTGCTCTCGACGTGTTGTCACCGCACCTCCTTCTGTGCTAGCAATCATACTCTATGCTGGCCAACACAGGAGGTCATTTTGCGCTTCGTCACCTACGCCTCGGCCGATGGTGACCGGGTCGGCGTCGTCAACGGCGACCAGGTCCACGCCCTGCCCACGGGTACCGGCCTGATCGAGCTGCTCGGCCCGGGGCTGCGGCAGGCGGGCGAGCGGGCGCTCGCCGAGCCCGCCCAGGTCACTCCGCTCGCCGATCTCACGCTGAAGGCGCCCATCCCCAGACCGCCGTCCATCCGCGACTGCCTGTGCTTCCTCGACCACATGCGCGGCTGCCTCAGGGCTACGGGCGGCACCGGGACCCTGGAGCCGACCTGGTACCAGATCCCCGCCTTCTACTTCGCCAACCCGGCCACCGTCATCGGGCCCCACGACGAGGTGACCGTCTCGCCGGGCAGCGCCTGGTTCGACTTCGAGCTGGAGATCGGCGCGGTGATCGGCGCGCCGGGGCGCGACCTGACGCCCGAGCAGGCCATGGAGCACATCGCCGGCTACACGCTGTTCTGCGACTGGAGCGCCCGTGACCTTCAGGCGCTCGAAGGCCAGCTCAAGATCGGACAGGCCAAGGGCAAGGACGGCGCCACCACGCTCGGGCCCTGGCTGGTCACACCCGACGAGCTGCCCTGCGGCCCCGGCGGGTGGCCGGCGCTCGCGGTGCGGGCCGAGGTCAACGGGGAGCTGGTGGGGGCCGGCCGTACCGACGCCATGGACTGGACGTTCGGCGAGGTCGTCGCCTACGCCTCGCGCGGGGTCGAACTCCAGCCGGGCGACGTCTTCGGCTCCGGCACCGTTCCCGGGTGCTGCCTGATCGAGCACCTCAGCTTCGCCGACCTCCCCGCCTTCCGCGGCTGGCTCAAGGACGGCGACGTGGTGACGCTGCGCGCCGATGGGCTCGGCGAGATCCGCCAGACCGTCCGCGCCGGTACGGCCCCGCGTCCGATGCCCGCCAGACCCGATCCCGCCGCCGTGCCACGCGAGCCGAGGGTCAACCGCGCGCCGAGCACGAAGGTGCCGTACACGAAGGGGCCGCACCAGGTCGGCGACGGTGTGTGGGCATGGCTGCTGCCGGACGGCGGCTTCGGCATGAGCAACGCCGGGCTGGTCGCCGGCGACGGCGCGTCACTGCTCGTCGACACGCTCTACGACCTGCGGCACACCGCCGAGATGCTGGACGGCCTGCGGCGGGTCACCGACCGCCACCCGCTGACCCACCACGTGCTCACCCACGCCAACGGCGACCACACCCACGGCGGCCAGTTGCTGCCGGGCTCGGTCCGCGTCATCGCCGCCGAGGGGACCGCCCACGAGATGCGTACCGAGATGGCCCCGGAGATGACCGCGGCGCTCCAGATCATGGACCTCGGGCCGGTGCTCACGCCGTACCTGCGCGAAAGGTTCGGCGCCTTCGACTTCGGCGGGATCAGGCTGCGCGGCCCCGACCAGACCTACGAGCGGCGGCTGACCCTCGACGTGGGCGGCCGCGAGGTGCGCCTGCTCGACCTCGGCCCCGCGCACACCGGGGCCGACACGGTCGTGCACGTGCCGGACGCGGGCGTGCTGTTCGCGGGTGACCTGCTGTTCGTCGGGTGCACGCCGATCGTGTGGGGCGGCCCGATCGCCAACTGGATCGCCGCCTGCGACACGATGCTCGCCCTCGACGCGCCCACCGTGGTGCCGGGCCACGGGCCGGTGACCGACGCCGCCGGGATCCGCGGAGTGCGCGACTACCTCGGCCACGTCGTCGCGCACGCCGACGCCGCCCACGCCAAGGGCCTGGACGTGCGGGAGGCCGCCTTCGGCATCGACCTGGGCGAGTACGCCGCCTGGCTGGACGCCGAGCGGGTCGTGGTCAACGTCTACCAGCGCTACCGCGAGATCGATCCCGGGCAGCCGGTGCTCGACCGCATCGCGCTGTTCGCGCTGATGGCCGAATGGGCGCGCGCGTGAGAATCCCGGACACCGAGCACACCAAGCACGCCTGGCACATCCACGAGGTGGCGCCCGACTTCCGGGTCGAGGACGTCTGGGCGCTGCCGACCCCCGGCGGCCCCGGCGACCTGGACGTGCTCGTACGCCAGATGTCCACGCGCCCCGGCGGCTTCTCCGGCCTCACGGGCGCGCTCTTCGCCCTCCGCTGGAAGATCGGCGCCCTGTTCGGCTGGGACCGCGGCGCCGCCGGGATCGGCTCGCGCGTGCGATCCCTGCGCGGACGGCTGCCGCCGCACCTGCTCGCCAGGCGCGGCCCCGACCTGCGCGCGGTGCCGTTCACCTCGGTCTTCCAGACCGACACCGAGTGGGCGTCGGAGATGGCGAACAAGACCGTGCACACGGTGATGCACATCGCCTGGGTCCCGGACGGCCGTGGCGGCCATCGCGGCCAGATGGCCGTCCTGGTGAAGCCGAACGGCCTGTTCGGCCGGGCCTACATGCTCGCGATCAGGCCGTTCAGGCACCTGATCGTGGATCCCGCCCTGGTCAGGAAGATCGGCCAGGGCTGGCGGTCACCCGAAGACCCGAGTCAAAGGAGATCATCATGAAGGTCGGCATGATCGGCCACCACTACCCGAGCGCCGAGCACCGGGAGGAGTTCGTCGCCCGCGTCCAGGCGGTGGCCGCGGAGTTCCGGCGGGCGCCCGGCTGCCTGTCGGCCACGTGCTGGCTGGCCGGCGACGCGGTGGTGTCCATCGTGGAGTGGGAGTCGGAGGCGGCGTTCACCGCCTCGCTCGCCGCGGTCCAGGCGGCCGACGTGGATCTCGCCTACGACGAGCGCGAGGTACGGCCGCGCGAGATCATCCGCCTCGTGGCGCCCTGACCAGCCAGACACCCGTCACGAACGCGAGCGGGAAGAGGGCGGCGGCGCCCAGGGGCAGCACGAAGAAGGTGAGCATCGTCCGTGGCTCGTCCGTCATCAGGGCCGTGACGGCGTAGGCCACCAGCACGATCAGCACGCTGCCCGCCACGGCGCCGCCGGCCTGGCGGGCCCCGCCGCGGGCGGCCAGCATCACCAGGCCGACCAGAAACGCGAACGGTGTGATCATGGGTGCCAGGAAGTAGAAGTAGCCGATGCCACTGCGCGGATCGGCGGTCAGCGCGACGGCCAGCAGGGCGACGGCGGGAACGGTGGAGACCAGGCCGGTGATCAGCCCGGTCCTGGCCACGGCGGCCATGTCGGGGAGAGGTTGCACGATCGGCAAGCTAACGGGGGCCGCTTGCACAGCGCTTTATGCCGGTTTCTCTGGGGACGGGCAGGATGTCATACGTGAACGAGCCATCCATGTCCGACGAAGAGATCGCCAAAGCCCACGTCACGACCCCGCCCGTCCACAACGACCGCATCCACCTGGCCGACTACGATCCGGCCTGGCCGGCCCGCTTCGAGCGCCTGGCCGGTGACATCCTGGCCACCCTCGGCGAGGTCAGGCTGGAGCACGTCGGGTCCACGTCGGTGCCCGGTCTGCCGGCCAAGCCGATCCTCGACATGCTCCTGATCGTCGAAGACCCCGCCGACGAGGCCGCGTACGTCCCGGCGCTGGAGTCGCTCGGCTACGTCCTGACGATCCGCGAGCCGGAGTGGTACGAGCACCGCGTGCTCAAGCTGACCGGCGAGATGCCGGTCAACCTGCACGTGCTGCCGGAGGGCTGCCTGGAGGTGCGCCGCATGCTGGGCTTTCGCGACTGGCTGCGTACGCACGACGAGGACCGTGACCTGTACGCGGACACCAAACGCGACCTCGCCGGGCGCACCTGGAAGTACGTCCAGAACTACGCCGACGCCAAGACCCGGGTCGTGGAGTCGATCCTCACCCGGGCCGGCGTCTAGCGTCACCTGGCGAGCCGCTCCCAGAAGCCGCAGTTGTGGCTCTTGCCGACATCCCGCGGGCCCGGGTCGCCCGCGCTGATCGACATCGCGGTCCCGCCGCGCGCCTTCGACTTCGGCCAGTACGGCAGGCCGCGCCCGTTGGGGTCACCGGTCCTGGCGAAGTTCGACCAGTAGCCGATCATCTGGGCGGCCAGCCGCTTCTGCGCCGGGGCCGAGATCGGCTTGGCGCCCGGCATGTCGAACAGGTAGCGCAGCTCCGCCCCGTGCCAGGCGCCCGGCCGGAAGGTGAGCCCCGGATGGTCGTCGCCGACCGGCTCGGCGAACTCGAAGGCGTGCACCGGGACCTTCCCGGCCATGGCCCGCGCGGTGGTCACGGTCGAGCAGAACCAGCCGTGGTCGGTGTACACCGATCCGAGTGCCTCGGCCGGCCGTACGCCGCCGGACAGCGGGTAGCGGCGCAGGATCTTCGGCGCGTCGGCGCCGAAGCTCTCGCGCACCTTCACCGGGTACCCGGCGGCCGTGAGCGGCTTCGACGGGTGCGCGCCGTCGAAGCGCCACACCATGAACAGGCGGCTCTCGTCCTTGGTGGCCCCGATGAGGACCGGTACCCGGTTGAACCGCCCGTCGCCGAACACGTCGCCCTTCGGCAGGAACGCGGAACCCGATCCGCCGCCTGCCTCGAAGGCGCCGGCCTGCACCTGGAGGATCTTCTCCACGCTCAGCCCGCGCAGGCACGCCGCCGCGCCCGCCCGGTCGGCGCAGCCCAGGTTGGCCGCGGTCGCCAGGTTGCCGGGCAGGGTCTCCTTGTGGGTGCGCGGCCGGCCGTCGTTGGCCGGAGTGCCCTCGAACAGGGAGTTCTTCGCCCACCGCAGCTTGCACGGCCCGCTCTGCAGGATGGCCCGGTGGAACAGCCCGGCCGCCGGGGGAGCGGCCAGCAGCCCGCACACCGCCGTGGACCCGGCCGACTGCCCGCCGATGGTGACGTTGCCCGGGTCGCCGCCGAACGCGGCGATGTTCGCCTTCACCCAGCGCAGCGCGGCGATCCGGTCCTCGGTGCCCCAGAAGCCCGAGTCACCGGCGGAGGATGCGGCGTCCAGGGCGGGATGCTGCAGCCCGCCCAGGATCCCGATGCGGAAGGCGGCCGACACGACCACGACGTCACCGCCCGCGACCAGCCTGTCCGCGTTGTACTCCGAGGCCGCGCCGGACATCCCCACGCCACCGTGGAACCACACCACCACGGGCCGCTTGCCGGGCTTCGCCGGGGCGGTCACCTCAAGGTAGAGGCAGTCCTCCACGCCGCTGTCGCCGCCGCCCATCTGCGGGGACTGCGGGCATCTGCGCGCCGACGCCGCCGCGTCCCGCACCCCCTTCCACGGTACGGCCGGCCGCGGCGACGCCCAGCGCAGCGCCCCCACCGGCGGGGCGGCGTAGGGCACACCCAGGAACCGGTTGACCCGGCCGTCGGTGACACCCCTGACCTTGCCCTTGTCGGTGCGCACGTCGACTCGCCCCTGGGCCTGGACCTGCGCGTCCGCCGGTGGGATCGCGGCGGCCGGCGGGGCGGCGGCGCCGAGGGCCAGGGCAGCGGTGAGCAAGGCGAGGGTCGTCCTCATCCGTCCTCCAGAAATTAGCGTTTCGCTAAATCGGAACACATGACGAGATCGCCGGTCAATCCCTTACTTAGCGAAACGCTAACCGTGGTCGCGCCCGGTCAGACGGTTGTAGGTGCCGACGACACGCTGATCGAGCTGCTCGGGGGTCACGCCGAGCTGCCGGGCGAGAGCCGTACGCATGACGAAATATCCGTAGAAAAAGCTGTCCCACATGACCAAGATCGCGGCCAGATCCACGTCCTGGGGCAGCCGGCCCTCGTCGCTTTCGCGGCGCAGATCGGCCAGGCGGCGCTCCACGTACGGCATGGGCGCGAACTCCTCGTCCCCGTCCAGCGCCAGCAGCGCCACCACCCGGGCATAGCTCGAATCCCGGGCGTGCGCCTCGAAGGACCACGCCTCCTTGTCGGCCGGGGCGTCCTCGCGTACCTGCTCGAACGGCACTTCTCCGGCGTTCTTCCTGGCCTCCAGCGCCGCGCGCAGCAGTGCCTGGCGGCTGCCGAAGTAGTGGTGGATCAGGCCGCGGTTGACCCCGGCCTCGTCGGCGACCGCCTGAAGGCTGAGCCCGGCCAGCACCCCGTCACGCTCCAGCAGCCGCAGCGCCGCCGCCATCAGCGCCGCCTCGGTCGCCGCCCGGCTCTGCGTGGCCTTCGACCCCCGCTTGGCCTTGCTGTTCGCCTGCCGCCTGCCGGGCGCGCGCTCGGCGTCAGGGGTGCTGCGGGATCCCTCGTCGGCGTCGGCACTCACGGCCCCAATCCTTCCACGGTCGTACGTCACCCCAGGGCCACCCCTCCTGAAGGATGAGACGGACCCCGCTCCGGGAAGGGATCGCCATGACCGGACGGCCGATCGTGCGACGCCGCCCCGGCCGTGAGGATCGATGGCATGCCAACCCTCGCCATCCTGCCCGTCGTCCTGGCCGCGACCCTGACCACCACCCTCACCCCGACCGCCCCGGTGACCTCCTGTGCGGGTGTGCGCGCCGAGGTCGGGGCGACCCTGGACCGGGTCGTACGCGAGACGAAGATCCCCGGCCTGACCGCGACCGTTTCCGGCGCCCGGTGCGGCACCTGGAACCTGGCCGCCGGTCTGTCCGACCGCGAGCGTGCCCGCCCGATGCGGCCGCACGACCGCTTCCGGGTCGGCAGCCTTACCAAGACCTTCACCGCCGCCGTGGTCCTCCAACTGGCCGCCGAGGGCAGGATCGACCTGGACGCCCCGGTCTCGCGCTATCTGCCCGAGCCGCCGCCCGGCGTGACCGTACGCCAGCTGCTGTCCCACGAGGCCAGGCTCGGCGACTTCGCCGAACAGCTCACCGAGGAGCAGCGTTTCACCAAGCTCACCCCGGCCGAACTGGTCGCCGCCGGACTCAAGCTGCCCCGCCCGCGAGGCTGGGCCTACTCCTCCACGGGCTACGTCATCGCCGCCCAGATCGCCGAGAAGGTCACCGGCAGGCCGTTCGGCGACCTCGTCACCGGCCGGATCATCCGGCCGCTGAAGCTTCGCGGCACCTACTGGCCCGGCGCCCGCACCACCATCCGAGGCCCGCACGCCAAGGGCTACCTCAACGACGACGGCACCTGGCACGACGTCACCCGCTGGACCCCCACCACCGCCCACGCCGCCGGCGCGCTCATCTCGACCGCCCCCGACCTGAACCGCTTCTACCGCGAACTGCTCGCCGGCCGGGTCGTCCCCGCCGCCCAGCTGGCGCGGATGAAGACGCTCGTCCCCGCCGACCCGGCCCGCATGTGGCCGGGCGCGCGGGCCGGCCTCGGCCTGTTCGCCGACAGCCTCGGCCCCGCGCAGGGCTGCGCGCGCGAGCGCACCTGGTACGGCCACGGCGGCAGCTTCCCCGGCTACCGCACGCTGGCCGCGGCGCTCGACGACGGCGGCGCGACCGTGACCTTCGGCGTGAACGCCCATCCCGGCCTGGACAAGCTGGTGCTGATCAAGCAGGTGGCACCGCGCGTTCTCTGCGCCCTGAGCGACTAGCGGTAGCGGTCGAGCACGTTGTCGAGCGTGGCGATCAGCCGCTGTGGCGGATACTCACCGGGATTCATGACTCCGTGCAGCGTCAGCCCGTCCACCACCGCCACCAGGGCGTCGGCGATCTCCTCCGGCTCCTGCTCCGCGCTCATCTCGCCCACCGCGATCGCGATGCGCACCAGCAGGCGTACCGTGTCCCGCCACTCGCGGAAGCTGGCGAAGCGCCGCTCCCGCAGCGCGGGCGAGGTCACCATCGCGCCCCACGACAGGACCAGCACCTGCGTCTCCACCGTCGCCGCGCCGATCGGCAGCGCCGCCAGCAGCACCTCACGCACCGCGTCGCGGCCGGAGCGACCGGCCATGCGCGCGCCGAGCTGCTCGCGGGCCACCGCGTAGGCGCGCTCCAGCGCGGCTTCGAGGATGGCGTCCTTGTCGGGGAAGTAGTAGGCGAGCAGCCCGTGCGCGTACCCGGCCTCCTTGGCGATCTCCCGCGTCGTCGTGCCGGCCAGCCCGAGCCTGCGGATGGTCCGCCAGGTCGCCGCGATCAGCTCCTCGCGGCGCGCGTCGTGATCGACCACCTTCGGCATAGCTCCGCATCGTACGGCAGCGCCCCCGGGTCCCAGGCCTGTGCCAATTCTTGGCGTCCTTGACCGCACACAGGGCAGATGGCGGGCAGTTATCGGGTCGAACCCCGCGAACGGACAAGGACAGGCTCATGCGTGCACTCACCATCGCCCCCGGCGCCACCGGTTCCCTGCGCGTCGAGGACGTGCCCGACCCCGTCCCCGGCGCGAACGACCTGCTGGTCGAGGCCATCGCGCTCGGCGTCTGCGGCACCGACCGCGAGATCGCGGACGGCGAGTACGGCTGGGCCCCGCCCGGCCGCGACCGGCTGATCCTCGGCCACGAGAGCCTGGGCCGGGTCCGCGAGGCGCCGCGGGGCAGCGGCTTCCTGGCGGGCGACCTGGTGGTCGGCATCGTCCGCCGCCCCGACCCGGAGCCGTGCGGAGCCTGCGCCCACGGCGAGTTCGACATGTGCCGCAACGGCCGCTACACCGAGCGGGGCATCAAGGAGATCGACGGCTTCGGCTCCGAGCTGTGGACCGTCGAGACCGACTACGCCGTCAAGCTGGCCCCGTCCCTGGAGGAGGTCGGCGTGCTGATGGAGCCGGCCACCGTCCTGGCCAAGGTGTGGGACCAGATCGAGCGCATCGGCGAACGCGCCTGGTACGGCCCGCGTACCGTCCTGGTCACCGGCGCCGGCCCGATCGGGCTGCTGGCGGCGCTGCTCGGCCGGCGGCGTGACCTGGAGGTGCACGTGTTCGACCGGGTCGCCGACGGACCCAAGCCGGACCTGGTCCGCGACCTCGGCGGCACGTACCACACCGGCGACGTCATCGAGGTGGCCGAGCGGATCGCCCCGGACATCGTCGTCGAGGCCACCGGCGTCTCCGAGGTGGCCGTCGGGGTGATGGCGACCAACGGCCCGGCGGGCATCGTCTGCCTCACCGGGGTCACGCCGACCGGCCGTCCGCTGCGGGTCGACGCCGGCACGCTCAACCGCAATATCGTGCTGGAGAACGACCTGATCTTCGGGTCGGTCAACGCCAATCGCCACCATTATGAGCAGGCCGCCACGGCGCTCGCCGAAGCCGACCACGACTGGCTGAAACGGCTGATCACCCGCCGGGTCCCGCTGGAGCGCGCGCACGAGGCCTTCGAGCCCGGCGACGACATCAAAGTGGTCCTCGATTTCGGTAAGTAGCGCCTTTCCCGAAGACGAAACGCAAAGGTGGAATGCTGCTAGCTTTTCTCCCGGGTCTTTCTTGAAGGGAAGCCGATGGCTGAGGAAAAGGCGCTGAACGTGGGGCCGGCCGGCATCGAGGTCGCCTACGAGCGCCACGGCGACCCCGACGACCCGCCCCTGCTGATGATCATGGGCATCGGCGGCCAGCTCGTGTCCTGGCCGGGCGGCCTGGTGGCGGAACTGGTGGCCCGCGGCCTGCACGTGATCCTGTTCGACAGCCGGGACAGCGGGCACTCGACGCACCTGCGCGACGCGCCCGTTCCCGACGTGGCCGCCGCCATGGCCGGAGACCTGTCCATGGTCGCCTACACGCTGTCCGACCTGGCCGCCGACTGCGCCGGCCTGCTGGACACGCTCGGGCTGGGCAGCGCCCACGTCGCCGGCGCCTCGATGGGCGGGATGATCGCGCAGACGATGGCGATCGAGCACCCCGGCCGGGTCCGGTCGCTGACCTCCATGATGTCCACGACCGGTGACCCCTCCGTGGGGCGCTCGAACGCCGAGGCGCTGCGCGCGATGGGCGGCGGCGCGCCGCCTGCCAGCCGGGAGGAGTACGCCGACCAGGCCGTCAGGGCGATGAGCGTGCTCGGGTCGCCGGGGTTCGAGCCCGATCTGGCCGGGGCGCGGGAACGGGCGGAGCGGGTTTACGACCGGGGATGGGATCCGGCCGGCATGGCGCGTCAGGCGGTCGCGGTGATCGCCTCGGGGGACCGTACCGGCAGGCTGCGGGACGTCGTGGCGCCCACGCTGGTGATCCACGGCGCCGACGACGTGATGTTCGACGTCAGCGGCGGGAAGGCCACGGCGGCGGCCGTCCCGGGGGCCGAGCTCGTGGTGGTCGAGGGCATGGGCCACAACTTCCCCAGGCAGCTGTGGCCCGATCTGGCCGCGCGGATCGCCGCCCTGGTCCGGCGCGCGGAAAAGGGGCGCTGACCACCTCAGCCGGAGATGGCCTTCTCCAGCACCCGCAGTTCCTCGGTGCCGAGGTCGCGCAGCGGGGCGCGGCAGTATCCGGCCGTTCTGCCCCTGATCCGCAGGACGCCGCGGTAGAGCGCCAGGTCGCCCACCCCGCGTACCGGCGGCTGGAAGAGCATGCGGCGCAGCGGCAGCAGCTCAGCCCACCGGGCGCGGGCCAGGGACAGATCGCCGGCGCGCACGGCGTCCCGCACGCCCACGGCGGCGGCGGGGACGATGTTGAGCAGCCCGCTGATCCACCCGTGCGCACCGCCGGCCAGCGCCTCCACCGGCGAGGTGAACCCGCCGTAGAAGGCGTGGAAGCCGGGCAGCGCCGACAGCTCGCTCAACTGGTGCACGGTGGGCAGCGTGCTCTTCACCCCCTGGATGACCCCGTCGGCGTGCAGCGCCGTCAGGTCGGGGACGTCCAGCGCGGGGACGGCGGCGTTGGCCGGGATGTTGTAGACCCAGATCGGCGGCCCGCCGGCCGCCGCCACCGCGCGGTAGTGGCCCAGCACCTCCTCGCGCGAGGGCCGCTGGAAGTAGGGGAGCACGACCAGCGCCGCCGCGGCACCCGCCGCCTCGGCGTGGGCGGTGAGCGCGACGGTCTCCGCGGTGGTGTAGGCGCCGGTCCCGGCCAGCACGGGAACCCGGCCGGCGACCGTCGCCATGGCCGCCTCCAGCAGCGCCCTGCGCTCCTCGCCGGTCAGCGCCACGAACTCGCCGCTGGTGCCGCCGACGACCAGCCCGTGCGCGCCCTCGCCGACCAGCCAGTCCAGATGGTCGGCGGTCGCGTCCAGGTCCAGGCGCCCGGACCGGTCGAACATGGTCAGCGCGGCCGGGTAGACGCCGTTCACCGGGTGCCGCCGGCGTCGTACTCGGGGCGGAAGGGGTGCTTGACGATCTCCTCGATGCGCAGCTTGGGCCCGAGGCCGGGCGCGTCGGAGACCACCCACTCGCCGTTGCGCACTTGGGGCGGGTCCTCGGTGTAGCGCTCCCAGAACACCATCTGCTCCGGCGTGAGCATCGACTCGGAGATGAGCAGGTTGGGCAGCGTGGCGCCGAGTTGCCAGGTCGCCGCGCTGGCCAGGGGCCCGAAGGGATTGTGGAAGGCGATCGACACCGCGTTCGCCTCGGCCAGCGTCGCGATGCGCTTGGCCGCGGTGATGCCGCCGCAGAAGATCACGTCCGGCTGTGCCACCGACAGCGCGCGCCGCTCAAGGAACGGCGCCGCCGCGTACGGCCCGGCCCAGCGTTCCCCGGCGGCGATCGGCGTCGTGGACCGGCGCGTCACCTCGGCCAGCCACTCCGGCCGCTCCGGCGGCACCGGCTCCTCCACGAACGCCAGCCGGTACGGCTCCAGCACCTCGCACAGCCGGATCGAGTTGGCCACGTTGAGCCGTCCGTGGCAGTCGAGCATCAGGTGCACGTCGGGCCCGGCGACCTCCCGCGCCGCCTCGAAGTACTCGGCCAGCAGCGGCCAGAACCAGTTGGGCAGCAGCTCGGTCTCGGTCTGCCGGGCGGGGATGGCGGCCGGTGTCTCGTGGTGGACGCTGGAGACCTTCGTGTAGAAGCCGGGCAGCGTGGTCTTGATCGCGGTGAACCCCATGGCCAGCCGGTCGGCGATCTCGTCGGCGAACTGCTCGGGCGTCTCGGTCGCCCTGGCGTGCGTGTAGACGGGCACGGAGTCGCGGAACTTCCCGCCCAGTAACCGGTGCACGGGTACTCCGAGAGCCCTGGCGTTGAGGTCCCACAGCGCCACGTCGATGGCGGAGATCCCGATCGTCAGCAGTGTCCCGCCGAGGAAGGAGTCGCGGTACATGCGCTCGAAGTGCTGCTCGATGCGGGTGGGGTCCTTGCCGACGAGGTACTCGCCGAGTTCCTCGACGATCGCGGAGACGGTCTTGGTCCGGCGGCGCATCGCGACCTCGGCCACTCCCTCCACGCCTTCGTCCGTCTCGATCCTGACGTAGATCGCGTTGTAGTACCCGAACTCGGCGATCCACTGCCGGACGGCGGTCACGCGCATGAGATGGCTCCTTCTCCCGATGATGTCCTCATCGTCCGAACAGAAAGGACCTAAGTCAAGAGTCTCAAGTTTTGCGGCCAAAATTGGGCTGATGGTCTACGATGACGTGGAACATAGGACATGAGTGGAGGCGAGACGTGGACACCGAGGCATTGCCGCGCGGGCGCGCGCTGCTGGGCACCCGAGTCGCCGCCCTGATCACGGACTACATCAGGAAGCAGGGCCTCAAGGAGGGCGACGAGCTCCCGTCGGAGGCCAGGCTGGCCGAGGAGTACGGCGTGAGCCAGCGCGTGGTCCGCGACGCCTTCCGCTCGCTCAGCCAGCAGGGCGTCATCCGCACCCGGCAGGGCAAGCGCGCGGTGGTCAGCGAGCTGCGCCCGGTCGCCGTCCACAGCTACTTCCGCCTGGCCATGGAGGCCGACGGCTCGGCCATAGACGAGCTGGTCGAGATGCGCCTGGCCCTGGAGACCAAGGCGGCCGGGCTGGCCGCGGCCAGGATCACCGACCGCGAGCTGGAGGGCCTGCGCGCACTGCTGGAGGAGGCCGACGCGGTCGGCGACGACCTGCGGCGGCGGGTGGAGCTCGATCTCGCCTTCCACCTCGGCATCGTCAAGGCCGCCCGCAACCGCTTCTTCACCGCGGTGCTGGAGGCCCTGTCCGACGTGCTGGCCAACGAGCGCGAGAAGGGCAAGGAGCTGACGGAGTTCCTCGGCGAGACGCACGCCGAGAGCGACGCCGAGCACAAAGCCCTGCTGCTCGGCCTCGGCACCCGCGACGCGGCGCTGGCCGAGCAGCAGATGCGCGCCCACCTGGAACGTGTGCAGCGCACCTTCCGCGGCGACGACCTGGAGTAGGGCCACCCGGAGCAGGCCGTGACCAAAGCGGGCCACACCCTGGAGCCGACCACTGCCTGGAGTGCCACGGTCCGTGGCACTCCGGCAGGTCACTCCCAGACCGGTGCCCGCTCCGCCTCCCGGTAGCGGCGGTCGAACTCGGCCGTGCCGTCGTCCTCCCATACCTCCAGATCGGCCCCGCGCGGCTGCACCGGCAGGTTGCCCACGTACCTGCACTCCTCGAACAGCTGCTTGATCCCGGCGTAGCGGCGCACCCGGCCGTCGCCGAGGTGGAAGCCGAGCAGCTTGCGCGACGGCGTCGGCGTGAACCCGTCCGGCACCCGCCAGCGCTCCAGCGCCTCCTCGTCGAACTCCACGCCCAGCCCCGGCGACTCGGGCACCCTCGCGTAGCCGCCCCTGATCTCGATGGGCGTGGTGATCAGGTCGTCGGCGTAGACGTTGAGGCAGGTGACCGCCGGCCAGCGGGCGTGGGTGAGCACGGCGCCCAGGTGCAGCGTCCACGCCGTGGTCAGTCCTGGCCCGACGATCTGCAGGAACAGATCCTTGTTGAAGGCCGCGGCCTGCAGGCCCTGCGCGATCGTCCCGGCCACGCCGGCGTTGCACGAGACGAAGCCGTCGATGGCGTCCTCGCGCATCCACACGGGGAACAGCGCCTTGTTGTAGTGCTCGGCCAGCGGCCGGTCGACGCGGGCGCGCAGCGCCTTCTGCCCGGCCACGTCCGACTGGAGCACCGGCGACTCGTAGACCCCGACGCGCGGGCTGCGGTCGAGCTCGCGCAGCACCTCGACCGCCTCGCCGGGCGTGCGCAGCATGCCGTTCCAGTCGAGGTCGAGGACGTAGGTGCCGGGCGTGACCGCGGAGATGGCGGCCACCTGCTCGTGGATGTCGAACCACGGCCTGGCCTTGAGCTTGTGCGCCAGGTAGCCCTCGGCCAGCGCGTCCTTGGCCTCCTCCGCCAGCACGCCGGCGGGCATCTTGGTGCTCCACCAGGCCAGCGGGCACCACTGGCGGACCATCGGCTGGCCGAGCAACTGGTACACCGGCACGCCCAGGGCCTTGCCCGCCACGTCATAGAGAGCCATCTGGAGGCCGGCGCCCAGCGAGTCGTCGCCCATCAGTTCGGCGGGGTGGCGGTCGAGGACCCGGGCCACGGACGCGTCGGTGGTCCTGGCCCAGGTGTAGTGGGGCAGGCTCTCGCCGTACCCGATGAGGCCGGGGGAGCTCGTGCGGACCCGCACCACCTCCACGACGGCGAACTCGGAGACGAGGATCTCGTTCCACGTCCGCGAGCGCTCCCTGAACGGCACCCGCAGGGTGACGCGCTCGACGGCGGTGACGCGCAGGCTCACGGAGCCTCCTTGGCGATGTTGAGCAGGGAGATGTCGTCGAAGTCCACCGTGACCTCGGCGGCGCTGTCCACCAGGAAGATGAGCTCGACCCCGCCGACGGGGATGTTGCGCGCCTTGTCGGGGATCTCGCAGTCGAGCCGCAGCGGGGTCCAGGTGTCGTTGGCGCGCAGGCTGATCACGGGGGAGCGCACGGAACTGCTCGGGATGGGGGTGCCCGCGGCGTCGCACAGGTCGAGCGCGAGCTGCACCGACGCCGCGGTGCCCGCCGGTGCCCGGTAGGAGGCGGTGAACCTGGCCAGGCCGGGCGTGACGGCGATCTTCTGGCACGGCCCGCCCCAGCCCTCGCCGCTCACCCGCAGCACCGCCTGGTCCGGCGGGCGGGAGACGGCCCTGGTGCCGTTGGAACGGGGCAGCAGTGTCCACGGGGGCAGGCCGGAGGTGAGGTCCGGGTTGACGACGAGGTTGGGCGCGGGCAGGCCGCGCAGCACGAGCGCGGCGTAGGGGTTGGCCGCCGACAGGCTCCTGGCCAGGTCGGTGACCGGGCCGCCGGTGGGCTCGTGGGCGCGGATGTAGGCCACGACGCCCCAGTACTCGCCCGCGTTCCAGCCCGTCCAGACCAGGTTCGGGTGGGAGGCGGGGTTCATCTGCAGCACCAGCACCGGGTCGGTGGCGAACTCCTTGATCAGCGCCAGCCGCCGCGCCGCCTGGTCCAGGCGCCGCTGATGCGCGTCCGCGCTGCTTTGGAGCATCGCGAGCGCGGCCTCCTGCGTCGCGGGCGGGGTGACCGCGCGCGGGTAGCTGAGCGCCGAGGCCTCGTAGAACTCGTACGCGCGCCGCAGCACCGTCGCCCTGGCCCGCTGCGGCGCCGTGGCCGCCCGCGCCACCACCGAGTCGAGCAGGGTACGGCTGCGCGTCATGTCACCGTCCTGGACCAGCTCCAGGTAGTGCGGCAGGTTGAAGGTCTGGTACGTGGCGTCCGGCAGGAACCACGCCGAGCCGGGCGCCCGCTCGGCCCAGAACTTCTCCCATAAATCGAAATAGGCCAGCAGATCCCCGGCGGCCGCCTGGCCGACGGCGCGCTCGCACCACTCCCGCTGGAGCGCCACCGGGTCGGCGTCGGCGTTCCACTGCAGCTTGGCGCTCACCCACGGCTTGGGACCCTCGCCCCAGTTCGGGTAGAGCTCGGCGTAATGGGCGACGATGCCGCGTGCCTTCGCGTAGCGCATGGTCTTGGCGTAGCGGCGGGTGAACATCCTCGGCAGCAGGTACGGCGCGCCGTACAGGTAGTCGTAGAACCCGAGCTGCGAGCTGACCGCCAGCCACCGCTCGACCAGCGCGTGCCCGGCCGACTCGACGGCAGGGTCGGTCCAGGCGTAGCGGTCCTGCGTGAGGAAGGGCACCACCTGCCGGTGCAGCTTGAACGACGGCGGCGTCTCCAGCTTGCGGTAGGCCAGCAGCCCGAACCGCTTGCCGGGACGCTCCAGCAGCACCCGGCGCACGACCTCGTTGACCCAGGCGTAGTAGGCGGGCACCGGATCGGCCTCGGCGAAGCCTTCGCCGTCGTTGACCCCGAGCGAGTACGAACTCGCCCCGGGGTTGGCGGTGAAGTACTCCAGGATCCCGGTGACGGCGGCGTCGATCGTGCCGGGAACGGTGAAGGCGGGCTGCCAGCCGGTCAGCTTGCCGGGCGGCGGGGGCTTGCCGCCCGGGTAGAACTCGGGATTCGACACGCCGTAGCGCTCGACGGGGAAGAGCGCGTGCAGGTTGTGGTGGAAGGCGATGGGCTCGGTGGTGGTGCCCTGCATGCGGTTGCGGCGGGCCCACAGCTGCTGGAGCGGGTAGCGGGTGTCGCGCAGCGGGCTGAAGGAACGCATGGCGAAGGAGGGCTTCTGACAGAGCGCGACCGCGGGCACCTCCAAGCCGGACAGGGCCGGAACGTCGTCGCCGTCGGGGCCCGGCATCAGCCAGCGCACCCCGGCGTAGCGCTCCAGGAACTCGCGCACGCCGTTGGCGGTGCCGGTGGGGCTTGGTCCGACCACGGTGAGGCTGCCCTGGTAGGGCCGGATCAGGAAGCCGTCCCTGTCGAGCTTGGCCAGCAGGCCGGGAACGGCGGGATCGGGGCCGGGCGAGCCCACGTGGACGGGCGTCAGGCCGGGCGCCGCGGTCCTGGGCAGGCGCACGCCGGTGGCGCGCTCGACGTAGGCGACCAGCTCGGCGGCGGCCTCCTCCGCGTCGGGCGGGGCGATGACCGCGGCCATCGCCCTGCCCGAACGCACGATCGGCAGGCCCGCCTTGGGGCGGATCCACGGTGTGGCGGCGACGGCCCCGGCGAGACCGAACAACTGGCGGCGTCTCATGATCACTTCCCGTATCCGGCGGCGATGCCCTCGATGAGGCGGCTGCTCATCCACAGATAGAGCAGCAGAAGGGGGATGACGACGATGCAGATCCCGGCGAACAGCACCGACCAGCGGGCGCCGGTGTACTGCATGGTCTGGATGAAGTTGAGCAACGTGAGCGAGATCGTCTTCTTCTCCTGCAGGAACGACAGGGCGAAGAACGTCTCACCCCAGTCGCCGATGGCCTGCAGGATGAACAGCGCCAGCAGTCCCGACCTGGTCAGCGGCAGCATGATCCGCCAGTAGGTGCGGTAGGGGCCGGAGCCGTCGAGGGCCGCGGCCTCCTCCAGCTCGCGGGGGAGCGAGGAGAAGAAGGCGGTCAGGAAGAAGACGGCGAACGGAAGATTGGTGGCGATGTAGACGATCAGCAGACCGCCGAGAGAGTCGATCAGCCCGACCCGGTCGAGGCCCAGGTAGATCGGGATCATGATGGCCGGGGCGGGGATGCCGAGTCCCAGCGCGAAGAAGATGGTGACCGGGCCGGACAGCCGCCAGCGGAAGCGGGCCAGCACGTACGCGGCGGGCGCGGCCAGCACGATCGTGCCGAGCCCGCTGCCGATCACCAGCAGCAGCGAGTTGACGACGCCGTCGCCGAAGGCGGCCGAGGTCCAGGCCTCGCCGTAGTTGCCCCACTGCGGGGAGGCGGGCAGGCCCCAGGGGTCCTGGACCACCTCCCGCGTGGTCTTCAGCGACGACAGGGCCATCCAGGCCACGACGAACAGGTCGAACAACGCCAGCGACCAGGCCAGCGGCATGGCGAGGAGTCTCATGTGACCTCCTTGCGTCAGTAGGTGGCCTGCTCGCGGCGGCCCATGACCCGCCGGACCAGGACGGTGAGCACGACCGTGAGCAGCATGGTCAGGACGGCTGCCGCCGAGGCGATGCCGTACCTGGGGACGCCGTCGGAGGGGAAGGCGCCGGCGTAGGCGTAGACGGAGAACGTCCACAGGCCGGTCGGCGGCAGGCTGCCGGTCGCCCCGGCGAAGACCAGCACGAACTCGAACGTCTTCAGCGCGCCGATCGCCCACAGCACCGCGCAGACGCCGATGACGTCCCACATCAGCGGCAGCGTGATGTGCCAGAAGCGCGTGAGCGGACCGGCGCCGTCGAGTTCGGCGGCCTCGTAGAAGTAGCGGGGGATGCGGTCGGCCGCGGCCATGAAGATGACCGTGTACGTGCCCGCGGCCAGCCAGGTCATCCCGGCCATGACCGTGGTGAACATGTTCTCCGGCGCCAGCCACAGCGGTGGCTCCGCCACCCCGAGCGACTTCAGCACCGAGTTGGCCAGCCCGTCGGGGTCCAGCAGGAAGCCCCACAGGATCGCGATCACCAGTCCGGGCACCAGGCTCGGAAAGAAGATCACCGCCCGCACGAACTTCCTGCCGACCATGTCCTGCAGCAGCATGGTCAGCGTGAACGCGATGACGAAGACCGCCGCGCCCACCAGCACCAGGATCTTCATGGTGTTGGCGAAGGAGGTGCCGAAGACGGGGTCGGCGACCATCTCACGGTAGTTGGCCAGCCCCGCCCACTCCATGGCGCCGACCCCGGCCCACTCGTTGAAGCTGATCCAGACCGTGATCACGCTCGGCACGATCATCACCAGCGCGTAGACGAGCAGCGCGGGCAGCAGGAACGGGCCGATCATCCGCCGCCGCGCGGCCTCGAACGGGCTGCCGCCACGCCGTGATCGGGGAGCGGCCGTGACCGGAGGCCGCTCCAGGACCGCGGTCATCCTTTGGACTTCCAGTAGGCGGCCGACTGCTCGGCCATCTGCTTGGTGAAGTCGGCGGCGCCGATCTTGCCGAACAGGAGCTGGTCGCTGAGCGGCAGCAGGACCTTCGTGTTGAAGTCGCCCATGTCCAGGACGTCGGCCTTGTTGATCTCGCCGCTGTCGAGGGCGGCCTTCAGGTCGGCCACCTGCGGCGCGGCGGGCACGTCCTTGCGCACCGACATCTCCAGCGCCACCCCGGCCACCTTGTCCTGGTACTTCTTCTGCAGGAAGAAGGCCAGGAACTTCTTGGCCGCGTCAGGGTTGGCCGCCTTGACCGGGATGCCGAAGCCGGTGGTGGTGACGTTCATCGTGGGCGCCTTGCCCTCGACGGACGGGAAGCGGAACGCGCGGAACTCCAGGCCGGGCTTGGCGTACGGTGCGACCTCCTTGGGCAGGTAGGTGCCCTGGTAGAGGAAGTCGGACTCGCCGTTGGCCCACTTCTGCTGCATGGCGGGGAACTTGGCGGCGTTGAAGCCGTCGGGGAAGTAGCCGCCCTTGGCCAGCGCCTCCACCATCTGGGCCGCCTTGAGCACCTCGGGCTTGAGCCAGCCCTGGCCGCTCTTGTCGGGGGCCAGCGCGTGCCAGCCCTCGTCGCCCATGATCGCGCGGGCGAAGTGCTCCAGGTAGCGCATGTTGTAGTTGGGGATGCTGCCGTCCTGGCCGAGCGGCCTGCGGCCCTGGGCCTTGCGCTCGTCCAGGACCTTCACGAACTCCTCCCAGGTCTTGGGCGTGGTGGGGAAGTCCTTGCCGTTGTAGAACCAGCCGTACGTGGAGACCTGGTACGGCATCTGGGCCAGCACGCCCTGCGACGAGGTGGCCATGCGCTTGTAGGCGTCTCCGACGGTCTGCCCGACCGTGGCCTGCTCGCCCTGGACCGTTGCCGCGTACACGTCGGACAGGTCGAGCGCGCCCTTGGCTGCGGCGAACTGGCGGGTCAGCTCCCTGTTGTTGCCCTCGATCAGGTCGGCGGGCACGTTGGCGGTGTTCAGGCTGGGCAGGAACGACTTCATCGCGGTGCGGCCCTTCCACTGCACCCTGACCTTGACGCCGGTGGCCTTCTCGAAGTCCTTGAACGCCTCGGCGAGCACCTTCTGGTTCGGCTCGCCTTCCGACCACATGCTCCAGACGCGCAGTTCCGCCGCCTTCTCGCCGCTTCCTCCGGAGCCGCAGGCGGTGGCGGCCAGGGGGAGGGCGAGCAGGCTCGCAGCGATTCTTAACCTCATGTTTCTTGCCTCTCGCCAAGTAAGACATAGGACAGACCATCGTGTGTGCTCACGGTACAGCTCAATGCTGGTGGGTCAATAGCCCACTTGACGGACATGTCGCCGAGGCATACATTCCGCTCAATCTTCCGTCCTAGGTCCTACTTGAAAGGACTTATCGTGACTTCAACGGATCGACGGCGTGTGCTGGGGTTGCTGGGAGTGTCGGCGGCGGCGGTGGTCCCGCTGGCCGCGAGCCCCGCTCAGGCCCAGACCCGGTTCAAGGAGAACGATCTCAACGTCTACCCCGCCTCCGCGTTCGGCGCGGTGGGCAACGGCACCACCGACGACTCCGCGGCGTTACAACGCGCGATCGACGCCGCCTCCGCCGCCGGCGGCGGATCGGTGCATCTCGGCGCGGGCAAGCGCTACCTGCTCGGATCCCCTCTGCGCCTCAAGAACGGGGTGAGCCTGCGGTCGGAGCGGACCGGGGCCACGCTCGTGCTCTCCGCGGGATACAGCCAGAGCCACGTGATCGACGGGAGCGGGCTGTCCGTCGTGGGCCTGCGGAACCTGGCGATCCTCTGCGACGATCGGGCCTCCCTGACGCGGGCCGTACATCTGACGGGTTGCAAGGACGTGCTGATCGAGAACGTGCACCTGGAGGGACTCAAGGCCGGCGCGTACGAACCCCTGCCCGGCACGGCCTCCACCGCGCTGCTGCGCCTGACCGACTGCCACCGCGTCCACGTCGGCGGCTGCCGGATCAGCAAGGCCTACGTCGGGATCAACGTCAACGGCAACGGAACCAACATCACGGTCGACGACTGCGACTTCCAGGACGTCACCCAGTTCGGCCTGCACGTGCTCGGCAACACCGAGTCGCACACCGAGTACCTCACGGTCAGCCGCAACCGCCTCGAACGCATCGGCGGCAAGCCCGGCCAGGTCGGCTACCCGATCTACATCACCTGCGGCGGCAACAACCCGGCCGCGCACAAGCACCGCTTCGTGCGCGCGATGGACAACCTGGTCATCGGCAACAAGCTCGCCTACGGCCAGGGCGGCAACGCCGACCTGCTCGCCGTCTACGACATCTTCGACGGCATCTTCGAGCGCAACACGCTCTTCTACGGCGGCGACGCCGGCCTGTCCACCGACCGCTGCAGGAAGCTGGTCATCTCCGACAACATCGTCGGCCACTGCAACACCGTCGGCATCAACGTCTGGCAGTCCAACGACGTCACCGTCACCGGCAACGTCGTCTACAACAACCACCAGAACTACGGCGGCGGCCTCAGCAACGAGCCGCGCGGCGGCATCAGGACCTACGCCCGCACCGGCTTCAAGGCCGAGAACGTGGTCATCAGCGGCAACCGCAGCTTCGACGACCAGGAGGTCAAGACCCAGGACTACGGCATCTTCATCCACGCCAGGACCCGCGGCGTGGACATCGGCGCCAACACGCTCACCGGCAACAAGGAGGGCATGTTCCGCACCGGCACGCAGGAGGACGTCAGCTACTCCTTCACCGTGACCCGCGCCGCCGCGCCCACCGAGGGCTGGTGGGAGAAGGGCATGGTCGTCCAGAACCGCAACCCCGCCGCCGGTCAGCCGTTCGGCTGGGTGTGCACCGTCTCCGGCAAGCCCGGTACCTGGCTGCCCCTCCCGGGTCCGGCCTGATGGACCGCCGCGCCCTGTTCGGCGGTACCGCGGCGCTGGCCGCGAGCGGGCTCGTGCTCGCCGCCCCCGGCGACGCCGCAGGCCTCTACGTGGAACGGCTCGGCGCCCGGCAGCTCATGGTCTGGACCCGCGAGCCCGGCCACCTGTGGATCCGCTACGACCTGCGCCACTTCACCGACACCACCAAGCGCATGGACGCCTGGCGCATCCAGGAGATCACCGCCGTACGGCAGGCGGGCCCGCCGCCGGCCACGGCCGAGGGCATCCAGCTCGCCACGGCCGCCGCCTACCCGTACGCCATCAAACCGGCCGGTGCGCCCGACCACTTCGGCGGCCTCCACGGCGACGAGCTCCTGCGGAGCCTGCTCTTCCTCGTGGACGGCCGCGCCGCCGTCCCGTCCGGCATCATCCGGGCGGGGGAGTTCGAGCTGACCCAGGACACCCAGGTCCTCGATCCGGCCGTCGAGGCGCCGACGGTCCTCGGCGACATGAACGTGCGCCACATCTTCACCGCCGCCGGGCTGCGGATCCGGTGGGTGCTGCGCTGGCGGGCCGCGCGGGCCATCGAGTTCGCGTACGGTGCCATGCTCCCGGCGGTCAGGGCCGAGGGGGTCACCACCCGGTTCCGCTACCTGGACCAGGCGATCGAGCACAAGATCGGCACGCCGGGGCATCGGGCGCCGCCGGCCGACAGCTACGGCGCGGAGCTGTACAACACGGTCAACGGGGCGACGATGTCGGTCGAGGTCGAGCCCGGGTTCTTCAACGGCTACGCGCAGTCGGACGGGCGCGGGGTCTGGGTCTACGACGGCGACACGTACAACAAGGTCTATCCGACCCGGGTCAGCAAGCCGGGCAGCGAGCAGGTGGCGCCCGGCGACATCTGGCGGCTGGACGCGGTCTATCGCATCCGTTACCCGGAATGACTGTTTGGTAGGTGACCGGGGCGGGAGGGGGATGCGGTATTTTCTCCCTCCCGCCCCGGTTTCCCCTGCCTTTAGCGGCCTCGGAAGGCAGGGAAATCTGGAGAGGCCTCAGGCGGGCCTGGTGGGGGCGCCGCCGTTGCGGGCGGACTCGTACACGGCCAGGACCAGCGCGAGCGCGGCCCGTCCGTCGGCCGAGGTGACCTCGGGGGCGCGCCCCTCGGCGGCCGCGGCGATGAAGTCGGTGAGCTGGGCGCGGTGCGACTCCGGACCCAGGCGGGCGGGGGCGTTCTGGGCGCGGTCCTCCTCGCCCACCCGGAAGCTGGTCGGCACCTCGTTGTCCACGATCGCGTGCCCGGCGTCGCCATGGACGGAGACGCGCACGCTGGCCCCGCCGTACGCGGCGGTGCTGGCGAAGACGCGGCCGAGCGCGCCGTTCGCGAACCGGATGGCGGCCACGACCGTGTCCTCGACCTCGATGTTCTCGTGCGCGAGCAGCCCCGAGTAGGCGCTGACCGACTCCACCGGCCCGAGCAGGGCCAGCAGCAGGTCCACCACGTGCACGCCCTGGTTCATGAGCGCGCCGCCGCCGTCCATCGCCCAGGTGCCGCGCCAGCCGCCCGAGTCGTAGTACGACTGGGGACGCCACAACGTGACCTCGGCCGTCCCGGAGGTCAGCCGGCCCAGTTCGCCGCTGTCGACGGCCGCCTTCACCGCGCGGAAGGACGGTTCGAAGCGGCGCTGGCTGATCACGGTCACGCTCTTGCCGCTCTCGCGCTCGGCCGCGATGATCCGGTCGGCCGCGGCCAGCGAGATGTCGATCGGCTTCTCGACGACCACGTGCTTGCCCGCCTTCAGCGCGGGCACCGCCGCGTCCGCGTGCAGGCCACTGGGCAGGCAGATCACCACGGCGTCCACGTCGTCGCGGGCGTAGAGCTCCTGCGTCGAGCCGAGCGCCGCGCAGCCGTGCTTTCCGGCGAGCTCCTTCGCCCGCGCCAGGTCGTTGTCGGCGACGGCGACGAGCTCCGCCGTTCCTGCCATGTCCGCGATGAGCCTGGCGTGCAAGCCGCCGATGACTCCGCTCCCGACGATCCCGAACCGCACGGACCACCTCCACGTCGTAACTTATGACCTAGGACTCTAGATGTCTTCCGGGAAATAGGTCAATATGCCGGTATAACGAGAGAAGGAGTGCACCATGAGGCTCGGACTGATCGGGCTCGACAACACCCACGCCGACCACGCCATCCGCCACCTCAACACCGAGCGCGCCCTGGGCGACGTCCGCATCGTGGCCCTTTGCGGAGGTACGGCGGAGCGCACCGCCCAGCTCTCCGGCCAGGGCGGCGTCGAGTTCGGCGTGGACCGGCCCGAGGACCTGATCGGCCGGATCGACGCGGCCATCGTCATGGACAGGGACGGCGACCTGCACAGGCCCCACGCCGAACCCCTGCTCAAGGCGGGCGTGCCGGTCTTCGTGGACAAGCCGCTGGCCGGGACATCGGCCGACGCGGAGGCGATCCTGGCCGCGGCCAGGACGGGCGGCGTACCCGTGACCTCCTCCAGCGCGCTGCGCTGGGCGGTGGAGGCGATGCGCGACCGGCTGGAGGAGCTCGGGCCGATCCGCTCCGTGGTCGCCACCGGCCCCGTGCAGCGCGAGAGCCCGTACGGCGGAGTGGCCTTCTACGGCGTGCACGTCGTGGAGATGGCCCTGCACCTGCTGCCCCCGCCCGAGGGTGAGCCGCAGATCTCGGTGCTGCCCGGCGGGGTGCTGGCCGTGGCGCGGGCGGGTGCCGCTCACGCGGTGCTCAACCTGGTCGAGCGCGACGCCGACGGCGCGGTCCCCTTCGCCGTCCAGGTGACGGGTACCCGCGGGGTCCTCGCCGAGCGGCTCTCGCTGGGCAAGGACTACACGCTGCCCGCGCTGCGCCGGTTCGCCGAGATGGTGGAGAGCGGGAAGCGGCCCTTGGACGAGGAGGCCCTGCTGGCGCCGGTCCGGATGCTGGAGGCACTCACCCGCGCAGTACCTCCGCGATGAACACCTCGATCTCGGCCTGCGCCCGCGCGCTGTCCTTGCCGCCCGGCTCGTAGAAGAAGCCGTGCTCGGCGCCCGGCAGCAGCACCACGCGCGCGCCGGGGAGCGTCGCGGCCAGTTCGCGCACGTGCTCGTGCGGGAAGAAGCGCTCCTTTCCGACCACGATGAACAGCATGGGCGGCGCGGTCGCCGGGTCGGCGTGGTGCGCGGGCGAGGCGGCGGCGTAGTCGCCGTCGGCCAGGTGCTCGACGGCCGCGCGGATCCCGGGATCCATCCCCGGCCAGGGCCGCAGGCTCGCGCCCGGCCCGTTGAGGCTGACGCACCCGGCGGGCTCCAGGCCGTTGGGCGCCAGCGACAGCAACGTGGCCAGGTGGGCGCCGGCCGAGCTGCCGACCAGGAACACCGGCAGCTCGCCGAGCCCGCGCTCGTGCAGGTGGGTCAGGAGACGCCGGTACCCGTCGGCGACGTCGTCCAGCAGCGCGGGCAGCCGCTCGCCCACCCGGTAGCCGAGCGAGGCGCTGATGACGCCCCGCGCCCCGGCCCGCCGCATCTGCTTGTGCCACTGGGCGGCCTCGCCCGCGCGCCAGCCGCCGCCGTGCACGAAGCACAGCGCGTAGGGTGCGTGCGCGGCCGGCGGGTGCAGCAGGTCGAGCCGGCGGCGCGGGTGCGGCGGGCCGTCGTACGGCAGGACACGAATGCTCATGGCTAGATCCTAGGTCCTAAGTTTGGAGGACGGCAGATGACGAATGTGCGCATCAGACAGGCCGGTGCCGACTTCAAGGAGGTGATCCTCGACCACCCGCTCAGACTGGCCGGCGCCACGGTCGACCGGTTCACGCTCGCGGTGGTGACGGTCGAGGTGGAGACCACGGACGGGCGCCTGGCCGAGGGGCGCGGCGCGAGCGTGCTGTCGGTCCCATGGGCCTGGCCGCGTTCGCCGCTGAGCTGGCACGCGCGCGATCAGACGCTGCGCGACATGGTCACCGGCCTGTGCGCGGACACCGGGTCGGCGCCGGGCGACCCGCTGGAGATCTGCGCCGAGCTGGAAGCGCGCCTGTCCGGGCCGCGCGGGGTGCCGAGGCTGGCGGCGTCGCTGGTGCTGGGGGCGGTGGACAACGCGGTGCACGACGGCTGGGCCCGCGCGGCGGGCCGCCCGGCCGCCGAGCTGTACCCGGAGGCGCTGGCCGACACCCGGCTGTCGGCCCTGCTGAAGGAGGGGCTCGGCGAGCCCAGGACCCGCCTGCCCGTCCAGCACGTGGTGGGCGTCGGCGACCCACTCGACGAGGTACGCGCCTGGCTCGAACGCGACGGCATCCGGCACGTCAAGGTCAAGGTCGCCGGCCGGGACCCGCGGGCCGACGCCGCCCGGATCACCGCGGTCCACGCCCTTCTCGGCCGCGGCGGAAGTGTATCCGTGGACCCGAACGAGGGCTGCGGGAGCGCCGCCGAGGCCGCCGCGATGCTGGACGCCCTGCCGTCCGAGGTCCTCGCCGATGTGGTCTACCTGGAACAGCCCGTACCCAGGGACGCGGCCCCCGACCCTGACGGCATGCGGGAACTGGCCCGCCGCGCCCCCGTCCTGGCCGACGAGTCGCTGGCCGGCGTCGCCGACCTCGACCGGCTCGCGGAGGGCGGCTGGAGCGGTGTGGTCGTCAAGGCCGCCAAGGGTCAGAGCCTCGCCCTGCGCAGCTGGGCCTACGCGAGGGAGCATGGCCTGGCCGTGATGGTCCAGGACCTCACCGCCGTGGACCTGGCACTGGCGCACTCGGCCCGGCTGGCCGCGACGCTGCCGTGGTCGTGGCCGCCGTTCGAGTGCAACAGCAGGCAGTACGCGCCGCGGGCCAATGACGGCCTGGCGTTCATGGCGGTCCGGGAGGGCCAGATCACCCTGGAACCACCCCATCCCGGCATCCGATGAAATAGGACCTAGGTCTTTTCTTCTGGTCGATGTCCGCCTAGAGTCGGGGCCGTGCGAGTGGCATGGATAGGCACCGGGCTGATGGGCGAGCCGATGGCACGAAGGGTGCTGGAGGCGGGCCATCGGGTCACGGTCTTCAACAGGACACCGGCCAGGACAGCGGACCTGGCCTCCAGGGGAGCCGAGGTCGCCGGGTCGGTCGGCGCGGCCGTGGCGGGCAGCGAGGTGGTGGTCACGACGCTGCCCTACCCGGCCGACGTCGAGCGCGTCTACGGCGAGGTCCTCCACCACGCGGGCGCGGACCTGGTCGCCGTGGACTGCTCCACCTCCTCACCCGCGCTGGCCCGGGACCTGGCCGAGCGGGGCGCGGCGCGCGGCGTCGCCGTCCTGGACGCGCCGGTCAGCGGCGGCCCCGCCGGAGCCCAGGCGGGCACCCTGTCGGTGATGGCCGGCGGTGATGCCACGGCCCTGAAACGAGTCGGGCCGGTGCTCGCCGCCTTCGCCGGCACCGTGGTGCACCATGGCGGGCCGGGCGCCGGGCAACTGGCCAAGCTGGTCAACCAGACGCTGGTGGCCGGGGTGACGCTGGCAGCCTGCGAGGCGTACGCGCTGGCCGGGCACGGCGGGCTCGACGTCGAGAAGGTCCTGGCCTCCGTACGGCCGGGCGTGGCCGGCTCGCCTCTGCTGGACTTCCTGTGGGGCAGGCTGCGTGCGGGCGACCTGGAGCCCGGCTTCAAGCTCGACCACTTCATCAAGGACCTCACGCTGGCCGGCGAGGCCGCGGGCGGGCTGGACCTGTCCGGTCTCGCCAACGTGATCGAGGTGGCCGAGCGGGTCAGAGCCGTCCACGGCGGCGACCGGGGCACGCAGGCGCTGATCAAGGCGGCCGAATGATCATCGATTCCCACGTGCACGTCGGCACCTGGAAGTACCCCGAAATCTCCGCCTACCTCCCGTGGATGACCGACGTCGACGCCGCCGTCCTCGTCCAGTTCGTCGGCAACACCGACAACTCCTACCTGCTGCGCTGCGCCGAGGCCCATCCCGGCAGGTTCGCGGTCGTCGCCATGGTCGACACCGAGACGCACGGCGCGCCCGCGCACGTCGCCCGCCTGGCCGCATCCCCCCACGTCAAGGGCGTGCGGCTGTGGGCGGCCACCCGTTCACCCGGCCCCGACCCCTACGCGCTGTGGCGGGCCATCGCCGCCGCGGGGCTCGTGGCCAGCGTGCGCGGCCCGCTCGCCGACATCGCGGACCCGGCCTTCGCCACGCTGCTCGACGAGGTGCCCGGCCTCACGGTACGCCTGGAGCACCTCGGCTTCACCACCTATCCCGACGCCGACCCGGCCCACTTCGGAAGGTTCCTGGCGCTGGCCGAACGCCCCCTTGTCCACACCATGTGGGCGGGCTTCCACGCCAACAGCGGCCGGCCGTACCCGCACCCCGACGCCGATCCCTTCCTGCGCGAGGCGGTCGCCGCCTACGGTGCCCGGCGGGTCACCTGGAGCGGCGACTGGAACCGGCCCGACCCCGGGCCGGGCGACTACAAGTCCGCGATCGACCACGTGCTGGAGCGCCCCTACCTCACCGACGAGGACAAGCGCTGGATCCTCGGCGGCGCCTGCGCCGCGCTGTTCGGCATGGGCGGATGACACCCCGCCTGGGCATCGTCGGCCCCGGCGCCATCGCGGAGCGGCACGCCGCCGCCCTCGCCGCGGCCGGCGCCGACCTGGTCGCCGTCGCCGGTCCCGATCGCGCTCAGACCGCCGCGTTCGCCGCGCGCTTCGGGATCAAGCAGGTGTACGGCACCGCAGGCGACCTCTACGCCCACCCCGGTCTCGACGCGGTCGTCATCGCCACCCCGCACGCCTGCCACGCCGCGCAGACCCTGGCCGCGCTCGACGCCGGCCTGCACGTGCTGTGCGAGATCCCGCTGGCCCTGAGCCTGGCCGACGCCGAGGCGGTGGCCGAGCGGGCGCGCGCCACCGGCAGGCTGGTCGCGGTGGCGCACACGCTGCGCTTTTGCCTGCCGTACCTGCGGGTGCGTGAGGAGATCGAGCGGGGCGCGCTGAGCGTCACGCACGTCGTGGCGCGAACGCTGATGCTGCGCCAGGACGACACCGGCATGGGCGGACGGCCGCGCGACTGGACCGACGACGTGCTCTGGCACCACGGCGCGCACACCGTGGACGCGGCGCTGTGGCTGCTCGGCGCCACGCGGGCCGACGTGCACGGGGCCCGCGGCGAGCCCTGGCGGGGCGGCCCGCCCATGGACGCCGGAGCGGTGCTGCGCGTGCCCGGCGGCGCGCTGGCCACGATCGCGCTGTCCTACCATTCGCGGCTGCCCGCCCGCGAACTGACGATCATCGGGCAAGAACGCACCCTGCACCTGTCCGGCGGCCTGCTGCGCGAGCACGACGGCACGGTCCTGCTCGACTGCGGCGACCGGATGGAAGCCGACGGCCTGGCCCGCCAGGACGCCGACTTCCTCGACGCGATCACCCTCGGACGGCCGCCCGGCTGCTCCGCGGCCGACATCCTGCCCGCGACGCGGGTGCTGCACGAGTGGGGAGCACGATGAACGAACTGGCCGCCATGGTCGCCGAGGAGGCGGCGCTGGCGCTGCGCACCGCCAGGCTGGCGCTGCTGCCGATCGGGGCGACCGAGCAGCACGGCAGGCACCTGACGCTGGAGACCGACTTCGCCATCGCCGCCGCGTTCGCCCGCAGGCTGGCCGCCGGCCTCGGTCCTGACGCGGTGCTGTGTCCCGGCGTGCCGTACGGGCTGTCGGAGCACCACCTCGGATTCCCCGGCACGATGACGTTGCGGCCCGAGACGTTGCTGGCCCTGCTGCGCGATCTGGCCGAGTCGCTGGCCGAGGCGGGCGTACGCAAGGTCCTCGTGGTCAACGGCCACGGCGGCAACGTCGACGCCGTCCGGCTCGCCGCCCGCGTGCTGCGCCGCGACCACGGGGTGACGATGGCCCACGTCATGTGGGCGGGCCTGGCCGGCGACGTCATCGCCGGACTCATGGGCAGCGAGCGCTACGGCCACGCCTGCGAAGGCGAGACCTCCGTGGCCATGGTGCTCGCGCCGCACCTCGTACGCGCCGACCGGATCGGCCCGCCCGCCGAACCGCTGCCCGTCCTCCCGCACGCCGCCCCGCCCGCGCCGAGGGTGGACCTCGCGCTCGCCTACCACCGCCTGTCGGCCACGGGCGCGCTGGGCGACGCCAGGCTGGCCACGCCCGAGATGGGCCACAAGATCGTCGACACCGCCTACGGCCGGGCGCTGGAGTTCGCCCGCGCCTTCGCCGAGGAGGAATGATGCGCGTCCTGGTCGCCGGAGGCTCCGGGGCGGTCGGCGCGCTGGTGCTGCCGGCCCTGGCCGCCCGCCACACGGTGCGCGTCCTGGACCTGCGCCCGCCCGCCGAGCCCGTCGGATACGTGGAGTTCGTCGAAGGCAGCGTCACCGACCCGGCCGCGCTGAAGCGGGCGGCCGACGGCCAGGACGCCCTCCTCTACCTGGCCATGGGCAGGAAGACGGGCTGGCGCGACGGCCTCGAATGGGCACGCACCCACTTCACCGTCAGCGTGACCGGCCTCTACCTGACCATCGAGGCCTGCGCGGCGGCCGGCGTCCGGCACGTCGTCTACGCCAGCAGCATGTCCGTCTTCGCCGATTACCAGTCCCGCGACTACAGTACGGACCCCGAGCCCGACAACACCGACGCCTACGGCCTCAGCAAACGCCTGGGCGAGCAGGTGTGCGCCGCCGCCGTCACCGCCCACGGCCTGACCGCGACCGCGTTGCGCCTGGTCGGGCCGATGAGCGACGACGAGTGGGCGGCGCCGGACGTCTCCCCGGTGATGACGGCGGGCAGCGACGTGGCCGCCGCCTTCCTGGCCGCCCTGGACCACCCGCGGCCCGCCTTCGCCGCGTACACGATCACCGGCGACCACGAGCGGCGGATCCTCGACTGGACACCGGCCGAACGCGACCTCGGTTGGAGCCCCCGAGCCCGCCGGTGACGTCCCCCTATGCTTAAGCGTCATATCCTGTGAGTGACTTGAGGAGGTGAGACCGATTTCCGCAACCGAGACGCGGGCGATCTCACCAATGATGTTCGGAGACGCCCGCGGGTAATTCCGAGAGGCGTTTCCGTGTCACCCGAAGAAGTCGTCACCAAGCTCCGTGCCGCCGGCTGCGTGTTCGCCGAGGACGAGGCGGAGCTCATCCTCTCCACCGCCGCCGACCCCGGCGAACTGGCCGCCATGGTGGCCCGGCGGGCCGAGGGCTTCCCCCTGGAACAGGTCGTGGGCTGGGCGGAGTTCTGCGGCCTGCGCGTGCGCATCGATCCCGGCGTGTTCGTGCCGCGCCGCCGTACCGAGTTCCTGGTACGGCGGGCCGCCGCGCTGGCCCCCGGCCCCGGTGTGATCCTCGACCTGTGCTGCGGCTCCGGTGCCATGGGCGCCGCGCTGGCCGTCCTGACCGGCGGCGAACTGCACGCGGCCGACGTCGACCCGGCGGCGGTCGCCTGCGCCCGCCGCAACCTGGGCCAGAACGTGTACCTGGGCGATCTGTTCGACCCGCTGCCGCCGAGGCTGCGCGGCCGGGTGGACGTGCTGCTGGCGAACGTCCCCTACGTCCCGACCTCCGACCTGGCCCTGCTGCCGACCGAGGCCAGGGACCACGAGCCGCGGGTCACGCTGGACGGTGGCCCCGACGGCCTGGACGTGCTGCGGCGGGTCACCGAGGGCGCCCCGCGCTGGCTGGCCCCCGGCGGGCTGCTGCTGTTCGAGACCAGCGAACGCCAGGCCGATCGGGCCGTCGGCGCGGTCACCGACAGCGGGCTGAAGGCGCGGGTGCTGCGCTCCGAGGAGTTCCACGCGACGGTGGTCACGGGCCTGCGGCCCTGACGGTCAGGCGGGCAGGCGCAGGGTGACCGAGAGCCCGCCCTCGGGGCGGGGCTTGGCGGTCACGGTGCCGCCGTGGGCCTCGGTGATCGCCCGCACGATCGACAGGCCGAGCCCCGCGCCCCGCCCGGACTGCACCCGGTCGCCGTTGCGCCGGAACGGCTCGAACAGGTCATCCACCTCGAACGGGGAGACCACGGGCCCGGTGTTCTCGACGGTGACGGTTCCGCCGCCGCCGTACGACTCGCGCAGGGTGATCCACACCTGCCCGCCGCGGACGTTGTACTTGATCGCGTTCTCCACCAGGTTGAACACGCAGCGCTCCAGGAACAGCGGATCGCCCTCGGCCACGGCGGGCCGCAGGTCCTCGACGATCGTCACCCCCCGCTTGGCCGGCGTGAGCTCCAGCGCGGTGCGCACCACCCGCTCCAGCCGGACCGGCTTGCGCGTGGTCAGTTCCTGTTCCGACTGCGCGAGCAGCAGCAGGCCCTCGATCAGCCGCTCGTAGCGCGCGTTGGTGCCGAGCAGCGCCCGGGCCAGCGCCTTCAGGTCGGGAGAGGCCTCCGGCTCCTCCAGCGACACCTCCAGCACCGTCCGGTTGATCGCCAGCGGGGTGCGCAGCTCGTGTGAGGCGTTGGCGATGAACCTGCGCTGCGCGTCGAAGACCCGGTGCAGGCGGCTGAGCATCGCGTCGAAGGTGTCGGCCAGCCGCTTGACCTCGTCCTGCGGGCCCTCCAGCGCGATCCGCTCGTGCAGCGTGCTCTCGGACAGGCGCTGCGCGGTCTCGGTCACCCTGTTCAGCGGCTTCAGCGCCCGGTCGGCGACCAGGTAGCCGATGACCACCGCGGCCAGCCCGATCATCACCATGGCGCTGACCGACCACTGCAGGATCTCGTTGAGCACCTTGTCCGCGCGCTGCCCCACCTCCGCCTGAGCCTGGACCTGGGCCTGGAAGAACAGGGCATCCTTGGACTGGGCACTGGTCTGGGGTGGCGGCCCGGTTCCGATGACCTTGACGAACTTCGCGTCGAGCGAGCGGGCGGTCAGCAGATAGGTGATCCACAACAAGGCCGAGCCGGCGACGAAGAACAGGCCGCCGTAGATCAGGGTGAGCCGCATGCGCAGCCCGAGGCGCTTCACAGGCGATACCCCTGGCCGGGCACGTTCATGATCACGCCGGGCGCGCCGAGCTTCCTGCGCAGCGAGGTCAGCGTGACGCGCAGCACCCCCGTGCCGCTCTCCGCGAACTCGTCCCACACGCTCCTGCGCAGCCCGGTCGACGTGATCAGCTCTCCGTCCGCGCGCAGCAGCTCGTGCAGCACGTCGAACTCCTTGCGATTCAGGCTCACGTCCCTGCCGTCGCGGGTGACCGTACGGCAGGCCGGGTCCAGCCGGATGCCCGCCCGCTCGACGACCGGCGCGCTCGCCCGGCCCGTACGGCGGGCCAGCGTACGCACCCTGGCCACCAGCTCGGCGAACGCGAACGGCTTCACCAGGTAGTCGTCCGCGCCGATGGTCAGCCCGTCCACCCGGTCGTGCAGCTGCCCGGCGGCGGTGAGCATGATGATCCGGCTGCGCGCCATGAGCTCGCGGCAGACGTCGTCCCCGTGCACCTCGGGCAGGTCCCGGTCCAGGACGATGACGGAGTAGTCGACGTAGGAGGCCAGATCGAGCGCCTCCTGCCCGTCGTAGGCCACGTCGACGGCCATCGCGTTCAGTCGCAGCCCCCGTGCGATGGCGTCGGCCATCTGTTCCTCGTCTTCCACGACAAGCACCCGCATGCTGCACAGACTCACCGATGCGGTGTTAACGGGGAGTAAGTCCGGCGGCTTATCCGCGTTTAGCACCCGCTCCGATGAAGTGCGGTGCCATGAACCTTCGCCTCATTCCGGCCGCAGCGGCCATGCTCTTGGCGCTCGCCGCCTGCGGTTCCACCGGCGCCACCACAAGCACCGGCGCCACCACCTCCGGCGCCTCCGCCAGCCCGTCCGGCAACGCCCGCGACGCCCAGCTCAAGTTCGCCCAGTGCATGCGGGAGAACGGCATCGAGATGGACGACCCCTCCGAGGACGGCCGCATCCAGTTCAGGGCCGGTCAGCGCACCGACCGGTCCAAGATCGAGAAGGCGCAGAAGGAGTGCCAGAAGCACCTCAAGGGCGTCATGGGCGACCAGGGCGGAGCCATGGACCCGAAGCGCCGCGACCAGATGGTGAAGTTCGCCCAGTGCATGCGGGAGAACGGCATCGACATGGCCGACCCCACGGAAGGCGGCGGCATCATGATGACCGGCGGGCCCGGCGACGAAGAGAAGATGAAGAAGGCCCAGGAGGCCTGCAAGCAGTTCCAGCCGGGCGCGGAGAAGCAGTCGTGAGAAAGCTCCTGGCGGCAGCGGCGGTCGCGCTCGTGGGCGCGGCCGCCGCGTGGACGGCGACAGCCGTACTGAGTGACGGTGGCACGGGAACGGCGGCGCCCACACGCCCGCCCGCGCCGGCCACCTCGGAGATCACCAAGCAGGACCTCGTCGACACCCAGACCGTGGAGGGCACGCTCGCCTACAACGACGAGCGCGCCATCACCACCGACGCCAGGGGCACCGTGACCTGGGTGCCGGAGGAAGGCACGCTGATCAAGCGCGGCCGCTCGCTGCTCAAGGTGGACCGCAGGCCCGTCACGCTCATGTACGGCAAGCTGCCTCTCTACCGCACCCTGGAACGCGGCGTCGAAGGCCCGGACGTGACCCAGCTGGAGCGCAACCTCAAGGCACTCGGCTACGGCGACGACCTGACCGTGGACGACGAGTTCACCTACGCCACCTACCTGGCCGTCCTCGAATGGCAGGAGGACCGCGACCTGGAGGAGACCGGCAAGGTCGACGCCACGCAGGTGGTCTTCCAGCCCGGCGAGGTACGCGTCGGCGACGTCAAGGCCACCGTCGGCGGCAAGGCGATGCCCGGCCGGGAGGCGCTCAAGGTCACCGGCACCCAGCGGCTCGTCCACGTCGACCTCGACACCGACGAGCAGCATCTCGCCAGGAAGGGAGCCAAGGTCACCGTCGAGCTGCCCGGCGGCGAGCGGGCCAAGGGAAAGATCACCGAGGTCGGCACCGTCGCCCAGACCTCCGGCCGCGACGACGACAAGACCACCACCATCGACGTGGACATCACGCTGAACAAGAAGCCCAAGACCAAGCTCGACCAGGCGCCCGTGGACGTGGAGCTGGAGAGCAAGCGGGTCAAGGGCGTGCTCACCGTCCCGGTCGAGGCGCTGCTGGCCACCCGCGAGGGCGGCTTCGGCGTCGAGGTCGTCGAGGGTTCCGGCAGCCGTGTCGTGCCGGTCGAGCTCGGCGCGTTCGGCAGCGGCCGGGTCGAGGTCACCGGCTCAGGGCTCGCGGAGGGCATGAAGGTCGGGGTGCCCGCGGCATGAGCGTCATCGAGCTCCGCGAGGTGACCAAGACCTACAACGGCGACGTGCACGCGCTGCGCGGCGTGGACCTCAAGGTCGACTACGGCGAGCTGGTCGCGATCGTCGGGCCCTCCGGCTCCGGCAAGTCCACGATGCTCAACCTGATCGGCACGCTCGACCGGCCGACCAGCGGGGTGGTACGCATCGCCGGGCACGACATCTCCGAGCTGAGCGACCGCGAGCTGTCGGCGCTGCGCGCCAAGAACCTGGGCTTCGTCTTCCAGCAGTTCCACCTGGCGCCCGGCGTCAGCGCGCTGGACAACGTGGCCGACGGCCTGCTCTACACCGGCACGCCCCGGCGTGTACGCCGCGAGAAGGCGGCCGCGGCGCTCGAACGCGTGGGCCTCGGCCACCGGCTCGGCCACCGGCCCAACCAGTTGTCCGGCGGCGAGCAGCAGCGGGTGGCGGTCGCCAGGGCGGTCGCGGGCGACCCGCCGCTGCTCCTGGCCGACGAGCCGACCGGCAACCTCGACTCCGCCTCCGGCGCCGAGGTCCTGCGCATCCTGGGCGAACTGCACGCCTCCGGCACCACGATCGCGATCATCACCCACGACATGGACGTGGCCGCCTGGTGCCCGCGCCAGGTCAAGGTGCGGGACGGAGCCGTGTCATGAAGCCCGCCAGGCTCAGCCCTTCTGACGTCCTCCGGGTCGGCGCGGCCGGCTTGCGCAGCCGTCCGACCAGGGTGGTGCTGTCCGCGCTCGGCATCGCCATCGGCATCGCCACGATGATCGCGGTCATCGGGATCTCCTCGTCCTCCAGGGAACAACTGCTGCGCCAGCTCGACCAGCTCGGCACCAACCTGCTCACGGTCTCGGCCGGGCAGACGCTCTTCGGCCAGCAGGCCAAGCTGCCCGAGGACGCCGCGGGCATGGTCGCGCGCATGGAGCACGTGCGGACCGCCGGGGCCACCGGCTCGATCAAGACGAGCGTGCGCAGGACCGGGCACATCCCGGAGGCGGTCACCGGGGGCATCGCCGTACAGGCTGCGACGGTTCCGCTGCTCAAGACCCTGGAAGGCAGCGTGGTGGAGGGGGCCTGGCTCAACGCCGCCACCGGCCGCCAGCCGGCCGTCGTGCTCGGCGCCAAGGCCGCGGAACGGCTGGGCATCACCAGAACCGGCGTGCGGGTGTGGATCGGCAACCGCTGGTTCACCGTCCTCGGCATCCTCGGCCCGATGCCGCTGGCCCCCGAGATCGAGCGTTCCGCGCTGGTCGGCTTCCCCGCCGCCGAGAAGTACCTGGGCTTCGACGGTCACCCGTCCACCATCTACGAGCGCTCCGACGACGCGGCGGTCGGCGCGGTCCGCGAGGCCCTGCCCCGCACCGTCAACCCGGAGAACCCGAACGAGGTGGAGGTCAGCCGTCCCTCCGACGCGCTGGCCGCCAAGGCCGCGGCCGCGGGCGCCTTCACCAACCTCCTGCTGGGCCTGGGCGCGGTGGCCCTGCTGGTGGGCGGGGTGGGAGTGGCCAACACCATGGTCATCTCCGTCCTGGAACGCCGCAAGGAGATCGGCCTGCGCCGCTCGCTGGGCGCCACAAGAGGCCAGGTCCGCATCCAGTTCCTGGCCGAGTCGCTGCTGCTGTCGGCGCTGGGCGGAGTGGCGGGAGCCTTCCTGGGCGCCGTGGCCACCGTCGGCTACGCCGTCTCCCGCGACTGGCCCCCCGTGGTCCCGCCCTGGGCGATCGGCGGCGCCGTGGCCGCCACCCTCCTGATCGGCACCATCGCCGGCATCTACCCGGCCATGCGCGCCGCCCGCCTGTCCCCGACGGTCGCCCTGACGGCCTAGCGACGGCTCACGGCACCGGGAGGCGAAACCACTCCAGTGCGGCCCGGAGCCGATCGGCTCCTGGGCCGCGAGGGCGGCAAGGGGAAGCCCGGACTGCCGTTGCGGCCCGATGGCGGGAAAGGGGCTCAGGCGGTGCGGGCGATGGCCTCGGTGATGGACTTCATGCCGTGACGGCGCAGTCGGCGGCTCAGCTGGCGGTGGATGCGGGAGGGCCAGAACGGGCCGTTGTAGATCCAGCCCGTGTAGCCCTGGACCAGGGTGGCGCCGGCGAGCAGGCGTTCCCACACGTCGTCCACGTCCTCGACGCCGCCCACGGACACCAGCGTGAGGCGGTCGCCGACCCTGGCGCGCAGGCGGCGCAGGACCGCCAGCGAACGCGCCTTCAGCGGGCGGCCGGACAGGCCGCCCTGCTCGCCGTCGTGCCTGATCGTGGTGTTGGTCGCGATGATGCCGTCGAGCCCCAGCTCAAGGGCGAGGTCCGCCACGGCGTCGACGTCCTCGTCGGCGAGGTCGGGCGCGATCTTCACCAGCAAAGGTGTACGGCGCGCCGTCCCGTCCGCCACCTCCTTCACGGCCGACAGCAGGGGCCGCAGCAGTTCGACCGCCTGCAGGTTCCGCAGCCCGGGAGTGTTGGGCGAGCTCACGTTGACCACGAGATAGTCGGCCAGCGGCGCCAGCCGCCTGGCACTGGCCACGTAGTCGGCGGCGGCGTCGGACTCCGGCACGACCTTGGTCTTGCCGATGTTGACCCCGACCACCACCGGCAGCCCCCGCGTACGGCGCAGCCGCCGCTCGGCCGCAGCGGCGCCGTGGTTGTTGAACCCCATCCGGTTGATGATCGCGGCCTGCCCGGCCCGGCGGAACAGCCGCGGCCGGGGGTTGCCCGGCTGGGCGTGGGCGGTGATGGTGCCGACCTCGACGTGCCCGAAGCCGAGCGCGGAGATCGCCTCGGCGCAGGCGGCGTCCTTGTCGAACCCGGCGGCCAGCCCGAACGGCCCGGGGAAGTGCACGCCGAACGCGCTGACCCGCAGCGCCGGGTCGTGCGGCGCGAGCCACCGGTGCAGCAGGCGCTTGACGAACGGCAGCGCGGACAGCACGGCGAGCGCCCGGACGGTGGCGTGGTGCACGCTCTCGGCGTCGAACCGGCGCAGGACGAGCGTGAAGAAGAGGCGGTACATCACAGGTCAGGCTACCAATCCGGCCTCGTGGGCGATGATCGCGGCCTGCACTCTGTTGCGCACGCCGAGACGGGTCAGGATGGCGCTCACATACGCCTTGACGGTGCCCTCGACGATGAAGAGCCTGGCGGCGATCTCGGCGTTGGAAAGGCCGGCGCCGACCAGGGCGAGGACCTCGCGTTCGCGTTCGGTGAGTGGCTCGATGCGGTCGCGGGCCGCGGCGCCGCGCGACATCTGGCCGCCGGCGAGCTGGGTGATGACCCGCTGGGCCACCTTGGGTGACAGGTAGGCGGCGCCACCGGCGACGGCGTGGATGCCGGTCAGGAGTTCGCGCGGGTCGCCGGACTTGAGCAGGAAGCCGCCGGCGCCGACGTCGAGCGCCTTGGCGATGTAGTCGTCCTCGCCGAACGTGGTCAGGATGACGACCGCGCTGCCCGGCGCGGCCCGGCGGATCTCGGCGGCGGCGGCCAGGCCGTCCATCCTGGGCATGCGGATGTCGAGCAGGACCACGTCGGGATGGTGGCTGATGGCCAGGTCGACGGCCTCCTTGCCGTCGGCGGCCTCGGCGACCACCTCAAGCTCGGGGTCGGAGCCGAGGATGGCCTTGATGCCCGCCCTGATCATGGCCTCGTCGTCGGCGAGGAGGATGCGAATCACGGTCTCTATACTGGCCGACCTCGCACAGGTGGCAGTGCCGTACCGGGTGGAGGTCCGGCGGGCGGTATCGTCCGACGCATGAGCACTCACTATGACGTCGTCGTTCTCGGCGCCGGACCCGGGGGATACACGGCTGCGGTCCGCGCCGCCCAGCTTGGCCTCAAGGCTGCGGTCATCGAGGAGAAGTACTGGGGTGGCGTCTGCCTGAACGTGGGCTGTATCCCGTCCAAGGCGCTGCTGCGCAATGCCGAGCTGGCCCACATCTTCACCAAGGAGGCCAAGACCTTCGGCATCAACGGCGAGGTCACCTTCGACTACGGCGCCGCCTTCCAGCGCAGCCGCAAGGTGGCCGACGGCCGGGTCAAGGGCGTGCACTTCCTGATGAAGAAGAACGGCATCACGGAGTACAACGGCCGTGGCCAGTTCCTCGACGCCAACACCCTGCAGGTGAACGGTGAGACGGTCACCTTCGGCCACTGCATCATCGCGGCCGGCGCCACCACCCGGCTCATCCCGGGCACCTCGCTGTCGGAGCGGGTCGTGACGTACGAGGAGCAGATCCTCAGCGAGGACCTGCCGGCCAGCATCATCATCGCCGGAGCTGGCGCCATCGGCGTCGAGTTCGCCTACGTGCTGCACAACTACGGCGTCAAGGTCACGATCGTGGAGTTCCTTGACCGGGTCGTACCACTTGAGGATGAAGAGGTCTCCGCGGAGCTGGCCAAGCGCTACAAGCGGCTCGGCATCGAGGTGCTCACCTCGACCCGCGTGGAGAACATCGAGGACACCGGCTCCTCGGTCAAGGTCACGGTCACCCGCGACCAGCAGACCCAGGTGCTCGAAGCGGACAAGGTACTGCAGGCGATCGGCTTCCAGGCGCGGGTCGAGGGCTACGGCCTGGAGAAGACCGGGGTCGCGCTCACCGACAGGGGCGCCATCCAGGTGGACGGCCGGGGCCGTACCAACGTGCCGCACATCTACGCCATCGGCGACGTCACGGCGAAGCTCATGCTGGCGCATGCCGCCGAGGCCATGGCGGTCGTCGCGGCCGAGACGATCGCGGGCGCGGAGACCATGGAGATCGACTTCGCGATGGTGCCGCGCGCCACGTACTGCCAGCCGCAGGTGGCCAGCTTCGGATACACCGAAGCCCAGGCCCGCGACCTGGGTTACGACGTCAAGGTGCAGAAGTTCCCGTTCACCGCGAACGGCAAGGCCCACGGCCTGGGCGACGCCAACGGCTTCGTCAAGATCATCGCGGACGACACCCACGGTGAGATCATCGGCGCCCACCTGATCGGCCCCGAGGTCACCGAGCTGCTGCCCGAGCTGACCCTGGCCCAGCAGTGGGACCTCACCGTGCATGAGGTGGGGCGCAACATCCACGCCCACCCCACGCTCGGCGAGGCCGTCAAGGAGGCCGTCCACGGTCTGGCCGGCCACATGATCAACATGTAGCCGCCTACAGGTAGGCGATGCCGACACCGACCAGCACGACGGAGGCGAAGCCCGCCACCGCTCGCAGCGTGTTCCACCCCGTCCACCGGGGCGAGTACTCCGGGTAGGTCATCGTGCCCGCGTCGAGCTTGTTGTTCATCGGCACGTTGATGGCGACGGTGACCAGGAACGAGCCGACGAAGTTGACGCCCGCGGCGAGGAAGAACCACAGGGCGGCCGGGGAACCCGCGAGGAACCCGGCCGCCAGGGCCGCGACCGGAGCCCCCATGAAGGGGATGTAGAGCCAGGGGTTGAGGATCTTCCGGTTGATGCTCCGCATGGCCGTCTCGGCCTGAGCGGGGTCGATCGCGTTGAGTCCGGGCATGACCGACATCGAGAAGGTGTAGAAGAGGCCGGCGATGGCGCCGTGCAGGACGAGGGTGATCAGAGCGAGTGTCATCATGCGACTATCGTGGCGCACGCGCACTGAGACGGTCCATGGCCTGAACGCTTAATCGCATACGAGCGCGTCTACTTCATCCGGGCCGCCATGCCGTCGATCAAAAGGTCGAGCCCGTACTCGAACCGGGCCTCCCCGTCGGGGTCGGTCAGCTCGTCCACGTAGGTCACGAGCATGGGAAACCGCTCGGGCGGCAGTGACCTGTAGTAGTCCTTGATCTGGCCGACGAAGCTGTTGAGGTAGCTCTCACGGTCGTTCAGGCCCTTGGCGCGCATCCGCGCGTAGTGCTGCGAGCCTTCGTAGGCGTCTCCCGCGATGTACAACGACAGCCGGTCCACCCCGAACGAGGCGTCGCGCGGATCCATCCCCGCCGAGATCAGCAACGCCATCATGTACTCGCCGAGCCGCAGCGCGTTGGGCCCGGTCGGAACCGCCGCCATGGCCGCCCTGGCGATGTCGGCGTGGTTGCCCAGCACCCGGTGCGACTCCATCGCGTACTCGCGCAGTTGCGCCTTCCAGTTGGCCGGGTCGGGCTCGCGCACCTCGATCTCGCCGAGAACCAGGTCGTAGATCAGCTCCAGCAGTTCGTCCTTGCTGGACACGTGCGCGTACAGCGAGGCCGGGCCCGTGTCGAGCTCCTGGGCGACTCTGCGCATGCTCAGCGCGTCGAATCCTTCCGCGTCGAGGATCCGCAACCCGGTCTCCACGATCAACGCCTGACTGAGCTGCTGCTTCACCGGCCTGGGTGACTTGCGCCACGGCGGGGTGGGCACTGACGTCATGTTTTCCTCCTCCCGGAACAGTGTACTTGACACGAACGCCGTTCGTCATTAGAACAGTGTCTGTATACGAACGCTGTTCGTCCTAAGAACGTTGTTCCTGCCAAGGAGTTCGCATGACCGTCACCGCCCCCGCGGGGACCCTCACAGACCCCCAGCCCTACAGATGGCGCTGGGTCGCCCTCTTCGTCATCCTCGCCGCCGAGGTGATGGACCTGCTCGACGCGCTGATCACCACGATCGCCGCCCCGACCATCCAGCGTGAGCTGGGCGGCTCGAACGCGATGGTCCAGTGGCTGACCGCCGGCTACGCGCTGGCCATGGCCGTCGGCCTGATCACCGGAGGCCGCCTCGGCGACCTCTACGGCCGCAAGCGCATGTTCGTGATCGGCGCCTTCGGCTTCACCGCCGCGTCGCTGCTGTGCGGTATCAGCGGCACTCCCGAGATGCTGATCGTCTTCCGCGTCGTGCAGGGATTGTTCGGCGCCGTGATGATCCCCCAGGGCCTCGGCCTGATCAAGGAGATGTTCCCGCCGAAGGAGATCGGCAAGGCGTTCGCCGCCTTCGGGCCCGTCATGACCATCTCGTCCGTCGGCGGCCCCGTGCTGGCCGGCTGGCTCATCGACGCCGACCTCTTCGGCACCGGCTGGCGCATGATCTTCCTGATCAACCTGCCGCTCGGCCTGGCCGCCGCCTTCGCCGCGATCAAGTTCCTGCCGGAGTACCGGCTCTCCAACGCCACCAAGCTCGACCTCGTCGGCATGCTCCTGGTCTCGGTGGCCGCGTTCCTGCTGATCTTCCCGCTCATCCAGGGACAGGAGCACGACTGGCCCGCCTGGACCTTCGTCTCCATGGCCGCCTCGATCGTCGTCTTCGCCCTCTTCGGCCGCTACGAGAGCGCCCGCGTCCGCGACGGCAAGGACCCGCTCGTCGTGCCCGCCCTCTTCCGCAAGCGCGCCTTCACCACCGGCCTCATCGCCGGGCTCGCGTTCTTCTCCGGCATGGTCGGGTTCGGCGTGGTCTTCAACCTCTTCACCCAGGTCGGACTCGGCTGGGGACCGCTCCAGGCCGGCATGGCCGGCCTCCCGCAGGCCATCGGCGGCGTGATCGGCTTCGGCCTCGCGATGTCGGGCCTGCAGGCCAAGCTCGGCCGCGGCCTCATGCAGATCGGCGCGGTCGTGATGGCGCTCGGCGCGGCCGTCCTCGCCCTGTTCATCCACCTGAACGGCACGCAGATCGGCTACTGGGAGCTGGCCCCCGGGCTCGCCCTGGTCGGCATCGGCATGGGCCTGACCATGGCCCCGTTCTTCGACATCATCCTGGCCGGCGTCGAACCCCACGAGTCCGGCTCGGCCTCGGGCACCCTCACCGCCGTCCAGCAGCTCGGTGGCGCGCTCGGCGCCGCCGTACTCGGGACGCTGTTCTTCAACCTGCTCAAGAGCCGGATGGCCTTCCCCGACGCCCTCCAGATCACGATCGCCGTGGAGATCGGCCTGCTCGCCGCCACGTTCGCGCTCTCGTTCCTGCTCCCCAGGTTCGCCAGAGAAGAAGGAGGACACTGAGGTTGTACGGCAAGCGCCCCCCGCATACCGGCCGGGGGCATACGCTTGTTCCCATGAGCACCACGTACACCGTCACCGGCATGACCTGCGGCCACTGCGTCGCCTCCGTGAAGGAAGAGGTGGGGGAGGTCCCCGGCGTCACCGCCGTGGACGTCGACCTGGCCTCAGGCCGCGTCTCCGTCACCGGCGCGGCCGACGACTCCCTCATCCGCGCCGCCATCAAGGAAGCCGGCTACCAGGTCGCCTGACCCGGCCCTCGTCCGGCGAGGAGGCGTCACATGCTGGGCCGGGTGGAGGTCGCGCTCTGGGCCATCTGCTCGACGTGGTCCATGACGTCGGTCACCGAGACCACGCCCGGCCGGTGGGGACGGCGGCGCTGCCAGGGCTTCGGCCCTTCCAGCGGCCGGTACTCCACCCCGAGCGCGTCCAGCCTGCCCAGGTGGGCGCGGAGCCGTTCGGGGAAGTCGGGACCCGCGGCGCCCGACCAGCCCACCTCGGCCAGCGCGCACGCCCGGGGCCACGCCTTGTAGTCCAGCGTGCGGGCGTCGGGGATGCGCTCGCTCCACAGCTGCGCCTGCGCTCCGAGCACGTGCCTGCGCTCGGCGAGCGACCAGGTGGCCGGCGCGGGATCGAAGGCGGCCACGTCGGCGACGGTGACCGTGTCGCCGATCGCCATCGGCTCGTCGGACGAGGCGGCCTCGGCGTAGTCGAAGTACAGCGGGAAGACCGGTGTGGCCACCACGTCGTGGCCGGCCGCCGCGGCCCGCCGGCCGACCGTCATGCCGCGCCACGGCATGACGAGCGTGTCCGGCCGCAGGTCACCGGCGACGAACGCCTCGTCCCACACCACGGCCCGCGTGCCCCGCTCTGCCAGCACGTCCGCCAGCCGCCGCAGGAACCAGGCGTGCAGCGCCGCCACCGACTCCAGCCCCAGCTCCCGCGCGTAGGCGGTGATCTCGGGGGAGGCGTCCCACTGGTCGAGGACGACCTCGTCCCCGCCGACGTGCACGTACGGCGTCTCGCCCAGCGCGCCCAGCAGTTCGTCGAAGATCGTGGTGAGAAAGCCGACCGTCGGCGGCAGCGGAGACAGGATCGCGGGGGAGATGCCCCACCGCTCCAGCACCTCGGCCGGCTCACCCGTGGCCCCGAACTCGGGGTAGGCGGCCAGGATCGCCGACGCGTGCCCCGGCACGTCGATCTCCGGCACGATCGTGACCGCCCGTGCCCGCGCGTACTCGGCGATCTCCGCGAGGTCGTCCAGCGTGTAGTAGCCGCCGTGCGGGAGGTCGTCGAACGACTCGGGCTCCCGGTAGTGGTGCGTCGCGGTGCGCGGGCGGTGCGAGGCCACCTCGTGCAGGCGCGGGAAGGCCCGGCTCTCCACCCGCCAGCCCTGGTCGTCGACCAGGTGGAGGTGGAGCCTGTTCAGCTTGTGCACGGCCATCAGGTCGACGACGCGCAGGATCTCCCGCTTGGGGAAGAAGTGCCGCGCCACGTCCACGTGCAGGCCGCGCCAGGAGTAGCGCGGCGCGTCCTCGATCCGCACGCCGGGCACCCGCCACTCCGCCCCCGGCGTCTGCCGGTAGGAGGCGTCGGGCAGCAACTGGTGCAGCGACTGCCCGGCGTAGAACGCCCCCGCCCGGTCGCCGGCCGAGATCTCGACGCCCCGCGAGCCGGCCGTCAGCCGGTACGACTCGGGTCCCAGGGCCGGGTCGAGCCGGATGTCGACGGCCCCGGAGTCGCCCGGCCGCAGGTCGAGGACGGGCAGCGCCAGGCGTACCGCCTCGACGAGGTCGGCGGGGCCGGACACCACGGCGCCCGTGGACAGCTCGTAGGAGCCGGACAGCTGGCTGAGCAGGTTGGGGCGAGGAATCATGCCTTGAGATACTGCTGCAACCCGTTGGCCAACGCCAACGCGATGCGCTGCCGGAACTCGGGGTCGCGGAACTTCGCCGCCTCGCCGGCGTTCTTCATGTTCCCGCACTCGACGAAGATCTTCGGAACCGTCGAGAGGTTGAGCCCGCCGAGGTCGTTGCGGAAGTCGAGGGCGTCCTTGCCGATGTAGGTCGAGTACGGCAGGCCAGTGCCGGTCTTGAACGCCTGCCGTACCGCGAGGCCGAGCTTCTTGGAGTCGCCCACCACCGGGTCGACCGGCCCGTTGATCTTCTCGGGCATGATCACGTGGAAGCCCTTGTTGCCCGGCGAGGAGCCGTCCGCGTGCACCGAGAGCGCGGCGTCGGCCTTGGCCTTGTTCCCGATCGCCGCGCGCTGGGTGATGCACGGGCCCACGCTGTCGTTGTCGGCCCTGGTCAGCTTCACGCTCGCGCCGCGCTGTTTGAGGATCTTGACCAGGCGGTTGGACACGTCCCAGGTGAAGGCCGCCTCGGTGTAGCGGTCGGCGGTCTCCGTGCCGGTCGTGTCGCAGGCCTTCCACTTGGTCAGCACGTTCACCTTGCGGTTCACGGCCTTGGGGTCGCGGAAGTTGCCGCCGTTGTGGCCGGGGTCGATGACGATGACCTTGCCGTCGAGCGGCTTCCCGGCCTTGGTGGGCGCGGCCTGCGCGGGTTGCTGTGGTTGTGCCGACACGGCCAGGTCCTGACCGCCCGCGGCGTCACTGTTGGCGACGCCGCCACAAGCGGTGGCGGTCAGGCCGAGCAGGGCGAGAACGGTGGCAGGTAGAGCACGCATGAGCTCCAAGGTACGTCACGATCCGGTCTCACCAGACGTGTTCCCCCACTTCCTGCCGCTGGAGGAGGGCCGCGAGGTCCCTCGCGTCCTCCGCGTCGAGGCCGAGAACGACGCGCGGGCGGCCCCACGGATGGTCGAGGGAGTGGGCGACGTAACTGGCCACGGACTCGGCGCCGACGTCGCTCCCCCTGCCCCTGCCGGCGCGCCAGTGTGCCCAGGCGCGTTCGAGCTCGGCCGCCGCGCGCTGGGCACAGGACACCAGTTCTGGATCACGCATGACTGTTCCCCCCGGAAATGACGCCATGACGCTGACGAGTAAAGCGGGGAGACTCGCCATGGCATCCGGGATTGACCAGCCCTTGGGTAGCTCTTTAGGCCGGTCCCGTGCTCCGCCGTACGATCAGCTCCGGGGTGACCTCGCGCAGCCGTGAGGCCTTCGCGGGGTCGCCGATGCGGTCGCTGAGCAGGGCGGCGGCCGAGCGGCCCATCGTACGCCTGGGCTGGTCGACCGAGGTGAGAGAGATGTGGCGTGAGGCCGCGAGATGCGTGTTGTCGTAGCCGATCACGGACAGATCCTCGGGGATGCGCAGCCCCAGATCCGCCGCCGCCGACATGACACCCAGCGCGACCATGTCATTGGCCGCGAAGATCGCGGTGGGCCGCGGTTCACGGGTCAGCAGCGCCGTCGCCGCCTCCCTGCCGCTTTCCTCCGAGCACTCGGCGTGCTCGACCATGATGTACGGCGCCAGCGCGTGCCGCCGCATCGCGACCAGATACCCCTCGCAGCGCGAGGAGCGGTTGCCCTCGATGTGGGCGATGCGTTTGTGGCCGTGTTCGACCAGGTGGTCGATGGCCAGCCGGGCGCCGAGTTGATCGTCGTCGACCACGATGTCGACGCCGTCGAGCTCAATGTCACGTTCCCCTACGACGACCGTGGGCGTGTAGGAGGTCGCCTCGATGAGGGTTTCGCTGGTCGGGGCTATGCCTAAGAGCACCAGGCCGTCGACCCGGAGCTCCAGGAAGGCTTCCACCGCTTCGTCCTCGAAGGCGGGGTCCCACTGGCTGTTGCCGATCAGCATGCGTAGCCCGTCGCCGTGCAGACTTTCCTGGAGACCGTCCAGGAACTCGGCGTAGAACGGGTTGTGTAGGTCGGCGACGAGCGCGCCGACGAGATGGGTACGGCCTTCGACGAGGCTGCGCGCCACGGCATTGGGGCGGTAGCCGAGCTCGCGTGCGGCGGCTAGCACCGCCTGTCGCCGATGCTCGCTCACGTGGGGGGACCCACGCAGCACGAGTGAGACGAGCGATTTCGAGACGCCTGCTCGCTCGGCGACGTTGCGGATGGTTGGCCTGGGCCGGGGCAGGGTGTCTACCTCGGCGACGGTCGTGTTGACGGGCGGTCCTGACATGTGTCTCCCCCGCGATGCGGATACGGGCACCTGCCTCACAGAACGATCGAGTTCGCCGCAGGGTACGGCTTTCATGAGGTAAGCCTGATGTTGACCCGGACGGCAGGCGGCCGTTATTGGGCATGGAGTCGGATACTGTGCAGGTGTGACACCCGGGAAGTCCTCCGCCGAAGCAGCGCGCCCTGCACGGCGCAGGCTCAGCGTCGACCGGCGTCGCGAAGAGCTCATGGCCGCGGCGCTTGAGCTGTTCAGTAAGCGCGATGCGGAAGACGTCTCCATCGACGACGTGGCCAGCGCCGCGGGCGCCTCACGGGCGCTCGTGTACCACTATTTCGGCGGCAAGCAGGAGCTCTATGTCGCCGCGCTGAAAAGCGCGGCACAACAGCTGGAGTCCCGGCTTCGGCCGCAGGAGGGCGGCAGGCCGCTCGACGAGCTGGCCGCCGGGCTCAGGCGCTACTTCGACTTCGTGGAAGAGCACGCGGCCGGGTTCGCCGCGCTGCTGCGCGGGGGGCCGGCCAACCGGGCCGGCGAGGTCGGCGAGATCGTCGACGGGGTCCGGCAGCGGTTGTTCCGCCTCATCCAGAAGCAGATGCGGGTCGAGCAGCCCTCGCCGGTACTGCGCACCACGATCGTGTCGTGGATCGCCTCCGTGGAGACGGCGGGGCTGGACTGGCTGGAACACCGCGACATCGAGCGTCCCGTGCTGGAGAAAATGCTCGTGGACCACATGATCGCCTTGCTCGGCGTCGCGGCGAACTACGACCGCGAGGTGCGGACCCTCTTCGAGGGCCTGGCCCACAAGCAGTTCCCCGCCTGAACGGGCGGCCGCGCCACGCTCTCGCGCCAGGAGAGCGGGCCGCCCAGGAGTGGGAAGGATGGCGCCGGGCGGGCGGCGCCAACTCCCGTATGCGTCCCCCGACGCGCGGGGCGACATGACGTCGTCACGCGGGTGGACCGGGCCGGAGACCCTGGCCCACCGTGAAACCCCCCTATAGGTCCGTGACGACCTCGGAGTTACTCCGAGCGCTGCTGCGGAATCCCCGCCAGCAGCGCGCGGACCTCGGTCTCCCGGTATCGCCGGTGACCGCCGAGGGTGCGAATCGACGTCAACTTGCCCGCCTTGGCCCACCGGGTAACGGTCTTGGGGTCGACCCTGAACATGGTCGCGACCTCGGCGGGCGTGAGCAGTGGCTCGGCCTCGGGTGTACGAGCTGACATTTGTGCGGCCTCTCCTCCGTGTGGACCGGCATCTGCGATCCCTGCGACTGCCTTTGCGCGTGTCACGGATGTCCCCCTATGGCCCAGAGCGTGCGGCTTTTCTGAGCCATATGCGGCATCACCCGAAGTGACCATACCGCCACGCAGAGCGATTGGCGAGCCCTTCTTTGACCCAACTGCCCGCCCACATGGCGATGTCACGCTCGGTGATTCTAGCGACACGTTTCGTGGTATCGCAGTGAAAACGGCAAACTACTCAGTTCGCAGAAGCCAGCAGGCGTGACACGTGACCCACTCATGCCGTGCTCTTGCTGGTCAGGACCCCTGTATGGGGTTCAGTTGGCAGATTCCAGAAGTTGCATTGACTTCCAGCGCAAGATCACCCGCTGATACATCGCGAACGCAAGTTCTTCTTGACCCGTGTCCAAACCGGTCAAAGCAGCCGAAAGCTCCGCTACAGACTGGTCCGCCTGGAGCGCGTCGTCGTCCATCAGATGGACGAGGCCGCCGTAGTCGAGCTCCACCAGCGAGTGCGGGTGGAACTCCTCCAGCCAGCGGGCCACGTCCTCCACGTCCAGCCCCGCCGCCACGTCACCCAGATGCTTGCGCAGCACCTGGAGCGCCTTGGCCGAGCGCCGCCTGGCCTGCGCCATGGAGGTCACGTAGATGAGGTTGCGGCCGGTGGTGGTGGTGAGGTCCTGGCCCTTGGGCGGCGTCGAGCCCAGCACCAGCCACCGCTCGTTGCCGTCGAAGGGGATGAACCACGCCGGTGGCACGTGCCAGGTCGTGGTCCTGATGTGGGTCCGCAGCACCGAGGAGCCGCCCGTGCGCTTGAACCGGTCGAAGTCGTCGGCCGTCTGCTCGGCGATCGTCTTCGGGACCAACCGGTCCATCATCTTCACGGGAACCGTCCCGCGCAGCCGTGAGAACGCCAGCCACGAGCGCAGCCGCGTCTGCCAGGGGCAGACATAGAGGCGATCCTCAACGCGGCGCAAATAGGCGTTGGGGCTCTCCTGGGCCGGTGCGGGGTTCGGCGGCATGCCGAGCAGGCGCCGGACGGACTCGCCGTGCTCGGCCTGCAGCGCGTTCGCCCGGCGGGGACGGTCACGCGACTCGGCGTATTCGGCCCAGACCTTCCGCTCAGACTCGCTGAAGGCGGTCAGCGGCTCATAGACGCGGAGGTACGCGGCGTAGGGCAGCACGGAAGGCATCGTGTCATGAAGACAGCCTGCTTGCACCGTTGCTGCCACTACCCTGAGAGGTGATCTCCGCCGCGAAGATGCGGCGGAACCGGACAGGGAGTCACTACCGTGACCGACGTCTTCGGCACGTCCCACAAGGACGTTCACGAACAGGTCGTCTTCTGCGCCGACGAGCAGAGCGGCCTCCGCGCGATCATCGCGATCCACAACACCCAGCTCGGGCCCGCACTCGGGGGGACACGGTTCTACCCCTACGAGAGCGAGGCGGCCGCGCTGGCCGACGTGCTCAACCTGGCCAAGGGCATGGCGTACAAGAACGCCCTCGCCGGCCTCGACCACGGCGGCGGCAAGGCCGTCATCATCGGCGACCCCGCGACACAGAAGTCCGAGCCCCTGCTGCGGGCCTACGGCCGCTTCATCCAGTCGCTCGGCGGACGGTACATCACCGCCTGCGACGTGGGCACCTACAGCCCCGACATGGACATCGTCGCCAGGGAGTCGCGTTTCGTCACCGGCCGCACCGTGGAGCACGGCGGTGCCGGTGACTCCTCGATCCTCACCTCGTTCGGCGTCTTCCAGGGCATGCGCGCCTCGGCCGAGCGGGTCTACGGCACGCCGTCCCTGCACGGCAGGCGGGTCGGCGTCGAGGGCGTGGGCAAGGTCGGCCACCGGCTCGTCGACCTGCTGCGTGAGGACGGCGCCGAGGTGGTCGTCTGCGACGTCAGCCAGGAGGCGATCGAGCGGGTGCGCCAGCGCCATCCGGAGGTCGAGGTGGTGGCCGACGCCGCCGCCATGGCCGTCTCCGACATCGACGTCTTCGCCCCGTGCGCCCTGGGCGGCGCGCTGACCGACTCGATGGTGGAGACGCTCCGCGCCAAGATCGTGTGCGGCGCGGCCAACAACCAGCTCGCCCACCCCGGCGTGGAGAAGCAGCTCGCCGACCGGGGCATCCTCTACGCTCCCGACTACGTGGTGAACTCCGGCGGGGTCATCCAGGTCGCCGACGAGATCGAGGGCTTCAACATGGACCGCGCGCGGTCCAGGGCCGCCAAGATCTACGACACGACCTTGAAGATCTTCGGAATCGCCGCCGAGGAGGGCGTACCTCCTGCGGTGGCAGCCGATAGGCTGGCAGAGCGCAGAATGTCGGAAGTCGGGCGAATCAGGGGTATTTGGCTGGGCGCCTGACGCCCCGCGCCCATACGACGTACCGAGCTGGGCACAAAACAGGTACGGTAATAGGCGAACGAGAGGCTGACGTCCGAAGACAGCGGCGTCAGCGAGTGGTGCGTTAGCGACGAGGGGTCGGGGACGACCCCACACGAGGGGGTCGAGCCAATGGGGCGCGGCCGAGCAAAGGCCAAGCAGGTCAAGGTTGCTCGCCAGCTGAAGTACAACAGCGGTGGCACAGATCTTGAACGTCTTCGCGATGAACTCGGGGTCGGAGACTCCGGCCAGACCGACGACGACGCCGACGACCTCAACGATGAGCTGGCGGATCGCTATGCCGATTACGCCGATGACTACGGCGCTGAGGACGACGACGATGACCGTACGTCCGGCCGCCGGTAGCCGTTCTCCCGGTTGACGTCTTGTGGCAGGCACCCGGTGCGGGATCCCCGCGCCGGGTGCCTGTGTGATGTGATCCACTCATGAACACGCCTCTGAGTGACACCGCCAGAAAGATCCTCGACGCTCCCAACATCGGCGTTCTGGCAACCCTCAACCCCGACGGCAGTCCGCAGACCTCCGTCGTGTGGGTGGGCACGGACGGTGACGACGTCGTGATCTCCTCCGAGGCGGGGCGCCGCAAGGTCCGCAACCTGGAGCGCGACCCGCGGGCCAGCCTGAGCGTGTTCGACCTCACGGACCCCGACCTGTACGTCGAGGTCCGCGGCGTGACGACGGTCACCGGGGACGAGGGCCGGCGGCTGGCGGTGGAGCTGGCGGAGAAGTACGAGGGCGAGGGCGCCGGCCGGGCATACCTGGAGTTGCCCGAGGAGACGGTCCGCGTGGTGATCCGGCTGACTCCGCAGCGCGTGATCGGCCACACGGGCTGATCACGCCGGCTGGTAGTGAAGGTGGACGACGCCGGTGGCGAAGGTGGCGGAACCGGCCAGTTTGAGCGGCAGCCGTTCCGCCGACTCGTCGAACAGGCGGGTCCCCGCGCCCAGCACGATCGGGTGGACGTACAGGTGCAGGTCGTCGACGAGACCCGCGCCGAGCAGGGCGCGGGTCAGCGTGACGCTGCCGGTCATGCCGATGTTCCCGCCGGGTCCCTCCTTGATCCGGCGCAGCTCCTCGACCGCGTCGCCGCTGATCAGGGTGGAGTTGTTCCAGTCCGCGCTGCGCAGCGTGGTCGAGACGACGAGCTTGCGGACGTTGTTGAGGTGGTCGGCCATCGGGTCGCTGCGGTGCGGCCAGGACGAGGCGAACACCTCGTAGGTGGCCCGGCCGAGCAGCAGGGTGTCGGCGCCCTGCTGCTGGGCCATGACGGCCCCGGTCATCTCGTCGTTGACGTAGGGGAAGTGCCACTTGTCCGGCGCCTCCACCACTCCGTCCAGCGAGGCGAACAGGCCGGCGACGATCTTTCTCATGGGTTTCTCCTTCTCGGTGGTTCTGCTACCACGTCGATCGGGAGATGTGACAGGGAACGCTCGCGGGTCAGCGTTCGCGCAGGATCGCCGTGCCATCGCCCGACAGCTCGTCCAGGTAGTCACCGCGCCCGGCCATCGCCATGATCAGCGCGAGCGTCGAGCCGGTCACCAACGGTCCCGAGCCGCTCGCGAACGGCCCGTCGTCGGCCGCCAGCCGCAGCCCGCGCACCCGTCCCTTGGCCGGGACGACCTGGTTGGAGCCCACGTAGTACCCGGCCAGGCGGGTGAGCGTGCCGATCGGATGGTCGCGGCGGATGCCCAGCGGGCGGCGGATGTCCTCGCCGTGGACGACCGTCTCGCCCAGCATGGCGATGGCGGACAGCGGCTTGGTCCTGCTCGTCACGGCCCCGCGGAAGCGCTCCAGCGTCTCCTCCGGCGACGCGCCCAGTTGCTCACGCAGCCGCATCGCCACCTGCAGGTCGAAGTCGAACCGGCAGCGCACCACGCCCGCCAGCCACCGCACAGGGGTGAGCCGCGCGGCCGAGGTCAGATGCGCCAGCACCTCGCGCACGCTCAGGCCCTCGCACAGGGACGGCGTCGCCCACCGCTCGTCCGTCAGCGCCGCGAGATCGTCGGCCAGAGCCGCCCGCTCGGCGAAGATCAGCGTCCAAAGCCCGGAATCTGTCATGTCAGAGCACCTCCTGCTGTCGTTGACAGGTAGGACTGCGGGCATGCCGCAGAATCGTCGCCGTGACGGAAAACAACGATCTGGCACGGGCCCGGGAGGGGGACGACGCGGCGTTCACCCGGCTCGTCCAGCCGCTCCGGCCTGAGTTGCACGCCCATTGCTACCGCATGCTGGGCTCCGTCCACGACGCCGACGACGCCCTGCAGGAGGCGCTGCTGCGGGCCTGGCGCGGGCTGGCCCGGTTCGAGGGCCGTTCGGCGCTGCGGTCCTGGCTGTACACGGTGGCCACCCGTACGTGCCTGGATCTGGTGAAGGATCGTGACCGGCGGGCCCTGCCCGTCGACCTCGGGCCGTCGAGCGGGCACGTGGTGCTCGACGCCGCTCCGGTGACCGGGCAGCGGTGGCTGGGGCCGTACCCGGACGTGGGGCTGGGGTATGAGCAGCGCGAGGCGGTCGAGCTCGCCTTCGTGGCGGCGCTGCAGCATCTGCCGGGGAACCAGCGCGCCGCCCTGCTGTTGTTCGACGTGCTGGGGTTCTCGGCCGCGGAGATCGCCGCCATGATGGACGCCTCCACGACCTCGGTGAACTCCGCGCTCGCCCGCGCGCGCAGGGTCGTCGCCGACCGGGTTCCCGGACCCGGCCGGGCCTTGCGGACTCTCGAGGACGTCCGGGTCCGTGAGCTCGTCACGGGGTTCGCGACCGCGCTCGAACGCGGCGACGCCGACGCTCTGGTCGCGCTGCTCACCGCCGACGTCACCTGGTCGATGCCGCCCCTGGCTCAGTGGTACGGCGGGCTGCCCGCGGTCACCGACTTCGCGGTCCAGGTTCCGCTGACCCGATGCCCCAGCTTCCGGCACCTGCTCACCAGCGCCAACGGCCGGCCCGCCGCGGCCTTCTACCTGGGCGAGTCGGCCGACGCGACGCATCAGGCCTGGTCGATCACGGTGTTCGGGCTGCGCGGCGACCGGATCGCCGAGATCACCTCGTTCCTCGGCGCAGAACACTTCCCGGCCTTCGGGCTGCCCGAGTCAGTGCCCGATCGGGCGTAGGTGCCTGAGCAGGGTCAGGGAGGAGACGGCCAGGGCGAGCACGATCACCCCGCTGATGATCGAGACGACGACCAGTCCCTGGGTGAACGCGCCCTGCGCCTCCGCGATCAGGGCGGCGGCCTGCGCCGGCGCGAGGCCGGAGGCGGTGTCGAGTGCCTCGCCGAGCGAGTCGCCCGCCTGCGGTGAGGTGGCGAGGCTGCCGTAGACGGCGGTGCCGACGCTGCCGAGCAGCGCGACGCCGAGCGCGATGCCCAGCTCTCCGCCGCACTCCCCGATGGCGGAGGCGGACCCGGCCCGTTCCTCCGGCGCGGAACCCACGATGAGACCGAGGCCCAGGGCGCCCACGGGAGCCATGCCGAGGAAGGCGATCGTGACGCCGGTGAAAAGCACGACGAGCCCGTCGCCGGCCACCATCACGACGAAGCCGGCCGCCGACACCACGAGCCCCACCCCGACCACGAGTCCGGGCCGGAACCTCCCGGCGATCACCGGTGCCGCGAGCGAACCACCGACCAGGCCGAGCGCGGGCAACGCCATCCACAGCCCGGCGCTCAGCGGAGACAGGCCCTCGACGAGCTGGAGGTGCTGGCTCACGAACAGGTACACGCCGCCCTGCGTCACCATGGCCAGAGCGAGGATCAGCAGGGCCGTCCTGAAGGACCGGTTGGCGAACAGGCTCATGTCCAGCAGCGGCTCGGCCAGCGTGCGCTGCCGCCGTACGAACGCGGCGCCGCACGCCAGCCCGGCAAGGACGGCCACGTACGCCACCACCTGGCCAGGATCGTCGGCCAGTTCCTTCAGCCCGTAGACGAGCGGCAGGAGCGCGGCCATCGACAGGGCCACGCTGGCCAGGTCGAGCCGCGCCGAGCCGCCGCCCCCGGTCTCCGGCAGATAGGCGAGCCCGCCGAGCACGACCAAGGCCATGATCGGCACGCCCATCAGGAACACCGACCCCCACCAGAAGTGCTCAAGCAGCACCCCGCCGATCACCGGCCCGGCCGCCGCCCCGCCCATGAAGCAGGCGGTGAACACGCCGATCGCGATGGCCCGCTGCCTGGCCCCCGGGAACAACCCGGCCACCAGCGCCAGCGCCGACGGCCCGATCGCCGCCCCGGCGACGCCCAGGAGCACCCGCGCGACGATCAGCATGGTCGTCGAGGTGGAGTAGGCGGCCAGCGCGGAGGCGGCGCCGAACATGACCGAGCCGATCAGCAGCAGCCTGCGCCGTCCGATCCGGTCGCCGAGAGAGCCCATGGTGATGATGAATCCGGCGATCATGAAGCCGTACACGTCGGTGATCCACAGCAGTTCGGTGGCGCTGGGATTCAGATCGGCGGCCAGATGGGGCAGAGCCAGCAGCAGAACGGTGTTGTCCACAGCGAGCAACAACGTGGCCATGGCGAGCACGGACAGTCCCAGCCACGCCCCGGCCCCGGTACGGGAAACAGTAGTAGTCATGTGATCAGCCTCAAGGGCGGACGTTCGGGAAATGTTCGGAGGTGTTTAGGGTGAGCTTCATGCGCTTCGCCGTGTTGGGGCCGCTTGAGGTGATCGCCGACGGCCGTGCCGTGGGGGTGCCCGAGCGCAAGGTGCGGGCCCTGCTGGCCGGGCTGCTCGCCCACAACGGGCGGATCGTCCCGGCGGTACGGCTGATCGAGAGCCTCTGGGGTCCAGAACCACCGGGCAACCCGCTGGCCGCGCTGCGTGCCAAGGTGTCGCAGCTACGCCGGGCGCTGGAGGAGGCCGAGCCCGGGGCCAGGCTGATCGTCGTCACCCGCGCGCCCGGCTACCTGATCGAGGCCGACACCGACGCGCACCGCTTCCAGGCGACGCTGGACCGCCTTCCGTCCACGGGCGGCCCCGGCGAGCGGGCCGCCGTGCTCGCCGAGGCGCTGGAGTGGTGGCGCGGGCCCGCGTTCGCCGACTTCGCCGACTCGCCTCTCGTGCACAGGACCGCCGTCCGGCTGGAGGAGCAGCGCCTGGCCGCCGTCGAGGACTATGCCGACGTACGGCTCGCGCTCGGCCAGGACGCCGCGCTGGTCGGCGAGCTGAGCGAGCTCACCGCCCAGCATCCGCTGCGGGAACGTTTCCACGCGCTGCTCATGCGCGCCCTCTACCGGTCGGGACGGCAGGCCGACGCCCTGGAGGTCTACCGCGCCCTGCGTGAGCGCAAGCGCGAGGAGCTGGGCCTCGACACCGCCCCCGAACTCGCCGCCCTGCACCAGGCGATCCTCGAACAACGCCCCGCCCTCCGCCGCCCCGCGCCCGCCCCGGCGCCCGCGCCCGCCCGCCTGCCCGAGCCGCTGACCGAGCTCGTCGGCAGGGAGGAGGCGCTCGCCGACCTGCTCGGCCTGCCCGCCGCTGCCCGCCTGATCACGCTGACCGGCAGCGGCGGGGTGGGCAAGAGCCGCCTGGCTCTGGAAGCCGCCCGCCACCTGTCCGACGGCTTCCCCGACGGCGCCCATCTGGTGGAGCTGTCCGCCTCCTCGGAGTCAGAGGTGCCCGGGATGGTCGCCGCGGCGCTCGGGCTGCGTGACGACGGCGAGATCGCCGCCGCCTTGGGTACGCGGCGGGCGCTGCTGATCCTCGACAACTGCGAGCACGTCGTCGAGCCCGTGGCCAAGCTCGCCGACCTGCTGCTGCGCGCCGCACCGGACCTGCGCGTCCTGGCCACCAGCAGGGAGCCGCTGGGCGTCGCCGGCGAGGTCGTGCGGGAGGTCGTGCCGCTGGACCCCGCCGCCGCCGCACGCCTGTTCACCGCCCGTGCCCTCCCCGGTACGCCGCTGCCGCCCGAGGACATCGACGCCGTGGAGGTGATCTGCCGCCGCCTGGACGGCATCCCGCTGGCCCTGGAACTGGCGGCGGCCCGGGTGCGGTCGATGGGCATGCGCGCCCTTGCCGAGCGGCTGGACGACCGGTTCCGGCTGCTGTCGGCCGGACGCCGGGCCGGGCCCGCCCATCAGCGGACGCTCAAGGCGGCCATCGACTGGAGCTGGGACCTGCTCAGCGAGCCGGAGCGCGTGGTGTTGCGGCGGCTGGCCGTACAGGTGGGTGGGTGCACGCTGGAGGCGGCGGAACGGGTGTGCGCGGTGCCCATGCCGCTGCCCGGCGGCCCGCCCGGTGACGTCGAGCTGGCCGCCGAGGCGCAGGCGGCCGGGCTCGGGCCCGACCACCTCGACCCGGCCGGTGTCGCCGACCTGCTGGCCCGGCTGGTGGACCGGTCGCTGGTCCTGCGCACCGATGGGCGGTACCGGCTGCTGGAGTCCGTGTCCGCCTATGGCATGGAACGGCTGCGCGAGTCCGGCGAGCACGACCTTGTCCTGCGGTGGTATGCCACGTACTACACGCAGCTCGCCGAGTGTGCCGAGGCGTACAGGTCGGGGCCCGCCCGGCACCGCTGGGTGGGCCGGCTGGACGTGGAGAGCGCCAACCTGCGCGGCGCGCGGGAGGCGGCCGAACTGCTGGGCGACACCCGCCTGGCCACCCGGCTGACCGGCTCGCTCGGCTGGTACTGGACCCAGACGGGACGACTGGGCACACACATCGACGAACCGGCCGCAATTCTCTAGGAGCCTCCCCGGTTTCCCCGGCTCTCCGGTTTCCCCGGCTCTCCGGTTTCCCCGGCTCTCCGGGTTTTCCGCCTCCGGGTTTCCCGCCTCCCGGTTTCCCCGGCTCCCCGGGCTTCTCCGGTCTCCCCGGCTTTCCCGGTCTCTCCGGTTTCCCAGCTTCCCCGGCTCCACTGCCCAGCTTGCCCGGCTCCACTGCCCGGTTTCCCCGGTCTCCCGGCTTCCACTGCCTTGGCTTCTCTGAGGGCTCCGAGGCCCTTTGGGCTGCTTCAGGCTCTTGAGGTCTGCGGTGGCTGAGGGCGGAAGTCGGCGGCGTGTTCGGTGGCCCATTCGGCGAAGGTGAGTCCGGGGCGGCCGAGGATTCTCTCGACCTCACCGGTGACCAGGTCGTGCTGCAGGTAGGAGCGGGCCTGCAGGGTCAGGAAGCCGTCGGCCAGCGCCTCGGGCACCCCGCCGCGCAGGAACCCCTGCCGCGCGGCTTCCGGCGCCACCTCCTCGAAGCGCAGCGGCCGGCCGATCGCCGCGCCGATGGTCTCGATCATCTCCTGCTGGGTGAGGGCGCGCGGGCCGGTCAGGACCGGGCGTTCGCCGGCCAGGTCGCCGGTGAGCAGGGCGTGCGCTGCCACGGCGGCGAGGTCACGCTCGTGCAGGGGCGCCCACGCCGCGGCGGCGTACGCGCCGCGCACGGTGTCACCGGCGCGGATCTGGGCGGCCCACGAGCCGATCGTGTTGACGGCGTAGTAGCCGGAGCGCAGCGCCGTCCACTCCATGCCGGAGGCCGTGACCGCCGCCTCGGTCTCCTTGTTGTACTCGCCGCGCAGCCGGGAGGGCTGCTCGTCGAGGTCGTGGTCGACGTTCAGGGCGGACAGGGTGACCACCCGGCCGGCCCCGTGCTCGCGGGCCAGGCTCAGCAGCCGGTCGGCGGCGGCCGTGACGGTGCGCGGGTCGGGGTGCGCGCCGAGGGCGCGCGGGTTGAGGAACAGGCTGGAGACGCCGTCCAGGGCGCCTGCCGGGTCGCCCTCGACGACGTCGACGCCTTCGGGCAGGGCGGCGGCGCGCGCGTCGCGGGTCACCGCGCGCACCTTGGCTCCCTGGGCGAGCAGGAGGTCGATCAGCGGGCGGCCGACGAGGCCGGTGGCTCCGGTGACCAGGACGGTGGCGTTCGGAAGTCGTATCATATGGAAACCGTAACATATAGTTTGAGAGTCATACGATATGAGTTTCGTAGAAGATGATCCGCGCGAGCGGAGGCGGGTCGTCAGGGCGGTCAAGGAGTCCCTGCGTGACCTGAACATCCAGCTGGCACTGCTCAACCGCCAGATCGGTACGCAGGTCAACCTCAAGGACGTCGACTGGAGCTGCCTCGACCTGCTCAACCGGCACGGCCCGCTCACCCCCAGCGCGCTGGCGCGCAAGGCCGGTCTGCACCCCGCGACGCTCACCGGCATCCTCGACCGGCTCCAGCGCGGCGGCTGGATCGTGCGCGAACGCGACCCCGACGGCCCCGACCGCCGCGCCATCACCGTGCGGGCCCGCCGCGAACGCAACCGGGAGGTCTACCGCCTCTTCTCCGGCATGAACGCGCAGATGGACGCGCTCTGCGAGGACTACACCGACAGCGAGCTCGCGCTCATCGCCGGATTCCTCCAGCGCACCACAGGCGCCGGCCGCACAGCCACCGAGCAGCTCGCCGGCGACTGAAGGAGCCCTACCCGCAGGCCTCCCGGCAGCAGCGTACGAAGTCCTGGATGACGGGGTCGGTGTCGGCGGCGGGTGGCCAGGCGACGCCGACCCGGGTCGGGCTGACGCCGGTCACCGGGCGGTAGGTGACGCCGGGCCGGGCGTAGTAGCGGGCCGATGAGGCAGGGGCCAGGGCGACGCCGTACCCGTTGGCGATGGCCTGGAGCCACGCGTCGGGCTGGTCGGTGGTGGCGCCGACACGCGGCGGGCGGCCGTCGCGCTCGTCGGCGGCCAGCCAGAAGTCGCGCCACCGGCCGGTCTCCTGCGGCGCGGCGACGAAGGCCTCGTCCCACAGGTCCGCGAAGGCGATCTCGGCGCGCGCGGCGAGCGGGTGGGAGGAGGGCAGCGCGACCCAGCGCGGCTCCTCCAGCAGCACCTCGTGCCGCATCGCTTCCTGTCCGGGGAACGGCAGGCGGAGCAGGGCCGCGTCCACCTCGCCATCCGCCAGCCCGGCACTCGGGTCGGACCAGGCGGCCTGCCGCATCTCCACCCGCCAGCCGGGACGCGACCGGCCGAACGCGGCGACGATGTCCGGCGTGGCCTCGTTGGCCGCGCTGGCCAGGAACCCGACCCTCAGCACGCGGGCGGCCATGCTCGCGGCGCTCTTCGTCTCGCGCAGCACCTGGTCGCAGGCCGCCAGCATGCCGGGTGCCCGCTCGCGCAGCGCCCGCCCGGCCTCGGTGAGCGCCATCCCGGCCCGCGAGCGGGTGAACAGCCGCACGCCGAGCTGCGTCTCCAGGCTCTTGATCTGCTTGGTCAGCGCGGGCTGGGACACGTAGAGCCGCTCGGCCGCCCTGGTCAGGTTGCCCTCCTCGGCGACGGCGAGGAAGGAGCGGACGAGCCGCGTGTCCACATCCATTCCATCAGGTTATCGATACAGCTATTGGACGCCTTCGGCGCGGCTCGGCAAGGGTGGAACACACATCCAGCTAAGGGGGAACGTCCGGTGTTCACCGCCTATGTCGTGGTGGTCGTCGTGGCCGCCGCATGCAACTTCGCGGCGGCCGCCGTCGACTTCGCCCGCGCCAAGTGGGTCCTCGCCAACATGGACATGTACGGCGTGCCGCGTTCGTGGGTCACCTGGCTGGGCGTGGCCAAGCTGGCGGGGGCCGTCGGGTTGCTGGCCGGGCTGGCCGTACCCGCCATGGGCATCGCCGCGGCGGCCGGGCTGGCGCTCTTCTTCGCCGGCGCCGTGTTCACCGTCGCGCGCGCCCGCGTCCACTCGCACCTGCCCTTTCCCGGAACCTTCCTCGTGCTGGCCGCGGCCTGCCTGGCGCTGGCGCCCGCCGCCGTCTAGGGGTTGGGCAGCGAGGGGTGGGCCGGCCAGGGGTCGGGGTTGAGGATGGCCCAGCGTTCGTGGTCGCGCCAGGCGCCGTCGATGAACAGCATCCCGGGGGAGAAACCCTCATGGCGGAAGCCGAGGCGCTTGACGAGCTTGAGCGAGGCGTGGTTGCCCGGCTGGATCTGGGCCTCCAGGCGGTGGAGCCGTAGCTGCTCGAAGGAGTAGCGCAGGACGAGGGCCAGGCCCTCGCTCATGTAGCCGTGGCCGGCGGTGGGGGCGAAGGCCGCATAGCCCAGCGAGCCGTTCTGGAAACGGCCGCGGATGATGCTGTTGATGTTGACCATGCCGGCGATGTCACCGCTGTCGCGCAGGCACACCAGCAGGCGGCGGGTGGTCGCGGGGTCGAAGCCGGCCAGATACGCCTGGTACTCCTCGGCGGTGCCGGGCAACGACATCCAAGGATGGTGCAAATGCGCGCTGGCCTTGGTAAGCCTGGTGAACTCGTCCTCGTCGTGCCTGGTCACCGGCCGCAGCGTCACCCGCCCGGCCCCCGGCGGCAGGCTCGCCAGGAACGTCTCCACCTCTGCCGCGATCTGCACAAGCCCCTCAGTCATGCGTGGCACTGTACAGCTACAGCCAGCCCCGCGACTCGGCCATATGTACCGCTTCGGCACGATTTCGGGCGCCGGTCTTGCCGATCGCCGACGACAGGTAGTTGCGCACCGTCCCCTCGGTCAGGAACAGGCGGCGGGCGATGTCGGCCACGGTCGAGCCGTCGCGGGCCGTGCGCAGCACCTCGCGTTCCCGCTGCGTGAGCGGGCTCGGCCCCACGGCGCTCGCGCTCACGGCCAGCTTGGGGTCGATCACGCGCTCACCCGCCATCACCCGCCGTACGGCTGCCGCCAGTTCCACGGCCGGAGCGTCCTTGACCACGAACCCGGCCACCCCGGCGTCCAGGGCCCGGCTGAGGTAGCCGGGGCGCCCGAACGTGGTCACGATGACCACCCGGTGGCCCGGCAGCCGCTCGGCCACCTCCAGCCCGGACATCCCCGGCATCTCTATGTCGAGCAGGATGACGTCGGGCCGGTGCTCCGCCGCCGCGGCCTCGACCAGGTCGCCCCGGCCCACCTGGGCCACCACCTCGATGTCGGCCTCCAGGTCGAGCAGCGCGGCCAGCCCGCCCCTGACGAGGTCCTGGTCGTCGGCGATGAGCACGCGGATCACGCTGCCTCCAGCGGGACGCGGGCATACAGGCGGTACCCGCCCTCCGGCAGCGCACCCACATCCAGCGATCCACCGGCCCCGGCCACCCGCTCGGCCAGCCCGGTCAACCCGTTCCCCCGCCCGGCCGTCCCGTCTGGAAGCCCGGCCGGGCCGTTGTCGCGGACCTCCAGTTCCGCCCAGGTCGTGTCCACGCGCAACGTGATCCAGCAGTGCCGGGCGCCGCTGTGGCGCAGGACGTTGGTGGCGGCCTCGCGCACCGCCCACGCCAGCAGAGTCTCCGCCGCCCCGGGGATCGGGCCGCCGGCGGGGGAGACCTCCACCTCGATCCCGGCCAGCTCCAGCTCCCGCGCCGCCTTCTCCAGCTCTTCCGACAGCGCCGGGACCCGGTATCCGGCGACGGCGTGCCGTACCTCGTCGAGGGCCTGGCGGGCGGCGGCCTCCACGTCGCCCATCTCCCGCGCGGCGCGGTCGGGGTCGGTGCGGGCCAGCCGGGCGGCGAGCTGGCTCCTGATGGTGATCGAGGTCAGGGTGTGGCCGAGGGTGTCGTGCAGGTCCCTGGCGAAGCGCAGCCGCTCGTTGTCCACGGCGAGCTGGGCCACCTGGGCGCGGGCGGCGGCGAGCCGGACGAGCAGGTGGCCCATCTGTTTCATGCCGTGTACGGCACCGGCCTGGGCCAGGATGACGAGCACCAGCCACCACACCCTCAGCCCGTGCGCGAGCAGGACGCCCATGGTCACGGCGATGGTCAGCAGCACTCCGGCGACGAACCCGGCGCCCCCGGTCGTCGCGGCCAGCCCGGTGATGACGTAGATGAACGCGATGAACGCCCAGGGCGGCCCGAGCACGGGAAGCAGCGCGAGCGCGGCGGCGACCAGCCCGGCCATGGGCCAGCGCCGGGGCATGCCGTCGTGCTCGCTGAGCATCCGCCACATGATCGCCATCCAGCAGCCCGACAGCACCGCGAGCCCGCCGAACGCCCACAGGACGCGCGGCAGGGCCGGACCGGTGGACAGGAACGTCCACAGCGGCCAGAGCGTCACCAGCAGCCAGGCCACCGAGCCCGCCCTGACCTGGCCACGGCCGTTGCCGAACTCGCCGCGCGCCGCCACCTTCACAAGGCCCGACGGTAACGCCAGGCGGCCAGCCCGGAAAACAGCAGCGTCCACCCGGCCAGCACGAGCAGCGACTTGGCCGTCGGCCAGTCGCCCGCCAGAGCCCGCCAGCCGAGGGATCCGGCCTGGTAGGCGGGGCTGTACTCGGCCAGCGTCCGCATGAACTCCGGCATGAGCTGAACCGGCAGCCACAACCCGCCCAGGACGGACAGGCCGAAGAAGACGCCGATCATGGCCAGGTTCGCCGCCTGCCCGTTCATCGCGTAGCCGAAGGTGACGCCCAGGGCGGCGAACGGCACCACGCCCACCCAGATCAGCACCACGAGCGCGGGCCAGGTGCCGGGCGGCAGCCGTACACCGGAGATGAGGGCGCCCCCGCCGAGCACGACGAGGATGCTCGGCAGGACCCCGGTCGCGCCCGCGATCAGCTTGGCCGAGATGTAGCCGTGGGCGGGCAGCGGCGTGACGGCGAGCTGCCGCAGCCAGCCCTTCGAGCGCTCCATGGCGATCGCGCCGCCGATGAACAGCGCGCCGCCCATCGCGCCGTAGACGGCCATCGAGACCATCGTGTACGCGGCGAAGTCGACCTGCTGCGGCCCCGCCGGGACGACCCGCAGAACCTTCGTCCACACCAGGTAGAGCACGAGGGGGAAGACGGTCAGCATGACGAGGCTGGTGGTGTTGCGAAGGGACCGCAGCAGTTCGAGCTTGACGTAGGAGCCCATCAGTTGCCTCCCGTCAGGCTCACGAAGGCGCTTTCGAGGTCGGTTCCGGCCGTGCGGACGTCTCTGGCGTCGGCGAATGTCGCGAACAGCGCGCGCAGCGTCGCGTCGGAGTCATTGGTCCGCAGTACGGCGGCGCCGCCCTCCACCCGCACCTGGCGCACCCCGGGCAACGCCTGGAGCGCCCCCACCTCGGCGGCGTCCAGCGTGACGTGCACCTCGCTGCCGCCGACCAGCTCCTTGATCTTCTCGACCGGCCCGTCGGCCACGACCTTGCCCTGGGCCAGGAGGATCACCCGGTCGGCGTAGTCGTCGGCCTCGGCGAGGTAGTGGGTGGCGAAGACCGCGGTGCGGCCCTGGGCGGTGCGCGCCCGTACCTCCTGCCACAGGGCGCGGCGGCCGTCCACGTCGAGTCCGACGGTGGGCTCGTCCAGCACGAGCAGGCGCGGGTCGCCGATCAGGGCGAGGGCGATGCGCACCCGCTGGCGCTGTCCGCCGGACAGCCTGCCGATCCGCCGGGCCGCGAAGCCGTCCGCGCGGGCGGCGCGCAGGGCCTGCTCCACCGGCATCGGCTTCTGGTACATGCCGGCGGTCGCCGTGACCAGTTCGTCCACCCGGACGTCCTCCAGCAGGCCGGACTCCTGCAGCAGGACGCCGACCAGGCCCTTGCGCAGGGCCTCGACCGGCGGGTGCCCGAACACCGCGGCGGTGCCCGAGGTGGGCGGGAGCAGGCCGAGGGCGATGGAGAGCAGGGTGCTCTTGCCCGCGCCGTTCGGGCCGAGCACCGCGATCGTCTGGCCCTGCTCGGCGGTCAGATCGACGCCGTCGAGGGCTCTGGTCTGGCCGTAGTGTTTGCCGACGGCCGTGAGTTCCAGGGCGTTTGCCATGAAAAAAGGCTGCTCGATGGGCGATGCAGGCGGGTAGTGCCGTATGTCAGTGTTCCGGCGACGCCGAGACCATGGGCGGAATATCCGGGATGATCCCACGATCATGGGACCTGCGCGGCATACGATGGTTCCTGTGACCGAGCTCGAACGTGTTCCGCCCGGCGTCGACCCCACCGTCCCCAGTTCCGCCCGTGTCTACGACTACCTGCTCGGCGGCAAGGACAACCTCGCGGTGGATCGAGCGGTCGCCGACAAGTTACTGGCGCTCGCGCCGGACACGAGACTCGTCGCCCGCGCCTCCAGAGCCTTCCTCACCCGCGCCGTGCACCACATGGCCCAGCAGGGCGTCCGCCAGTTCATCGACCTCGGCACCGGCATCCCCACCTCGCCCAGCGTGCACGAGGTGGCCAGGCGGACCAGCCCCGCCTGCCGGGTCGTCTACGTCGACTACGACCCCGTCGTACGGCTGCACGCCGAGGTGCTGCTGGCCAGCGCGCCCGGCGTGGCCGGCATCCTGGCCGACGCCAGGGACCCCGACGCCATCTTCACCGACCCGCACGTCAGCGGCCTCATCGACTTCGAGCAGCCGGTCGGGGTGCTGATGGTCGGGCTGCTCCACTTCGTCCTGGACGGCGAGGACCCCCACGGCATCGTCAAGCGCTTCCGCGAGCGGATGGCGCCGGGCAGCCATCTCGTGCTCACCCACGCCATGGACGAGAGCCACCCCGAGGCGAAACGGCAGCTGAGCGTCGCCACCGCCGGCTCGCCGATCCAGTCGGTGTTCCGCACGCGCGAGCAGGTGCTCGGCTTCTTCGACGGGTTCGAGCTGATCGGGCCGGGACTGGTGCCCGTGCAGGAATGGCGCATGCCGGAGGACGAGGTGCCGGCCGTACCGCTGCTGGACGGCCCACCCCACGTGCTCATCGACGCGGGAGTGGGCCGGATGGCGGGTTAGGAGTAGCGGGCGGCGCCGGTGCCGGGGACGATCTCGCCCAGCACCCACGCGGGCAGCCCGCGCGACTCCAGCAGGCGCAGGGCCGCGTCGGCCGCCTCGGGGGCGACGATCGCGGCCATGCCCACACCCAGGTTGAACGTGCGGTCCATGGCCTGCTGCTCGATCGAACCGTGCCCGGCCAGGACCTGGAAGACGGCGGGCACCGTCCACGACTCCCGCGACAGCACCGCGTCCAGACCGGGCGGCAGCGAACGCGCGATGTTGCCCTCGATGCCGCCACCGGTGATGTGGGAGTAGGCGTGCACCTCGACCGAGCGGGCCAGCTCCAGGCAGTCGAGGGAGTAGACGCGGGTGGGCTCCAGCAGTTCCTCGCCCAGCGGGCGGGCGAGCTCGGGCAGCTCGTCGTCCAGCGACAGCCCGGCGTTCTTCACCACGTGCCGCACGAGCGAGTAGCCGTTGGAGTGGATGCCCGACGAGGCCAGGCCCAGCACCACGTCGCCCGCGCGCACCCGGTCGGGGCCGAGCATGTCCGCGGCCTCGACCACGCCCGTGCCGGCACCGGCCAGGTCGTACTCGTCGGCGCCCATGGCACCGGGGTGCTCGGCGGTCTCGCCGCCGACCAGCGCCGCCCCGGCCAGGCGGCAGCCCTCGGCCACGCCGCCGACGATCTCGGCGACGCGCTCGGGCACCACCTTGCCGCAGGCGATGTAGTCGGTCATGAACAGCGGCTCGGCGCCACAGACCACCAGGTCGTCGAGGACCATGCCGACCAGGTCGATGCCGATGGTGTCGTGCTTGCCGTACTGCTGCGCGATCATGACCTTGGTGCCCACGCCGTCGGTCGACGTGGCCAGCAGCGGCCGCTTGTAGCGCAGCAGGAGCGAGGCGTCGAACAACCCGGCGAAGCCGCTGGCGTCGTCGACCACCTCGGGCCGCCGCGAGCGCGCGACCTTGGCCTTCATCAGCTCGACGGCGCGCTCGCCCGCCGCGATGTCCACGCCTGCGGCCTCGTAGGTTGTCACAGTGCCTCCTTCGTCGGCACTGCGACAAGAGCGCTGTGTCTGATGGTGCCCTCGCTCCGCTCGGTCACTTGCTGCTCTCCAACACGTACTTCCCGACGTTGTCCTGGTCGATCGGGATCGGGTAGCTGCCGTCGAAGCAGGCGCGGCAGAGGCGGTCGGCGGGGATGGTCGTGGCCTCGGTCAGGCCCTCCAGGGAGATGTAGCCGAGCGAGTCGGCGCCCAGGGAGGCCCGGATCTCCTCCACCGACAGCGAGCCGGCGATCAGCTCGGCGCGGGTGGCGAAGTCGATGCCGTAGAAGCACGGCCAGGAGACCGGCGGGGAGGAGATGCGCACGTGCACCTCGCGCGCGCCCGCCTCGCGCAGCATCTTGACGATCGCGCGCTGGGTGTTGCCGCGCACGATCGAGTCGTCGACGACGACCAGCCGCTTGCCCTCCACGACCTCGCGCAGCGGGTTGAGCTTGAGCCGGATGCCGAGCTGGCGGATGGTCTGCGACGGCTCGATGAACGTGCGGCCGACGTAGGAGTTCTTGACCAGGCCCTGGCCGTAGGGGATGCCGGACTCCTCGGCGTAGCCGACGGCGGCGGGGGTGCCCGACTCGGGCGTCGGGATGACCAGGTCGGCCTCGACCGGGTGCTCGCGGGCCAGCACCCTGCCGACCTCGACGCGGGTGACCTGCACGCCGCGCCCGGCGATCGTGGTGTCGGGGCGGGCCAGGTAGACGTACTCGAACAGGCAGCCCTTCGGCTCGGCGACCGCGAACCTGCGCGAGCGCACGCCGCGCTCGTCGATGGTGAGCAGCTCGCCCGGCTCGACCTCGCGCACGAACGTGGCGCCGACGATGTCGAGCGCGGCCGTCTCCGACGCGACGACCCAGCCCCGCTCCAGGCGGCCCAGGACCAGCGGGCGGATGCCCTGCGGGTCTCGGGCCGCGTAGAGGGTCTTCTCGTTCATGAACACCAGCGAGTAGGCGCCGAGCACCTGCGGGAGCAGTTCCGCGGCGGCGTCCTCGATGGAGCGGCTGCGGTCCTGCGCGAGCAGGGTGGTGAGCACCTCGGTGTCGGTGGTGGCCCTGGTGGTTCCCGGCTCCAGGCGCTGGGCCAGGACCGGGGTGTTGATCAGGTTGCCGTTGTGGGCGAGCGCGAGCCCGCCCTGGTCGGTGGAGCTCAGCGTGGGCTGAGCGTTCTCCCAGACGCTGGAACCGGTGGTGGAGTAGCGGCAGTGGCCGATGGCCAGGTGACCGCGCAGGGTTCCGAGCACCGACTCGTCGAAGACCTGGGCGACGAGCCCCATGTCCTTGTAGACGAGGATCCTGCTGCCCTCGCTGACCGCGATGCCCGCGGACTCCTGGCCGCGGTGCTGCAACGCGTACAGCCCGTAGTAGGTGAGTTTGGATACTTCCTCGCCTGGGGCCCACACGCCGAAGACACCGCAGGCATCCTTGGGAGCACGGTCTTGGGGGTCCAGGTCATGGCCGAGTCGGCCGTCGCCCTTCAGCACATGCCTCAGTTTAGGTCGGCCACTTCCATGCTCGCACACCCGGGTGCGAGATCAGGTGACATGGGCGGATCGTGCCGCGTTCGACCCTTCTCGGATGATCTCGCCGGTGAGGTTGTGGTTGGCCGCCGAACCGAGGAAGAGCAGGAGCGCCGCCACGTCGTCCGCGGTGGACAACCTCTTGCTGGGTGTACGGCCGGCCACCGCGTCGAACACCTGCCCGGGGATCGGACTGCTGTCCGTCCTGGTCAGGCCGACGGCGGCCACGTTCACCAGGACGCCGTCCATGCCCGCCTGCCAGGCCAGCGTGCGGGCCAGGCCGTGCAGGGCCATCTTGGCGGTGCCGTACGGGCCGGCGCCGGGAGTACCTTCCTCGGCGATCCCCGAGGAGACCAGAACGACCCGTCCGAAACCCCGCTCCCGCATCGCGGGCAACACGGACTGCGCGAGCACCACGTTGCCGAGCACGTTGGCGTGGAGCATCTCGCTCCAGTGCTCGATCGGAATCTCCTCGAACCTCTCCGTCCGGGGCGCGTCCCCGCCCCACATCACCGCGTTGGCGATCACCGAGTCGAACGGCCCCGCCGCGGCGACCGCCGCCCGGACGCTCCCGTGCTCACCCAGATCCAGGTGTACGGCCGCCGCCGTCCCGCCGGCCTGCTCGATCTCCTTCACGACCCGCTCGGCACGGTCGGGGCCGGACCTGTAGGTCAGGGTGACACGGTGCCCGGCGCGGCCGAACGCGCGGGCGGTGGCGGCGCCGATGCCGGAAGAACCGCCGGTGACGAGAACATGCATGAGGACTCCATTCGTTGCTCTTAGCCAACTAATTAGTCGGCTAATCGCAACGGTGCAAGGGAGTTTCGCCCTCGGCGGAAGGGCAGGCCCACAACTGGCCGACCAATCGCACCAAGGTCGCGCGGTCCTCCGGGGCGAGCTGGGCCAGCACCTCGCGGTCGTTGCGCTCCCAGATCTCCTCCACCGGCCCCCGCAGCGCCTTGCCCGCCTCCGTCAGATGGACGTGGCTCAGCCGGGGCCGCTTCGGGTCCGGCGTGCGGCGCACGAACCCCGCCCGCTCCAGCCGCTGGATCGTCTTCGTCACCGTGGGCGGCTCCACGCCCAGCCGGGCGATCAGCTCGCTCTGCGACAGCCCGTCCTCGCGCCACAACTGGTTGAGCAGCATCTCCTGGCCCACGTGCAGGCCCAGCTCGGTCAGTTCCGCCGCCACCCGGTAGCGGTGCACCTTGGTGATCTTGATGAGCGCGTAGGTGAGGGTCTCGTCAAGCATGCCTTCATCTTGCCCGCCGCCAGCGGTTTTGGCGCAAAGTGAAGCAACCGTGGGCGGACTCTTACCGTGTCGCGCGGTTGCGGGGACCGGGCGCGCGCGAAGGTGGGGTATCCGGCTATGACGACCCCGTCGGGAGACGCAGACGTGACCACACCTGGGGACCCGGACGAGCCGCGCCCACCTGCGCACGGCCGTCCCGCACCAGACGCGCCAGACCAGCCGTCGCCGCCGCCCGCACCGCCCACGCCGCCGCCCTCGCAGCCGCGCGCGTCTGGGCCGGACGACGACCTGCCCGAGCCGCCCGACTCCGACGAGCCGCCCGCCTCGTGGTGGGTGGAGGAGACGGTGCGGGGGGAGGACGAGACCGCGGCGGCGCCGCCGTACGGGCGGCAGGAGCCCGCCTCCAACGGCGAGCCCGCCCCATACGACACGCCCCGGCAGGACACCCAGGGTGAGAGCAGTCCCTACGGTGCGCCCGGACAGGGCGGCCAGGGTGGGAGCAGTTCTTACGGTGCGCCCGGACAGGGCGGCCAGGGTGGGAGCAGTTCTTACGGTGCGCCCGGACAGGGCGGCCAGGGTGAGGCCAGTTCTTACGGCGCGTCCGGACAGGGCGACGGCGGCCGGGAAGAGCGTGGGGCGGGGGAGCCCGACGCGTGGGGAGGTGCGGCGGCGGAGGAGCCGATCACACCGGTGCCACCGGTGGTGCCGCCGCCCGTGGTGCCGCCACCACCACCGGCGCCGGAGCCGTCCCCGTGGAACGAGCCGGACGTGCCCGGGCCGCAGGACGCCGAGCGCACCACCGCGTACGAGATCCCGGAGTGGGCACGCGACGACACGCCTCCGGCCGGGACACCCGAGCCCACCCGGTCCTGGGACGCGCCGGAGCCGCAGGGTTCCGGGCAGCCGGGCGCGGAGGAGACGCAGGCGTACCAGGTCCCGGGCTCCACGCCTTCCTACCCGGGCTGGGAGAGCTCCTCGCCGGCGTCGAGCTGGGAGGGTCCGGGCAGCTCATCGTCATCGGGCCCGCAGCCTTCGCGCTACGACCCGCCGACGCCGCCGGAACGCCCGACGTTCGCTCCGGCCAGCCCGTACGAGGGCGGACCCAAGGAGTACGGCACCGGCGCCACCTACGGCGATCCCGCGGAAGGCGGCGCCCCGGGCACCGGAACACCCGGTGGCCCAGGCGCGGCAGGCGCGGCAGGTGCCGCCGCAGCGGGCGCGGCCTTCGGCGCCGCAGCCCAGAGCGGCCAAGGCGGCCAGGGCGGTCCGGGCGGCCAGGGCCAAGGCGGACAGGGCCAAGGCGGCCAAGGTCAAGGCGGACAGGGCCAAGGCGGCCAAGGTCAAGGCGGACAGGGCCAAGGCGGCCAAGGTCAAGGCGGACAGAGCGGACAGAGCGGCCAGGGCGGCCAGGGCGGCCAGGGGCAAGGCGATCAGGGCATCGGCGGCCAGGGCACCGGTGGTCAAGGTGCCGGTGGTCAAGGTGCGGGGGAGGTGCCCTACGGGGCGGGGCCGCCTCGGGATCCCTACGCGACTGCCCAGAGCCCGGCGGAAGGCCCGGTCCCCGGCGCCTCCCCGTACGGCGGCGCCGACCCGTCCGTCCCCGGTTCCACCCCGTCCAGCCCGTACGGCGGCGCCCCGGGCGGCCCCGCCTACCCGCCCGCGGGCGGCGGCGCCTACACCCCGCCTACCGGCGGCCCCGGGCCTTACCAGCCGGAGTGGCAGCCCAAGAAGCCCGGCAACGGCCTGGCGGTGGCGTCGCTGGTGCTGGGTGTGGCGAGTGTGTTCCTGCTGCTGGTGTGCTTCACCGGCGTGCTCACCGCGATCATCGCGATCGTGCTGGGCGCGGTCGCGCTGTCCAAGGGCGGCAGCAAGGGCATGTCATGGACCGGCATCGGCCTGGGCATCGCCACGCTGGTCCTGGCGGTGTGCGGGTTCTTCGCGATCCGCGCCTACTTCTCGGAGTGCGCCAACCTGCCGCCGCAGCTCAGCGAGCGCTGCGTGCAGAACAAGCTCCCGTGGAGCACCCCCTGACGTCAGAGGGGGAGGAATTCGGATAGGTCGGCACGGGCGCCGCTCGCTGAGACGGCGCCCTTCGCCATGGCCTCGTCCCACCCGATCCGGCCGAGCGCCAGGTCGATCCACGTCCGCGCGTCGGTCTCGACCACGTTGGGCGGCGTCCCCCGGGTGTGCCTGGGCCCTTCGATCGCCTGCACGGCGGCGTGCGGCGGCACCCTGACCTCGACGGTCCGTCCCGGCGCCCCGGACGCCAGCCGTTCCAGCAGATACCGCACGGCCAGCCGTTCGGCGGCCCGCTCGGGAGCGGACCCCCGGTCGTAGGCGGTCACCACGGCCCCGACCAACGTGTCGGCGAGACCGGCCGCCGGGCCGTCGTATTCCGGCTGGTCGTTGGCGATCAGCTGCGCGTCGAGCGCGGACCTCAGCTTGTCGGGGTCGATCTTCCTGGCTGCCATCCCCCTATTCTCCAGCCGCGACCCCGACGCGGGTGGTATACCCCCAGCCAGCGTTCATCGAGGCGGTGACCGTCGTTCACCGGTGGTTCCGAATGCGGCCGTAGCGTCCCGGCGGAACGATTGCGCACCACCTTGGAGGAACCCCGTGTTGCTGCCCCTGCTCAACGACTCGCACAAGGGCGGCCGGTCGGCCCTGACGTGCATGTTCCGATGCGGCAACGCGTGCGCGCACGACGTCGCCAACCGCAGCGGCAACGCCTACTTCAGCGACATCGCCACCGAAGCCCTGTCCCGTCGCGGCGCCCTGCGCGCGGGCGCTCTGGGCGCGCTGGTGGTCGGGGCGGGTGTGGCGGGAGCCGTACCCGCTATGGCGGAGCCGGGGGAGCCGGACGGAGAGCTGTCCGCGGCCGGTTGGCACCACGGTGACCTGCGCTTCACGCCGGTGCCGCCGAACAAGGACGACGCGCTGCGCATCCCGGACGGTTACCGCTCCTCCGTCGTGGTCCGCTGGGGCGACCCCGTGCTGCCCGACGCCCCCGCCTTCGACTTCGACAACCAGACGGCCGAGGCGCAGGCCAAGCAGTTCGGCTACAACTGCGACTTCGTGACGCTGTTCGAGATGGGGCGCGACCGCGGGCTGCTCTGGGTCAACCACGAGTACACCGACGAGTCGCTGATGTTCCGCGGATACACGGCGGCGACGGCGACCCCCGAGCAGATCAAGATCGCGCTGGCCGCGCACGGCGGCTCGGTCGTGGAGGTCGAGCGCGTCCGTGGCACCGGTGAGTGGAAGCTGGTGACGAGGGGCCGGCGGCGCTACAACCGGCGCGTCACCGCGCAGACGCCGATGCGCTTCACCGGTCCCGCCGCGGGCCACGACCTGCTCAGGACGGCGGCCGACCCGGCCGGCCGCAAGCCGGTCGGCATGCTGAACAACTGCGCCGGCGGCACCACCCCCTGGGGCACCGTGCTGACCGCCGAGGAGAACTTCGACCAGTACTTCGTCAACGGCGACAAGAACAACCCCAACATCGCCCGCTACACGATCCCGACGAACATCCAGGCGTCCAACCGCCGCTTCGACAAGGTCGAGGAGCGCTTCGACCTGGCCAAGCACCCGAACGAGGCCAACCGGTTCGGGTGGATCGTGGAGATCGACCCGTTCGACGCGGACTCGACGCCGCTCAAGCGCACCGCGCTCGGCCGCTTCAAGCACGAGGCCGCCACCACCTCGATCTCGCGCGACGGCCGCCTCGTGGTGTACATGGGCGATGACTCGCGCTTCGAGTACATCTACAAGTTCGTCTCGAAGAAGCGCTACATCCCGGGCTTCGACCGGCACAACCGCACGCTGCTCGACGAGGGCACGCTGTACGTGGCCCGGTTCAGCGGCGACAGCCCCAAGGAGGAGATTGACGGCTCCGGCAAGCTGCCCGCCGACGGCGCCTTCGACGGGTCCGGCGAGTGGATTCCGCTGGTGTCCGGCGATGAGTCGCACGTGCGGGGGATGAGCGCGGCCGAAGTGCTGATCTACACGCGCACCGCCGCCGACAAGGTGGGCGCGACCAAGATGGACCGGCCCGAGGACATGGAGCGCAACCCGGTCACCGGCGCGGTCTACGTGGCGCTGACCAACAACACCGCCCGCACCCCCGCCCAGGTCGACGAGGCCAACCCGCGCCCGTCGAACAAGCACGGCCACGTGCTGGAGATCGTCGAGGGCCGTGGCAACGGCTTCGCCTGGTCGCTGCCGCTGGTCTGCGGCGACCCGAACGACGCCTCGACCTACTTCGCCGGATACGACAAGACGAAGGTCTCCCCGATCTCCTGCCCGGACAACCTGGCCTTCGACCGCGACGGCAACCTGTGGATCTCCACGGACGGCAACGCGCTGGGCGCCAACGACGGACTGTTCGTCACGCCGATGCGCGGCCGTGAGCGCGGGCACGTCCGCCAGTTCCTCACGGTGCCGGTGGGCGCGGAGACCTGCGGCCCGATGGTCACCGACGACCAGCGCAGCGTCTTCGTCGCGGTCCAGCACCCGGGCGAGATCGACGGCGCCACCCCGGACAACCCCGCCAGCCGCTGGCCCGACGGCGAGCAGCCCCGCCCGTCGGTCGCCGTCGTCTGGCACGGCCGGGGCCGCAAGATCGGTTCCTGAAAATGGCTTGACCTCAAGTTTGGTTGAGCTCGTACGGTCTCCCCATGAGCATGGAGATGACCGCCTGGCACCAGCTGTACTCGATGAACAACAACCAGCAGGACCGAAGACGCCTGTCCAAGGCCACGCTGAAACGGATCGGCGGTTTCGCCCGCCCTCACCGCCGCAGGATCGCCGTGTACCTGGCGCTCAGCGTGGTGATGGCGGGCCTGGCCGTCCTGGCCCCCGTCCTGGCGGGCCGGGTGGTGGACGCCATCGTCAAGGCGCAGCCCCTGAGCGTGGTGATCTGGCTGGCCGTGCTCATCGCCGGCCTGGCGCTGGCCGAGGCCGGGCTCGGCCTGATCAGCCGCTGGCTGTCATCGGGGCTGGGCGAGGGGCTGATCCTCGACCTGCGTACCGCGGTGTTCGACCACGTCCAGCGCATGCCGATCGCCTTCTTCACCAGGACGCGCACCGGCGCGCTGGTGAGCCGGCTGAACAACGACGTCATCGGCGCCCAGCGCGCCTTCACCGACACGCTCTCCAGCGTCGCCGGCAACGTGGTCACGCTCGTGCTCACCCTCACGGTCATGATCGGTATCTCCTGGCAGATCACGCTGCTGGCGCTGCTCCTGCTGCCGATCTTCGTGCTGCCCGCCCGCAGGATGGGTCTCAGGATCGCCGACCAGCGCCGCGAGGCCGCCGACCACAACGCGGCCATGAGCACCCAGATGACCGAGCGGTTCTCGGCGCCCGGCGCGACGCTGGTGAAGTTGTTCGGGCGGCCGGCCAGGGAGTCGGCGGAGTTCTCCGCCAGGGCCAGGCGGGTGCGCGACATCGGGGTGCGCACTGCGATGACCCAGTACTTCTTCGTCACCGCCCTCACCCTCGTCTCGGCCCTCGCCCTGGCGCTCGTCTACGGCCTCGGCGGCTTCTACGCCCTGCGCGGCCAGCTCGACCCCGGCTCGGTGGTGGCTCTGGCGCTGCTGCTGACCCGCCTGTACGCGCCGCTGACCAGCCTGGCCAGCGCCCGCGTGGACGTCATGAGCGCCCTGGTCAGCTTCGAGCGGGTCTTCGAAGTGCTCGACCTGGAGCCGCTGATCAAGGACAGGCCGGGGGCGCGGGCCGTACCTGATGGGCCGGTGACCGTGGAGTTCGACGACGTGCGCTTCGCCTACCCGTCGGCCGACAAGGTCTCCCTCGCCTCGCTGGAGGAGGTCGCGACGCTCGACTCCCGCGGCGGCGAGCGGGTGCTGCACGGCATCTCCTTCACCGCCGAGCCCGGCCAGATGATCGCCCTGGTGGGATCCTCGGGCGCGGGCAAGTCGACGATCGCGCAGCTCCTGCCGCGCCTCTACGACGTCGACGAAGGCACGGTACGGCTCGGCGGCGTCGACGTACGCGACCTGAGCGCCGACTCCATCCGCCAGACCCTCGGCATGGTCACCCAGGACGGCCATCTCTTCCACGACTCCATCCGCGGCAACCTGCTCTTCGCCCGCCCGGAGGCCACCGAGGAGGAGATCTGGGACGCCCTGCGCCGGGCCCGCCTGTCCACCCTCATCGAGTCGCTGCCCGACAAGCTGGACACCGTGGTCGGCGAACGCGGCTACCGCCTGTCCGGCGGCGAGCGCCAGCGCCTGACCATCGCCCGCCTTCTGCTGGCCAAGCCCCAGGTGGTGATCCTGGACGAGGCCACCGCCGCGCTCGACTCCACGAGCGAGGCGGCCGTGCAGGCGGCGCTGGCCGAGGCGCTCGACGGCCGGACCGCCGTGGTGATCGCGCACCGCCTGTCCACGATCCGCGCCGCCGACCAGATCCTGGTGATCGAGGACGGCCGGGTGGCCGAGCGCGGCACCCACGAGGAACTGCTGGCCGCCGGCGGCCGCTACGAGGAGCTCTACCGCACTCAGTTCGCCGATCCGGCCATCTCCGCCGCGGCGTGATCGGGCGTACGGGGCCGGCGCCGCATGGCGGACAGGCTCACCGGCACCCCGACGAGCACGATGACCGCCGCGATCACCAGCGTGAACTGGTAGGCGTCGAGGAAGGCGGGCAGCGGGGCCAGGCCGCTGCCGCTCTGCCTGGAGGTCAGGATCGCGCCGAGCACCGTGATCCCGAGCAGCCCGAAGACCTCCCGGGAGACGTTCAGCACGCCGGAGGCGACGCCCGAGCGTCCCTCCGGCAGCGCGTCGAGGATGGCGGTGGTCAGCGGCACCAGCATGCCGCCGCCGAGCCCGTAGACCAGGAACCAGGGCAGCACGTCGAGGTAGCGGCCGCCGGCCCCCACCCCGGAGAGCATGAAGATGGCCGCCGCCATCAGCACGAGGCCGAGCGCCACGGTGGGGCCGATGCCGATGAGCCGGGCCAGCCGCTGTGACAGGAGGGCGACGACGGCCATGACCAGCGCCATCGGCACGAACGCCGCGCCCGCCTCGGTGGGGGAGAAGCCGAGCACGTTCTGCAGCCACAGCGCGCTGAAGAAGTAGATGCCGAACACGCCGAACGACCAGACGCCCATGCTCAGGATGCCGCCGCTGAAGACCCGGCTGCGAAACAGCGACATGTCGATCATCGGCTCGGCCGAGCGTGACTCCACGAGCACGAAGAACACCGCACCGGCCAGGGCGACGGCGAAGGCGGCCAGGATCAGGGGTGAGGTCCAGCCGGCCGACGAACCTTCGATGAGCGCGAAGGTCAGGGCGAACAGGGCGATGGTGGAACTGGCCAGGCCGGGCAGGTCGAGGCTGTGCCGTACCGGCTGGAAGGCGGGGCGCACCGCCCACCAGGCCAGCCAGAACGTGGCGACGCCGAGCGGCACGTTGATCAGGTAGATCCAGCCCCAGTGCAGATACTCGCTGATGAAGCCGCCGGTGACCGGGCCGAGCGCCATCGAGAGGGCGCCGGCCGAGCTCCAGATGCCGACCGCCCTGCCGCGTTCCGCGGGGTCGCGGAAGATCTGCGACAGCAGCGCCAATGAGGTCGGCGTGAGCAGCGCGGCCCCGATGCCCTGGGCGGCGCGGGCGGCGATCAGGGTGCCGCCGGAGTCCGACAGGCCCGCCGCCAGGGACGAGAGCGTGAAGAGCGACAGTCCGACCAGGAAGATCCGCCGCGCGCCGAACAGGTCGGCCAGCCGCCCGCCGACCAGCATGAGCCCGGCGAAGACCAGGATGTACGCGGTCGTGATCCACTCCAGCCCGGAGATCGTGAGACCGAGCTCCCGCTGGATCGTCGGCAGTGCCGTGTTCTGGATGTTGTTGTCCAGGTAGGTCATCGTCGTCCCGAGCGTCACAGCGCCCAGGGCCCACCATCTGCGCATGATCAATCCTTCCTGTACGCCGTACTTGTACGACGTACAGGAGACCTTGTACGGCGTATAGTTGTCAACCGTGATGGGAAAACTGAGCGCCGAGGCGATCGTCGAACGCGCCCTGGAGATCGGCGACGACGAAGGCCTCGACGCGGTCACGATCCGGCGGCTGGCCACCGACCTGGGCGTCACGCCGATGGCGCTCTACTGGCACTTCAAGAACAAGGAACTGCTGCTCATCGGCATGGCCGACCACCTGATCGCCGGTTTCCAGGTCGGCCACGACGACGGGCGGCCCTGGCTCGACCAGCTGCGCGACCTCGTGGAGGGCCTGATCAGGACACTGCGCCGGCATTCGTGCGCCAAGAACGTGCTGGAGCAGATCGACCAGACCCAGGTGCCGCGGTTCCTGGCCGTCTGGGACCTGGCGCTCGGCCTGGCCCGCGAGGGCGGGTTCGGCGTGGAGGAGAGCTGCCTGATCACCAAGTACATCCTGCAGAGCGCCATCGCCATCGCCGACGCCCCCGTGCACTTCCGCGCCGCCCGCACCCCGGAGGAGGCGAGCGAGATGCTCAGGGTCAAGCGGGTGGGCCTGGAGTCGCTGCCCGCCGACCGCTACCCGAACATCGTGGCGATGGCCGCGCCCATGGTCGGCGACCTGGACCCCGGCTTCTACGACTCCTTCGGCGTCGAGCTGATCCTCAGCGGCATCGCCGCCCTGGCAGGATCACGGACATGACCTTCGAGCTGATCTGCGAGATCGAACCGCCCACCAAGCCCGATCTGAAGCACGTCAGGCACCAGATCGGCACGCTGAGCAAGATCGCGCACTCCTTCCTCATCCCCGACAACCACACCCTGACCCCGGCCACACCGCCGAAGATCACTCCGCGACGCCCATAAAGCGCTGGATCGCGAGCATCTCCGCCTGGTCGTCCGGGTCGTTTCGCAGACGCTCGGCATCCTCGCCCGCCTGCTCAAGCTGGAGTTCCCCATATGTCCGCAGGATCGCGTAGCGAGCGGCCTCGGAGCGGGTGCGATGGTCGCCGGTGAGTGCGCGGAGCGCCGTCTCCACGGCCTCGTCGGTCCGCACGGTGAGAGTTCCCATCGTGGCGAGTGTGACACGTTACGGCCTGGGGTCGCGTGCGAGGGCGGCCAGGAGGGCGCCGAGGAGGGCGACGGCGAACAGGACGGTGTAGGCGCGCTGGAAGCCGGTCATGAGCTGGTCCACGGCCACGGGTGACAGCTTGGCCAGCGTGGCCGCGTACACCTGGTCGCGCAGCTCCGGGCCCACCGAGCTGGTGATCAGGCTCAGCGACATGCCCACGCTCAGCACGACCCCCACGTTCATGATCATGATGCGGAAGCCGTTCACCACCCCCAGGCTGCCGGCGGGCAGCGCGGACATCACCTGCGTGGTGTTGCCGGTCAGGAACGTCCCGCTCCCGCACCCGGCCAGGAAGAGCCCCACCCCGATGATCCAGTACGGCGTCGCCGGATCCGCCGTCAGCATCAGCGTCCCGAGACCCAGAGCGCTGAACACCGACCCCCCGATCGACAACGCATGGGGAGACAGGCGGCGCCCGAGCGCCCCGGCGATGGGCGAGGCGAGCGCCATGCCCACGGGCACCGGCAGGACGCTCAGACCGGCGGTGAAGGCGTCCAGGCCCCGGGCGGCCTGGAAGTACAGGGCGACCACCAGGATCAGCGCCGAGCGGGCCAGGGCGTTGCAGAACGAGGCCAGGTTCGCGCAGGCCAGCATCCGCCCCGCGAACAACCCCATGTTGAGCACCGGGTGCGAGGCCCGCCGTTCCACGACCACGATCAGCGGGGCCAGCACCAGGAAGACGGCGGCGCCGGTGAGCACGACGGGGCTGGACAGGCCGCGGGAACCGGCCTCCGACAACGCCAGCAGTACCGCGGACAGGGCGGCGAAGACCAGCACGTTGCCCAGCGCGTCCACCGGCTCGCGCGGCCCGCGCGGCATCTTGCGCAGTGTCACCGCACCCCACGCCAGCGCGATCACCCCGGCGGGCACGTTCACCCAGAAGATCCACTGCCAGCCCGCGGTGTCGGCGATGAGGCCGCCCAGCGTGGGGCCGGCGAGCTGGGCGACGGAGAGGGTGCCGATGTAGACGCCCATGCCCTGGCTCAGCCGGTCGGGCGGGAAGGCGTCGGTGATGATGACGGTCCCGTTGGCCAGGATCATGGCGGCGCCGATGGCCTGGACGACCCGCATCGCCACCAGGAACCACACGTTCGGCGAGAACCCGGCCAGCAGTGAGGCCACGGTGAACAGGGCGAACCCGGCCAAATAGATCTCCCGCCGCCCGAGCAGGTCGGCGACCCGGCCGAAGAAGACCAGGCTGGCGGTGTTGACCAGCAGGAACGCCAGCAGGATCCAGCCCGACTCGAACGGCCCCGCCCGGAAGTGCCGGACGACCGCGGGCAGCGCCACATTGAGCGTGCTCCCGGCGATGCCGATCAGGACAAGCCCGAGGCTGGTGACCGACACCACCTTCCAGGCATACCGGAGGCGGCTGGCGTAATCGGGGGAGACCGCGACCATGCCCCCACTATGACGTACGACGTACGTCCGTTTTCACCTGGCCCGCTTGCGCAGCCCCTCCAGGTCGTGGATGATCACCCGCCGCCGCCCGGTCTCGATCAGCCCGCGGTCGCGCAGCGAACGCAGTGCCTTGCTGACCGCCTCCCGCGAGGCGCCGGTCCAGCCGGCCAGTTCGTCCTGGGACAGGGGCAGCGCCACGCGTACCCCGCTGTTGGTCTTCTCGCCGTAGCGCTCGGCCAGCTCGATCAGCCGGGTCGCCACCCGCCCCGTCGTGTCGAACGCGCCGTACTCGATCCGCTTGCGGTCGGCGTCGCGCAGCTTCTCGGTGACCGACTGCATGAGCAGCACCGCCACCCGCCCGTGCTCGCGCAGGTAGGCGGGGAAGTCCCGCACCACGATGCCCTCGATCGGCTCCAGCGCCGCCACCGTGGCCGAGCGCGGCCAGCCGTCGATCGAGGACATCTCGCCGATCAGCGCGCCCGGCCCGCGGATGGCCAGCACGACCTCGGTGCCGCTGCTGGTGTGCGAGGAGCACTTGACCCGGCCCTCGGTCAGCACCAGCACCCAGTCGGAGGTGTCGCCTTCGGTCATGACGGTCGTGCCGCGCTCCCATCGGCGCGGCCGGCCCGCCGCGCGCAGCGCGGCGATCTCTTCCGGGGTGAGCAAGGAGGTGAACTCGCCAGGCTCTGGGTTCATGCCGCGATTATGACTGTACGGCCGCCGCCCCTTCTATGGCATTGTCAGCAGAACGTGAGCCTCCACCCGCTCATCCTTGCCCTTGAGCTCCAGCCTTCCCAGCGGCCGGGTCGCCGCGCCGGCGCCCAGCTGGGCCAGGGTGGTCGCGCCGATGACCACCGAGCCGGGCTCCGCGACACCCTGCAGCCGCGCGGCCACGTTCACGCAGTCGCCCATCGCGTTGAACCCGCGCAGCTCCGGGCTGCCGATGTTGCCCACGAGGGCGGGACCGGTGTTGACCCCGACACGGAACGTCGGCCACTCCACATCGGCTCCCCGGCTCTCGGCGGCGATCACCTCCGCCGCCTCCTGCATCGCCAGCGCCGCCCGGCAGGCCGCCGCCGCGTGGTCGTGCTGGGTGGCCGGCGCGTTGAACAACGCCAGGAGCGCGTCCCCGACGAACTGCACGATCGTGCCGCCGTTGTCGAGAATGCACGGCACCGCGGCGGTGTGGTAGCGGTTGAGCATCTCCACGATCTCGCCGGGCGTGACCCGCTCGGAGAACGTCGTGAACCCCTTGAGGTCGGCGAACAACGCGGTGAGCTGCTTCAGCTGCCCGCCGAGCGCCGCCTGGTCCGGATCGGCGAGCAGCGCGTTGGCCACGTCGGGCGACATGTACTGCCGGAACAACGTGTTGAGCTCGTGGTAGAGGCGGGCGTTCTCCAGCGAGATCGACAGCTGCCCAGCCAGCGTGGCCGCGAGCGCCTCGTCCTGCGCGGTACGGCCCAGCGGCACCTCCAGCGCTCCGGCCAGATGCCCCTTCACGGTCAGCGGGTAGGCGACAAGCTGGTCCCGGTGCACCGGTGCGTGGCCCTCGAAGACGTACTCGCGTGAGCCGATGTCCACCTGCCCGTCGGAGACCAGGCCGATCCTGACGTCCCCGTACGCCTGGCGGACCCGTTCCAGCGCCGTGGCCAGCAGCTCCGTCTCCGGCAGGCCGACCCGGGTCTGGGCGCTGACGTCCACGAGGGCGGCCAGGCGCTCCGACAGCCGCCGCTCGTTGGCCAGGGCCTCGCCGGCCCGGTCAAGGACGGCCGCCTGGCTCTCGGTCAGGTCGAACTTGCCGGCCAGGCGGGTGGCGGCCAGGGGTTCGCCGCGCCGTACGTGCTCGACGACCTCTTCCAGGGCACGGTCGTAGTCGGCCTTGACGCGCGCCACCGTCGCCGACAGGGCGACGGCGTCGAAAAGGCCGGCGCTGGATCCCTCGCGCCGGAACTTCAGGTAGGAGCTGTAGCCGACGAAGACGAAGGCCAGCGTCAGCAGGATGTGCCAGAGCCACCAGGTCAGGTGCCAGTTGAGCTGCGACATCCCGGCCAGCATCGCCTCGCCCAGGAGCGCGTAGGCGGTGATCAGGCTGATCAGCATGGCCGCGGGGCGCCTGCGGTGGATCAGGAACATCATGACGGTGGCGGCGCCGTACAGCAGGACACCGGGGATGGAGCCCCAGACCAGCCAGTCGGCGTGCTCGCCGAGCGGCGGGTCGCTGAGCGCGGTGAGGCCGGGCAGCAGCGAGGCGAGACCCCACAGGATCATGAAGCCGATGAGCGCGCCGCGGATGACGTGCTGTGCCTCCAGTACGCGCGCCGCCGCGCGCTCGCCCATCGGCAGGGCGGAGGCGAACGCGAACCCGGCCGCGAGCGTGAGCCCGACCTGCTGCCCGATGTCGAATCCGAGCGAGCCGACCGGAAGGATCACCTGCGGAGTGGCCAGGCCGTGCAGGAAGAAGAACCCGGCGCTGGTCAGAAACACCATGGACACGAGGAACAGCCGTGCGTCCTGCCGCCGGCGCGAGGCCTCGCTGACCATCAGGCCGAGTGTCACGTTGAGTCCGGCGACCGCGAGGATCATCCAGAAGTGGCTGGGATTGTGCTGCCACATGATGTTCAGCTTCTCCTGCGCGAGGAGAAGCCAGAGTCCGAGCAGGGGCAGCGCTAGATGGATCGCCCAGACGACGGCTCTGACCGGCTGGGTGGCTGGCGGGAGGTAGGGACGGTCGGTAGGCAACGTGCGGCCTCCGCAGTGACGTGGGCCCCGATCAGTCCTGATTATCCCTAAGTCCGGCGCGGAGCGGTGCGTCGTTTTACGCAGTCCGTCAGTCAGAGTTGGTAAGCCCAGTTCGTCACTCTCTGTTAGTTATGAACACGTTATGTGATTCCTGTCATCCGTTGGAACGGTTGAAGCGTGAACCTCATGCTCACCATGAGCCTCAGATTCCCCTGGAAGGACAACCGTGGCCCTCAAGACTCGCGTGCTCCCGCTCGCCGCCGCAGGCGCGCTGGCCGCCTCACTGCTGACCGTCGGTGGCGTCGCCACCGCTTCCACCTCCTCGGCGGCCGAGGTGCACGCGTGCGTGCACAAGAAGACCCGGTACGCCCGCATCGTCAACCCGGCCACGCCTTGCAGGAAGACCGAGGTCCGGGTGCTCATCGGGGGCAGCGGCGGGCACAGCACGTCCGGCGTCCAGGGCCCCCAGGGCGAGCGCGGCCCCGCGGGCCCCGCCGGCCCGACCGGCGCGACCGGCCCGCAGGGCCCCAAGGGCGTGCCCGGCCTGAAGGGCGCCACCGGCCCGCAGGGCCCGAAGGGCCTCGACGGCAAGGACGGCGCCCCGGGCAAGGACGGCGCGACCGGTCCCAAGGGCGCCGACGGCAAGGACGGCGCGACCGGCCCCAAGGGCGCGGATGGCAAGGACGGCCTCCCGGGCAAGGACGGAGCCCCGGGCAAGGACGGCGAGCGCGGCCTGACCGGGCCGGCGGGCCCCAAGGGCGACGACGGCAAGCCCGGTACCCCGGGCGCCCCCGGCAAGCCTGGTGAGAAGGGCGAGACCGGGCCCCGCGGCTACAAGGGCGACACCGGACCCCAGGGTCCTCAGGGTCCCAAGGGCGAGCCGGGTGGTGGCGGCGGCACCTACACCACCTACACGAAGTCCGCTTCCATCGGCGGCTACGGCACCGGCAGCGTCTCGTGCAACGGCAACGACGCGGTCACCGGCGGCGGCTTCTCCGGCGTCTCCTCGCGCTACACCGTGACCAGCAGCATGCCCTCGGGCTCCGGCTGGTCGGTGTCGGTCGAGAAGCTGGACAACGACCACGACAAGAGCGGAAGCCACGGCAACAAGGGCACCGTCTACGTGGTCTGCCTCAAGAAGGTCTGACACGCGCTGAGGGGCCGGTGGTCACGCCACCGGCCCCTCAGAACCCGTACTAGCCCAGCAGCTCCGGCAGCGTCCCCTCGTGCGTCTCGCGCAGTTCCGCGAGCGGCACCTCGAACACGCCCTCCACGACCAGCGCCGGCCCACCGGTCACGCCGAGCCCGTAACAGGGCACCTCGTGCCGCGCGCACAGCGCCGCGAACTCGTCGAACGCCTCCGGCCTGACCGCCACCAGCGCCCGCGCCGACGACTCGCTGAACAGGTCGGTGAACGTGTCCCCGGTCAGCGAAGCCGACACCGTGGCGCCGACCCCGGCGGCCAGGCAGGCCTCGGCCAGCGCGATCCCGAGACCGCCGTCCGACAGGTCATGCGACCCCTGAAGCAGCCCGCGCCGAGCCGCCTCGACCAGCACGGTGGCCAGCGCGGCCTCCGCGACGAGGTCGGCCTCGGGCGGCAGCCCGCCCAGGTGGCCATGCGCCACGTGCGCCCATTCGGACCCGCCGAACTCGGCCTTCGTCTCACCCAGCAGCGCGACCCGCAGCCCCTCGGCGGGGAACCCGGACGGCACCCGCTTGGCCACGTCGTCGATGACGCCGAGCACGCCCACGACCGGCGTCGGGTGGATGGCGGTGCTGCCGGTCTGGTTGTAGAAGGAGACGTTGCCGCCGGTCACCGGCACGCCGAGGATCTTGCAGGCGTCGGCCAGGCCGCGTACCGCCTCGGCGAACTGCCACATCACCTCGGGGTCCTCGGGCGAGCCGAAGTTGAGGCAGTTGGTGACGGCCAGCGGCTTGGCCCCGGTGACGGCCACGTTCCGATAGGCCTCGGCCAGCGCCAGCTGCGCCCCCGCGTACGGGTCGAGCTTGGCGTAGCGGCCGTTGCCGTCGGTGGCCAGCGCGATGCCGCGGGTGGTGGGCTCCGAGCCCACCATCACCTCGGAGATACGCAGCATGCCCGCGTCGGCCGGCTGGGCCAGCACGGTGTTGGAGCGCACGTAGCGGTCGTACTGGGAGGTCACCCACTCCTTGGAGGCCAGGTTCGGCGAGCCGAGGAGCTGCAGGAGCGCGGCCCGCAGGTTGTCCGGGCGCTCCAGGCGGTCGGGCGTGTCGGCGTTGAGCGCCGGCTGGCCGACCGGCTCGTGGTAGGGCCGCTCGTACACCGGTCCGTCGTCGGCCGCGGTGCCCGGCGGGATGTCCACGATGACCTCGCCGTCCCAGGTCATGATCAGGCGGCCGGTGTCGGTCACCTCGCCGATGACGACGGCGGGCACGTCCCACTTCTCGCAGATGGCCATGAAGGCCGGGATGTCCGACGGCGTGACGACCGCCATCATCCGCTCCTGCGACTCGCTCATCAGGATCTCCTCCGGCCGGAGCGAGGGATCGCGGAGCGGGACCAGGTTGAGGTCGACGTGCATGCCGCCGGTGCCCTTGGCGGCCAGTTCCGTGGTGGCGCACGAGACGCCCGCCGCGCCGAGGTCCTGGATGCCGACGACCACGTCGGCCGCGTAGAGCTCCAGGCAGCACTCGATGAGCAGCTTCTCCATGAACGGGTCGCCGACCTGTACGGCGGGCCGCTTGGCCTGTGACTCGTCCTCGAAGGTCGCCGAGGCCAGCACCGAGGCGCCGCCGATGCCGTCGGGGCCGGTGGAGGCGCCGAACAGCACGACCTTGTTGCCGGGGCCCGGCGCGGTGGCCAGCTTGATCTGGTCCTTGCGCAGCAGGCCGACGCAGAGGGCGTTGACCAGCGGGTTGCCGATGTAGCAGGGGTCGAACACGACCTCGCCGCCGATGTTGGGCAGGCCGAGGCAGTTGCCGTAGGAGGAGATGCCCTCGACGACGCCGGGCAGCACCCGCCTGGTGTCCTGCTGGTGGGCGCCGCCGAAGCGCAGCGCGTCCATGACGGCGATCGGGCGCGCGCCCATCGACATGATGTCGCGCACGATGCCGCCGACGCCGGTGGCCGCGCCCTGGTGCGGCTCGACGTAGGACGGGTGGTTGTGCGACTCGATCTTGAACGTGGCGGCCCAGCCGTCGCCGATGTCGACGACGCCGGCGTTCTCGCCCATGCCGACGAGCAGCGCCTCGGACTTCGGTGCCTTGGTGGCGAACTGCCGCAGATGCACCTTGGAGGACTTGTACGAGCAGTGCTCCGACCACATGACGGAGTAGATGGCCAGCTCGGACCCGGTGGGCCGGCGCCCCAGGATCTCCTTGACCCGGTCGTACTCGTCCCGCTTCATCCCGAGTTCGGCGAACGGCATCGCCTCATCGGGGGTCTCCGCGGCTCGCTTCACGCTGTCGGTCATGAGTTCACCAGCTTCCGCAGGATGGAGGTGAAGAAGCCGCGGCCGTCGGTCGACGGGGCGCCGACCAGGTCTTCGACCGCGTGCTCGGGGTGCGGCATGAGGCCGACGACGTTGCCGGCCTCGTTGGTGATGCCCGCGATGTCATTGAGCGAGCCGTTGGGGTTGCCGAGGTAGCGGAAGACCACCCGGCCATCCGCCTCCAGCCCGGCCAGCGTCTCGTCGGAGGCGACGTAGCGCCCCTCGCCGTGCTTGACCGGCAGGACGATCTCCTGGCCGGCCGCGAAGTCGTGGGTCCAGGCGGTGCGGTCCGACTCCACGCGCACCCGCTGGTCGCGGCAGACGTAGTGCAGTGAGGCGTTGCGGGTCAGCGCCCCGGGCAGCAGGTGCGCCTCGCACAGGATCTGGAACCCGTTGCAGGTGCCGAGCACGGGCAGACCCGCCCTCGCCGCCGGGATCAGCTCGTCCATCAGCGGCGCGAACCGGGAGATGGCCCCGCACCGCAGGTAGTCGCCGTAGGAGAAGCCGCCGGGCAGGAAGACCGCGTCCACTCCCTTGAGATCGTGGTCGGCGTGCCACAGCGGAACGGCCTCGGCACCGGCCAGGCGCACGGCTCTCGCCGCGTCCTGGTCGTCGAGTGTGCCGGGAAACGTGACAATGCCCACTCGGGCAGCGCTCATGACTTCGTCCCTCCGAGGATGCGCACGCGCGCGCCACCATCTCTTGCTGGCGGATGGCGGTCTGCGGCGGTGCCCACAATCTATCGGGTGCGCGGGCGTGCCTCTGTGAGGGCCTCCGGATGCGGACATGCCGCTGGTACGGCGAGGCGGCGGCCTGCCGTACGGAATGGGGGGATTGTCAGACGGCGGCGAGCTCGCGCGGCCGGGTGCCGGCCTCGTCCCACGCCAGCTGCTTGCGCAGGTGGACCGTGGTGCCCTGGCCGGGCGTGACACCGAAGGAGATCTCGTCCACGACAGAGCGCATGATCAGCAGGCCGCGGCCGTTCTCGGTCTCGGGAGGCGGGAAGTGCAGGGGCATCGAGGGCAGTCCGCCGCCGTTGTCGGCGACGCGGACGTCGCACCGGCCGTAGCCGATGGCGGCCGTGACCTCGTAGCGGTTGGCGGGACCCCCGTGCCGCACCGCGTTGGAACATGCCTCGGAGACGGCGAGCAGCATGTCGGCGATGCAGCTTTCGCTTACGCTGAGTGAGCGCATAGCATCGCCGAGCACTCGCCTGACCATCGGTATGCCGATCGCATCCCGAGGCAGTGCCAACGAGAACTCAATATCCACCGGACCCCTCCCGGCGCCAGAACGTCACCTGGAGTAGGTTTCCCCGAGAAATCAGGGCTAACCGCAAAATCACGTTGTTGTTATTTAGTATTGGTAAGCCCGTGGGATTGTGGCACAGCAAAACCCGGCTTTAAGCCGCCAGGGGCAATTCTGGTGCCAAACGTACGCTTCTACCCCTCAACCCGCACGACGTAGTCCTCGATGACGGTGTTGGCCAGGAGCGTCTCGGCCATCTTTCGGACGTCCGCAAGTGCCGCCTCGTCGGCGGGGCCGTCCAGTTCGATCTCGAAGCGCTTGCCCTGACGGACCGCGGAGACCCCGGCGAAGCCCAGCCTAGGCAGGGCCCGGGCGATCGCCTGCCCCTGCGGGTCGAGAATCTCCGGCTTCAGCATGACGTCGACGATGACGCGCGCCACTTGGGTCCTCCTGCGATGGCGATGGTGGTCGGGTGCCGAGGGTCAAGCCTAGTGCCAGGCAGACCAGCGGAATCGCCGGGATGACGTAACGTACGTCATAGGCGGCCAGGAAGGGCGGCGAGACGACCAGCGCGAGCGCCGCCACCCCCGGCAGCAGCGCGTCCCAGCGCCGCCGGACCAGCGCGGCGCCGAGCGCGCCGGCCAGGCCGAGCATCAGCACGGGGAAGGGCACGTAGCCGAAGCGCTGGTAGGCGCGCAGCCATCCGGCGAACGGCTCGACGACGCGGGTGGCGGCCGGGCCGTCCTCGTAGGACTCGGCGATCCGCTTCACCGAGCCGTTCAGCGGGCGCTCGGCGGCGGGGAACTTGTAGGGCGTCTTCTCCGCCGCGGCGGTGCGCTCCCAGCGCAGCAGCTTGGTGAGGTCGGTGGCCACCGCGCCGAGGTAGGGGCCGGGCTGGGCGAGAATCGCCTTCCTGGCGAACTCGCCGGCCAGCTGGTTGCGGTTGGCGGTGCCGGGCACCTTGAGCAGGGGCGAGAAGCTCTCCCACAGCCAGTACGGCGGGTAGGGGCGCCGCTCCACCGGCATGTCCGGGCAGAGCACGGCCAGGCGCTCCGGCGGCCTGATCACCGCGCAGTCGGCGAAGCTCATGGTCCTGGACCACAGGAAGTTGCCGTCCGCCTCGGTCAGCGCGAACTTCCCCTTTTCGACCTTGGTCCAGGTGGCGTACGCGCCGAGCGGGATGGCCCCGGCCACGACGAGGGCCAGCAGGGGGCGCCAGCCGTACCTGCGGATGAGCAGGTAGGCGGCGGTGAGGATGAGCAGCGGCAGGCCGACCGTGCGGGTGATGCCGGCGAGCCCGAGCAGTAGCCCGCCCACGGCGGCGGTGGCCGGCGTCACCCGCCAGACGATGAGCGTGATCGCGCCGCAGACCAGCACGATGAAGACGAGGTCGGCCATGATCATGTGTTCGAGCAGGACCATGAACTCGTCGAAGAGGATGGGCGTGACCAGCAGCGTGGCACCCCAGCCGGGCAGGCCGCGGCGGCGTAGCAGCAGGTAGACGCCGACCGCGAGGGCCAGGCCGAGCAGGTGCTGCGCGACGGTGATCAGCGTGAGGCTGTGCGCGGGGCGCAGCAGCGCCAGCAGCAGGGAGTAGCCCGACGGGCGGGTGGTGCCGGGGGCCAGCTTCTCACTCAGGAAGGCGAAGGAGTCGCCGAAGAACAGCAGCGACGGGGGATAGCCCAGGACGGCCAGCAGGCGCAGCGCGATCGCGGGTATCAGGGTGAGGATCAGGGCGCGGTGTGCTGACACGGGAACTTCTCTTCCTCGGGAGACCGCGATCCAGGCTAATAGGAAATGTCACCATCCCGATCGCCAGACAGGTCAGCGGGATGGCCGCGAGCACGTATCGGATGTCGTATCCGCTCACGAACGGCGGACCGGCCACCAGCGTCACAGCCGCCAGTCCGGGCAGCAGCGCCTCGGGCCGCCGCCTGATCGCCGCCGCCGCCAGCGAGCCGAGGAGAGCCAGCGTGAGCAGCGGGTACGGCAGGTAGCCGAAGCGCTGGTAGGCGCGCATCCACCCGGCGTACGGCTCGATGAGGCGCGTGTCCGCGGGGCCCCGCTCGTAGCTCGCGGGCCCGGGGTCCTTCACCCGCCGCTCCTCGCGCGGAAACTGGTACGGATTGCGTTTGCCGGGCACCACCCGCGAAGAGGTGCGCTCCCAGCGCAGCAACTCGCCGAGATCCCTGCCCACGGCCGTCAGGTACGCCCCCGGCTGGGCGGTGATCGCCTCGCGGGCGAAACGCCCGGCCACCGCGTTGCGCTCCTTGACCGGGATGCGATCGAGCGTCCCGCCCCACAGCCAGAACGGCGGCGCCGCCCGCTGCCCGGCGGGCTGGTCCGTACAGAGACGGGTGTCGGAGGGCCTGATCACCCGGCAGTCGGCGAAGCTCATGGTCCGCGCCCACAGGAACATCCCGTCCGCCCTGGTCAGGGCCGGTGATCCGGTCTCGGCGAACGCCCAGGCTGAGTACGCGAGCAGCGGCGCCAGCCCGGCCGCGGCCAGTCGCAGCACCGGCCGGGGGCCCACCCTGCGCGCAGCCAGGTAGGCCACGCCGAGGACGAGCACCGGCAGGCCGATCGTCCTGGTGAGCGCGGCGGCTCCGAGCAGCAGGCCGGCCGTGCCGTACCGGCCGCTGAGCAGGGTGAGCACGCCGCCCGTCAGCAGCGCGGCGAACAGCGCGTCGGCCATCACCATGTGCTCCATGAGGATGAGGAACTCATCGAACAGCAGCGGCGTGACGACCAGCGTGGCGCCCCACCCGGGCAGGCCGCGGCGGCGTAGTAATGCATAGACCGAAACCGCCACGACGAGCCCGATCAGGTGCTGTGCCGCGGTGACCAGGGCCAGGCTGTGCGCCGGGCGGAGCAGGTGCAGGAAGATGGAGTAACCCGCAGGCCGGAACGTTCCAGGGGCGGGCTCGCGGAGGTAGGTGAAGGAATCGGCGAAGAACAGCAGGGCCGGGGGATGCCCGGCCATGGTCAGAACGCGCAACACCACGGCCGGGACCAGTGCCGCGAGCAGAAACCAGTGGTTTCCGGGCAGCACAAAGACACGTGATGTCGATATCACGTCGGCTCCTTTGGCGGTCGTTTACCTCTTCTTGCCGCCTGTTGTCGAAAGGGTTCACGCCCGTTACGTGGGGAACTTGGACGACATGGGGCTTGCGCGAAGGGCTGTGACTTCTGCCACCATGTCCCCATATGTGGACGAATCACCACCAAGTGGTTTGGACGCCCAGAAGGCCGAGCGCCGGTGGCAACCCCACCCACCCCGGCCCCGACCGCACAGGAGTGGCCATGAGCGAGCTTGCCGAGGTCATCATTAGACACAGCACCGTGGTCATGAGACCGACGAAGGAGGGCTCGTGACCGTCGACGCCTCTCGTGGTGCTGAAGCACCCCCAGAGCTCGTCCAGTTGCTCACCCCCGAGGGCGAGCGAGTCGAGCACCCCGACTACGACATCGACCTGACACCGGAAGAGGTCAGGTCGCTCTACCGCGATCTCGTGCTCGTCCGCCGTATCGACCTCGGAGCGGTGGCGCTGCAACGCCAGGGCGAACTGGGCATCTGGGCATCGCTGCTCGGCCAGGAAGCCGCTCAGATCGGTTCAGGGCGGGCGCTCACCGACGCCGACATGGCTTTCCCGACTTACCGTGAGCACGGCGTGGCCTGGTGCCGCGACGTCGACCCCGTCAAGCTCCTGGGTCTGTTCCGCGGCGTCAACCACGGCGGCTGGGATCCCGTCGAGCACAACTTCCACCTCTACACGATCGTGATCGGCAGCCAGACCCTTCACGCGGTCGGCTACGCCATGGGAATCCAGCGCGACGGCGGCGATGGCGCCGCGATCGTCTACTTCGGCGACGGCGCCTCCTCCCAGGGTGACGTCAACGAGTCGTTCGTCTGGGCCAGCGTCTTCAATGCCCCGGTCGTCTTCTTCTGCCAGAACAACCAGTGGGCCATCTCCGAGCCGATCGAGAAGCAGACCCGCATCCCGCTCTACCGGCGCGCCTCCGGCTTCGGCTTCCCCGGGCTGCGGGTCGACGGAAACGACGTCTTCGCCTGCCTCGCGGTCACCCGCAAGGCGCTGGCGGACGCCCGCAGCGGCCAGGGGCCCACGCTGATCGAGGCCTTCACCTACCGCATGGGCGCCCACACCACCACCGACGACCCCACCCGCTACCGGGTCGCCTCCGAGCTCGAAGCCTGGAAGCTCAAGGACCCCATCGAGCGGGTCAAGGCGTACCTGTTCAAGCAGGAGATGGCCGACCAGGCGTTCTTCGACGCCATCGACGCCGAGGCCGAGCAACTCGGCGCGGACGTGCGCCGGCGCTGCCTGGAGATGCCCGACCCCCGGCCGCTCGACATCTTCGACCACGTCTACCGCGAGCCGCACGCCCTGATCGACGAGGAGCGCGCCCAGTTCGCCGCCTACCTGGAAGGTTTCGAGGCATGACGGTGCTCAGCCTGTCCAAGGCGCTCAACGAGGGCATGCGCAAGGCCATGGAGAACGACCCGAAGGTCCTCATCATGGGCGAGGACGTGGGCAAGCTCGGCGGCGTCTTCCGCGTCACCGACGGCCTGCAGAAGGACTTCGGCGACGACCGGGTCATCGACACCCCGCTCGCCGAGTCCGGCATCATCGGCACCGCCATCGGCCTGGCGCTGCGCGGCTTCCGCCCGGTGTGCGAGATCCAGTTCGACGGCTTCGTCTTCCCGGCCGCCGACCAGATCATCACCCAGCTGGCCAAGATGCCCATGCGCTCGCTCGGGGCGATCAAGCTGCCCATCGTGGTCCGCATCCCCTGCGGCGGCGGCATCGGCGCCGTCGAGCACCACAGCGAGTCGCCCGAGTCGTACTTCACGCACACCGCCGGGCTGCGCGTCGTCGCCTGTTCCAACCCGCTCGACGCCTACTCGATGATCCAGCAGGCCATCAGCAGCGACGACCCGGTCATCTTCTTCGAGCCCAAGCGCCGCTACTGGGAGAAGGCCGAGGTCGACACCAGCACCACCGACTGGTGGACCCCCTTCGACCAGGCCTCCGTGGTACGGCAGGGCACCGACCTCACGCTCGTCGCCTACGGCCCCATGGTCAAGACCTGCCTGGAGGTGGCGGGCGCCGCCGCCGAGGAAGGCCGTTCCCTGGAGGTCATCGACCTGCGCTCACTCAACCCCCTGGACTCCCCGCGCCTCATGGACTCGGTACGCAGAACGGGCCGGGTCGTCATCGTGCACGAGGCGCCCGTCTACAGCGGCTTCGGCGCCGAGCTCGCCGCCCGGATCACCGAGCAGTGCTTCTACCACCTGGAGGCGCCGGTGCTGCGGGTCGGCGGGTTCTCCACCCCCTACCCGCCGTCGAAGCTCGAAGAGCACTACCTGCCCGACCTGGACAGGGTGCTCGACGCCGTCGACCGCGCCTACGCCTACTGAGAGGGGGATCCCGTATGCGACGCGAGTTCAAGCTCCCCGACGTCGGCGAGGGACTGACCGAGGCGGAGATCGTCCGGTGGAAGGTGAAGGCGGGTGACGCGGTCAAGGTCGACCAGATCGTGGTCGAGATCGAGACCGCCAAGTCCATCGTCGAGCTGCCGATCCCGTGGGACGGGGTGGTCGCCGGCCTGATGGCCGAGGAGGGCCAGACCGTCGACGTGGGCCTGCCCATCATCGCCATCGACACGGCCGCCGAGCAGGCCGGCGAGCGTGTCGAGGCGCTGGCCGACGACATGGTGCCCAGCCCGCCGGCCGAGGGCGCCGTGGAGCCGGGCGCCCACGGGAGCCCGGCGCCCAAGGAGGAGCGCCAGGCCGTCCTGGTGGGTTACGGCGTCAAGACCGGCGCCGCCCAGCGCCGTCCACGCAAGCAGCCCGCCACCGCGGCGCCGTCAAGCCCGGCTCCCGAGGCTTCCGCGGCTTCTGCCGTGCCCGTGACGCCCGTGGCCAACCCGGCCCGCACCGAGGTCACCGGGCCCGCTCCGGCGGGCGCGCCCGCTTCGGAGAGCGGCCGCGTGATGGTCCTGGCCAAGCCGCCGGTGCGGAAACTGGCCAAGGACCTGGGCGTCGACCTGACCACCCTCAGCGGCACCGGTCCCGAGGGCTCGATCACCAGGGAGGACATCCACGCCGCCGCCACCCAGGAGGAGGCGGTGGGCGGTCGGCCGGCCGTACAGGAAGAGCGCATTCCGATCAAGGGCGTGCGCAAGATGACCGCGCAGGCCATGGTGGCCAGCGCTTTCACCGCCCCCCACGTCACCGAGTTCCTGCAGCTCGACGTGAGCGCGACCATGGAGGCCGTCCGGCGGCTGCGCGAGGTGCCGGACTTCGCCGAGGTCAAGGTCTCGCCGCTGCTGCTGGTGGCCAAGGCGGTGCTGGTGGCCGCCCGCCGCTACCCCATGATCAACTCGGCCTGGGACGAGCAAGCCCAGGAGATCGTGGTCAAGCACTACGTGAACCTGGGGATCGCCGCGGCCACGCCGCGCGGCCTGGTGGTGCCGAACGTCAAGTCGGCCCACACGCTGTCGCTGCCCGAGCTGGCCGGGGCGCTCGGCAAGCTCACCGAGACGGCCAGGGCGGGCAGGACGCAGCCGGCGGAGATGTCCGGCGGCACGTTCACGATCACCAACGTGGGCGTGTTCGGCGTCGACACCGGCACGCCGATCATCAACCCGGGCGAGTCGGCGATCCTGGCGTTCGGCCAGGTGCGCGACATGCCGTGGGTGGTGGACGGCGAGCTGGCGGTGCGCAAGGTGACGACGCTGGCGCTGTCGTTCGACCACCGGATCATCGACGGCGAACTGGGCTCGCTGTTCCTGCGTGACGTGGGCGCGATGCTGGAGGATCCGCTGCGGATGCTCGCCTGGAGCTGACGCCACGCGACAGGCCGCCGCCCGCGAAGGGTGACGGCCTGTTGTGTTCTGTGGCTTCAAGGGGATTTACGAGATCCGATCTGGTTGTTAAGAAGGTTTATTAACAAACGGACTCATCCCAGCGGGGTGCCCATGGCCCGATTACTCGTCGTGTTGGCGCTGCTCATGGCCGCTTTCGGAATCTCACTTCCCGCCCGTGCCGAGGCGCCGTCCGTGACCGCACTGCCCGGTTACAAGATCCAGTCCTCGGCCAAGGTGAGCGATTCCGGCGCCGCCATCTCCACTCCCGGGTACGCCGCCACCGGCTGGTACCCGGTCGGCCCGCGCTCCACGGTCCTCGCCGGCCTCCTGGAGAACGGCGTCCACCCCGACCCCTTCTACTCCACGAACATGCGGTCCATCCCCACCGCCGACTTCGACGTGGCGTGGTGGTACCGGGCCGACTTCACACTCGGCGCCGAGAGCGGCATGCGCACCCTGCTCGACTTCAGCGGGGTGATCTCCGGCGCCGACGTCTGGGTCAACGGGACCCAGGTGGTCAGCGGCGCGGCCGGGGCGTACACGCGGCACGAGCGCGACATCACCGCCCAGGTACGCGCCGGCGTCAACTCCATCGCCTTCCGGATCAACCCCAACAACCCGAACAGCCATCTGACCATCGGCTGGATCGACTGGGTGCAACTGCCGCGCGACGACAACATGGGCATCTTCCGCGACGTGCTGATCAAGCGGACCGCCGCGGTCTCACTCAACAACCCGCACGTGATCACGAACCTCACCGTGCCCGCCCTGGACCGCGCCGACCTGACGATCAAGGCCGACGTACGCAACCACACCACGAGCCCGGTGACCACCACGGTCCGTGGCACGATCGGCGCGCTCACGTTCAGCCAGGACGTCTCCCTGGCCGCGGGCGAGACCAAGCGGATCACGTTCAACCAGACGATCGGCAACCCGCGGGTCTGGTGGCCGTACGCGATGGGCGCCCAGCCCCTCTACGACCTCGGCCTCACCGCCGTGGCCGGCGGCGTCACCAGCGACGTCGTCAGCGAGCGCTTCGGCGTCCGCAAGGTCGAGTCGGCCAAGAACGCCTCCGGCCGCCGCTACTACAAGATCAACGGCCGGAACCTCCTCATCAGGGGCGGCGGCTGGTCACCCGACATCTTCCTGCGCCCCAAGATCGGCTACCTCGAGGACAAGCTCCGCTACGTCAAGGACCTCGGCCTCAACACGATCAGGGTCGAGGGACACCTGGAGGGCGACGAGCTCTACGACCTGGCCGACAAGCACGGCATCCTGACCCTGCCCGGCTGGGAGTGCTGCAACAAGTGGGAGGGTTCCTTCTCCGGCGCCGACTACCCGATCGCCAAGGCGTCGATGCTGGCCGAAGCCGTACGGCTGCGCAACCACCCGAGCGTGATCTCCTTCCTCATCGGCTCGGACAACCCGCCGCCCGCGCAGAAGGAGACCGGCTACCTGGACGCGCTGAACCAGGCCGAGTGGCAGTTGCCGATCGTCCCGGTGGCCAGCGACAAGTCCAGTCCGCGACTGGGCAACTCGGGCATGAAGATGCCGGGGCCGTACGACTGGGTGCCGCCCAACTACTGGTACAACAAGCGCGAAGGCGGCGCGTTCGGCTTCAACTCCGAGACCGGCGCCGGGCCCGACGTGCCCACGCTCGACTCGCTCAAGCGCATGATGACCCCGGCCCAGATCGACTCGCTCTGGCAGAACCCGGACGCCACGCAGTACCACCGCTCGCCCTCCGGCACCTTCAACAACCTGTCGATCTACCACAACGCCCTCAGAGGCAGGTACGGCGTGCCCACCGGCCGCGAGGACTACGTGAAGAAGGCGCAACTGGCCCAGTACGAGGCGGTGAGAGCCCAGTTCGAGGCCTATGGCCGTAACTTCACCGACTCCACCAACCCCTCCACCGGCGTCATCTACTGGATGCTCAACAGCGGCTGGTCCTCGCTGCACTGGCAGCTGTTCGACTACTACCTCGACCAGGGCGGCTCCTACTGGGGCGCGCGCGAGGCCAACAAGCCGCTGCACGTCCAGTACTCCTACGACGACGACTCGGTCGTCGTGGTGAACTCCACGCCGAACGCCGCCCAGAACCTCCAGGTCAAGACCGACGTCTTCAACCTCGACGGCACCGCGAAGTACTCCGCCACCGCCACCGTCGACGTCCCCGCCGACGGCGGCAAGGCGAGAGCGGTCACGATCCCGTCCATCTCCGGCCTCAGCGCCACCTACCTGGTACGGCTGACGCTCCTGCGCGGCGGCGAGGAGATCGACCGCAACGTCTACTGGCTGTCCACCTCCGACGACGTCATCGACTGGCCGGGCAACACCTGGTACTACGTGCCGACCTCCAGCTACGCCAACCTGACCGGCCTCAACTCGATGCCCAGAACCTCCCTGAGCGTCACGGCGGCCACGAACACGGTCACGATCACCAACACCGGCACCGCCCCCGCCCTCTACCTGGACGTCAGGATGGTCGACGCCGCGGGCACGCCGGTCCTGCCCATCACCTGGTCCGACAACGCGATCAGCCTGTGGCCGGGCGAGTCGAGGACGCTGACCGCCGGCGGCACCGGCGCCAACGCCAGGGTCTCGGGCTGGAACACCGCCACGGTCACCGTCCCGACCGGTCCGCCGGACGTCGAGCGGCCCACCCCGCCGGCGAACCTGCGCGTCACCGGCACGACCTCGTCGTCGGTCTCCCTGGCCTGGGACCCGGCGACCGACAACGTCGGCGTCGTCGGCTACGACGTGCGGGGCGGCCCGTCGGTGACCGGTACCACCGCCACGGTCTCCGGTCTTCAGCCGGGCACGCCGTACACCTTCACCGTCCGCGCCCGTGACGCGGCGGGTCTCGTCTCCGACCCCTCCAACGAGGTCCAGGCCACCACCGGCAGCGCTCCCGCCGAGTACCAGGCCGAGGACGCCGTGATCTCCCGTGGGGCGGTGGAGTCGAACCACGCCGGCTACACCGGCACGGGCTTCGTCAACTACGACAACGTCACCGGCTCCTACGTCGAGTGGACGGTCACCGCCGCCGCCGCGGGCACCGTGAACGCGGTGATCCGCTACGCCAACGGCACGACGGCCAACCGCCCGCTGAACGTCAACGGCACCACGGCCGGCTTCCCCGGCACCGGGGCCTGGACGACGTGGCGGACGACGACGGTGCCGCTCCAGCTCCAGGCGGGCGTCAACAAGATCAGGGCCACCGCCACCACCGGGAACGGAGGACCCAACGTCGACCGGTTGTCGATCGGCCCCTAGGCTGACCGGCATGATCCGTCACATCGTGCTGCTGACCTGGTCAGAAGAGGCCACCGACGACCAGAAGGCCGCCGTGGCCGAAGGGCTGGCGGCGCTGCCCGCGGCGATCCCGCAGCTGCGCCGCTACGACCTCGGCACCGACCTCGGCCTGGGCGCGGGCAACTCCGACTTCGCGGTCGTGGCCGAGTTCGACTCGGTCGCCGACTACGAGGTCTACCGGGACCACCCCGTGCACCAGGCCGTCATCGCCGAGCGCATCAAGCCCATCCTCGCCGCCCGCGCGGCGCTCCAGGTCGAGCTCTAGACCTCCGGGGGGTTGTTCTCCCGGTGCATCAGCCGGTCCTCGGAGGTACGGCCCCGCTTGGGCGCGAGCACGATGCTCAGCACCACCCCCACGCCGCCGACGATCATGAAGATCAGGCCGATGACGTCCATGCGGACGGCGCTGCCGAACACGTTGGGATCGATCGCGAATCTCAGGATCGCGCCAAGCGTGAGGAAGAAGATGCTGACCCCGACACCCATGGCGACCTCCGGAGGGAAAGAGCGCGTACGCACTCGGTCATACCCGAGTATGGGTGATCGTCACGCCAGGCAGGTAAGTGGCTGGCCGCCGTTGTAAGTGATCATGTCCATGACGGCGGCCACGACGTCGATCTGTCCGCCTCTGGACAGGCCGTCCAGTTCGGCGTAGGCGCGGTGAAGGTTGCCCACGAGGCGCTCGGGATCCAGCAGCTCCGCCCACGGCCCCAGATCGGTCTCCCTGGCCGCCTCCAGCGGCGTCAGCCCGGCCGCGCGCCCCTGCTCGGCCGTGGCCAGCACGAACCGCGCGTACTCCTGAACCCGGTCGATCACCTCGGGCCCGCACGGCTCGCCGTGCCCCGGGACGATCGTCTCCGCGCCGAGCTCCCTGATCTGGTCGAGCACCTCGACCGTCCCGGCCACCGAGCCCGTCAGCATGAACGGCGTGCCGCCGTTGAACACCAGGTCGCCGGAGAACAGCACCCGGCGTTCCGGAATCCACACGTACACGTCGTTCGTCGTGTGTGCCGCCATCCCCGGATGCCTGACCTCGCACCTCAGCTCATCCACGTAAAGCGTGATCTGGTCGGTGAAGGTGAGGAACGGCGGCACCGCCTCAAGCTCGCCCCACTCCACCTCGGCCGACCAGGCCGCGCGGTAGCCGGGGATGCCCTCGGCCAGGATCATCCGCCTGGCCAGCTCGTGCCCGACGATCGTGGCCTCGGGGAACAGGTAGTTACCGAACGTGTGATCGCCGTGGTAGTGGGTGTTGACCAGCGTGGTGATCGGCCGGTCGGTCACCCGCGCGACCGCATCGCGCAGCGCCCTGGTCCGGCGTTCCGTGGCGCAGGCGTCGATGCTGACCACGCCGCGCCGGCCGACGAGAAAGCCGGCGTTGTTGATCCACCAGCTTCCGTCGGGCTGGACGTAGGCGTGGACGCCGTCCGAGACCTCGTGCGCACGGGCCGGAGCCAGAGGGTGATCGTGCCGCGATGAGCTCATGAAGCGAAAATAGACCGCCCGCCGACGTGGCGGGCGGTCTTCCTTGACCCCTGGGTCAGAAGGCCTCTTCCGGCAGCTCCATCAGCTCCAGCCCGGTCGCGTCGAGGATGCGCCGCTCGGTGGCGATCCTCGGCAGGACGGTGCCGGCGAAGAAGGCGGCGGCGGCGACCTTGCCCTGGTAGAAGGCGTCCTCGCCCTCGGCCAGACGGGCCAGGGCCACCTCCGACTGGCGCAGCAGCAGCCAGCCGATGATGAGGTCGCCGAGGGCCAGCAGGAACCTGGTGGAGTTCAGGCCGACCTTGTAGAGCTCACCCGGAGCCTCCAGCGAGCCGAGCGCCCAGCCGGCCATCGTGTCGCCCATGGTCTTGACCTCGGCCGCGGCCTCGGCGAGGAGCTTGCGCTCCTCCTTCAGGCGGCCGTTTCCGGCCTCGGAGGCGGCGAAGGCGTTGATGTCGGCCAGCAGGGAGCCGACGGCGGCGCCCTGGTTGCGCAGGATCTTGCGGAAGAACAGGTCGAGACCCTGGATCGCGGTGGTGCCCTCGTAGAGGGAGTCGATCTTGGCGTCCCTGATGTACTGCTCGATCGGGTAGTCCTGCAGGTAGCCGGAGCCGCCCAGGGTCTGCAACGAACGGGAGAGCAGTTCGTAGGAGCGCTCGGAGCCGACGCCCTTGACGATCGGGAGGAGCAGGTCGTTCATGGCGTGCGCGGCCTGGTCGTCCGGGTTGATCTGGATGGCGTCCTGGTAGGTCGCGGTGAACATGACCAGAGCGCGCATGCCCTCGGCGTAGGCCTTCTGCAGCATGAGCTCGCGGCGTACGTCGGGGTGGTGGGTGATGGTGACGCGAGGGGCGGCCTTGTCGGTCATCTTGGTCAGGTCGGCGCCCTGGACGCGGGACTTGGCGTACTCCAGCGCGTTCAGGTAGCCGGTGGACAGGGTGGCGATGGCCTTGGTGCCGACCATCATGCGGGCGTGCTCGATGACCATGAACATCTGCTTGATGCCCTCGTGCACGTCGCCGACCAGGGTGCCGATGGCCGGGTGCTTGTCGCCGAAGGTGAGCTCGCAGGTGGTGGAGACCTTGAGCCCCATCTTCTTCTCGACGTTGGTGACGTAGGCGCCGTTGCGCTCGCCGAGCTCGCCGGTCTCCAGGTTCACGTGGTACTTGGGCACCAGGAACATCGACAGGCCCTTGGTGCCGGGGCCGTGGCCCTCGGGGCGGGCCAGCACGAGGTGGAAGATGTTCTCCGACATGTCGTGCTCGGCGCTGGTGATGAAGCGCTTGACACCCTCGATGTGCCAGGTGCCGTCGGGCTGCTGGATCGCCTTGGCGCGGCCCGCGCCGACGTCGGAACCGGCGTCGGGCTCGGTGAGCACCATGGTGGCGCCCCAGTTGCGCTCGATGGCCAGTTCGGCGAAGCGCTTCTGGTCGGTGGTGCCGGTCTTCCACAGGGTGTAGGCGAAATTGGGGCCGGCGGCGTACATGTACAGCGCCGGGTTGGCGCCCAGGACCATCTCGGCCGTGGCCCACGCGAGGGTACGCGGGATGCCGGGGCCGCCCAGGTCGACCGGCAGGTCGAGGTGCGCCCAGCCGCCGTCCACCAGCGCCTTGTAGGACTTCTTGACGCCGTCGGAGACGGTCACGGTGCTCGTGGCGGGGTCGAAGACCGGCGGGGTGCGGTCGCCCTCCTCGAACGAATCGGCAAGGACGGTCGTGGACAGTCGGTTGACCTCGTCGAGAATGCTCCGGGCGACGTCCTCGTCGACCTCCGCATAGGGCCCGGTGCCGAGGATGTCACGGCGGCCGAACACCTCGAAGAGGTTGAACTCCAGGTCGCGCACGTTGCTCTTGTAGTGGCCCATGGCTGCTGATCTCCTTGAACCGCGGCGTTAGTCTACTGGCCAGTAACCTTACTAGAAATGCTACCCGCGGGTAACCACTGGTATGCGTGGCATGCTCGTCTGCATGAACGCCGAAGAGCTCTCCGCCCTGTGGCGGGAGCGCCTGGGTTCGTGGGCCATTCCTCCGGAAATCCTGGAGAAGGCCCCGGCCGATCCGTGGGGCCACCATCCCGCCAGATTCGCCACGCGCACCGACCGCGCGCTGGCCGAGCCGGACCATGGCCCGACGATGACACGCCTGGCCGAGGCGCTGCCCGAGGGCGGCACGATCCTGGACGTCGGCGCGGGCGCCGGCGCCGCCTCGCTGCCGCTGCACGAGCACCTGGCCGCGGTGATCGCCGTGGACACCTCGCCCGAGATGCTGGCCGCACTCGGCCCCAAGGCGGACAAGCTCGGCGTCGAGGTCATCCGGGTCGAGGGCCGCTGGCCCGACGTGGCCCCCGAGGTGCCCGTCGCCGACGTGGCCGTGGCCGCGCACGTCGTCTACAACGTGCCCGACCTCACCGGCTTCCTGCGCGAACTCGACGCGCACGCCCGCCGCCGCGTGGTGCTGGAGCTCACCCACCGCCACCCGATGAGCTGGCTCGCTCCGCTGTGGGAGCACTTCCACGACGTACGCCGCCCCGTGCGGCCCGTCGCGGAAGACGTGGTGGCGCTGGCCGCGGCGATGGGCTTCGACGTGCGGGTGGAGGAGCGCGAGTCGCCGCTGGAGCGCTTCGGCACGCTGGAGGAACTGGCCGTCTCCGCCTGCCACCGCATCTGCCTCGACCCCGCCCGCGCCCCCGAGGTGGCGGAGACCGCGATGGAGCTCGGCATGTGGCCGGTGCCGCGTGACCGCTGGGTCACGATCTGGTGGGAATCATCGGAGAACGCCGGCCGTTAGAGGAAATGAGCGACAAAGCTCCCGGACGAGACGCGCCGTACCCGGTTCGCCAAGACGACGCACGACATTGTCGACTCGTTCGCAAGGGAGTGCATCGTCATGGCGTGGATCCTGCTCATCATCGCCGGCGCCTTCGAGGTGGTGATGGCCCTGTCGCTCAAGATGAGCAACGGGCTGTCGCATCTGTGGTGGACCATCTCGTTCCTGGGCTTCGCGGTCCTGAGCTTCGGCCTGCTGGCGTACAGCCTCAAGTCGCTTGAGGTCGGCACCGCCTACGCCGTCTGGACGGGCATCGGCGCGGTGGGCACCGCGATCGTGGGCATGCTCGCCATGGGGGACAACGTGTCGTTCGCCCGGGTCGCCAGCATCGCGCTCATCGTCATCGGCGTCATCGGCCTCAACCTGGCGGGCGGCGCCGCCCACTGACCCCCCTCACGGGCTCGGCCGTGCGGTCGGTTCCCCTGCCGCACGGCCGCATAACCTGCTTGACGGCTTTGGTGGTGTTCGATTAGGTGGGTCGCATGATTGAGATCCATGCCATCACCATCGACGCTGCCAACCCCTACGAGCTGGCCGCCTGGTGGTCCGAGGCCACCGGCCTGCCGCTCGGCGAAGGCGACGTCCCCGGCGACGACGAAGTGATGTTGCGCACCAAACAGGACCCCTACCTGCTGTTCGTCAAGGTCCCCGAGGGCAAGACGGTCAAGAACCGCGTCCACCTCGACGTCAACGGCACCGAGGGCCGCACCCGCGACCAGGAGGTCGAGCGCCTGGTCGGCCTCGGCGCCACGATCTTCGACGACCGCCGCACCGAGGACGGCGTCGGCTGGGTCGTCATGCGCGATCCCGAGGGCAACGAGTTCGACGTCTGCAGAAGCCAGGCCGAGAGAAACTTGCCCGAATAAAGTTCGGTCGATCAGACTGGGCGGCATGAGCGAGCCAAGCGCGTCCGCACGCATCGAGATCGCCGCCCCCGCACAGCGGGTCTACGAGCTCATCACCGACCTCGCCAACCTCGGCACGTGGAACTCCGAGTGCCGCAGGGCACGCTGGGTCGGCGAGGTCAAGGAGCCCAGAAGGGGCGCGCGCTTCGTCGGCAGCAACCGCAACGGCGCCCGCCGCTGGTCCACCCGATGCACGGTCACCGCCGCGGAACCCGGCCGCGCCTTCGCCTACCACGTGCGCGCCGCCGGAGTGATCGACGTGGCCGTCTGGCGCTTCGACCTGACCCCGACCGACGACGGCTGCCTGGTCGAGCAGAAGACCTGGGACACCCGCGGCGCCCTCATGCGGGTCGTCGCCGGCTGGGCCACCAACGTGCCCGACCGGGTCAGCCACAACACCGCGAACATGGCCACGACGCTGGAGAACCTCAAGCGCGTGGCGGAGCGCCGATGAAGGCGATCGTCTGCACCGGGTACGGCAAGCCGGTCGAACTCGTCGAGGCCCCCGACCCCGTCCCGGGACCCGGGCAGGTGCTCATCGAGGTAGAGGCGGCCGGGGTGAACTTCGTCGACGGGCTCATGGTGCGCGGCGGCTACCAGATCAGGCCGCCGCTGCCGTTCACACCCGGGTACGAGGTGGCGGGGCGCACTCCCGACGGCACGCGGGTCCTGGCCATCACCGGGCTGGGCGGGTTCGCCAGCCATGTGCTGGTGCACGCGGCGCAGGCCGTACCGCTGCCTGATCATCTCGACGCCGCGCGAGCGGCGGCCTTCGCGCAGAGCCACTGCACGGCGCTGTTCGCGCTGCGGGAGCGGGCGGGGCTGCAACCGGGCGAGCGCGTGCTGGTGCTGGGCGCCGGCGGCGGGGTCGGGCTGGCGGCGGTTCAGGTGGCCAAGGCGCTGGGCGCCGACGTGCTGGCGGCGGCGTCGAGCGCGGCCAAGCGCGAGGTGGCGATCAGGGCCGGGGCGGACGAGGCCGTCGGCTACGACGACCTCAAGGCCACGGCGCGCGCCTGGGGAGTGGACGTGGCGGTCGATCCTGTCGGCGGCGCGCTGTCGGAGCAGGCCCTGCGCGCGCTGCGCGAGCGCGGGCGGTTGCTGGTGGTGGGCTTCGCCTCCGGGGAGATCCCGCGGCTCCCCGCCAACCAGATGCTGCTGCGCAGCCGGTCCGCCATGGGCCTGGACTGGGGCGCGTGGTCCATGACCCATGCGGCGGAGAACCGGGCGATGCTGGAGGAACTGCTGGCCATGCCGGGCATCGATCCCGTGGCGCCGCAGGTGCGGCCACTGGAGCAGGCGGGGCAGGCCATGGCGGATCTGGTGGAGCGTCGGGTCACTGGGAAGATCGTGCTCGTCCCTGCATGACGAACGTCATGACGGCCGCGATCAGGTAGACAAGCGCGCCGTGCCACAGCGCGCCCCATGCGGCCCCGAAGACGCCCTCGCCGTCGAGCACCAGCTGCACCGGGTAGTCCAGGACCGCCGAGATTCCGGCCGGCAGGAGCGCGAACTTCCACGGGTGCTTCAGCGACCACATCCTGGCCTGCCGGGTCACCCGGTCGCTCACGTCCGGCTTGGCGATCGCGCCGATCGCGGCGATCAGCGCGAACAGATTGATGCCCAGGCCGAGCGCCCAGGCCATGTCGTCGAACCCGGAGAACACCCAGGCGATGGCGGCGGTGGCGCCGCCACCGACCACGGCGGCCTTCCAGGGGGCGCCGCGGAGGGCGGCGCCGGAAAGCGACATCTCGTCGCGTCGGCTGATTTCGCTCATGGACTCAGGTTGCCCCTTCGCAGCCCCTGTTCACATCGGGGATGGACCCTGACCCGTCCCTGACATGATGCGGACATGCCTGAATTCACCATTGAACGCCTGACCACGGCCGACGCCGGGCGCCTGCGCGAGGTACGGCTGCGCGCCCTCGCCGACTCTCCCGACGCGTTCGGATCCACCTATGAACGCGAGGCCGCCTTCCCCGCGGAGAAATGGGTCGAACGCCTGGAGAATCCGGATTCGGTGTTCTTCGCCGCCACAGCGGACGGTGCGATCCACGGCATGGTCTACGGCCTCGCCGAGCGGCCGGAACACGTGCACCTGCTGTCCATGTGGGTCGCCCCGGAGGCCAGGGGAGCCAAGGTCGGCTCGCGGCTGGTGGACGAGGTGATCGCCTGGGCGCGCGGCAGGCAGGCCGAGGAGGTCGAGCTCTGGGCCGTCGACGTGAACACCGCCGCCCGCGCCCTGTACGCGGGCAAGGGGTTCGTGCCCACGGGCAAGGTCATGGGACTGCCGTCCAACCCGTCGCTCCAGGACTCCCAGTACGTGCTGTCGCTGGTGTTCCGCGAGGCGAGATCCGAGGACGTCCCCGCCGTGGTGGCCCTCATCGCCGACGACGCGGTCGCCGCCCGGCGCACCGGCGCGTACGGCCCCGCCCACGAGGCCGCCTTCGCCGCCATCCAGGCCGACCCGAACAACGAGCTGATCGTGGCCGAGCTGAAAGGCGAGATCGTCGGCACCATGCAGCTCACCTACATCCCCGGAATCTCCCGCAACGGCGCAACCCGGCTCCAGGTCGAGGCGGTACGCGTCGCCGCCCACCTGCGCGGCCAGGGCTGGGGCCGCAAGATGATGGAGTGGGCGCACGCCAAGGGCCGGGCACGCGGCTGCGTGATGGTGCAGCTCACCTCGGACAAGCAGCGCGAGGAAGCGCACCGCTTCTACCGCTCACTCGGCTACGCCCAGTCCCACGAAGGGTTCAAGCTGCCGCTCACACCGGCGTGATCTCGACGATGTTGTCGTGGTAGACGGCGCCCTTGCCCATGTCGGCGTCGCGCTCGTCCACCACGGCGTTCGGGCCGGCGCCGCCGGGGGAGAACTTCGGCCAGCGTCCCTTGGGCGAGGCCACGACCCCGGCGGCCACCCGGTCACTGATCTCCACGTCGGCCAGGAACTCGCCGTTGGCGTTGTGCACGCGCACCCGCTGGCCGTCGGCCAGCCCGCGCGCCGCCGCGTCGGCCGCGTTGACCAGCACGATGGGTTCCTTCGCTCTTCTGCGCAGCTCCGGGTTGTTGCCGAAGACCGTGTTGAGGAACGTGTGCGCGGCCGGGGTGATCAGCGTCAGCCCGTCCTTGCCCGCCGAGTACGGCGGCACGTAGGCCTTGCCCGGCGGCGGGAAGCGCAGCCGTCCCGACCGGGTCGGGAAGCCGCCGGCGAAGGGCGCGAAGGGCTTGGGGTAGCTCATCCGCATCCATCCCTCCTTGCGCAACCGGTCGAGCGTGACGCCCTCCAGCGACGGATGCCCGCTCGACAGGAGCTGCTCGGCCAGCTCCAGGTCCGTGTCGAACAACGACGGCTCGGTCATGCCCATGCGCTCGGCCAGGCGGCGGAAGGTCTCCGTCGTGGACAGGCACTCGCCGGGCGGCGCGACCGCGGGTTCGTTCCACAGCAGGTAGAGGTGGCCGTAGCCGGCGTGCAGGTCCATGTGCTCGGTCTGCATGGTCGCGGGCAGCACGATGTCGGCGTGGTCGGCGGTGTCGGTGGGGAAGTGCTCCATGACCACCGTGAACAGGTCCTCGCGCAGCATCTCGCGGCGGATCCTGTTGGTGTCGGAGGTCGAGGCGAGCGGGTTGGCGCCGTAGACGAACAGGCACTTCACCGACGGCAGCTCCGCCGCCAGGCGGGTCATGGCCAGCGTGCGCACCGGCCGGGCCAGCAGGTCCTCGCGGGTGTCGATGGTGAAGTGCACGTGGTCGCTGGTCGAGTACGCCACGCCGCCGCCCGGGTGGCGCCAGTCGCCGGTCACGCCGGGGATGGCGGTGATCGTGCGCATGGCCGTTCCGCCGCCGGCGTGGCGCTGGATGCCCATCGTGGCGCGGATAGCGGTGGGGCGGGTGTGGGCGAGCCTCATCCCCAGGCTGTGGACGGTCGCGGCGGGGATGCCGGTGATCTCGGCCACACGTTCCACCGGATATTTCCGGATTTCTTCGCGGAAGTCATCCCAGCCCTCGGTATGGGCGGCCAGGTATTCCTCGTCCTGTGTGCCCTCGGCCAGCACCACGTTGAGCAGGCCGAGCGCCAGCACGGCGTCTGTGCCCGGCCGGATCGCGATGTGCTCGTCGGCCTGGTCGGCGGTACGCGTCCTGATCGGGTCGATCGCCACCACGTGCGCGCCGTCGGCCCGCGCGTCCTGGATGAACTTCCACAGGTGGTGCCCGCTGGTCAGCGTGTTCGTGCCCCAGAGCAGGATCAGCTTGGACAGCGCGAGATTCTCCGGGTCCATGCCGCCCGCGGTGCCGTTGGCGCGCCGCAGCCCGGAGGAGCCCGCCGAGGAGCAAATGTTGAGCCAGTGCCGGGAGGCGCCGAGCATGTTCCAGAACCGCCGCCCCGCCACGCCCTCGCACCCCTGCACGTAACCGAGCGACCCGGTGCCGTTGTAGGGCCAGATCGCCTCGCCGCCGTGCTCGTCGACGATGCTCCGCAACCGGGTGGCGATCTCGTCGAGCGCCTCGTCCCAGCTGATCCGCTCGAACTGCCCAGACCCCTTGGGCCCGGTACGGCGCAGCGGATGGAGAATCCGGTCAGCCGCCCGCGTGTGCTCCAGATACCGGTTGACCTTCACGCAGAGCGCGCCCCGCGTGTACGGCTGGTCGGGATTCCCGCGCATCTTGACGGCCTTGCCGTCCTCGACGGTGACGACCCAGGAGCACGTGTCGGGGCAGTCCAGCGGACACGCCCCCAAAACCTGCAGATTTCCCGCCATGACGCACAGCTTACGAAAGAGCGCCTCAGGGCTTGCCCCGAGGCGCTCCGGCACCGTCAGCTCGCCGCCGTGGGCACCCTGTCATGGCTGGCGGTGGCGGCCATCCGCGCCGCGGGCGGCGTGTGCGGCGCCCCCGGCTTGTGGATGGCGTCCAGCGCCGCCTTGCTGTAGGTGTACTTGGCGGCCAGGGCCGCGACCGCGTCGGAGTTCACGTCCAGCGCGGTCTCGTCGACGTTCTCGATCGTGTCGCACTCACTGTGGTAGCACGGGTCGTACGGCTCGCCCGCCGTACCGCCGAAGAGCTTGGCCTCTTCCTCGGTCTTCTTCTTCTCGGCCCCGGTGAACAACCCGCCGCCGGCGATCCCGGCGTCGATGAAGGCCTTGTAGTCCGAGCGCCCGTCGAACTCGCTCGGCTTGAACGGCAGGCCGCGAGCGCCGTAGAACCCCTGGAAGTCCTTCTCCAGCTGCGCCGACCCGGCCGGACCCGGCACCCCGAACGCATCCCCGTCACCGTCGTAGATGTGGTACGCGAAGTTCGGCGAGCCGATCATGTCGTAGTTCAGGTAGAGCCCGATCGCGTTCTTCTGCTCCTGCGACAGCGACTCGACATAGTGCTTCGACCCCAGCAGCCCGAACTCCTCCGCGCCCCAGAACCCGAACCGCACCTTGTTGACCGGCTGGAACCTGGCCATCTGGAGCGCCACCTCCAGCACGCCGGCGGAACCGGAGCCGTTGTCGTTGATGCCCGGCCCCTCCTGAACGCTGTCCAGATGGGCGCCCATCATCACGACGTTGTCGGCCCGGCCGCCGCGCGACTCGGCGATCACGTTGTAGGTGGTGCGCTGCTCGACCAGCGGGTCCCAGTTCAGCTTCACGGTGGCACCGGGCGTCGCCGCCAGGTCGGAGCCCACGGCGAAGCTCGTGAAGAAGGACGGGATGGTGATCGACGGATCGCTGAGCGCCGGGTTGAGGTCCACGTCGGTGCGGCCGGGCTGGCCCTCGTTGAGGACGATCACCGCACTGGCCCCGGCGTCCTGCGCGTTCTTCGCCTTCACCCCGAAGTTGCAGGTGCCGCGCTGCAGCAGCGCCACCCGCCCCTGGACGAAGCCGGCGAAGTCGGCAGGCTCACAGCCCGAGGTGGACGACGGCTGGGGCGTCGGCGGCAGCACGAGGTCCACGGCCTGGATCTGCCCGGTGACGCCGCCCGCGGGGGAGTCGCCCATCGCGACGTAGTCGTTGAAGAAGCCGTTCTTGTAAGCCTTGGGACTGGGCGAGAGCCGTTCGAGCACGGGCTTGGTCCGGTAGCCGTCGAAGGTGAACTCGAACGGCTGGACCGTCACCTTGTAACCGACGGCACGCAGCAGCGTGGCCACGTAGTCACGCGACAGGTCGTAGCCGCGGCTGCTGGAGACGCGGGTGCCGCCGCCGGCCTTGGCGATCAGGTCGAGCACGCGCAGGTGGCGTTCGACGTGCTTGCCCTTGACGGCCTGGACGAGCTGGCGGGCGGGATCGCGGCCGTGGTCGGCGTAGGCGGGAGCGGACAGGGCCAGGGGGGTGACGAGTGCGAGCGCGGCCGCACCCAGCACGCCTGCGGACAGGCGACGACGCATATGGCTCCTCGGTAAAGACGAAACGATCCCCCCGATAGCGTGAAAAATATTCCGAAGGGGGGTTACTGGGGAAGGTGTTGCCCCGGAGTTGTTATGCGGCCAGGCGACTGACGACCGCCGCGACCGCATCCGCCGTCACCTCCAGCGCCTTCACACTGACGTTCCGCAACGTGTCGCAGGCCTGGTGGTAGCACTTGTCGAGCGGTTGGCCCGCCGTACCGCCGAACAGACCGGCTTCCTTCTCCGTCTTCTTCTCGTCGCCGCCGGTGAACAAGCCGCCGGAGGCGATCCCGGCCGCCATGAACGGCCCGTAGTCCGAACGGCCCGTCAGGTCGGCGGCGCGGAAGGGCAGCCCGCGCTCGCGGAAATACCGCTGGAAGGCCCGCTCCACCCTGGCCGAGCCCTTCGGACCCGCTCCCGCGCCCGAGCGCTCGGAGTCGTCACCGTCGAAGATCGCGAACGTGTGGTTCGGCGAGGCGATCATGTCGAGGTTCAGATAGGCCTCGATCTTCTTGCGCTCGGTCTCCGGCAGGTTCCGCACGTAATGGCCGGACCCGAGCAGGCCCACCTCCTCCGCCCCCCACCAGGCGAACCGCACCGGCTGCCGCAACGGCGTGCGCGCCGCCCGCAGCGCGATCTCCAGGATCGCCGCGCTGCCCGAGCCGTTGTCGTTGATGCCGGGCCCGTCCGGCGTCGAGTCCAGGTGCGCCCCGGCCATCACCACCTTGCCCGTGCCCCGCGTCTCGGCCAGCACGTTGTGCGTGATGCGCTCCTCGCTCACCGTCTTCGTCGTGACCCGGACCTTCTTCAGCCTGGTCACCTGGGCGCCCGCCTCCGGCGGCACCCCCACCACCGGGATCGGCTGCGGCGTCCCCGCGCTCCCCGCGAAGGAGCCCTTCTGGTCGACCACGATCAGCGCCTTGGCTCCCGCGGCCGCCGCGTTGCGCGCCTTCACCTCGAACATGCACGTCCCGCGCCGCGTCACCGCGATCCGCCCGGCGCGAAACCCCTTGAAGTCACGGGCCGCGCACCCCTCGCCCGCCTCCTGCGGCGCCGCGCTCACGTCGCCGCCGCCGGAGTACCTCAGCGTGGTGACCCCCGCGAGCCGCCGCCCGCCGCCCTCCACCACCGCCGGAGCCAGCTCCCGGTAGAAGTCGAAGGCGAACGGCTGAAGCCGCACGGTGTAACCCGCGTCACGCAGCCGCGCGGCCACATAGGCTGCAGATGCGTCGTATCCGGGTGTCCCGGCTGCCCGGGTGCCCCCGTGTGCGTCAGCGATGGCTTGGAAGGCCTGGAGATGTCCTAGTACGTTGTCCACCTTGACCGCATCTACGAGCGGTTCGCCCGGCGCGGCTAGGGCCAGGATCAGCATCGTATGAGTGATCATGGCCTGAGGATGCCAACGTTGGCCGCGGACCGGGGTTAGACGCGTCGTTGCTGGTCGAGTCCTTACCCGGGGCGTTGACTCAGGTGACGATTGGGGACACTAGAGGCCAAAGATCGTACGGTCTGGCCCGGAAGGTGCAGAATCGCGGACGGTGGCGGAAATCAGAGAACGCGACAACGCGGCGGACCTCTCGGAGAGGGAACCGGCCGTGGCTGAGCCGCGCCATGAAACGGAGGCCGACGACAAGGACCCGGAGGTCTACGTCGTCGAACCGCTCCTGCCGCAACGCCTGCGCCGCCCCTCCGACCTGCTCCGCTTCATCGCCGCCCTGCTCGCGCTCGCCGCGGTCGTCCTGCTGTCGCTGGTCGCCAAGCAGACGCTGAACGGCCTGGCCGGCGACGTGGCCGAGGGCGCCAACCTCGTGCCCAACCTGCTCAGCCGGGTCGCCGCCTTCCTCGGCGGCGGCGCGGTGCTCGTCGTGCCGGTCGCCTTCGCGGTCGAGCGCGTCTTCCACCGCGACGGCCTGCGCGTGGCCGAGGGCCTCATCGCGGCGATCATCGGCCTGGTCGGCTCGTTCCTCATCGGCGAATGGGTCATGTCCTCCGACGCCGCGGGCGACCTGCGGCAACTGCTCACCGGCAACCGGCCGGGGGTGGAGCCGTTCAACACCCTGCTCGCCTCGGTGGTCGCCTACAGCACCGCCGTACGCATCTCACGCAGACCCACCTGGCGGGCGCTGATCTGGACGGTCATCGCGCTCGACGTGCTCTCGCTGTTCACCAGCAAGCAGCTCACGCTGCCCAGCGCGATGGTGACCATCGTGGCCGGCATGGCCATCGGCTACGGCACGCTGTACGGCGTCGGCAGCCCCAACACCAGGCCCCCCGGCACCGCGGTGATCGCCGCCCTGCGCAAGCTCTCCTTCCAGCCGGTCAGCGCCCGGCGGATCGAAGACGACCATCAGGGCAGCCGCCGCTACGCCATCGGGCTCCACGACGGCAGCAGCCTCGACGTCACCGTTCTCGACCGTGACCGGCAGGTGGCCGGCCTGCCGTACCGGCTGTGGCGGCGCATCAGGCTTAACTCCGAGACCAGGCGCAGGGCGATCAGGTCGCTGCGCGCGGAGCTGGAACGCGAGGCGCTCATGGCCTACGCCGCGCAGGCGGCGGGGGCCTCGACCCCGCGCCTGCTCGGCACCAGCGAGGTCGGCACCGAAGCCGCGCTCCTCGCCTACGAGCACCTCAGCACCCGCCCGCTCGACGCGCTGCCCGACTCCGAGATCGACGACGACCTGCTCGCCCAGATCTGGGAGCAGCTCGAACTGCTGCGCCTGCAACGACTGGCCCACCGGCGGCTGACCGGCGACAGCATCCACGTCGACGCCGAGGGCAGGGTCGTGCTCACCGACGCCAGAAGCGGCGAGATCGCCGCCGGCGACCTGCTGCTGCGGCTCGACGTCGTCCAGCTGCTCACCTATCTCGCGCTGCGCGTCGGGGCCGAACGCTCGGTCGCCTCCGCCGCCCGCGTCGTGGGCGAGGACGCGCTGGCCGGGGCGATGCCGCTGCTGCAGAAGATCGCACTGACCCGCCAGACACGATCCGCGCTGGCCAAGGACAAGGGCCTGCTGTCGGCCATCCGGGAGCAGATCGAGGCGCTCAAGCCACAGGCCAAGATCGAGGAGATCCGGCTGGAGCGGTTCCGGCCGCGCACGCTGGTCACGATCATCGCCAGCACGCTGGCCGCCTACTTCCTGCTGTCCCAGCTCAGCCAGGTCAACCTCGTCACCGTCGTCACCACCGCCAACTGGGCCTGGTCGCTGCTGGCGCTGGCCGCCTCCTTCGTCAGCTTCATCGCCGCCGCGCTCATGCTGCGCGGGTTCGTGCCGGAGTCGCTGCCGCTGTGGCGGACGGTGCTGGTGCAGTTCGCCTCGTCGTTCGTGAAGCTGGTCGCGCCGCCCGCGGTGGGCGCCGTCGCGATCAACACCCGCTACCTGCAGAAGCGCGGCATTCCGCCCGCCTCGGCCGTGGCCAGCGTGGGCGCCTCGCAGCTCGTCATGCTGATCGCGCACATCAGCCTGCTGCTGTTGTTCGCCTACATCACCGGGTCCAACACCGCCACGTCGTTCACGCCCACGCGCGGGCTGGTCCTGGTGATGCTGGCCGTCGCGGTGCTGATCGTGGCCGTGCTCGGCGTGCCGCCGCTGCGCAGGATGCTCACCAAACGGCTGCGCTCACTCTTCTCGAACGTGCTGCCGCGCCTGCTGGACGTGCTGCAGTCGCCGCGGAAGATGTTCGAAGGCTTCGCCGGGACCGTGATGATCACCATCGCGTTCGTGACCTGCCTCGACGCCTGCGTCTCCGCGTTCGGCGGCGACATCTCCTTCACCGCCGTCGCCGTGGTCTTCCTGACCGCAAACGCGATCGGCTCGGCCGCGCCCACACCGGGTGGCCTGGGCGCGGTCGAACTCGCGCTCGCGGGCGGCCTCACGGTGGCCGGCGTCGACAGCGCCGTGGCCACCTCCGCCGTCCTCCTCTACCGCCTGCTCACGTTCTGGCTCCCCGTCCTACCGGGCTGGGCGGCCTTCACCTGGCTGCAGAAGCATGAGGCTCTCTAACGGGCAGTTAGCTTGTCGATTCCGGCCAGCTCGTCCTCGGTGAAGGCTGGGCCGTTCACGCAGGCCACGTTGTCCTCCAGCTGCTTCACGCTGCTCGCGCCGATCAGCACGCTGGTGACCCGCGGGTCGCGCATGGCCCAGGACAGGGCCATCTGGGCGAGCGTCTGGCCGCGCTGCCCGGCGATGCCGTTGAGACCGCGGGCCAGCTCCCGGTCGCGCTCCGCCCGCTCGGCCGACAGGAACCTGCTGGTCGCCGCCCGCGAGTCCGCCGGCACGTCCTTCAGATAGCGGTCGGTCAGCAGCCCCTGCGCCAGCGGCGAGTAGACGATGCAGCCCATCCCCGCGTCCTCCAGCGTGTCCAGCAGCCCGTCCTCGATCCACCGGTTGATCATCGAGTAGGAGGGCTGGTGGATCAGCAGCGGCGTGCCCAGTTCGCGCATGATCCTGGCCGCCTGCGCGGTCTGCTCGGCCGAGTAGTTGGAGATGCCCGCGTACAGCGCCTTCCCCGACCGCACCGCGTGGTCGAGCGCGCCCATCGTCTCCTCGAACGGCGTCTGCGGATCGGGCCGGTGGCTGTAGAAGACGTCGACGTGGTCAAGCCCCATGCGGGCGAGCGACTGGTCGAGGCTGGCCAGCACGTACTTGCGCGAGCCCCACTCCCCGTACGGCCCCGGCCACATGTCATAGCCGGCCTTCGTCGAGATGATCAGCTCGTCCCGGTAGCGCGCGAAGTCCTGGGCGAAGATCGTCCCGAAGTTGCGCTCCGCCGAGCCGTATGGCACGCCGTAGTTGTTGGCCAGGTCGAAGTGCGTCACGCCCAGGTCGAAGGCCCGCCGCAGGATCGAGCGCGAGTTCTCCAGCGGACGGTCGTCGCCGAAGTTGTGCCACAACCCCAGCGAGACCGCGGGCAGCTTGAGCCCGCTCCGCCCGCTCCGGTTGTACGGCATGCGGTCCTGATACCGGCCCTCGTCGGCCTGGTAGGTCATGCGGTGCCCCTCTCGATGATCCAGGAGAGCGCGAACGCCTCCTCGCGCCACGCGTCGTAACGTCCGCTGCGGCCGCCGTGCCCGGCGCCCATCTCCGTCTTCAGCAGGAACGGCCCGCCGTTCGCGACCGCCCGTAGCCTGGCGATCCACTTCGCCGGCTCGTGGTAGAGGACGCGTGTGTCGTTCAGGCTCGTGATCGCGAGGATCGGCGGGTACGGCCGGCCGTCCACGTTCTCGTAGGGCGTGTAGCTCTTCATATAGGCGTAGACATCGGAGTTGTGCAGCGGATCGCCCCACTCGTCCCACTCAATCACGGTCAGCGGGAGCGACGGATCGAGGATCGTGTTCAGCGCGTCCACGAACGGCACCTCAGCCACCACACCGGCGAACTCCTCCGGAGCCAGGTTCGCGACCGCGCCCATCAGCAGGCCGCCGGCCGAACCGCCCCTGGCGATCACCCGCTCGCTCCAGCCCGACGCCTTCAGGTGCTTCGCGGCGGCCACGAAGTCGGTGAAGGTGTTCTTCTTGCGGGTCATCTTGCCCTCTTCGTACCAGCGGCGGCCCATCTCGCCGCCGCCGCGCACGTGCGCGATGGCGAAGACGAACCCGCGGTCGAGCAGGGACAGCCGGGCCACGGAGAAGCTCGGGTCGATGGAGGTCTCGTAGCTGCCGTAGCCGTACAGGACGGTGGGGGCGGGCTTTGCTGCGTCCTTGCGCTTGACGATCGAGATCGGGACGCGGGTTCCGTCCTCGGCCGTGGCCCACTCGCGGACCTGCTCGTAGTCGCCCGGGTCGTAGCCGCCGAGCACCGGCCGCTGCTTGAGCAGGATCAGCTCGTGCGTGGCCAGGTCGTAGTCGTAGACGCTGGGCGGCGTGATCATGCTGGTGTAGGCCAGCCGGAGCCTGCCGGTGGAGAACTCGGGGTTGCCCGCGGGGCCGACGTCGTAGAGAGGCTCGGGGAAGTCGATCTCGTACGCGTCCGCGTCCTTGGGCAGGATCCGCAGGCCGGTGAGACCTTCGCGGCGGAAGTGCACCACGGCGTGGTTCTCGAAGGCGTCGATCTCCAGCAGGCGGGTGTCCTCGCGGTGCTCGATCAGCGGCGTCCAGTCGCCGGGGGAGCCCAGCGGGGCGGTGGCGACCTCGAAGTTCTCGGCGGCCTTGTTGTGCAGCACGTAGAAGAAGTCACCGGCGTGCTCGACGCCGTATTCGACGCCGGTCTCGCGGGGGCGTACCAGCTGGAACTCGCCGGAAGGGTCGTCGGCGGCCAGGAGGCGCACCTCGCTGGTGATCTTGCTGCCGGCGCCCAGGACCAGGTAGCGCTCGCTGCGGGTCAGGCCGATGCCGACCCAGAACCGCTCGTCGGACTCCTCGTACACCAGGACGTCGTCATGGGTGCCGAGGGTGTGGCGGTAGACCTGGTGGGGGCGCCAGGCGTCGTCCACCCGGGTGTAGAAGAACGTCGAGCCGTCGGCGGACCAGGCGCCGCCGTAGAAGATGTCCTCGATCTCGTCGGGGAGCGTCTCGCCGGTGGTCAGGTTCTTGAAGCGCAGCGTGAAGCGCTCGGCGCCCTTGTAGTCGGTGGAGTAGGCCAGCATCGTGCCGTCGGGGGAGACCGCGCTGGTGCCGACCGAGAAGAACGGGCTGTCGCCGGCCAGCGCGTTGCCGTCCAGCAGCACCTGCTCGTGGTCGAGAACCTTGCCCGGCTGGATCTCCGGAGGTTCGTCGCCGGTGGCGGGTACCCGGCAGGAGACGGCGTATTGCTTGCCCTCCTCCGTACGGGTGAAATACCACCACGCCCCCTTACGGCTGGGCACGGACAGGTCGGTTTCCTGCGTCCTGCCCTTGATCTCTTGGAAAACCTGCTCCTGGAGGTCGCCCAGGTGAGCCGTCTCCTGTTTGAGATACGCGTTCTCGGCTTCCAGATAGGAGACCGTGTCCGGATCTTCCTTGTCCGTCAGCCACGCGTATTCGTCGATCACGGTGTCGCCGTGATGGAGACGCTCAGTCGGGATCCTCTTCGCCGTCGGCGGCGTGTTCCTGCTCACGGGGGGAGTCTATGTTCGGCTGTGATCGTTCTGTGTTGCGGAAGGTGTCCCGAGTGGTCTGGGGCGCTGCTAATCTTCTAAAGCCGACGCAGTGCGGCGCAACCAACCACCTCTCTCGGGTGGCTCTGGCGTGTGCTGAGTCGGTATCCCCTTGCAACGCGCTGGTTCTGATGATCGATTTGCTTGTCGGCCTCGGAGCGAGTAAGTTGGAGGGGTTGCCCCGGAGACGGGGTGGTCGAAATTCCCGCAGGTCAGCCCGCGAGTGTCAATTTGACACCAAGCGGACCGGCTGAAAGAATTAAGA
>NZ_JBITIO010000013.1:0-324546 GCF_044459065.1 Nonomuraea sp. NPDC050394 | reverse complement strand
ATTGTGGTGATCAACCCGTCTACCAGGGGTTTCGCCATGTCATCAGACGAATGTCGACCTTGCGATCATGTTGTGATCAGCAGTCACCGCACGGGAATGAAAACGGCTCAGTGTCATCCGAAGGGCCTTTGAGCTAGGTCGTGGGCCCGAGATACTCGAGACCCGACCCTTCTGATCGGCGGTCAGAGCAATTTCCACCGTGCCCGGGGTCGCGTCCGGGGGGGCCGGGGGCCGGCAGGCCACCGGCGAGGGGTTCGGGGGAGCTGGGCTCCCCCGTCAGGACAGCCCTCCCCGCAGACGCGCGAAGCGCGCCCTTGGGGAGGACCGTGCCTTTGGGGTCAGCGCTTGAAGGCGCCGCGTACGTGGACCGGGACGCCCTTGCCGAGCATGCCGGGCAACGTCTGTGCCACGTTCATGGGCAGGCGTACGCAGCCGTGCGATGCCGGGGACAGCGGCACCGACAGCGCTCCGTGGAACGCGATGCCGCCGTTGAAGAAGATCGGGTTGTACAGCTGGCCCAGGTAGCTCTTGTGCCAGCCGCTCCTGCGCCACGTGGTCCGGTAGTTGCCGGTCGGGGTGCGGGCCGAGCCGCAGAAGCGCTGGCTCTTGCCCTGCCACGTCGTCGTCTCGCAGTAGGGGATGCCGCTGCCCGACGAGATGTGGGTGATCAGCTTGGGCTCGCCCTTCACGTACATGACCATGATCTGGGTGCTGAGGTTCACCTCGGCCCGGGTCGGCTTGCCGTTCTTGACGAGGACCTTGGGGAGCTTCGGGGTCTCCAGGGCGTTCCAGGTCCTGCTGCTGATCGTGCTGGTCGGCCTGATGCCGTTGACCTTCTGGAAGGCCCAGATGGCGGTCAGTGTCGAGCCGCCGTAGCGGCCGTCGGCCTTGCCCGGGCGGTAGCCCAGCTCCGCCAGCCGCTTCTGGAGCAGGACGACCGTCTTGCCCTTGGCTCCGAGCTTCAGCTTCTTCTTCGGGGCGGCGAACGTGCTGGCGGCCGTGCCGCTCGTGCTCACCACCGGCCGTGTGCTCGCGGCCGTGCCGCTCGTGCTCACCGCCGGCTGTGTGCGCGTGTCCGTTGCCCTCTGGCTTGCGGCCGGTACGGCCTCAGCCCCGGCCGTACCCACTCCGGTGAACGCGACGGCCCCCACCGTCACAAGAGCGGCAAAGCCGAGCGCCCCGCGCCGACGAGGTCCCCCCACGTACATCACCCCTCATATCACTAACAATCGAATCAAGGGACCCTACACCACCACCATGTCGAGGTAATCCACGGGTCAATCTGTTTAGAGTGTCGGCATGCCGGAGAAGTTGCCTGCCAACGCCGTCCATGTGGCCGATGTCCTGCGCGGACTCGGAGCGACGGGTGAGATCGTGATATTGCCGGAGACGGCGCCGACGGCCGCCACCGCCGCGGCCCAGCTCGGCTGCGAGGTCGGCGCCATCGCCAACAGCCTCATCTTCGACGCCGACGGCGCCCCGCTGCTGGTGCTGACGAGCGGCGCCCACCGCGTCAACGTGGAGCTGATCGCGAGCATCGTGGGGGCACGGAAGGTACGCCGGGCCTCGCCCGAGTTCGTCAGGGAGGCGACCGGCCAGCCGATCGGCGGCGTCGCCCCGGTCGGCCACCCCGCCCCGGTCCGTACGCTGGTCGACACCTGGCTCGGCAAGCACGAGGTGGTGTGGGCGGCGGGCGGCCATCCGCACACGGTCTTCCCGACCTCGTTCGACGAGCTGGTCCGGATGACCGGCGGCACTCCCGCGGACGTGGAGTAGCGTGCACCGGGTGATCGAGTTTCGCGGCGCGGGCCCGGCGGAGTTCGTCGAGCGGCTGGACACCGTGATCGACGTCTACACCGCCGCCATGCGCCCGCCGGTGGAGCAGGTCACCGGTCGCAAGGGCATCATGCACAACCACAGCACGTACCCGCTGTTCCAGTGCTATTTCGCCGAACTCCGGCAGGTGCCCGCCGTCCGCGCGGGCGCCGTGGACCTCGGTCCCGCCGGCGAGACGGCCGGCGAGCACCAGGTGGTCGGCTTCGCCTACGGTTTCCACGGCGCGATCGGCCAGTGGTGGCACGACGTGGTCGCCCGGGCCCTGGCCGAGAAGTCGGGCGGTGAGGCCGCCGACGCCTGGCTCGGCGACGCGTTCGAGCTGGCCGAGATCCACGTGCACCCGGACTTCCAGGGCAAGGGCATCGGCCGGGCGATGATCAACACGTTGTGCGCGGGCAGAAAGGAGCGTTCCGGCGTGCTGTCCACGCACGACCGCCCGACGGCCGCCCGCCACCTGTACGCCGCGCTCGGCTTCACCGACCTGCTGACGCGCTTCGTCTTCCCCGGCGGCTACGAGGAGTACGCGATCGTCGGCCGCCCCCTCCCCCTTTCTTGACCCGCGGCGGTGTTTGACCGGCGGCACTCCGGGCATCCCTTCGACCACAGAGCGTGACCGTCTATTTACTCCATGAAGGGGTTGCCATGCCCAGCGCCCCGGACCGCCTCGACGAGCGGCTCAACGCCTTCCACCTGGCGCGGATCTCGGGAACCTGGGCCGGGCCGCTCATGCTCGCCAGCCGGCCGCCGGACCCCGACGCGATCATCCTGACCGGCAGCGACTGTCTGGCCATCGCCCGGCATCCACGCATCGTCTCGGCCATGGCGCGGGCGATGGAGGCGGCAGCCGTACCGGAGAAGCAGGATCGTCTGGAGGCGGAGTTCGCGGCCTTCCTCGGCGCGTCGGCGGCGGTGCTGTGCCCGTCGGGGTGGGCGGCGAACACCGGGCTGATGCAGCTGATCGCCGACCCGCACCTGCCCGTCTACCTGGACGAACGCGTGCACCACTCGCTGCGGGAGGGCGCGCACGCGGCCCGCGCGCCGGTGGTGTGGTTCCGCCACAACGATCCCGACCACCTGCGCGGCCGCCTGCGCAGGCACGGCTCGGGTGTGATCGCCGTGGACGCGGTTCACGGCGTCGACGGCGCGGTCTGCCCGCTGGCGGAGATGGCCGCGACGGCGCGGGAGTACGAGAGCCTGCTGGTGGTGGACGAGTCGCACGCGCTCGGCACGCACGGGCCGCACGGCGAGGGGCTGGCGGCGCGGGTGGGCGCCGACTTCAGGACGGCCAGCCTGGCCAAGGCGATCCCGGGGCGGGCGGGGCTGATCGTCTGCGACCGCCCGGAGTTCGTGCCGTACTTCCGGGCGGAGGCCTTTCCCGCGGTGTTCAGCTCGCCGCTGCAACCGCACGACATCGCGGGGCTGGCCGCGGCGCTGGCGCTGGTGCGTGAGGAGGACTGGCGGCGTACCCGGCTGCGCGAGATCACCCGCCGCCTGCGCCAGGAGATCACCACGCTCGGCTACGCCCCGGAGCCCGGCCACGCCCACATCCTGGCGCTGGGCGCGCGCAGCAGGACCGACGTCCTGCTCGCCCGCGACCTGCTGGAACAGCGCGGCGTCTACGCCTCGGTCTGCTTCCCGCCGTTCGGCTCGCACGAGCGCGGCCTGGTGCGCCTGGCCCCGCACGCGGCCCTGTCCGACCAGGACGTGGACCGCGTGGTGGGCGCCTGCCGCGACATCCGCACCTTGTGCGGCTTCTGAGCGGGTACGGCGGGCCTCAGCTCAGACGGCCACCGCCGAGTGGTTGAGCCGCTGGAAGACCTCCGCGGAGGCGCTGGAGCGGTTGAACGTGATGAAGTGGATGCCCGGCGCGCCCTCGTCGAGCAGCCGCTGGCACAGCTCGGCACCGTGGTCGATGCCCAGCCGCCGCACCGCCGCCGGGTCGTCGGCCACGGCCTCGAAGCGCGCGGCCACGTCCGGCGGGAACGGCGCCCCGGACAACTGCTCGGAACGGGCGATCGTGCTCATCTGGGTGACGGGCATGATGCACGGGATGATCGGGGTGGCGCAGCCCTTGGCCGCCACCCTGTCGCGCAGCCGCAGGTAGTCCTCCGCCTGGAAGAACATCTGGGTGATCGCGTAGTCGGCGCCCGCACGGCACTTCTGGACGAAGTAGTCGGTGTCCGAGTCGATCGACGGCGAGCGGGGGTGCTTGTAGGGGAAGGCGGCCACGCCCACGCAGAAGTCGCCGGCCTGGCGGATCAGCCGGACCAGTTCCTCGGCGTAGAGGACGCCTTCCGGGTGCTGGACCCACTCGGCGCCCGGGTCGCCGGGAGGGTCGCCGCGCACGGCCAGGATGTTGCGTACTCCGGCGTCGGCGAAGCGGCCCACCAGGTGACGCAGTTCACGGATGGAGTGGTTGACGGCGGTGAAGTGCGCCACCGGGGTGAGCGTGGTCTCGTGGGCGACGCGTTCGACGATGTCGACGGTGCGGTCGCGGGTGCTGCCGCCCGCGCCGTAGGTCACGGAGACGAAGGTGGGACGGAGCGACTCCAGCTCGCGGATGGCTCGCCACAGCTGCCGCTCGCCTTCGTCGGTCTTCGGCGGGAAGAATTCGAAGGAGAACGACCGTCCACCGGAGGCGAGCAGCTCGCGCACGGTGGGAACACGATCGGGCAGGATGGAGGGTCGACCAAGCGCCATGCACCAAGGTTACCGCCCCCGGATCGAGCGGAGATCGAAGCCTGGTCCACCGCCCGTTAGTCTCATGAGCATGACCACTGACGCCCTGCGCCAGCAGGTGGACCGTTCGCTCAGGCAGTTCGTCGGCCGGCAGGAGCCTGCCCTCGGCGACCCCGACCTGGAGCCGCTGCTGGCGGCGGCGAACGACCTGCTGTCGGGGGGCAAGCGGCTGCGCCCGGCGTTCTGCTACTGGGGCTGGCGCGGCGCCGGCGGCGAGGACGGGCCCGGCATCTTCGCCGCGGCGGCCTCGCTGGAGCTGCTGCAGGCCAGCGCGCTTGTCCACGACGACGTCATGGACAAGAGCGATCTGCGCCGCGGCATGCCGTCCGCGCATCGCCGTTTCCAGGCGCTGCACGAGAAGGCCGGCTGGCACGGCGCGGCCGAGCAGTTCGGCGAGGGCGCCGCGATCCTGCTGGGCAACCTGCTGCTCATCTGGTCGGGCGAGATGTGGCGCACCAGCGCGCTGCCGCCGGAGTCGCTGGCGGCCGCGCAGCCGTTGCACGACCACATGCGCACCGAGCTGATGTGCGGCCAGTACCTGGACCTGCTGGAGCAGGCCCACGGCGAGAACTCCTTCGACTCGGCGCTGCGGGTGGCGCTGTACAAGAGCGGCAAGTACTCGGTGGAGCAGCCGTTGCGGCTCGGGCTCGTGCTGGCGGCCCGCAGCGCGGAGCCGTGGATCGACGAGCTCTGCGTGGAGTACGGCCGGCGCGTCGGCATCGCCTTCCAGTTGCGCGACGACATCCTGGGCGTGTTCGGCGACCCGGCGCAGACCGGCAAGCCGGCCGGGGACGACCTGCGCGAGGGCAAGCGGACGATGCTGGTGGCCAAGACGCTGGCGGCCGCCTCGTCCGACGACGCCCAGATCGTGCGCCGCCTGCTGGGCGATCCGGCGCTGGACGAGCAGGGGGTGGCGACGCTGCGCGGCATCATCGCCGACACCGGGGCGCTGCAGGAGTGCGAGGACCTGATCGCGTCCTACCTGGACGAGGCGCTCGCGGCGCTGGCCAGGGCGCCGATCACGGAGGAGGCGCGGGCGGCCCTGGACGGCCTGGCCGTTGCCGCCACGTCCCGCAAGTCCTGACGTTCCCGGCTGGGCGGGGCCGCACGTCTGCCCGACGCACGGCCCCGGACGTTTACCGCATCAGGAGGACGCGCCGGACAGGCGCTTGGCGAACTCGGCCGCCGCGGCGCCGGGGTCGGGCGCCTCGGTGATGGCACGGACGACCACGGCCCGGCGCACTCCGAAGGAGAGCACCTCGTCGAGGTTGTCCAGGTCGATGCCGCCGATGCCGAACCACGGCCGGTCCGTGCCGAGCGCCGCCGCGTGCCGTGGCAGCGCGGGTCCGGGCGCGTGGCGTCCGGGTTTGGTCGGCGTCGGCCAGATCGGGCCGCAGCAGTAGTAGTCGACGCCCGGCTCCACCGCGGCGGCGGAAGCCTCCGCGGCGGAGTGGGTGGACCGTCCGATGACGATGTCGTCGCCGAGGATCTCTCGTGCGACCGTCACAGGAAGGTCGTCCTGCCCCAGGTGGAGCACGTCTGGTCGGGCCGCGTAGGCGATGTCGGCCCGGTCGTTGACGGCGAGCAGTTTGCCGTGCCGGTCGCAGGCGTCACGGAAGACCTCGAGCAGCGCGAGCTCTTCGCGCGCCTCGAGTCCCTTCTCCCGCAACTGGACGATGTCCACGCCGTTGGCCAGCACGGCGTCGAGGAAGTCGGCCAGGTCGCCGCGTCCTCGCCGCCCGTCGGTGCAGAGGTAGAGGCGGGCCTCAGAAACCGAGGGCCTGGGCACGCCGCTTGACCTCTGTGTGCCGACCGGCCTTGATCGCGTCAACGGGCGATCCTGGCAGTGAGTCATCTGGGGTGAAGAGCCAGCGCAGGGCTTCGGCTTCGTCGTAGCCGGCGTCCTGCAGCACGGTGAGCGTGCCTGGCAGGCCCTTCATCACTTCCTTTCCGTCGAGGAAGACCGCGGGCACCTGGGGCCCGCCGCTGCCTCGCCGTACGCCGAGGAGCTTGTGGTCTTTGAGGAGCTGCTTGGCCCGCCCGATCGTGAGATCCAGGCGCGCGGCCACTTCGGGGAGAGTGAGCCACTCGCTGACGAGCTGGTCGGTCTCCCGGTCGATCTGTGCAACAGAAAGCGTCACGAAACCACAACTACCACATGGAGTGCTTGCTCAAACAACACAATCTCGTAGGGCCACATCCGGATCTACCAGGCGTTCCACATCAAGACGGGCGCCAGCCTCGATGAGACGGCGGCCCTGGACGAGGTCGCGGGGCCGGTCGGCGGCCAGCACGGCGGTGATCCGATCTTCCGCGGTCAGCCACACCGCCGACCACTTCAGCCCCTCGCGGTACACGACCCGGCCGCCCGCGGGGTGGTATCCGGCGTATTGCAGCATGTGACCGAACTGCTCCGACCAGAAGTACGGCACCGGGTCGTAGACCGCCTTCTCGCCCAGCAGCGTGGCGGCGGCCACGTCGGGAGAGTTGAGCGCGGTGTCCCAGTGCTCGACCCGCATCCTGGTCTGGAACCGGCGCGACCACCAGTTGGCGCAGTCGCCGACGGCCACCACGCCGGGCAGCGAGGTCCGCAGGTGCTCGTCGGTGACGACGCCGTTGTGCAGGTCGATGTCGGCGTCGGCGAGCCATTCGAGCACGGGGCGTGCGCCGATGCCGGAGACCACGACGTGCGCGGGCACGAACTCGCCGCCGACCAGCTCCACGCCGCCTTCGACGACCTCGCTGACCATCGTGTCGAGCCGCAGGTCGACGCCCTCGTACCAGGGCAGCGTGCGCGCGCCCATCTCGCCGATCGCGTGCGACAGCGGCGTTCCGGCCGCCTCGATCACGGTGACCACGCAGCCCGCCTTGCGCGCCGCGGTCGCCACCTCGGCGCCGATCCAGCCGGCGCCCACCACGGCCACCCGCGCGCCGGGCACCAGGGCGGCCCGCAGCACGTGGGCGTCGTCGAGCGTACGCAGCACGAGCTGGGGCCCCTCGCCCGGCAGCCGGATCGGCTCGGAACCCGTCGCGATCACCAGGCCGTCGTAGGGCAGCTCGCCCTCGGTGGTCTCCACCACGCCCTCACGCAGGCCCTTCGCGGCCACGCCCGGCCGGAAGTCGGCCCGCAGCGCGGCCAGGTCGGTGTCGACGAAGCTGTCGTCGCTCGTGCCCAGCAGCACCGCCTTCGACAGGGGCGGACGATCGTAGGGCCGGTGCCGCTCCTCGCCGAGGAGAGTGATCCTTCCTTCGAAGCCGCGCCCGCGCAGCGACTCGACACTGCGAACTCCGGCCAGGCCGGCTCCCACCACCACCACGTGATCCACGGTTCCGACCATACCGGGGTCATTCGTGGGAGTGCCTGCCGAGGCCGTAGGCTGGGACCGTAAGACGCGCGGGAGTCCGGCCTTAACCGGACTGAGAGGAAGGCTTCATCGGGCCTTCGACCGCAAGACACCTGATCCGGATCATGCCGGCGTAGGGAGCGGACATGCACGTGATCGTGGGCGGCGGCGTCGTCGGGCTCAGCGTGGCCTGGCGCCTGGCCCGCTCAGGACGGCCCGTCACCGTCGTCGACCCCGCGCCCGCCTCGGGCGCCACCCACGCCGCCGCGGGGATGCTCGCGCCGGTGAGCGAGGTCACGTTCACCGAGGAGCCGTTGCTGCGCCTGGGCGCGGCCTCCCTGGCGCGCTGGCCCGCCTTCGCCGCCGAGCTGACCGCCGACGCGGGGCTCGGTCCCGGGGCGCTCGACTACCGCGCCGACGGCACGCTCGACGTGGCCTTCGGCGCCGACGACCTGGCCGTCCTGGAGGAGACCGCGGGCTTCATGGAGAAGCTGGGGCTGCGGGTGGAACGGCTCAGCGGGCGCGAATGCCGCCGTCTGGAGCCCATGCTCGCGCCGTCGGTGCGCGGCGGCCTCCTGGCGCCCGACGACGCCTGGGTGGACCCGCGCAGGGTCGCCGGCGCGCTGCTGGCCGCCTTGGAGCGCCTCGGGGTCCCGATCGTGCGGGCGCGGGTGCGCGAGCTGCTGCGTGGCGATGAGGGCGTCCAGGGGGTACGGCTGAGCCCGGGTGACACCGGCGACGGGCCGCACCGGGAGACCGGCGGCGGGTCCTACCGGGAGGCCGGCGGCGGGCCGTACCGGGAGGCCAGTGACGGGCCGTACCCGGAGGAGCTGCGCGCCGAGCGGGTGGTGCTGGCGGCGGGGGCGTGGAGCGGCGCGCTGGCCCCGGTGCCGGTGCGGCCGGTGAAGGGCCAGATCCTGCGCCTGCGCTCGCCGCAACCGCTCCTGGGCAGGTGCGTGCGGGGCACGGTGCACGGCCTGCCCGTCTACCTGGTGCCGCGCGGCGACGGCGAGCTGGTCGTGGGAGCCACGCAGGAGGAGCTGGGGTTCGACACCCGGGTGACCGCGGGCGGGGTGTACGAGCTGCTGCGCGACGCCCGCGAGCTGGTGCCGGGGGTGAGCGAGCTGGAGCTGGCGGAGGTGGTGGCGGGGCTGCGGCCCGGCACGCCGGACAACCTGCCGCTCGTCGGGCCGGGTGGTGAGCCGGGGCTGCTGGTGGCCACCGGGCATCACCGGGGCGGGGTGCTGCTGGCCCCGCTCACGGCCGCCGTCCTCATGGGCGAGGAGCGCGAGCTGTCGTCGTTGTGCTCGCCCGCCCGGTTCGCGCCCTGAGCAGCGCTGCCGCCGAACCAGTCCCCGAACCAGCCACCGAACCGGCCGCCAACCCCACCTCCAACCCCACCTCCAAAATGTCCCAAAATTTCATCCCGAAGGGGGATATTTCATGAATGTGACGATCAACGGGGCCGCCCATGAGGTGCCCCTCGGGACGACGGTGGCGCAGGCCGTACGGACGCTGACCGACGCCACCAAGGGCGTCGCGGTGGCCGTGAACGACGAGGTGGTCACGCGCGGCTCGTGGGAGACCACGGCGCTGGCCGACCGCGACCGGGTCGAGGTGCTGACGGCGGTGCAGGGTGGATGAGCTGATCATCGGCGGGGAGAAGTTCGCCTCCCGCCTCATCATGGGCACCGGCGGCGCCCCCTCGCTGGACGTGCTCGACCAGGCGCTGGCCGCCTCGGGCACCGAGCTGACCACGGTGGCGATGCGGCGGCTCGACCCGTCGGCGCCCGGCTCCGTGCTCGACGTGCTGCGCGAGCGCGGCATCAAGGTGCTGCCCAACACCGCGGGATGCTTCACCGCGGGCGAGGCCGTGCTGACCGCCCGGCTGGCCCGCGAGGCGCTGGGCACCAACTGGGTCAAGCTCGAAGTCATCGCCGACGAGCGCACGCTGCTGCCCGACCCGATCGAGACGTTCGACGCGGCGGAGCGGCTGGTGGCCGACGGGTTCGTGGTGCTGCCCTACATCGGCGACGACCCCGCGCTGGCCCGCCGCCTGGAGCAGGCCGGGTGCGCGGCGGTCATGCCGCTCGGCGCGCCCATCGGCTCCGGGCTCGGCATCCGCAACCCGCACAACATCGAGCTCATCGTCGAGGCCGCCTCCGTGCCGGTCATCCTGGACGCCGGGATCGGCACCGCCAGCGACGCCGCGCTCGCCATGGAGCTGGGCTGTGACGCGGTGCTCCTGGCCACCGCCGTGACCAGGGCGCAGCGGCCCGAGCTCATGGCCACGGCGATGAGGCAGGCCGTCCAGGCGGGCCGGATGGCGCGCCGGGCCGGGCGCATCCCCCGCCGCCGCTATGCTGAAGCGTCCTCGCCCATGCACCCTTAGTGACGACGGAGTGCCACGTAATGGCATCGGTTTCGGATGGTCAGGCCCCTCCAGTGGCAAAACGACCGTAAACTCGGCCACGTGGACACGACGACCGCGGACCCTCTCGTCGGGCGACTGCTCGACGGGCGCTATCGCATCGAGTCCCGGATCGCCCGGGGCGGGATGGCGACCGTCTACCTCGCGCTCGACGTCAGGCTCGACCGCACGGTGGCGCTGAAGGTCATGCACCGCTCGCTGGCCGAGGACCCCGCGTTCGTGCGCCGGTTCATCGGCGAGGCCAAGTCCGTGGCCAGCCTCTCCCATCCCAACGTGGTGCACGTCTTCGACCAGGGCACCGACGGCGACGTCGTCTACCTGTCGATGGAGTACGTGCCGGGCAAGACGCTGCGCGACATCCTGCGCGAGCGGGTCAGGCTGCCCGCCCGCGAGGCCCTGGAGATCATGATCCCGGTGCTGGCCGCGCTCGGCGCCGCCCACCAGAGCGGGATGGTCCACCGCGACGTCAAGCCGGAGAACGTCCTGCTGACCGACGACGGCCGGGTCAAGGTCGTGGACTTCGGCCTGGCCCGCGCCATCGAGGCCACGAACCAGACCCGCACCGGCGTGATGATCGGCACGATCGGCTACATGTCGCCCGAGCAGGTGACGACCGGCGGCGCCGACGTGCGCAGCGACGTCTACGCCGCGGGGATCATGCTGTTCGAGCTGGTCACCGGGCAGCAGCCCTATGACGGCGAGACGCCCATGTCGGTGGCCTACCGGCACGTGCACGACAGCGTGCCGCCGCCGTCGTCGCTGGTGTACGAGACGCCGCCGCTCATCGACACGCTCGTCACCCACGCCACCGCCCGCGACCCGCAGGACCGGCCGGCCGACGCCACCGCGATGCTGGTCGCCGCCGTCGACGCCCACCGGATGCTGCCGAGGCAGAGCACGCCGCCGCACGCGCCGCACACCGGGGCGCACGCCCGCATGCCGGGCCCGCAGCACGTGCCGCCGCCCAGCCACACGCTCATCCAGCCGCGCGCCGACCTCCACACCGCCCCGCCGGCGCCGCCGCGCCGCTCGCGCGGCGGTGGCAAGGGGTTCAAGCCCAGCTGGTTCCTGATCGGGCTGGCCACCGTGATGGTCGCCGCGATCGCGATGACCGGCGCGTACTTCGCGCAGACCCGCTACGTCAAGGTGCCCACCCTGATCGGGGAGAACGTCGACGCCGCCATCAAGAACGCCCAGGGGCTGGGCTTCGTCGTCAAGCCCGCCGAGGGCCGCCACGACGAGAAGTACGGCAAGGGGCTCGTGCTCAGCACCGACCCCGTCGCCGGGTCGGAACTGGCGGAGGGCTCGACGCTGACGATCGTGCCGTCGCTGGGGCCGAAGCGCGTGGCCGTACCCAAGACCCAGGGCATGTCGGAGGCCGACGCGCGCGCCGCGATCGCCGCGGCGGGGCTGCAGGTCGGCAACGTGCGGCGGATCGAGAACCTCCAGGTGCCCCGCAGCACCGTCATCCGCTCCTCGCCCGACGTGGGCGAGCAGGTCAAGGAGGGCTCGAAGGTCGGGCTGTTCGTCAGCGCCGGGCTGATCATGCCGGACGTCGGTGGCATGCCCAAGGACGAGGCCGCCGCCTACCTGGGCGAGCGCGGGCTCGGGGTGCAGGTCAACGAGGTCGACGACGACGCCGAGCCGTGCACGGTCATCGCGCAGAGCCCCAAGGCCAAGTCCGAGGTGGACAAGGGCACGCCCGCGCAGCTCACGATCTCGCGCTGCCGCGACTTCTTCGACTGGTTCCGCGGCGACGACGACGAGGCCCGTGACGACGCCGAGTTCCGGATCGTGCCGCAGGTGATCGGCAAGACCGTCAACGACGCCAGGAGCGAGTTGTCGGCGCAGGGGTTCAAGGTCAGGGTGCGCAGCCTGATGGGCGGGGACGTGGTGCGCTTCCAGCGGCCCACGCCGAACAGCGAGCGGCCGCCGGGAGCGCTGGTGTACCTCTGGCGGTGAACCTTTCGCCGTCCCGCGCGGTATGAGGTTCATGAGAGTCGCTGTGGTGCTGGCCGCCGTGGCGGTCGTGGCCGGGTGCACGGCATCGGGTACGGCCGTGCCTTCTCCCACCGCCTTCGCCCGGGGCGATCGGCCCATGGCGCCGCTAGCCGGCGGGCCGCTGACCGGCAGTGGGCTGCGGTTGCTGGTGACCGGGGACCGGGCGTACCTGCTGGAGGTGGACTCCGGGCGGCGGACGGCCATCGAGGGCCTGCCGTCCGGCAGGCAGTACTGGGGGTTCGTGGCGGGGCGGCGGACCGTGGTGGCCGCGGTCAAGCCCGGCCGGCGCGATCCCGGGCGGTTCCATGTGCTCGACGGCGTGCGGGCCCGGCCGCTGGCCGACGGGGTGTGGGCGTTCGCCTCGCGCGACGGGCGCGGGGTGTGGGTGACGCGGACCGCCGGGTCCCGGTGCGAGCTGCGTGAATTCACCTTCGCCGGTACGGCTTCGCGGCCGGGGTTTCCGGTCGGGTGTGACGAGGCGCCCTTCGCCGATTCCGAGCTCGGGCTGCTGGCCAACCGGAACGACGGGACCATGGCCGTGCTCTCCCGCGACGGCGGGCGGCCGTTGAGCGTGTCGCGGGATGAGCCCGGGTGGCAGGTGCTGGGGACCACGCGGCGTCCGGCGGTGGCGTTGGTGCGGTCCGTGGGAGCCGGCGGGAGGGAGTCGCTGGCGCTGCTGGATCCCGCCACCCGGCGGGCGACCCCGGTGGGGTCTCCGGCCACCGAAGGGCGTTCCGTGGTGGCGGTCCCCGACCCCGCCGGGCGGCTTCTGGCCGTCCGGTTCGGGGATCCGGCGTTTCCCGGGCCGCGGCAGTACCTGGACGTGTGGGTGCTGGAGATCGGGACGCTGCGGTGGACCCGGCTGCCGTCGATGCCGGTGCCCGCCTCGATCAAGACCGCGTCCATGGCGTGGACTCCGGATGGGCGGCTGGTGCTGACGGGGGACTACGTGATGACGGACAAGGTGTATCCGGCCGAGTCGGACTACGCGTCGATGGTGGTGGACTGGCGCCCGGGTGAGCGTGCTCTGCGGGTGAGGCGGCTGCCGGTCGCGCGGGGCGAGATCGCCATCCTCGCCCCACGCTGACCACTCCCCCGGCTACCCGTGCGCTCCCGCGCTCTGCGGGCTCGCCGGGCTTTCCGGGTTTTCCGGGCCTTCCGGGCAGAGGACGGACTCCGCGGCCTTGGAGATGGCCCTGATCACGTTCAGGCTCTGCTCGGCGTCCAGCGTGGTGGAGATCGCGAAGTGCTTGCGCCCGTCGCGGGTGCTGATGGTCGCCGAGGTGAAGCCGGGGGCGCCGCCGTTGGTCTGCACGATCTGCCCGCCGCACGGCGGTGCCGGCGGCGCGGGCGCGCCCTCCGGCGGATCGGTGATCACTCGCTGGAGGTCGGCCGGCAGGAGCCTGCCCTGGAGGAAGGCCCGCCGGTAGGCGCTCATGTCGCGGGCCGTGGAGATGACGCCGCCGGCACCGTGTCCCCAGCTGGCGTTCAGGCGATCCATGTCGTGGAGCCTGCCGCCGGGGCCGGGCGCGTAGCCGTGGCCGTGCGGGCCCTTGATGGCCTGCGGGGGCCGGACCGGCAGGTAGGTCCCGCTCATCCCCAGCGGCCGGAACAACCGCCGCTCGAACTCGGCCGCCAGGCTCCTGCCCGTGATCCGTTCGATGATCATGGTGAGCAGCGTGTAGTTGGCGCTGGAGTAGGAGAACTTCTCCCCCGGCTCGCCGGTACGGGGCCGCGCGCGAGAGAGCTTGAGCAGGTCGGCCGGGCGGTAGTAGGTGGTGAAGTCGAAGACGTCGACGAGGTCCGGCCTGAACCACTCCGGTACGCCGGAGGTGTGCCTGATCAGCTGCCGCACGGTGATCTCGCCGGCCCGTTCGACCAGGTCCTTCCCGGCCACGACCGGCAGCACGTCGGCGAGCTTGTCGTCCAGGCCGAGCCTGCCCTCCTTGACGAGTTGCAGGATCACGGTGGCGGTCATCCCCTTGGTCTGGGAGCCGATCCGGTAACGCGCGTCCGTCGGGATCTTCCCGCCCTTCCCGCCGAGCAGCCGCGACCCCGCGCTGCTCCGGCCCACGCGCCTGCCGTCCACGTACAGCTCTCCGATCGCCCCCAGCACCCCGTTCGCGTCGGCCAGTTCGGCGATGGCCCGCCGTACGTCGCCCCTGCCGGGCTCGGCCCGCGCGGTGGCGGGCTGGGCCAGGCCCAGCGCGAGAATGGCACCGGCCAGTCCCGCGGTCACACGTTTCCCCACAGTGGGTCCCTTCCACGTCCGGCGGCATGAGGGTGTCCCTCAGGCCGAGGTCGAGGATCTTTGTAGGCCCACCGGTGCTAAGTCCCGATAAGTCAGGCGGTCAGGGCGCGTTCGAGGGGGGTGCGGAAGCGGGGGGTCACCTTGGCGCCGTCCAGCCAGGTGGCCAGGCCCCGCGCCTCCGACTCGATGGCGGTGCGGGCCTCGGAGCCCACGTCGGACAGCAGGCGCCAGACGACCTCGCCGTCCGCCCGGGTCGCCCAGCCGCCCACGACCTGGCCGTTCCACCAGACGGTCGGGCCCACGTTGCCGCTGCGGTCGAACAGGGCGGCGCGGTGTTCACCGGGCAGGTACCAGTCGCGTCCCTGCCAGCCCATCGGGGTCGGGTCCAGCGCGGGGAGCAGGGCCGCCCACGGCTCGGGTGACGGGGGCGAGGGGTCGTCGGGAAGGACGTAGCCGGTGCCCTCGTCCAGGTCGACCCGCACCGCGTCCAGCGCCTTCAGCGCGCGGCGGGTGTCGCCCAGCGTCCAGCCGGTCCACCACTTGATGTCGGCCTCGGTCCCCGGGCCGAAGGCCCGCAGCCACCGCTCCACGAGCGCGGACTGCGCCTGCTCCACCGGCAGGCCGGGCATCGGGCCGGCCAGGGCCCATTTGTGCAGGCCGCTGATCCAGGAGCCCGCCGGGCGCCCGCGGCGCACCACCGTGCCGTCCATGGCCATCAACGCCAGCAGGCGCGTGGCCACTCCCTGGCGGGTCTCCTGGCGGGTGCCGGGGGCGTACACGATCTGCCGGCGCAGTTCGGGCACGACGGCGCCGAGTTCGGTGGCGGCGGCCTCGCCGAGCTCGCCCAGCGCCGCGACCACCGCCGCCTCGGCGGTGGCGATCCACTCCTCGTCGTACGGCCCGCCCTCGGCGAAGTGCTTGACCAGCGTCCTGCGCTCCCTGGCGGCGATGGCCACGGTCGAGGAGTGGTGCACGACGGGTACGAGCGCCTCGGGCACGACGAAGACGGTGCGCCGCATGCCGGTCATCCGCACGAGGGTCCGGTCGGTGTAGAGGGCTTTCTCCACCGCCGAGACCGTGGGCAGGGCCAGGCGGGCGCCCGCCGACAGGAACACCGTCGCGGGGTCGGTCGCGTGCAGGGCCACGACCGACTCCACGGCCTGCTCGACGCCGGCCGCCTTGCGCGCCAGCGCGTGCCGTACGCCCAGGCGGGCGCGCCGCTGCTCCGCCGTGATCCGCTCCACGGATGCCTCCGTCCCTTTTGCCGAGGCCACCATCGCACACAACGTGCTCTTCAGCCGCACCGGCTTGGCACAACGCACAAGCTGATCGCGTACGGCACCCGCCAGCTTCGGACGTCTGGCGGCTAGACCGGCCACGAGGCCGCTGGGTGTACTGAAACGGCACTCAGGCACCGCGCTGCCCGCCTCGGGCAGACCTACGGGCCCCGTCCACAGCGAAGGAGCCTGCATGACCCTGATGTTCCTGAACGGCGGCGCCATGCGGGGCGGACCGCTGCACCACCTGCTCGGCGACGCGCCACTCGTGGCCGAGACCCGGACGGCGGCCAAGTACCGCTTCTACTCCGTCGGCGGCCGCTGCCCCGCGCTGTACCCGGTCTCGCACGGCGGCGCCGAGATCGACGGCGAGCTGTACGACCTGGACCTGGACCGGCTGCGTGACCGGGTTCTGCCGGCCGAGCCGCCGGAGCTGGAGCTGGGGGTGATCGAGCTGGCCGACGGCAGGTCGGCGCTGGCCATGCTGCTGCGCCGGCCGAACACCTCGCACGCCGAGCTGGCCGACATCACCGACTTCGGTTCCTGGACGACCTACAAGGAGAGAGCGTGAGGTTCGACGTCAACTGCTCCATCCTGTTCACCGGCCTCCCCTTGCTGGAGAGGCCGGCCGCGGCCAAGGCCGCCGGGTTCGACGGGGTGGAGTTCTGGTGGCCGTTCGCGGCCGCCGTACCGGATGACCATGAGGTGGACGCGTTCGTCGCCGCGATCGAGGACGCGGGGGTGCGGCTGGTCGGGCTGAACTTCGCCGACGACATCGCCGAGGGCGGGCGCGGGCTGTTCTCGCGGCCCGCCGACCGGGCGCGGCTGCGCGACAACCTCGACGTCGCGGTCGGCATCGCCGGGCGGCTGGGATGCACGGCGCTCAACGCCCTGTACGGCAACCGCGTCGCCGGCCAGGAGCGGCAGCAGGACGTGCTGGCGCTGGAGAACCTGGCGCTGGCCGCGCGCAAGGCGGCGGCGATCGGCGCGGTGGTGCTGGTCGAGGCGCTCAACAGCTACGAGTCGCCGTCCTACCCGCTGGTGTCGGTGAAGGGCGCGATCGACGTGATCGAGAACGTCGGGGAGCCGAACGTGCGCTTCCTGTGCGACCTGTACCACCTGGCCCGCATGGGCGAGGACCTGACCGCGGCTCTCGTGCATCCGCTGGTCGGCCACGTCCAGATCGCCGACGCGCCGGGCCGCGGCCGTCCCGGGACCGGGGAGATCCCGTTCAGGCGCCTCCTGGACGGCTACGACGGCTGGGTGGGGCTGGAGTACAAGGACCCCGGCCTCGACTTCGACTGGATCAAGGAGTTCAGCTAGTGAAGATCGGTTTCATCGGGCTCGGGATCATGGGCAGGCCCATGGCCGGGCATCTGGTCAAGGCGGGACACGAGGTGACCGGTTACGACCTCAACCCCGTGGAGTTCGGGGGCGCCCTCGCGGGCGGCGTGGCCGAGGCGGTGAGCGGGGCGGACGTGGTGATCACGATGCTGCCCGCCGACCCTCAGGTCGAGGCCGTCTTCCCGGAGATCGCGGCGAACGCCCGGCCGGACGCCCTGTACATCGACTTCTCCACCATCACCCCGCAGACCTCGCGGAAGGTGGCCCAGCAATGGAAGCGCAGCCTCGACGCGCCGGTCTCCGGCGGTGAGAAGGGCGCGGTCGACGCGGTCCTGTCGATCATGGTGGGCGGCTCGGCGGACGACTTCGAGGCCGCCAGGCCGGTCTTCGAGGCCGTCGGCACGACGTACAGGCTGGTCGGCGGCCCGGGAGCCGGCCAGTACGTGAAGGCCGCCAACCAGCTCGTCGTCGGCGGCACCTACGCGCTCGTCGCCGAGGCGATCGTGCTGATGGAGGCGGCGGGAGTGGACGCAGCCGCGGGCCTGGACGTGCTCGCCGGCGGCCTGGCCGGCAGCCGCGTCCTGGAGCTCAAGCGCGCCTCGATGCTGGCCCGCGACTTCCGGCCGGGCTTCCGCATCGACCTGCACCACAAGGACATGGGCATCATCCTCGACGCCGCCCGCGGCGCCGAGGTGGCCATCCCGATGGGCGCGCTGACCGCGCAGCTCATCGCCGCCGCGCGGGCGCAGGGGCACGGCGGGCTCGACCACTCCGCCCTGCTCAAGGTCGTCGAAGGGCTGAGCCGATGAAGATGCCGGCGATGGAGGCCGTCGTCCACGTCCTGCGGTCGGAGGGCGTCGACGTCGCCTTCGGCTGTCCGGGCGCGGCGATCCTGCCCCTGTACAAGGCCATGGAACGGCTCGGCGGCATCGAGCACCTCATCGTCAGGCACGAGGAGGGCGCCACCCACATGGCCGACGGCTGGGCGCGCACCAACGGCCGGGTCGGCCTTGCCATCGGCACCTCGGGCCCGGCCGGCACCAACATGATCACCGGTCTGTACACCGCGATCGCCGACTCGATCCCGATGATCTGCGTCACGGGCCAGGCCGCCTCCACGAAGCTGCACCAGGAGGCGTTCCAGGCGGTCGACATCGTGGAGATCGCCAAGCCCGTCACCAAGTGGGCCGTGCAGATCAAGGAGGCCGCGCAGGCCCCCTGGATCTTCCGCGAGGCGTTCCGCATCGCTCGATCGGGCCGCCCGGGGCCGGTCCTGATCGACATCCCGGTGGACATCGCCAAGCAGGAGATCGAGTACGACCCGGCCATCGACGCGCCGTTGCCCGTCACCAAGGCGCACCCGCATCAGCCGCGCGTCGAGCGCGCCCTGGACATGCTCCTGGCCGCCGAGCGCCCGATCATCCTGTCGGGTGGCGGCGTCATCCTCGCCGACGCCTCCGCCGAACTGGCCGAACTGGCCGAGCTCCTGCAGATCCCGGTGCAGGCCACGCTCATGGGCAAGGGCTCCATCGACGAGGACCACCCGCTGTACTGCGGCATGACCGGCATCCAGACCTCCCAGAGGTACGGCAACGCCTCCTTCCTGGAGTCCGACCTGGTCCTGGCCCTCGGCGCCCGCTTCGGGGACAGGCACACGGGCACCCTCGACGTCTACCGGGGCGAGCGCACGTTCATCCACGTGGACATCGAGCCCACCCAGCTCGGCCGCGTGTTCGGCCCCGACCTGGGCGTCGTCTCCGACACCCGGCTGTTCCTGCGCGCGCTGACGGACCTGGCCCGCGACCGCGGCGTCCGGCGCGAGCCCGGCGCCTGGGTGAGCCGGGTGCAGGAGCTGAAGCGCACGCTGACCCGCCGCGAGGACTTCGACGAGATCCCCATCAAGGCGCCCCGCGTGTACAAGGAGATCAACGACTACTACGACGAGGAGACCTACTTCGTCACCGCGATCGGCCTCTACCAGATCTGGGGCGGCCAGCATCAGAAGGGCGGCAAGCCGCGCCGCTACCAGGTGTGCGGCCAGGCGGGACCGCTCGGCTGGGAGATCCCGGCGGCCATCGGCGTCAAGAAGGCCAAACCCGAGGCGAAGGTGGTCGGCGTGGTCGGCGACTACGGCTTCCAGTTCCTGGTCGAGGAGCTGGCCGTGGCGGCGCAGTACAACGTGCCGTTCGTGCTGATCATGCTGAACAACGAGTACCTCGGCCTGATCCGCCAGGCGTCCATCGGCTACGAGATGAACTACGAGGTGAACATCCACTACGACGAGTTCGGCACCGACAACGTCAAGATCATGGAGGCGTACGGATGCACGGGCACGCGCGTCTTCGACCCGGCCCAGATCCGATCCTCGCTGGAATGGGCCACGAAGGAGGCCGAGCGGACCTCGCGGCCCGTGCTGGTCGAGATCATGATCGAGCGCGAGGCCAACACCCCGCACAGCCTGTCGTCCATCGACGCGGTGCGGGAGTTCGAACCCCTTCCGGAGCAGGTGTGATGATAGGCACGCCTTCCTGCCCGCTCGCACCGGGCAGGAAGGCGCGTCCGGCCATTCTGTAACAGCTCGCGAGGAGTTCGTAGTGGTGGAGCACGTGCTTGTTGCCCCCGACAAGTTCAAGGGGTCGCTCACGGCGGCCGAAGTGGCCTCCCGGGTCAGTGCCGGCCTGGGCGTCACGACGGTCGAGCTGCCCGTGGCCGACGGCGGCGACGGAACCGTCGATGCCGCCGTGGCCTGCGGTTTCGAGCGCGTGCCCCTGACCGTCACCGGTCCCACCGGCGAGCCCGTCGAGGCCGCGTACGCCTGGCGGGCGCCGGTCGCGGTCGTCGAGATGGCCGAGGCGTCCGGGTTGCGCAGGCTGCCCGGCGCGCCGGACGCGCTCGGCGCCACCAGCTACGGCACCGGCGAGCTGATCGCGGACGCGGTCAAGCGGGGCGCCACCCGCGTCGTGCTGGGCATCGGCGGCAGCGCCTCCACCGACGGCGGCGCCGGGATGGCGCGTGCGCTGGGCGCCCGGTTCCTGGACGAGGCGGGTGCGGAGCTGCCCGAGGGCGGGGCGGCGCTGCGGAACCTGGCGAAGATCGACATGTCCGCTTTTATCGACCTTTCCGGGGTCGAGGTGGTGGTCGCCAGCGATGTCGACAACCCGCTGCTCGGCCCGCACGGCGCCGCCGCCGTCTACGGGCCGCAGAAGGGCGCCTCGCCCGAGGACGTCCAGGTGCTGGAGGCCGGGCTGGCCCGGCTCGCGGCCCGCGCGGCGGCCACGCATGGCCTGGTCGGCGCCCCGGAGCGCAGGAGCTCGGGAGGAGAGAGCGACGCAGGAGCCAACGACGAGCGAAGCGGGCGCGACCATGAGCACGAGCATGACGGCACGCCCCGGCCGATGGGCGTCGCGGGCGCGCCCGGCGCGGGCGCGGCGGGCGGGGTCGGGTTCGCCGCGCTGGCCTTCCTGAGGGCCGACATCCAGCCGGGCATCGAGTACCTGCTCGACCTGCTCGGCTTCGGCGAGCGGGTGCGCGGCGCCCGGCTCGTCGTCACCGGCGAGGGCTCGCTCGACGAGCAGTCGCTGCGCGGCAAGGCTCCCGTGGGCGTCGCCAGGGCCGCGGCCAGGGCGGGCGTGCCGGTCGTGGCCGTCTGCGGGCGGCGCACGCTCACCGACGAGCAACTCGACGCCGCCGGGATCCGCGCCGCCTACGCGCTCAGCGACATCGAGCCCGACCTGGACCGCTGCATGGCCGAAGCCGGCCCGCTGCTCGAACGGCTGGCGGCGCGCATCGCCGCCGAATGGAGGTGAGATGGACGACCTGGTGATCCGGTCGCGGCGCGTGGTGACCCCGGAGGGGGTACGCGCGGCGGCTGTGGCCGTACGGGAGGGGAAGATCGCGGCGGTGCGCCCCCACGAGGCGCGCACGCCCGCGGCCGCCGAGCTCGACCTCGGCGAGGTGGCGCTGCTGCCCGGCCTGGTCGACACCCACGTGCACGTCAACGAGCCGGGCCGCACCCACTGGGAGGGGTTCGCCTCCGCGACGCGCGCGGCCGCGGCGGGCGGCGTCACCACGATCGTGGACATGCCGCTCAACTCGCTGCCGCCCACCGTGACGCCCGCCGCGCTCGCCGCCAAGCGGGCCGCCGCCGCCGGGCAGTGCTTCGTGGACACCGGGTTCTGGGGCGGGGCGGTGCCCGGCAACGTCAAGGAGCTGCGGGCGCTGCACGAGCTGGGCGTGTTCGGCTTCAAGTGCTTCCTGTCGCCGTCGGGCGTGGAGGAGTTCCCGCCGCTGCCGCTCGACGAGGTACGCCTCGCGCTGGCCGAGATCGCCGCGTTCGACGGCCTGATGATCGTGCACGCCGAGGACCCCGCGCTGCTCACCGACCCGGCCGGCCCGAGCTACCCCGAGTTCCTCGACTCGCGCCCCGGCTCGGCCGAGCGCAGCGCCGTCGAGCAGGTCATCAGGCTGACCCGGGAGACCGGCGCCCGCACGCACATCCTGCACGTCTCCAGCGCCGACTGCCTGGAGCCGCTGCGCGCCGCCCGGGCGGAGGGCCTGCCGATCACCGCCGAGACCTGCCCGCACTACCTGACCATCGCCGCCGAGCAGGTGCCCGAGGGCGCGACCGCGTACAAGTGCTGCCCGCCCATCCGCTCGGCCGCCAACCGCGACCTGCTCTGGCGGGGACTGGCCGACGGCGTGCTGAGCTGCGTCGTCTCCGACCACTCGCCGTCGCCCGCGGACCTCAAGGTGCCCGACTTCGCCGCCGCGTGGGGCGGCATCGCCTCGCTGCAGCTCGGGCTGAGCGCCGTCTGGACCGAAGGATCGCGACGCGGGTACGGCCTGGCCGACGTCACCCGCTGGATGGCGGAGAACCCCGCCCGGCTGGCCCGCGTCCCCGGCAAGGGCGCCATCCTGCCCGGGTACGACGCCGACCTGGTCGCCTTCGACCCCGAGGCCGGTCACCGGGTCGACGCCCTGGCCTTGCACCACAAGAACCCCGTCACCCCCTACCACGGGCGCGCCCTGCGGGGCGTGGTCCGCACCACCTGGCTCCGCGGCCGGCGCGTCGACGTGGCGGCGGGGCCGTACGGAACCTTTCTGCAGTTGGGAGCACACTGAATGCCCGCCTTCACCAGACTTCCCGATCTCGCCCTGCGCGGGTACGGCGGCGCCGTCATCGCCGCGAGCGACGAGTCGTTCGCCGAGAAGGAGGCGCTCGTCCGGCCGGGCAGACCGGCCTTCCAGGCGGAGACGTTCGGCAACAAGGGACAGGTGTACGACGGCTGGGAGACCCGCCGCCGCCGCACGCCCGGCCACGACTGGGCGATCATCCGGCTGGGGCTGCCCGGCACGGTGCGCGGCGTGGTGATCGACACGGCGTGGTTCAAGGGGAACTTCCCGCCGCACGCCTCGGTGGAGGCGTGCGAGGTGGCCGGGACCCCGTCGGCGGAGGAGCTGGCGACGGCCGGGTGGGTGGAGATCGTGCCGCGCGCCGGCCTCAAGGGCGATGCCGAGCATCACTTCGAGGTGCGCGACGAGCGGCGCTACACCCATGTGCGGCTGAACATGTACCCCGACGGGGGAATCGCCCGGCTGCGCGTGCACGGCGAGGTACGCCCTGACCTGTCGCTGTATGACGGGCTGAGCCTCGACCTGGCGGCGCTGGCCAACGGCGCGGTGGTGACCGGGTGCTCGAACGAGTTCTACTCCGCGCCCCACAACGCCATCGCCCCCGGCCTGGCCAGGCACCAGGCGGAGGGCTGGGAGACGGCGCGGCGCCGCGACGAGGGCAACGACTGGATCGTGGTTCGCCTGGCCGGGCGGGGCGTCATCAGGCTGGCCGAGGTCGACACGACGAACCTGCTGTTCAACGCGCCGGGCGCGATCGGGCTGCGGGGCAGGGACGGCGACGGCGACTGGTTCGACCTGCTCCCCCGGACGGGCCTGCAGCCCGACACCCCGCACCGCTTCCGGGTCGAGGAGGTCCGGCCCGTCACCGACGTGCGGGCCGACATCTACCCGGACGGCGGCCTGGCCAGGATCCGCCTGCACGGCAATCTGGTGTGAGACCCCTCAGGCCATCGCCGCGTCCGTGATGAGCTGACGGCGTTCGGCCACGGAGGAGCCCAGGGCGACCAGCGTGCTCAGGGCCACGCACAGGCCGATGGCGGGCTGGGCGCCGACGCGCTCCACGAGCCAGGCCACGGTCATGCCGGCGGCGCCGTAACCGAGTCCGCCGGCGGCGTACATGCCGGAGAAGCCCACGGCCCACTGCGACTCCGGCAGCCGCTCCTGCAGGGACACCGCGCGGGCGGTCAGGGCGGGCGTCTGCAGGAGACCGGCGACCGCGAACAGGGCCACGACCAGGCCGAGCACCGGGACCAGCGCGGCCGCGCCCAGCGCGAGACCGATGCCGGCCGACAACAGCGCCGCCTGGGCCAGCGGGGTGCCGGGCCAGGCGCGGGCGCCGTACAGGAGGCCGCCGCCGATGCCGGCCAGCGTGTACGCGGTCAGGACCGGGCCGGCCAGGGCGGCGCCGGCGCCGTGCGTGGCCAGGAGGACCGGCAGGGCCAGGCTGACGGCGCCGAAGGCGAACATCATCGCCCCGTCGTACGCCATCGCGGGCCAGCTGATCCGCCAGAGGCGCGCGCGGTGGGCGGTGGTGGTCCTGGGCGGGTCGAGGAGGCGGCGTCCGGCCAGCGCTCCCGCCGCCGCCACGGCGGCCATGAGGAGGATCGGGAGGCGGGCGTCCACGACGGCCAGGAGCGCCACCACCGCGGGGGCGACGGTCCAGACGGTCGTGCTGGCCGCCGATTCGAGGCTGAGCGCGGGCACGCGTCGCCGGGGTGGCGCCAGCCGTACCAGGAGGGCGCGCAGGCCGCCGTGGGCGCCCGCGGAGATCGCGCCGCCGAGCCCGGCCAGGGCGAGCATTCCCGCGGGCGTCCACCACTCCGCCCGGGGGGAGGCGGTGGCGAGCAGGGCCAGCAGGGCGAAGGCCGCGGCTTCCACGCCCAGGACCAGGGTGGTCTCGGAGCGGGCGGAGCGGCGGTCGAAGCGCCTGCCCAGGGGGCCCGCCGCGACCGCCTCGGCGAGCGCGTGGCCGCCGCCCAGGAGGGCGCCGACGGCGTAGGAGCCGGTGACGGCGTGTCCGAGGAAGACCAGCGCGAGCGGCGCGGCGGCCACCGGGAACCGCTGGCAGACCAGGACGGCGAACCAGACACCGACCCCCGGCGAACGCAGTACGGCGAGATACTGTTTACCGGTCATACTTATAGACGGTAACAGTTACCGGCTATCGAGTAAACTGGTTACATGACGGACAGCGTGGCGCCGGGAGCGCTGGAGCGGGTGCGGACGTTCCTCAACACGTGGTGGGTGCCCAACGACACGCGGGTGGCCGAGGACAGGCTGGCCGAGACGCTGGCCGATCCGGCCGACCTCGGCGAGATGTCGGAGCTCAGGACGGCCTTGCGGGCTGCGCTGGGGGCCGAGCGGCCGGCCGTACTGGCGTCGTGGCTGGAGCGGCACCCACTGCGGGCCGCGCTCTCGTCCGACGCCGGGAGCCCGCCGCTCGTGCTGACCCCCGAGGACGGCACGGCGGCGGGGCAGGTTCTGGCGGTGGTGGCCGAGGCGGTGCGGGCCGGTCAGTGGGCGCGGCTCAAGGCCTGTCCCGACTGCTCGTGGGTGTTCTACGACCACAGCCGCAACGGCAGCCGCCGGTGGTGCGTGATGAGCCCGGGTGGTTCGGACGCGCGGGGGTGCGGAAGCATCGCGAAGGTGCGCGCCTACCGCGAGCGCAAGCGCGCCTAGCGGGTGAGGGCGTGGACGGGGCCGGAGGTGGTGGCCAGCGGCCGGCAGGTGCCGCCGCGGCGGGTGGCCACGAGTTCGGCGGCGATGGAGACGGCGACCTCCTCCGGGGTGCGGGCGCCGAGGTCGAGGCCGATCGGGGAGCGCAGGCGCGACAGTTCCGCCTCGGACAGGCCCGCCTCGCGCAGCCGGCGCGACCTCTCGTCGTGGGTACGGCGCGAGCCCATCGCGCCCACGTAACCGGCTTCGGTGCGCAGGGCCCGTTCCAGCAGGGGGATGTCGAACTTCGGGTCGTGGGTCAGGACGGCGATGGCGGTGCGGGCGTCCACGGGGGTGCGCTCCAGGTAGCGGTGCGGCCAGTCGACGACCACCTCGTGGGCGTCGGGGAATCGCCCGCGGGTGGCGAAGACCGGGCGGGCGTCGCAGACGGTCACGTGGTAGCCGAGGAAGCGGCCGGCGCGGGTGAGGGCGGCGGCGAAGTCGATGGCGCCGAAGACCAGCAGGCGGGGCGGGGGCGCGTAGGTCTCCACGAACATCCGCAGGCCGTCGCAGCCCACCTCCCTGACGCCGGTCAGGCCGGTGTCCAGCATGGCCGCCGCCTCAGCCGCCACGAGGCGGTCGACGACGGGGTCGCCGGACGTGCCGGTGGCCTGCCCGGCCACCTCAAGCGTCAGGCAGGAGGGGCCGCCACTGGCCGGAGGCAGGATCCGGGCCAGGGCGGCCGGTCTATCGGCGGCCAGCGCTTCCAGGTAGGCGCGGAAGGCGGGCTGCGCGGTGTTCGGCCATACGAGGATCTCGATGATGCCGCCGCAGGTCAGCCCGACCGCGAACGCGTCGTCGTCGCTGTAGCCGAACGTCTGACGCAAGGGCCGGTTCTCTTCGAGTGAACGCAGGCACAGCTCGTACACGGCGCCTTCCACGCAACCGCCGGAGACGCTGCCGACGGCGGTGCCGTCCTCCGCCACGGCCAGCGCGGCTCCCGGCTCGCGGGGCGCGCTGCCGCTGACCCCGATGACGGAGGCGACCGCGAACCGCCGGCCCTCCCCGGTCCAGGCCAGGAGGTCGTCGACGAGATCACGCATGGTCTCTCCTTACCGAGCCGCAGATGGGGGAACGCCTCCCGGGTGGTGGAGGCGTTCCCGAGGGGCCTAGCCGAACAGGCCCTCGATGAACGAGATCCCGAAATAGGCCACGAAGATGGCCGTGATCAGCCACAGCAGCCAGTGGATCTCGGAGAACCTGCCGCGCGCCGCCTTGATCACGGTGTAGGCGACGATCCCCGCCCCCACCCCGTTGGTGATCGAGTAGGTGAACGGCATCAGGGAGATCGTGAGGAAGGCCGGGACGGCCAGCTCCAGATCGTCCCAGGAGATCTTGCGGGCGGCGGTCATCATGAGCGCCCCCACCAGCACCAGCGCGGGCGCCGCCGCCTGGGCGGGCACGACGGCGGCCAGCGGGGTCAGGAACATGGCCCCCGCGAACAATCCGCCGGTGACGAGGCTGGCGAGGCCGGTGCGAGCGCCCTCCCCGACTCCCGCCGCCGACTCCACGACGACCGTGTTGGCCGAGGCTCCGGTGGCGCCGCCGATGATGGCGCCGAAGCCGTCGATGGTGAGGATCTTGCCGATGCCCTTGATCTGCCCCTTGTCATCGGACAGCCCGGCTTCCTCGCCGACGCCGATGATGGTGCCCATCGCGTCGAAGAAGCCCGACAGCACCAGCGTGAACAGCACCACGGTGGCGGTCAGGATCCCGGCCTGGCCGAAGCCGCCGAACAGGTCGACGGAGCCGAGCAGCCCGAAGTCGGGGGTGGCGAAGACGTCCTTGGGCATGGCCGGGGTGACCACGCCCCACTTCAGCCCGTCGACGGCGGCGTTGATGACGATGGCCAGCGCGGTCGCGGCGACGATGCTGATGAGGATGGCTCCGGGCACGCGGCGCACGTACAGGCCGAGCATGAGCAGCAACCCGGCGCAGAAGACGACCACGGGCCAGCCCTGAAGGTGACCGCCGGTGCCGAGGGTGATGGGCGTGCCTTCGCCCCTGCCGACGAATCCGGCGTCCACGAGCCCGATGAGCGCGATGAACATGCCGATGCCGACCCCGATGGCGTGTTTCAGGCCGGTGGGGATGGCGTCCATGATGAGCTGCCTGATGCCGGTGAGGGCGAAGACGACGATCACGACGCCTTCGAGCACGACCAGGCCCATGGCCTGGTCCCAGGTCATGAACGGCGCCGCCTGGAAGGCCACCACCGGCGCCACGCCGAGCCCGGAGGCCAGCGCGAACGGGGCGTTGCCCACCAGGCCCATCAGGATGGTGGTGAGCGCGGCCGACAGCGCGACGGCGGTGGTCAGCTGCGGGATGGTGAGCGCGGCTCCGGTGACGTCCTTGGCGCCGCTGAGGATGATCGGGATGAGCAGGATGATGTAGGCGACGGCCACGAACGTGGTGATGCCGCCGCGCACCTCCCTGCCGACGGTGCTCCCCCTGCCCGACAGGTCGAAGAACCGGTCCAGCGCTCCGGTTGGGGGTTTTGTCTGGAGTTGGGTCATGGTCGGGGCCCTCCTCGGGCGTGGTCGACCTGCGGCTGCGCTGCCGCTGGGTGCGGTTGTGGAGTCTGTCCCGCTGACATGGGGGGTGCGGGCTGCCCCTGTTGATCAACTCACCCGGAGTGGGTCATCCCGTGATGTGCTCCGGACGCACAGGCACTCGGTGGAGTGCGAGCCCGGTGGCGTCGCGGATGGCCGCGACGATGGCCGGGGTGGAGGAGAGCGTGGGTGGCTCTCCGGCGCCACGCAGCCCGTATGGGGCACGCGGGTCGGCGTTCTCGAGGATTTCCAGCCGCATGGGCGGCATGTCGAGGATGGTGGGGATGAGGTAGTCGGTGAAGGACGGGTTGCGTACCTTGCCGTCGCTGACCACGATCTCCTCCATCACGGCGAGGCCGAGGCCCTGGGCGGTGCCGCCGTGGATCTGGCCTTCCAGGGAGAGGCGGTTGAGGATCTTGCCGACGTCCTGGACGGCGGCCAGTTCGACCACCTTCACCAGGCCGAGGTCCACGTCCACGTCGACGACGGCCCGGTGCACGCACAGGCCGAGCTGGGCGTGGGTGTCGCCCTGCCCCGTGACCTTGTCCATGCCGGTGGTGGGCTGGTGGTGGTATTCGCGGGTCTCCTCGATGGCCCGGTCGCCGAGCACGTCCTCGATGGCGGCGATCACTCCCCCGGAGGCCGATACGACCTTCCCCCCGGCGAGCGACACATCGTCGTAGGTGGCGTTGACGAGCTCCAGGACCCGATCCCGTACGGCCCGGCAGGCCGCCTGCACGGCACCGCCGGTCATGTACGACTGCCTGGACGCCGACGACGACCCGGCGTCGCCCACCTGGTTGTCGGCCGGGTGGATGACCACGTTCTCGATTCCCAGCTCGGTGCGAGCGATCTGGGCCTCGATGGTCACCAGCCCCTGCCCGACCTCGGCGGCCGCCGTGTGCACCAGGGCGGTGGCGGCGCCGCCGATCACCTCCAGCCGCACCTTGGCGGTGGAGTAGTCGTCGTAGCCCTCGGAGAAGCAGAGGTTCTTGATGCCGACGCCGTAGCCGACGCCGCGCCGTACCCCTTCCCCGTGGGTGGTCTGGGAGGCGCCGCCCGGCAGGTTGCGCAGGTCGGTGCTGTCGAGGGGAGCGGGCATGGGCAGGTCGCGCGCCTGCGCCAGCATCTCCTTCATGGGCAGCGGCGCGTGGATGATCTGCCCGGTGGCCAGCGCCGACCCCTGGGCGGCGGCGTTCGTTTGCCTGATGGTCACCGGATCCAGCCCACAGGCTTCACCCAGCTTGTCCAGGATCGACTCGTAGGCGAAACACGCCTGCACCGCGCCGAACCCGCGCATCGCCCCGCAGGGCGGGTTGTTCGTGTAGACGCCATAAGCGTCGATCTTGACGTTGGGGATCACGTAGGGGCCGACGCCGAGCGAGGCGGCGTTGCCGATGACGTTGAGCGTGGACGAGGTGTAGGCGCCGCCGTCCAGGATGATCTCGACGTCGGCGTAGAGGATCTTGCCGTCCTTCGACGCGCCGTACTCGTAGCGCATCTGGGCGGGGTGCCGGTGCACGTGGCCGAAGAACGACTCGTACCGGTTGTAGACCATCTTGATCGGCCGGCCGGTGTGCAGGGCGAGCATGGCGGCGTGGATCTGCATGGACAGGTCCTCGCGTCCGCCGAACGCGCCGCCGACCCCGGACAGCGTCATCCTGATGCGGTCCTCGGGCAGGCCGAGGCAGGGACCGATCTGCTTCAGGTCGTTGTGCATCCACTGGGTGGCGACGTACAGCTCGACGCCGCCGTCCTCTCCCGGCACCGCCAGGCCCGACTCGGGGCCGAGGAAGGCCTGGTCCTGGATGCCGACCTCGTACGTGCCCGAGACCACGACCTCGGCCTGCCCGCGCACCGCCTCGACGTCGCCGACCCTGACCGGCTGGTGCCTGGCCGGGTTCGGCCGGTCCTGGACCTGGGGGTAGGAAGGGTCGAGGGCGGCGCGCCTGGCGTCGGTCAGCGGCTCCAGGATCTCCCACTCGATGGCGATCTTGTCGAGCGCGCGGCGGGCGGTCTCCGGGTGGTCGGCGGCCACGAGCGCGATCGGCTCGCCCTGGTGCCGTACCTCGCCGATGGCCAGCACCGGCTGGTCCCAGGTGAGGTCGACCCCGTAGTGCTTGCGGCCGGGGACGTCCTCGTGCGTGAGGACGGCGTGCACACCCGGGTGGGCGAGCGCGGGAGCGGTGTCGATGGAGACGATGCGCGCCCGCGGATGCGGGCTGCGGAGCGTGGCGCCCCAGAGCATCCCGTCCATCCACAGGTCGGAGGTGTAGGCGAACTCGCCCTTGACCTTGAGCGTCCCGTCGGGCCGCAACGTGCTCTCGCCCACTCCCCCGATGCCGGGAGCGGCGATGTCGTGCGGCGCGCGCAGCGGGATGGTCACGTGTGTACCTCCTTGGCGACGGAGAATCCCTGTTCCCGCGCCAGCCGCATCAGGCGGCGGTGCGCCTCGGCGCCCGCGCGTCCCGACGCGTCCTGGTCGACGGTCTTCAGCTCGTCGTTCTCGACGACGCTCTCGCCGCCGACGAGCAGGCGGGCCAGCGGCGGCTGCCGGGTGGCGAACACCAGCTGGCAGACGGGGTCCTCGACGGCGCCGGCGAAGGCGCCGTCGACGCGCCACAGCGCGATGTCGGCGAGCTTGCCCGCCTCCAGCGAGCCGAGCTCGCCGGCGCGGCCGAGGTTGCGCGCGCCGCCCATGGTGGCCATCTCCAGCGCCTGGCGGGCGGTGAGCGCGGTGGGCCCGTGCGCGGCGCGCTGGAACAGCAGCGCCTGGCGCATCTCGCCGGACAGCGTGGTCAGCTCGGAGGAGGCGTTGCCGTCGACGCCGAGCCCCACGTTGGCCCCGCGCCGCAGCATCTCCGAGACGCGGGCGATGCCGGCGCCGAGGCGGCCGTTGGAGGAGGGGCAGTGGGCGGCGCCGGTGCCGGTCGCGGCGAACTTGTCGATGTCGGCGTCGCTCAGGTGCACGGTGTGGGCGAACCACACGTCGGGGCCGAGCCAGCCGAGCTTCTCCATGTAGTCGACCGGCCGTACGCCGAACGCCTCGACGCAGTGCTCGTCCTCGTCGAGCGTCTCGGCCAGGTGCGTGTGCAGGCGTACGCCCTTGGCCCTGGCCAGCTCGGCGGCGTCGGTCATCAGCTCGGCGGTGACCGAGAACGGCGAGCAGGGCGCGACCGCGACGCGCAGCTTCGAGGAGAACGACGGGTCGTGGTAGGCGTCGATGGCCTCGGCGGTGGCGGCCAGGACGGTGTCGCGGCCCTCGACCACCACGTCCGGCGGCAGGCCGCCCTGCGACTGGCCGCGGTCCATGGAGCCGCGGGCGGGGTGGAAGCGGATGCCGAGCTCGCGGGCGGCCTCGATCTCGGCGGCGAACAGGTCGCCGCGGCCCTTCGGGAAGACGTAGTGGTGGTCGCTGGAGAGCGTGCAGCCCGACAGCGCCAGGTAGCCGAGCCCGGCGGCGGCGGCGCCCTTGACGACCTCGGCGTCCATGGCGGCCCACACCTGGTAGCTGGCGACCAGCCACTCGAACAGGGTGGCGTCCTGGGCCAGGCCCTGCGAGGCCCACTGGTAGAGGTGGTGGTGGGTGTTGACCAGGCCGGGCGTGGCCAGGCAGCCGGTGCCGTCGACGCGGGCCTCGCCGGGGACCGGCTCGGCGGCGCCGGAGCCGACCTCCGTGATCCGGTCTCCCTCGATCCGGATGTATCCGGACGGGATCTCCGGGCCGGTGACCGGCGCGATGTAGACGTTCTCGATGATCATGGGGTGACGGCCTTTCGGGACGCGGCCAGCCGTACCGCGTCGAGGATCTTCTCGTAGCCCGTGCAGCGGCACAGGTTGCCCGCGAGCGCCTCGCGGATCTCCGCGTCGGACGGGTCGGGCACTCTGTCGATGAGGTCGTGCGCCTGCACGATCAGTCCGGGCGTGCAGAATCCGCACTGCACGGCGCCGCACTCGACGAACGCCTCCTGCACGGGGTCGAGGCGGTCGCCGTCGGCCAGGCCCTCGACCGTGCGGACCTGGCGGCCCTCGGCCTGACCCGCGGCGACCAGGCAGGCGCAGACCGGCGTGCCGTCCAGGTAAACGGTGCAGGAGCCGCATTCGCCCTGCTCGCAGGCGTTCTTGGAGCCGGGCAGCCCGACCCGCTCGCGCAGCACGTACAGCAGGCTCTCTCCGGCCCACACGTCGTCGACGGACTCTTCGCGGCCGTTGACGGTGAAGGAGACCCTCATCAGGCGGCCCTCACTTTCCGGTAGTCGTTCCACGCCCAGGTGAGCGTGCGGCGGGCCATCACGGCGATGGCGTGCCTGCGGTAGTCGGCGGTGCCGCGCACGTCGTCGATCGGCGAGGCGGCGCGGGAGCACAGCTCGCCGAAGCGCTTGAGCACCGCGGAGTCGAGGCGGGCGTCCCAGTCGAGCTCGCCGGCCAGGAACTCCTCGGCTTCGAGGGCGCGGCGCGGGGTGGGGGCGGCCGAGCCGATCCCGGTACCGACCCGGCGCTCGCCGGGGTGCAGCGCGACCGAGAACGAGCAGACCGCGATGACCATGGCGTTGCGGGTGCCGACCTTGGAGAAGTACTGCGGCCCGCCCGCGGCCTCGATCCGCACCGCCCTGATCAGCTCGTCCGGCTCCAGCGCGCTGCGCTTGACGCCCAGGTAGAACTCGTGCGCGGGGATCATCCGCACGCCCCGCGCCCGCGACTCCACCTCGACGACCGCCCCGGCCGCCAGCAGCGGCGGATGGCTGTCGCCCGCGGGCGAGGCCGCCCCGAGGTTGCCGCCGACGGTGCCGCGGTTGCGGATCTGCGGCGAGCCGACCGTCCGCGAGGCCTGCGCGAGCCCCGGCAGCACCCCGCCGAGCTCCTCGATGATCTTCACGTACGGCAGGCCCGCCCCGACCCGGTAGGCGTCGCCCTCCCGCGACCAGGTGGCCAGCTCGCCCACCTGGTTGAGGTCGAGCAGCGCCGGCGGCCTGTGCACGTCGAAGTTGATCTCCACCATCACGTCGGTGCCGCCCTGGATGGGCACGGCCTCCGGCTGGTCCGCCTTGGCGGCCAGCGCCTCCGCCCACGTGGTGGGACGCAAGAACTCCATCAGTCAGTCACTCCCAGGCGAAGGCGGCCTCGGGGGCGTCGTCCCGCAGGACGGCGCCCTCGATCAGCCCGTAGGGCCGGTCGGCCGCGTAGTAGACCTCGTTGTCGTTGTCGAGCCCGAACGGCGCCAGGTCCACGAGGAAGTGGTGCTTGTTCGGCATCGCGAACCTGATCTCGCAGACTTCCCCGCGGGTGTCGAGCACCCGCCTGCCCATGGCGTAGAGGGTCTGCTGGAGGGAGAGGCTGTGGGTGTCGGCGAAGGCTTCGAGCAGGCGGCGCCGTACCTCGTTGTAGGACGTGCCGAAGGGGGTGTCCTCGCCGGTGTGCCGCCACTGGGCGCTGACCGCGGTCGCGAGGATGCGGTCGGTGGTGGGCTTCAGCGTCGTGTACTCGTCCTCGATGTAGCCGTGGAACTCCGAGCCGGTCGAGTTGAGCACCACGAGGTCCTTCAGGCCGGACACGACGGTGGTGCGGCCGTCCCTGTCGTGGTGGACCACGCAGGTGCGTACCTCCTGGCCGTCGCGGACGAAGGAGTGCCGCTGTTCGCCGGAGACGGGGATGCGGCGCCAGCCGTACTCCTCGATCTCCACGCGGGCGTGGCCGATCGTGGGCTGGCTGCCGACGTAGTGCCTGGCCAGCAGGAGGGCGAAGTCCTCGATCTGGTCGACGCCGTGCTTGCGGGCGAAGGCGAAGGCCGTGTTCTTCTGCGTGTCGGTGGGGAGAACGGCCGCGTTGCCGCCGGTCAGGTGGACATCGGCCATGTCGCCGGACAGGGACGAGCTGACGTTGATGTCCTTGATGTGATGGACAACGCCGTCTCGCACGACCCGGACGAGCCTGGTCTCCGCCTTTCCGTAGCGGTTGGGCCCGAGAATGACAGGCATCTAGCTCCCTCGATAGGTGGAGTACGCGAACGGGCTGAGCAGGAGCGGCACGTGGTAGTGCTGGTCCGGGTCCTCGACGGCGAACGTGATGACCACCTCGGGGTAGAAGGAGGTCAGCGCGCCGGTGTCGAAGACGACGCGGTGCACGCCCCGGCCGGGGTTCCAGCCCTTGATCCGGCCGTCGTCGTCGGTGCGGCCCTCGGCCACGACCTCGCCGTCCCGCTCCAGCCGTACGGGTACTCCCGCGGCGGGGCGGCCCGTCGCGGCGTTCAGGATGTGGGTGGAGAAGCTCATGCCACGCCCACCAGCTTCGCCATGCGCAGCCGGGTGATCTTGGCGAGTTCGTCGCGTACCACGCGGCGCTCGGCCTCCTCGTCGTTGAGCAGGCGCTCGTTGAGGCGGTCCAGCATCTGGCGGCCGCTCAGGCCGGTCGCGCAGATCAGGTACACGTGGCCGAACCTGTCCTCGTAGTCCCGGTTGCCCCGCGCGAGCTCGGCCAGCACGTCGTCGCCGACTCCGGCCTGCTCCTGACGTGACCACTTCTCCGCGGTGCGCTCCCCGATCCTGGGGTGGGCGCCGAGCGCCTCCAGCACCTCGGGCCACTCCAGCGCGCGTACCGCGGTGTCGGCGGTGGCGGTGAGCTGGGCCAGGTCCCGGTGGGGCCGGAGCGCGGCCACGGTCCTGGCGAAGGCGGGCGAGGCGCAGCAGGCCATCAGCTCGCGCTCGGCGTCGGCCTGACCGAGGGCGTTGAAGTCGGCCAGCCCGGACACGGTCTGCAGGTTCGGCATGTCAGAAGTACACACAGGGCTCTCGTGCCCGGTCCATCCGCAAGAACTCCGAACTGCTCCAGGGGTTGGTCAGGACTTTTCGTGTCATGCTCCAAGTTCTTGGGGACCGCACCCGCGGGTACTGTCCGAGCATGCGACTCAACGCGCTGCTGGAGATGCCGGAGCTGGGCCTGTCGGCCGTGGTCGGGCACGACGAGCTCGACCGGCCGCTGCGCTGGGTCGTCACCACCGACCTGCTCCACCCGGGCCGCTACCTGAGCGGCGGCGAACTCGTCCTGACCGGCCTCATCTGGCGCAACTCCCCCGCCGACAGCGAGACGTTCGTGGCCGCGCTGGCCGCCGCCGGGGTCTCCGGGCTGGGCGCCTGCGAGGCGGCCTCCGGCGGCCTGCCCGCCGACCTGGTGGCCGCGTGCGAGAAGCACCGGGTGCCGCTGTTCCACGTGCCGCAGGCGCTCGGGTTCGCCGAGGTGACCGAGCACATCGTGCGCCGGCTGTCGGGCGCGCGGGCCTCCGACGTCAAGGCCGTGCTCGACCGGCACCGCCAGCTCGTCTCCGGCGCCGGGCTCGACCCCGTGATGGAGATGATCGGGCGCGACCTCGGCATGCGCGGCTGGGTGCTGACCGCCTCCGGCCGTACCGTGGCCGGCGCCGAGCCGCCCGCCGACACGGCCATGCTGGCCAGGGCGTTCCTGACGGCCAAGCGGCTGCCGTGCGTACGCGGCGGCTACACGATCTTCCCCGTGGACGAGCAGACGACCTCGCGGGTGGCCGACTGGTTCGTGGCCTTCGAGGGCTCCATGGACGACTGGCCGGAGGAACGGCTCGCGCTGGCCGCGGAACTGGCGGCCGTCGCCGCGCTGGAGCGCATGCGGCTGGACGACCGGCTCAGCCCCGAGGGCCGCATCGGCCAGGAACTGGTCCGTCTCGTGCTGACCGACGGACGGCCCAGCGACATCCTGCCGCGCCTGCAGGTGACCGGCCTGGCCGAGGCGGCCGGGTACGTCGCCGTCGCCGCCGCGGCCGGCGCCAGCCTGCGTCCCGGCGAGCTGCGGGTGGTCGTCAAGGAGATCCTGTACGGCCTGCGCCCCGTCATCGGCGTCGTCGAGGACGAGACGATCGCCCTCGTGCCGGCGACCGGCGAGGACGTCACCGGCCGGGTACGCGACGCCGTACACGCGCTGGCACCCGGGCTCGGCGGCAGCAGGCTCAAGGTCGGAGTGAGCGGCCAGGCGCAGGTGGAGGGCCTGCGCGGCGCGGTCGAAGAGGCCCGGTACGCGCGCCGGATGGCCGAGGGCAGGGCCGAACCCGACGCGGTCGTGGGCCACGACGAACTGGCCACGCACGTGCTGCTGCTGGCGTCGGTGCCCGACGACGTGCGGCACATGTTCCGGGTGCGGCTGCTGGACCCGCTGCGCTCCTACGACCAGGTGCACCGGGCCGACCTGGTGCGCACGCTGGAGGCGTTCCTGCTGTGCTCGGGGTCGTGGACCAAGTGCGCCGAGCTGCTCCACGTGCACGTCAACACGCTGCGCTACCGCATCCAGCGCATCCAGGACCTCACCGGACGCGACCTGTCGCGGCTGGAGGACCGGGTGGACTTCTTCCTGGCGCTGCGGCTGGGTTAGGCGGGTAAAGAGAGGTCATGGCGACGGAGGCAGAGGGGGCGCGGCGATAGACTGGACGCCATCATGACTCCCACTTCACTCATCGGCGGGCACGTCTCCGTCGCGGGCGGCCTGGCCACCGGCGGCCTGAAGTTCATGGCCGACATCGGCGCCGAGATGATGCAGGTCTTCGTCACCAATCCGCGCTCGTGGGCACTGACCGAGCGCAAGCCCGACGAGGACGCCAAGCTCGCCGAGTCGGGAGTGGAGAGCTTCATCCACATCCCCTACCTGGTCAACTTCGGCTCGCCCAACCCCGACACACTCGCCAACTCCATCGAGCTGACCCGCTACACGCTGCGGCGCGGTGTCGAGACGGGCGCCAAGGGCGTGGTCGTGCACACCGGCTCGGCGGTCACGCAGCCGCGCGAGGCCGCGATGGCGCAGTTGCACGAGCACCTGCTGCCGCTCCTGGAGGAGATCCCCGAGGGCGGCCCCGACCTGCTGCTGGAGCCGATGGCCGGGCAGGGCGCGATGTTGTGCGCGACGGTCCAGGACCTGGAGCCCTACCTCGCGGCGCTCGACTGGCACCCGAAGGCGGGCATCTGCTTCGACACCTGCCACGCGTTCGCCGCCGGGCACGACCTGGCCAAGGAGGGCGGTGTCACCGAGACCCTCGACGCGCTGCACAAGATCGCGCCGGGCCGGTTGAAGCTGGTCCACGCCAACGACTCCAAGGACGTCTGCGGCTCCAAGAAGGACCGCCACGAGAAGATCGGCCAGGGCGAGATCGGGCTGGCCGCCTTCGGCGAGCTGTTCCGGCACGACATCGTGGCCGGGGTCCCGGTCTGCATCGAGACGCCGGGCAAGCCGCCGGAGTACCGCGTCGACATCCAGGCGCTCAAGGACCTGCGCGACGCCCCGCTCTAGGACGGGGGCGCGGCGGTGCTGTTCCTGACGTGCAGCTCGTGCGGGAGCAGCAGCCGCTCGGGCCGCGGGTCGCCCGACAGGAGCAGCCGGCCCGCGGTCTGGCCGGCGAGCTGGCTGTGCTGCCTGACCGACGTGAGGTCCGCCTCCTCGGCGGCGCTGTCGGAGAAGCCGACCACCGACAGCTCCGCGGGCACTTTGACGCCCGCCTCCGCCGCCGCGTCCAGCACGCCGAGCGCCAGCACGTCGGTGTTGCACAGCACCGCCGTGGGCCGGGGTGAGCGGGCCAGCAGCGCCCGCCCGGCCTCGCGGCCCGCCTCGCGCTCGTTGCCCACCACCTCGTAGACCGGCACCTCCGCCCAGTCGACTCCCCCGGCCTCGAAGGCGGCGCGGTAGCCGAGGACCCGGTTGCGCATGGCCTGGAAGACCGCGCTCTCCTGCCGCTCGACGTCGGCCCAGCCGTGGCGGCCGTCCTGGTGGAGGCCGACGACGGCCAGCCCGACCCGTGTGTGCCCGAGGTCGAGCAGATGCCGCGCGGCCGATCCGGCCGCCGCCGGTTCGTCGATTCCCACGAACGGCACGCCCTCCACGAACGGCTCGTCCACCATCACCGTCGGCAGCCGCCTGGCCAGCACGGCGTCGAGCGCCGCGTGCCCGTCGGGCAGCGAGAACACGCAGAAGGCGTCCACCACGGCGTCGCGCACCAGCTCGGTACGTTCGACGCCGCGCGGCTGCTGCAGGATGAGCAGCCCGACCGCGGCCTCCTCGGCCGCGACCGCCAGCCCCTGGAGGAAGCCGATCGCGTACGGGTCGGCGAAGGCGTAGGGCAGCGTCTCGGTGAAGATCAGGCCCAGCGCCCCCGCCCTGCCGAGTCTCAGGGATCGCGCGGTCGGGTTGGGGCCGGCGTACCCGAGCTCGTCGGCCACCCGCAGGATGCGCTCGCGCAACTCGGCGCTGAGCTGGTCGGGGCGGGAGAAGGCGTACGAGACCGTGGCGCGCGAGACGCCCACGCGGTCCGCGATCGTCTGCAGGGTCACTCGCTCGGTCATCCACACACCCTAGCGAATGACTTCTTAATCAGTTAAGCTCTTAATGGATTAAGGAGGCAACATGGATGCCATGCAAGTGCTCGCCCACCAGACGGCGATGGGGTATGAGGACGGCCTTCGCACCGCGCTGCCCGACGCCCCGCGACAGCCCGGCCGAGACGTCGAACGCGTCAGGGTCCGGCTGGCCCGCACCCTGCGCCGCACCGCCGACCACCTGGACCCGGCCCCCGCCAGGACGGTCACCGAGTAGGTCAGAACGTGGCCGCGCGCAGGGCCAGCGCGATCACCGCGGCGTCCTCGGGGGCGCGGACGTCGCGGCCGGTCAGGTCCTTGAAGCGGGCGAAACGGTGCTGGACGGTGTTGCGGTGGCAGTACAGGGCGGCGGCCGTGGCGGCGATCGCCCCGTCGCCGGCCAGGTGCACGCGGACCGTCTCCAGGAGCCGTTCCCGCTCGGCCGCGCCCACCGTGTAGAGAGGGCCGAGCACCCGGGCGGCCAGTTCGGCCGACAGCTCGGGGTTGTGGGCGGTGAAGACCTCCAGCCAGCTGTCCTCCAGACGGACCGGGCCGCCCTCCGGTGCGCAGGCGCGGGCGGTCGCGGCGGCCAGCCGTACGGCGTGGGGGACTCTCGCCAGGCCCGCCACCTCGGGCGAGAGGCCACAGGGGACGCCCGCCAGCGCGTCGAGCACCACACGTTCCGCCCCGCCCGCGCGGGCCGGGAGCTGGACGACGAGGATGTCGCCGGTCGGCGCGTCGTGGCGGTGCAGGCGCAGGCCGAGCGAGCCCAGCGTGGAGAGCGCCGCCCGGAGCGAGGCGCCCGCGGCGGGGCCGGCCAGCGCCGGGGACGGCGGGGAGCCGGACCGGAGCGGGCCCGCGCCGCCGTCGGTGACGACGGCGACGAAGGCCGCTGAGGTGTCGAAGCCCAGGACCCGCCCGGCGTCGCGCACCACGTCGGGATTGCGGCCGTCGTTGTCCAGCAGCCGGGCGAACCACGTGCGCCGCTGGTCCTCGCGCTGGCGGCCCATCTCCAGCACGGCCCGCTGGTAGCCGGTCATGAGGCCGGTGTTGTGCTGCTCGACCGCCTCCCACACCAGGTTCGCCGAGACCAGCAGGCCGGGCAGGTCGTCCGGTTCCGCCTGGGCGATGAGGCCGTGCCACAGCACCTTGGCGTCCAGCCGCGCCGCGGCCAGCAGCGACTCCAGGGGCACGCCCTGCCCGGCCCGGCGCTCGCCCATCCCCTCCGAATGCGGCGCGAGCTCCTCCGGGGTACGCCCGTCGGCCAGCACGCGCAGGATCAGCGCGAACGCCACCCGCGCCCCCGCCCGCACCTCCTCGGGCGGCACGAGCCCGCGCGCGTAGGGCTCGATGGCCATCACCTCGGGCAGCCACGCGTCGATGAGGTCGTCGTAGCCGTTCAGGCATCGCGTGGCGAGCCGCGAGACGACATCGTTGGTCATATGCACAATCTAACGCGCTGTTTACGCGCCGTATCGCCGTTGGCCACCTCCGTGACCTGGGCTTACGGTGGCCGCAAGGGAGGAAGCACGTGCATCTGACGCCTCGTGAGCAGGAGCGGCTCACCATCTTCACGCTCGCGGAACTCGCCCGCCGCCGCCGTGCCCGCGGCCGCCCGCTCAACGCGCCGGAGTCCATCGCCCTCATCTGCGACGAGATCCTGGAGCTCGCCTGGGACGGCCTGTCCCTGGAGGAGGTCATCGCGGGGGCGAAGGCCGTACTGGACGAGGGCGAGGTCATGGACGGCGTCGCCGCGCTCGTCACGCACGTCCAGGTGGAGGCGCTGTTCCCGAACGGCACCGCGCTGGTCGCCGTCGACGCCCCCATCGGCCCGGCCCGCGAGGGCGGCCCCGGCGCGGTGCGTACCGCCGCCGAGCCCGTCGCGATCAACCCCGGCCGCCCGCGCGCCAGGCTGCGGGTGACCAACGAGGGCGCGCGCACGGTCTTCGTCTCGTCGCACTTCCCGCTCGGGGAGGTCAACGCGGCGCTGGCCTTCGACCGCGACCCATCCGGCCTGCGCCTGGACATCCCGGCCGGTACGGCTACCGCGTTCCGCCCCGGCGAGAGCGTCGACGTGGAGGTGATCGAGTCATGACCACACCCGGAATCGACCGCGAGACCTACAACGCGATCTACGGCCCCACCACCGGCGACCGGGTCCGCCTGGGCGACACGTGCCTGTGGGCCGAGGTCGAGCACGACGACGTCCCGCATGGCGACGAACTGCTCGGCGGCTGCGGCAAGACGCTGCGCGACGGCCTGCTGGCCCGCCCGCGCGGCGACCGGGAGTCGGCGCTGGACCTGATCGTGGCCGGGGTGGTGCTGATCGACCCGGTGCTCGGGGTGCGCAAGACGCACATCGGGGTCAAGGACGGTCGGGTCGTGCCGTTCCGGGGCGCGATCATCGACTCGCACACCGCGATCGTGCCGGGCGAGGGCCTGATCGCGACGCCGGGCATCGTGGACTCGCACGTGCACCTGTCCTCTCCCCAGATCGCCCCGGCGGCGCTGGCCTCCGGCGTCACGACCGTGGTCGGCATGGGGCTCGGCGGGGTGTGGGACGTCGGCGTGAACCCGGCGCGCAACCTGCACATGCTCATGTCCGCCTGGCGCGGGACAGCGCTGAACGTCGCCTTCCTGGCCAGAGGCTCCTCCAGCTCACGGCAGCTTCTGGAGGAGGCGGTGCTGGCGGGCGCCGGAGGCTTCAAGATCCACGAGGACTTCGGGGCGACGCCGCGCATCATCGACACCTGTCTCGGAGTGGCCGAGGAAGCCGACCTGCCGGTGGCGCTGCACTCCGACTCGATGAACGAGTCGGGGTACCTGGCCGACACGATCTCGGCGACGCGCGGGCGGACGGTGCACGCGTACCACGTGGAGGGGGGTGGCGGGCATCCCGACCTGCTGGAGATCCTCAGCGAGCCGCACGTGCTGCCGTCCTCGACGACGCCGACGATTCCGTACACGACGAACACGGTCGGCGAGCTGTTCCCGATGACGATGACCGTGCACCGGCAGAACCACCACATCGGCAGCGACGTCGAGGTGACCAGGAGCCGGGTGCGCGCGCACGGCATCGCGGCCGAGAACGTCCTGCACGACCTGGGCGCGATCAGCATCGTCAACTCCGACTCGATGGGCATGGGCCGCGTGGCCGAGACGGTACGCCGCACCTGGCAGCTCGCCCACCTGCACGAACTCCGCGATCTCGCCGCGACGGGCAGCCTCGGCGGTACGGCGGGCGACGCGGGCCGGAGCGCCAATGAGCGGATTCTGCGGTATCTGGCCAAGCTCACGGTCAATCCGGCGCTGGCCCACGGGATGGCGCACGAGGTGGGCACGCTGCTGCCGGGGCGGCTGGCCGACATCGTGCTGTGGCATCCGGCGTGGTTCGGGGCGAAGCCGGAGCTGGTCATCAAATCCGGATTTGTCGCTCATGGGGTGTCGGGCAGCGGGTCCGGCTCCACGCGGCTGACCCAGCCGCGCGTCTACCGCGACTACTTCGGCGGCCTCGGCGACGCGCCCGCGCAGCTGTCGCGGATCTTCGTCGCCCACGACGCCCTCGACGCCGCCGACACCAGGGACGCGCTCCCCCGCGGCCTCCGGTACGCGGCGATCAAGAACGCGCGCGGCCTGACCCGCGCCGACATGTACCGAAATATCGCGACGCCGTCGGTGGTGGTGCCCCGCGAACCCGGACCCGTCCTCGTGGACGGCGCCGAGGTGAGCATGGACCCCGCCACCCAGGTGCCGCTGGCCCAACTCCACCACTTCGCCTAGGAACCCCCCTCATGAGCAATCCCCGTGGCGCCGGAATCGCGTCCTTCGTCGGAACCTCCATCGAGTGGTACGACTTCTACATCTACGGCACCGCCGCCGCGCTGGTCTTCGGCAGGTTGTTCTTCCCCGAGGCCAGCCCGACCGCGGGGGTGATGGCGTCCTTCGCCACGTTCTGGGTGGGCTTCCTGGCCAGGCCGCTCGGCGGCGTGATCTTCGGCCACCTCGGCGACCGCATCGGTCGCAAGGGCACGCTCGTCGCGACGCTGCTGCTCATGGGCGGCGCCACCACCCTGGTCGGCGTGCTGCCCACCTACGCCTCCATCGGCATCCTGGCCCCGATCCTGCTGGCCACGCTCCGCTTCGTGCAGGGCATCGCCGTCGGCGGCGAGTGGGGCGGCGCCGTCCTCATCGCCGCCGAGCACGCCGGTCCGAAGCGCATCTTCTACGCCGCCTTCGCCCAGCAGGGCTCCCCCGCCGGATCCATCCTGGCCACCGGCGTGTTCGCCCTGGTCAGCCTCATGCCGGAGGACGCCTTCCTGTCCTACGGCTGGCGCATCCCGTTCCTGATGTCGGCCATCCTGGTCATCGTCGGCCTGGTCATCCGGCTGCGGGTGGAGGAGTCGCCGGAGTTCGTGCGGATGCGCGAGAAGCGCGAGGTCGTGAAGCTCCCCGTCGCCGAGGTCTTCCGCACGTCGTGGCCGCTCGTCCTGCTCGGCATCGGCGCCAGCGGCGTCGGCATCGCCTCGGCCTACTTCACCAACACCTTCATCCTGTCCTGGGCCACCACCGACCTGGGCATCACCAAGAGCACCATGCTCAACGTGCTGCTGATCGTCTCGGTCACCCAGTTCGTCACCCAGCCGATCGGCGCGGTCCTCGGCCAGCGGATGGGCGCGGCCAGGTACATGCTGATCGCGTTCACCGCGCTGATCGTGTGCACGCCGGTCACCTTCCTGATGGTCGGCACCGGCTCGCCGGCGTGGGCCACGATCGGCCTGGCGCTCAGCGTCGTCTTCAGCGGCTCCTCCTACGCCGCGCTGGCCGGCTTCCTGGCCGAGGCCTTCCCCGCCCGGGTCCGCTACACCGGCATCTCGCTGGCCTACCAGCTGTGCGGGGCGCTGATCGGCGGCACCACGCCCATGATCGCCCAGGCGCTGCTCAGCTCGACCGGGACGATCTGGGCGGTCGTCGGACAGTATTTGGTCGTCATCCTGCTCACCATGGCCTGCGTGCTGGCCCTGAGCCGCCGCCCGGCCACCCGCCCGACTCCTGTGGAGGTGTGATGCGCCTCGACGCGCTCTACGTCAACGGCCGGTTCACCACGCTGGACCCCGACCGGCCGTCGGCCTCCCGGCTCGGCGTGTTCGCCGGCCGCATCGCGGGGCTGGACGAGGAACTCGACGGGCTCACCGCCGAGCGGGTGGTCGACCTGGGCGGGCGGCCCGCCGTACCCGGGTTCAACGACGCCCACCACCACCTCAGCATGCGCGGCCAGCGGCTGCGCGAGCTGGACCTGCGGGTCGGCACGCTCGACGAGCTCTACGCGCTCGTGGCCGCGCGCGCGGCCGAGTTGCCGCGGGAGGCGTGGGTACGCGGCGCGGGCTACGACCAGAACAAGCTCGGCGCGCATCCGGAGCGCGAGGCGCTCGACCGCGCGGCCGGCGGGCGGCCCGTCTGGCTGCAGCACAACTCCGGCCACATGGGCGTGGCCAGCACCGCCGCGTTCGCGCTGATGGGCTTTCCCGGCCTGGACGTGCCCGACGTGCCCGGCGGTTCGGTCGGCCGTGACCGGGACGGCCGGCCCGACGGGCTGCTGACCGAGCAGGCGCAGGACCTGGCGCACCGGGTGCTGCGGCCGGTGGCGCAGGAGGAGTTCGTGGAGGGCATCGGCCTGGCCTCGCGGGTCGCGGCGGCGGAGGGGCTGACCAGCTTCGCCGAGCCCGGCGTCGGCCTGGGGCTGGCCGGGAACGGCCCGCTGGACGTGGCCGCGTTCCAGGAGGCGCGGCGCCGCGGGCTGCTGCTCCAGCGCGCCGTCCTGATGCCGGGCTCGCCCAACCTGCACGACGTCGGCGACGGTTTCGGCCTCGACCTCGGGATCGGCCCCGGGCTGGGCGACGAGCGGCTGCGCCTGGGTCCGGTGAAGGTCTTCTCCGACGGCTCGCTGATCGGGCGTACCGCCGCCATGTGCTGCGACTACGCCGGTGAGCCGGGCAACCGGGGCTTCCTGCAGGAGGAGGCCGCGGCGCTGCACGCGTTCATCCTGCGCGCCCACCGGGCCGGCTGGCAGGTGGCCGCGCACGCCATCGGCGACCGCGCCGTGGACGTGGTCCTGGACGCCTACGCCGAGGCCCAGTCGCGCTGGCCGAGAGCCGACGCCCGCCACCGCATCGAGCACTGCGCCGTCACCAGTCCCGCGCAGGTGGCCAGGATCGCCGCGCTCGGCGTCATCCCGGTGCCGCAGGGGCGGTTCATCTCGGAGATCGGCGACGGCATGCTCGCCGCCCTGGGACCTGAGCGGTCGGCCGGGTGCTACCGGCAGCGTTCGTTCCTGGAGGCAGGGATCGTGCTGCCGGGCAGTTCCGACTGCCCCGTGGTCGAGGGGGCGCCGCTGCTGGGCATCCACGACCTGGTCAACCAGCGGACCTCGGGCGGGCGGCCGTTCAATCCCGGCGAGGCGCTGACCACGGAGCAGGCCCTGCGCGCCTACACTTCGGGCTCGGCGTACGCGGTCTTCGACGAGCACCTCAAGGGGACCCTGTCGCGGGGCAGGCTGGCCGACTTCGCGGTCCTGTCCGACGACCTGCTGGCGGTGGCGCCGCAGAGCATCAGGGACATCGCGGTGCTGGCCACCGTGATCGGCGGCGAACTGGTTCACGACCTGCTCGGCTGAGCCGCGCGTCAGCCGTAACGGCCCTGTGTGACGGGGAGGACGGCGGCGGCGAGGGCGTCCGCCACGGCGGGGATCTCCTCCGGCGCCAGCGAGGCCACCGTGACGCGGATCGCCGGCGGGGTGGCGAGGCGGTTGCGGGCCCCGGGGGCGGCGGCCCAGCCCCGGGCGAGCAGGCCGGTGATGGCGGTGGTCTCGTCGGCGACGGGAATCCAGACGTTGAGCCCGCTACGGCCGTGCGCGGGGATGCCGTGCCCGGCCAGCGCGGCGACGAGGGCCTGCCGGCGCGCGGTGTAGGAGGCCGCGACCCGCGGGGTGGACACGGCGCCGGTCCGCCAGAGGTGGGCGACGGTGCGCTGCAGGAGGTGGCTGACCCAGCCCGCGGCCAGCCGCTGGCGGCCGCGCAGGCGGTCGACGGTCTGGGCGTCGCCGGTGACGACGGCCAGGCGCAGGTCGGGGCCGTGGGACTTGGCGGTGGAGCGGGTCAGGATCCAGTGGGCCGTGGTGCCGGTCAGCGTGTGGATGGGCAGGTTCGCCAGGCCAGCGGCGTGGTCGTCCTCGATGAGCAGGACCTGCGGGTACGCCGCCAGCAGGGGGCGCAGGGCGGCGGCGCGGGCGGCCGATATGGCCGCTCCGGTGGGGTTCTGGGCGCGGGCGGTGACGATGACCGCCCGTACGCCCGCGGCCAGGGCGCGCTCCAGCCCGGCGGCGTCCGGGCCGTCGTCGTCGACCGGCACCGGGACCGGGCGCAGGCCCAGGGCGGTGACGAGGTCGAGGGCGGCCGACCAGCCGGGGTCCTCCACGGCCACGGCGTCGCCCGGTCGCAGGCGCATGGTCAGCACGCGCTCCACCGCGTCCAGCGTGCCCGAGGTGACCGCCGGGCGGGCGCCGCCGAGGACGCCGTCGGCCTCGAAGGCCGCGGCGGCGTGGGTCACCAGGTCGGGGAGGTCGGCGGTGCCGTACAGGGCGGGGCCGGCGGCGTGGGCGCGGGCGGCGGCGGCCAGGGCGTCGGTGAGGTCGGGCAGCAGCGCGGGGTCGGGGTTTCCGCGCGACAGATCGCGGGTCCCGGGCGGGACGTGGATGCGGATGTCCTCGCGGGCGGTGCTGGCCGGGCGGGGCCTGATCCGCGAGCCGCGGCGGCCGGCGGTCTCCACGACGCCGCGCTCGCGCAGCAGGCGGTAGGCGGAGGCGGCGGTGTTGGCGTTGACGCCGGTCCTGGCGGCGAGCTCGCGCACCGTCGGGAGGGCCGAGCCGGGCGCGAGGACGCCCTCGGCGACGGCCGTCTCGATGCCGGCGGCGATCTCGCTGGCTGTCCCGCCGGCAAACGTGTAGCTTACTAGCACAAAGTCTATTTTGTATTAGTACAAAGGGATTTTCAAGATGCTGATCCATCCTTGGGACGCCGCCCGCGGCGAGGACGAGTGGCACGAGTGGCTGCGCGGGCGCGACTTCGGCCTGCTGGCGGCCAACGGGGTGGACGGCGGGCCGCCGGTGGTCGTCCCCTCGCACTTCCTGTTCGACGGCGAGCGGGAGGTGTGCCTGCACCTGGCCAGGCCGAACCCGATCTGGGCGGCGCTGGAGGCCGGCCCGCGGGTGACGCTGACCGTCGCCGACGACTACGCCTACATCCCCTCCACCTGGCGCGCCCCCGTGGACGGCGTGCCGACCAGCTACTACGCCGCCGTCCAGCTCATCTGCCGGGCCGAGATCCTGGACGGGCGCGAGGACAAGGCCGAGATCCTGCGCCGCCAGCTCGCCCACCACCAGCCCGGCGGCGGACACGGCACGGTGGCGGCCACCGAAGGGCCGTACCACAAGATGCTCTCGGCCATCCGCGGCCTGCGGCTGGAGGTCGTCGAGGCGCGGGCGAAGTTCAAGTACGACAGCCACAAGCCGGTCGAGCTCCGGGAGCGGGTGGCCGGCCACCTCGCCGCCCGCGACCAGGTCCGCGACGCCGGGGCACGGACGCAGGTGCTACGCCGCCTCGCCACCGGGGCGGGCGACTGACCGCCCACCGGCGCGGATGGCCACCCGTCCGCCGGGGCCGAGCTGCCCGCCGGGGCGGGTGGCTGAGCTGTCCGCCGGGGCGGGTGGCTGCGCCGTACCTCATCCGGTGACAAGGCGGCGCGCGACGGGCAGGAGCGTGCGCTCGGCCCCCCTGGTCGCCCAGAGGGCGACCGCGATGAACAGCACCTGCTCGGGCGTGCGGAACCACAGCGGCGTGGCCTCGCCGCCGGCGAACGAGACCCCCGCAAGCGCCGCGTGGACGTTGGCCGGGAACATCGCCACGAACAGCACCGCGAGCGCGAACCCCGCCGCCCGGCGGGTACGGGCGAGCACGAGCCCGGCGGCCCCGAGCAGTTCCAGCACACCGGTCAGGTAGACGACGGCGCTCGGGAACGGGACGAACGGCGGCACCATCGCCACCATGTCGGCGTGTCCGGGCATCGGCAGCGGCGAGCCCGCGGGCACGAAGTGCGCGCTCGCGGTGACCACCAGCAGCACGGCCATTCCGTGCGCCGCGCTGACCGGCCACGACGCGAACCTGCCCACCCCGAGCACCCCCAGCAGCCGGAATCCCAGCACGGCGACCACGAGCACGATGACGGTGAGAAACATGACCCCTCCACATGGATAGCGTTCTATTAGATAGTACAGCTATCTAATGCGCTTTGCCAAGGGTAGGGACAGCCCTACCCCCACGACGCCGGTACGCAGGGTCGTCGCGCCCGGGCCCGATCCGTAGCGTCTTTGCCATGAGAACCCTCCAGCACCGCATCACCACCGACACCCGCTATGTCCTGGCCGGCTTCCCGGTCACCGTCATCGCCTTCGTCCTGGTCGTCGCGGGCGTGGCGGCAGGTCTGGGCGGCGCCGTGGCCTTCGTCGGCCTCCCGGTGCTCGCCGCGACCGCGGTCCTGGCCAGGAAGTTCGCCGACGCCGAGCGGGCCGCCCTGCCCGGCGTCGTCGGCCGGCCCTTGGCTCGGCCCGAGTACCCGGCCGCCCCGGCGGGCGCGGGCTGGTTCCGCCGCACGATGACCCCGATCGCGAACGGCCAGGCCTTCCTCGACCTGCTGCACGCGATCGTGGCGCTGCCGTTCGCGATCGCCTCGTTCGTCCTGACCGTCGTGTGGTGGGCCGGCGCGATCGCCGGGCTGACCTTCCCGATCTACGGCTGGGCGCTGGCCAAGATCCCCGGGCTCGACGGCGGCCTGCCGGCACTGCTCGGCCTGGGCGACGGCGACGGCGTCTTCGTCGCCTTCAACACCGCGGCCGGCCTGTTGTTCGCGCTGACGCTCCCGGCGGTCGTGCGGATCGCGGCGATGCTCAAGGCGAACCTCGCCGAGGCCCTGCTCACCCGCCCGGCCCCGCAGCCGCGGACGGTCCGGCGGTCCTACGAGGAGAGCGTGCTCGCCGCGTGAGCGCTCTTCCCGGGCCGTCGCCGCATCCCGCGGCGGCGGCCCTTGTCCTGGCCGGGGTGTCAGATGGGGCGGCCCGTGCAAGGTGTGGGTACGGCATGGGCGTCCGTCAGGCGGGCCGGAGGCGGTGCGCCGTCCCGGCGTCCTCCGGCGAGGCCTGCTCACGGAAGGCCTGCTCGCGGAAGGCCGTCGGTGACATTCCCGCCCGCTGGGTGAACACGCGGGTGAAGTAGGCGTGGCCGGCGTATCCGACCCTGCGGGCGATGGCGCCCACGGGCAGGTCGGTGTCGGCCAGCATCACCTTCGCACGGTCCAGGCGATACCGGGTGAGGTAGCCGATCGGGGTGTCCCCGGTGACGGCGCGGACCGCCGCGATCAGCGTGTCCCGCGAAACGGACAGTTCCCTGGCCACCTCGCCGATCCTCACCGGGCGTTCCAGATCGGCGGTGAGCAGCGCGATCGCCCGCTGGCCCAGCGGCGAGGCGGGCGCCCGATCCGCCGGGAGCCCGCGTCCCGGGCCGACGGCGTGGATCACCGCGTGGAGAACCGCGCCGAGCTCGACATGGTCGGGCAGGGAGGTGGCCCGTCCGGCCAGTTCGACCAGCCGGGTCATCGCCGCCCCCACCGCTGCGGGATCGGCCACCTCCACGGCCGCCACTCCCCCGCCGAGGTATCCGAGGTGCTCGTAGCCGCCGGTGCCCGGTCCTTCAAACAGCACCCAGTGCTCGTCCCAGGTCCCGCCCGACGGCCCGTACGTGTGCAGGACTCCGGGTGGGAGCCAGAAGAGGGTGCCGGGCCCGACCCGGTGCCGTCCTGGGCGGTCGTGCAGGACGAGATGCCCGGTGCCCGAGGTGACCAGGACCCCGGCGTACCCCGTCAGTGCCTGCCTGGTCCGGGGCCGGTCCTGGCCCCGGATGGTGCCGGCTCCGGTGACGGCCAGGCCGAGGGCCCGTACGCCCTCGGGCGGGGTCCGATAGTGGGCGATCTGCTCCGGCACCCCACTCAACTCCCCGACAAAAGTGCAAATGGATCCGGAAACACTGCATACCATGGCGACCGACCGTGCCCTGAACATGGGGTCATGTCCGCTCCGATATCGACAGATGTCCTGACCTCCAACGGCCACCGGCTCGATCCTGGCCCGCGGCGGCTTGGGCGGCTTGAGCCCGTCCGCGCCTGCGAACGCCACGACCGGGCCGCGTTGCGGCACCGGCTGGCCCGCGACGGCTACCTGTTCCTGCCGGGTTTCCTCGACCGCGCGGAGATCCTGGAGTTCCGCCGCTACTACTTCGCGGCCCTGGAGGGGACGGGCGTCACCGAGCCGGGCAGCGACCCCCGGCTCGGCAGGGCCGGCGGCGGCGACCTCGACCGCGCGGCGATGCGCCGCGTGCTGTTTCGCGACATCGTCCCCGGCGCCGCGTACGAGGCGTTGTGCCGCCATCCCCGGATCTCCGGCTTCTATCGGTGGCTGCTGGACACCGAGGAGGTGCATCTGCACCGCAGGAAGCTGATCCGGCACGTCGGACCCGGCGAGACGGGTGTCGGCACCGCCACCCAGGCCCACTACGACCTGGTCTACCTGCGCGAGGGCACCGACAGGGTGCTGTCCTCGTGGATTCCGCTCGGTGACTGCCCCATCGAGCGCGGGCCGCTCATCTACCTGGAGGGCAGTCACCACCGCGTGCTGGCCGAGGAGGCCGCGGGCACGCTGCGGCGGCCCGCCGCCTCGATCACCGCGGACCTGCCCGCGCTGGCCGAGGAGTACGACGCCCGCTGGCTCGTCACCGGCTTCCGGGCCGGCGACATGATGGTGCACGGCGCGCACATCATCCACGCCTCCCTGGACAACGCCGACCCGGAGGGAATGGTCCGCCTGTCCACCGACATCCGCTACCAGTCGGCCACCGAGGTCATCGACCCGCGCTGGCAGAACCACTGGCACGTGGACGACGGCCTTTAGGCTCTGGTGTTCGCCACCGGCGGCCGTACCGGTGCGGAGGCCACCTGACCGGCGCGGCGGTAGCGATGGACGCGGCGGCCGAGCGCGACCGCCCCGAGCACCGAGCAGACCAGGCCGAAGAGCGCGAGCAGCGGCAGCAGCCAGACGGTGACGATCCAGTTCTGGAAGCTGAACGCGCCCCAGACCAGCGTCGGCAGCAGCACGCCCACCACGATCACCAGGGCGAGGGGAAGGAGTCGCGGGACCAGCCACGGCCGGCGCGCCAGGCGGCGTCGCGAGGCCCAGCGGCGCGCCCGGACGATCGCGGTGACCAGCAGTGCGGCCATCACCAGCGTGAGCCCGAGCAGGACCGCGTTCACGACGGTCAGCGGGTTGCTCATCGGCGTCGCCGGAGCCCCGATCCGTTCGGCGAGAAGGTTGGCCGAGAGCACGCCGGGATCGCCGGCGCTGTTGGTGAGGACGAGAGCGGCCTTGCCGGTCCTGGGCGAGAAGACCATGTCCCCGGTCCACGTCGCCAGGGTTCCGCCGTGGCCGATCACCGACGGCTGGGCGCCCGCCGAGACGGGGCGGGACTGCCAGCCGAGCGCGTAGTTGCCGGCCTTCGGCTGGACGGTGTGCAGCTCGGCCAGGGAGGCGGCGCTCAGCAGGCCGGCGCCGAAGGTTCCCTGGTTGAACCGTACCCACCGGACCATGTCGTCCAGGGTCGAGATCACCCCGCCGTTGCCGGCGCACATCCCCGGCATCTCCGGCGCCGCGACGGCGACCCCGAGCACGACCTCGAACGCGGACGGCAGCCCCTCGGCGGCATCGGAACACCCCAGCGTCGAACTGGTGCCGGTCATGCCCAGCGGCGTGAACAGCTCGGCGTGCAGGAAGGAGCCGAAGGACTTCCCCGACACCACCTCGACGATCCTCGCCGCGATCGAGTAGTTGGTGTTGTGGTACTCCGAGCGGGTGCCCGGATCGGCGGCCAGCCGCTTGTCGGCCAGCTTGGACACGATCTCCTGCGGGCTGCGCGGAGGGGGGAACACGTACTCGTTGTTCGTGCTGTTCGACAGCCCCGAGGTGTGGCTGAGGATCTGGCGCACGGTGATCCCGGTGAAGCGCGGATCGGCCATCGTGAAGCCGGGCAGGAGCTTGACGACCGGGTCGTCCAGGGAGACGCGGCCACGGTCGGCCAGCAGCATGATCGCCGTGGCCGTCATCGACTTGCTCATCGACGCGATCCGGAACCGTGTCCGCGCGGTCACCGCGTCGCCGTCCCCGTCCCGGCCACGGACGATCGTCTCGACCGACGACCCGTCGACCACGGCCGCCGCGACGCCCGGTGTGCCGTAGACGGAGCGGTAGTCGTCGACCAGCCGCCCGCCGGCGGCGTGGGCCGGTGCCGTCCAGCCGAGCAGCACGGCGACGAGCACACCGCCCAGGACAAGGAGGGCGGTCATACGAGGAAGGCTCAGGCGCGGGAAGTACACGACGTCGAACCTAGGCCGGGCGTCGCCGGCGGACATCACCCCACGGGGTGAGACGGGCCCACCCGGCAGGATGGGATCTCAGCCGGGCAGATCGTTGCGGCCCACGAGCCCGTTCTCGTAGGCGTGGATCACCGCGTGCACGCGGTCGCGCAGGTCCAGCTTCTGCAGGACGGCCCGGACGTGGGACTTCACGGTGTTCTCGCTCAGCACCAGTTCCGCGCAGATCTCGCTGTTGGACCGGCCGCGGGCCAGCAGGCCGAAGATCTCGACCTCGCGCGGGGTGAGGCCCTCCAGGGCGGTCGTCCTGCGCATCGGCACCTGCCGTACGAGATCGAGGATCGTCGCGGCCACGCCCGGGGCCAGCGCCGACGTCCCGGAGGCGACGTCGCACACGGCCTGGGCCAGGGCGGCGGGCCGGACGTCCTTGGTCAGGTAGCCGCTCGCGCCGGCCCGGATGGCGGCCACGACCAGTTCGTCGTCGTCGAACGTCGTCAGCATGAGCACCCGGGTCTCCGGGGCGATCCTGACGATCTCCGCGGTGGCGGCGACCCCGTCCATGCGGGGCATGCGGATGTCCATCAGCACCACGTCGAGGCGGTGGCGGCGGACGACCTCGATCGCGTCGGCGCCGTTCCCGACGTCGTGGGTGACCTCGATGCGCTCGTCGGCCGACAGGACCGTGCGGAGCGAGGCCCGCAGCAACTCCTGGTCGTCGACGAGCATGACCCGGATCCCCGTCATACCGCCTCCTTCGTGGGGAGCCGCGCCCGCAGCACCCATCCGTCGTCCCCGGCGCCGATCGACAGGGTGCCGCCCGCGGTACGCACACGTTCCTCGATCCCCATCAGACCGGTCCCCCGGCCGCCGCCGGTGTCGCGAAGCGCCCTGCCGCCGTCGTCGCGCACCTCCACCATCACCTCGGCCGGGCTCCACCGCAGGTGAACGGTCACCTTGACCGGGGGCTCGAGGTGACGCAGCGCGTTGGTGATGCCCTCCTGCACGGTACGGACCGCCGCGACCTCGGCACTCAGGCTCAAGGGCCGTCGCTCGCCCGCCTCCGCGAACGTCACCGCGTGCAGCGGGCTCGCCGCCGAGGCCACGAGGTCGGGAAGGGCGTCGAGCGAGATCGGGACCTCTCCGCGCGGCGCCGCGGTGACCGGGCCCAGGGTGGCGAGCATCGCCCGCAGGCCCTGGTGGGCGTCCCGGCCGGCCTCGGCGATGTCGCCGAGCTCGCGGCGGGTCGCCGGATCCGCCGTGGTCACCGCCGCGGCCTCGATCCGCGCGACCATGACGGTGACCGTGTGCGCGATCACGTCGTGCAGGTCGCGGCGGATGCTGGCCCGTTCGCCCGCGACCGCCGCGGCCAGGCGTTCGCTCTCGGCTCGCCGGCGGGCCTCGTGCCTGCGGCGTACCAGAAGGGCCACGAGCCATACCCCGCCGACCACGAGCATCAGCAGCCCGCCCTCGGACAGGCGGGTCCACCCGGGAACGCCGGTGGGCAGCCGGGACCACGCCACCAGCTCGTTGAGGACGATCCCGAGCGCGGCGACGGCCAGCGCGAGTACCGAGGACCTGACCGGGACCTGGCCGGTCAGCCGCCACAACGTCAGGGGAAAGAACGCGGCAGAGGGCAGCATGACCGGTGACCAGCCCGGGAAGGGCAGCGTCACCAGGACGAGCATCCCCAGCGCGCCGATCGTGTACCCCGCCCACGGCCGCCGGCGGGCCACCACGGCTCCCCCATGGAGCAGGACGGCGGCGCCCGCGGCGGCGAGGATCTGCCACAGGTCCACGCCGAAGTGCCGGGCGGCCACCAGGACGATCACCGTCAGGAGACCCAGGACCACGTGCGCGGCCACCGTCGTCGCCGGCCAGGTGCTCCGGCGCTGGGCGGCTGTCACGGTCGTCGCCTCCCGGTGGGCTCGTGGTGGGGAGCCTTACCCGGCTCGACGTGCCACAGGATAGCCAGCGGCGGGCGGTCCCATCGCCACGAACCCGCCGATGAGCCCCGGGTGGCGGACCGTGCTCTCAGCGGTACGAGGCGATGAGCCGGGCCAGGTGGCGGCCCGCGATGCGCAGGGGTTCCTCGCTCTCGGCCACCTGCGCGGCCATCTCGGCCCCCTCCAGCGTGCTGATCACCGTGTGCGCGAGCTCGTGGGCGACGTCCTCGGGGAAGCCGCTACGGCGCAGCTTGCCGCCGACCAGCTCCCGCCAGGCGGCGAACTCCTCCTCCGCGGCCCGCTGGATCTCGGGCGCCCGGCCGGTGCTCTCCAGCGCGGTGATGACGATGGGGCACCCGTCCAGCCATTGGGAGGCGCGCAGCCCCTCCGCCAGTTCGTCGGCGCAGGCGGCGATCGCCACGGCCGGGTCGTCCTCGCGCTCCAGCGCCTCCCGCAGCATGCCGGCGAACTCCTGGCCGCCGTGCCGCAGGGCCGCGATCGCCAGCTCCGTCTTGCCTCCGGGGAAGAAGTGGTAGACCGAGCCGAGCGTGGCCTCGGCCTCCTGGGAGATCTGCTTGAGGCCCGTGGCCGCGTACCCCTGCCGCTGCATCAGGCGGGCGGTCGAGCGGACGATGCGCTCCTTGGTCTTCATGACTCCGCATTCTATTGGATAGAGCGTTCATTTTAGTGCCGTGCTATCGTCCACTCCTAAATAGAACGTTCGTTTTAGGGAGGACGCATGTCCGTCACCGTCATCGGCCTCGGCCCCATGGGCCACGCGATGGCCGCCGCCTACCTGGACAAGGGCTACGACGTCACCGTCTGGAACCGCACCGCCCGCAAGGCCGGCGACCTGGTCGCCCGTGGGGCGCGCCTGGCCCCGAGCGTGGAGGCGGCGCTCGGGGCCAATGAGCTCGTGGTGCTGAGCCTGACCGGCTACGACGCCGTCTACGCCGTGCTGGAGCAGGCGCCGGGGGCGCTGGCCGGCCGTACCGTGGTCAATCTGACCTCCGACACGCCCGCCGAGGCGCGGAAGGCGGCGGAGTGGGTGGCCGGGCACGGCGGGACGCAGATCACCGGAGGCGTGCAGACGCCGCCCCCCGGCATCGGCACGCCCGGCACCTCGACGTACTACAGCGGCCCCGCCGGCGCCGTCGAGACCCACCGGGCCGCCCTCGAAGCGCTGACCGGGATCGAGTACCTGGGCGAGGACCCCGGCCTGGCCGCCCTGTACTACCAGATCGGCATCGACATGTTCTGGACCGGACTCGCGGGCTACCTGCACGGGCAGGCGGTGGCGCGGGCGTACGGGGTGTCGGCGCGGCAGTTCCGGGAGAACGCGGTCAAGTCGATGGACTTCCGGTACTTCGTGGAGCTCTACGCGCCGCGGATCGACGCGGGCGACCACTCCGGCGACATGGAGAACCTGGGGATGGCGGCGGCGAGCCTGGAACACGTGGTGCGCACGGCCGAGGCCGCGGGGGTGGACGGGACGATCCCGCGGGCCCTGCTGGACACGTTCCGCCGCGGCATCGCGGCCGGGCACGGCCAGGACAGTCTCACCCGCCTCACCGACGTTCTGAGGGAGTGATGTGAGGGGGCGCCCGCTCGCGCGATCCGGCCGCCCCCGTCAGGCCGGATCGCGGTCCGATTTCCGCGGCTCAGCGGGCGCCCCTCCACATTCCGGCCGGCGGGCCCCACCCCCCGGTCGAGGGCCCGACCGCCGTGGTGACCTCGTGGTCACCGGTGAAACCGCCACATCAGGCCTGTGTGAGCCTTGCGGCTCGTCCCCCCCGATGCGGCGGTGCGGCTTCGATGCGGGCAACACTACGGTTGCGATCTTGTGGGCGAAACCCCGTTTACGGACAGCTCGTTGAACGGTCTGTAGTCATCGATATACGGAGCGTGTCAAGAGGCTGAGCGGTCGCCCCCGCGCGACGAACGGTCGATCAAGGGGCCCGCGGCCGGCTCGGGAAGGTGCATCCGCGCCATCATCGCCGCCACCCCGGCCGGGATCCGACCGGGCGTGAGCAGGGAAATCATGACCATCACGGCGAAAGCCAGCGGCACGCCGGCGGCCGGCGGGACGAAGGGCTTCACGCCCACCCATTCCAGCCCCACAAGCACCGCTGTCAAGCCCCCGCCCGTCGCGAACCCCGAGGCGGCGCCCGCCGCGGTCAGGCGCCGCCACCAGATGCCCAGCACCAGCAGCGGGCAGAACGTGGCCGCCGACAGGCTGAAGGCGGCGAGCACCAGCTCCACCGACCCGACGGGAACGCTCGTCGCGGTCAGCACCAGGGCGGCCACGGTCACCCCGGCCAGCGAGGTACGGAACGAGCGCACCCCGGGCCGCGCCACACAGGCCGACACCGCCCCCGACACGGCCCCGAGCACCCCGCACGACGTCGCGAGGAACGCCGCGAAGGCGCCCGCCGACAACACCCCGGTCAGCATGTTCCCGACAGTGCCGGGCAGCATCCGGGACGGCAGCAGCAGCACGACCTCCTCGCCCCCCGCCCCGGGAAAATGCACATTCGCGAGAATTCCATATAAAGGGGGCACCACGGCGAACACCCCGAGTAACACCTGCGCCACCACGATCGACCGGCGCGCCCCGCGCCCGTCCGCGGCGGCGTAGACCCGGACCACGACGTGCGGCAGGCCCATGGTCCCGAGCGCGCAGGCCAGCAACACCGTCAGCACGCCGGGCAACGACTGGTCGCCAGAGCCGTACCCACCGGAAAGCCCTTCGGCCGGCACCTGGCCGCAATGCCATGTGCACCACAGCGCCAGCCCCACACCGAGAAAGGCGACCAGCTTCACCCAGAACTGCGAGGCCTGCACGCTCGTGACGCTGCCCATGCCACCCGCCAGCGCCACGAAGGCGGCGGTCGCGGCGACCGCCACCCAACCGGCCCAGGGCGGCAGCCCGGTGAGCAGCCGCGTGACGATCCCGGCCGCCTGGAACTGGGCCACGAGGAACAACATCCCGATCCCCAGCACCCAGCACGTGGTGAAGCGCCGCAGCCGCGCCGAGCCCAGCCGCCATTCGGCGAAGTCGGGCAGCGTGAACGTTCCTGACCTGCGCAGGGGCGCGACCACCAGCGCCAGCACGACCACGAACCCCGCCGCCGCCCCCACCGGATACCACAGCATCGGCGCCCCGTGCGTGGCGATGAGCCCGGCCAGCCCCAGGCAGACGGCGGCGCCGGTGAACTCGGCGCCGATGGCGGCGCCGTTGCGCCACGGCCGCACCGCCCGCGCCGCCACGTAGAACTCCGACACGCTGAGGTAGCGGCGCGGCCGCACGGTGCCCACCGTCACGGCGAGGACCAGCACGACGGCGATCCCGGCCAGCGCCGCGACGGTCACGGTCCCGCTCGTTCGGCCTGCTCGGCATGCCGCAGATGGCGTACGGCCAGCAGCACCCACACCGGCTGGACCCCCACCGACAGCACCACCCACCAGCGCACGTCGGTGAACCCGGCGGCCAGGACCGGCGCCCCGACCAGCACGGCAAGCCCGGCCCCCGCGGTGACGGCGCCCGCCGAGAGCTGACGGCGCATGGCCGCCCGCGTCTCGATGTCGCGGGAGACGTCGGCGGGCGGCACCGGACCCAGGCGCCCGACCGCCGCGGGACGCCGCTCGACCAGCACGCGGCGCACGGTCACTGCGCGCCCCGATGCTGGTTGACGAGCTGCTCGCGCACCTGCCTGGTGTGGCGGCGGCTGACGGGCAGCGTCTCCGTGCCGACGGTGAGCATCACCTTGCCGCCCTCGAAGCGCAGCTCGCTGACGTGGCGGGCGGAGACGAGCGTGCTGCGGTGCACGCGGATGAAGCCGACTCCGGCCCAGCGGCGTTCGAGCGCGGCCAGGGACATGCGCACGAGGTAGCTGCCGTCGACGGTGTGCAGCCGCACGTAGTCGCCCTTGGCCTCGGCGAACCAGACGGCCTGCTGCGGCACGAACCTGGTGCGCCCGCCCAGCTCCACGGGGATGACGTCGTCGAGACCGCAGTCGTCGGGGGGCGCGGAGACCGCCTCCAGCCTGCGCACGGCTTCGGCCAGCCGGTCGGCGCGCACCGGTTTGAGCAGGTAGTCGACGGCCTGCAGCTCGAAGGCCTGCACGGCGCAGTCGTCGTGCGCGGTGACGAACACCAGGCGCGGCGGGCTGGGGAACCCGCCGATGAGCCGGGCCAGGTCGAGCCCGTCGAGGCCGGGCATGCGGATGTCGAGGAACACCCCGTCCAGCCGTTCCCCCGCACCGATCATCTGCACCATGTCCTGCAGCGCCGAGACCCCGTCGGCTGCGGTGAGGACCTGCTCCACCCTGCTGTCCCGGCGCAGCAGGTAGGCCAGCTCTTCCAGGGCCGGCACCTCGTCGTCAACAGCCAGAACGCGTAGCATGCCGTCCACGCTGCCGCAAGAACGCCCTGCTCACAAGCGACACGCCTACGTTGAGTAAAGAATTGACTACAAAGAGCTAGGTCGAGCCTTGGGGACGCGCAGCCGTACGCGGGTGCCGGCGCCCGGCGCGGTCTCGACCGCGAGCCCGTAGTCCTCGCCGTAGATCTGGCGCAGCCGCACGTCGACGTTGGCCAGGCCGATGCCGCCGCCCTCGCGGCACGGGCCGTCGTCGAGCACCTGCCTGGCGTGCTCGGGGTCCATGCCGGCGCCGTCGTCCTCGACGGTGATGTGCGCCTCGGGGCCGGCGTCGCGGACCACCACGCGCACCTCGCCCGCGCCGCCGGCGGCGCGCACGCCGTGCTTGATCGCGTTTTCGACGAGGGGTTGCAGGCACAGGAACGGCACCGGCACCGGCAGCACCTCCGGCGACACCTGGACGGTGAAGCGCAGCCGGTCGCCGAACCGGGCGCGCTCCAGCAGCAGGTAGCGGTCGACGCAGGTCAGCTCGTCGGCCAGGGTCGTGAAGTCCTGGGCGCGGCGCAGCGCGTACCGGGAGAAGTCGGCGAAGTCGAGCAGCAGTTCGCGCGCGCGGCCGGGATCGGTGCGCACGAAGGAGGCGATGGTGGTGAGGGCGTTGTAGACGAAGTGCGGCGAGATCTGCGCGCGCAGGGCGCGCATCTCGGCTTCGAGCGCGCGGCGGCGGGAGGTGTCGAGCTCGGCGAGCTCCAGCTGGCCCGAGACCCAGCGGGCGACCTCGGTGACGGTGCGCACGAGCGCCGCGCTCAGCTCCTCGTCGTAGGCGGCCAGCGCGCCGACCACCCGGTCGTCGACGGTGAGCGGCACGACGACCGCGCCGTGCGGCTGACCGGCGAAGACCTCCGCGCGGCCCGAGGTCAGCGCCGCGCGGGCGTGGTCGAGCACCTCGTCCGTGCAGGGCCCGTCCCACGCGAGTGCCGCGTCGGTGGAGGTGATCGCGAGCGCGTGGGTGCCGAGCAGTACGCGCAGATGCCTCACGGCCTTGCGTGCGGACTCCTTCGTGAGCCCGCCCCGCAGGGACGGCGCGGCCAGCGCGGCGATGTGCAGCGTCATGAACGTCGCCTCGTCCTTCCAGCCGCCTTCGGGCAGCTCGGGGCGGCGGCGCGCGACGAGGTAGCCGAGCGCGAATGCCAGGAGGGAGGCGAGCGCCACGGAGGCGGCGATCGACATGCGGCAAACCGTAGCTCGTCACGCGGGGTGTTCGGGCGGAAACGCTACGGTGGCCCCTCCCCCGGCTCCTCTTGGTATGAGTAGCGCTGCTCTCGCCACGGATCCGCCACGTTGTGATAGCCGCGTTCCTCCCAGAAGCCGCGCCGGTCCTCCAGCAGATACTCGATGCTGCGCACCCATTTCACGCTCTTCCAGGCGTAGAGATGGGGGACCACGACGCGCAGCGGGAAGCCCCGGTCGGGGCTGATGGGCTTGTCGTCGAGCTCGGTGGCGAACAGCGTCTCCGGGGCGGTGAAGTCGGAGAGGCGGACGTTGGCGCTGTAGCCGTACTCCGCCCAGATCATCACGTGCGTCACTCCCTCGGCGGGCGGTGCGGCGGCCAGGATCTCGTGCGGGCTGACGCCGCGCCACTCGTTCCCCATGATCGAGAACTTGGTGACGCAGTGGAAGTCGGCGAGCACGCCGGTGCGCGGCAGCTTCTCGAACTCCGGCCAGCTGAAGCGGTGCATCTCCCCTGACGCGGTGGCGCCGAAAACGCGGAAGTCCCAGCTGTCGGGCTTGAACTGCGGCACCCGGCCGTAGTGGATGACGGGCCGGCCGCGCGGGACGTACTGGCCTGGGGGCAGGCGCGACTCCTCCTCGTTCATTCGGCCATCCTGTCATCGCCGGGCGTACGGCTCGTCGCCGGGTGGGAGTGCGCTACTATTGCGGCCTATGCGCACCGCATTCATCTTTTGGTATGGCGGCGGACCCGTGAGGACCGATCGCCATGTGGCGCTGCGCTAGCAGACACAGACGAGCGAAAGGCCCCGGGTCCGTAAGGATCCGGGGCCTTTCGCATGTTCAGAGGAGAAAACCATGGTCATCGTGATGGGCCCCGAGGTCACCCCGGACGACGTCGCCGCGATCGTCGCGGTCGTGCAGGCGGCGGGGGTGGAGGCGTTCGTGAGCCGGGGCGTACGGCGCACGATCGTCGGACTGGTCGGCGACGTGGCCCAGCTCGACCAGGGCAACCTGCGCGGCATGGCCGGCGTGCGGGACGTGATGCGCGTGTCCACGCCCTACAAGCTCGTCAGCCGGGAGAACCATCCGGAACGCTCCACCGTGCACGTGGGCGGGGTGGCGATCGGCCCCGACACCGTGACGCTGATCGCCGGGCCCTGTGCGGTGGAGACGCCGCAGCAGACGCTGGACGCGGCGCTGATGGCCAAGAAGGCCGGGGCGACGTTGCTGCGGGGCGGGGCGTACAAGCCGCGCACCTCCCCGTACGCCTTCCAGGGCCTCGGCGAGGCGGGCCTGCGCATCCTGGCCGACGTGCGCGAGGAGACCGGGCTGCCGGTCGTCACGGAGGTCGTGGACGCCCACGACGTCGAACTGGTCGCCTCCTACGCCGACATGCTGCAGGTCGGCACCCGCAACGCGCAGAACTTCGCGCTGCTGCAGGCGGTCGGCGCGGCGGGCAGGCCGGTGATGCTGAAGCGCGGCATGAACGCCACGATCGAGGAGTGGCTGATGGCGGCCGAGTACATCGCCCAGCGCGGCAACCTGGACATCGTGCTGTGCGAGCGCGGCATCCGCACGTTCGAGACGGCCACGCGCAACACTCTGGACGTGTCGGCGGTGCCGGTGGCGCAGCGCCTGTCGCACCTGCCGGTCATCATCGACCCGTCCCACTCGGGCGGCCGCCGCGACCTGGTGCTCCCACTGACCCGCGCGGCCATCGCCGTGGGCGCCGACGGCGTGATCATCGACGTGCACCCCGCGCCGGAGACCGCCCTCTGCGACGGCCCCCAGGCGCTGGTCGACACCGACCTCGACGTTCTCGCCGACGTGCTCGCCACCTTCCCGCCGCTGCTGGGCCGCACCGCCTCCGCCGCCCCCGCCCAAGGCCGCTGATCCTCTATGGCCCACCACCTCAGCTGATCCCTTACGGCCCAGCCACCCCCGCCCCCACCCGCCGACGCGCGCCGGCGGGTCGGCGGGATCGCTTCTCACGCCGGACGGACGCGCCACCGTCACGGCCCTTCGTGAACCACCTGACGGGGATCGCAAGAACCCGCGACGACCTCGTGCACCCGCCAGGAGACGCCCGGAACCGGCCCGCGGAGATCCCGTGGACCGGTTCGTGTACTTCCGTGGCCGAAGGTCTCGCGGGGCGGGCCGTTCCCGGGGTTCAGGCGGTGGGGCTGACGCCTTCCAGGGTGTACTCCTGGATGGAGTCGGCCAGCTGGACGGCCAGCTCTTCGGCGTCGAGGCGCTTCTCAATCTGCTTCAGGTCCTCGATCTTGGCCCGGGTCTCGGCCCGCTTCGGCGCCAGCAGGGAGCAGCAGTCCTCGTCCGGCAGTTCGGAGATGGCCAGCGTGCCGATCCGGCGCGCCTCCGCCATGATCTCGGTCTTGTCCCAGCCGACCAGCGGCCGCAGGATCGGCAGTTCGACCGCGTGGTCCTGGGCGGTGATGTTGGCGAGGGTCTGGGAGGAGACCTGGCCGAGAGCGTCGCCGGTGATCAGGGCGGCGGCGCGGATGCGGTGGGCCACCTCCTCGGCGGTCTTCAGCATGAGCCGTCGCTGCGCGATGACCGCCAGCCGGTCCTGGCCGGAGTTGCGGATGGACTGCTGCGCCTTGCCGAACGGGACCACCCACAGCCTCGACCCGCCCTGGAAGCGGTCGAGCTTGCGCACCAGCGCGTACGCCTTGTAGATCGACTCGCTCGTCGTGAACGGGATGCCGGAGAAGTGCAGGAAGTCCACGTGCAGGCCGCGGCGCATCATGCGGTAGGCGGCGACGGGCGAGTCGATGCCGCCGGACATGAGCACGAGCGCCCTGCCGCTGGAGCCGACGGGCAGGCCGCCCTGGCCGGGCAGGCCGTCGGTGAACACGAACACCTCGTCGCGGTCGACCTCGATGTGGAGGGTGAGCGCGGGGTTCTTGAGGTCGACGGGCAGGCCGTACTCGTCGTTGATGGCGCCGCCGACCATCCGGTCGAGCTCGTTGGAGCGCAGCGGGAAGCGCTTGTCGCGGCGGCGCGAGCGGACGGCGAAGGTGGCCTTGCGGGCCGCCTGCTCGGTGTCGCGGACCAGTTCGAGGCCGGCCTTGACGACCGTGTCCGGGTCCTTGGCGACCCGCCAGGCGCGGTGGATCCACACCAGTCCGGGCACGTCGGAGACCCGGGCGGCCACCGCGTCGGCCTGCTCGACGGTGGTGCCGGTGGGCAGGAAGATGGCGATCACGCCGTGCCGCTTGCGCACGTCGACCTTGATGTCGAGCTCGCGCAGCGCGTTGCGAATGTTGCCGATCAGGCGGCGTTCGAACAGCTCGCGGTTCTTGCCCTTGAGGACGATCTCGCCCAGCTTGAGCAGGACGCACGGCTCACCCAGGGCGGTGATCGTCATGGGGGTCCTCCGAGAATTCCAGTGCTTTCGACCTACCGAGTTTAGTCCTCGTCCAGACCACGCTCGATCGCATATCGGACGAGCTCCACCCGGTTGTGGAGCTGGAGCTTGTTGAGGGTGTTCTGGACATGGTTCTGCACGGTCCGGTGGGACAGCACCAGCCGGTCGGCGATCTGCCGGTACGACAGCCCCTTGGCCACGAGCCTGAGCACCTCGGTCTCCCGCTCGGTCAGCCGCGGCCCGTCCTCCTCCTGCGCCGGTTGGGCCGCCAGCCTGCGGTACTCCCCCAGCACCAGCCCCGCCAGCCCCGGCGTGAACACCGCGTCACCCTCGGCCGTCCGCCGTACCGCGTCGAGAAACTCCTCCCGGGAGGCCGACTTCACCAGATACCCCGAGGCCCCGGCCTTGACCGCCGCCAGCACGTCGTCCTGTTCGGCGCTGGCCGACAGCACCAGCACCCGGGGCGGGCTCTCCAGCCCGCTGAGCCCCTGCGCCACCTCGGCGCCCGACAGATCCGGCAACTGCAGGTCGAGCACCACGACCTCGGGCCGCACCGCCCCGGCCACCCGGATCGCCTGCCGCCCCTCCCCCACGGCCGCCACGACCTCGTACCCGGCCTCCGCCAGATCCCTGGCCACCCCATCACGCCACATCGGGTGGTCGTCCACCACCATGACCCGCACCATGCCCGCAGCGTACGGCAGCCCCCTACCCGAACTCGCCCAGAGCCCCGGGATCGAAGGAGAAGACGAACGGGAAGTCGCCGCTGAACATCTGACCCGCCTTCACCTCACGCGCCAGCCGGTAGACGTCCCCGTCACGGTCAAGGACGGTGATCCTGGGCTCAGGTTCAAGGTCCACAATCCAGTACTGGGGGATCCCGGCCTCCGCGTACTCCCGGACCTTCCGCACCCGGTCCGTCTGCTCACTGCCGCTTCGAGGTGACACCACCTCGACGACGATCAGGATGTCTCCGGCGTAGAAGGTTCTCGCGTGGCTCTCGATCGTGGCACGGGCCGCGTCCTTGCTCATGACGAACACGTCCGGCTTGCGCACGCCCGCCGGAGTGGTCACGTCGTTGGACCCTCCAGCCACGTACATCTCCGCGCCCGCCGCCTTCGCAGCCTCCTTCAACAGGTCCTTCAAACGATCGGCCGTATGGTCATGCAAAGCGCTGGGGGACAACTCGAACAACCACCCGTCGGCGAGCTCGTAACGCTTGCCTTCTTCCGGCATCGCGTCCAGGTCATAGATGGTGTAGCGGCCATAGTCGTGGATGGGAGCGACGCTCACCCGACTCTCCTTCCCGTCTCCATGGGGCCTACCCAACATTACGTGTTCCCTCCTGCCGGGATCCTGATTTCGAGCTCGGTGCCCTCGCCGGGGGCGGTGATGATGGTGACGGTGCCGCCCGCGTCGGCGATGCGGCCCTTGATCGACTGGGCCACGCCCATCCGGCCGTCCCGCTCGGCCTCCTCCAGGCGGCCCGGGGGGATGCCGTTCCCCTCGTCCCTGACGCTGACGATGACGCAGTCCTCCTCCTGCTCGGCGAAGACCCAGGCGCGGGCGTCCGGCCCGACGTGGGTGCGGACGTTGTCCAGGGCCGCGCCGACCGCCGCCGCGACCTCGGCCGCCGTGGCCGGGGGCAGGACGATGGGGGTGGCGGGGGTGGAGACGGTGACGGTGGCGGAGCCGTACCTGGTGAGGAGGGAGCGCAGGTCGCCGGAGGGGGCGGGGCGCAGGGAGATCAGGTCGCGCAGGGCGGCTTCCTGCTCGCCGGCCAGGCGCCCGAGTTCGGCCGCCTCGCCGCCGAGTTCCTGGCCGCGCCGCTGCACCAGCGCGAGCACCTGGAGCACGGAGTCGTGGATGCCGCGCGAGAGGCGGTCGCGCTCGCGCTGGGCGGCCTCCATCTCGGCGGCCCGCTGCATGCGTTCCTCGGCCTGTTTGGCCAGGCGCGCGACGTGGCCGACCACGACGCCGGACAGGAACAGCAGGACGGCGCCGTTGATGAGGACGGGCGCCTCGGGGGTGCGTACGCGCAGCCAGACGTCGGCCGCGGCGACGATGGCCGCGCCCAGCGCGCCCAGGCGGCGTCCGCCGTAGACGGCCCAGGCGAGCACGGGTCCGGCGATCCAGGTGGCGGGCAGCGGCATGACGCCTTCGGCGTATTGGTAGGGCCCTTCCACGTACGGCGAGGCCAGCAGGCAGGCCAGCGTCACCAGCATGTCGATGACCAGCAGCGGCCAGCCGCGCAGCGCCTCGACGGAGTAGGCGAAGATCGACGCCGCGGTCCACAGCGCCATGAGGCTGAGGACGAACCACCCCATGACGGGCCGGGCGTACCCGTCGTGCTGAACCAGGAGCACACCCGCGTAGACCAGCGACGCGACCCTGAAGACGGCGATCGCGCGCCAGAACGGTCCCTCGATACCCATGAATCTTTCTCACGTTTCCGACAGGGTCGGTTGACAGATAGTCGAAGTATCCATGCGAATCGGGCCACACCACTGCCAGAATCCGGTGATCCCTAATGCAAGGAAATATCGATACATGTCTACCGCTGTTAATCATTTCACCCACGGCCCGCTCACCCCGGCCCTCGCCTACGTGATGTCGTGCATCGGGTCAATGCTCGGACTGCGGCTGACCGCTCAGGCCCACGCCTCGCGCGGGGGTTCGCGGGTGCGCTGGTTGCTCGGCGCGGCCGTATCGATCGGCGGCACCGGCATCTGGGTCATGCACTTCATCGCCATGATGGGCTTCGACATCGAGGGCACCCCGATCCGCTACGACGTCCCGCTGACCGTGGCCTCCGCGGTGGTCGCGATCGTGGTCGTGGGCACCGGCCTGTTCCTCGTCTCCTACGGCGGCGGCCGGGTGCTGGCGCTGCTCGGCGGCGGACTGCTCACCGGCCTCGGCGTGGCGAGCATGCACTACCTCGGCATGTACGCCATGAACATGTCCGCCCACGTCTCCTACGACCGCCTGACGGTGGCCCTGTCGGTGGCGATCGCGGTCGTGGCCGCGACGGTGGCGCTCTGGTTCACGCTGCGGGTCAGGCGGCCCATCTGGATCGCCGCCGCCGCCCTGGTCATGGGCGTCGCGGTGGCCGGAATGCACTACACGGGGATGTTCGCGATGACCGTCACCCCGCACCACGCGCCCGCGCCGGTGCCCGGGGCCGACGCGCTCGACTTCCTCGTGCCGCTCATGACCGTGATCAGCCTGATCACGCTGACCATGCTGCTCATGGTCATCCTGTCGCCCTCGGAGGAGGAACTCCACGAGGACGCCGAACTCCTCGCCAGGCTGGAGCTGCGCAGACGGACATCGCAGCAGCTCACCTACCCCGCACCGGCCCCCAGGCCGCAGCCCGCGGGGAGGTCGCGCCGCCGGTAGTTGCACAGGCAGCGACCTGGGCCCCATACTCCCCTTGCTTTACTCATCAAGGGACGAATGCCCATGTCAGCTGTCGATCACTTCTCCTTCGGGTTCCTGACACCCGCCCTCGCCTACGTGATGTCAAGCGCCGGCTCCATGCTCGGCCTCCTGCTGACCTCCCGCGCCCGCCTCGTCGGCGGTCGCGAGGGCCGGTTCTGGCTGGCCGGCGCGGCGCTCGCGATCGGCGGCACGGGCATCTGGACGATGCACTTCATCGCCATGATGGGCTTCGCCGTCACCGGCACGCCCATCCGCTACGACGTCCCGCTCACGGTCGCCTCCGCGGTCCTCGCGGTGGCGGTCGTGGGCGCCGGGCTGCTCCTGGTCGGCCGGGGCGGGTCCCGCCCGCCGTACCTGCTGGGCGGCGGCGCCCTGACCGGGCTCGGCGTCGCCGGCATGCACTACCTCGGCATGGCCGCCATGAACATGTCCGGGCACGTGCACTACGACCCGCTGGTCGTCGTCCTGTCGGTCCTCATCGCGATCGTCGCGGCCACGGTGGCGCTCTGGTTCACGCTGCGGGTGCGGGGCGCCTGGCGCATCGGCGGCGCCGCGCTCATGATGGGCGCGGCGGTGTCCGGGATGCACTACACCGGCATGTTCGCGATGTCCGTGGAGCTGGTGCCGTCCGCCGGGCCCATTCCGGGTTCGCGCGCCCTGGACTTCCTGCTGCCGCTCATCGTGGGCCTGTGCGTGGTCACCGTCGGGCTGCTGCTGCTGGTGATCCTCTCCCCCTCGGAGAAGGAACTGCGCGGCGAGATCGCCTTCCAGGCCAGAAAGGCCGCCAGAGACGACGAAGGCGCGCCGGAGGTGAATCTCTTCGGCACGCCCCGCGGTTGAGCTATGTCCTGGGTACGGCTCGCGCCCCGGTGGGCCGCCGATGCTTCCGCGGCGCGAGCCGTACCCTGAGAGGGGTTGCAGCGGTTCGTCTAACCCCGCTGCGTTGAAAGGTACGGCCCGCCACTTGCAAGCCGCTTACGGATGATCACGGTCCGCTTGCACGCTCAGCCGAAGAAGACCTCGGCCTCGGCGTAGCGCTCGTCCGGGACGGTCTTGAGCTCGGCCGTCGCCTCGTCGAGACCGACCCTGACGATGTCGGTGCCGCGCAGCGCGACCATGGAGCCGTAGGCGCCGTCGTGCACGGCGTCGATCGCCTGCAGGCCGAACCTGGTGGCCAGGACCCGGTCGAACGCGGTCGGGGTGCCGCCGCGCTGGATGTGGCCGAGCACGGTGGTGCGGGCCTCCTTACCGGTGCGCTTCTCGATCTCCTTGGCCAGCATCTCGCCGATGCCGCCGAGGCGTACGTGGCCGAAGGAGTCGAGCTCGCCGGTCTGCAGGGTCATCTGGCCCTCGATCGGGTGGGCGCCCTCGGCCACGACGATGATCGGCGAGTAGCGGGTGCGGAAGCGCGACTCCACGTACTCGCAGACCCGGTCGATGTCGAAGGGCTTCTCCGGGATGAGGATGACGTTGGCGCCGCCCGCCATGCCGGCGTGCAGCGCGATCCAGCCGGCGTGGCGGCCCATGACCTCGCAGATCAGCGCACGGTGGTGCGATTCCGCCGTGGTGTGGAGGCGGTCGATGGCTTCAGTGGCGATGTTGACCGCGGTGTCGAATCCGAAGGTGTAGTCGGTGCCCGACAGGTCGTTGTCGATCGTCTTGGGCACGCCGACGACCTTGACCTCGCGATCCCACAACTGCTTGGCCACGCCGAGCGTGTCCTCGCCGCCGATGGCGATCAGCGCGTCGACGCCGCCCGCCGCGAGGTTCTCCTTGATGCGGTCGACGCCGCCCTCGATCTTGATGGGGTTGGTCCTGGACGAGCCAAGTATGGTGCCGCCGCGCGGCAGGATGCCGCGGACGGCCTGGATGTCCAGCGGCATCGTGTCCCCCTCCAGGGGGCCACGCCAGCCGTCACGGAATCCGACGAACTCATGACCGTAAACACTCACGCCCTTGCGGACGACGGCCCTGATCACAGCGTTGAGACCGGGGCAGTCGCCGCCGCCGGTGAGCACTCCAATACGCATGGCGGGTTCCTCCCAATGGGGTTCACGACCCAGAATCGCATTGTGCCCGTGGCCTCGGGCAGTGGTCTAGACCAAATTCACGGCCCAGATTAGTAACAGGAAGGCGGTTCCGTGACTGTTTTGGCCATTGACGCGGGAACGACTGGAGTCATCGCCCTGATCGTGACCGAGGACGGCCGGATCGAGTCCCGGGGATATGAGGAGTTTCCGCAGCACTTCCCCGAACCGGGCTGGGTCGAGCACAACCCGGAGGACATCTGGCAGGCCACGCTCGCCGCGTGCGCGACGGCCCTGCGCGGCGCGGGGACGGCGCCGTCGTGCGTCGGGATCACCAACCAGCGCGAGACCGCCGTCCTGTGGGACCGGCGGACGCTGGCCGCGCCGCGCAGGGCCGTGGTCTGGCAGGACCGCCGCACGGCCGGGGTCTGCGAGCGCCTGCGCGCGGCCGGGCACGAGCCGCGCGTGTCGGAGCTGACCGGCCTGCGCCTCGACCCGTACTTCACCGCCACCAAGCTCACCTGGCTGGCCGAGCGCGACCCCGCCGCGTGGGCGGGCGTCACCTCGGGCCGCACCGCGCTCGGCACCGTGGACAGCTACCTCGTCGCCCGCCTGACCGCGGGCGCGCGCCACGTCACCGACCCGTCCAACGCCTCGCGCACTCTCCTGTACGGCCTGGCCTCCGGAACCTGGGAACCGGAGCTGTGCGAGCTGTTCGGCGTCCCCGAGTCCGCGCTGCCGGAGATCGTCCCGAACCACGGCCCGATCGGCCACACCGACCCGGACGCCTTCCTCGGCCTCGGCCTGCCGATCAGCGGCATGGCCGGCGACCAGCAGGCGGCCCTGTTCGGCCAGACGTGTTTCGCGCCCGGCGAGGTCAAGTGCACCTACGGCACCGGCTCGTTCATCCTCACCAACACCGGCCCGGAGATCGTCCGCTCGGATGCCGGGCTGCTGACGACGGTGGCGTGGCAGAAGCCGTCCGGCGAGCGGACGTACGCGCTGGAGGGCTCGATCTTCGTGACCGGCGCGGCCGTACAGTGGCTGCGCGACGGCCTGGGCGTGATCGGGACGGCGCCCGAGTCGGAGGCGGTCGCCCGCACGGTCCCCGACAGCGGCGGCGTGGTCTTCGTGCCCGCGCTGACCGGCCTCGGCGCCCCGCACTGGAACCCGGAGGCGCGCGGCCTCATCACCGGCATCACCCGCGGCACCACGCGCGCGCACCTGGTGCGCGCGACGCTGGAGGCGATCGCGTTCGAGGTGCGTGACGTGGTGGAGGTGATGGGCGGCCCGGTCGCCGGGCTGAAGGCCGACGGCGGCGCCAGCGGCAACGACCTGCTGATGCAGGTGCAGGCCGACCAGCTGGGCGTACCGGTGGAGCGCCCGGTGATCCAGGAGACCACCGCGCTGGGCGCCGCCTTCCTAGCCGGTCTCGGCTCCGGCGTCTGGGACTCGGACGAGGAGTTGCGCGCGACCTGGCGTCTGGACCGCCGCTTCGAGCCCGGCGCCCGCGACGACGCCGCCTACGACCGCTGGCGCGCCGCCGTCGCCCTGACCAAGCACTGAAATCGTCAACCAGAAGTTGACGTTCGTGCGATCGTCAACCTATCGTTGACGCATGGATGGAACCGTTCGTCTCGACGACATCATCAACGCGATCAAGCAGCGTCACCCCGACGGCGACCCTCTCGGCGAGTTGTCGGACGCCGTGTTCATGGGTGAGCACCTGGGCGAGGTGGCCGACCATCTCATCGGCCACTTCGTCGACCGGGCCCGCCACTCCGGCGCCTCCTGGACCGAGATCGGCCGCAGCATGGGCGTGACCAAGCAGGCCGCCCAGAAGCGGTTCGTCACCAAGGAGGGCTCCCTGAGCGACGACCTCTCCGCCTACACCCGCTACACCGACCGCGCCCGCCGCTGCGTCGTCGGCGCGATGGAAGAGGCCAAGGGCACCGGCCACGACCACATCGAGCCCGCCCACGTCGTCCTGGGGCTGCTGCACGAGCCCGAGGCACTGGCCGGCAGGTGCATGGTCGCGCTCGGCGCCCCCCTGGACACGGTCAAGGAGGCGATGCTCAACTCGCTGCCGCCCGGCACCGGCGCTCCCGGCCCGCAGGTCCCGTTCTCCGCCCAGGGCAGGAAGATCATGGAGCTGACCCTGCGCGAGGCCCTGCGGCTCGGGCACAACTACGTGGGCACCGAGCACATCCTGCTCGGCACGCTGTCGCTGCCCGAGGCGGCCGAGGTACCCGCGCTGATCGTGCTGGAGGGCCTCGGCGTCACCAAGGAGGCGGCCGAACGGGAGATCCTGCGCGTGCTCGGCGAGATCACCGGCGGGTCATAGGCGGCCGGCGGGGCCCTTGGCGAACCTGGTCAGGATGTTCGCGGTGGCGCGGCGGGTGAAGGCGGCGGCGTCCTTGGTGACACCGTGGCCGCAGCGCCGCCCCCGCATCCCGCACACCCAGCGCATGGTCCCGCTGGCGAACACCCCCGCGCCGCCGGGCGCGACGTAGTAGGTGCTGTGGGACACGGTCTGGCGGCCACCGCAGTCGACCGGAGACTCGGCCAGCACCTCCACCGCGCGCGGCGAGCCACGCGAGACCCGGTCCGTCTCCACGCCCGCCATCCCGGGGAAGCGCCGCCCGCGCGTGCCCTCGAAGATCCAGTGGCCCGGCCTGCGCACCACGTAAGCCGCCTCCGCGGGAAAGCAGTCGTACATCTGTCCCACCAGCGAGCTCTCCGGCGCGACGCTGCGCCAGAGCGGGCAGCGCGTCTCCTTGTCGCACTCGACCACCCGCCCGGTCAGCCCGATCTTCCAGTAAACGGCGTTCGCGCCGAGGAAGGCCAGGTTGACGCCGCGGTCGCGGGCGCGGGTGACGGTCTCGCGCATGCCGGCCGTCCAGTACTCGTCGTGACCGAGCGAGACCACGGCCCGCGCCCCGTCCAGCACGCCGGGACGCAGGTCCAGCGAGGTCAGGTAGGCGAGGCGGACGCCGCTGCGCTCGGCCACCTCGATGGCGTCCTTCTCCAGGTCGAGGAAGAGGCGGGCGCCGTTGGTGTCGTAGGGGCGGTCGAAGGTGACGGCCCGGGAGCGGGCGGCGAAGCCGCCGGGTCCCTCGTAGAGGTTGCGGCCGCCCCAGCGGTTGTAGGCCTGCCAGGTGGTGACCGCGTTGACGATCACGACGCGCCCGGAGGTGGCGGCCGACCTGACGGTGATCGGCACATACCGCTCGCCGCCGGTGGAGGCGTCCAGGCGCAGCAGGTAGGCGCCTTCCGGCCAGCCGGCCGTGTGCACGCTCAGGGACGGCTTCCAGTGGGCGGCGGTGACCATGCCGGCCGCGCCGGTCCTGGGCGCGGCCTGCCGTACGCCGGAGACCTGGCCGGAGGCCCACACCTGCGTGACGGGCGCGCCCATGCGGAAGGCCCGCACGGTGAAGCGCGGCGCCGTCGTGGACACGCGCAGCCCGAACCGCTCGCCCGGCAGGACGCTGACGCGGTCGGCGTAGCCCTCGATCTCATGCTCGGCGCCCTGCCCGGTGATCCGCCACGGGACCGCGCGCGGCGGAGCGGCGGCGTCCGGCGGCGCCGCGGGCGCCGCGGGCGGGGCGACGGGGGCGGGGGTGGCGGCGGTGCAGCCGGCGGCCAGGGTCAGGGCCGTGGCCAGGGTCAGCGTCGCGGCCACGGCCGGGGCGGCGGTCGGGAAGAGCATGCGCACGAGCGCTCATGATCACCGGCGCCGCCCGGGGGCGCGGGCGGCTTTGCCTACACCGGCAGCACGCAGGCGGGACTCTTGACCGCGATCGTCTCGCCGGTGGGAGCGGGCAGGCCGCCGTCCAGGGTGAAGGCGTCGACGGTGCCGGAGTTCTGGTTGGCGATCCAGAGGGTGTCACCGGCGATGGCGAAGTGGCGCGGCCAGTCGCCGCCGGAGGGGAGTTCCGCGAGCTTGTCCCCGTCGGCGGTGAAGACGGAGAGCGTGTTGGGGCCGCGGTTGAGTATGTAGAGGCGGCCGCCGGCGGCGTCGACGTGGGCGGGGAAGTTGACGCCGGCGGCGGCGCTGGCCGGTGCCCGCCACAGTTCGCGCCAGCCGTCGGCGTCGTAGGCGCGCAGGGTGCCGTCGAGCTCGCCGGCCACGTAGACGCGCCCGTCCGGGGTGAAGACGAGGTGGCGGGGGCCCATGCCGGGCGCCAGGCGCACCGGTTCGAGCGCGTCGCCGGTCAGCGTGTAGCGGCGGATCTCGTCGGTGCCGAGGTCGGAGACGTGGAGCACGTCGCCGTGGAAGACGCACTGGTGGGCGTGCGGGCCCCGCTGGCGGTCGGGGTGGGGGCCGGAGCCCTGATGGGGCAGCAGGATCGGCTCGCCGGTGAAGCGGCCCTCGGCGTCGAGGTGGTGCAGGCTCGCGACGCCGTCGCCGTAGTTGGCCGCGGCCAGCAGCGTGCCCGACGGGTGCACGGCCAGGTGGCACGGGCTGTCGCCGCCGCTCGGCCGCCGTCCGGTCTCGCGCAGGCCGCCGCCGGTCGCGTACGACAGCAGCACCCCCTCGCCGAGCTCGCCCGCGGCGTACAGGACGGGCAGCACCGGGTGCGCGGCCAGGAAGGAGGGGGACGGGGCCGGGGTGATGCCTTCACCGGCGGTGAGAATGCCGTCCCCGTAGGAACCGACGTAGAGCTGCGTCACGGGAGAATCCTCTTCATGGTTGACTAGGGCAATGAGTTCGTTGACGGAAGCAAGGGTTTCTGAGGTCAGGGCCTTCAACCGGTTCTATACGAAGGTGATCGGCGTCCTGCAGGCAGGGCTGCTCGACTCCCCTTACTCCCTGACCGAGGTGCGGGTGCTGTTCGAGATCGCGCACGCCGGTGAGCTGGAGACCGGCGAGCTGCGGGCCCTGCTCGACCTCGACGCGGGCTACCTGAGCCGTATGCTCGCCCGCTTCGAGAACGACGGCGTCATCTCCCGCCGCCGCTCCCCCCACGACGCCCGCAAGCAGCTGGTACGGCTCAGCCCCCTCGGCGCCGCCACCTTCGACCGGCTCGACGAGCAGGCGGCCGGCGAGGTCGCGGCGCTGCTGGCCGGGCTGACCGAGGAGGACCAGCGGCGGCTGGTCGGCGGCATGGCCCTGATCCGCCGCCTGCTCGGCGATCCGGCGGCGACGGCCGGGCGGGAGCCGTACCTCATCAGAGCGCCCCGCGCCGGGGACCTGGGCTGGGTCGTGCAGCGCCACGGCGCCCTCTACGCCGAGGAGTACGGCTGGGGGCTGGCCTTCGAGCAGACCGTGGCCGGGATCTGCGCCGCCTACTCCCCCGAGCGCGACGCCGGCTGGATCGTCGAGGTCGACGGGCAGCGGGTGGGCTGCGTGTTCTGCGTGCGCAGGGACGAGGAGACGGCGCAGCTGCGGATGCTGCTGGTCGAGCCGTCGGCCAGGGGGCTCGGCATCGGGCAGAGGCTGGTCGGGGAGTGCCTGCGGCACGCGCGGGAGCGGGGGTTCAAGCGGATCATGCTGTGGACGCGCGACGACCTCGTGAGCGCGCGGCGGATCTACCAGGCGGCCGGGTTCGCGATGGAGTCGGAGGAGAAGGGCGAGGAGAACGGCGTCGCGGTGACCGAGCAGATCTGGTCGCGCGCGCTCTAACCCTTCCTGGGCCACCAGTTCAGCGGTCCGGCCAGGCGCATGGCCGCCGGGACCAGGATCGCCCTGATCACCGTGGCGTCGGCCAGGACGGCGATCGCCATGCCGACGCCCAGCATCTGCACGAACGACACGCTCGCCGTCGCGTAGGCGGCGAACGAGGCCGCCAGGATGCCGCCCGCCGCCGAGATCAGCGGGGCGCTCTTGCGCAGGCCCGCCGCGACCGCGCGCGTCGTGTCGCCGGTGCGGTCGTACTCCTCCTTGATCCGCGACAGCAGGAACACCTCGTAGTCCATGGACAGGCCGTAGGCGACACAGAGCATGAGGATCGGGATGCTCGCGTCCAGCGTCCCGGTCGCGGTGAAGCCCAGTGGCCCGGACAGGTTCCCCTCCTGGAAGATCCAGACGATCGCGCCGAACATGACGCCGAGGCTGAGGACGTTGAGGAGGGTCGCCTTCAGCGGGATGAGCAGGCTGCGGGTCATGGCGAACAGCAGGACGAAGGTGACGCCCAGCATCAGGGCCAGGACGAGGGGCAGGCGCTCGACGATGGAGGCACGGTAGTCGGCCAGCTCGGCCGGGTAGCCGCCGACCAGCCGCTCGAACGGCGCGGGGGTGGCGCGGACCGCCGCCACGAGGTCGACCGGGTCTCCGGCCAATGCCTGGGCGGACGGGACCACCGACAGCCACGTGCCCCGGCCCGCGGGGCCGAACCTGGCGGGCTCGCCGTCGCCGGTCCGCTCACCCCGCGCGTAGGAGCCGGCGGCGGAGTCGACCTGGGCGACGCCGGGCAGGCGGGAGAGTGTAGCCGCATATCGCGAAATGTCGCCTGCTTCTGACATGTCGCCTGATTCGGAAACACCGCCTGGCGGGGTGCTTGTGGCGACGATCTGGATGGCGTCGGTCTCCTCGGCCGGGAAGTTCTGCCGGATGACGTCCTGGGTCTGCCGAGCGGGCGCGGACGGCGGCAGGATGCGGTCATCGGCGGTGCCGAAGTTCAGGCCCAGGAACGGCGAGGCCAGCACGAGCAGCGCCGCCGTGGCCGCGCCGCCGTACAGAAGCGGACGCCGCATCACGCGCACGGCCAGCCCGTGCCAGAACCCCTCGCCCCGCACGGACCGCTCCCGCCTGGGCAGGAAGGCGCCCCCGGCACTCGCCAGCACGGCCGGCAGCACGAGCACCGCCACCGCCACCCCGCCCACCACGACCGCGATCCCCGCGTACGCGAACGAGCGCAGGAACCCGAAGGGCAGCGCGAACAGCACGGCCAGCGACGCCGCCACGGTCAGCCCGCTGAAGATCACCGTCCGGCCGGCGTGCTCCACCGCCCCGGCCACCGCGTCGGCGCGCTCGCGCCCGGCCTTGGTCTCCTCGCGGAAGCGGGCGATGACGAACAGGCAGTAGTCGATGCCGAGCCCGAGGCCCATGGCGAGCGTGAGGTTCAGCGCGAACGTGGACACGTCGGTGAAGACCAGGACGCCGCGCAGCAACGCCAGCCCGACCGCCATCGCGAACACCCCGGCCAGGATCGGCACCAGCGCCGCGACCGCCCGCCGCAGGTACCACCACAGCAGCGCGAACACCAGCGGGAAGATCACCAGCTCGGCCCTGACGAAGTCCTGCCGGGCCAGCGGGACGGTCTGGCGGAACACCTCCTCGCCGCCCCCGGCCCGCACCGCGGCCACTCCGGCGACGCCCTCACCCATCCTCGGTACCAAAGCGGGCAGGATCGTGCCGCGCACGTGGTCGGCGTCGCCGGGGACGCGGACGACGATGAGCGCGTGCCGGCCGTCGCCGCTGCGCAGGGTGGCGGGGTTGCCGCGGGTCCAGTAGGAGGCGGCCTCGGCCACGCCGGGCGTGGCCTTCGCGCGGGCGGTGAGCTCGCGCCCCGCGGCGGCCACGGCCGGGTCGTCCACGCCGCCCTTGACCGCGGTGACCAGGAAGACCACGTCGGGGCTGCCGGTCTGGAACCGGTTCACCAGTTCGGCCTGGGCCCGGTCCGACTCCGAGCCGGGCGCCTCGAACCTGGCCAGCGACAACCTCGGCACCGCTCCCGCCGCCAGCGCGGCGGCGGCCACGAAGGCGAGGAGGGCCAGGGACAGGACGAGGCGGTGGCGCCGTACCAGGAAATATCCCAGCTTGCGGAGCCTGGGTGGTGGCGGTGCTTTCGCGGCGCCTTCGCGGCACGGACGGGTCGGCACGGCGGTCATGAGACTTCTCCCCGAAACTCGGTAAACTGCTCGTGTTTTGCTGTCCCAGCCAGAAATACAAGTAAATGCTCGCATTTGTCAACGAGGTGTGCCCATGACCGAGCGACCCGTCCGCAGGCAGGCGCGCGGGCTCAAGCGCATGGCCGAGATCCTCGACGCCGCCGAGCTGGTGATCGCCGAGATCGGCTATCCGGACATGACGACCAACCACGTCGCGGCGCGGGCGGGGCTGTCGCCGGGGTCGCTGTACCAGTTCTTCCGCAACAAGGAGGAGATCCTCGACGGGCTCGTCGTCCGCTACACCGACGAGCGGCAGGAGTTCTGGGCCGGGCGGCTGGCCGCGCTCACCCCGGAGGTGCCGCTGGAGGCGCTGGTCGGGCAGCTGGTCGACGAGAGCGTCGCGTTCAAGTCCCGCGCCCCCGCCTACTGGGCCCTGTTGTACGGCTCGGCCACCGGCGACCGCCTGGCCTCGGCCGCGGCCCGCCTGCACGCGGCCATCGCCGCCAACGTGGCCGCCATGCTGCGCCGGCGCTCACCCGATCTGCCGCAGGCGCGCGCGCTCACGCTGGGGACGATGGCGGTGGCGATGGTGAAGGCGGTGATGCCGCTGCTCTCCACGTCCCCGGACCCGGACGAGCTGGTCGCCGAGCTCAAGACCGCCCTGACCCGCTACCTCGCCCCCTGAACGCGGGGGTCAGAGGGCGGCGGCGATCCGGGCGGCGGCTTCGGTGACGAGCTTGCCGTACTCCGGGCGCAGCTCGCCGGTCATGCGGGTGGCGGGGCAGGAGACGCTGACGGTGGCCACCGGCCCGTCGGCACCGAGGACGGCGGCGGCCACGGCGGCGATGTCGGAGCGCCACTCCCCCCGGTTGGCGGCCCAGCCCTGGGCGCGGATCGAGGCCAGTTCCTCCCGCAGCTCGGCGGGGTCGGTGATGGTGGCCGGGGTGTAGGACTCCAGCTCAGGCAGTTCCCCGGGCAGGTGGGCGAGTACGGCCTTACCGTTCGCCGAGGCGTGCAGCGGCAGCCGGATGCCGAGCGGAAGCACGATGCGCAGGGGCTTGTCGGTCTCCAGCCGCTCGATGAGCACGACGGCGTCGCCCTCCGGGACCATCAGGTGCACGGTCTCGCCGGTGCGCTGCCGCAGTTCCTCCATGACCGGCAGCGCCACGTCGCGCAGTCCCAGCTCGGCGCGCCGGCCGACCTGCAGCGCCTTGGTGGTGACCAGCCAGCGGGTGACCTCGCCGCCGGCGGGCCGGATCCAGCCGGCCTCGTGCAAGGTGCGCAGCGAGCGCTGCACCGTGCTCTTCGGCAGTCCGAGCGCGCGCGACAGCTCACCCACGCCGATGGGCTGGCGGGCGGCGACCTCTTCGAGAGCGCGCAAAGCGTTGACGACGTTCTGCATCCATTGACTCCTTCGACGACCCGCTTCTAAGGTTAGTGAACCGCACCACGGCACGCTGTGCCGCTACACGGCACGGAGGTATCGTGCACTTCCTGCAGATCCCAGGCCCCACCAACGTCCCGCACCGCGTCCTGCAGGCGATGGCCCGCCCGACCATCGACCATCGCGGACCGGAGTTCGCCGAGCTCACGCTCGACCTGCTCCCCCGCCTCGCGTCGGTCGTCCAGACCGGCGGCGACGTGGTCGTCTACCCGTCATCCGGCACCGGCGCGTGGGAGGCGGCGCTCGTCAACACGCTGTCGCCCGGCGACCGGGTGCTGGCCTTCGAGACCGGGCACTTCGCCATGCTCTGGTGCCGCATGGCCGCCAAGCTCGGGCTGGAAGTCGACCTCGTCCCCGGCGACTGGCGGCACGGCGTGGACCCCGACCTGGTCGCCGAGCACCTGACCGACGAGACCGCCGCCGTCATGGTGGTGCACAACGAGACCTCGACCGGCGTGCGCAGCCGGGTCCCCGAGATCAGGGCGGCGCTCGACCGCGCGGGGCACCGGGCGCTGCTGCTGGTCGACACGATCTCGTCGCTGGGCTCCATCGACTACCGGCACGACGAGTGGGGCGTCGACGTCACCGTCGGCTGCTCCCAGAAGGGCCTGATGCTCCCGCCCGGCCTGGCCTTCAACGCCGTCAGCCCCAAGGCGCTGGACCACCAGGGCCGCCTGCCGCGCGCCTACTGGGACTGGCGGCCGATCATCGAGGCCAACCACTCCGGCTACTTCCCCTACACCCCACCCACCAACCTGCTGTACGGCCTGGCCGAGGCACTGTCCATGCTGGAGGAAGAAGGACTCGCCCAGGTCTTCGCCCGGCACGACCGGCACGCGGAGGCGACGCGGCGGGCCGTACGGGGATGGGGGCTCGAGGTGTTGTGCGCCGACGAGCGGGAGTACTCCAGCGCGCTGACCGCGGTGGTGGTGCCGAACGGGTTCGACGCCGACGAGGTGCGCCGGATCGTGCTGGAGCGCTTCGACATGTCGCTCGGCACCGGCCTGGGCAGGCTCGCCGGGCGGGTCTTCCGCATCGGCCACCTCGGCCACTTCACCGACCTCATGCTCGCCGGCACGCTGAGCGGCGTCGAGATGGGACTGCGGGCGGCCGGGGTGCCGATCAAGGACGGCGGCGTCCAGCAGGCCCTGGCCTACCTGGAGGGCGGGGCGTGAGCCTCGCGCGGACGCTCGGGCCGCTGCTGGCAGGCGAGGTCAGGGACGACGACTACACCCGCCACCTGTACTCCTCCGACGCCAGCATGTACGCCATCGAGCCTCTGGCCGTCGCCTACCCCAAGCACACCGACGACGTACGCGCGCTGGTCACGGCCTGCGGCGGCCTCGGGGTGCCGGTGCTGCCCAGAGGCGCGGGCACGAGCCTGGCCGGGCAGACCGTGGGCGCGGCGGTGATCGTGGACTTCTCCCGGCACATGAACCGCGTCCTGGAACTGGACGGCGACCTGGCCCGGGTGCAGCCCGGCGTGGTCCAGGACCAGCTCAACCGGGCCGCGGCCAAGCACGGGATGATGTTCGGTCCCGACACCTCGACGAGCAACCGGGCCACGATCGGCGGCATGATCGGCAACAACTCCGCCGGCAGCCACTCGATCCGCTACGGCTCGACGATCGACCACGTGCGGGCCCTGAACGTGGTCCTGGCCGACGCCTCCACGCCCGACCTGGCCACGGACGGGCGGCTGCGCGCCGGCGTGGACAAGATCCTGGAGAACCTGGACCTGGCGGGCTACCCGCGCTTCTGGCGGCACTCCGGCGGCTACCGGCTCGACCGGGTCACACCGGACGACCTCACCCCGCTCGTCGTCGGCTCCGAGGGCACGCTGGCCATCGTCACGGAGGCGACCGTGCGCCTCGTGCCGCGCCCCACGACGCGGGCGATCGCCGTAGGCCACTTCACCGGGACCCTGTCCGCCATCGCCGCCACCCACGACGCCCTCGCCCTGGACGCCGCCTCCGTCGAGCTCATGGACAAGGCCATCCTCGACCTGTCCCGCCAGAGGGTGGACTACGCCCGGCTCGGCGACATCCTGGAGGGCGATCCGGAGGCGCTGCTGTTCGTGGAGTTCTTCGGGGACGACGCGGCCGCCAAGGTGGACGAGCTGGCCAGGGCCTGGAAGGCGGGCGGGCACGGATACCACACGCTCCGGGCCATCGACAAGGAGCGGCGCGAGGCCGTACTGAAGGTGCGCAAGGCCGGGCTGGGGCTGCTGATGGCCTCCAGCGTCGGCAGCCGGCGCCCGCTGGCCTTCGTCGAGGACACCGCCGTGCCGCCCGAGGCGCTGGTGCCGTACGTGGCGGAGTTCGAGAAGATCCTGGAGCGGCACGGCATGAAGGCCGGCTTCTACGGCCACTGCTCCGTCGGCTGCCTGCACATACGCCCGTTCGTCGACCTGCGCGCCCCCGGCGAGATCGCGGCCATGCGGGCGGTCGCCGAGGAGGTCGCCGAACTGGCCGCCCGCCACGGTGGCGTGAACTCCAGCGAGCACGGCGACGGCCTGGCCCGCTCGGAGTTCAACGAGAAGCTGTTCGGCCCGGCCGTCTACGCGGCGATGCGGGAGGTCAAGCGGTTGTTCGATCCCGGCAACCTGCTGAACCCCGGCAAGATCGTGGACGCCGCCCCGATGACCGAGCACCTGCGCGACCCCTCCCGCCCCGAGCCCCCGCCTCTGCGGACGGCGCTGGCGTTCGCGGACGGCATGCACGCCGCCGCCGACCGCTGCATGAACATCGGCGCCTGCCGCAAAGAGGACACGGGCGTCATGTGCCCCTCCTACATGGCCACCCGCGAGGAGGAGCACTCCACCCGCGGCCGGGCCAACGCCCTGGTCAAGGCGCTGTCCTCACCCGACCCCCGGGCGGCGCTCGGCGAGGAGCGGCTGCACGGCATCCTCGACCTCTGCCTGGAGTGCAAGGCGTGCACGTCGGAGTGCCCGCTCGGCGTGGACATGGCCTCGCTGAAGAGCGAGGCGCTGCACCAGTACCACCAGACCCACGGCGTGCCGCTGCGCTCGCGGCTGTTCGGCGCGATCCGCACGCTCAACCGGCTCGGCTCGGCCACCGCGCCGCTGTCCAACCTGCTGGCCGCCCCGCTGCGCGGCGCGCTGGGCCTCGCCCGGCAGCGCCCGCTGCCCCGCTTCGAGCGCGACACGCTGCCGCGCTGGCACGCCCGCCGCACCCCGGCCCCCGGCCGGCGGGGCGAGGTCATCCTCCTGGCCGACTCCTTCACCTCCTTCACCGAGCCCGCCATCGGCCGGGCCGCCGTCGAACTGCTGGAAAAGGCCGGCTACACGGTACGGCTGGCCGCCGAAGGCTGCTGCGGCCGATCGAGCCTGTCCAAGGGCCTGCTCGACCGGGCGAAGAGCATGGCCGAAGCCATGGTCGGACGCTTGTCGGCCTCGGACGCCCCGATCGTCGGCCTGGAGCCGTCCTGCCTGCTGACGCTCAAGGACGAGTACGCGGCGCTCCTGCCCGGCGACCCCCGCGTCCAGGCGGTGGCCGGGCGCGCCCGCCTCGTACCGGAACTGCTGCTCGAAGCCATCGACGACGGCGCGCTGCCGCTCGGCGACGCCCTCAGCGGCCGCACGATCCTCTTCCACGGCCACTGCCATGAGAAGGCCGTCACCGGCACCGCGGCCACGCGCGAACTGCTCGCGCGCATCCCCGGCGCGCGGGTGAGCGAACTCGACGCCGGCTGCTGTGGCATGGCCGGATCGTTCGGGTTCGAGGCCGAGCACTACGAGTTGTCCATGAAGATCGGCGGCCTGCGGCTGTTCCCTGCCGTGTCCGCCACCACCGAGGACACCCTGGTCGCGGCCACAGGGGTGTCCTGCCGCCAGCAGATCGCGCACGGCACCGGCCGCACCGCCCGCCATCCCGTCGAACTCATCCGCCTGCTGACCTGACTCGGGGGAGAACGGAGTCATGTCATGTCCGCCGAACTTCTGTCCATACTCGCCCTCATCCTGATGTTCGTGGTGGCCACGGCCTTCCCGGTCAATCTGGGAGCCCTGGCCCTCGTCGGGGCCTTCCTCGTCGGCACGCTCGCCGCCGGGATGGGCACCGACGACATCCTCGGCGCCTTCCCCGGCAGCCTGTTCGTGATCCTGGTCGGGGTGACGCTGCTGTTCGCGATCGCCACCAACAACGGGACCGTCGACTGGCTCGTGCGCGCCGCCGTCCATCTCGTGCGCGGGCGCATCGTGGCCATCCCGCTGGTGATCTTCGCGATCGCCGCGCTGCTCACCGCGGTCGGCGCGCCCGCGCCCGCCGTCGCCGCGATCCTCGCCCCCATCGCGTACGGCTTCGCCGCCCAGTACAAGATTCATGCCCTGCTCATCGGCCTCATGGTCGCCCACGGCACGCAGGCCGGGGCGTTCTCCCCGATCTCGGTGCTGGGCGGCATCGTGAACGGGGTCACCAAGGAGGCGGGGCTGCCCAGCTCGAACCTGGTGCTGTTCCTGTCCAGCTTCGCCTTCAACGCGGCGGCGGCGGTCATCGTGTTCCTGATGTTCGGCGGGCCCGCGCTGGCCCGCCGTACCGCGTCCGACGGGCCTTCCGAGGAGGAGGTCGCGGAGGAGGCGCTCGCGGAGGAGCACGGCGGGGCGTCCGGCGCCGGGGTTCCCGGCGGCACGGCTCCTGGCGGCACGGTTTCCGGCGGCACGGTTTCTGGTGGCACGGTTTCTGGTGGCACGGTTTCTGGTGGCGGCGGGACTGCCACGATCGCCAGGCCCGGGACGGGCCTGCGGCTGACCGCGCACCAGGCGCTCACGCTGGCCGGGATCGTGGGGCTGTGCGCGGGGGTGCTCGCGTTCAAGCTGGACCTCGGCCTGACCGCGGTCACCATCGCGGTCATCCTCTCGCTCACCTCGCCCAAGGCCAACAAGGGCGCCGTCGAGCGGGTGGCGTGGCCGACGGTGCTGCTGATCTGCGGCGTGGTCACCTACGTGGGGGTGCTGCAGGAGATCGGGACCATCGACTGGGTCGGCACGCACGTGGCCGCGATCGGCGTCCCGCTCGTGGTCGCGCTGCTCATCTGCTACGTGGGCGGCGTGGTGTCGGCCTTCGCCTCGACCGTCGGCATCCTGGGGGCGCTGGTGCCACTGGCGGTGCCGTTCCTGTCGCAGGGGACGCTCGGCCCGATCGCGATGATCGCGGCGCTGTCGGTGTCGTCGGCGATCGTGGACGTCAGCCCGTTCTCGACCACGGGCGCGCTGCTCGTGGCCAACGTCCGGGGCATGGACCGCGACGTCTTCTACCGCAAGCTCCTCGGCTACGGCGCCGCCGTCGTGGTCATCGGCCCGCTTGCGGCATGGGCGCTGCTGGTGGTGCCGGGCTGGCTCGGCTGACGCCGCCTTGACTGACCCCTCGCCAGCCGGTAGAAAACCAGTAGGTTATAGAAACGAGGGGTTATGAGCGAGATAGCCGACGTCTACCGGCGCCGGGCCGACGCCTTCGAGGCGAAGGTCGCCGCCGTCAAGCCGGAGCAGTGGTCAGCACCGTCGCCCTGCGCGCAGTGGACCGCCCGCGACGTGGTGGGGCACATCGTGGACATGCACGCCGTCATGCTGAGCCCGGTCGGCCGCGCGCTCAGCCCCGCCCCCTCGGTGAAGGAGAACCCGCTCGCCGCCTTCCGCGCCGCCCGCGCGGACGTCGAGGCGCTGCTCGCCGATCCGGTCGCGGCCGCGACCGAGTGCGACACCCCGGCCGGGCGGTTCACCGCCGCCCGGCACGTCAACGAGGTCATCAGCGCCGACCTGCCCCTGCACGGCTGGGACCTGGCCAAGGCCACGGGGCAGAACGCCACGATCGACCCGGAGGACGTACGGCAGTCCTGGGAGTCGGTCTCCGCGCTGCCGCCTGAGCTGATCGAGCAGTACCGGACTCCGGGGGCGTTCGGGCCGGGAGTGGAGGTGTTCGGGCCCGAGTTCGAGGTCGGGCCCGACGCCTCCCCGCAGGAGCGGTTGCTCGGGCTGATCGGCCGCGACCCGAACTGGCAGCGCCCCTGACCGCTCGCGCGCCTCCGGGGCCCGCGAGCTCTCGCCGGGCCGCGTTGACGGCGCCACCACGCGTCATGCCGTCGGTGCGCGCCCGTACGGCCCACCGGCCCCATGCCGGGCACCGCGACCCTGTCCAGGCTCGTCCGCCAGAGCGGACCAGGCATCTTCGTCGAGTTGGCGCGAAAGACCATTGCGCCTCGGGCTGACGCCCGCCGGGCCTGCCACCTCGGGCGAGCGGAAGTCCGTTCCCGGGACTACGACAGAGTGCGCCCGCCCGGTGCGGCAGGGGCGGCCGCACCTGCCGCGCCTGCCGCACGGGTTCCCCGGGGAGCCGGGTGGGGGCTGCCGGGGAAGGTGGGCGGCGGGGGTGGAGGCCCGCCGCCCGGGTGAGGGGTCAGCCTGCCCCTACGGCCTGGCCGCCGTCCTCCCAGCGGTTGTTGCTCCACAGGTTGCCCTCGGCCTTGGCGTCGAAGTGGGCCATCGGGCCGTAGTACCCGCATTTGCTGAAGACCTGGCGGCTGAAGACGTTGTCCTTGATGACCACGTTGTACGGCGAGTACGGGTGCTCGATGTGCTTGGCGCCGCCGTAGATGCAGTAGCCGCCGCCGGCGAGCAGGTTGCCGGTGACCTCCACGTCGTGGATCGGGCCGAAGACCGGGCTCAGGATGATGGCCGAGGTCTGGTTCTCCGGGTTGATGATCGTGTTGTGGCGGATCACCAGCTTGTTCTTTTCCTTGTTGCCGTTGGTCTGGATGCCGTCGGTGTGGTCACCCGGGTTCGCCTGCCACATGTCGTGGATGTAGTTGTCCTCGATGACTCCGGACTTGGCCATGATGGCGGCGTTCGACGTGGTGTGGATGTTGTTGCGGCGAACGGTCATGTCGCCGGTGCCGTCGTTCCAGATGCCGATGTCGAGCTTGGTCTTCTTGTTCGAGCCGATCTCGCAGTTCTCGACCGTGAGGTTGGTGTGGCCCGCGCGTAGCTGGATGCCCCAGTAGCCGCCGACGATGATCCTGCAGTTGCGGATCGTCACGTTGTCGGCCCAGATGTCGAAGCCCTCACTGACCTCCACCCCGTCGAAGACCTCGCCGTCCTGCTTGACCTCGCCGCCCTTGATCTTCCTGAACGTGGAGATGGTGGGGCCGGTGTTGCCCTCGTTGGGGAAGCCGGTCATGGGGGGCGGGTCGGTGGGCTTGGTGGGCGTACTGGTCGGCTTCGTGGGCGTGCTCGTGGGCTTGGTGGGGGTGCTCGTGGGCTTGGTGGGCGTGCTGGTCGGCTTCGTGGGGGTGCTCGTCGGTTTGGTGGGGGTGCTGGTCGGTTGCGTCGGGGTGGTCGTCGGCTTGGTGGGAGTGCCGGTCGGGGTCACCGTGGGGGTGGTCGTCGGCTTCGTGGGGGTGCTCGTCGGCCTGGTCGGCGTGGTCGTCGGCGTCGCGGTCACCGTGGGCGTGGGCGTCGGCCTGCCGGTCGGGGTGGGGCCGGATGACGGACGGTAGTTGAAGATCACGTCCGTGAAGTAGTTGAACTTGGCCGGGTTGGCGTAGGAGGGGAAGCGGGAGCGCTTGCCGTACGCGAAGACGCCGTTACGGTCGGACGGCGCGGACAGCGGGCCGGAGACGACCGGCTGCGAGAGGCCGCCGCGCTGGGCGACGTAGGTGCCGTGGCGGGTGTGGTACGAGGCGGTGTAGACGGCGCCCGCCCAGACCGGGACGGGGGTGCCGAAGAGCGCCGTCTGCCATCCTTCGCGGGTCTCGCCGGTGAACTGCACCCTGGCCAGCGCGCGGCCCCTGGCGTCCCAGAGGGTGCCGACGTGGCGGCCGCGCTCGCCGCGCGGCTTGTAGAAGCGGATGCCGGCGATCTCGCCGTTTCTGTCGGCGGTGAAGCGTACGCCGAGTTCCAGGGGCATCCGCTCGGCGCGGCGCGGGGCTGTGACCGGACCTTTGTTCCACAGGCTCGCCTGAAGCGTGTCGGGTGCGGTCTGCGCCCGCATCTTTTCGGCTTTCTGCGCCTTCTGCGTTTTCTGAGCCTGGCGGGCCGACTCCCCCGCCACGGCGCTCGTCGTCGGTATGGCGACAAGCGCGACGGCCACGAGCACCCCTAACGCCAGTCGCGATCTTTTACGCTTCGACCTGGCAGCATGAGATCCCACTGTTCGGCGCTCCGTCGTTTGAGGGTATCCGAATTTATGGATTTGAGATAACCGCTTTCGAGCCCTCGTTCTAATCTCGGCGCCAGATCATACCGAGGCTTTAAGTGGGCGCACGGGAAATACGAAATTCCCGTCTATTTACGCATGCCCCCCACAGATCACCCCCACCCCACCAGACACGGTACGGCCCGCATCCCCACCTCCCGGCCCGCAACCAACCCCCGGCCCGCAACCAGAGACCCGCACCCCGCAGGCGGACGCCCGGAAAGGACACCTCCCACCGTCGGGCCCGCCACGGACTCGACGCCGCTCCACCCCGCCACGCCCGCCGCGACCACCCCGTCGCGCCCTGGCTGGCCCCTTCTGCGCCGCGACAGACCGAGAGAACCCCACCCACGCCACCCGATCGCGCTCCACCCAACCCACGCCACTTAACCCACGCCACCCGACGGGCGCACAGAGGCCCACGCGCGATGCGACAGGCCCGAGGCGCCGGGCCTGCCAAGAGATGCGCGAGCCCGGCCGCACCGAGCAGCGCGAGACAAGGGGCATGAGGGGTGGGGCTGAGGAGAGGGGTGGGGGTGGTGGGGCGCGCGGGAGCATAGCGAGGTCATGGGGCCCGGGGTGGGGTTGCGGGTGAATCATGCTAAGTCGCTATGAGACATATATTTCGGTCTTTATACCGCTAACTGGGGAGCTGCCACCTGTACGGTGGTTGACTACCCACTGAATCACCCACAAACTCGCATCATATTGAATCATGTCGAATCACTGCGCATCGGACACGCGCGGGGGTTTCGGACGATGCGGGAGGCACGTGCCTGTGGTGACGGACGACGGTATGGATCCGCAGATCAAGCGGCAATGGCTTGGAGCAGAGTTGAGGCGTTTGCGTGACATGGCCGGCGTCTCCGGACGAGATCTCGCCGAGCAGATCGGGATCAGCCAGTCCAAGGTCTCGCGGATCGAAGCCGGTGCGGCGATGCCGTCGTTCTCGCAGGTGATGGCGTGGGCCGAGGCGGTGAACGCGCCGGATGACACCCGGCAGGTACTCGCCTCGCTGACCCAGGCGGCCTTCACCGAGGTGCAGACGTGGCGGGCGGCCCTGCGTAACCGGCCGCATCTGCAGGGGGAGATCCAGAAGCTGGAGCGGAGGGCGCAGGTGATTCGTACGTTCCAGCCGGCGCTCGTGCCCGGGTTGCTGCAGACGGCCGAGTACGTGAAGCGGGTGCTGACGTTGTTCCAGCCCGGGTACGCGGAGGACAAGCTCGCCACCGTCCTCGCCGCCCGGCTGGACCGGCAGCTCGCGTTGTACGACGAGGCCAAGCGCTTCGAGTTCCTCATCACCGAGGCGGCCCTGCGATGGCGGCCGGGGCCGCCGCGCCTGCTGCTGGCCCAGCTCGACCGGATCGCGTCGCTCAGCACCCTGGAGAACGTCTCCATCGGCCTCATCCCGCTCGCCACCGAGGCGGTCACCAGCATGGCGCACGCGTTCGTCATGTTCGAGGCGGACGGTGGCGCGACCGGCGACGAGCACGAAGACGAGGAGGAGGACGGCGCGGTGGTGACCGTGGAGACGGTGCACGCCAACCTGGTCGTCAAGGGGACCGAGAGCGTGAGCCTCTACCACGACCGGTGGACGTCGCTGCGCCGGATGGCGGTCTTCGACGACGAGGCCCGGTCCTTCCTGTCCGAGATCAGCACCACCATCCGGGCCGGAGGCTGAACCATGCCCACACCACCCTTACCCCCCGCCCCACGCCCACCGGACCCGGCGCCACACGCCCAAAAGCCGCCCACCCCCAGTCCGTCCACCCCCAGTCCGTCCACCCCCAGGCCGCCCACCCCCGGGTCGTCCAGCCTCGGGTCTACCAGCCCCAGGTCGGCCACCCCCGGGTCGTCCAGCCTCGGGTCTACCAGCCCCAGGTCGGCCAGTCCCGGATCGTCCAGCCTAGGGTCTACCAGCCCCGGGTCGGCCAGTCCCGGGTCGGCCAGTCCCGGAACGGCAAGCCGGAGCACTGCCGGGCCAACCAGGGCCGGGCAGGAGGCGGTCGGGTCGAAGGCGGTGGTCGGACAGGAGGGGGTCAGACCACAGGCCGTCAGACCAGGGACCGTCAGACCGCAGGCTGTCAGACCAGGGACCGTCAGACCGCAGGCTGTCAGACCAGGGACCGTCAGACCGCAGGCTGTCAGACCGCAGGCTGTCAGACCGCAGGCTGTCAGACCGCAGGCTGTCGGACCTGGTGCCCTCCGGCCGGGGGTGGGCTGGGGGTGTGGGGGTTCCGCGCGAGGGCCGCGTGCGACGTGGGTGCCCGGCCAGGCGTGGTCCGAGTCGCGGCCGTCCGGGTGGGGGTCGCCCGGACGGCCGCTCAACGCGTCAGGCGATCGCGGCCCACCCACCCGGCACGTCGAACTCGCCGGCCTTCACCGCCCCGGTGAACTCCTCCCACTCCTTGCCGTCGAACAGCAGCACCGGCCCGTGCGGGTCCTTTGAGTCGCGTACGGCCACGACCTGCACCATGGCCACCTCCACGCAGGTGCCGCCCTCGCACGCGCCGCGGAACTCCACCGGCGTCTCCAGCGTGATCCTGCTCATCTCGAGCCCTTCCCTTCCTGGTGTCGGGTGTTTCTTCCTGACTCCAGAGTCCAAGGCTTCACTGGCAACCATCTGGCCGTGACCTGGGAATACTCCGAAGTTCTCCTGGGCCGCGCCAAGCCGTTGCTCCGGATTTCCGGAGACCTTTCGAAGGAGGTAGACGAGGGAAATGACAGCGGAAATAGCGGTCCGCGAAGGCCCGCCGCCGGTGCTGAGCCTGCTCGGCCCGGTGGAGGTCCTGCGGGGAGACTCGCGCTTCTCCCTGGGCGGCCCGCAGGTCAAGCGCATGATCGTGGCACTCGTGGAAGCCGGGGGCAAACCCCTCTCCCACGACAGATTGAAGGAGTGGGTCTGGCAGGGCCGGCCCGCCGACGGTTACCCGGCCGACGCCCTGCACGGTCTGGCCAGCGCCGTACGCAAGGCGTTCAAGGACGCGGGGATCACGGCGGCGCTCGGTAAGGAGGGCCTGTCCTACCGGCTGCGGATCGCCGACGAGCACGTGGACGTCCGTCTGTTCCGCGAGGAGGTACGGCAGGCCGTCCACCTCCTGGCCACCGGCGAGGACACCCCCGCGGTGCGGATGCTCAGCCAGGCGCTGGCCCGCTCGAAGGGCGAGCCGCTCACCGGCCTGGACGGCCGCCTGATGGGCCGGTACCGCGAGGCGCTGAGCACGGAGGTCACGCAGGCGCGGCTGGTCCTGGCCGCCGCCCGCATCAAGGGCGGGGATCACAGCGAGCAGATCGCCCCGCTCAAGGCCGTGGTGGAGCAGGACCGGAACAACGTGGCCGCCGCGTGGCTGCTCATGCACGCCTACTTCCGCGACCACCGCTGGGAACTGGCCCATCGGGTGCTGCAGGGCGTGCCCAGTGCTCCGGAGTTCCTGCGCGACCTGGAACGCAGGATGCTCAAGTCGGACCCGGACCTGTACCGGCCCGAGGCGATCGACCTCCCCGGCACGCCGGCGCCACCCGTCACCGTGACCCGCGCCGACCCGCCGGAACCCGGCGCGCCACAACAGCCGGCGGCCCCTGGTAGGCGGGACACCGTCACCAACAACACTTACGGCGACGGCGCCATCCACTCCTACCATGCCGACACCATCAACCTCGGGAACCGGCCATGACCGAGCTCATGCCGTACGGCGGGCCGTACCGGAAGGAAGAGCCGCGACCCGACCCCCCGCGGGACCAGAACGACCCCCCGCCACGCGAGGAACCCGAGCCCAGCGCCGAGGAAGAACAGCGCCAGGCCGACACCGAGCGCGGACGGCGGGCCGACGGTCTGCGGTACCTGTTCGGCCCGGCCTGGTACGCAGGCCCCGGCGGCGCGGGCCGCGACCACACGACGTCCTGGGCCGCCCGCGACGTGCACACTTACCACGCCGACACGGTCAACATGCACACCGTCTACCAGGTCACCCAGGACTTCGTCACGCCTCCCAGGTTCGGCGGGCTGACGCGGGACGACCTGGACCTGCGCCACCGGCTCCATGTCGGCACCGGCTCCGACGAGTGGCTGCGCGCGAGCGTGGCGCGGCATCGGGCGGTCGTGCTGTGCGGGGAGGCGTCGACGGGGCGGCGCGACAGCGCGTTGCGGGTGTTGTCGGCGATCGTCCCGGTGCCGCGGGCGCACGAGTTCCCGGTGGAGATCGCCGAGGTGGGCACGATCGAGGCGCTGTTCCCCGAGCCGCCGGGCGATCCGGCGCCAGGCCGGCTGGCGGGCTGGCGCGTGGAGCCCGAGCGGGCCTACGTGCTCGACGCGTCCGGGCTGGGCGGGCGGGTCAACCGCGCCCATCTGGACGCGCTGAAGCGGGCGGCGGGCAGGCGGTCATGGGTGATCGTGCTGGCCGCCGGGCCCGCCCTGGCCGAAGATCTCCACGGGGCGGCGGAGGTGGTCACGCACGAATGTCCCGACCTGCTGAGCGTGCTGGAGAACCACCTGTGGGGACGGCTGGAGGACGCGGCGGCCGAGGTCATGGAGAACGCGCGCCGCCTGCTGAGCTCCGACGCCCTCCTGCTGGAGGTGGGCACGCTGCGGTTTCCCGCGGAGGCGGTACGCCTGTCCGGCGACCTGGCCATCCAGCTCCTGGCGGGCACCTCGGCCGGGGACGTGCTGACCCGGCTGCCGGGGCGGCGCAGGGAACGGCTGCGCGCGTGCTTCCACGACGTCGATCCCCGGTATCTGGCGCTGCCGCTGGTGGCCGCCGCCGTGTTCCAGGGGCAGCCGGTCGGGAAGGTCGTGCGCGCGGCGGACCGGCTGCGGGAGAGCATGCCGGGCCAGACGATCCCGCCGAACCCGTTCCTGCGCTCCCTGCCGGAGAACCTGGACGTCTTCGTCAGCGGATTCAAGGGCATGGACGAGGAGGCGGCCCGGCGTGGCCGCGACCCCCGGGTGATCCTGCTGCCCGAGTCACTCGGCCGGGACGTGCTGACCGTGGCCTGGCGCGACCTGCCGGGCCTGCGGGCCACGATCCTCGGCTGGCTGCGGGCGCAGGCCGAGCAGGAGGATCCGGCCATCCGCGTCCAGGCCGCGCAGGCCGTCGGGATGTTCGCCGTTCTCGACTTCGAGCACGTCGCCGGCTCCACGCTGCTCCCCTGGCGCGACTCGCCCAGCCCGCTGCACCACCGTGCCTTCAGCCTGGCGCTGGAGGCCGCCGCCGGCGCCGACCAGCGCACCGCCGAGCGGGTCCGCCGCCTGCTGAACCCGGGTGCTTCGCGGCCGGCGCCCGGCGCCCTCATCGACGCGTACGGCACGCGGATCGGCGCCCTGTTCCCCGGCGACGCGCTGCGGGCGATCGACGACCTCCTGCACGAGGCCGCCACTGACGCCGGCCCCGGGGACGGTGCCCGGGTGGCGGCCGAGGTCGGGCTGTCCAGGATCGCCCGCGTCGTCACCGAGATCTTCGCGGGCGGCGCGGCCCACCAGGTCCTGAACCAGCTGCGCGGATGGTCGGGCGGGCCGCGGGACGGCAGGGAGCCGGTGGCGGCGTTCGTCCGGCGCAAGGTGGCGGTGCGCGCGATGGTCCGCGTGGCCAGGTTGCCCGCGCCGGGCACGGCCGTACCCCGTACGCCCGCGCTGCTGCGCATGCTGGCGGCCGGCGAGGTCTCCGCGGCCGGGGTGCGCCCGCTGTGGCAGCTCAGCCTCGCCGACCGGGACATGGGCGAGAGCGCGTGGCAGGTCCTGCGCCGCTGGGTCGAGGCGGCGGACGGCGACGAGGCCCTGGTCGAGCCGGTACGCGAGCTCGTGGTCCCGCTCGCCACCCGTAGCCGCCTGGAGCGCAAGCGGTTCTACCACCAGATCGAGCAGTGGAAGCGGCGCCGTGGGGGCGCCGCGTTCCAGGCATTCCCCTATATCTGACACTTGAGGACGTCATATGACGGCAACCACTGCAATACCCCGGCCCTCGCGGCCGGGTCTGGGCCGGCGCCTGCTGAGCTGGTTCCGCCGGCTCACCCCCGAGGTCCCGCCGGTGAACGTGATCGGCGGCTTCACCTTCACCACCCCCGCCCGCGACGACGCCTTCTCCTTCACCGTGACCGTGCGGTGCTGCTGGTGCGCCCGCGGCGGACCCGACCGCGGCAAGATGGAGGACTTCGTCGGCGAGCGGCGGCGCCTGGACGAGCAGGCCATCCGGCGGATGGTACGCGCCGCGGTGCGGGAGTTCCCGCCCTACGCGGCCAAGGACGCCGAGGACGCGGCCAACAAGACGCTCACCGACGACGGGCCCGTGCTGCTCGGCACCACCACGCGCGCGGACATGAGCGCGACCTGCACCGCCTGGGTCGAGATCGACGTGGCCGAGCCGGTGCGCGCCTACCAGGAGAAGGAGTGGCGGGCGAGCCTGTCCTGGGCGGCGCACGCCCACGACTCCACGCAGGCCATCGGCACCCTGACCAAGCTGCGCGACGAGTGGCTGGTGTTCCTGGGCGCCGATCCGGGCAAGCTCACGCACGATTGGCGGCTGCCGTTCGCGATCCGGCTGGCAGAGCACGGACGGCAGGTGACCGAGACGGTGGCCAGCATGCACTGGCGGCGCAGGCGCGACGTCACGTTCGCCGCGGGCTTCTACCAGGACGTCATCAAGCAGCTGCGCGGCGCGGGGCACTACGACTTCGCGGTGAGCGTGGAGGACCTGCTGCGCAAGATGGTCAAGGCCTACGACCTGCCGAGGTACGACCTGGTGGGCGAGATGCTGCGGAACGAGCTGCTGCCCTACAACGAGAACGACCCGATGCTCCACGTGTTCGGCATGGGCCAGGACGCGGAGGGTCCCGAGCCCGAGATGTTCGGCACCGCCCCGGGCGAGGACGCGGGGCCGGAGCGGCGGGCCTGGCACGGGGAGCGGGTCCAGGAGCACGTGGCCGTGCCCGATCCGGACGACGACGAGCCCGAGGAGCCCGCCGCCGAGCCGCCACAGGAGCCCGGCGGGCAGGCCAGCGCCCGGATTCCGCAGCCGCGCACGGCCGACGAGGGCGGGTGAGCCACGCCCGTCTCCACGAACGTCGTCCTGGCCGACCGCTCCGGCCCCACGCGGGCGAAGGATCCGGCCGCGTTCGTGCCCAAGGGGGCCGCGGCCCGCGAGTACGGCCGCCTGCTGGACGACTCCCTGGTGAACGGCGCCGGACGGCGCGGCTGATCGCCGGGCGGGCCGTGGAGCTCGGCGGGCTGCGCGAGGCGACCTGGTGGGGCGCCAAGTACCGAGGTTGATCACCGGCGGCCCCCTTGGCTGCCGGTGATGCCGGGCCGATACAAACCTGAGCGCCACCCAACACACGTGTACGGCGGGCCGGATGCGTGCACCACCCACTCTGGGCGGTATGCGACTTTTCCTGCTGTTCCTCCTGCTGGCAGGCGCGGTGTCCGGCTGCGCCGCCGTATCGGCGACCCCCAAGTCCGGCGTGCCGCTGCCCTGGCCGGACGAGGGGCAGGCCGCGGTCGAGGTCGAGGGCATGGGCAGCCTGGGCACCAGCGGTGACGGCGAGCCCGTCCCGATCGCCAGCGTCGCGAAGGTGATGACCGCCTACGTGGTCCTGCGCGGCCACCGCCTGCGCCCCGGTGAGCGGGGCCCGCTGATCGAGGTGGACCGGACCGCCGCCGACGAGTCGCACTCCCGCGAGGAGTCGACCGCCCCGGTCAGGGCGGGCCAGCAGGTACGGCTGCGCCACCTGCTGGAGCTGATGATGGTCCCCTCCGGCAACAACGTGGCCCGCCTCCTGGCCCGCTGGGACGCCGGATCGCAGGAGCGTTTCACCGCGAAGATGAACGCCGCCGCCCGCCGCCTCGGCATGCGCGACACCACGTACACCGGGGCCAGCGGCAACGAGGACAGCACGGTCAGCACCGCCACCGACCAGCTGAAGCTGGCCAGGGCGGCCATGGCCGACCCGGTCTTCCGTGAGGTGGTGGCGATGGCCGGGACGCCCGTCCCCGGCGGCGGGCAGAGACTGCCCAACACCAACACCCTGCTGAACGAGCACGGCGTCATCGGCATCAAGACCGGCTCGGGCACGGCCGCGGGCGGCAATCTGATGTGGGCCTCCCGGGTGCGGGGCCACCTGGTGCTCGGTGTGATCCTCGCCCAGAAGCCCGGCACGACCCCGGCCGCGGCCAAGGCGGCGGCGCTCCTGGCGGGGGCGAAGATGACCGGTGCGGTCGAGCGGTGGCTGCTCAGGCCGGCGGCTCTCGTGCCGGAGCCCGCCGCCACCACGCCTCGACGCGCCCCGGCGTCCAGCCCCGCTCACTGACGAGCGCGGCGAGGCGTACCGGCGCCGCGTCACGATCTCTCCATTTGACTTGACACTATCTATAATGAATATAGTTCAGGTCACCCACCTGGAGAGGCAGGCACATGAAGCTCGTGATCTTCGGCGCCAACGGACCCACGGGCCGGCTCACCACGGCCCAGGCGCTCGGCGATGGGCACGTCGTCACCGCGGTGACCCGCCGTCCGGAGGAGTTCCCGATCACCCATCCGGGCCTCGACGTCGTCCGGGCCGACGCCCTCGACCCCGCGGCCGTCAGCCGCGTGGTGCGGGGGCACGACGCGGTGATCTCCTCGCTCGGCGTGCCGTACAAGTCGCCCGCCGTCACCACGGGCTCGCGGTCGGCGCGGCACATCACCGCGGCCATGGCCGAGCACGGCGTACGCCGCCTGGTCTGCACGACCTCGACCGGCGTGCCGATGAAGCCCCCGCCCGGCGAGACCTTCGTGTACCGGAAGGTGGTCGTGCCCATGCTGCTGCGGATGGGCCGCCCGCTCTATGAGGACGCCGCGCTCATGGAGCGCATCGTCTCCGGCACGGACCTCGACTGGACCATCGTGCGCCCGTCCGGGCTGTTCGACGGCGCGGCGGTCACCCGCTACACCGTCGGCGCCCCCCAGATGATCGGGCGGTTCACCGCGCGCCGCGACCTGGCCGACGCGCTCATCAGGGAGGCGGTGGAGGATCGCAACGTCCGCTCCATCGTGGAGGTCATCACCACCGAAGGCACCCCGAGCGTCTACCGCGTCTTCCTCAAGGAGGCGCTGCGCATCGGCTAATTTTAGAAGCGCCTGAAACAACTGAAACACGATAGGCTGGCGCCATGACCTCTCCGCACGGCCCCGACCGCGAGCGGGCACTCGAGTGGGTCGAGCGCGTGGCCACGTTCGTCTCGGAGGAATGGGGGCTGGCGCCGATCACCGGACGCGTCCTGGGCTGGCTCATGGCCTGCGACCCGCCCGAGCAGACCGCCGGCGAGATCGCCGAGGCCATCGGCGCCAGCCGGGCCTCGCTCACCACGAACATGCAACTGCTCACCTCCATCCGGCTGGTACGCCGCTTCCGCAAGCCGGGCGAACGGACCGTGTACTACCAGATCGAGGACGACGCCTGGTCCAAGGTGCTCCAGCAGAAGCTGGCCGCCTTCTCCGCCTTCGGCGACCTGGCCGAGGAGGGTCTGAAGCTCGGCTGGAAGGACGAGGCGGGCAGCGCGCGCATCCGCTCGGCCCGCGCCTCCATCGCCGCGCTGACCGCCATCCTCAGCCAGGCCACCGCCGCCGAGACCCCGGACCGGAAGGTTTAACACCGCACCCGGCCAGCTCCTCCCCTGCACGACGCGGTAGGCGCGGCGGGCTCCCGCACGAGCCCGCCGCACCCCTGCCCGCCCTCAGCGGCTGCCCTTCCGTTCGACGACCAGGATGCGGGCCTCGGGGACCGGGTGCGCGACGTGCTCGTCGCCGGGCTCGGCGTGGCAGACGCGGCCCGGGGTGAGGCGCTCGACGTGCTCCTCGCCGTCGCGCCGATAGCGCATGTCCACGGCGCCGTCCAGGACCACGAAGACCTCGGGACCGTCGTTGACGTGCCAGACGTACGGCGTGTCCGTCCAGTGCAGGCGCACGGTGGCCCGGTCGATCTCGGTGATGTCCAGCGCGCCCCAGGGGCGGTTGGCGGTGAACGACAGGGCGTCGATGAATCGCATGCTCCGATCCTGTCGCCGCCCGGCACCGGCTGACGAGTGACAGGAATGCCGATATCCGTAAGAATCCTGCCATGCATCGTGTGGTGGCGCTGGCGCTGCCGTCGGTGGTGGCCTTCGACCTGGCCATCCCGGCGGAGGTCTTCGGCGGCGAGGAGTACTCCTTCGCCGTCTGCGCGCAGGTCCCCGGCCCGGTACCGGCCACGACGGGGTTCGAGATCGTCGTCGCGCACGGCCTGGACGCGCTGCGTGAGGCCGGCACCGTCGTGGTCCCCGGTTACGCGCCGCTGGACGAGCCCGCGGAGCCGGTCCTGGAGGCGCTGCGCGAGGCGGCCGCACGCGGCGCGCGCATGGTCTCGGTGTGCACCGGCGCGTTCGCCCTCGCCGCCGCCGGGCTCCTCGACGGGCTCCCCGCCACCACCCACTGGATGGACGCGCCCGCCCTCGCCGCACGCCATCCGGGCGTCGAGGTGGACCCCGCCAAACTGTACGCGGGCGCCGGCAACGTGCTGACCAGCGCCGGATTCGCCGCCGGCATCGACATGTGCCTGCACCTCGTGCGCAGCGACCACGGGGCGGAGGCGGCGGTGCGGGTGGCACGGCGGCTGGTGGTGGCGCCGCACCGCGCGGGCGGGCAGGCCCAGTATCTGGAGCAGCCGATCCCCGCCGCCGGCGACGGGATGGCGGAGGTGTGCGCCTGGGCCCTGGAACGGCTGGCCGACCCGCTCACCGTCGCCGACCTGGCCGCGCGGGCCCATCTCGCGCCGCGTACCTTCGCCCGCCACTTCACCGCCCAGACCGGCGTCAGCCCGCACCGCTGGCTGGCCGCCCAGCGCGTACAGCGGGCCCGTCGCCTCCTGGAGCGCACGGACCTGCCCGTGGACGAGGTCGCACGCCGCTGCGGCCTCGGCACCGCCGCCAACCTCCGCCTCCACCTGTCCCGCGACGCCGCCACGACCCCGACCGCCTACCGCCGCACGTTCCGCGGCCCCTGACCACTCACGTCGTCAGTCCCGGGACCCCAGACCCCTGACCGCTCACGTCGTCGGTTCGGCGGCCCCTGACCGCTGCCGTCGTCAGGGGAGCTCGACGACGCCGATCACGTCGCTCAGCGCGATGCCGCCCCGGCCCGGCTGGTCCTGCTTGGCACGCGAGTCCACGGCGGCGGCCCGGTTGTCGGCCAGGACCCACACGCGGCCCTCGGGCACCACGAGGTCGAAGGAGACGAGGGAGGCGGGCCGCCCCCTGAGATACGGCTCGTCCAAGGGTTGGCCGTCGATCATCACCCGCCCGGACGGGTCGCAGCACAGCACCTTGCTGCCCGGCGTCCCGATCACCCGGCGCACGTAGACGTCGGCCGTGCCGTCCGGGCCCCAGCCGGGCGCCTTGAACGCGATGACCTCCCCCACTTTGGGCACCTGGCCCTTCTCCAGCGGCCGTACCCCGGCCGAGGTGCCCTTCGCGAGCGTCGGCGCCATGGCCTCGCTGCCAATGTTCACCTCGGAACCGCCCCCGCCGCAGCCCGTCAGCACCCCGCCGAGCAGGACCGTCGTCACCAGGAGAACCCTCATCGTGCCTCACCGACCCTAGGAATCGAAGGGCACCAACCTAATCGCACTCACGCGTTCTGAGAGGGTGGTGGGGTGCGGATCGAGCTACTGGGACGGGTGCGGGCGGTCGGCGACGACGGGTCGCCGCTGGAGATACGCGGCGCCAGGCTGCGCGTCCTGCTGGCCAGGCTCGCCCTCGACCCGGGCCGGGTCGTCCCGGCGGACGCGCTGGTCGACGACCTCTGGGCCGCCGGTCTGCCGGCGGACGCCGCCAACGCCCTGCAGGCTCTGGTGTCGCGGCTGCGCAAGGCGCTGGGCGGCCCCGAGACGGTCGAGTCGGTCGCCGGCGGCTATCGGCTCGCGGCGCGGGCCGAGGACGTGGACGCGCACCGCTTCGAGGACCTGCTGGCCCGCGGCAGGAAGGAACTGGCCGCCGACCGGCCGCAGGCCGCCTCGACCCTGCTCACCGAGGCGCTCGGGCTGTGGCACGGAGCGGCGCTGGAGGATCTGGACGGCGCCGCGTTCGCCGGGGCGTCCGCCGCCCGGCTGGAGGAGCTGCGGGCGGCGGCGGCCGAGGAGCGGTTCGAGGCGGAGCTGAGGCTGGGCCGGCACGCGGAGGTCCTGGCCGACCTGGAGGCGGCCGGTGCCCGCCATCAGCTGCGCGAGCGGCTGGCCGTCCTGCGGATGCGGGCGCTGACCTCGGCGGGCCGGCAGGCCGAGGCGCTGGCGGTCTACGAGAACGTCAGGGCCGCGCTGGCCGACCAGCTGGGCGTCGATCCCGGCCAGGAGCTGCGTGAGGCGCATCTGGCCGTGCTGCGCGGCTCCTACGACCGGCCGGCCGCCCGCGCGGAACCCCGGTTGCCCGCCCGCCTGACCAGCTTCGTCGGCCGTGACGAGGAACTGCGCACGGTGCTCACGCTCATGGAGGGCTCCCGGCTGGTCACCGTCGTGGGGCCCGGCGGCGCGGGCAAGACCCGGCTCGCGGTGGAGGCGGTGGTCCGGCACCGGGCCTACCGCGACGGCCGGCTGTGGTTCGTGCCGCTGGCGGGGGTGGAGACGGCCGACCGGCTGGCCGACGCGGTGCTCGGGGCGCTCAGGTCGGCCGACCTCCGGCCGCCGGAGGGGCGCCCGCTGCCGGCCGATCCGGCCGGGCAGGTGGCCGAACTGCTCGCGGGCGGGGAGGCGGTGCTGGTGCTCGACAACTGCGAGCGGCTGGTCGATGGCGTCGCCGAACTGGTCTACGCGTTGCTGGGGCGGCTGCCGTACCTCATCGTGCTGGCCGTGAGCAGGGAGCCGCTGGCGATCACGGGCGAGGCGCTGTGCCCGCTCGGCCCGCTCGGGCGGGAGGCGGCGGCGCGGCTGTTCACCGACCGGGCGCTCAGCGTGCGGCCGGGCCTCGCGCCGGACCCGGAAGCGGTCGCGGACATCTGCCGACGGCTGGACGGGCTGCCGCTCGCGCTGGAACTGGCGGCGGCCCGGCTGCGCTCGATGAGCGTCGAGCAGGTCGCGCGCCGGCTGGACGACCGGTTCCGGCTGCTCACCTCGGGTGACCGGGTCGCGCTGCCGCACCAGCGGACGCTGCACGCGGTGGTCCAGTGGAGCTGGGACCTGCTGAGCGAGCCGGAGCGGGCGCTGGCCAGGCGCTTCTCGGTGTTCCAGGGCGGCGTGGACGAGGGGGCCGTCTCGGCGGTCTGCGCCGAGCAGGACGGCCCTTACGTCCTGGACGCCCTGGTCGAGAAGTCGATCGTGGAGGCGGCCGGCGGCCGGTACCGGATGCTGGAGACGGTCAGGGCCTTCGCCGCCGACGAACTGGCGCGCAGCGGCGAGCAGGAGGCGGTACGCGACCGGCTGATCGGCCACTTCACCCGGCTGGCGGAGGCGCAGGAGCCGCTCCTGCACACGCGCGACCAGCTCGGCGCGTTCGCGGTCTTCGACGCCGAGTACGACAACGTGGTGGTGGCGCTGCGCTCGGCGGTCGCGGCCGGGGACGCCGGCGCCGCGGCCCGGCTGACCGTTTCCCTGTTCTGGTACTGGAACGTCCGCTACGACGCCAGGGCCGAGAGCTTCATGGCCGAGGTGCTCCAGCTCGGCGAGGCGGTCCCGGAAGGACCGCGGGCGGCCATCACCGCGATGCACGAGCTGGCCAACGACCGCTCGTGGTTCCCCAGCGCCGAGCGGATCCGCACGCTGATCGGCGACTGCGTGCGCACCGGCGCCATCGAGGACTACTGGGTGCTCGTGCCGGTCATCCTCGGCACCGCGTTCACCCAGGGCCTGGCCGACCTGGCGGAGCGGGAGCTGCGGCGCGCGCTGGAGCACCGCGAGCCCTGGGTGCGGGCATGCGCGCACTGGGTCGAGGCCTTCGTCCTGGTCGAGCAGGGCGATTGGCGGGCCGGCACCAGGGCGCGGGCCAAGGCCCTGCGCGGGTTCGAGGAGCTGGGCGAACGCTACGGCCTGGCCTGGACCCTGCTCGCCGCCGCCCAGGCCGCCTCCGTCGACGGCGACCACGGCACGGCCCTTGAGCACCACCGGCGCGGCGTCACCGTGGCCACCGAGCTCGGCGCGGGCGAGGAGATCTGGCACCGCACCTGGCTGGCCGCCGAGTTCGTGCGCGCCGGCGACGCCGCCTCCGCCTGGCGCGAGATCGAGGCGGTACGGCGGCGCGCCGAAGGCGGCGTGAGACGGCACTCCGAGCTGGAGCTGCACCGCCGCGTCGCCGACCTGCACCGCCGGGCCGGCGAGCTGGACCAGGCGGAACGCGCCCTCGACGACATGGAGGCGCTCGCCCGCGAACTGTCGGTCGAGGAGGAGGCCATCGCGGACCTGGTGGCACCGGACCGGATGGCCATCCAGCTGGCGGCCGGGCAGGCCGAGCGGGCCCGCGCGTTGCTGCCCGCGGCGGTCAGCGGCACCGCCGCGCAGGGCGCCGCCGCGAGCGCCGCGGAGCTGCTGGCCCGGCTGCTCCTGCTGGAGGGCGATCCGGCGGGCGCGGCCACCGCGCTGGGCCTGAGCGCGGCGGTCCGCGGGGCCTTCGACCGCGGCGAGCCCGAACTGGCCGCCCTGGCCGGGGAACTGCGGGAACGCCTTGGCGCCCCGGAGTACGACCGCGCGTACCGCCTGGGTGCCGGGCTGCCGAGGCGGGAGGCGCTGTCGCGGCTGTGAGCGCCGTCAGAACCAGGCGGCCAGCAGCTCCGCGTCGAACACCATCGGCGCGATCCGGTGTTCCGGCGGCTCGGCGCCCATCACGTGCCGCACCAGGAAGTCCCACCTGCGGCGGGTGACGTGGTGCTCGTAGCCGAAGAACAGGTGCTCGGCCCCGGGCACGATCAGCATCTCGACGTCCTTGTCCAGCATGATCAGCCGTTCGGCCAGCCGCATCGTCTGGTCGGGCAGCACGTTGGGGTCCATGGCGCCGTGGATCAGCAGCAGCTTGCCCCGCAGCCGCCCGGCGTGGTCGACGGTGGAGACTCCGGCGTAGTCGGCCTCGCCCATCATGCCGTGGTAGAGCTCGCCGTACGCGGCGTGGGTGTGGCGCAGGTCCTGGTTGCCGCAGCTGGAGACGCCGGCCTTGTACAGCTCGGGGTACTCCAGCATGGCGCGCACGGCCTGGTGTCCGCCGGCCGAGGCTCCGGCGACGCCCACGCGGTCCATGTCCATCCACGGCCTGGTCTCCGCCAGTTGCCGGAGCGCGGCGACGTGGTCGGCGGGGTCGCCCAGGTTGCCGAGCGAGGCGTCGGAGAACGCCTTGTCCCTGCCCGGTGAGCCGCGCCCGTCGAGCGCGACCACGACGAACCCGAGCGCGGCCATGCCCTCGGCCTCGTAGCCGTAGTAGCCCTGGTCGAACGTCGGCTGGACGCGGTTGGTCTGCGGTCCCGGGTACGGGTGGTCGATGACCGGGTAGCGCAGCTCGGGGTCGAAGCCGTGGGGCAGGTGGAGCAGGCCGTACAGGTCGGTACGGCCGTCGGCGGCCTTGACGCGGAACGGCTCCGGCGGGGTCCAGCCCGTCGCGCGCAGGGCCGCGACGCCGGCGCGTTCCAGTTCGGCCAGGATGTGGCCGTCCCAGTGGCGCACGGTCGTCACCGGCGGCGTGCCGGTGGTGGAGGCCGAGTCGACGAAGCAGGATGTGTCCGGCGCGACGACGACCTCGTGGTCCAGGTCGTCGGCGGTGAGCCGGGCGAACCCGTTGCCGTCCAGCCCGATCCTGCAGACCGTGCGGCGGTACGGGTGGCCGGCGACCAGGCCGGAGGCGGTGAAGTAGACGACCCGCCGGGACTCGTCCACGTGCAGGATCTGGCGTACCGCCCATGCGCCCGAGGTGACCTGGCCCTTGAGCGTGCCGTCCGTGCCGTACAGGTAGAGGTGCCCCCAGCCGTCGCGCTGCGAGTACCACAGCACCTCACCTCCGCCGGAGATCACCTCGACCATGGGCGCCTGGCCTTCCGCCCACTGGTTCGGCTCGACGCGGGTCCGGCCGGTCTCGGTCAGCAGCGTGTCCACCCGGCCGGTGACCGGGTCGAGGTGGCGCAGCGAGAGGCCGCGGCCGTCGCGGGTCTGGTGCAGGTAGTACACGGCGCGGCTGTCGGGCGACCACCACACCCAGCGCGTCATGATCGGCGAGACCACCGACATCGGCAGCGGTTCGGCCTGGGCGCGCACGACGGCGCCGGTCGTGATGTCGAGGACGACGAGCTCGGCCAGCGGGATCCGCTCGTCGCCCGGGTAGGCGTAGCGCTGGGTGTGCAGGATCGGGGGCCCCTGGTCGGCGGGCAGCGCCTCGACGAAGGCGTTGCGGCGCACGCCGCGCTGGTCGGTGCGGTGGGTGACCACCCGGGTGCCGTCCGGGGACCAGGCGGCGGCGGGCGGCATGGTGGGGAATCCGAGCCGGCGCACCAGCACGGAGTTCTGCCACCAGTCGGGGCCGGTGCCGTACTCGCGGTCCGGCTCGCCGTCGGAGGTCAGCGCCCGCTCCCGGCCGCCGTCAAGCTCGCGCAGCCACAGGTTGTGGTCGCGGCTGAAGAGCGCGCGCGCCCCGCCGGGCGCGGCGAGCTCGACGAAGGCCGCCGCCGGCCGCGGCTCGGCGCGCTCCACCGCGTGGCTGTCCAAGGGACAGCGCCAGTACTGACCGAACGCGGCGAACTCGACCGCTCCCCCGTCCGTCTCGATGGCGGTGAACGGCAGCGCCGCCGCGTCCACCTCCTGCCCCGAGGCCTTGGCGAGCGCGTCGGCCAGGCGCGAGTGGTCGAAGGCCGGCTCGCGGGTGCCCGCGGCCGGGTCCACGAGCACGAACCGGCCGTCGGCCCGGTACCAGAAGCGCGGCCCGCCGCCGATCCACATGGGCCGCACCTTCGCACCGGTGAGGAGCTTGTTCCGGTGATGCGGCAGCAGCTTCTCGGCGTTCCGGTAGGCGGTGACGTCAAGGTGTCGCATAGTCCTCTTCCTTTCTCGCCTCGGCGGGAGCGGCGGGACGGCGGAGCCCGACGAGGGCGAAGACGGTCCCGGCCACCGACAGCACGGCGGCCACGACGCTCACGAGGGACATGGACGACAGGAACGCCTCACGCGCGGCCTGCGCCAGCCCGTCGGATCCGGTCGCGGCGGCCACGGCCAGGGCGTCGGTCAGCGAGACCCTGGCCGCCTCCGGTGCGGACTCCGGCAGTGCGGAGGTGTATCCGAGCGAGAGCACGCTGCCGAGCACGGCCACCCCCATGGCCGTGCCGCCCTGCTGGATGGTGTCGTTGACCGCCGAGCCCACCCCCGCGTGCTCGCGCGGGATGGCGCCCATGAGCGTGGCGTAGATGGACGGGCTGGCGATGCCGGTGCCGATGCCCATCAGCGTCAGCGACACGGCCAGCAGCGGGTACCCGTCGCCGGGGCCGATGGAGGCCAGGACGGCCTGCGCGGCGGCGACGACCAGCATGCCGGCCACGATCAGCGTCTTGTTGCTGAGCCGCTTGCCCAGCGTGGCGCCCACGATGTTGAAGATGAGCACCGCGATGGCCATCGGCACGAACGCCAGCGCCGCCGTCATGGCCCCGTAGCCGAGGACGAGCTGGAGGAACTGGGTCAGGGCCAGCTGCATCGCGGCCGTGGAGAACACCAGCAGCACCACCGACAGGGCGGCCACGGTGAAATCGCGGTTGCGGAAGATGCCCAGCGGCAGCATCGGATGCTCCGTGCGCGCCTCCCACCACGCGAACCCGACCAGCATGATCACGGCGGCCGCCAGCGCCACGATCACCGGCGCCGACCAGCCCTCGTGCGGCAGCGAGATGATCGCCCAGACCAGCGCCGCCATTCCCAGGACCGACAGCAGCACGCCCGGCGGGTCCGCGCGTCGTGCCGGCCCCCGAGACTCCGGCACGACGGCGAGGACGCCGATGAGGGCGGCCACCACGAGCGGCACGTTGACCAGGAAGACCGCGCCCCACCAGTAGTGCTGGAGCAGCAGCCCGCCGAGCGTGGGACCGGCCACGAGGCCGACGATGCTGACCATGCCCCACACCGACATCGCCTTGCGCCGCTCCGACTCCTCGAAGACGACGATGACGATGGACATGGTGCTGGGCATCGCCAGCGCCCCGCCGAGGCCCATGACCGCCCGGCAGGCGATCAGCTGCCAGGGCTCGCTCGCGAACGTGGCGAGCAGGGACGCGGCGCCGAGGACGACCAGCCCGAGGATCAGCATCCTGCGGCGGCCGAAGCGGTCGGACAGGCTGCCCGCGGTGATCAGCATCCCGGCGAAGACCAGGATGTAGGCGTCCAGGATCCACTGGACGTCGGCGGGGCCGGCTCCCAGCTCACGCATGAACGAGGGGATCGCCAGCGTGAGGATCATGTTGTCGACGGTCAGGACCAGCAGCGCCGTACACAGAACGCCGAGGATCCACCATCGGCGTGGATGAGACATCGGGAACTCCCCCGGATCGTTGGGATCGATTGCGTCCCCAACGATGCGGCGGAGAGCTGACGCGGACCTGACGACCCGGAGCCGTCCCTGTCAGGTCACGTCAGCCGACGCCGGCGGCCACGTGCCTGATGTGCTCGGGGGTGGTACGGCAGCAGCCCCCGATGAGGGAGGCGCCCAGCTCCTGCCATTCCTTGGCCGCCTGGCCGAACTCCACCGGGTCGGCCAGGCCCAGCCAGCGGCGGTTCTCGGCGTCCCAGGTCTCGCCCGAGTTCGGGTAGACGACGACCGGCAGTTCGGTCAGCCGGGAGATCAGGCCGGGGATGTGGCGGGGCGCGGTGCAGTTGACGCCGACCGCCACCACCTGCGGGTTGCCGGAGAACAGCGCGGCCGCCTCGGTGATCGGGGTGCCGTCGTTGAGGTGCGCCTCGTCCCGGCAGGAGAAGCTCACCCAGACCTTGACCTGCGGCGTCTCCTCCAGCAGGCGGGCGATCGCGCGCGCCTCCTGGTAGGAGGGGATGGTCTCGACGGCCATCATGTCGGGCTCGGCGGCCGCCAGGATCTCCCAGCGCGGCTCGTGCCAGGCGCGCAGGCCGTCCTCGTCGAGGTCGTAGTCGCCGGTGTACTCGGCGCCGTTGGCCAGATAGGCGCCGTAGGGGCCCACGGAGGCGGCGACCAGGCCGCCACCGGCCTCGTCGCGGGCCTGCGCGGCCAGCTCCACCGACAGCGTGATCAGCCGCGCGGCCTCGGAACCGTCCAGGCCGCGGGCCATGAAGCCGTGCACCGAAGCCTGGTAGCTGGCCGTGGTGGCGACGTCGGCGCCGGCCGCGAAATAGGCGGCGTGCACGGCGCGGATCAGGTCGGGGTTCTCCAGGAGCAGCCGTGCCGACCAGAGCTCGTCGCGCAGGTCGGCGCCGAGCGCTTCGAGGTGGGTGGCCAGGCCACCGTCCAGGACGAGGGTTTTCACCTCAACAGCCTATTCGCCCTATTCAAAGCGTAAGCCGATCTCCCTGACCAGATCCACGAAGTTCGCCCCCGCGTCCGGCGCGAAGTCACCCGGTGTGTAACACACCTCACGCAACCGCCCGCTGAACGGGAAGGGCCCATGGCGTTCGAACACCTCCCACGATACCGGCGAACGCCGGTCGGCCCCCACGTCGATGCCCTCCATCGGGCAGAACGCCGCCAGCATCGGCAGTCCGGGCAGCTTCCCGCGCTCGCGGCCGTCCACCCGGACCGCCGCCTCCCACACCCAGTTGCCCGGCGCGCGCACCTCCACCTCGATCCGCTCCCCCGGCGGCCCGGCCCGCAGCTCGCGTAACTCTCCGTAACCGTTGTGGAGGAAGACGACCTCGCCGTCCTCCACGTACAGCAGGTAGCCGCCGCCCTGGCCGCCGTGCGCCACCAGCACGCCCTGTCCCTGCTCCGCGACGGTCACGGTGATCGTGAACGAACGCCACTGGATCAGCTGCAGCGCCCGCCAGCGCTCCAGCGTGGGGACGGGTGGCGTCAGCCGTACCGGGGAGGGGTCCTGCTGCCACGGCGGGCGCAGCAGGTAGCGCAGGCGCGAGCCCTCGTCGAGCGGGTAGACCTGGCCGTCGCGGGCGGCGCGCTCCCACGCCGCGGCGAGTTCGCGCACGATCCCGGGGTGGCGGGCGGCGAGGTCGCGCGTCTGCGTGCGGTCCGAGGGGCGGTGGTAGAGCTCCCACTCGTGCTCGCCGAACGGCGTCAGCGGCGCGTGCCTGGTCACGATCTCCCACTCACCGCGCACATGTCCGCGGTGTCCCTGCAGCTCCGTGTGCTGCTCCACATGATCGTGTACGGCCCGCGGATCGCGCAGCACCTTCACCAGCGAGGCACCCGAGCGCGGCAGCCCCTCCGCCGCCTCCACCCCGGTCAGCTCGATCAGCGTCGGCAGCACGTCGGTGACGTAGGCCCACTGGTGGCGCAGCCCGCCGCACCCGGGCAGCCCGTCCGGCCACGAGACGAGCAGGGGCACGGCGTGGCCGCCCGCGTGGGCGTTGCGCTTGTACAGGCGGAAGGGGGTGTTGGAGGCCATGGCCCAGCCGCGCGGGTAGTGCGACAGCGTGCGGGGGCCGCCGATGAGGTCGATCCTGGCCAGGTCGGCGGCCGGGTCCTCGCGGTCGTGGCGGCTGTTGGCCGACAGCAGCGTGCGCAGGTACTGGGTGGTCCCGTGCCGCTCGCCCTCGCGGGAGGCGCCGTTGTCGGAGGTGAACACGAAGATGGTGTTGTCGAGCTTGCCCAGCTCGCGCAGGGTCTGACGCAGGGCGCCGACGCTGCGGTCGATCCCGGCGATCATGGCGGCGTAGACCTCCATGTAGCGCTGGAACAGGCGGCGGGTGTCCTCGTCCAGGGAGTCCCAGGCCGGAACGTCGTCGCCGTCCTCGGCGTTGCGCTCCGGCAGGACGATGCCCTCGGGGTGGAGCCCCAGCTCCTGCTGACGTTCGAAGCGCCGCTGCCGGATGGCGTCCCATCCCGCGGCGTAGTGACCGGCGAACCGCGTGATGTCGGCCGCGGGGGCCTGCAGCGGCGCGTGGGCGGCGCCGTGGGCCAGGTAGAGGAAGAACGGCTGGTCGCCCGCCTGCCTGACCATCGCGACGGCCTCGCGGGTGAGGTCGTCGGTGAGGTGGTAGCCGTCCGGGTAGCGGTCGACCTCGACGGCCGAGTTGTCGCGGATGAGGCGGTGCGGGTGGTGGAAGTTGGTGAACGCCTCCAGGAAGCCGTAGAAGCGGTCGAAGCCCCGCTGAAGGGGCCAGGCGTGGCGGGGACCGGCATCCGACATGTCGGAGTCCTTGGTCAGGTGCCACTTGCCGACGGCCAGCGTGAGCCAGCCCGCCTGCCTGAAGACCTCCGCCATGGTGACCGCCTCACGGGCCGGCTCCCCCGCGTACCCGGGGAACCCGGGATCGGAGTTGGCCACATGCCCGACGCCCGCGCGGTGCGGGTCGACACCGGTCAGCAGGGCCGCCCTGGTCGGGGAGCACATGGGGGTGACGTGGAAGTCGGTCCACTGGGTGCCGTGGGCGGCCAGCTCGTCGAGGTGGGGGGTGGGGATCTCCGACCCGTAGCAGCCCAGGTCGGCGAAGCCCACGTCGTCCACCAGGACCAGCACGATGTTGGGTGCTCCGGGCCCCGGCGACGGCCGCGGCGGCCACCAGGACTCGGAACCGGCGAACGTCCGCCCTACACGTCCCTGGAACTCCATGGTTCGGGTTATAACCCGAAAGATCACCCCAACCAACCCCCAGCCCCACAAACCCCGACGGGGAGCACCCGGGACCCCGGGGCGGCGATGTGTCGCGAGCGCTGGCTCACGGCGCCAGACCGCGGGTCGCGAGTGCGCGGTCACGGCGCCAAACCGCGACACCCCACCACCGCCGCCCATGGGCCCGCCGCGCAACGAGCGCCGGGACACCACAGCCGCGGCATCCCGCCGCCGCCCCTGGACCGCAACGCAACGCAACGGGACGCCGCGCGTCGAGAGCGCGCAAACCCCTGGCGAGCCGGCGAGGTCTCCGGCCGCCGCCGCTTGGAGTGGGGTGCCGCTTCGGGTGGGGCGCCGCTTGGGGGTGCCGCTTGAGGTGGTCCTGCCGCTCTTGGGGGTGTTGTGGGCGCCGGGTGGAGGTTCCGGCGCCCACATCGGGTGGTCAAGGGCGCTTCCAGAAGGCGGTTCTGGGGGTGCCGTCCGAGGTTCCTCCGTCCGAGGTTCCTCCGTCCGAGGTCATGGAGGTGAGGACCTCGATGGCGCGGGCCCACAGGGCGGCCAGGTCGGCGCCCGGCCGGTCGGCGGACTCCAGTTCGCGGGCCAGTGCCGCCAGTTCCGCGTGCCCGCCCAGGAAGGCGGCGAGCACGGCCAGCCGGGAGGCCAGGTCGGCCAGGTACAGGGGGTCGGGTACGCCTCGGGCCGCCTTCAGGCGGTCGAGTTCGGCCACCAGTTGCGGGCGTACCGCGTCGAGGGAGTGACGCACCGCGCCCGGGGCCATGGGCCGGGCGGCGGGCATGGCCCGCGCGAAGCCCCGTCCGCGCTTCATCGCCTGGCCGCCGCCCGCGGGAGGAGGCGGGGTGAATCCGCGCGGACCGGCGGCGCCGCCCGCTCCGCCGTAGCTCGCCATGCCGTCGGAGGCCTCGTGGATCTCGGCGACCGGCCCGGACAGGGGTGAACCGGGCGCCGGCATGTGGAAGGCGGCCGCGGCCATCGGGGCGGCGGCGGGCATGTCCCAGCCGCGTGGCATCTCGACCGGCTGTATCACCCGGTGCTCCGGTCCGCCCTCGGCGACCTGCCGGGTGTCGGCGGCCACGTAGGCGGTGAAGCGGCACAGCACGCCGTACTCCAGAGAGGTCCGCACGATCTGGCCCTCCAGTTCGTGCTCGCCCATCGCGTAGCGGTCCTCCAGCTCGCGCAGGTGGGCGCGGGCCCAGACGGCCCTGAGCGCGGGGTTGTCCACGACGGTGGCGGGCACCTGCTCCTCCCATGGCGCGCCCGCGGCCAGCCCGCGCACGGTCACGGCGGCGGCCTCGCGGTATCGGCCGTACACGCGCAGCGGCACCCCGGGGAAGATCGAGCCCAGGTGCGTGACGGTGCCCGGCTCGGTCTCCAGGCCCTTCAGCGACAGGTCGGTCACCAGCGGCGCGCCGATCCTGCGGTGGATCTGCTCCATGGCGGCGTCGAGCCGGTCCTCCGACTCGACCAGTTCGCAGCGCCCGGCGCCGAGGCCGGCCAGGCGGCTCAGGAACCCGGCGTTGACCGCCTGGTCGATGCCGACCGTGTGCACCCGCATGGCCGACAGCGCGCCGCCGGTCTGCTCGAGGATCTGGTCCTCGTTGCCGACCTGGCCGTCGGTGACCAGGACGATCACGCGTTCGCGGGTGGTCTCGCCGAGCAGGGTGATCGCCTGGCGCAGGGGTTCGAGGAGCTCGGTGCCGCCGCGGGCGTCCATGCGCGACAGGTGCTCGACGGCCCGGTAGCGGTTGCGGTCGCTCGCCTCGCGCAGGCCGTCGAAGGCCGCCTCGACGTAGGAGTCGAACGCGAGTACGGCGAAGCGGTCCTGGTCGGTGAGCGTGTCGACGATGCGGGAGGCGGCGCGGCGGGCGGCGACCATCTTCCAGCCGCCCATGCTGCCCGAACGGTCGAGCAGCAGCACCAGGTCCCGCGGCGTACGCGTCCCGGCAAGCGGCGGCGGCACCACGGTGAGCGCGAACGTCCCGGCGCCGTCGAGCTGCAGCGCCGTCGAGGCGTCGAACCCGAGGCGCAGGATGAAGTCCCGGTCCAGCCGTTCGCCCGGCTCCAGGCTGAGCCGGTCGCCCTCCCGCCGGACGAGGTGCAGGCTGGAGGCCAGCTCGCGCAGTTCGAGGCCGGCGGCGTCCACGTCGACCGTGAGCGACAGCCGTACCGGATTCGGGAAGCCCGGCAGCAGCACCGGCGGCGAGATGCGGGAGGCGTCCGGCACCGCGTCGGTGTCGGGCACCACGCCGTCACCCGCGGGCGTCCCGTCCAGCGGCGCGCCGGGAACGTAGCGCGGCGCGACCACCAGCGGGAAGCGGAAGGTGGCGGCGCCGTCCTCGTAGGGAAGCGGCTGGCTCAGCGTCAGCCGGACGGTGACCCGCTCGCCCGGCACGATGTTGCCCACCCGGATCGTGAACACGTCCGGCCGATCCTCCTCCGCGATCGCCGCCCGCCGCCCCTCGCGCAATGCCTGGTCGTAGTCGGCCCTGGCCTCACCGCGTTCCTTGAGCACACCCTCGATCACCCGGTCGTCGGCCTCCATGCGGAAGGCGGTGACGGCGGCGCGGTCGGGCAGCGGGAAGACGTAGGTGGCCTCCAGCGGCACCTCGAACGGGTTCCTGAACCCCTGCGCGACCTCCACCCCCGCGACCAGCCCCGAGATGGAGGCGGCCACGTCGACGCTCTCCAGCGGGAGGTTGCCGCGCCCGGTCTCCAGCGCCCCCAGCCCGGCGTCGGGCAGCGGCAGGCAGCGGGCCGGATCGAGAGAAGTGATCTTCATGTGAGCTTCCTCTCCTGTAGCACCTGAAGAAGCGGTCCGGCCGCGGCGAGGACTGCCTCGATGTCATCGTCTGTGGGGGTACGGCCGGCGCCATCCAGCACCAGCGCCACCCCAGGCGCCAGCCACACACCGGAAACCCGCCCACCACCCCGATCGGGTTGCCGGGTGACTTTCTGGACGGCCGCCGATACGGCTTCGCGGGCAGCCTCCCGCGGGGCTTTCCGGGCGGTCTCCTGGGTGGCGTCCCCCGCGAGCCCACGCGCGGCCTCCGGGGCAGAACACCCGGAGGCAGAACCCGGGGAGGACGGACCCTGGGAGGACGCGACAGCCGCCTCGGGCTGACCTGCACCGGCGGAAGCACCGTCGGCGGAGCGCGCGAAGGGCTCCGCCCGGGGCGGCCCTCCCGGCCCGGCCTGTGTGGTGGGTCTCGATGGGGTGGGTTCCGTTGTGGGGTGGGAGGCCCAGAAGCGGGGGCGGGGGGCCTCGTCCCGGGTCCCGTCGGGAAGCTCGCCACCCAAGCCTTCGCCCAGATCGCCCCCCAGGTCGCCACCCAAGCCGTCGCCCAGGTCGCCGCCAGGAAGGTCCAGGTGGGCGGTGGCCTCCAGCATGGCGTCGGTGGCGCCGGTCAGGCGGGTCTGGATCTCGGCGATCGAGTGGCCCTCGGCCTGCAGTCGTTTGACCGCCACGACCTGGAGCAGGTGCCGCCTGCCGTACTGGGCGAGGCGGCCGCGTCTGGTCAGGGGCGGGTCGACGAGGCCGATGGTCGTGTACCAGCGGATGAGACGCTCGCCGGGCACCTCGCGGATCCGGCCGTTGGCGCGCTGGAGACCGGGCCGAAGCGCGTCCGCCGCCCGCTCAGCCAGCTCGCCGATGGTCCAGGTATCCCTCATACCCTCACAATTACACTGTCATTATTACAGTGTCAATGCGGAAGAATCGGGCAGCAAGATCTGTTGAAAAGAGAGGAAGCGGATCGAGAAGGAGGATTCAGATATGGCAGCGATCACCGGACCTCTCTCCGGAGACGCCAAGAAGGTCGTGGCCGACGCGCTCCAGGGCGCGCTGGTGGACCTCGTCGACCTCTCCCTGGTCGCCAAGCAGGCGCACTGGAACGTCATCGGCGCGCACTTCCGCCCGCTGCACCTGCAGCTCGACGAACTCGTCGCGATCGTGCGCGAGCACGCCGACACGCTCGCCGAGCGGGCCGTGGCGCTGGGACTGAACCCGGACGGCCGGGCCGCCACCGTCGCCGGCTCGACGAAGCTGGCCCAGCCCGAGCGGGCGTGGATCGAGGACGGCAAGGTCGTCGCCCTGTTCACCGACATCCTCGAGGGCGTCATCCAGCGTCTGCGCGAGCACATCGCCGCCACCGACGAGCCGGACCCGGTCACCCAGGACCTGCTCATCGCGGTCGCGCAGGACATCGAGAAGCAGCACTGGATGTTCCAGGCACAGCGCTAGAGAAGGGCTCAGCGCTAGAGAAGCACCGCTGCGCTAAAGCAGTGTGCGGACCAATGCGGCGATCGGTGGCCGGGTGGCCAGGAGCTGGCGCAACGCCTCCTCCTCAGCCAGCCCGGCCTCCGCCATCGTGCGCGCCCACCCGTCGCCGTCGCACGACAGCGCCGCCTCCTCCAGCCGTTCGAGCACCGTGGCCCCGGGGTGCGCCTCCTGCGCCAGCGCCCACAACAGGTGCGGCCACCTGATCGTCAGCGCCGCCACCTTGGCCACGCACTCGTCACCGTGATGCGGCTGCCCGGCCAGATGGCGGCGGTAGGTGATGAAGGAGTAGAAGCGGAAGACGTTCAGGTACCGCTTCACCTCGCGCGGATTGGTGAGGTTGAGCGCGGGCAGCGCCGTCTCCACCGCCCGGCAGGCCCGCTCATCGCTGTAGAGCTCGTCGAACACCCGGTCGGCGGCACGGGCGGCGGCGAGGGAGGCCGCCTCGGACGGTCCCGCCGCCGCCCGCGCGCTGCGGGCCGCCTGGTCCAGCGTCTCGATCGTCGGCGACAGGCTGCGGATCGCCGTCTCCAGCCGGTCGACGAGGTCCGCCCCAGGCTCCGGCACGGGCTGGGCGAGGGGCGCGGACGAGCGCAGCCCCAGTACCTCCTTGATGTAGTCGGGCGCGCCCTCGTCCAGTGACGGGACGCTCAACGGCAACTGCACGATCTTCTCCAGGAAACGCCAGCCGAGCCGGTTGGTGCGCTCGTCGGGCAGCGTCCCCATCAGTTCCCGGTAGGCCAGCCCGACGTGCGCCGCGACCACCTCGGGCTCCATGCCCAGCACGAACACGCAGTTGCCGAAGTCACCGGCCACGAACAGGTTGATCGCCTCGATCACCTGCGACACCGTTCCGGGCGAGCAGCGGTCGAGGTCGTCGACGAAGACCACCAGCGGGCGTTCCTCGGTGGCGACCAGGTCCAGGACCCGCCGCATGTCGCCCTGGACCAGGTGCAGCAGCCCGGCCTGGTTGCGGTAGCCCTGGTCGGCCACGCCGAAGCGGGCCAGCGGATCGGGCTGGCGCACCAGCGGGCCGAAGGCGCCGTCCGCCGACTCGGCCAGGAACCTCGCCATCCGCATCACCCCCGCGCCCACCGAGGCCAGGCAGCCGGCCGAGGCGACGGCGGCAGCCGTACCCTGCAAGGAGGGGAACAGGGCGCTGGCGGCCACGCAGGCGGCGGTGACCAGCCCCGTGGCCAGCAGCCCGAGCGCCACGGGCGCGAGGCGGGTCAGCGCCAGCCAGTACATGCGCCGGCGCACCTCCTCGGTGTCGATGCGCGACAGGTTCAGCTCCAGCCAGAAGCGCTCGCGCTCGGCGGCCGGCAGCCGGCCGGTGATCTGGCTGATGATCTCGTGGGCGAGCCCGGCCCAGACCTGCTCGCCGTTCTGGTACATCCAGGGGTTGAACCACACCGTCGGCCGCCAGCCCGCGTCCGCGGGCGCCTGCGCGCACGCGTCGGCGGGCCGCCGCACGCGCAGCCGGCCGAGCACGTCGAGATTGGTCAGCCTCCCCGTACGGCGCCGCAACCGCAGCCCGCCCGACCCCGGCGGATCCAGCAGTTCCTGCACCATCCGCATGAGCGAGGTCTTGCCCGCACCCCACGGCCCCTTGATGCCGATCGTCAGCGGCGGCGAGGTGTCCCGGTGCCGCAGGAACGCCGCGATCGCCTCGGCGTAGACGCGGTGGCCCAGCCGGTCGTCGAGCGTCCAGCGGTCGGAGGCCAGCAGCGTGCGCGGCCGTACGGCCCGCCGCTGGGCGTCCCTGCGCCGCCTGGCCGGATCGGCCGTGAACCGCTGCCCGGTGCCGACCGGCACGTGCGCGATGTCGCCGTGGCTGAAGAGCATCGCGGTCAGCCCGGAGCCCGCGTACCTGGCGGTGGCCAGTTCGTGCAGGTCGGCGATGGTGAGGGGCCCGTCGGCGGCCAGCAGCGCGTCGGCCAGGACCCCGGTCAGGCTGGGCGCGCTACCGGGCCGGTCGCTCGTGGAGGCCATGGAGGCGGTCAGGGCGGCGGCGACGACGGGCGGGTCGCCGGGCACGTTCAGCCGGGCCTCGCCGTCGCCGTTGACGACCCAGCCGAAGTCCACGACCAGCACCAGCGCGGCGGCGGGCGAGTCACCGAGGCGGCGGCCGAAGTCCACGATGAGCCGCGTGAACGAGCTCGGCGCCCATCCCGCGCCCGACGGCCAGCGCACCAGCAGCAGTTCGTCCGGCCGGGCCGAGGTCAGGAACGCCGCCAGCTCCCGCGGAGCCGCGTCGGCGGCCTCCACGGTGCGCACGTCGTACCCGGTCATGCGCAGCGCTCTGGCCAGGCGGGGCGCCGATGGTGTCCCGTCGAGATAGACCAGGGCCCTGCGTGTCTTGATCGCGGGCGCCAGCCGTAGTGCTGTCATGATCGAAATGTGCCGACTCCGCGGTACCGGTGGCCCCAGGTTTGCGGAGAGTTTGGCCTTGCGAGTACCTCCCATTCACGTCGGTGCGATCGACTGACGGCATGTTGCCCAGCACGCCCCTCCGCGCGAGCGCCGTCGTGGCGGTGGGCACGCTCCGGCAGGGTACGGCCCGCGCCGACGCCGGCCCGTACGGGCCGCTGCTGCCGCCCAACGGCGACGGGCTCGCGCTCCCCGAGGGATTCACCAGCCGGACCGTCGCGAGAAGCGGGCGGAAGGTGGCGGGCCTGAAGTGGCACGCGGCGCCCGCCGGCGGCGCCTGTTTCCCCGACGGCGACGGCTGGATCTATGTCTCCAACTCGAAGGTCCCCCTGCTGGGCGGGGCCTCCGCGCTGTGCTTCGGCGCCAACGGCACCGTGATCGAGGCCTACCGCGTCCTGCCGGGCACCACGCTCAACTCCGCCGGCGGCGCGACACCGTGGAACACCTGGCTGTCGTGCGAGGAGACGGAGAGCGGCCGCGTGTTCGAGTGCGACCCGTACGGCGAGCGCGCCGCCCGCCCCCGCCTGGCGATGGGCAGGTTCCGGCACGGGGCGGTGGCCTGCGACCCGGAGCGCCAGGTGGTGTACCTGACCGAGGACGAGCCCGACGGCTGCTTCTACCGCTTCCGCCCCCGCGACTGGGCCGACCTCACCGAGGGCACGCTGGAGGTGCTCACCTCCGGCGGCGCGTGGCGCCCGGTGCCCCAACCGGCGGCGCCGGTCGAGCCGACCCGCTTCCAGGTGCCCGACGCCCTGCGCTTCGACGGCGCGCGAGGGTGCCGCTACGCGGACGGGATCTGCTCCTTCACCAGCGAGGGCGACGGCCGGGTGTGGAGCTACTCGGCCGGCACCGGCCGGCTGGAGCCGGTCCGCGACGTGAATCGCCCCGGTGGTCCGGGCGAGCGGTTCGTGATCAGCGTGATCACCCGTGCCGGGGAGGTGGCGCCCTTCGCCCGGCTGGAGGGGCACGGACACTCCGAGCCGGCCGGTCCCGCCTTCAGCCCGGACGGCACCCGCCTCTACTTCTCCTCCCAGCGCGGCCGCACGGGGGCCAGGGCCGGCACCGACGGGCACACGTTCGAGGTGACCGGCCCGTTCCGCGCGTGAGAGGTGATCGCGCGGGCGCCCGCCCGGGGTGGTGCAATGGTGGGGTGACACAGACACGGTGGCTCGACGAGACGGAGGCGGCCGCCTGGCGGGCCTTCCTGTTCACCGCGCACCTGCTCGAACGGCGCATCGAGGAGCAGCTGAAGACGGAAGCCGGCCTGACGCATCCGCAGTACGAGATCCTCGTGCGGCTGTCCGACGAGCCTGACCGGCGGCTGCGGATGACGCAGCTGGCCAGGGAAGTCGTGGTCACCAAGAGCGCGCTGACCTACCAGATCACCCAGCTGGAGAAGGCGGGGCTGGTGGAGCGCACCACCTGCCCCTCCGACGACCGGGGCGTGCTGGCGGTGCTGACCGACGACGGCCTGCGCTGCCTGGAGCGCACCGCGCCCGGGCACGTGGACGTGGTGCGCGAGTACCTCATCGACCACCTCACGCCCGACGAACTGCGCACGATGACACAGGCGCTGCTCAAGGCGCAGGCCGTGCTGCGGGACTAGGACTGCTGGCGCGCCGCGCGGGCGGCGCGCTCGATCTCGACTCTGGCGCTGGCGGCGTACTTGTCGACGTACTCCTGGCCGGACAGCTCCATGAGCGCGTACATGATCTCGTCGGTGACCGCCCGCAGCACGAGCCGGTCCTCCTCCATGCCGTAGTAGCGGGAGAAGTCGAGCGGCTTGCCGAAGCGTACGCCCGGACGGATGCCGAGCTTGGGCAAAACGCGGCCGGGCGGCATCATCTCGTAGGTGTTGACCATCGCCCACGGGATCACCGGGACGCGCGACTCCAGGGCCATGCGGGCCACGCCGGTCTTGCCCTTGTAGAGGCGGCCGTCGGGCGAGCGGGTGCCCTCGGGGTAGATGCCGAGGACGTTGCCCTCGCGCAGGATGCGCTTGCCGGTACGCAGGGCGGCTTCGCTGGCCTTGCCGCCGGAGCGGTCGATGGGCACGGTGCCGACCCCGCTGAAGAACATCCGGGTGAAGAAGCCCTTGAGGCCCCGGCCGGTGAAGTAGTCGGACTTGCCGAGCGAGATGACCTTACGGCGGAGCTGGAGCGGGCCGAAGAAGTGGTCGGCGAACGACAGGTGGTTGCCGGCGAGGATGGCCGGGCCGTGCTTGGGAACGTTCTCGACGCCCTCTGCCCAGGGGCGGAACACCACGTGGAGGATCGGCGCCAAGATGGCCTTGACCACCCAATAGAACACCCGGCCACCCCTTCGCGAATCTGGTTCTGCGAGCAGAGTCATCTTCGCATCCCAGGGCCGATGCTCCTACACATGCTCTCGCACTACGGCGATAACCGTGCGACGATCGGGCAATTCCGGGATGAATTACAACCACGCCGATGTTGTGGGAGCTGTCATGCCGCTCATGTCTGGCGCTGAGCCATACCACCACGAGGCCGGTCCGGTCGGCGTGTTGTTGTGCCATGGATTCACCGGCACGCCGCAGTCGCTGCGGCCGTGGGGTGAGTTCCTCGCCGGCCACGGGCTGAGCGTGTCGCTGCCACGCCAGCCGGGACACGGCACGACGTGGCAGGAGATGAACCGCACCCGCTGGGAGGATTGGTACGCCGAGGTGGAGAAGGCGTTCCAGGATCTTCTCGGACGGTGCTCGGAGGTGTTCGTGGCCGGGTTGTCGCTGGGCGGCTGCCTCGCGCTGCGGCTGGCGGAGGTCCACGGACCGGCGGTGAAGGGGGTGGTGGTCGTCAACCCGTCGATCGCGCTCGACGTGCCGCTGCTCAGGCTGGCGCCGGTGCTCAAGTGGTTCCTGCCGTCGGTGCCCGGAGTGGCCAACGACGTCAAGAAGCCCGGGGTGCGGGAGCTGGCCTACACGCGGACCCCGGTGAAGGCGGCGGCGTCGCTGCCGAGGTTGTGGTCCTTGGTCCAGGCGGATCTGACCAAGGTCACGCAGCCGCTGCTGGTGTACCACAGCACCGATGACCATGTAGTCAAGCCGACATCGGTCGGGATACTACGACAAGTCCTCAAACACGCGACGATCGAGGAACTCTCCGATAGCTACCATGTTGCGACGCTGGATAATGATGCCGACAGGATCTTTGCCGGGAGCCTCGACTTCATCCGGACACATGCCTCGGTACCCTTGCAGAGGGACTGAACGCACCCAGGGGGAAGGCGCGTAGGTGACGCCCCAGAGTGACGAGGACGAGGTCTGGCGTCAGATCGTCGCGTCCTTCAACGAGACAGCCGAGCGCGACTCGGCCGACCAACCATGGCCCGACAGCGAGAACGTGCCGGAGGAGCCGACCCGGCGGGTGGTGCGTCCGCCTGAGTTCCGCGAGGTCGACACCGATCTCGCCGAGCCCGAAGGCGAGAGCGAGCCGGTGCGCGAGGAGGAGGAAGAGGGGCATTACGTGCCGCCTCCCCCGCCCCCGCTGCCCAAGCTCGACCTGCCCACCAAACTGGCCTGGGTGGCGCTGTTCGGCGGCCCCGCCTATCTGCTGCTGGCCGCGATGGCCGAGTGGGAGATGGAGGGCTGGGCGCTGTTCACCGCCGTGGCCGCCTTCATCGGCGGCTTCGTGGCGCTGGTGGTGCGGATGGGCGACGGCCCGCCCAACGACTCGGGCTGGGACGACGGCGCGGTCCTGTAGCGCCCGCCCTCAGGACTGGGTGGGCGTCTTCAGGCCGAACGTCTCCACGACGTCGGTGTAGCGGTCGGTGGCGTCCACGACGTGCCCGACCGCCCACACCGTGCCCTTGCCCGGCAGATAGGTCACCGCCTGCAGGCGTACGGCGTCGCGGCCCTTGAGCGTGCCGCCGCCCCTGATCACCTGGAATCCGTCCTTGCCCTGCCGCATGAGGAAGCCCTCGGTCGGCCGCGCCGCGTCGTAACCGGCGATCCAGTAGCGGCCCTTGCCGTCGCCCGTGACGCCGTAGAGACGGGCCTCGATGGCGGGCAGCTTCTCGCGGGACCACTTCTTGCCGTTCCACGACAGCACGAGCGGCTCGACGCTGCCCGGCCCGTGGTAGACGCCGCCCACGGCCAGCGCCCGCTTGGCGTTGTCGACCTGGATGTCGCGCAGGTAGCCGCCGGGCACCGACGGGACCGGCATCGCCTTCCACGAACCGCCCGACTGCCGCACGATCAGCGGCTGCTCCCCCGTGTCGCCGACCGCGAACCCCGAGGAGACCGCGTAGAGCGCGCCCTTCTCCTTGGTCTTCTGCACCGTCCAGGAGTTGCCCTGGCCCGTGACGATCAGCCCGGTCTTGTCGCGCCGCCCGACCGCGACGACCTTCCCGCCGCGCGCGTCGAGCCCGCCGAGCCAGTCACCGCTCCAGAGCCCCGGCACCTGCACGCGGTCGAAGCCCGCGAGGTCGCCCTTCGCCAGGTACGGCAGGCCGTCGTGCCCGTCGCCCAGCGCCCAGACCTCACCCGGCGCCGCGGCGGCCACGCTGCGCAGGTTCCCCGCGCCGGTGGAGTCGCGGATGGCGACCTCGCCCCAGGCCTTGCCGTTCCAGTGGCGGATGGTGCCGCGATTCTTCCAGACGTCCCAGATCGCCTGCTGGCCCACGGCCCAGATGTCGCCCGCGGACAACGCCAGCACGTCGGAGAGCGAGCCGTCGGCGTCCAGCCGCGCGCTCGTCGACTGCTGCCACGCCTCGATCGTGGCAGGGCGAGGGTCAGCATGCGCCGCTCCGGCCGGGGCGACCAGCGAGGACGCCAGACACACCGCCGCGGTCAGGGAGAGCGCACGCCGCCGAGAGCGACGGGTCATGAGCAAATGGTACGGGCTGCGCGAGCACGCCCGCCCGGGGACCCCGCCATCAGGCCCCGGGCGGCACCGGGGCCCTTGCGCCACCGGGGTCCCGTATTACCCGGCCCGACCTGGGCAAGATCACTCAGCGTGTGCGGATCGACACGGGAAGATGTTCAGCTGACCGTTGCCTGGGCGTGACCGATCAGCTCGGCGACGACGGGCAGATGGTCGGTGGCGGAGATCAGATCTTCCCGGGCGGCCCCGACACCCCCGCACGCCACCACCCGCACCCCCGCGCCCGTGAACACCCCGTCGATCCGCTTGCGCGGCTCCCGGGCCGTGAACGTCATCCCGTCCCCCTGCGGCGCCCACGCGTACGCGTCCGCCAGCCGCCCGGCCAGGTAACGCCAGGTGGGCGCGTCACTCTGCTCGTTGACGTCCCCGCACACCACCGGGACGGCCCCGAACCGCGCCGCGGCCTTCTCCAGCCGGCCCAGCGCCTCCGCCGCGTGCCGGAAGCGGGCCGCGGCGCTCAGGTCGAGGTGGATGGAGGCGACCGCCAGCCGTACCCCTTCCAGCTCGACCACGGCGATCGCCACGCCCCGGATCTCCAGCCCGACGAAGATCTTCAGCACGTGGTGCTCGGCGTGCAGGACCCGCGCCCGCGGGCCCACGTACACCGAAACCCCGCCGAGCCGCCCGCCGGCCGCCACCCGCATGCCCGCCGCCTCGGCCAGCGCCTGGCGCCGTCCGCGCCAGTAGAGGAAGCGCGGCGCCTCCTGCACGCACAGCACGTCCGGGCGCATCGCCGTGATCACGCGGACCAGCGCGGGCACACTGTCCTTCAGCCCGCGCACGTTGTAGGTGCCGACCCTCACGCTGGGGAATCTAGCCCCGTCCGGCGGCGCTGTCAGCGCTGCCGCGCCAGGTCGGCCGCGCCGACGACCCCGGCGGAGGCGCCGAGCTCGGCCAGCCGGATGTCGGCGACGGGACGATGCCCGCGGCCGGTGAGCTGACGGGCGAAGGTCTCCTTGGCCCGGTCGAAGAACAGGTCGGCGGCGCGCGAGACGCCGCCGCCGATGATGAAGCAGCCGGGGTCGAGGACGGCGGCCAGGTCGGCCATGCCCTGCCCCAGCCAGTCGGCCAGCGAGGCGAACGCGGACAGCGAGGCGTCGTCGCCCTTGCGGGCGGCCTCGGTCACCTCCTCGCCCTCGATCTTCTCCCCGGCCAGCTCGAACAGGATCCGCGCCCGCTCGGGCTGCTGCCTGGCGATCTCCCGGGCGTCGGCGACGAGGGCGTTGCCGCTGGCGTACTGCTCCCAGCAGCCGAGGTTGCCGCACCCGCACAGCCGTCCCTCGGGAACGACCTGCATGTGCCCGAGCTCGGCGCCCATCCCCCACCGGCCGCGAAACAGCTTGCCGTCGAAGACGAGCCCGCCGCCGATGCCGGTGCCGACGGTGATGCAGACGACGTGGGTCTGCCCGCGTCCGGCGCCGAAGTTGGTCTCGCCCCACGCCATCGCGTTGGCGTCGTTCTCGACGACGACCGGCAGGCCGACCAGGCCGGTGATCTTCTTCTGCAGGGGCTCCTCGCGCCAGGCGAGGTTCGGGGCGAAGCGCACGATCGAGCGGGTCTCGTCGACGAACCCGGCCGCGCCGACGCCGATCGCCTCGATCTCGCGGCCCTCGGCGAGTTCCTTGACCACGTCGGCCACGGTCTCGGCGACGAGGTCCGGCTGGTCGGCCGGCGTCGGGCGCAGCGCGTGCGCGACGATCTCGCCGTCCTCGTCGACCACGCCGGCGGCGACCTTCGTGCCGCCGATGTCCACCCCGATAGTCAGCATGCTCACCCCAGGTCGATGTGTTCCACGTCGTCGCCGCCGCGCTCGTCGCGCGTGCGGTCGCGAGTCCTCTCGGCTGCCCCGGGGGTGGGCCTGTTCAGCGCGTCGAACGCGCCACGGACCGCGGCGAACAGCTCGCCGCCCGCGGCCACCAGGTGCCCGGCCACGTCGGAGCCGGATTCCCGCCGCGCCGCGATCGCCCGACAGACCGGGCAGGCGCGGCAGATGTACTCGTCGTGGGGCTCGGACACGGCCTCGCCCCACACGTCCTTCTCCCTGCGCCCGCCACCGGTGACGGTGCTGGCGACGGAGTTGAAGACGGTCTTGCCGACCTGTCTGGTCGCGCGGTCCTGGATCACGCCGAACAGCTTGCGCGCCTCGTCAGCCACGGATCCGATCGGATCCCTGTCGTTGCTCGTCTCAGTCATGTGGCCCTCCCTGCCGAAGAGTCGCTCATCCTCCTCACTCACTCCGCGGCCGACCTCCTCCGTCGGTCGTCCGCTCCGTTCGTTGCGTCGGATTCGCTCCCTGAGACGAACCGTACCTTCAGGAACCCGTCCTGGAGCGCCGCGGCACCGATCTTCCTGCGGGCGAGCGCCGCGGGCAGCGCGATGATCCTGCGGTACGGCCCGGCCGTCACGATCAGCTCGTCCCGCTTGCGGGCCAGGTCGACCTCGCCCTTGGTGGCCCCGGGCAGCGCCAGGCTGAGCTCGTCGGCGGTCAGGACCAGCGGCGCTTCGACGGCCGGCGGGGCGAACGGGTCGCTCTCGCCGTAGAGGCTCTCGCCGAGGGCGGTGAGGGCGTCGGCGCCGACGGGTTCGGCGGGCAGGTAGGGCACCACGTGGATGGGCAGGGGCGCGAACGACTCCTCCGCCTCGGCCAGCAGCCGGGCCTGGGCGCGTACCCACTGGGCGCGCCACTCGTCGGCGTCGCCGGCGGGGAAGACCCGGTTGGCGATGACGGCGTCGACGCGGTAGCCGTACAGGTTGAGTGAGGTGAGGGTGCGGCGCGCTTCGGCGAGCACCACCGACTCGGGCGTGAGCACGAGGCGCACGGACGCGCCGGGGCCGGTGAGCAGCTCACGGATCTCCATGAGCCCGCGGTGCAGGCGCTCGCCGGCGCTGACCACGTCGTCGCCGGGCGCGCTGACGTGGGCGACGCTGCGCATGAACGGCGAGACGACCTTCATGATCCGGCGGCCGACCGGCAGCAGGCGGCTGACGTGCCAGTCGAGCGCCTCCGGCAGGGCGAGCAGGCGCAGCGTCTCGGCGGTGGGCGCGCAGTCGACCACGATGACGTCCCAGCCGCCGGAGCGGGCGTGCTCGCGCAGCTCCAGCAACGCGATGACCTCTTCGGCGCCGGGCAGGACGGTGATCTCCTCGGCGGTGATCTGGTCGAGGCCGAGTTCGCCGAGCACGCCGCGGGCGTAGTCCTGCAGCTCGCCCCAGTGCTCCTCCAGGGACTTCTGGGTGTCGACCTGGTGCAGGCGCAGGCCGGGGGCGATCTCGCCGGGCTGGACGGCCAGGGCGTCGGCCAGCGAGTGGGCGGTGTCGGTGGAGATCACCAGCGTCTTGAGCCCGCGGCTGGCCGCGAGCGTGGCCGTGGCCGCGGCGACGGTCGTCTTGCCGACGCCACCCTTGCCGGTGAACAGCAGGACACGAGGACTCACGTGCGTACCTCGACCCGCTTCTTCAGGCCCTTGAGCGCCGTGTCGACGATCACCTTCTCGGCCTTGCGCTTGATCATGCCGATCATCGGGACCTTGAGGTCGACGGCGAGTTCGTAGGTCACCTCGGTGCCACTGCCCGTCTCGGCCAGCCGGTAACTCCCGCTGAGCTCGGAGATCATCTTGCCCTGCTCGACGACCCGCCAGCTGACGCCGGTGTCGTCGTCCCAGGTGTAGCCGAGGGTGTAGGAGTCGCTGATCACGCCGGCGTCGAGCACGAAGCGCACGTCGGCCGGCCGTCCGTCGGCGCCGGTGGTGCGGACCTCGGCGCTCTTGACCGCGCCGGCCCATTCCGGGTACGCGGGCAGGTCCGCGATGACCGCCATGACCGCGGCCCTGTCTGCGGAGATGGTGATGCTCGAAGTGGTGCGATCAGCCATGCGACCACAGTATCGGTCCGCTCACCACTCCAGGACGAACGGCCGTCCCTTTCCCCGGAAATGGCCGACGTTCACGCATTCGGTGCGGCCGATCCTGGTGCGTTGGTATAGCGGCTGGTGAACGTGCCCGAACAGGGCGTAGCGCGGCTGGACGCGCCGGATGTAGTCGAGCGTCGCCTCGCTGCCGCGCTCGAAGCGCCTGGCGACCGTGTCGTACAGCAGCTGCGGCACCGCGGGCGGGATGTGCGCGCACAGCACGTCCACCTCGCCGAGCGCGGCGACCTTCGCCGCGTACTCCTCGTCCTCGATCTCGTACGGCGTGCGGTACGCCGTCTTCAGCCCGCCCCCGACGAACCCGAAACGCCATCCCCCGATCTCCGCCTCCTGCCCGTCGAGCACCCGGTGCCCCGGCTTGAGGTAGTCGGCCCACAGGCGCGGCACGTCCACGTTGCCGTAGGTGAGGTAGGCGGGCTCGGGCATGGCGGCGAACAGCGCGGCGTACTGCCTGCGCACGTTGGACTCGATGTGCTCGCGCGGGTCGCCGCCGAGGCCCTTCCACAGCTCCGCCGACATGGCCCTGGCCTCGTCGAAGCGCTTGGCGGTGCGCAGGGCGATGAACGCGGCCGCGTTCTCGGCGCCGAACAGGTCGGCGAAGATCCCCTGCGCGTGGTCGTCGTAGTCGATGTAGAGGATGAGGTCGCCGAGACAGATCAGGGCGTCGGCCCCGTCGCCCGATCGGGCCAGCGCCTCGGCGCTTCCGTGGACATCGCTCACGACATGGACCCGCATGCGGGAAATCCTATGAGCGGCGGCGGCTAGCATGAGGTTTGCCCTTCATAACGCCTGTATGACGAAGCTACCGGTGCGTAACTTAACGCGGTAACGTCTCGCCGGTCCCCGAAGAGGAGTTTGATCCGTGCGCGAGTACAGCGTCCCCGTCCTGGTGGATGTGCCGGCTTCGGCCAGCCTGACCGACACCGTGTTCAGGCGAGGCGAGCAGGAGCCGGGCGCGGTGGTGCTACGGCGCAAATCGGGTGACGACTGGCCGGCCGTGACCGCGGCCGAGTTCAGGGACCAGGTCGTGGCGCTGGCCAAGGGCCTGGTCGCGGCGGGCATCGAACCGGGCGACCGGATCGCGATCATCTCCCGCACCCGTTACGAGTGGACGCTCGCCGACTACGCGATCTGGGCCGCGGGCGCGGTCTCGGTCCCGGTCTACGAGACCTCCTCGGTCGAGCAGGTGCGCTGGATCCTGTCCGACAGCGGCGCCAAGGCGGTCTTCGCCGAACTGGACAACCACGTGGAGACCGTACGCGAGGCCGCGCCCGAGCTGAAGCCGATCTGGCGGATGGACGAGGCGCTCGACGGCTCCGGCGTGGGCGGCGAGGAGATCGAGCGCCGCCGCACCGCCCTGACCGGCGCGGACCTGGCCACGATCATCTACACCTCGGGCACCACCGGGCGGCCCAAGGGCTGCCGGCTGACCCACGACAACATGCTGTTCACCGCGCGCAACGTGGCCGGCGGGCCGCTGGAGACGGTGTTCATGACCGACGAGCCGGGGGTGCTGCTGTTCCTGCCGCTGGCCCACGTCTTCGCCCGGCTGATCCAGGTGGTCGCGATCGAGACCGGAACGGTTCTCTCGCACACGCCGAACATGAAGAACGTGGCGCCGGACCTGGTGTCGGCCAGGCCGACGCTGCTGCTCGGCGTGCCGCGGGTCTTCGAGAAGGTCTACAACGGCGCCGAGCAGAAGGCGATCCAGGGCGGCAAGGGCAAGATCTTCGCCCGCGCGGTGGACGTGGCGGTCGCCTACAGCAAGGCGTCCGGCACGGCCGGGTTCGGGCTGCGGCTCAAGCACGCGCTGTTCGACCGGCTCGTCTACTCCAAGCTGCGCGCGGCCACCGGCGGCCGGCTGTCCACCGCGATCTGCGGCGGCTCGGCGCTGGGCGAGCGCCTGGGCCACTTCTTCCGCGGCGTGGGCATCGAGGTGCTCGAAGGCTACGGCCTGACCGAGACCTCGGCCCCCTCGACGGTCAACCTGCCCGGCGGCAACAAGATCGGCACGGTCGGCAAGCCGCTGCCCGGCGTCACGGTGCGCATCGGCGAGGACGGCGAGATCCTGGTCAGGGGCCGCCACGTCTTCGCGGGCTACTGGAACAACGACCAGGCCACGGCCGAGGCGGTCGACGCCGAAGGCTGGTACCACACGGGCGACGTGGGCGAGCTGGACGACGACGGCTACCTGCGCATCACCGGCCGCAAGAAGGAGATCCTGGTGACCGCGGCGGGCAAGAACGTCGCCCCCGGCCCGCTGGAGGACGCGCTGCGCGCGTACCCGCTCATCTCCCAGGCCATGATCGTGGGCGACGACCGGCCGTTCGTCGGCGCGCTGATCACACTCGACCCCGAGGCGCTGGAGCACTGGAAGAAGGAGAACGGCGCGGAGAGCGCGACGGCGGCGGAGCTGAGCCGCGACCCGCGGATCCTGGCCGAGGTGCGGACCGCGGTCGACACCGCCAACCTGATGGTCTCGCGGGCCGAGCAGATCAAGAAGTTCGTGGTGCTCGACATCGACATCACCGAGGAGAGCGGCCACCTGACGCCGACCCTGAAGATCAAGCGCAACATCGTCATGCGCGACTTCGCGGACACGGTCGAGGAGCTCTACACCACGTAACCCCTCCGATCACTTTTCTGTTTGAGAACGGTTGCAGGGCCGATATTGACAACTTGAGACGGATCACAGCTACTAGAGGTCGTATCATTCAGCGGCCCTGATTAGCAGTGCTCCGATGAATGGGCCGCACAGTCAACCAGCCGGTTCGTCACGCCCGGCGAGGAAGGCGGCAAGGGTGAACAGGACCCTCGCAGCAGGCTTAGCGGCCCTGCTCGCGCTCACCGCGTGTTCGGTGAACGAGGCGGCCGCGCCGTCATCGCCGGCCCCGGCAGGCGCCAAGGAAGTCACGTTTCTGCTGTTCGAGTCGCCCAACCTGAACGCGGCCTACTGGGACGCGCAGATCAAGCGGGCGACCGGCGCGGTTCCCGGCATCACCGTGAAGAAGGTCGTGGCGCCCGCGGCGGGCAGCCGCGACGAGTTCGCCAAGCAGCTCATCGCCTCGGGCCAGTTCCCCGACGTGCACATCGGCCTGCAGGACATCCTCGGCTTCGCCCCGAACCTCTACTCCTGGACACCCGAGGACCTCAAGGACTTCGAGTGCGCCACCTGCGGCGCGACCGGCGGCAAGGTCGTGCAACTGCCCACCAACACGCAGACGCACTCGAACGTCTACTACAACAAGGGCCTGTTCGAGAAGGCCGGCATCACCGCCCCGCCCACGACCTACGCCGAACTGCTGGACGCCGCGGCCAAGCTCAAGGCCAAGGGCATCACGCCGTTCGTGACCGGCGGCGGCCCCGACGCCTTCGCCTCCACCCTGGCCTGGACCGGCGTCCTGACCACCGACGTGTACGCCAAGAACCCCGGCTGGATGCGCCAGCGGCGCGAGGGCAAGGTCAAGTTCTCCGACCCCGGCTTCAAGGCCGCCACCCAGAAGTTCGCCGACCTCGCGGCCAAGGGCTACATCGACAAGAAGGACCTCTCCCGCGACTACGGCGCCACGCAGACCGCCTTCCTCGAAGGCAAGGGCGCCATGTACCCGATGGGCAGCTGGTTCGCCTCGCCCGGCGCCGGCGACAACCCGGACAACAAGATCGAGATCGGCCGCTTCAACTGGCCCGGCGAGACCGATTCCGCCAAGCTGGCCGGGTTCACCGGCGGCGGGCTCACGGTCAGCGCCACCGCCAAGGACCTGGAGTCGGCGAAGAGGTTCGCCCTGGCCTTCCAGCTCGACAAGGCCAACCTGGACGCCTCGGTCAAGGCCGACGCGCTCTTCCCGGCGATCAAGGGCTACGCGCCGCCGTCGATGGGGCCCGTGTTCACGGAGTCGTACAAGGCCTGGTCGGACGCCAAGACGGCGGGCGCGATCGTGCCGTCGTTCGGCTGGGAGGCCGGCGACGACGCCATGCTGCCCGGCATGAAGGAGAAGTGGTGGTCCTCGGCCCAGGACCTCGTCAGCGGCAAGAAGACCGTGGACGAGGTGCTGAGCTACCTCGACGACGAGTGGGACAAGTCCTCTTGAGAGTCGCGTACGGGAGGGCCTGGTACTTCCTCAGCTTCGGCGCGCCCGGACTGCTCGTCTACATGTGCTTCGTGCTCGTGCCGATCCTGCTCAGCGTGGGCTACAGCATGACGAACTACAGCCTGCTGCGCCCCGGCTGGACCTGGGTGGGGTGGCGCAACTACGAACTGCTCCTCACCGACCAGGCGTTCCTGACCTCCCTGCGGGTCACCACGATCCTGACCGTCATGGTCCTGGTCGCGCCCAACCTCCTGGGGCTGGCGATCGCGGTGCTGCTGGATCGCCGCGGATGGTTCTACAACGCCATGCGCAGCGTCTACTTCACCCCGATGGTGCTCAGCTCCGTCGTGGTCAGCGTGATCTGGACGCGGGTCCTCGACGACGAGGGCCCGCTCAACCAGGCGCTGCGCTTCCTCGGCGTCGCCGACCCGCCGGGGTGGCTGTCCGATCCCGACTACGCCCTGTTCTCCCTGGGCGGCATCGTCTCGTGGCAGATGCTCGGCTTCTGCGTCGTGGTCTACCTGGCCGGGCTGCAGGGCGTGCCGAACGAGCTGGCCGAGGCCGCCTCCATCGACGGCGCGGGACCCTGGACGCGCTTTCGCCGCATCACCTGGCCGCTGCTGGCCCCCGCCCTGACCGTCAACACCGTGGTCCTGCTGATCACCACCTTCAAGATCTTCGACCACGTCAAGGTCATCACCAACGGCGGGCCCGGCACTGGCACCACCGCCACCGTGGCCTTCACGATCATGCAGGAGGGCTTCGTCGAGAACCACCAGGGCTACGCCTCGGCCATGGCCGTGGTCATGCTGGTGATCATCGCCGTGGCCTCCGTCGTCGCGCTGCGCGTACTCCAGAGAAGAGAGGTGCAGCTGTGAGACGCCCGCTCGTCACGCTCGCGGTCACCAGCGTCTTCTTCGTGCCGCTCTACGTCGCGCTGGTCAACGTCGTCAAGCCGAGCGCGCTCATCCCCGGCGCGGGCGCGATCGCGCTGCCGATCCCGCCGACCCTGGACAACCTGAGCGCGGTCCTCACCGACCCGACCAACCTGTTCTGGGCGAGCCTGGCCAACAGCGTCATCGTCACGACGCTGTCGGTGATCGCGCTGACGCTGCTGTCGGCGATGCTCGCCCACTACCTCGCCCGTACGGCGGGCCGTTGGGGCCGGCTCATCACCGTGCTCCTGCTGTGCGGCCTGATGATCCCGCCCCAGGTCATCCTGGTCCCGATCACCCAGGTGCTGCGGGCCTTCGGCCTCATGACGACGGTCCAGGGGCTGATGCTGTTCAACGTCGGCTACTACATCCCGTTCGGGGTGTTCGTGTTCACCGGGTTCCTCAAGGGCATCCCCGCCGACCTGGAGGAGGCGGCGGCGATCGACGGCGCGGGGCGCGGTCAGGCGTTCTGGCGCATCGTCTTCCCGCTGCTGCGCCCGGCCACCGCCAGCGTCCTGATCTTCCTGTCGGTGTGGATCTGGAACGACTTCCTCAGCCCGCTCATCATCCTCGGCCCCGGTCAGGGCACCACGGTCACCACCGGCATCTACCGCTCGCTCGGGCAGTACTCCTTCGACTACGGCGGCGTCTTCGCGCTCATGTTCCTCTCGACGCTGCCCGTCCTGATCTTCTATCTCGCCCTGCAGAAGCAGTTCGTCAAGGGACTCACCGGCGGAGCCACGAAGGGGTGAGTTTAGCCGGCCTGACAAACGGAAAAAGATCCCAGTCAACGCAAGGAAGCAGGTGCATCCCCCATGATCCTGCCGTCCGCCAGAACCGCCGCCGCGTTGCTCGTCGCCGCGCTGGTACTGGCCGCGTGTTCGTCCGGCAAGGAGGAGACCACCGCGGGCGCGAGCAAGGCGCCGGCGGGCGGCAAGGTCTCGATCGCCTACCTCCAGAAGCAGGGCGACCAGGAGTACTTCATCGGCGAGGCCCAGGGCGCCAGGGACAAGGCCGCGGAGCTGGGCGTCGACCTGCAGGTCGTCGACCTCGGCGAGGACGCCAACAAGGCGGTCACCGAGACGCGGGCGGCCATCGGCAAGAAGGTCGGCGGCATCATCATCGTGGTGCCCGCCCCCGCCGTCGGCCCCCAGATCGTCCAGCTCGCCAAGGACGGCGGCGTACCGCTGCTCACCTCCGACGACCAGGTCTGCGTCGACGGCCCCGACCCGGCCGCCTGCGACACGTCCAAGCTGGTGCCGCGCGTCGGCTTCTCTGGCACCCAGATGGGCGAGTCCGTCGGCACCCGCGCCGGCGAGGAGTTCAAGAAGGCCGGGTGGAAGAAGGAGGACTCCGCGATCATCACGGCCTGGCAGCAGGACGTGACCGTCTGCACCGACCGCGTCAAGGCCGCGGTGCCCACGTTCGAGGCGGCGGCGGGCGTCACCGGCGTGAAGGTCATCGAGGTCGGCACCGACAACACCCCGACCGGCGCCCAGGACAAGGTCGCCGCCACGATCAGCGGCAACCGGGCGGTCAAGAACTGGGTGATGCTCGGCTGCAACGACGAGAACGTCAGCGGCGGCGTCACCGCCATGCAGAACTCCGGAATCAAACCGGAGAACATCATCGGGGTGGGTTTGGGCGCCTATCTTGCGTGCAAGGACTGGAACAGCGGCAAACCTTCAGGTATGAAGGCAGCGTTGTTCATCAACGGATACGAGGTCGGCAAGCTCGCCGTGCAGACGATGTTCGACAACATCAAGAACGGCACCGCCATGCCGGCCGAGGCCTTCGCACCGACGAAGATGGTGGATGCGACCAACTGGCAGGCCGAGGGAGTCAAGTGCAGCGCCTGACACGGTTATCGGTGGCCGCCGCGGCGGCGGCCACCGCTCTGGCAACGCTCGCGAACCCGGCGGCGGCCGACGAGGTGCCGGAAGGCGCCCTGCTCGGCGACGGCAGCCGGGTCGTGCGCGTCGACGACGGCCGCTGGGTGGTGGCCAAACACCTGCCCAACGGCGACATGGCGGTGGCGCTGTACAACGACAGCGGGCACCCGCAGCGCATCGTCACCACGGTCACCGACATCGGTCTCCCCGCTGCGGCGCCCGCCTACCGTGTCCGCGAGTTGTTAACCGGCGCCGACGCCCACACCGCGGGCGTCCTGGCCGCCAACGTGCCCGCCAGGCAGGCGATGCTCTACCAGATCTCCCGGGACGCGGCCTGGTCCTCCTACCCGCCGCTCCTCGAGTTCGACCTCCAGGTCCCCACCCCCTACCAGGGGGCCGCCGCGCTCATCGAGCCCGGCGCCACCGCCCAGGTGACCACCGTCGTCACCAACCACGGGCTCACCAACGCCGCCGACATCGCCTCGGCCCTGCGCGTGCCCGACCGCTGGCTGTCGGCCGCGGCGACCCCGGCCAACGCCAAGGTCCTCGGCCCCGGCCAGCGCCTGGCCACCGCCTGGAACCTCACCACCCCGGCCGACCTGCCCCGCAACGCGTACTGGCTGGAGGCCGGCGCGGCCAAGCTCCGCGCCGCCTCCGTCTTCGTCGTGCCCCCGCCCGCCCCCACAGGCACCGCCTACGTCAGCGACCTGCGCTGGCTCAGCATGGCCAACGGCAAGGGCGCGGTCGAGCGGCGCAAGGTCGTGGTGAACGGCGCCGCCTACGCCAAGGGCCTGACCGCCCACGCCCCCGGCACCCTCGACTACTACCTCGGCGGGCGCTGCACCAAGATCACCGCGCACGTGGGCGTCGACGACACCGCCGGCACGGGCGGCACCGTCACCTTCGAGATCTGGGCCGACGGCCGCAAGGCCGCCGTCTCCGGGGTGCGGACCGGCGCCATGGCGGCGCTGCCGCTCGCCGCCGACGTCACCGGCGCCCGTCTCGTCAGGCTCGTCGTCACCGACGCGGGCGACGGCCCCACCGGTGACGCGGCAGCCTGGGGAGACCCGGTGATCGCGTGCTCAGGGTAGAGGAGCTGGCCAAACACTTCTCCGGCGTCCAGGCACTACGCGGCGTCACCTGCGACTTCCCGGCCGGGCGGGTCACCGCCCTCATGGGCGAGAACGGCGCGGGCAAGTCCACGCTGATCAAGATCGTCAACGGTGACCACCGTCCCGACGGCGGCCGCGTCCTGCTCGACGGCCACCCCCTCGACCTCCACTCCCCCGCCGACGCCCGCCGTCACGGCATCCGCGTCATCCCCCAGGAGCCGGAGATCATCCCGCACGTCTCCGTCGCCGAGAACGTCCACGCCGGCGCCCTGCCGCGCCGCCGCGGCCGCCTGCTCGACCGCGCCGCCCTGCGCGAGCGCGTCCGGTCCCAGCTGGTACGGCTCGGCTTCGAGCACGCCCTCGACCCCGGCACCCTCGGCTCCGCCCTGACCCCCGCGCAACGCCAGCTCGTCGAGATCCTGCGTGCCCTGACCGGCGAGGCCCGCGTCATCGCCTTCGACGAACCCACCTCCTCCCTCGGCGAACACGAGACCGAAGCCCTCTTCACCCTCATCACCCGGCTGCGCGAACAGGGCCTGGCCATCGTCTACGTCTCCCACCGTCTCAAGGAGATCTTCCGCCTGGCCGACCGCATCGCCGTCCTGCGCGACGGCGCCCTGGTCGGCGTACGGCAGGCCGCCGAGGCGAGCGAGGGCGAGATCGTGCGCATGATGGTCGGGCGGGACCTGTCGTCCATGTTCGAACGCCCCGGCACCGAGGCCGGCGACGTCGTCCTCGACGTACGCGAGGTGACCACCGACGACGTGCGCGGCATCACCTTCCAGGTGCGGGCCGGCGAAGTCGTCGCCCTGGCCGGACTGGTCGGCGCCGGCCGCTCAGAACTCTCCCGCGCCCTGGCCGGTGACCTGCCCATCCGCTCCGGGACCGTCAGCGTGGGCGGCCGGGTGCTGCGGCTGCGCCACCCGGGCGACGCCGTACGGGCCGGGCTGGGCTACGTCCCCGAGGAACGCAAGGCCCAGGCCCTCTTCCTCGACCGGAGCGTGCGCGACAACACCTCCCTGGTCATCCTCGACCGCCTGCGCACGTTCCGCTTCGTCCGCCGCGCCGCCGAGAACCGGGCCGTCGCCGAGTTCGTCGAGCGCCTGCGCGTCCGCACCCCGTCCCTGGAGCACGAGGTACGCAAGCTGTCCGGCGGCAACCAGCAGAAGGTGGTCCTGGCCCGCTGGCTGGCCCGCCGCCCCAAGGTGCTCATCCTCGACGAGCCGACCCGGGGGATCGATGTGGGGGCGAAGGCGGAGATCTACCACATCATCGCCGACCTGGCCCGTTCCGGCGTGGCCGTCCTCGTCGTCTCCTCGGAACTCCCCGAGGTTTTGGGCCTGGCCGACCGCGTCCTGGTCATGCAGAACGGCCGCATCACCGGCGAACTCCCCCGCACCCGCGCCACCGAGGAAGCCATCCTCTCCCTCGCCATGACCGACGACCTAACCCCCACCCCCTCCTAACCCCGCCCCTGCCCTCACCCCACCCCACCCTCTGTCCTCACCCCACCCGGGCCCCACCCAACCCCCTGTCCTCACCCCACCCTTGTCCTCACCCCACCCTTGTCCTCACCCCACCCTTGTCCTCACCCCACCCTTGTCCTCACCCACCCGGACCCACCTAACCCGGGCCCCACCCAACCCTCAACCACGCCCCAGCGCCCGCTCCTCTCCTGGCCTGACACGCCCCACACGTGCCCCTCCCTCGGCGGCACACCCCAACCCCCCTCTCCCGACCCGGCACACTCCTGGCCCGCCACACCCCAACCCTCTGGCCCTCCCCGGCCCGGCAAACCCCATCGCCCCACCCAACCCTCTGGCCCACACCTCAAAACGCCGCCCGGCACGCCTCTTCCCCTCAGCCGGTGGACCCCCACGCACCCACGACGGCCGACCTGCCCACGGCCTGGCCGGCGCACCGCCGTACACCTGACCGCCACTCCCCGCCGAGGCCCGCACACCCATGACCACCGCAGCAGAGCACGCCGACCCCACGCCAGGAGGCGCGCGATGACCTCCCAGACCAGCGCCCACAAGGCCCCCACCGGCCCACCCGGGAACCGCGGACGGTGGGCGGGAGCCGTCGCCGCCATCGGCGCCCAGAACCTGATCCTCGTGCTGGCCATCGTGGCCGTGGGCGCGCTGTTCGGCGTGCTGGACCCCGGCTACCTGGCGTGGAGCAACATCCGGGTGATCGGCGACGCGGTGACGATCGCCGGTCTGCTGGCCGTCGTCCAGACCGTAGTGATCATCTGCGGCGCCCTCGACATCTCCGTAGGCTCGGCCACCGGCGTGGCGTCCGTGGTCAGCGCGATGGCCTTCATGTCCACCGGCCGCAACCCGACGCTCGGCATGGCCGCCGCCCTGGCCGTGGGCCTGCTGCTGGGTCTGATCAACGGCATCATCATCGTGTACGGCCGCGTCAACGCCGTTATCGCCACCCTTGCCACGCTGGCCGCGTACAAGGGCCTGGCCCAGCTGCTGTCCGGCGGCGCCGCGCAGGGCTACGTGCTGGGCGACGACCTGTTCATCTTCATCTCCCGAGGCAGCCTGGCGGGCCTGCCCACGATGGTGTGGATTCTCATCCTGGTGGCCCTGGCCTTCCACATCCTCCTGAAATACACCGACATAGGCCGCAACCTCTACGCCATAGGCGGCAACGACACCGCCGCCCGCCTCGCAGGCATAAACATCAACAAATACCTGATAGCCGTGTACGCCCTGGCGGGCCTGGTAGCCGCGATAGCCGGCATCATCCTCACCGCCCGGATCGGCTCCGGCCACCCCACCTCGGGCAGCGCCGGCCTGGAACTGAAGGCCATCACCGCCGCGGCCCTGGGCGGCTGCGCCCTGAAGGGCGGACGGGGCGGTGTGGGCGGCACGCTCCTGGCGGTGGTGTTGCTGGGCGCCCTGGAAAACGGCCTCACCTTCCACGGCATCAGCACCTTCTGGCAGAACGTCGCCCAGGGCGCTCTCCTCGTCGTGGCCGTGGTGATCCAGCAACGCCGCAGCGGCGAACGCGCCGTCGGCCTCCCCACCTGACCCCCGCGCCCGGGGAGGCGGCGCTGCCCTGACCCGCGAAGCGCCCCGGAGCGGGCGCGACCGGGCCGCGCGAAGGGTGCGACCGACCGCCACAGGGGGTGTGGTCCGGGACGGGCGATGGGTGCGACCGGACCGCCACAGGGGGTGTGGTCCGGGACGGGCGATGGGTGCGACCGGGCCGCCACAGCGGGTGTGGTCCGGGATGGGCGATGGGTCCGGCCGGGCCGCCACGGCAAGTGCGGCCAGGATGGGCGGCGGGCGCGACCAGGCCGCCACAGCGGGTGTGGTCCGGGACAGGCGGTGGGTGTGGCCCGGGGACGGGCAGTGGGTGTGCGGGCGAGCTGGCGCAGGAGGCTCAGCCGGTGGCACGGGCGAGGGGTGGTGGGCTTAGTGGGCTGTGGGGTGGGGGTCGATGGCGTTGGCGAGGGTGTGGAGGGCACGGGCCGCTCGGTGGCGGAGGCCGTGCGTGGCGCCTGAGGCGGTGGCGCCGGTGGCAGTGGCTCCTGAGGTGGTGGCCCTTGAGGTGATGGCTCCTGAGGTGGTGGCCCTTGAGGGGGTGGCTCTGGGTTCTTGATCGGGTTGTGGGGAAAGGGTGCGGCGGCTGTGGTGGGTGGCGGTGCGTTCGGCGGCGGCTTCGGATATCAGGTCGGCGTGGCGGGTGCGGACGTACTCGGTCATCATGTGCTCGTTCATCGGGTGGACTCCGCTCTGGTGATGGCGATGCCGCCGCTCAGGCTGCGGGCGGTGATCTCGACGGTCTGCTCCGCGGGGGACGGCTCGGTGGCGTCCTGGGTGAGGGCGGAGGTTACGCGGCCGGTCAGGGAGTTGATGTCGAGCCACGCGGCGGTGCCCTCGTGCACGGCCACCGTGGCGTCGCCCGACGTGGTCCGGATGCCGATCTTGCCGCTGGTCACGCAGCGCAGGGACACTTCGCCGGAGATCGACGTGATGGAGGCGTCGGAGGCGGCCCTTTCGATCACCAGGTCGCCGGAGACGACGGTGGCGGTGACGGGGCCTCGGGCTTCGGTGATGCGGACGTCGCCCGAGGCGGTGTTGATGCTGGCGACGCCATCGATGACGTCAAGGTTGATGTCACCTGACGCCGTTTTGGCCATCGCGGTGGCGGCATGGGTGGCCTCCAGGTCACCCGAGGCGCTGGAGAACTCGATTCCGGCCAGCCGGCCGCGGATTCTGACGTCGGCCGAGGCGGTCTCGACCACCACGCGGGAGCCGGTGGGGATCTCTACGACGATGTCCAGGCTCGGGGTGCGGCGCAGGCGGGAGCTGTCGGGGGCCTTCACCTGGACGACGCCGTCACGGTGGGTGATCTTTACCGATTCGGCGTAGTCGGCGCCGTGGTCCAGGTGTTCGGGGGTGACCTCGACGGTGGTGTCCGTACGGTCGGACGCGGTGACGACCAGGTCACCGGCCGGGAAGTTCACGTGGAGGGCGATGGGGTCCGGGGTGCTGAAAGTGGGCATGGCGGGATCTCCGATCGGCGTGGTCAGAAACACCCTCGGGGTCAGGCGCGCCAAGGGCGTTTTGGGGTACCCGCCCAGGACATGCCACGGACGGGAGTGCTGCCCGCAGGTGACTGCTGCGAAGCGGGCCTGGCTGCCAGACGCCCCCGGTTGAGGTGCGTCCCTTGCTGGGGCACGACCCTGGCCGGGGAACACGACCCTGGCTGGGGCACGATCCTGATTCGGGTGCGGCCCTGGCAGCGGGGGCACAGCCCGGTGGGGGTGCATCCCCGGTGGGGGTGCATCCCCGGTTGGGGGCAGCCCCGGCTGGGGCGGCCCTAGCGAGAGGTGTGGGTTAGCGGGCCCAGCCGGTGATGCGCTGGCCGGGGAAGCCGGAGGGCGGGGCGGGTTGACCTTGGCCGGAGACTGCCTGGGTCAGGGCGCGGACCATCCAGGCGTTCACCGACATGCCCGCCTGGCCCGCGACCTGTTCGATGCGGGATTTCAGCGGCTCGGGCAGGCGGAGGGTCATCCTGGCGGTCCCGGCGTCGCCGTCTCCGGGACTGGGCGGCTCGGGGGGCGAAGGCGGGACCAGGGGCGTGGGAGGCATGGGCGGATTCGGGCCGGGCCACGCGGCGTCGGGCCAGCCGGGCGGAACGGGCGGGCCGTGGACACCAGGGCCGTGGCCACCACCGGGCGCGTAGCCACCGCCGGGGCCGTGGCCACCAGGGCCGAAGCCACTGGGACCGTAGGCACCCGGACCGTAAGCACCTGAGCCGTAAGCACCTGGGCCGTAGGCACCCGGACCATGGCCACCGGGACCGGGGTCACCTGGACCGCCTGGACCGTAGCCGCCTGAACCCTGGCCGGGCGCGGCGCCCCAGCTCGGGTCGTGACCGGGTGGGACGGTGACCACCAGCTCCGGCTCCCTGCCGCGGATCCGCAGCTCGACGAGACCGGGCTCGATCTGGCTGGTCACCGACTCCGCCGCGTCCGACAGCACCTCCAGCAGCGTCAGCCGCACGGAGGACTCCAGCGCCGAGGTCAGCGACTCGGCCGCGGCACGCATCTCCGTGCCGCCCACGTCGGCGGCGGCGGTGAGCTCTCTGCGGAGGGTGTCGATGTGGGGCGTCAGGTCCATGACGTCATCATGACATCAGAGTGCTGTCATGGCAAGCGGCGAACTGACACAGGAGAGCATCATCCCGACGTCACCCGTCGAGGATGTCGTGGAAACGCCTCGCCACCAGCTCCCACGACCACGCGGACGTGATCCACTCGCGCCCCAGCGCACCCATCTTCCCCGCCCGCTCCCGATCCTCCAGCAGCTCGACCAGCGCCTGTGCCACCGCACCGACCGACCCGCCGTCCACGACCAGCCCGGTCTCCCCCTGGCGTACGGCATCCGGCGCCCCGCCCGAGGCCCCCGCCACCACGGGCAACCCGGTGGCCGACGCCTCCAGGAAGACGATCCCGAGCCCCTCCACGTCCGCCCCCCGCAACCGCGTACGGCAAGGCATGGCGAAGACGTCACCGGCCGCGTAGTACCCCGGCAGGCTCTCCCCCGGCACCGCCCCCGCGAACACCACCGACCGGGTCCGGGCCGCCAGCCGTTCCAGGCGCCGCCGGTCCGGCCCGTCCCCCACCAGCAGCAGCACCGCGTCCGGCACCGCCCGCAACACGCTTGGCCAGGCCTTGATGAGCTGGTCCTGCCCCTTGCGCCGCACCAGCCGGGACACGCACACGACCACCGGCCCCCCGAAAGCGCCCGCGGGCGCCACACCGGGGTGGAAGGCCGCCGTGTCGACGCCGGGCGCCAGCCGTACCAGCCTGGCGGCGGGAACGACCCCGGCGAGCCGCGCGCGCGTGTACTCCCCCAGGTAGGTCACCACGTCGGCGTGCGCGCCGATCCGGCGCAGCACGCCGCGCAGGAGCGGCGCGCCCGCCCAGGACGCCTCGTGGCCGTGCGTCAGCATCACCACCCGCCGCGCCCCCGCCGCGCGCAGGCGGGGCGCGAGCAGTCCCAGAGGGGCCGCGGCGCCGAAGACCACCGTGTCGGCGCCGAGGCGGGTCACGAGCCGGGCGGCCCGCCGCGCGACGCCGGGCGTGGGCAGCATGAGCGAGGTGGGGTGCCGGACGATCGGGTACGGCTGCCGCCGGTCGAACTCGGCGCTGCCCGCCCAGGCGGGCGCGTAGACGACGGCCCCGGGGGTGCGCATCGCCAGTCCGTGCACGAACGACTGGATGCCACCCTGACGTGGCGGGAAGTCGTTCGTGACGAAGAGGACGCGACTCACGGCTCCGGGACGCCGTTCAGCAGCGCCCAGGAGCGGGCCATGGCGATGCGCTGCGGCGCGGTGGGGTGGGAGGCGTACAGGACGTACTCGACGGCGTCCGGCGCGAGGTCGGAGATGTTGGTCGTGGCCAGCCGCTTCTGCATGGCCACGAACGTCGCCGGGTCGCGGGTGAGGTCGAGGGCGTGGGCGTCGGCGCGGGCCTCGACGTGACGGCTGACGACGTTCTGGGCGGGTCCCGACAGGACGGTGGCCAGGCTCATCAGGCCCATGACGGCGCCCACGGCCAGGGGTTCGGTGATGGCGGTGACGCGGGCGCGCCGCCGTACCAGCGGGAAGAGCGCGAACAGCAGGGCGGCGCCGAACGCGGCGCCCAGCGCACCGATGAGCGTGCCGTTGAGGACGTCGTTGTACTTGGCGTGGCCGAGTTCGTGGGCGACGACGAGCTCGACCTCCCGCTCCGGTGCCTTGAGCAGCGTGTCGTAGACGACGATGCGGCGGGTGGCGCCGAAGCCGGAGACGTAGGCGTTGAGCGCGGTCGTGCGGCGGGAGGCGTCGGCGACGAGCACGTCCTCGACCGGTACGCCGTCGCGCTCGGCCATGGCCAGCAGACCGGTACGCAGCTGGGACGGCGGCATGGGCCGGAAGTCGTTGAACAGCGGCTCGAAGACGACCGGATACACGAACGAGGCGGCGACGGTCAGCGCGGCGGCGCCCACGGCCGCGGGTACCCACCAGCGCCGGAACCTGCGCGCCAGGCCCACCAGCGCCACGATCATGATGGACAGCAGCACGACCCGGACCGCGATGTTCTTCAGCCGGTCGCCGCTCCAGCCCGCCCAGTCCTGCGTGGACAGGCCGAACTCGCGCAGCCGTACCTCGAACCACATTCCGAGCGGCCAGCGCACGACCTCGACCAGCACGGTGAGCAGCAGTACGCCCAGCACGACCCGCAGCCACCACGGGCCCTTGAGCCGCCCGAGGACCTTCGCGCCGAGCGGCGTGGCGATCAGCAGCCCGGCGAACAGGATCGTGAGCCCGAACGACAGGTACGACGGCACGCTGGTGGCCGCGTCGAACGCCTGCGACCTGGCGATCTCGGCGGCGGAGAAGTCGCGGGCCGGATCGGGGGCGACCTGGGGCGCTCCCGGCGGCAGCGCCCGCCACGGCGTGGTGAACGCGGCGACCGCGACCACGACGGCGCCGAGCACGGCGGCGGCGATCCCGGCCTGCCGGCGTATCCGCGCGGGGGCCTTGTCCCGCTGATCGGTCACTCGAGTTCCTCCCGTAGATAGGCGCGCCACCCGGCGACGAGCTCGCCGGACGGCAGGGGCAGAGCCCGTTCCACGCCCAGCCGCCGCGCGTCGCGGTAGAGCCTCACCAGCCTGTCCTCGCCGAAGCGCGCGGCCAGGAAGCGACACGCCAGCCAGGCCTCCTGGTAGGACTGTGCCAGCCGCGCGGCCCCGGGCGCGAACGCGTCCGCATCCGGTAGATCCCTGGGCACCTGGCCCGCTCGTATCTCGGTGGCCAGTTCGGCGGCCGCCACCGGTACGGCCAGGCCGGCGTCCTTGTAGGCCACGTAGTCGGCGAAGCCCTCGTACAGCCAGGCGGGCAGCCCGCCGGTGCCCGCGGCGACGTGGGTGAGCTCGTGGGCGAGGACGACGTCGCGTCCGGTGGGGGTGAGTTTGGCGTAGTTCTCCGGGATCACGATGACCCGGCCGTCGTGGGCGATCGCGGCCAGGCCCTCGACCGAGTCCACGCCGGCCGTCCGGGCCGCGTGTGCCGCGTTCTCGGCCAGTTCGACGCTGGGCCGTACGGGCTGGCCGAGGATCGCCGCGACGCGCACCGCCGCCCGCTCCGCGCGCCGCTGAAGGTCTCCTGCCTCGGGAGCCCGCTCGGGGGCGCAGCCCAGCGCGAAGACGAGGAGGGCCGCCAGCGCGGCGCGACGGCTCACGACCACGGCCCCGATGGTAGCCGGACGCGCGAAGGCCCCGTCCCGGGAGGGGACGGGGCCTTTCGGACCGGGCGACTACAGACCGGGCCGGACGGCTCCCGCGAAGGACGACTTGCGCCATCCGCCGAGCCGCTCGATGCGCACCCGCTTGCCGGAACTCGGCGAGTGGACCATCTTGCCGTTGCCGACGTACATGCCGACGTGGCCTCGACCGCGGAAGAACAGCAGGTCACCCGGCTGCAGAGACTTCCACGAGATCTTCTTCTTGATGCGCGCGTACTGGCTGTGCGTCACGCGGGGGATCTTGACTCCGGCCTTCTTCCAGGCGTACTGGACGAGACCGGAGCAGTCGAAGGCGCCGGGTCCCGTTCCGCCGTAGCGGTACGGGTCGCCGATCTGCGCCCTTGCCGCGGAGACGGCCTTGCGGGCCTTGCTCTTCTGCCGCGCAGTCGTCGACTGCGTCGCCGTCTTGGCCGAGGTGGTGGTCTTGGCCGTGGTACGCGCCTGGGCCGCCGGGGCATGGAGGGCGAACCCTCCGGCCGTCACGGTCATGGCGAGTGCCGCGCCACCCAGGACAAGACGGGGGTTGTGCAGGGAGGTAGACAGGATTTCTCCTTGGTTCTTCCACGAACGCCTACCGGGTTAGCTGACGGATTCGGGCCTGGAAGTCGCCCTACGGCACGCTGAACGTGCCGATTCACCCCTTGATCCCGGGGGAATGGGATCGGTGGTTCCCCGGCTCCGTGCCTCCTGGCTGCACGGACTCGGCAGGTCGCGGCCCCTGGTCGTACGGGGGCGACCGGCGGATCTCTATGGGTCCTCATCGAGCCCGGACGGGGCCGATGCCGGTTCGCGGCGCCATGGCTTGTTCGCCGCGACGCCAGAACGTACTCCCGGGTTCACGACCCGGCAAAGTCCTGGCAAAGCTGTAAAGATCAGATAAAGGACCCTGTCAGGACGGGAACTCCTGCTGGGCAACGGGGTCCCGTTACGCAAATGTGACCCTCCTCACACTTGGAGCTCCAGGGGTGAGTCAGGTCCCATCCGCCCCTCCTGTCACACGCGTCACAGCGGTCAGCCGGAAGCCGGTCGGCGTGTGCCGTACCTCTTCGATCTCCTTCAGCCGCGCGGCGTGCTCGCCGCCGAGATAGCGGAAGAGGTACGGCACGCGCCGCGTCAGCCGGATCTCGAAGCGGGCGGCGATGGCGTCGAGCATGTCCCCGGCGGGCGAATGATCGACGTGCGCCTCGCGCCAGCGGGTCACCGGGTCGCGCTCGGGCTCGTCGAAGCGGCCGAGCAGGGTTCCGGCGTCGTAGAACCAGGTGGCGGCGGCCTCGTCGGCCCAGTCCCAGGCGAACTCATCCACGACGAGCAGCCCGTCCGGCCTCAGCAGCGCGGCCACCCGGTCGAGCGCGGCCTCCAGCGGGTGCATGTGGTGCAGCGACAGTGACAGCACGATGACGTCGAACGGGTCGTCCTCGTAGAGCGTCAGGTCGGCGCGCTTGGCGGGCACTCCCGCCGCGAGCGCCGCGGACGGGTCGAGGTCGATGGCGGTGACGTCGTGGCCGCGCGCGATCAGGGCGCCGGCCAGCGCGCCGTCGCCGCAACCGGCGTCGAGGACGCGGGCGGGGGCCTCGGGCAGTTCGGAGAGAATCCAGGTGTCCATGCCCCGATCGTGCAGCGGCCGAGCCATGCACACCACTGCGGGTTCTGCATGAAAGACATAAGCTCCATGCATGCTTGACGTCTGGTCGCTGAAGGTGCTGTCAGAGGTGGGGCGGCTCGGGTCGTTCTCGGCGGCGGCCGAGGCGCTGTCCATGACCCAACCGGCCGTGTCCCGGCAGATCGCCGCGCTGGAGCGCCGGGCGGGGGTGTCGCTGTTCCATCGCCTGCCACGCGGCGTACGGCCCACCGGCGCCGGGCAGGCGGCGCTGGAGCAGGCCGCGCACGTGCTCGACGGGATCGCGCTGCTGGAGACCCGGCTGGCCGCGCACGCGTCGGGCGAGCAGGGCCGGGTGCGCGTCCAGGCGTTCCCGAGCGCCGCCACCGCGTTCGTGCCCGAGTGCTTCCGCCTCTTCGCCGCCCGCCACCCGGCGGTCGAGCTGTCCCTGACCGTCGGCGGCGGCGCGTCCGCCGTCCTCGCGGGAGAGGCCGACCTCGCGCTGGTCACCTCGTGGGACCCCGCGCCGGCCGGCCTGGACCTGGTGCCGCTGCTCGACGACGAACTGCTCGTCGCACTGCCGGAAGGTCACCCGCTGGCGGCCGGGGAGAGCGTGCGGCTGCGTGCGCTGGCCGGGCAGGCGTGGATCGACGGCAGCCACCCCGACTGCCTCGGCCCGCTGTCGGAGCTCGCCGCCGCGCTGGGGGCGCCGCCGCGCGTCAGCCACCTGTGCGACGACTGGAACGGTCGCCAGGGGCTCGTGGCGGCGGGCGTCGGGGTGATGGTGTTCCCGTCGATCGCGGGCGGCGCGGCCCTGCGCCCCGACATCCGGCTCCTGCGGCCTGAACCCGCCCTGCCCGCGCGCCGCGTCTTCGCCGCCGTCCTGCCCGCGCCCGGCCGCTCACCGGCCGTGGAGGAACTGCTGCGGACCATGCTCGGGTACGGCAGGCCGTAACAGCGGGCCGGAACAGCGGGCGGTGACGGCGGGTCGTGACGACGGGCCGTGACGGCGGCCCGGGGGCTTCAGGGCCGGATCGCGCCCACGACGCGCCTGCCGTACGAGGAGAACTTGACGACCTTGATGACGTCACCCGTCTGGGGCGCGTGCACGATGTTGCCGTTGCCCGCGTAAATGGTGACGTGGCCGAGGCCCTCGCTGAAGATCAGGTCACCGGGGCGCAGCGCGTCCAGCGAGACCCGGCGCTTGGCTCCCCACGCCCACTGCTGCCAGGTCGTACGCGGCAGCGAGACGCCGGCCGCCCGCCAGGAGGCCTGGGTGAAGCCGGAGCAGTCGTACCCGCGCGGACCGGTGCCGCCGTAGATGTACGGCTTGCCGATCTGCCCGAACGCGAACTTCAGCACCGCCGCCGCGTTCCCGGTGGCCGGGCCCGTGTACTTGATGCCAGTGCTGTTGGGATCACCCGACTTGTACGCGCCGAGCTCGCGCAGCAGCTTCTTCTGCTCCTGGATCAGCTTGAGGATCTCGGCCCGTTCCTTCTCGACCTCGTCGCGCTCCTTGTCGGCCGCGACCAGCGCGTCCTGGGCCAGGTCGCGCTCGGTCTTGAGACCCTTGTTCTCCCGGTCGAACGCGGCCAGCTTCTCCGCCCGCTCCGCCTGGAGCTGACCGGTGAGGGCCATGCTGTTGAGCATGCTCATGGGGTCGCCCTGGCCCAGCATCGCCGGCCACGAGGTCACGTCGGCGCCGAGCTGGTAGTCGTTGACCGCCATGGTGATGACCTGGGCCCTCAGGCGGGCGACGGTGGCCAGCTTGACCTTGTAGGAGGAGTTGAGCCGGCCGTACTTCTTCTTCGCCGTCTTGTGCCGCTCGGTGGCGGTGTTGAAGCGCTCGACGACGTGGTCGGCCTTGTTGTTGAGGCGGGAGAGCTTCGCCTTGGCCTGTTTGATCGTGGGCTTGGGATCAGCCACGGCCACGCCGACCGGCGACGCCAGCAGCCCGATCGCCAGACCAGTCGCCAACGAAACCCGGCCAAACCTCACAGCGTCGCCTCCCAGTGATCACACCTGGGGGCAAATAGTACAGAAGTGATGGGTGTGTTCTCAGCCTTTAGCCTGATTTGTAACCCACGCCCCATCATCCTCACCTCCCCCACCCGCCACCAGGCACAACACACGGGCGGGGACGGCGGGCGCCCCCACCGCGCGACCGGCCGCCGTCCGGATGCCCGGGACCGCTGGGGGTGCCCGTCGAGCGGCCGGCCGCGCCGATGGGCGCAGATCGGAACGTACGCCCAGCCGGGACACCCGCGCACCCAGGCAGACCAATCCGGTCTGGCACCCCTCACGCCATCACCCAGAGCTCGGAACCCGAAGGGCCGTGGGAGGGGTCAGACGCGGCCGAGGCGGCGCAGGATCAGGGCGGAGGGAACGGGGCGGGCGCCCATGCGGCGGACCGACTCGGCCACCTCGCGGTCCGACGACACCACGGCGATCGCGCGGCCCGGCGGCTCCGCGCGGACGAGCTGGCGGATCACGTCGTCGGCGATCTCGCCCGGGGCGCTGAACAGCACGCGGACCCCCCGGGGAGCCACCACCTGGACGGGTGAGTTGAGTTCGGCGCCGTCGAAGACCACCGTGACCTCCACCCGGGTCTGGGCGACCAGCCCGCCGAGACCGGTCATCAGCCGGGCGCGCTGGTCGGCGAGGGTGAAGTTGCCGTAGCCGGTCTTGGTCACGTTGTAGCCGTCGATGATCAGATGCACCTGCGGCAACGCCAGCAACTGGTCCAGCAGCTGCGGGTCGTCGTCGGCCAGGGCACGCGCCGGTACGCCCCGGACCCCGGGGGCGCCGGGCGACACCGCTGCCACCGAGTCGGCGGGGCGGCTGATGGTGGTCGGCAGGGCCAGTTCCCTGCGCAGGCCGGCCGAGGCGTCCTGCAGCGCGTCGAGCAGAACCCTGATGCGGGCGTCCTCGATGCTCCTGCCCTCGCGCGCGGCCCGGCGGGAGGCCTCCAGCTGTTTCTCCACGTCGCTCAGCCGCTCACGCACCCGGCGCAGCTCGGCCTCGCCCGCGCTGCCCGCCGCCGTGGCGGCGGTCTTCACCTCGACGGCGTCCTGCTCCACCGCGGCCACGCGTTGCTCGGCCGCCTTGGCGCGCTCGCGGGCTTCGTGGAGTTTGCGGCGCAGGTCCGAGTTCTCGGCGCGGGCGGTCTTGAGCTGCTCGCGCAGCCGGTCGGCCTCCTCCTTGGCGGCGGTCTTCGCCCCGGCCAGTTGTTCGCGCAGCCGTACGACCTGCTGCTCCTGCGCCGACCCTTCGGCCGCGACGGCGGACTGCTCCAGGTCGGCCCGCGCCGTCTCCACCATCTCCGCCCAGCCGGGCGGGCGGGTGAGGTAGGCGGCGGCGGCCACCAGCACGGGGTCGGCGGCGGGCGGCACGTTGCCCTCGGCCAGCGCGGCGACGAGCTCGGGCCAGCCGGCCGCGACCGACTCGGCGACGGCCTCGCGGAACTCCTTGTCGCTCTCCAGCTGGGCGGCGATGGGCGCGCTGCCGAGCTTCGCGCGCTTGCGCGGATCGAACCTGGCGATCCCGCGCAGCGGCGGAGGCACGATGGCGGCCGGCATCGACCCCAGGACCTGCGCCGCGAGGTCGACGACGTTCAGTCTTACCTGCTCAGGGAGCGGGCGAGACAGGCCTTCACCGGCTGAACTCATCCCGTTGTGTCCCTTCGCGCCTTGCTCTTTCAGTCAAGGGTACGGCTGCCGCGTACCTAACCGTAACTGTGCGTTGCATCTGGACAAGCGCTTGGTTGGCGGTATACGACTGTGCCAGGCCAGGGAGGTCCAGGGTGACGGAGCAGATGCGTACCTCCACGCGTGACCTGGAGGAACTGCACGATCGGGTGTCCGCGTGGCTCGGGGCCAAGCTCGGCCGGGCCGTACCGGTGTCGGGGCTGGAGCGTCCTTCGGGCAACGGAATGTCCAGCGAAACGTTATTTTTCACAGCACAATGGGCCGAAAAGCCCACACGGTGCGTCGCTCGCATGGCGCCCACCGCCGAGGCGGTGCCCGTCTTCCCCGCCTACGATCTCGGCGCCCAGTTCGAGGTCATGCGGCTGGCCCGTGAGCGGGCGGGGGTGCCCGCGCCCCGGGCGCTGTGGTTCGAGCCGGACCCGGCGCCGCTCGGCATGCCGTTCTTCGTGATGGAGCGTGAGGAGGGACTGGTGCCGCCCGACGTCATGCCCTACACCTGCGAGGGCTGGCTGCTGGAGGCCGATCCCGAGGGGGCGCGGACGCTTCAGGACGAGACCGTGGCCATCCTGGCGGCGGTACACCAGGCGCCCATCCGCCCCGCCGAGCTGGCCTTCCTGGGCGCCGCCGGGCTGCGGGCGCACGTGGAGGACCAGCGGGCCTACTACGCCTGGGCGCACGGCAGGCGCCGCATCCCCGTGCTGGAGCGGGCCTTCGACTGGCTGGAGGCGCACTGGCCGAAGGATCCCGGGCCCGACGTGCTGACCTGGGGCGACGCCCGGCCGGGCAACGTGATGTACCGGGACTTCCGCCCGGTGGCCGTGCTGGACTGGGAGATGGCCGCCGCAGCCCCGCGAGAGCTGGACCTCGGCTGGATGATCTTCCTGCACCGCTTCTTCCAGGACATCGCGGAGATGCTGGAGCTGCCCGGCATGCCAGACTTCATGCGCCGCGACGACGTCTGCCGGAAATATCACGAACTAACCGGCTACGAGCCCCGCGACATGGACTTCTACGAGATGTACGCCGCCCTCCGGCACGGCATCATCATGGCCCGCGTCTGGCAGCGGCGCATCCACTTCGGCGAGCAGGCCGACCCCGAGGACCCGGACGACCTGGTCATGCACCGCGCCGCCATCGAGCGGATACTCGCCGGGGATCAGGGGCCCGCGTCGTAGACGGTCAGGGCGATCTGGACCCGGTTGTTCAGCTCCAGCTTGGTGAGGATGCGCGACACGTGCGCCTTCACCGTGGCCACGCTCATGTAGAGCTCGGCCCCGATCTCCGCGTTGGACCTGCCCTGCCCCACCGCGACGGCCACCTCCCGCTCACGCTCGCTCAGCCGCGCCAGCAGGACCCGCGCCCGGTCGGTACGCTGCCCCACGCCCCCGTCGGACACGTGCGAGATGAGCTGCCGGGTGACCACCGGCGACAGGATCGGCTCCCCGGCGGCCACCTTGCGGATCGCCGATACCAGGTCGCCGGGCGGAATGTCCTTCAGCAGGAACCCTGCGGCCCCCGCCCGCAGCGCCCGCAGCACCTGGGCGTCGGCGTGGAACGTGGTCAGCACCACCACCTCGGGCGGCGACGCGGTGGCCCGCAGGGCCTCGGTGGCGGCGAGGCCGTCGACGCCGGGCATGCGGATGTCCATGAGCACCACGTCGGGCCGGTACTCGGCCACGCTCGGCGGCACCTGCGCGCCGTCGGCCGCCTCGCCCACGATCTCGATGTCGCCCGCCCCCGAAAGGATCATCGAGAGCCCGGCTCTGACCAGGGCGTCGTCGTCGACGATCAGGACGCGGATCGGTGCGGTGGTCATGTCGTCCACGGCAGCCATGCCTTCACCAGAAAATCCCCATCGGGTCGCGGGCCGTGCTCCAGACGGCCACCGGACAGTTCCGCGCGCTCGGTCAGGCCGATCAGCCCGGCCCCCGCGCCGGGGATGCGCGGGCCGAGCCGTACCCCGACCGGATTGCGCACCTCCACCGTGAGGCCGTCGCCGGGACCGCCCGAGACTCGCACCGTCACCGGCGCGCCGGCGGCGTGCTTGCGGGCGTTGGTGAGCGCCTCCTGGACGATGCGGTAGGCGTTGCGGCCCAGCGCGTCGGGGACGCCCTCCCGGTCGGGCAGGATCAGCGTGACGTCCATGCCGGCCCGGCGGCACTCGGCGACCAGGGCGCCGAGGTCGGCGAGCGTGGGCTGCGGGCGGTCGGGGACGGGATCGTCGCCCGCGGCGTGGCGCAGCACGCCGATCACGCCGCGCAGGTCCTGAAGGGCCTGGTGGGCGCTCTCGCGGATGGCGCCGGCCGCCTTGGCGATCTCGGCGGGCCTGGCGTCGGGACGGAACTCCAGCGCGCCCGCGTGCAGGCTCAGGATCGACAGACGGTGGGCGAGCACGTCGTGCATCTCCCTGGCGATGCGCTCGCGTTCGAGACGCTTGGCCTGCTCGGCCGCGGTGTCGGCCTGGACGCGCAGCGACCAGACGAGCTGCCGCCTGGCCCGCACCACCAGCCCCCACGCGAACAGCACGGTCACGATCGAGGCGCCGAGCATGAAGTTGCCCCAGAAGCCCAGATCGGGACTGGGCCGGAGATAGGCGAGGGGAAAGAGCGTGACGACGTTCGCCAGCGCCACCGGACCGGAGATCTTGAACGGCCGGTGCACGGCCACGGTGAAGAGCGCCACCGCGGAGGCCCCGCCCACCAGCACGAGCCCGGTCGACAGCAGGGTGAGCGCCAGGGCCAGCGTGACCGGCCAGCGACGCCGCAGCCACAACGACGCGCACGCCAGCGCGCCGATCACCTGCTCGGTGGCCTGGAGCGGCTCGGGAACCCGGCTGATCTCGGGCAGGGTGAGCAGCGTGAGGCCGGAGGCCAGCACGAACATGAGCGTGTCGACGATCCAGTCGCGCGTCGAGCGCTTGACCGGCCGCCCCTCCTCGCCGTCGCCGAGCAGGACCGAGGGCAGCGCCCATCGATACTCCTGCCCGGGTGACCGGGCGCCGTCCGACTCCTTCATCGTTTCCCGAGGTTAGAGCCTTCCTACGACAGAAAGACAGCGACCAAAGTCGATGTCTCGCTCAACCTACGGCCGAGGCGGCGTCAACGGGCGCGGGGCCACGCTGGAGCCATGAGAGTGGTCCTCGAGATAGCCGGCTGGCTCCTTCTGCTGCAGGGAGCGGGCGGCGTGATCAATACCTTGTTCGGCTGGTGGAGCTGGGCGCACGACCTGCTGCTGGTCAACAAGCTGTCGATCCTGAGCGGATACGAGGTGTTCGCCAGCATCTTCCTCGGCGTACTCGGCGCGGCGCTCCTGGCCGCCACGAGCGCGGCCAAGAAGCGGGAGGCGTGAGATGAGCACGCTCACCCTGCGCCCGCCGCGCCACCAGGCCGACCCGAGGGCCGTCTCCTGGTGGACGGTTCAGTCGTTGCTGCTGGCCGTGCCGCTGGCCGCGGCCGCTGTCGCCGCGTTTTGGTTCTTCTCCGGCCGGCCGTTGTGGCTGGGGCTGGTGGTGGCCGCGTTCGTCCTGATCTGCCTGGTGCTGGCCCTGGTGGCGCCCCGTGCGTACTACCGGGTGCAGCGCTGGGAGATCACCGACGACGCGGTCTACACCCGTCAGGGTTGGGTGACCCACACCTGGCGGGTGGCGCCGATGTCGCGCATCCAGACGGTCGACACCGCGCGGGGGCCGGTGCAACGGCTGTTCGGGCTGGCCGACGTCACCGTGACCACCGCCTCGGCCGCCGGCCACATCAAGATCGAGGCGCTCGACCACGAGCTCGCGGCGCGGCTCGCCGAGCGCCTGACCGCGATCACCCAGGCCACTCCGGGAGACGCCACATGACCACCGTGCGGGAACAGGAGGTCCTGCCCGAGCAGGACGGCTGGCGGAAACTGGCGGGCAGGAGCGTGGCCGCCTCGATGGTGATGTCGGTGGCCATCATCGTGCCCGTGGTCGTGGTGCTCGGCCGGATCCTGCTCGGCCAGGACTGGTCGTTCTCCGCCGTGGCCGGCGTCGGCGCGCTCGCCGCCGTCGTCATCATGGCCGCCGTGGCGGTCTACGACGTGCTGCGCCTGCGCGCCACCCGCTGGCGGCTGACGGGCGAGCGCCTGGAGCTGCGCTCGGGCATCGCCGAGCGCCGACACCGGTCCGTGCCGCTCGATCGCGTGCGCAGCGTGGACATCACCGCCGATCCGGTACGGCGGGCGTTCGGGCTGGCCGTGGTCAAGGTCGGCACCGGGGAGCACACCGGCGGGTCCAAGGAGCTGACCCTCGACCCGCTGGTCAGGCCGGAGGCGGAGGCGCTGCGCCGTACGCTGCTGGAGGGAGAGCGCCCGCGGGCGGAGACGGACGGGCCCGACGCGGCGGTGGCGCGGCTGGACTGGGCCTGGATCAGGTACGCCCCGCTGAGCATCTGGACGTTCGTGGGCGGCGCGATCGTGGCCGGAGCGCTCTACAAGCTGCTCGACGCGCTCGGCTTCGACCTGGTGAGCGAGGGCACGCTGAAGGAGGCGTGGTCGTGGGTGCGGGCGCACCCATGGGCGGCGGGGCTGGCCTTCGTGGGCGTCAACGCGTTCGTGGGCCTCGCGGGGGCGCTGGGGCTCTTCGCCGAGACATGGGGACGCTACCGGCTGGAGCGCGAGCCGGGACGGCTGCGCCTGCACCGCGGCCTGCTGACCACCCGCTCGCTGACGCTGGAGGAGCGGCGGCTGCGCGGCGTGGAGGTGGCCGAGCCGCTGCTGCTGAGACTGGGCGGCGGCGCCAAGGTGAAGGCCGTGGCCACGGGCCTGCGCAAGGCCGAGGAGAACGAGACCGAGGACGTGGCGGCGCTCACCCCGCCCATGCCGCGCGAGCTCGCCTGGAAGGTGGCCGCGGCCGTCTACGGCGCGCTCCCCGGCGAGCAGCACCCGGTGCTGCTGCGCCACCCGCGCGCGGCCAGGCTCAGGCGGCTGCGCTGGGCCGTCGCGTACGTGGTGGTGCTGGCCGCCGCTGTGGGCGTCCTGGACGCGGTGTTCGCGTGGGTGCCGGTCTGGGCCTGGGCGGCGCCGGTCGTGGCCCTGCCGGTGGCGCTGGGGCTCGCGGTGGACGCGTACCGGGGGCTTGGGCACGGGCTGGGGCCCAGGCACCTGCTCACCCGGTCGGGTTCGGCGCTGCGCAGCACGGTGGCGCTGGAACGCTCGGGCATCGTGGGGTGGACGGTGCGCCAGTCGTTCTTCCAGCGCCGGGCCGGGCTGCTCACGGTCTCGGCGACCACGGCGGCGGGCAAGGGCCACTACGACGTCCTGGACGTCGCCCAGGACGAGGGCCTGCGCACGGCGTGCGTCGCGGTGCCGGGACTGCTGGAGCCCTTCGTCGCCGGGCGATGAGGCGAGCCGCCGCTTTGCCCAGGCCCCTGTGCTGGGCAAAGCGACGGCTTTCCCGATATGCGACCTTGACCGACAACCGTAGACATCGCAGTTGCAACCCAGTTGCAGGAACGTCAACTGCCGGTCGGCTGTTCCTTCATCGCGGCGACGAACGCGCGGGCCAGCTTGAGCGCGCCCTCGCGGGCCTCCTGATCGGCCAGCAGCCGCGCCTTGGCGGAGTTGGGCGCGGCGCCCTCGGGGACGTCCACACCGGCGTAGTCCACGAGGACCACCTTGGCGCCGGCGCGCAGGACGATCGTGCCGCTGCCGTTGTGGAGCAGCCCCTTCTTGTACTTGACGTACTGGCTGAAGGCGCCGTCGCCGAGGTCCTTGATGTCCGTCATCTTGCTCCAGGTGATGCCGCCGAAGCCCATCTCCTGGTTGGCGCCGCGCTTCTGCGCGTACATGCCCCTGGCCGCGCCCTGGTCCTCGGCGCCCGCCCGGTTGGTGAACTCGTGGATCGTGATCATGGCGCTGCGCAGTTTGTAGCCCGCGCCCTCCATGGGGATCTTCCTGTTCAGCCAGCGGCACTCGCTCTGACGCTCCTGGCCGGCCTCGGCGCCGCGGGCGCGGGTCTCGCCCTCCGGTACGAGCTCCAGCGCGACCTGCGCGACCTTCTGGCACACCGGCGGGAAGATCGCCACCGGCGTGGGCGAGAGCGTGGGGCGGGCGGTCGGCGACGCGGAGACCTTGGGCTTGGGCTGGGCGAGCACGTCCGGGTTGGCCGCCTGCCAGGCCGCCATGCCCTTCACCACGTGGCCGGCAAGGGCGCTCGCCTCGCGCAGGGCGTTCTCCTCGTTGATGGACTTGGTGCCCTCGTTCGTGAGCATCTTGGCGTCCTTGGGCTGCTGGCTGGCCTGGAACTTGACCTTGACGGTCATGTCGCCGTTCCTGGCATGGGCCTCGCCGAAGGAGTACCACAGCAGGTCCCCGGAGCGCCGCCAGGTGTACTGGACGAAGGCGCCCTCGCCCACGCCCGGGACCTCCCGCATCGGGGAGATGTACTCCTTCTCGTCCTTGCGCAGCTCCGGCTTGGCGGTCTCGCGGTACTTGGCGCTGCTGAGGTCGAGCTCGTAGGAGCTCTGGGCCATGGAACGGCCGGTCTTGGCGCCGTCGCCCTTGTGCTGCTCGACACGGATGTCGATCTCGCGGCTGCGCCAGAACTCGTTGTAGGAGATGCGGCGGTTGGTCCAGTTGCAGGTGAAGGAGATCGTGTAGGAGTCGGGGGTGTCGCGCGAGTCGCCGCTGACCGTGGCGCCGGGCACCAGCCGCTCGGCCTCCTTCTGCGGCACCATCGCGCAGACGTCGAGCGCGGACGGCGCCGCCGGCTTGCCCGAGCCCGAGCCGGAGGGCGCGCCCGTCGGCTTGGCCACGGGCGGCCGGGTGCCGGGCAGCGAGGCCTTGCCCGTGAGCACGAGCGCCGCCACCGCCCCGGCCCCCAGGACCACCACGACCGCGGCGGCGACCAGGGCGACGATCCAGCCCCTGCGGCGGGGCGGAGGCAGCTGGGCCGGCGGCATGGTCGGCTGCTCGAACGGTCCGCGGTACGGGTTGGTCGGCGGCTCGAACTGGCTACCGGGGTTCACTGCGTCACTCCTGACTTGCCCGGGAACGGTGGGGAAACATGCTAGTCATGGGGCTTGCAAAGCACTTGCAGGCATCAGCCCCTTACGCTCCGTCCCATACACATCAGCCCTTCAGGGCGCCCGCCACGGCCTTCGCGGCCCGCGCGGCCAGGTCCTTGTCGTCCGCGCCCACCTCGCGGGCGTCCTGCTCGTACACCAGGACCTCCCCGATGAGGTTGCTGTCGCGGAACAGCACCCGCGCGGTGGCCTGCCCGTTGCTTCCCGACAGGTGCCTCTTGAACGTCGCCTGCGCGAACGCCGCCTCGCCCACGCCGGGTACGTCGGCGACCTCGCCGGTGGTCAGCCGGAACGTGGTCCCCTTCGAGGCGCTGCTGTTGACGCGGTCGGCGTCGAACAGCGTGCGTGCCGCGCCGGGCCCGTCCAGGCCACCGCGGGGCTGCTCGGCGCGGGTGCGCACGGTCAGCTCCCTGGCCGGCCGCGAACCCCGCCAGACCCGCCAGCGGCACTCGCCCTCGCGGGTGCGCTCGGCCTTGGCCGCCGTCTTCAGCAGTTCGGCCGCCTGGGCAGCGGGGAGCAGGGCGCACGGGTCGGGGGCGGTGGCGTACTTTCCGGCGTCGGGAGCGGTCAGTACGGCCACGCCGTACCACGCCCCGGCCCCCAGCAGGAGGACGGCGGCGAGCACGGCCGGGAGCAGCCACCGGCGCCGGCGCGGCCCGGAAGCCTGGACCCGGGGCGGCGGCCCGCCCGACAGCGCGGCGCGGACCTGCGCGGCCGTGGGCCGGGCCGCCGGCTCCTTGGCCAGCATCGCCATGAGCAGCCCGCCCAGTTCCCGGCCCGCGCGTGTGGGGAAGGGCGGCTCGTGCAGCAGTACGGCGGCGGCCACCGCGGCGGGCATGGCCCGTTCGAACGGCGGGCGTCCCTCCACCACGGTGTACAGGCTCGCGCCGAGCGACCACAGGTCGGAGGCGGGCCCCGAAGCCTGGCCGTTGAGCCGCTCCGGTGCCATGTAGCCGGGCGAGCCCGCGCTGCCGTAGCGGTCGCCGCGCCCGCCGACGGGGGCGGCGATGCCGAAGTCGGTGAGCATCGCGGTGCCGTCGGCGTCGAGCAGGATGTTGGCCGGCTTCACGTCCTGGTGGACGATTCCGGCGGCGTGCGCCGTCTCCAGCGCCGACAGCACGCGCAGCCCGATCCCCGCCACCAGGCCGGGCGGGAGCGGGCCGTGCTCCTTGACGACCTTGTCGAGCGAGCGGCCGGTGGACAGGTCCATGATGATCCACGGCTGGTCGCCGTCGAGCACCACGTCGTGGATGAGCACGATGGCCGGGTCGCGCAGCCGTCCCGCGGCCCTGGCCTCGTGGATGGCGTTGTGGGCGAACTCGGCGCGCTCGTGCGGGCTCAGCCCGCCCGGGACCCTGACCTGCTTGACCGCGACGGAACGGTGCAGGGTCTCGTCGAGCGCCCGCCAGACCGTGCCCGCGCCGCCCTCCCCGAGCCGCTCCAGGAGGCGGTAGCGACCGGCGAGGAGATAGGAGCCGGAGCCGTCAGCCCGCACGGAGCAGCCCCTGTTCGACCAGCCGCGCGGCCTTCTGCGCGGTGTTCCTGATCTCCACGTCCGTGGGCTTGTTGTTGATCGTGGTGTACTCGACCTGCACGACGAGGTTCGCCGTCCGGAACAACACGAACGAGCTGTGGATCCGCCCGGTCTTGCCGGACAGCTCGAAGGCGAAGCCGCCCTCTCCCGGAGCGGTGACCTTCCTGATGGCGCCGCGGCTGGCGGGCAGGCTCTGCGTGACCCCGATCTCCGGCCAGGTCCACTGCAGCTTGTCGGAGCGGTTCCAGTAGCGCTCCTGGTTGGTCAGGAGACGACCGGCGGTGGCGGGGGTCATCCGCCAGGGGTCAGGGGTGTCGGAGTCCTTCTGCACCTGCAGGCCGAGGCCCGTGCCCCGCAGCGTCCAGCCGCACTTGGGCCCGACCTCGTCGGCGGACGGCTTGACCGCCGGTGCCTGGCGGGTGTTCAGCAGCGTGCCCACCTCCTCCGGGGTGAGCAGCTTGCACAGGTCGAGCGGCACGTTGTACGCGCTCGGCGGCGTGTTCTCCCCCGGCCGCAGCAGGAAGAAGCCGCCCGCGCCCGCCACCAGCAGCACGGCGGCCGCCGCGGCGATCCAGATCCAGGCCCGGCTCCGGCCCTTGCGCCGCGTGGGCACGGTGGCGTCGTGGCCTCGGGGCAGTTCGGGGTTCTGGCCGGCGGCCAGTTGCCGCAGCGCGTGCAGGGCCGTGGCCGCGTCGGGGCGGGCGGCGGGTTCGCGGGCGAGCATGGCGGCCAGGAGCAGGCCGATCGGGCCGCGGGCGGGTCTGGGCGGCCTGGTGAGCGTGTTCTTGATCCGCTCGGCCACCGGCCCGTCGTACACGGGGCTGCCCTCGGCCGCCAGGAAGAGCGTGGCGGCCAAAGACCACAGGTCGCTGGCGGGTCCGCCCGGGTGGCCCTCCAGGCGTTCGGGGGCGATGAAGCCGGGCGAGCCGATCATCAGCCCCTGCTCGGTCAGCGTGGCCTGGCCCTCCTGGCGGGCGATGCCGAAGTCGGTCAGCACCACGCGGCCCGAGTCGGTCAGGAACACGTTGCCCGGCTTCACGTCCCGGTGCTGCAGGCCGCGGGCGTGGGCGGCCGACAGCGCGTCGAGCGTCTCGGCGCCGATGCGGGCGACCTGGGCGGGCGGCAACGGCCCCTGGGCGGCCACCAGCGCGCCGAGGTCGCGGCCGCGCAGCAGTTCCATCACCAGCCAGGGCCGGTCGTGCTCGACGATGACGTCGTGCAGCGCGACGATCCCCGGGTGGCGTAGCTGGGCGGTGGCCTGCGCCTCGCGGACCGCCCTGGTCACGGCCTCGTGGCGCTCGCGCGGGGCCAGGTGTTCGGGCAGCGTGAGCTCCTTGACCGCGACCTCGCGATCAAGCATCTCGTCTCGGGCCAGCCAGACGCGGCCCATGCCGCCGCTGCCGAGCGGCCGGAGCAGGGCGTACCTGTTGGCGAGTCGTCCCCCGGACATAGGTAGGAGACTAACGAAAGATCAGGATTTATCGGTCAGGTACGCTCCCGAACCCCGGCTCGATCGGTGAGACAGGGGACGCGGGCGGATAACTGTCGGTCCCCCCTTCTATGGTCTTGGTTCGTGGACGCGGTTCAAGGCACTCTCGACGAGCTAGGCACTCCCCTCAGCGAAGTCACGTTCGTCGTCTTCGACCTTGAGACGACCGGCGGCTCCCCCGCCGAGCACGCGATCACCGAGATAGGCGCGGTGAAGGTCAAGGCGGGCGAGGTGCTCGGCGAGTTCTCCACGCTGGTCGATCCGGGTGGACCGATCCCGCCGTTCATCTCGGTGCTGACCGGCATCACCGATGCCATGGTCGTGGCCGCGCCCCGCATCGAGTCGGTGCTGCCGAGCTTCCTGGAGTTCGTCAGCGGCGCCGTCCTGGTCGCGCACAACGCCGGGTTCGACACCCGCTTCATCAAGGCGGCCTGCGCCGCGCTCGGCTATCCGCCCCCGCTCAACCCGGTGGTCGACACCGTCGACCTGGCCCGCCGCGTGCTCACCCGCGACGAGGTGCCCAACGCCAAGCTCGGCACGCTCGCCCGCTTCTTCCGCAGCCCCACCGAGCCCTGCCACCGCGCCCTGCAGGACGCGCGGGCCACCGTGGACGTCCTGCACGGCCTGATCGGCCGGGCGGGCTCGTTCCAGGTCCACACGCTGGAGGAGCTCAAGTCGTTCGTCCGCGCCCCCACGCCCGAGCAGCAGCGCAAGCGCCACCTCGCCGAGTCGGTGCCGCACGCGCCCGGCGTCTACCTGTTCGAGGACGAACGCGGCGAGATCCTCTACATCGGCAAGTCCAACAACCTGCGCAACCGCGTCCGCTCCTACTTCACCGCCGGCGAGACCCGCCCGAGGGTGCGCGAGATGATCGGCATCGCCGAACGCGTGCGCCACGTGGTCTGCGCCACCGCCCTGGAGGCCGAGGTACGCGAGCTGCGCCTCATCGGCGGCGCCAAACCCCGCTACAACCGCCGCTCCCGCTTCCCCGAGAAGGTCGTCTGGCTGAAGCTGACCCAGGAACCCTTCCCCAGGCTCTCGATCGTGCGCGAGGTACGCGACGACGACGCCGCGTACCTGGGCCCCTTCAGCAGCGCCAGAGCCGCCGACGACGCCAGGACGGCCCTGCACGAGGCCGTCCCCCTGCGCCAGTGCACCCAGCGCCTGAGCGTCTCCACCCGCGTCGCCGCCTGTGCCCTGCACGAGATGGGCCGCTGCGGCGCGCCGTGCGCCGGCCACGAGAGCCCCGCCGACTACGCCCTGCACACCGAGGCCGCCAGACGCGCCATGCAACACGACGCCGGCGCCGTCTACACCGCCGTCAGCGCCCGCATGGAACGCCTGTCGGTCGAGCAGCGCTACGAGGAGGCCTCCGTGGACCGCGACCGCCTGGCCACGTTCATCCGCGCCGCTGCGCGCATGCAACGCCTGTCCGCGCTGACCGGCATCCCGCAGATGGTCGCCGCCGGCCCGGCCTTCGACGGCGGCTGGGACATCCACGTCATCCGCTACGGCCGCCTCGCCGCCGCCGGCGTCATGGCCCGCGGCACCCACCCCGTCCCCTACGTGGAGTCGCTGGTCGCCACGGCGGAGAACGTCATCCCCGGCCCCGGCCCCACCCACGCCGCCACCGCCGAGGAGACGGAGTGCATCCTGCGCTGGCTGGAGTCCCCCGGCATCCGCCTCGTGGAGGTCGACGGCGAATGGAGCCTGCCCGCCCGCGGCGCCGCCCGCCACAAGGCCCGCATCGACCTGGCCTACCGCGGACTCGACCACAAGGCGCTGCGATAAGGTGGCAGCCATGGTCACGGCAATCGTTCACATCAACGCCGAAGTCGACCGCATCCCGGAGGTCGCGCAGACGATCGCCGAGATCGACGGGGTCAGCGAGGTCTACTCCATCACCGGCGAATACGACTTGCTGGCCATGGTCCGCGTGTCGGCGTACGAGCAGATCGCCGAGGTCATCCCGGGCCGCCTGAACAAGGTGGCCGGCGTGCTCCACACCGAAACCCACATCGCCTTCCGCACGTACTCCAAGCACGACCTGGAGTCCGCCTTCTCCATCGGCCTGCCCGAAACCGACTGACCTCCCTGAAGGCATCTTCTCCGCGCGGCCCCGAAGGCCCTCTCCTCACGGTTCTGAAGGCGCTTTCTCCGTGCGGTTCTGAAGGCCCTTTCTCCGTTACGGCCCGCCACGCCCTCCGCCACCCGCCGCCGTGGGCTTGGGCCGATCGTGGGGATCGCTTCTCACGTCGGACAACACCCCGCCGCAACGGCCAAAGCCAACACGCGCCCGCGCTCCCGACACCGGGCTCCTGGGCCCCCTTCAGCCGCCCCGAGCCCCTCAAGACCGCCTACCCCGCTCCCTGGGGCCCTTCGCCGTTCCCCGGCCCTTCTAACGGCCCGCCCCGGCTCCCGGGACCACGTCTGACGCGCGAAGGGCCCGAACGTGTGGTTCGGGCCCTTCGTGTGCTGCCGGTGGAATGACCGGCCAGCTAGTGACGCGTGATGGACTTGTCGTCGCCGGCGCCGACGGCGGCGTGTTCGTCCTCGTGGCCGTGGCCGTGGCCGTCGTCGAGGGGGATCTTCTCCCCGCCGTACACCTTGGACAGCGCCGCGCGCAGCTTGCCGAGCGGCCCGCGCATCCCCTTGGGCGGAATACCCGCACTGTCCTGTGCGACCGGCACCATCGGCACCGGCTCCTTGGCCCGCAACGAGTCCTCGACCGTGTCGATCGGCGGCGTGTGCACCTCGATGAACTCACCATGCGGCAACCGCTTGATGACCCCCGACTCCACCCCATGACCGATCACCGCGGCATCCGACCGCTGCAGACCCAGACAGATCCGGTACGTGATGACGTACGCCAGCACCGGCCCGACCAGCACCAGCACCCGGCCCACATACGTGGTCACATTCAGGCTGATCTGGAACACATTCGACAGCTCGTCGTTGGCGCCCAGCAGCCACAACACGCCGTAGAACACGATCGCGGCCATGCCGATCGAGGTCCGGTGCGGGTTGTTGCGGGGCCGGTCGGAGACGTGCAGCGCCCGGTGGTCGCCGGTCACCCAGCGTTCCAGGAACGGATACAACGCCAGGCCCGTCATGATGATGCCCATCGGCAACAACGCCGGAATGATCACACTCAACGGCAGCGTGCCCGCATGGGACGTGCCGAACAGGTTGATCTCCCACGCCGGCATGAGCCGTAGCGAGCCCTCCAGGAAACCCATGTAGAAGTCGGGCTGCGACCCCGCCGAGATATCCGCCGGGTTGTACGGCCCGAAGATCCAGATCGGGTTGATCTGCGCGAACGTCCCCAACCCCGCCACCAGCGCGAAGGTGAACAGGAACATCGCCCCGGCCTTGAGCATGAACGCCGGATAGAACGGCGCACCCACCACGTTGTGGTTGTTCGCGCCGCGGCCCGGCATCTGCGTGTGCTTCTGCACCCAGGTCAGCACCACATGAGCGCCGATCAACGCGAGCAGGATGCCGGGGATCAGCAGAATGTGCAGCGAGTAGAACCGGGAGATGACATCCATCCCCGGATACTCACCACCGAACAAGAAGAACGTGATGTACGTGCCCACCAGCGGCAGCGAGATCGCCACACCCTCGGTGATCCGCAGGCCCGCGCCGGACAGCAGGTCGTCCGGCAGCGAGTAGCCGGTCAGGCCCTCCGCCAGCGCCAGCGTCAGCAAAATCACGCCGATCAGCCAGGTCAGCTCACGCGGCTTACGGTAGGCGCCCATGAAGAACACCCGCAGCATGTGCACCATCATGCTCGCCACGAACAGCAGCGCCGCCCAGTGGTGCATCTGCCGCATCAGCAGCCCGCCACGCACATCGAAGCTGATCTCCAGCGACGACGCGTACGCCTGCGACATCCCCACGCCCTTGAGCGGCGCATAGGAACCGTCGTAGATCACATGCTCCATACCCGGCTTGAACCACAACGTCAAAAACGTGCCGGTCAGCAGCAGAATGATGAACGAGTAGAGCGCGACCTCGCCCAGCAGATACGTCCAGTGATCCGGGAAGATCTTACGCAGATTACGCTTGAGGAAGTTGCCCGCCCCCAACCGGTCATCGAGAAAACTCGACGGCCCGCTGATGGCCTTGGGCACTGACGTGAGCTCACTCATGCCGTGCTCCCTTCCCTGGCCGCCTTCTCGGCGTCACCGCGCTCCCAGTAGCTGGGGCCGACGGGGACGTTGAAGTCTTCCTTGGCGATGAGGAAACCCTCGGCGTCGACACCGATGTGCAGCTGCGGCAGCGGCCGCGCGGCCGGGCCGAAGATGACCTTGGCGCCGTCGGCCGCGTCGAACGTCGACTGGTGACAGGGGCACAGGATGTGGTGCGTGGTCTGCTCGTAGAGGGCCGCGGGGCAGCCGACGTGCGTGCAGATCTTGGAGTACGCCACGATCCCGTCGTGCGTCCAGTTCTTGTTCGTGCCCGGCTTGAGGTCCTCCGGCCTGAACTTGATCAGGATCAGCGTGGCCTTGGCCAGGGCGTTCATGTCGTGCTCGTAGCCTTCGGGCACGACCGACAGGATGCCGCCGGGCGAGTTGAAGTCCGCGGCGCGGATCGGCTGCCCGGTGCCCTCGACGATCAGCTTCATCGGCTTCTTGAGCGTCTCCGCCCACACGGTGTGGCGCAGGAGCTTGTTGAAGTTGGCGCCGGTCATCTTGGAGTTGTCGAGGTCGCGCAGCAGTACCAGCGGCAGCAGGCCGAGCGGCGCGGAGGCCAGCAGCAGCGTGCGGCGCAGGAGCGGCCGCTTGACGAAGCCGCTCTCGTTGGCGCCCTGCAGGAACGTGTCGGCGACCTCTTCACGGGTCGTCTCGTCCGTGGCGAGGTCGTGGCGTTCCTGGATCAGGTTGTACTTCGGCATGATCGACCGCACCCACACGGTGACGCCGACGGCCAGGCCGAGCAGCGCCAGCGTCAGCGTGCCGCCGAGGGCCAGGTTGGACTGGCCCGTCGACTCCGGCGTGCCGACCTGGATCTGCACGTAGAGGATGATGAAGGCGATCGCCGACAGGAACGTGATCGTGAAGCAGAGCGCCACGACCTTCTCCGCCTTACGCGCCGACTTCTCGTCGGGGATCATCACGCCGGGCACGTCGGCGTCCTCGACGGTCTCCTTCGCACCGAGCATCGAGGTGCCCGGTGCGGGAGTGCCGATGACGCGCTTGGGTACGCGCTCGTCCGGCTGCTCGATCTCGTGCTCGTTGTCTGTCATGACTTCTTCCGCTTCTTCGCGGTGATCCAGATGGCGACGAGCGCCATGAAGCTGATACCCACGACCCACGCCACGAGTCCTTCGGTGACCGGGCCGATGCGGCCCAGGCCGAAGCCTCCGGGGTCCTTCTGGGAGCGGACCTCGGTGATGTAGGCGATCATGTCGCGCTTTTCCTGCGGCGTGATCGTCGTGTCGTTGAAGACCGGCATCGCCTGCGGGCCGGTGACCATCGCCTCGTAGATCTGCTGAGGAGAGGACTCGTTGAGGCTGGGGGCGTACTTGCCGCGGGTCAGCGCGCCGCCGGCGCCGCCCCAGTTGTGGCACTGGATGCAGTTGGCGCGGAAGAGCTCACCGCCCTTGGCCGCGTTGCCCATGGCCGGGTCGATCTGGTCCTTGGAGGGGATCGTGGGCCCGCCGCCCAGCGACTGCACGTATGCGGCCAGCTGGCGGGTCGTCTCCTCGTTCACCCACCGGGGGGTGGGCTTGCGCGGCGCCTGGGCGCCGGGGTTGGCCGCCGGCATGCGGCCGCTGCTCACCTGGAAGTCGACGGCCGCGGCGCCCACGCCCACAAGCGTGGGGCCCGTGGAGGTGCCCTCCGCGCTGAGGCCGTGGCAGCTGGAGCAGTGGGCCTGGAAGAGGCTCTTGCCCTGTGCGACGTCGTCGAGCTTGCCGGACGCGAGAGCCGCGTCCGCCGGCCGGCTTCCCTGGACGAGCGTGGCGTAGGCCACCCCGATCAGCGCCAAGGCCAGAACCAGGACGGCATATCTCGCGAGGGGATGCCGCCGCCAGGCGGTGGTCCTAGTCACAGAGATCCCGTTCCTTAACGAATGATGTAGATGGTCGCGAAAAGACCGATCCAGACGACGTCGACGAAGTGCCAGTAGTAGGACACGACGATCGCGCTGGTGGCCTGCTCATGCGTGAAGCGCTTCGCGGCGTACGTGCGTCCCAGCATGAACAGGAACGCGATCAGGCCACCGGTCACGTGCAGGCCGTGGAAGCCCGTCGTCAGGTAGAACACCGAGGTGTAGGCGTTCGCCGACAGGGTCGCGCCCTCGCTCGCCAGCTCCGCGTACTCATACAGCTGACCGGCCACGAAGACCGCGCCCATGAGGAAGCTGACGAAGTACCAGAATCGGAGCTTGCCGACCTGGCCCTTTTCCGCGGCCCACACGCCCAGCTGGCACGTCACAGAAGACAGAACCAGGATGATCGTGTTGACCGTCGCGAACGGGATGTTCAGGTGAGCAGCCGCCTCCGTGCCCGCAGGCTGGAGGGACGGGCCCCATTCGAAGCCGTCACCGATGCTCACCGACCGGATGGTGAAGTACATCGCGAACAGCGCCGCGAAGAACATGAGCTCAGAGGACAGCCACACGATCGTCCCGACGCTGACCAGGTTCGGTCTGCGCGACGAATGTGCTGTCGTCGTCGAAGTGATTGCGGATGCTGTCGCCACGGGCAGCATTATTGCGGCTCCTGTGGTCGGTCCGGCGCACGACCCCCCGTTAGCAGGAACAAACATGCCACCAACCAGGGATAATTAGGGCAAATCACCCGCCAAGCACGGCGGCCTGGGATTCCGTCCCGCGCCCCCGGTACGATCCAGTTGACCCTACCTCTACGACCGATAGCGAGCGCAGCAGTGAGCACCACTGGGAGCACCGACGAGACCATGAAGGTCCTCGTCTACAGCGACGACGCCGGCACCCGGGACAAGGTGCGGCAGGCGATCGGGCGTCGCCCCGCGGCCGACGTGCCGTTCGTGGAGATCGTCGAGTGCGCCACCGAGCCCAAGGTGCACCAGTGGCTCGGCTCCGGCGAGATCGACGTGGCCGTACTCGACGGCGAGACCCAGCCCGCGGGCGGCATGGGCGTCTCCCGCCAGGCCAAGGACGAGGTCTACGACTGCCCGCCCATCTGCCTCATCATCGCCCGCCGCGACGACCGCTGGCTGGCCGACTGGTCCAAGGCCGACGCCGTCGTACCCCAGCCGATCGAGCCGATCGTGCTGGCCGACGCCGTCGCCGGTCTCATGCGCCGCCGTTCCGCCTCCCGACTCAACGCAAAGTAGGTACCCGACGATGGACTCCCGCACGACCTGGCCCGCCCTGCTGTCAGCCCTCCTCGCCGGAGAGCACCTCACCGCGGACGAGACCGCCTGGGCCATGCGGGAGATCATGTCGGGGTCGGCGACACCCGCCCAGATCGCCGGGTTCGCGATCGCGCTGCGGGCCAAGGGCGAGACCGTGGCCGAGGTCGTGGGCCTGTCGCGCGCCATGCTCGACCTGGCCACCCCGCTGCACGTGGAAGGTCCCGTGGTGGACGTCGTGGGCACCGGCGGCGACCGCGCCCACACCGTGAACGTCTCCACGATGGCGGCGATCGTGGCCGCCGCGGCGGGCGCCCGCGTCGTCAAGCACGGCAACCGGGCCGCGTCCTCCTCGTGCGGGGCCGCCGACGTGCTGGAGCACCTGGGCATCCGCCTCGACCTGACGCCCGAGCAGACGGCCGGTGTGGCGCGCGAGGCCGGCATCGCCTTCTGCTTCGCCCCCGTCTACCACCCGGCGCTGCGCTTCGCCGGTCCCCCGCGCAAGGAGCTGGGCGTCCCCACCGTCTTCAACTTCCTGGGCCCGCTCACCAACCCCGCCCGCCCCAGCGCGCAGGCCATCGGCGTCTACGACCCGGACATGCTGCCCGTGCTGGCGGGCGTGTTCGCCGAGCGCGGGGTCTCCGCTCTGGTCTTCCGCGGCGACGACGGCCTCGACGAGCTCACGATCGCGACCACGTCCACGGTGTGGGTGGTCAGGGACGGCACCGCCACGCAGACCACGTTCGACCCTGCGGTGCTCGGCATCCCGCGTGCCGAGGTGGGCGCGCTGCGCGGCGGCGACGTCGACTTCAACGCCCAGGCGGTGCACAACCTGCTGCGCGGCGACAAGGGCCCGATCCGCGACGCGGTCCTGCTCAACACGGCCGCGGCACTGGTCGCGCTGGACGGCGCGGGCGACGACCTCGACTCGGCCATGATCGACGGCTATGCGCGCGCCGTCCAGGCCATCGACTCCGGCCGCGCCGCCGCCACCCTGGATCGCTGGATCGAGATCAGCCGCTCTCATCGGCCGCTGTGACCACCCATCTCTGTCACGGTTGTCAGGGCTCCATCCGTTACGGCTCCCGCCGTGGTTGCCCGGACTCGCCGCCGTGAGCTGAGGTCTGTCGAGCGCCGGTCGTGAGGGCTCACGGGGTCGCTCGCCGCTACGACTCCGCCCTTGACCGGCCACCGTGCCCCACCCGGGCCACCGCCCAACGGCGCCGAGCCCCGCCGACCCCCACCCCACCGCGCGGCGCCCCAGACCGCGGGCGGGTGCCCGCCTCACGGACACCCCACCCACGGACCTCCTGCCGCCGCGGCCGGTCACCCGTGTAGGCGCCCGTCTCACGGTCACCCACCCGCGCGCCGCGCAACCCCGTGTTGGTGCCCGTCTCACGGCCTTCCGGATCAGGGACCACCGGAGTGCTCCCGGTGGTTTCGAGGGTCAGTGGGTTGCCTGGGTGAGTTCCTCCGTCGGGGTGGGGGCCGCGTGGGTGGGTGGGACGTGGCGGAGGAGGCGGGCTATCAGGACGGCCATCGCGGCCAGGAGGACCGCGGCCACCAACGCCACCCCGTTGAGGCTGGTCGTGAAGGCCTCTCTGGCGCTCGCCACGAGGGTGGCGCCCGTTTCCCCGCCCACCTGTCCGGCCGCCGTCAGCGCGGTCGCGAGCGTGTCCCTGGAGGCCGTCTCCACGGCCGGGCCGAGGGAGTCCGGCAGCGCAAGGGCACCCCGGTAGAGCGCGGCGCCCAGGCTGCCCAGGATGGCGATGCCCAGGGAGAAGCCGAGTTCGCCGCTGGTCTCGTTCAGGGCGGCGGCCGAGCCGGCCTTCTCGGGCGGGACCGAGCCCACGACCAAATCGGTGCTCAACGTCACCAGCGGGCCCGCGCCCAGATTGATCAGGATCCAGCCGCCGGCCAGCGTCAGCGGGCCCGAGACCGTGTCCACCTGGGTGATGACGAGGAGGCCGGTGACCGAGACGGCCAGGCCGTACCCGATCAGGTAGGCGGGGCGCACGCGGCGGGCCAGCAGCGGCGAGAGCAGGAAGCTGACGCCGTTGGCGGCCACGGCGGGCAGCATCCACAGGCCGGCGGCCAGCGGCGACAGGCCCTCGACGAGCTGCAGGTGCTGCGTGAGGAACAACATGAGGGCACCCATCAGCAGGGTGGCGGCCATCATGCCGGCGAGGGCGGTGCTGAAGGCGCGGCGGGTGAACAGCTTCAGGTCCAGCAGCGGGTGGGCGAGCCTGCCCTGCCTGCGGGCGAAGAGGATGCCCATGGCCAGGCCCAGGGCGAGGCAGGCGAGGGCGACGGGCTGCCAGCCGTGCTTGGCGATCTCCTTGAGGCCGTAGACCACGGGGAGGATGGCGGCCAGCGAGAGCGCGACGCTGATGAGGTCGATCCGGCCCGCCGACGGGGCGCGGTACTCGGGCAGGAGCACCGGGCCGAGAATGAGCAGCAGCACCATCGCGGGCACGCCCAGCAGGAACGCGGAACCCCACCAGAAGTGCTCAAGCAGCGCGCCTCCCGCGATCGGGCCCAGCGCGGCGCCGCCCATGAAGCAGGCCAGCCACACCCCGATCGCCAGCCCTCGCTGGCGGGCGTCGGTGAACATGTTGCTGATCAGCGCGAGCGTGGACGGCGCCAGCGTCGCCCCGGCCAGTCCCAGCAGCGCCCGCGCGGCGATCAGCATGCCGGGGCTGGTGGAGTAGGCGGCCGCGACCGAGGCGAGGCCGAAGGCGGCCGCGCCGATCAGCAGCAGCCTGCGGCGGCCGATCCGGTCCCCGAGGGTGCCCATCGTCACCAGGAACCCGGCCAGCACGAAGCCGTAGATGTCGGTGATCCACAACTGCTGGGTGCTGCTCGCGCCCAGGTCGGCCGCCAGGTGGGGCAGGGCCAGCAGCATCACGAACACATCGATGGAGACCAGCAGCGAGGTCAGGGCCAGCACCGCCAGCCCGATCCATTCGCGGCGTCCCGCCGTCGTCGCCGTCATGGCGCGTCCTTCCGTCGTCTCTCCTGTTTCACGGAGGAGCTCTCCTGTCTTCACGGGAGAGTTCTCCGGCTTTCACGGGAGAGTCGGAACGGCACGCGCGTTCTCTACATGACCGGCCGCGCTACATCGCTTCGGTGCGGCCAGCCTTGATCGAACTCCACTGCAGCCACTGCTTCCAGTCCTCCTGCCAGTGGCCCCAGCCGTTGGTGGGCTCCAGCTTGCGTGGCGTGCCCGTGATGATGATCGGGTCGCCGATCAGGGTGTTCCTGATGAACCAGGAGGCGTTGGCCGGGCTGATGTTCACGCAGCCGTGGCTGACGTTGGAGTAGCCCTGGGAGCCGACGGACCAGGGCGCGCTGTGGACGTACTCGCCGCTGTTGGAGATGCGGACGGTGTTGTAGACGACCATGCGGTAGTAGCCGGGTGAGCCGGGGCCGATGCCGGGCGAGATCATGACGGTGACCGGCTCGCGGGACATCGCCAGGTGGACGCCGGAGGTCGTGTAGTACTTCCAGACTCCGCCCTGGCCGGCGCTCATCGGGATGTCGCGGATCTTCTTGCCGTCTCTGCGCACGGTCAGGTAGTGGGCGTCGGTGCTGCCCTTGGTGATCTGCTCGCGGCCGATCTTGAAGTCGAGTACGTGGTCGCGCTTGCCGTACATGCCGGGGCCGCCGCGTACGCCGGTCAGGCGCGCCTCGAGGCGGACCTTGGTGTGCGCGGGCCAGTACGTCTTGGGGCGGAAGTCCACGTGCCGGTCGTCGAACCAGTGCCAGGCGCCCTCGACGGGCTTGCTCGCCTTGACGTACAGGTTGCGCTCGACGCTGACCCGGTCGGTGATGTCCCGGTCGAAGGTGATCATGATGGGCATGCCGACGCCGACGGTCAGGCCGGTGTTGTCCTTGTGCGGGGTCAGCTGCTCGATCTCGAAGCTCTTGGTGGCCTTGACCGTGGTGAACGTGCTGGTGGTCTGCTTGCCGTCGCCGGTCGTGACGGCGACCGTGTAGGTGGTGCCCGGCCTGGCGGTGCGGGTGCTGCGCCAGCGGGTGGCGTCGCCGCTGAGCACGCCGGGCAGCGTGGTGCCGGGGCCGGTGACGCGGACGCTCTTCAGCGTGCCGCCGCCCGGCGCGGCGACGATCACGGTCTCGTCGGTGCCGATGTTCACGGCCTGGTTGGCCGGAAGTACCGACACGGTGGTGGTTGCCGCCGCGGCCGCCACCGGGCTCGCGCCCTCGTCCGCTCCGGCCGCGTTGCTCGCCGAGCACGCGGTCGCCAGTGCCAGGGCAAGCAGCCCGGCCGATCCAGTCGTTACGCGCCCCACGACAACTCCCCCGTATGTGATCACTCCGCTCACGTCCCGTTACTACCCTCCGTGAGCGAAACGCCACGTATGGCAAGCGGTAAAAAACGCGAAAAACGGGTGCCCTCCCCCGGTTCGGAGGAGAACACCCGTTATCGCAGGCTCAGTGGGAGAAGTTGCCCCGGTAGTACTGGAACACGAACCCGATCATGGCCATGACGACCATGAACAGCCCGATCAGGAACATCCAGAGGCCGATCGCGAACCCGGCGAAGGCGAAGGCCGCCGCCAGGCAGAGGAACAGCGGCCACCAGGAGCTCGGGCTGAAGAAGCCGATCTCACCGGCGCCGTCGCTGATCTCGCCCTGCTTGTTGTCCTCCGGCTGGTCGCCGATCCGGCGCGCCGTGAACATCAGGTAGTAGCCGATCATGAAGGCGAAGCCGACCGAGATGGCCATGGCCGTGGTGCCGACCGGCTCGCCCTGCCCGGTCGCCGACTTGGTCCAGAACCAGTAGGCGACGTCGACGGCGGCGAAGAACAGGCCGCAGAGCAGGAACAGCCAACCCTGTACCTTCATCAGGCCTCAACCTCCTGCTTGGCCGAAACGTGCGGGTAGTGCAGGTCGAACGCGGGCCGCTCGGAGCGGATGCGCGGCAGCGAGGTGAAGTTGTGCCGCGGCGGCGGGCACGAGGTGGCCCACTCCAGCGAGCCGCCGTAGCCCCACGGGTCGTCCACGGTGACCTTGGGCGCGCTGCGCGCGGTCTTCCACACGTTGTAGAAGAACGGCAGCACCGAGATGCCCAGGACGAACGCGCCCACCGACGAGATCATGTTGAGGTCGGTGAAGCCGTCGGCCGGGCTGTAGTCGGCGTAGCGGCGCGGGAAGCCGAGCACGCCGAGCCAGTGCTGGACCAGGAACGTCGTGTGGAAGCCGATGAACAGCAGCCAGAACTGCAGCTTGCCGAGCCGGTCGTCGAGCATCTTGCCGGTGAACTTGGGCCACCAGAAGTAGAAGCCCGCGAACATCGCGAACACCACGGTGCCGAAGACCACGTAGTGGAAGTGGGCCACGACGAAGTAGGTGTCGGAGATGTGGAAGTCCAGCGGCGGCGAGGCCAGGATGACGCCGGTCAGGCCGCCCAGGAGGAAGGTCACCAGGAAGCCGACCGAGTAGAGCATCGGCGACTCGAACGACAGGTGTCCCCGCCACATCGTGCCGATCCAGTTGAAGAACTTCACGCCCGTCGGCACCGCGATGAGGAACGTCATGAACGAGAAGAACGGCAGCAGCACCTGCCCGGTCGGGAACATGTGGTGCGCCCAGACCGTGATCGACAGACCCGCGATGGAGATGGTCGCGGCGACCAGCGAGATGTAACCGAAGATCGGCTTGCGGCTGAAGACCGGCAGGACCTCGGTGACGATGCCGAAGAACGGCAGCGCGATGATGTACACCTCGGGATGGCCGAAGAACCAGAACAGGTGCTGCCAGAGCAGCGCGCCTCCGGTCTCACTGGCGAAGATGTGGGTGCCGAGCTTGCGGTCGGCCTCCAGGGCGAGCAGCGCGGCGGCCAGCACCGGGAAGGCCATCAGCACGAGCATGCTGGTGAGCAGGACGTTCCAGGTGAAGATCGGCATCCGGAACATGGTCATGCCGGGCGCGCGCATGCAGATGATCGTGGTGATGAAGTTGACCGAGCCGAGGATCGTGCCCAGGCCGGACAGCGCCAGGCCCATGATCCACAGGTCACCGCCGAGTCCCGGCGAGCTGATCGCGTTCGACAGCGGCGTGTAGGCGAACCAGCCGAAGCTGGCCGCGCCGTTCGGGGTGAAGAACCCGGACACCGCGATGATGCTGCCGAACAGGTAGAGCCAGTAGCTGACCATGTTCAGGCGGGGGAACGCCACGTCGGGGGCGCCGATCTGCAGCGGCATCAGCTCGTTGGCGAAGCCGGCGAACAGCGGCGTCGCGAACATCAGCAGCATGATCGTGCCGTGCATGGTGAACAGCTGGTTGAACTGCTCGTTCGAGGTGAACTGCAGGCCCGGCTGCGCCAGCTCGGCGCGCATGATCAGCGCCATCACGCCGCCGATCAGGAAGAACGCGAACGACGTGATGAGGTACAGGTGACCGATGATCTTGTGGTCGGTCGAGGAAAGCCACTTCGCGATGATCCGGCCCTTGGGAGTCGGACGCGCCGTGGTGATCGGCTCTTGGATGGCGGTCACTGGGTGCTCCCGGCCTGTGCGAGGTACTTGTCGTAGTCATCCTGCGCAACGAGCTTCACCGAGAACAGCATGCGGCTGTGGTCGACGCCGCACAGTTCCGCGCAACGGCCCGCGTAGACACCGGGCTCGTTCAGCGTCTTGACCTCGAAGACCCGGCCGGGGTTGCCCTCCTTGATGCCGGGGATCACGTCACGCTTGAACCGGAACGCGGGCACCCAGAAGGAGTGGATCACGTCAGGCGAGGACAGGTCGAACTGGACCGTCTTGCCGACGGGCAGCACGAGCTGCGGCCCCTGCCTGTAGTCGCTGACCGGCTGGCCCACCACGGGCGTCAGCTTCTTGCCGCCGACCTCGGTGGTGAAGCGCCAGCTCCACTGGAAGGCCTCGACCTTCACCTTGACGTCGGGAGTGGCCGACACCTTCTCCAGCGTGTTGCTGTCACGCGCGGTGTAGAAGAAGAACACCGACACCATGACCAGCGGAACGAGCGTGTAGAAGATCTCGATCGGCAGGTTGTAGCGCACCTGCGGCGGCAGCTCGGCCGACTTCTTCCGCTTGCGGTGGAAGATGCATGCCCAAAGGATCAAGGCCAGGACGACGGCACCGGTGGCGAGAGCGGCGATCCAGGCCCCGTTCCAGAGGCTCTCGACGACATTTCCCTGCTCGGTTACGCCCTTCGGCAGGAGGCCGCTGGACCAGTCGGCCTCGGGAACATCATTCGCACACGCCGTAGCGGAGGCCAGCAGCAACGCCAAAGCGGCGGCGCGTGGCACTCTGCCCCGGACCAACGAACGCCGCGTCGAACGGCGAGTCGGACTCACGGATCGCCTACCCCACAGATGAAGCCCAGGAGTCACTCCTGGGCGCTCGTATTTCCAAATGCACAGCTGATTGCAGACACATTAGCGCGGAGGGGCCTCGCCCTCCCGCCCGCCCCCTCGATGGCGCGCCGGGAGTGGGACGATAAGTCGCGTGGCGTACTTCGACGCGGCCTCCACCGAGCCGCTTCACCCCCAGGCACGCGAGGCGTATCTGGCGGCCCTGGACGTGGGCTGGGCCGATCCGGCACGGCTCTACAACCAGGCCCGCCGCGCGCACATGCTGCTGGAGCAGGCCCGCACGGAGGTGGCAGAGGCACTCGGCGCGCGTCCTGACGAGGTGTCGTTCACCTCTTCCGGCACGCAGGCCGTGCATCTCGGCGTGCTCGGCACCCTACACGGGCGGCGCCGTACCGGCCGCCATCTGGTCACCAGCGCGGTGGAGCACTCCAGCGTCCTGCACGCGGCGGGGGTGCACGAGCGCGACGGCGGCACGGTCGAGACCGTGGGCGTCGGGCTGACCGGCCGCGTCGACCTGCCCGCCTTCACGGCGGCGGTCGCGGCCGAGGGTACGGCTCTCGCCTGCCTGCAGACCGCCAACCACGAGGTCGGCACGCTCCAGCCGGTGGCCGAGGCGGCGGCTGCCTGCCGCGAGCACGGGGTGCCCCTGCTGGTCGACGCCGCCCAGACGGCGGGGCGGCTGCCGATGCCGGAGGGCTGGTCGGTGCTGACGGCCAGCGCCCACAAGTGGGGCGGGCCGGCCGGGGTGGGCGTGCTGGCAGTGCGCAAGGGCACCAGGTTCCGCTCGTTCCTGCCGGAGGACGAGCGCGAGCGCCGCCGGGTGCCCGGCTACGAGAACGTTCCGGCGATCGTGGCCGCGGCGGCGGCGCTGCGCGCGATGAGCGCGGAGGCGGAGCGGGAGCACGCGCGGCTGTCGGCCCTCGTGGACCGGATCAGGAACACGGTGCCGAAGGTCGTCCCCGACGTGGAGGTCATCGGGGAGCCGGTCGAGCGGGCGCCGCACATCGTCACCTTCTCCTGTCTGTACGTCGACGGGGAGGTGTTGCTCACCGAGCTCGACAAGGCGGGATTCGCCGTATCGTCCGGGAGCTCGTGCACCGCTAGTACGCTTCGACCATCGCATGTTTTGGAGGCGATGGGCGTGCTCACGCACGGGAACGTCAGGGTCTCGCTGCCCCGTGGGGCTTCCGCGGCGGAGGTGGACAGGTTCCTGGAGGTCCTTCCCGACATGGTGCGCCGGATCCGGCAGGACGCAGGAGTGGCATGACAGAAGTGACTCAGCCCGCACTGACGATCGACGCGCTCGGGAAGAAGTGCCCGATCCCGATCATCATGCTCGCCGAGCAGATCAACTACGTTCCGCTCAACGCGGTGGTGGCGGTGCTGGCCGACGACCCGGCCGCCTACACCGACGTGCCCGCCTGGTGCCGGTTGAAGTCGCATCCGCACGTGGGCACGTACGAGCTGCCCGGCGGCGGCTGGGCCATCCACGTGCGGCGCAATTACTGACCTGCGATCGTGGGTAGGACCGTGCGGGAATGTCATCTCATTTCGGGGGGAATCCGATGACCGCTGGACACCCGCACGAGACCGCCCGCGACCTGATGAGCGCGGGCGTGGAGTGCATCGCCGCTCACGAGACCCTGGACCGGGCGGCGCAGATGATGCGCGACCGCGGCGTCGGCGCGCTGCCGATCTGTGGTTCCGACGACCGGCTCAAGGGCATCATCACCGACCGTGACATCGTCACCAAGTGCATCGCCGAGGGCCACGACCCGTCCAGGGTCACCGCCGGCGACCTGGCCACGGGGCTGGTGTGGGTCCCGGCCGACGCCACCGTGGAGGAGGCGCTGGCCCGGATGGAGGAGAACCAGATCCGCCGGCTGCCGGTGATCGAGAACCACCGCATCATCGGGATGATCAGCGAGGCGGACCTGGCCAAGCACCTGCCGGACGACCAGCTCGCCGGGTTCGTGCACCGCGTCTACGCGGGCGTCTGACGGCGGGGCCGTACCGGAGGGGCGGGCGCGGCGTTGACGGCCGCGCCCGCCGCCGGGGTCAGGCGTAGTGGCACTTGACGTGGCCGGAGATCTCGGCCGCCGCCTCCGCGCCGTAGGCGGCCGTGAAGCGCTCCAGGAAGGACTTCTGGCCCAGCTCGTACTCCTGGCCGCCGACGCGCTCCAGCACGTGCGTGGCGGTGAGGTTGCCCACCTGGCCGCACCGCTCCAGCGACAGGCCCCACGCCAGCGCCGACAGGAAGCCCGCGCGGAAGGCGTCGCCGACGCCGGTCGGGTCGGCCTTGCCGAGCTCGGGCGCGGGCGCGACCTGGATGGACGGCTCGCCCTTGCGCGCGATGACGGCGCCCTTCGGGCCCAGCGTGGTGATGCGCACGCCCACGCGGTCCAGGATCTCCTCGTCGGACCAGCCGGTCTTCTGCTCGATGAGCCCCTTCTCGTAGTCGTTGGAGAAGAGGTACGCGGCCCCGTCGACGAGCTGACGGATCTGCTCGTCGGCCATGCGGGCCAGCTGCTGGGAGATGTCGGCGGCGAACGGGATGCCCCGCTGGCGGCACTCGTCGGTGTGCCTGAGCATCGCGTCGGGGTCGTTGGGGCTGATCAGCACCAGGTCGAGCGCGCCCACGCGGGCCGCGGTCGGCTGCAGCTCGATGTTCCTGGCCTCGGCCATCGCGCCCGTGTAGAAGGAGGCGATCTGGTTGTGGTGTTCGTCGGTGGTGCACAGGAACCTGGCGGTGTGGTGAGTCTCCGACACGTGCACCGAGTCGCAGTCGACGCCGTGGCGCTCCAGCCAGGAGCGGTAGTCGGCGAAGTCGGGCCCGACCGCGCCCACAAGGATGGGGGTCAGGCCCAGGCAGCCCATGCCGAACGCGATGTTCGCCGCACAGCCTCCCCGCCGGATCTGCAGGTCGTCGACCAGGAACGAAAGTGACACCCGATCCAGTTGTTCGGCGATGAGCTGGTCGCCGAAGCTTCCTGGGAACGTCATCAGATGGTCTGTCGCGATGGAGCCGGTGACGGCGATGCGCACGGGATTCTTCTTCCTCGTTGTCTGCAGGCCAAGTAGAGCCTCACGAGGATATGCGAAGGCCACGTCCACACCAAGGTGAACGCGGCCTCCCACCAACCGGCCACCAGACCGGCTGGACGACGACCACAACCCCGGCGCCCTCAGGGGGTCCGGGGCGGATCGGTGCGAACGCCTTCTTAGTTGAAGGAGTCACCACAGGCGCACGAGCCGGTGGCGTTGGGGTTGTCGATGGTGAAGCCCTGCTTCTCAATGGTGTCGACGAAGTCGATCGTCGCGCCCAGCAGGTACGGCGCGCTCATCCGGTCCGTCACGACACCGACGCCGCCGAAGTCGGTCACCACGTCGCCGTCCATCGAACGGTCGTCGAAGAAGAGCTGGTAGCGCAGGCCGGAACAGCCACCGGGCTGGACGGCCACCCGCAGCTGCAGGCCTTCCTCACCCTGCTGCTCCAGCAGGCTCTTGACCTTGGCCGAGGCCGCGTCGGTCAGGATCAGGCCCTGCGTCGTGGTCTCGCTGCTCTCAACCGTCATGTGCGAACTCCCGCGGTCTGTTTCTGACTTCCTACTAAGACGTTAGCAACACCGGCCGGCCTCTTCACATTCCCCACCGTCCGTGCGGCCTGCCATACCCCCGCAAAAGGGGTGGGGTACGGCAAAGCGCAGGGATGGGTATGTCATCATGAGTATCGTCAATCCGACGATAAGGGGTTCGGCCATGACCACCACCCAGTTGTTCATCCTTGGCAGGAGCGCCGACGCGGGCAGTGAGCGCGGCGTCGACTGTCCCGGCGAGCTTCCCGCCGCCTCCGACCCTGACCTGGTCGAACGGGCGCGCAAGGCGAAGGAGGCGCTGGGCGCGCGCGTGTTCGTGCTCGGCCACCACTACCAGCGCGACGAGGTCATCCAGTTCGCCGACGTGACCGGTGACTCCTTCAAGCTGGCCCAGCAGGCGGCCGCGCGGCCGGAGGCGGAGTTCATCGTCTTCTGCGGCGTGCACTTCATGGCCGAGTCGGCCGACATCCTGACCGGGCCGGATCAGCGCGTGGTGCTGCCCGACCTGGCGGCCGGGTGCTCGATGGCCGACATGGCCACCTTCGACCAGGTGGAGGAGTGCTGGGAGGCGCTGGAGGACGCGGGGCTGGCCGGCGACGTCGTGCCCGTCACCTACATGAACTCCAGCGCCGACATCAAGGCCTTCTGCGGACGGCACGGCGGCGTGGTGTGCACGTCCTCCAACGCCAGGCGGGCTCTGGAGTGGGCGTTCGAACAGGGCAAGCAGGTGCTGTTCCTGCCCGACCAGCACCTCGGGCGCAACACCGCGGTGCTGGAGATGGGCATGTCGCTGGAGGACTGCGTGGTGTGGAATCCGCACCGGCCCAACGACATGGGCAAGGTCGCCGAGGCGAAGATGATCCTGTGGAAGGGTCACTGCTCGGTGCACGGGCGCTTCACCGCCGAGTCCGTGGACGACGTGCGGGCCCGCGTCCCCGGCGTCAACGTGCTGGTGCACCCGGAGTGCCGCCACGAGGTGGTGCTGAAGGCCGACCACGTGGGCTCGACCGAGTACATCATCAAGACGCTCCAGGCCGCGCCCGCCGGGTCCAGCTGGGCCATCGGCACCGAGCTGAACCTGGTCAAGCGGCTGGCCCAGATGTTCCCCGACAAGAGCGTCTCGTTCCTGGACAAGACGGTCTGCTACTGCTCCACCATGAACCGGATCGACCTGCCCCACCTGGTGTGGGCGCTGGAGTCGCTCGCCCTCGGCGAGACGGTCAACCAGATCACGGTCGAGCCGGACACCGCCCACTGGGCCAAGGTCGCCCTCGACCGCATGCTGGCGCTGCCGTAACGGCTCAGCCGCCGAAGGCGTACACCACCCGGACCGACACCGTGACGGACTGCTCACCCGGGCTGATCGAGGACTGGTCGGCCATGGCCGCCGCGGCCATCATCATCGGCCGCGGCGGGGCGTCGGCCTCCTCGCTGATGGACACGACCTGGCCGAGCGGGCGGCCCGCCAGGCCCGCGTACTGCTCCGCCCTGGCCCTGGCGTCCTTGAACGCCCGGTCGCGCGCGTCCTTGAGCGCCGCGACCGGGTCGGAGATCTCGAAGCTCACGCCGTTGAGCCTGGCCTCCTCGCCGACCCCCGCCACGAGGTCGATGATCCGGTCGGCCTGCGACAGGTCGCGCACCACCGCCTCGACGCCCTGAGCGGCGCGGTAGGCGGAGACCTTCGGGTAGTTCTCGTACTCGGGCCCCAGCGACAACTCGCTGGTGCGCAGGTCCTTGGCGGCCAGGCCCGCATCGGCCAGCGTCCGCAGCAGCCGGACGGCGGCGGCGCGGACGGCGGCGAAGGCCTCGCCGGCGCTCGCCTTACGCACCTCGACGCCCGCGTTGAGCCGCATGACGTCGGGGGCGGCCGAGACCGCGCCCTGACCGAGCACGGTGATCTGCTGGCTGTCCACGTGTACCCCCTGAGGAGTCCGGAGCTTCGGGCCTTCTTGATCCTAAGCGCCTAGTGTGCTCCCCGCGTGTAGAGGAAGCCCATGGCGTCGAAGTCCTTCTTCTTGGGCGCGGTGGCCAGGACCCGCTTCGTGTCGCCCTTCATGTCGACGACCACGGCCTGGTAGCCGCCGGCGTGTACGCGCCAGATCGCCACGTGGTCCTCGTCCCACCAGCCGATCAGGCGGTTGGTCTGGACCGGGATGGGCGGCCTGCTCTCGCCCTGGCCGGAGACGGGCTTGGCGCACAGGTTGCTGCCCGCCTCGTCGCAGTAGGCGAGGTAGTGGGTGCCCGAGGGCGACACCACGTCGCTCTCGACCCACAGCGGGTGTCCGCCGTCCGGCAGCGTGCGGGCCACGGGCCTGCCTTCGAGGTCGAAGAAGCGCATGTCGCCGTTGGCCCAGGTGCCGACGGACTCGCCGTCGCCGTCCCAGAAGTAGTCGTAGGTGCTGGTGTCGACGTCCTTGATCTGGAAGACGCGGGGCTTGCCGGTGGCGATGTCGAGGATGGCGTAGCCGTACGGGACGCTGTCGTTGTCGGTGGCCTTGTACAGGGTGAACAGGCCCAGCCTGCCGTCCGGCGACCAGCGCGGCGCGCTCGGGTAGACGGGGGCGGCGGTGAGCTTGATCGTGCGCTTGACGCCGGTGACGTGCTCGACGATCGAGACCTGGGAGTAGCCGTCGCTGCTGTAGTCGGCGTCGGTGGCCAGGGCGCGGGCGCCGGTGGTGTTGAGCGCGTACTCGAAGTAGGCGCGGTTGAGCACGAAGCGGTCGGCGCCCGCCTTTCTGACGTAGACGCGCTTGCCGCTGTCGGCGCTGTAGGAGACGAGCTTGATCGGGTCGTCCTCGTGCTCCTCGACCGTCACGACCGTTCCGGGCAGCGTGAACCGCTTGGTCGCCGCCGGTGGCGACGAGGGGTTGCGGGTGGTGGGGGCGGGCGTGGCCGGGCGCGACGTCCTGGGGGTGGCGGAGGTCGTCACCGGTCCGCCCGCCAGCCGGGTGGCCGTGACCACGCCGACGACCGCCAGCACCAGCACCGCGACGGCGGCCGCCGCGATCACCCAGCCCGTGCGCATGCCGCGCGGCGCCGTGGCCGGTGGCCGGCTCATGGGCCGCGAGTGCTGCGGGGGCGGCAGATGAGCGGCCGGTACGGCCGGCGGCCCCACCCACGTCCCCTGACCGGGAGGCACGCCTTGACCGGGCATCCGCAGTCCGTGCGGCATCCCCTGCGTCGGTGGCGTCTGCGGGGCGCCCTGCCGCGGTGGCATCCCGGCACCCTGCTGCATCCCCGCGCCCTGCTGTATCCCGTGGCCCGGCTGTATCCCGTGGCCCGGCTGTATCCCGTGGCCCGGCCGCATCCCCATGTTCTGCGGCGGCCCGGTGTTCTGCGGCGTCCCGTGGCCCGGCGGCATCCCGGCGGGGCCGGCGTGGGGGCGGGCGTCCGGGGGCGCGAACGGCGTCCCGCCCGGCCCCGCGGCCACCGCCGTGCCCTCGACCAGCAGGCCGGGCGGCTGCGGTCCCGAGTCCGGCGCCTGCCCGAAGGGACCGCCCGGCGCGTGTCCCAGCAGACGCATCAGCGCGTCCCCCGCGCTCGGCCGCCGGTTCGGGTCCTTGGCCAGGCAGTCCTGGACCAGCGCGCGCAGCTGCGGATCGGCGATGCCGCCGGTGTCGGGCTCCGCGTTGAGAATGCGGTTGACCATGGCGGGCAGGCTGTCGGCCCCGAAGGGCGTGTGCCCGGTGGCGGCGTACAGCATCGTGGAGGCCCACGCGTGCATGTCGGCCCGGGGACCGGGCACCGCGTCGGTGAGCTGCTCGGGCGCCATGAACGCGGGGGTGCCGATGGCGGTGGCGGTGAGCGTGGAGGTGAGGTCGAGCGCCTTGGCGATGCCGAAGTCGATCACCCGCGGGCCGTCGGGGGCGAGCACCACGTTGGACGGCTTGAAGTCGCGGTGCACGATCCCGGCCTGGTGGATCGCGACGAGCGCGGTGACGGTGCCGATCGCCAGGCGGTGCAGCGCGGGTCCGGAGCGCGGCCCCTCCCGCTGGACGACCTCATGGAGCGTGGGCCCGTCGATGTACTCGCTGACGATGTACGGCCGGCCGTTCAGCAGCCCGGTCTCGATCACCTGGGCGGTGCAGAAGGGCGCGACCCGGCGGGCCATGGCGACCTCGCGCACGAAACGCTCGGAGGCGTCCTCGTCCCCGGCCAGGTCGGCGCGGAGCAGCTTGACGGCGACCTTGGCTCCGGCGGAGTTCTCGCCGAGGTAGACGGTGCCCTGCCCGCCCTCGCCGAGGCGGCCGGTCAGGTTGTAGGCCCCGACCCTGCCGGGGTCTCCCGCCCGCAGGGCAACGAGCTCCGGCATCCCCACCCCCACATTTGGCGACTTTCCCGGCCATTGTGGTGGGTGTCTGGCAGTCTCGTCATCTCTTTGCCGGACGTACCAGCGGGAAAGGCAGCGTCTGACGGATGGGCGCGCCGGTCAGGAGCATGACGAGCCGGTCCACGCCGAGGCCGAGCCCGCCGGTCGGCGGCATGGCGTACTCCAGCGCGGCCAGGAAGTCCTCGTCCAGCTCCATCGCCTCGGGATCGCCACCGGCGGCCAGCGACGACTGCTCGGCCAGCCGCCGCCGCTGCTCGGCCGGGTCGGTCAGCTCGGAGTAGGCGGTGCCCAGCTCCGCTCCGAACGCCACCAGGTCCCAGCGCTCGGCCAGCCGGGGGTCGTCGCGGTGCGGGCGCGTCAGCGGCGAGACGTCGGCGGGGAAGTCGACGTAGAAGACGGGCGCGGTGGTCCGCGCCTCGACCAGCCGCTCGTACAGCTCCAGGACCAGCTCCCCGCGCCGCCACTTCGGGTGGTACGGCACGCCGAGCCGGTTACAGAGCTTCCTCAGCTCCGGCGCCCCGGTGGCCGCGCTCACCTCCTCACCGGCGGCCGCGGAGATCGCCCGGTTGACCGGGACGACCGGCCACTCGCCCGAGATGTCCACCCCTTGCACGATCAGTCCGCCCAGTGCCGCCCCGGCCGCCTCCTGGATCAGCGAGCGGGCGAGGTCCAGCATGTCCCGGTAGTCGGCGTACGCCTGATAGGCCTCCAGCATGGTGAACTCCGGGTTGTGCTTGTGTGACACCCCCTCGTTCCTGAACGTCCTGCCGAGCTCGAACACCCGCTCCACCCCGCCCACGCACAGCCGCTTGAGGTAGAGCTCGGGCGCGATCCGCAGGTACAGGTCCAGGTCATAGGCATTGATGTGCGTGCGGAACGGGCGTGCGCTCGCCCCGCCGTGCACCGGCTGCAGGATGGGGGTCTCGACCTCCAGGAAGCCCCGCCGTACCAGGCCGTCGCGCAGGGCCCGGACGGCGGCGGCGCGTACCCGCAGCATCTCCCGCGCGGCGGGCGAGGTGATCAGGTCGAGGTGGCGGCGGCGCACGCGGGCCTCGGGGTCGGTCAGCCCGCGGTGCTTGTCGGGCAGCGGGTGCAGGCACTTGCCGGTCAGCGTCCAGTCCTCGGCCAGCACGGAGACCTCGCCCGCCCCGGAGCGCTCGACCCGCCCGCGGACCCCGACGTGGTCGCCGAGGTCCACGACGCGCCGCCAGCGGGCCAGCAGCTCCGGGTCGGTGATCATGAGCTGCCGCTCCCCCGCCCAATCGCGCAACGTGGCGAACAGGATGCCGCCGTGATCGCGCACCAGCATCACCCGCCCGGCCACCGCCACCGTCTCGCCGACCCGCCCGGCCTGCGCCGTCGTGTGCGTGCGCGGGAAGTTCACCGGGTACGGCTCCGCCACCAGCGCCAGCTTTCCCGCCCGGACCCCGTCCTGCTCCGGCGGCGCGGCGCGGGACACGGGAGCGGCCCCGGGGGCGGGCGCTTCGAGTGCGGCCGGCGCCACGGACTCGACCGCCCGGCCCGCACCGCGCCGCAGCAGCGTGGGCAGGCTCGGACCCGCCAGGAACCCCTCCGCCACCGCCGAGGCCAGCCCGACCTTGGGCAGGTCGCGGTTGTCGGCGTAGGCGAGGAAACGCGGCACCCACTCGGGCCGGTACTTCACGTTCGACCGGTAGAGCGACTCCAGTTGCCACCAGCGCGAGAAGAACAGCAGCAGCCGCCGCCACGCCCGCAGCACCGGGCCCGCCCCGATCCTGGCGCCCTCCTCGAAGGCGGCGCGGAAGACGGCGAAGTTGAGCGAGATCCGCTCGACGCCCAGCTCGGGCGCCCGCTCGGCCAGACCGGTGACCATGAACTCCATGAGCCCGTTGTCGGCCCCGCGGTCGCGGCGCATGAGGTCGAGCGAGAGGCCGCGCTCGCCCCACGGGACGAACGACAGGATCGCCGCCTCGTCCCCGTCCGCGGTGAGCGCCTCGACGAGCACGCAGCGGCCGTCGGCCGGGTCGCCGAGCCGGCCGAGCGCCATGGAGAAGCCGCGCTCGGTCTCGGTGTCGCGCCAGGCGTCGGCCTTGGCGATGACGCTGCGCATCTCCTCGGGTGACAGCTCGGCGTGCCTGCGTACCCGCAGCGTGTATCCGGCGCGCCCGACCCGGTTGACCGCCTGCCGCACGCCGCGCATCTCGCGGCCGTCGAGGGTGAAGGCGGCCACGTGCAGGACCGCCTCGTCGCCGAGTTGCAGGATCTTGAGCCCGGCGCGGGCGTAGGCGCGGGCGCCGTCCTCGCCGGCGCCGATGGCGGCGGGCGTCCAGCCGTACTCCTCGGCCTGGCGCCGCCAGCGGGCGATGGCCGGCTCCCACGCCTCCACGTCGCCGATCGGGTCGCCGCCCGCCAGGCTGACCCCGCTGACGACGCGGTAGGAGACCGCGCTCTTGCCGCTCGGCGAGAAGATCGCGGCCCGGTCGCGGCGGGTGGCGAAGTAGCCGAGCGAGTCGCGCTCGCCCTCGGCGGCCAGCAGTCCGCGCAGCCTGGCCTCGTCGCCGGGCAGCAGTTCGGCGATGGCCCACTGCGAGCGGAACAGCACCGCGAACGCCCACAGCAGCGCGATCGCGCTCAGCAGCCCGATCGTGAACGCCACCCAGGCCGGCCCGTACCCCTCGCGGTCGAAGTCGAGCGTGATCGCGCCGCCGAGCGCCTTCTCGATCACCCACGGCAGCCGGTCCTGCCGCCGGAGCGTGCCGTGGAAGGCGCTGATCAGCGCGTACCCGACGCCGACCGAGACCAGCAGCCCGGTCACCAGCGTGAGCAGGGCCTTGCGGAAGGCGGCCCGCTGGGTCTTGGCGAAGAACTCCGCCCGCGCCGCCACCAGCAGCACGAGCAGGACGAGGGTCACGCCGAAGTTGACCGCGACCCTCCAGGCCGGGTAGTCCTCGCCCGCCACCGGCTCCAGCCAGACGATCAGCCCGTAGAGCGCCAGCAGGACCAGCGTGAAGATCAGGAAGACCAGCATCAGCCGGTACGCGGCCCGCTTGCGCCGGGCGACGGCCCCGGCCAGCAGGGCCAGGAAGACGGCGTAGGCCAGGTTGGGCTCGGCGGGGAAGACGAGGTCGTTGAAGGTGTCGGTGACCGGCCGCAGCAACGCGCGCAGTGGCCGGACCAGCGCGATCAGCGCGCAGTAGACGGCCAGGGCGGCCAGGGTTCCGGCCAGGACCTTCGGCACCCACCTCCAGCGCGTCGTCATTGGCCGGATATACCCGGCTACTTTCCGTTAAATGACCTGGTGATGGCCTCGGGAGCGTCAAGCTGGACCTGGTGCCCGGCCCGCGGCAGCCGCAACAGGTCCGCGCCGAGCGCGTCCGCCAGCCGCTTCTGGCAGGCGTCGGCGCGCCCGGCCGTGATCACCAGCGTCGGCACCCGCGGATAGGGATGCTCCCGCCGGATCTGCTCGAGTTCGCCGGCCATGTCCCGGTAGGCCAGCCACTCCCCCGCGACCGCAGCGAGCACCTTGCCCTCGCGGTAGACGCCCGCCCGGTCGGGCCCGCCACCGGCCAGCCGGTGCGCCAGCGGCCCGAAGCAGCGCGCCAGCGCCGCGGCGGCCCACGTCCCGCCGAAGGCCGGCAGCCAGCGGCCCAGCGCCCTGCCGGGGGCCGAGGTGCCGCGGCCAGGCTTCTTGCGGCAGCTCGGGTCCACCAGGACCACGCGGGAGACACGCAGCGGGTGCAGGCGGGCGAAGGCCTCGGCGTGCCAGGCGGCCACCGAATGGGCGATCACCGCCACCTTCTCGGGGTGGGAGGGGGCCAGCGCGGCCAGGCGGGCGGCCTCGCCGTACAGGGTGGGCGGGGTCTGGGGGGCGGGACTGCGGCCGAGTCCGGGGCGGTCGAAGCGGATCACGCGGTGCGCGGAGGCGAGCCCGGCGGCCACGGCGTCCCAGTGGAACCAGGCGCCGCCCATCCCGGCGGCCACCAGGACGGCGGGGCCGCGGCCGTCCTCGACCACGTGCGGGCGGCTCCCGTCCCGGACGGGCTGGGGCGCGGCCAGCAGACGCGCGGCCACGTACACCAGCCAGAGCGCGATCACCAGGACCTGGACGCGCTGGGCCACCCCGATGAGGTGGGCGGCGGTGACCGCGACCAGCGTGAGCACGCTGGCCAGCACGTACGCGCCGGCCAGGAGGACGGCGGCGCGCGTACGCCAGGTCCTGGCCAGCTCCACCATCGCGGCCAGGGCGGCGACGGAGGCGAGCGTGCTGGTGAGCGTGTGGAGGTGGTGCGGCAGCGAGAGCGGGCCGCGCGCGCACGCCGGATCGCTGACGACCGCGCAGTCCAGCGGCAGCGCGCCGTCCGCGATGGTGAACACCCCGAACAGCGCCAAGGCCAGCCAGCCGCCCCACGCGGCGGGCGCCCTGGGCGCGAGCGCGACGCCGGTCACGACGGCCAGCCCGGCCAGCACGTCGGCCAGCCTGAACAGCCGCGACCAGGGCTGATCGCGGGCGGCCAGCTCGCTGAGGTAGCCCTCGGCCGGGTCGACCGCCGGGCTGGCGAACTGGCCCGGCACCCAGGCGCTGTACACCACGCCCGCGACGAAGAAGGCACAGGCCGAGACCATGATCAGACGACGCTCCACGTCGCCATTAGATCACTCTGCGTGACAATTCCGGCGCTCCGGGGCACCGTGTCAGAGACCGGGCGCACCCCAGACCGGGAACCAGCGCGACAGATCCTCCTCGATCGGCAGCTCACCGGCCAGCGCGCCCCTGGCCTGGAGTTCGAGTGCGTTGTCCCGGCGCTCACCCGGCCGCGGGGCGAACGGGTAGAAGGTGCCGCGCTTGTAGAGGTAGACCACGGCCATGCGGCGGCCGTCCGGGTCGGCGAAGGACACCAGCGAGCACAGCAGCGACGGGCCGAACCCGGCGCCCTCCAGCGAGGAGTTCACCGCGTGGAGTTCGGTGACCAGGTCGCCGAGGTCGGACGGAGCCCGCCGTACCAGGAGCCAGGTGTAGCCGTAGGCGTCCGTGGAGCGCTCGACGCGCTCGCCCAGCAGCGCGCGCACGTCGCTCTCCAGCGTGGCGAACGCGCCGCCCTCGGCCGCGCGGAAGCTCACCGAGCCAAGCCCGGTCGGCGCCAGCCCGGTCGCGGCCTGCAGCGTCACCGCGGCCGACGGCAGCGCGAACAGCGCGTCGAGGTTGGGTTTGACGGCCTTCGTCCGGCCCAGCAGGGAGTCGAGCCACTTCATCGGCCCAGCTCCGCCGAGATCTTGGCCAGGTTGTCCAGGCGCCTTTGCAGCGGCGGGTGCGTGGCGAACAGGTTCGCCAGCGACTCCCCCTTCGACAGCGCAGGGGCGAAGTAGAAGGCGTTGAACGGCTCCGCCGCGCGCAGGTCACGGGTCGGGATCCTGGCCATCTCCCCGTTCACCTTGGTCAGGGCGCTGGCCAGCGCGCTCGGCCGCTGCGTGAGCAGGGCCCCGGCGCGGTCGGCGGCCAGCTCGCGGTAGCGCGACAGGGCTCTGGTCAGCAGGAAGCTGACCGCGTAGACGAGGATGGAGACGAGCAGGATGATCAGGCCGACGGGCAGTCCGCCCCGGTCGTCACGGCCGCGTCCGCCGAGGCCGGCGTAGAGGGCGAAGCGGGTCATCAGCCCGGCCACGATGCCGAGGAACGAGGCGATCGTCATCACCGCCACGTCACGGTGGGCGACGTGCGAGAGTTCGTGGGCCAGCACTCCTTCGAGCTCCTGCGGCTCAAGGCGGCGCAGGAGGCCGGTCGTGACGCAGATCACGGCCTTTTTCTGGTTACGGCCGGTGGCGAAGGCGTTCGGCACGTCGGAGTCGGCGATGGCGACGCGTGGCTTGGGCATGTCGGCCAGTGCGCACAGCCGGTCGATCAGTCCGTGGAGTTCGGGCGCCTCCTGCGGAGATACTTCCCGCCCGCCCATCGCGAACAAGGCGATCCGGTCGGACAGGAAGTACTGCGCGAACAGCATGACACCGGCGATGACCAGCACGGTCAGCGCCCTCACCCCCAAAGCGATGAGAACGCCGACGAAGGCAACGTAGAGCAACCCGAGCAGGAACATCGTCACGACCATGCGGCGAGTCAGGCCGCTGTCGGACGCGAACCGCGTGCGCACGGGTTAACCAGGGATCAAGCCCTGGTCGCCCAGCATCTCCCGGACTTCCTCGATCGAGGCGTCCGCGGGGGGAAGGATCAGCTCTGACGGCTCAAGGCTGTCGTCGGAAAGCGCCTTGCCCACGTGGCGCACCTTGTCGAGCAGGGCGTGCAGCCGTACCCGGAAGCTCTCCTCGTCGTTGGCCTCGATGGCCGACTCGAGCTCGCTGTCCAGCTGGTTCAGGACGGCGATGTCGTCGGCGGAGATCTCCACCTGACCCTCGCCCATGATCCGTACGATCATGCTCCGTCCCCCTGCCTGGGAAGCTGCTGGGTCTGGGGCTGCTGCTGCGGCTGGGCCTGCGGCTGAGGCTGCTGGGCCTGCTGCGGCTGCCCCTGCTCGATCGAGCCCTGCGGCGCCGGGCCCTGGCCGAGCTCGGCCTTCATGCGGGCCAGCTCAAGCTCGACGTCCATGCCGCCGCCCATACGGTCGAGCTCGGCCTGGATGTCGTCGCCGCGGGTGCCGCTGAAGTCGTCGAGCGCGCCGCTGGCCAGCAGCTCGTCGATCGCCCCCGCCCGCGCCTGCATCTGCGCGGTCTTGTCCTCGGCACGCTGGATCGCCAGGCCGACGTCGCCCATCTCCTCGGAGATGCCGGAGAAAGCCTCGTTGATGCGCGTCTGCGCCTCGGCGGCCGTGTAGGTCGCCTTGATCGTCTCCTTCTTCGTGCGGAAGGAGTCGACCTTGGCCTGCAGGCGCTGGGAGGCCGTGGTGAGCTTCTCCTCCTCGCCCTGAAGGTTGTCGTGCTGGATGCGCAGATCGGCGATCTGCGTCTGCAGACCGGAGCGACGGCTCAGCGCCTCACGCGCGAGGTCCTCACGGCCCACGGACAGCGCCTTGCGGCCCTGGTCCTCCAGCTTCCTGGATTGCTGCTCCAGTCCATTGATCTGCAGCTCGACCCGCTTACGGGAGGTGGCGACGTCGGCCACGCCCCTGCGTACCTTCTGCAGCAGCTCAAGCTGGCGCTGGTACGAATAGTCGAGGGTCTCGCGTGGATCCTCCATTTTGTCCAGGGCCTTGTTGGCCTTGGACTTGAAGATCATCGAAAGTCTCTTCATCACGCTCATGCGCGTCGGCCGTCCCCTTCTTAGGTCGTGCTGTTGGTCACCCACTGCAGCGCAGCCGCCTTGGGATTACCCTACGCATAACGCACGAGGGCGTCACTAAGTTGCAGTACAGGTAGGGTTGACGACGTGTTGCGACGCCGTTCCCAGACCTCCGTGGACGACACCCCCGTCCCCGCTGACGATCCTAAACCCCAGGGTAAGGGTCGTCCCACACCCAAGCGCCGGGATGCCGAAGGCAGAAGGCGCCAGCCGGTCTCCGCGCCGAAGGACCGCAAGGAGGCCTACCGCGCCGCGCGGGCGAAACAGGCCGCCGAGCGCGACCGTGCCAGAAAGGGCATGCTGGCCGGTGACGAGAAGTACTTCCCGGTCCGCGACCGGGGGCCCGCGCGCAAGTTCGCCCGTGACTGGGTCGACTCGCGCCGCCTGCCCAGCCAGTACTTCCTGCCGTTCTCCCTGCTCATCCTGCTGCTGACCTGGATTCCCTGGCCGGCCGGCCAGCGGGAGGTCGTCCTTTACTGGGTGATGCTGACGGGCTGGCCGATCATGATGGTCGGCGTGCTGTTCACGTCGGTGTACGTCTCCTGGAAGGTCAAGAAGGAGGCGGCGGCCAAGTTCCCGAACGAGCCCATGAAGGGCGTCGGGTTCTACGCCGCGATGCGGGCGCTGCAGATCCGCAAGCTGCGCTTCCCGCCGCCCCAGCTGCTTCCCGGCGGCAGGCCGGTCCCGCCCAAGAAGTAGGAGATCTTTTCCGGTACGGCGCCGCGGTCAGTACTCCAGCTTCCACTGGAGTACCCCGCGCTTCACCTTCGGCGTCCAACCGGCGACGTCACCACCGCGTTCCAGCACGTCCGCGGTGGTGCGCAGCAGGAGGGTGACGGGCGTGGGCTCCGCGCCGAGGCCGAAGTCCGCGACGTCGTCGTCCCAGCTCACGTTGTGTGACGCGGCGTCGACGACGCCCCAGCGGCCCTCGCCCCGGTACTGGAACGGGAGCTTGCCGGGAGCCTGCCACCACTCCCCGTCCACGCGGCACTGCCCGCGCCAGGCGTCGCGGATCTGCCTGACGGTCAGGTCGAGGCCGCCCGCGAACACGCCGTCGTTGCCGCCGTTGTGGCGCAGCAGGGAGGCCCGCAGGTCGTCGGGGAAGTCCACGCCCATCTGGGATTCGGCGACCGCGATCGTGCGTGCCCTGCCCGGGGCGCCGAGCGTGCGGTAGGTCGTGGGCGCGTTCGCCTTGAGCCAGCGCTCGATCCTGCGCCACTCCCTCGTGACCTGCCGCTTCACGGCCGCGTCGATGGGCCGGATCGCCACCGGCCGCCTGGCGGGGGTGCACGTGGCCGGCCCGGCGAGCGCCCGCGGCGTCGCCTCCGCGGCTGACGGCGTGGCCCGCGCGGGGGACGGTGTCGCCTGCGCGGGGAACGGTGTCGCCTGCGCGGCGGCGGGCGTCACGGCCGGCAGCACCTGCTCCCGCGTGTTCAGGGTGAGCGTCGGTCCTGGCTGCTCCCGGTCCGTCTCTTCTGCCCGGTCGCGGCCCTGCGCGGGTATCAGGGCCACGGCCAGGACCACCGCGACCACCGCGGCGATGACCACCCAGGCGAGCCACATGCCCGTCTTCCCGCGGACCTCCACCGGCCGGGGAGCGGGAGGGGCCACCGGGCTCGGCCTCCTGGCGCGGCGGCGCAGCCGTACCCCCAGTGCGACCAGAATCGCGGCCGTCAGCGCGACCCGCACGAGCTTCAGCACGCCGGGCACCCTATCCCGAAAACCCCGCCCGGACGGCCCGGTGGCGGGGCGCCCCGCCCATAGCGCCTAAGGTCGGACGTATGGAATTCCGTCACCTCGGCCGCAGCGGTCTCCTGGTCAGCGAGATCAGCTACGGCAACTGGATCACCCACGGCTCACAGGTCGAGGAGGACGCCGCCAAGCTGTGCGTGCGGGCTGCGCTCGACGAGGGCATCACCACCTTCGACACCGCCGACGTCTACGCGGGCACGAAGGCCGAGGAGGTCCTCGGACGGGCGCTCAAGGGAGTGCGCAGGGAGTCGCTCGAGATCTTCACCAAGGTCTACTGGCCCACCGGCCCCGGGCCGAACGACCGCGGACTGTCCCGCAAGCACATCACCGAGTCCGTCCACGGCTCGCTGCGCCGCCTGCAGACCGACTACGTCGACCTCTACCAGGCGCACCGCTTCGACAACTCGACGCCGCTGGAGGAGACGCTCAAGACCTTCGACGACCTGGTACGCCAGGGCAAGGTCCTGTACGTGGGCGTCAGCGAGTGGACCGCCGGCCAGATCGCCCAGGCGTTGAAGATCGCCGACGAGATGGGCTTCGACCGGATCGTGTCGAACCAGCCGCAGTACTCGGCCCTGTGGCGGGTCATCGAGGCGGAGGTCGTGCCGTTGAGCGAGAAGGAAGGCGTCAGCCAGATCGTCTGGTCGCCGATCGCCCAGGGCGTGCTGAGCGGCAAGTACCTGCCGGGTCAGCCGCCGCCCGCGGGCTCGCGCGCCACCTCCGAGTCGGGAGCCGGGTTCATCTCCCGCTTCCTGGAGGACGACGTGCTCACCCGCGTGCAGGAGCTCAAGCCGATCGCCGCCGACCTCGGCCTCACCATGGCCCAGCTCGCCGTCGCCTGGGTCCTGCAGAACCCGAACGTGGCCAGCGCCATCGTCGGCGCCACCCGCCCCGAGCAGGTACGCGACAACGTGAAGGCCGTCGGCGTCAAGCTCGACGCGGAAGTGCTGAAGCGCATCGACGACGCGCTGGGCCCGATCGTGGAGCGCGACCCGGCCAAGACGGTCAGCCCGGAGAAGCGCCCCTGACTTCATTTCGGTGAAAAACAAAAACCCCTTGAGTCACTCAAGGGGTTTTTCGTTACTCCGTGCGCAATGCCATTCCCGTGTATTCGACGCGGTCCTCTTCCAGCAACGCAACTTGTTCGACACCGGCTTCGAGCAGCTCACGGTAGTTTTCCCCGAGCCAGGACTCGGCATCGGCCTGGCTCGGAAAGACTTCTCGCGGCAATGGGCGGTCGGTTACCTCACCACCATTTGCATTTTCATAACGCCACCGCCATGTCATGCCATACGCTCCTTTTTCCGCGGGTTCGCCGGTGCACCCTCCGACGGTTATGGAACCCTACTCCCCAGCTGGAGGTCATTCGATGCTGCGCAGAATTCGTGTTGCCGCGGGAAGTGCGGCGGCGGCACTGGCACTCCTCACCGTTCCCGCCCTCGCCAACCCTCCCCTCGCCAACCCTCCTCTCTCCAACGCTCTTCTCGCCAACGCTCCCCTCGCCAACCCTTTGCGGGCCACCGCGCCGGTTTCTCCCGGTGGTCCCGTGCCGGGGGCGCCCGATCCGGACGCCGTGCGCGTCTGGAGCGTCTGGGAGAGCGACGGCACCGCCTGGCTGGCCGCCGCGCCCGGTGACGTGCCCTCCGACGGCGACGTGGTCGGCTGGCGCTTCGCCGCCTCCCCCGACGGGACCCCCGCCGAACCGCCCGGCGGCGAACTGGCCGGCTTCACCGCCGTGTGCGGGCAGCAGGCCGGCGGCGACGGCAAGCGCGTGGCCGTGCTCGTGGACTTCGGCGACGCCGACAACGACGCCTACCCCGGCGAGCGTCCCCCCGCGCCGATCCGCGCCTGTGTGCGGGGAACCACGGAGGCGACCGCCGCGCAACTGCTCGCCCAGGCCGCCAGGGCGCGCGTGGACGCGCGGGGGCGGGTCGTGGCGGTCAACGACTACCCCGCGCGGGAGAAGGGCGGCACGGAGGCCTCTGCGCCCGCGGCCTCGTCCGCACCGGGCGGGCCGCCGCTGCCGCTGATCCTCGGTGGCGCCGGCGTCCTGGTCCTGCTGGCGGGCGGCGCCCTCGTCGCCACCCGCCGCCGCGCCAGGCCCGCCGCCCACGGCACCCGCTACTGACGCCGGCGCTAGGCTCCGGACGGTGAAGATCGTGCTCTCCGGTACGGCGGGGCCGCGCGGCCGCCCGGAACCCGGCTGCCCGTGCGCCTCCTGCCTGACCCTGACCGGCGGCCACCGGCGCCCTGCCGAGGTGCTCGTGGACGGCCGGCCCCTGGCACCGGGCTCGCACGTGCTCGGAGGGGTGCGGCTGCTGTACGAGCCGGACGCCGCCCCGGCGGGCGATGGGCCGGGCGGGCCGTATGACGTGGTGCTGCTCGATCTGCTCGGCCGGCCGGAGCGGCTCGGGGAACTGCGCCGGGCCGGGATGGTCGCCGAGGGCGCGCAGGTCGTGGCCGTGGGGCTTGATCACCGGGTGCGCTCGGAGGAAGAGCTGGGCAGGCGGCTGGAGTTGTGGGGGGCGCGGGCCGTACCGGATGGAACGGTCCTTGACCTGCCCGGCCCCGCGCGGGTCCCGCACCCGCGCAGGACGCTGCTGCTGGGCGGGTCGCGGTCGGGCAAGTCGGCCGAGGCCGAGCTGCGGCTGGCGGCCGAGCCGCACGTGACGTACGTGGCGACCGGGCCGTCGGGGGCCGGTGACGGCGAGTGGGCGGCGCGGGTGCGCGCGCACCGGGAGCGGCGGCCGGCGCACTGGGAGACCGCCGAGACCACGGACCTGGCCGGGGCCATCGCGGCGGCCACCACGCCGCTGCTGGTGGACGGGCTGGGGACGTGGGTGGCGGCGGTGTTCGACGAGCACGGGGCCTGGGAGGGTCCGCGTGAGCCCGTCCTGCGGCGCTGCGACGAACTGGTCGAGGCGTGGCGGCGGACGCCGGTCGCGATCGTGGCCGTCTCGGACGAGGTGGGCCTGGGCGTGGTGCCCGCGACCGCGAGCGGGCGGGCCTTCCGCGACGTCCTGGGCAAGCTCAACGAACGGCTGGCGGGCGAGTCCGAGTACGTGGCGCTGGTGGTGGCCGGGCGGCTGCTGCCCCTGTGATCACGGGAGGCGGGCCAGTTCGGCGGCGGTCAGCACGAGATCGGCGGCGGCGGCCGAGTCCCTGATGGTGGCGGGCCTGGTGGCGCCGGGGATGGGGATCACGTTCGGCGCGAGCGCGAGGTGCCAGGCCAGGCAGACCCGCTGCGGGCTGACCCCGCGCTCGGCGGCCACCTCGTGAAAGGCGCTCTTGGGCGGCGCGGTGGTTCCGGCGTCCAGCGCGCTGGGCGAGATGCCGCCCAGCGGGCTCCAGGGCAGGAACGCGATGCCCAGCTCCGCGCAAAGCCGCAGTTCCCTGATCCCTTCCGGCGCCGCGGGCGAGAAGCGGTTCTGCACCGAGGCCAGCCGTCCTCCGAGGATGGCGGCGGCCTGCCGGATCTGGCCGGTGTCCACGTTGGAGATCCCGGCCATGCGGATCTTCCCCTCGTCCAGCAGGTCGCGCAGCGCCCCGACGGACTCCGCGAACGGCACCGCCGGGTCGGGCTTGTGCAGCTGGTAGAGGCCGATCGCCTCGACCGCCAGCCGCCGCAGGGAAGACTCGCAGGCCCGGCGCAGGTGGCGGGGGTCGCCGTCGACGGTCCACGAGCCGTCTCCCGGCCGCCCGCGCCCGCCCTTGGTGGCCACGAGCACGTCGGCGGGCCCGTAGGCGGCCAGGGCCCGCGCGATGAGCCGCTCGTTGTGCCCGGTCTCGTCCGCGTGCCAGTGGTAGGAGTCGGCGGTGTCGATGAGCGTGACCCCCGCGTCCAGCGCCGCGTGGACGGTGGCCAGCGCCCGTTCCTCCTCCGGCCGGCCCTCGATGGACAAGGGCATCGCCCCGAACCCCACCGCCCCGACCTTGACCGCTCCGATCAGACGCATGCGCGTGCCTCCTTCACGACGCCGGGCAGCCAGTCGCCGACGTCCGAGAACGTGAAGCCGAGTGCCGTGGCCCGGCCGTTGTCCATGGTGTAGTCGCGCTCGAAGGAGTACGGCGACTCCCCGCGCGTGTAGAGCGGCCGCCCGATCGCCTCGCACAGCCGCCTGACGTCGAGCGTGCCGTGGGAACAGGCGTTGACCGGCCCGCTGAAGTCGCCGAGCGCGGCCCAGGCCAGGAAGGCGGCGATCTCGCGCTCCTCGATGAAGGAGGCGGGACGCGGATCGGCACAGATCCCGACCGGGAGCCCCGCGTCCACCCGCCGCACGTAGTGCTCCAGCCGCCCGGTGAAGTCGTTCCCACCGAGCACGTGGGCGGTCCGCACGGCCGCGAACACGAACCCCGCCGACCGTGCCAGCACCGCCTCGGCCAGCCGCTTCCCCACGCCATAGGGACGTTCCTCGCATCGGAGCAGGTCCCTGTGGACGATTCCCGCCGTCAGGTCGAGCGCGTCCTCCCGGTACGGCCCGCCGCCGCCGAGATCGGCGTAGACCTCGACCGTGGAGGTCATCACGTACCGCCGGGTCCTGCCCTCGAAGACCCGGCGGGCGACGGCGGCCTGCCCCGGGGTGTAGCAGACCTGGTCCACGACGGCGTCGAAGGTACGGCCGGCCAGCGCCAGCCGCATCCCCTCCTCGTCACCCCGGTCGGCGCGCAGGTGGGTGACCCCCTCGGGCGGCGCGGACGAGCCCCGGTTGACGACGGTGACGCGAGCTCCGTGGTCGCGCAGGTTCTCGACCAGCCGCCGCCCGAAGTAGCGGCTGCCGCCGATGACGCAGATCTCGTTCATGCGGCCAGCATGCCGACCGTATAGTCGACAGCGGTAGTGAGGACCTACTCATTCGGCCATTAGGAGAACTGTTGATCGACGTTCATCGGCTGAGCATCCTGCGCGAGGTGGCCAAGCACGGCAGCTTCAACCGCGCCGCCGGCGCCCTGCGCTTCACACCGTCGGCGGTCTCGCAGCAGATCGCCGCGCTCGAACGCGGGCTCGGCATCGCCGTGGTCGAGCGCAGCACCCGGGGAGTCACGCTGACCGAACCCGGCCGCATGCTCGTGGAGGCGGCCGAGGCCATAGCCGCCGAGCTGAGCGACGCCCAGGAGCGCATCGACCGCCTGTCGGCCGAACGCGCCCAGCTGACCGTGGCCGCGTTCACCAGCGGCGGACGGGTGGTGCTGCCCAAGGCGCTGGCCACGTTCGTGGCCGAGCACCCCGAGGTGGAGCTCACCATCCTCGAACGCGAGCCCGAGGACGCGCTCCCGCTGGTCCGCGCGGGCCGGGCCGACCTGGCCCTCGGCTACCACTTCGACGGCCTGCCGCCGGCGCGGCCCGGCGACCGCTCGGGACTCGACTGGACGCCGCTGGCCCGCGATCCCCTGCGCGTGGTCCTGCCGCGCGGGCACCGCCTGGCCGGACGGGAGCGGGTGGCCCTGGGCGAGCTGAGCGGGGAGCGCTGGGTGCTCGGCTGCCTCAAGACCATGGACCTTCTGCGGGGCTACGCGGCGCTGGCCGGGTTCGAGCTGCGGGTCTCGTGCAGCGCCACCGACTACTTCTTCGCGCAGTCGCTCGTGTCGGCGGGCGTCGGGGTGGCGCTCGTCCCGGAGATCGCCCTGAACGAGGCCTCCGATCTGGTCGCGCTCGCGCTGGAGGCGCCCAGCCCGTCGCGGTTCATCGGGGTGGCCACCTCCCGGCGGCGGGGCGGGGCGGCGCGGCCGTACGTGGACAGGCTGACCGAGCTGCTGCTGTCAGGGGCGGACGGCGCGGGCGTACCAGCGGCCGTCGAGGCGGTCGGCGTGTAGCGGGCGGCCGAAGCAGTCCGAGAGGTTGTCCGGGGTCAGGACCGCGTCGACGGGGCCGGCGGCGAGGACGCGGGCGTCCTTCATGAGCATCGCGTGTGTGGTCGTGGCCGGCACCTCCTCCAGGTGGTGGGTGACCGTGACCGTGGTGAGGACGGGGCGGGTGGCGGCCAGGTCCTCGATCGCGGAGATGAGGTCCTCGCGGGCGGGCAGGTCGAGGCCGGCGGCCGGCTCGTCGAGCAGCAGGACGGCCGGGTCGGCCATGAGCGCCCTGGCGATGCGCACCCGCGCCCGCTCCCCCTGCGAGCAGACGCGGAACTCCCGGTCGGCCAGGTCCTTGCAGCCGAGGTCGGCCAGCAGGCGCAGGGCGCGCTCGCGCTCGGCCTCGCCCAGCTTGTCCCACAGCGGGACGCTGGTCCCGGTATGCCCGGTGAGGACCACGGTGAGCGCGGTGGCGTCCTCGTCCTCCATCAGGCTCTCGTCCACGAGCCGCTGGCTGGCGGCGACGAGGCCGATGTGGCGGCGCAGCTCGCGCAGGTCCACCCGGCCGAGGCGGTGGCCGAGCACGTGGACCGACCCCTCGGTCGGGTGGCGTACGGCCGAGGCCAGCGACAACAGGGTGGTCTTCCCCGCGCCGTTGGGGCCGAGTACGACCCAGTGCTCGCCGAATTCGACCCGCCAGTCGATCGAGGACAGCAGAGTCTTGCCGACGACACGGACACCGACACCTTCGAGTTCCAGCACGTGCATCCGGCCACGATAACGTCCTAAATCATGCTGAGTGACAAGGTCCGCCAACTGATCACCTACGACGCGCGGCGGCGGATGGCCGTTGCGGACCGCCCGAAACTCCGCGCGCTGGTGGAGCGGGCGCCGGCCGGCGGGGACGCCGATCATGAGTCGCGGCGGGCGCTGGGTGTGGCGCTGCTGGCGCTGGGCGAGTACGAGCGGGCGGCCGGGCACCTGCGGCGCGCGGTGGAGCTGGCCGGGTCGCCCGCCCAGGTGATCGCCGCCCGGGTCGGCCTCGCGGAGGTGTACCGGCATGGCGGCGACCTGCCGGGCGCGGAGCTGATCTGCCGGATGGCGCTGGAGCTGGCCAGGGCGCAGGCGCCCGAGATGGCCGCCCTGCCGCTGCTGCACCTGGGCTGGACATTGGCCGGGCAGGGGCGCCCCGAGGCGGCCAGGCAGGCGCTCGGCGAGGCGCTGGAGCTCCGCCGGGAGTCCGGCCGGGCGCCGGGCCGGGAGTCCGGCGAGATGCCGGCGGAGGAGCTGTTCGCGGCGGGAGACGTCGAGGCGCTCGCGGTGCCGTTGCCGCCCTCTGTCGCCGCGCTCCTCGGTGCCGGGCCCGAGTGGGACCACGACCACGACGGCGCCGGCGGGTCGCTGGCCCGCGCGGGCTCGTACTTCGTGCGCCGGGGGCCGGAGGCGGTGGCCGAGCACGCGCGGCTGGTGTGGCTGCGGGAGCGGGCCGGGGTGGCGGAGGTGGTGGCGTTCGAGGGCGACGTGCTGGTCACCGCCGACACCGGGGCGGAGACGCTGGCGGCCGCCGAGGGGACGGACGATCCGGGCGTCGGCGCGGCCATGGGCAGGGCGTTGCGGGAGCTGCATGCCGTACCCGTGAAGGACTGCCCTTTCGACGGGCGGCTGGACGTGCTGCTCGCCCAGGCGCGGCGCAACGTCGTCGAGGGGCGGGTGGACGCCGGCGACTTCGACGACGACAACCTCGGCCGCACGCCCTCGCAGGTCTACGAGCGGCTGCTGGCCGAGCGGCCGGAGGGGGAGGACCTGGTCGTGGCGCACGGCGACTTCACCCCGTCCAACGTGATGGCCAACGGCGTGCTCATCGACCTGGCGCGGCTGGGCGTGGCCGACCGCCACCGGGACCTGGCCATCGCGCTGCGCGACCTGAGCGGCGACTTCGGTCCGGAGGCCGTGGCCGCCTTCCTGTCCGCCTACGGCCTGGAGGCGCCCGACGAGGCCAAGCTGGCCTACTACCGGCTGATCGACGAGCTGTTCTGACCGTGGACGGGCTGAGGTTCGCGATCGGCACGCTGTCGATCTTCCCCGTGCGGGTCTCCCGGGTGGACCGGGCGGTGGCCGGGCGGGCGATGGCGCTGGCTCCCCTGGCCGGGCTGGCCCTGGGCGTGGTCGCGGCGGTGCCGTTGCTGCTGCCGCTGGTGTCGCCGGGGCCGCCGCTCCTGGCCGCCGCGTTGTCGCTGGGGCTGCTCGCCGTCCTCACCCGGGGCCTGCACCTGGACGGCCTGGCCGACCTCGCCGACGGGCTGGGCAGCGGCAAGCCGCCGCCTCAGGCCCTCGACATCATGAAAAAGTCTGACATCGGGCCCTTCGGGGTGCTGGCGCTGGTCTTCACCCTGCTCATCCAGGCCGCCGCCCTGTCCGGCCTGCCCCCGTGGCTGGGCGCGGTGTCCCTGGTCACGGCCTGTGCGACGGGACGGCTGGCCCTCACGTGGGCCTGCCGGGCGGGCGTCCCCGCCGCCCGCCCCGACGGCCTGGGCGCCATGGTCGCCGCCACGGTACGGCCCGCCGCCCGCTGGGCCGCCACCGTCGGAACGCTGGCCCTGGCACTCGCCCTGGCCCTGGCACTCGCCCTGGCTTCCGGCTTCCACGCTTGGCTCCAGGTCTCGCCCGGTGCCCTGCCAGGTCACGGCCGGCTGCCGGTCGCGGTGGTGCTGCCCTTGGGCGTCGTGGCGGGACTGGCGGCGGCCATGGCCCTGCTCCGGCACGCGAGGCGGCGGCTGGGCGGGATCACCGGTGACGTCCTCGGCGCCCTGGTGGAAACGGCCACCACCGCCGCCCTGATCACCTGCGCCCTGCTCACCTGAGCGCATCCGGTCAGCGCCCTGCGGGCGTGGTCGGGCCGGGCGGGAACCGGCCGGGGTTCAGGCGGTGGCCGGTTCGGCGGGCCGTACCGGATAGAGCTTGAGGAGGGTCACGCCCAGCAGGGCGAGCACCACCCAGCCCACGAGGCCGGTGACGCCGATGACGGCCGGGTTGGGCGGGGCGGCGGCGTCGCCCAGCAGGAGGGACGTGCCCGCGACGCCGTTGAGCGCGCCGTGCGCCACCACGGCGGGCCACACGCTGCCGGTGCGCAGCCGCAACCAGCCCATCGTGACCCCGAGCAGGACGCACGCGACGACGAAGTACGGCCCCGCCCACGGACCCAGCGCCGGGTAGTTGTAGCCGAGCAGGGTGACGGGGAAGTGCCACACGCCCCAGATCACCCCGGACAGCAGCAACCCGGCCGGTATCCCGCGCGCGGCCACCAGGCGCGGCAGCAGCCATCCCCGCCAGCCCAGTTCCTCGCCGAGGACGGGCAGCGCGTTGAGCAGCGGCGTGGCCACCACCGCGAACACGATCTGCGCGATCAGCAGGCCGCTCGCGTCGGCGGGCACCGGGACGCCCGCCGCCTCCATGCCCTGCTTGAACAGGCTGAGCCCGCCCAGGTCCAGCGAGACCAGCCCCAGCGCCGCGCTCAGGCCGAGGCAGAGCGCGACCACCAGCGGCGTGCCGATCCAGGCGGCGGCCATGAGCAGGAGCGTGCGGCGGCGGTCGGGGCCGAACGTGAGGCCGGTCTCGCGCGCCCACTGACGGAACGGCGTGCGGGTCCTCGCCCACACCGCCAGCACGCCCAGAGCCGGCGTGAACATGAGCGCCGTGGCGCAGATCATGAACGCGGGAGAGGCCAGCCCGCCGCCGAGCCACAGCGGCAGGCAGAACGCCCACGCCAGCCCGAACGCGACCACCAGGAAGAGCGCCATCACGCCACCTTCTCCTCGATCAGGGCGTTGATCAGCGAGGCGCCGCGCCGGGCGTCGTCGACGCTGATGAGCAGCTGGCCGCCGGAGCGGTAGCGCAGGACGAGGCAGTCGCCGCCGCGCAGCATGATCGCGGCCATGCCGGGCACCCCGCGGACGCCCCAGCCGCCGACCTGGCTCGGGTAGCGGACCTCGGACCACGCCTTCTCGATCTTCGACAGCCTGATCCGCCGCACCGGCCAGCCGAACGGGCCGAAGCCGAGCGCCAGCCCGTCGTCGGTGACCCGCACGATGGCGGCGCTGGTGAACAGGCCGGACACGAACACCACCGCGCTGGCGAACAGCAGCGAGCCCCAGACCGTGGCCGGGGTGGCGCCGATGAAGGCCACGCCGGACGCCGCGACGAACACCGCTCCGCCCGCCACGGTCAGGGCCAGCAGCCAGGGGTTGCTGACCCGGCTCACCCACACCGAGCGCTGGCCGGCGCGCAGGCGCAGCTTGGGCGGCGCCTCACCGGCGGGCGGCGGCTGGTCGTGCTCGCCCCTGCCGAGGAAGCCCGCGGCCAGCCCGCCGCTCACGGCCGCCAGGGTGACGGCCAGCACGACCCAGCCCGGCAGCTCGGCCTCGGTCCAGACGGGCCGGTCGAGGTTGGCGTAGACGGTGGTCAGCGTGATGCCCACGGCGAACAGGCCGACCCCCACCAGGAAGCCCCACCAGTAGCCCCGGCTGAGGCGGCGGCGCAGCATCCGGCCGTGTACGGCCATGCCCAGCATCACCGCCCACGTCACCACCCACGGCGCGACGGCCATCAGCATGAACTGGGTGAACGACGAGGACCGGTCGGCCCTGTCGGACCAGTGGGTGGCGAGCGGGTCGGGCAGGCGGTCCTGGAAGGAGAGGGGCACCGTGACGAGCACAGCGGTGATGATCAGTCCCCACACTGCGCCGAAGATCCGGGTTGTCATGGCAGTTCCTCCAAAATCGCGATGAGGTCGTCACGGCGGTAGCCGTACCGTCTGGCCTCTTCCAGCAGTTCGCGGGCGCGCTGCACGAGCAGCGCCCGGCCGTCCGCCTGGCCGGCCACGCTGATCCCGCGCCCTCTCCTGAACTCGAGCAACCCCTCGTCGCGCAGGTCGCGCAGGGCGCGCAGCACGGTATTGGCGTTGATGCCGAGCACGTCGGCCAGGTCGCGGGCGGACGGCAGCCGGTCGCCGGGGGCGTAGGAGCCGTCGCCGATGGCGCGCCTGATCGCACCGGCCACCTGCTCGTGCAGGGGGCGGGCGTCGTTGAGGTCGAGAGTGAGCAACATGGTGCTAATGACACTAGCACCATTCACTTGATGATGCCTACCTACGATTCATAGGATGAACCCCTGTTTGTGGGTACACTGAAAGCGCGGATAGCATCGGTTTACGTGACCACTGTGCGGCTGAACTCAGCAGATCCCGTCTCGTTCGACACCGACGCACTGATCGTCGGTTTCCACCCCGGCGCTGAGGGCCCGCGCCCCGTCGCCGAAGGGCTCGACGCCGCGTTCGGCGGGAAGCTGGCCGCCTCGCTCACCGCGGTGGGCTTCACCGGCAAGGCCGGCGAACTGGCCAAGATCCCGGCGTTCGGCGCCATCACCGCGCCGCTCCTGGTCGCCATCGGCCTGGGCGAGGACCCCGGCGCCGAGGCGCTGCGGCGGGCGGCGGGCGCCGCCGTACGGTCGCTGGCCGGAACCACGCGCGCCGCGCTCGCGCTCGGCGGCGAGCCCGAGGCCGTCGCGCTCGGCGGGCTGCTGGGCGCCTACTCCTTCGCCCGCTACCGCACCGACGGCGAGCAGAAGAACCCGGTCGCCGAGCTGACCGTGCTGGCCGCCGAGACCGCGGGCGCCGCCGAGCGCGCCGGGGTCCTGGCCGAGTCCGTCACGCTGGTGCGCGACCTGGTCAACACCCCGCCCTCCGACCTGTTCCCCGCGCGCTTCGCCGAGATCGCCGAGGAGGAGGGCGGCAAGGCCGGGCTGAACGTCGAGGTGCTCGACGAGGTCCAGCTCAAGAACGGCGGCTTCGGCGGCCTCGTCGCCGTCGGCCAGGGCTCGGTCAACCCGCCCCGCCTGGTACGCCTGTCCTACAGCCACGCCGACGCCACCAAGACGCTGGCCTACGTCGGCAAGGGCATCACGTTCGACACCGGCGGGCTCAACCTCAAGCCGTCCGCCTCCATGGACTGGATGAAGTCCGACATGGGCGGCGCGGGCGCGGTCCTCGGCGCCCTGCTCGGCATCGCCAAGCTCGGGCTCAAGGTCAACGCGGTCGGCTACCTCTGCCTCGCCGAGAACATGCCGAGCGGCACCGCCCAGCGCCCCTCCGACATCATCCACAGCTACAGCGGCAAGACCGTCGAGGTGCTCGACACCGACGCCGAGGGCCGCCTGGTCCTCATGGACGGCATCGCCCGCGCCGCCGAGGACGAGCCCGACGTCATCGTGGACGTGGCCACGCTGACCGGCGCCCAGATCGTCGCGCTCGGCTGGCGCACCGCCGGCGTCATGGCCAACGACGACGACCTGCGCGAACTGGTCGTCGACGTGGCCGGCTCCGTCGGCGAGGGCGCCTGGGGCATGCCGCTGCCCGAGGAACTGCGCAAGGGCCTCGACTCCCCCATCGCCGACATCGCCAACCTCCAGCCCGAGCGCTGGGGCAGCATGCTGGCCGCGGGGATCTTCCTGAAGGAGTTCGTGCCCGACGGCGTCAAGTGGGCGCACGTCGACATGGCCGGACCCGCCTTCAACAAGGGCGAGCCGCACGGCTACACCCCCAAGGGCGGGACCGGCGCCATCACCCGGACCCTCATCGGACTCGCAGAGCGGCACGCGAGCGCCTGAAACAAATGAAAAGATGACGGCATCACGATCCCGACAAGGAGCCTTCCTGTGGCCTACGACATCGTCGTCCTAGGTGGCGGCAGCGGCGGTTACGCCTGCGCGCTCCGGGCGGCCGAGTTGGGCAAGTCGGTCGCCCTGATCGAACGAGACAAGATCGGCGGCACCTGCCTGCACCGGGGTTGCATCCCCACCAAGGCCCTCCTGCACTCCGCGGAGGTCGCCGACGAGACCCGCGAGAGCGAGTCCTTCGGCGTCAAGGCGCGCTTCGAGGGCATCGACGTGCCCGGCGTCCACGCCTTCAAAGACAAGATCGTCACGCGTGCCTGGAAGGGCGTGCAGGGCCTGCTGAAGTCGGCCGGTGTGACGGTCGTCGAGGGCGAGGGGCGCCTGGCCGGCGCCGGCAGCGTCCAGGTCGGCTCCGAGGTCTACGAGGGCCGCGCCGTCGTACTCGCCACGGGGTCGGCGCCCAAGTCGCTGCCCGGCCTGCGCATCGACGGCGAGCGCGTCATCACCAGCGAGCACACGCTGACGATGGAGCGCGTGCCGAGCTCGATCGTCGTGCTGGGCGGCGGCGTGATCGGCGTCGAGCTGGCCAGCGTCTACCGCTCGTTCGGCGCCGAGGTGACCATCGTCGAGGCGCTGCCGCACCTGCTGCCGGCCGAGGAGGAGTCCAGCTCCAAGCTGCTGGAGCGGGCCTTCCGCCGCCGCGGCATCAAGTACGAGCTCGGCGTCTTCTTCGACGGCGTCAAGACCACCGACACCGGCGTGGTGGTGACGCTCGCCAACGGCAAGACCCTCGACGCCGAGCAGCTGCTCGTGGCCGTCGGCCGCGGCGCCGTATCGGCCGGAATGGGCTTCGAGGAGCAGGGCGTCCAGGTCGAACGCGGCGCCGTCGTGGTCGACCAGCACTGCCAGACCTCCGTCTCCGGCGTCTACGCCATCGGCGACCTGATCGACACCCCGCAGCTGGCCCACGCGGGCTTCGCCGAGGGCATCCTGGTGGCCGAGCACATCGCCGGGCTCAACCCGCCGCCCATCGACTACGCGGGCGTGCCGCGGATCACCTACTCCGACCCCGAGGTCGCCTCCGTCGGCATCACCTCCAAGCAGGCCGCCGACCGGGGCATCGAGATCGTCGAGCAGGTCTACGACCTCGCGGGCAACCCCAAGAGCCAGATCCTCGGCACCTCGGGCGCGGTCAAGGTGATCGCCCAGAAGGACGGGCCGGTCGTGGGCGTCCACATGGTCGGGCGCCGCATCGGCGAGCTGGTCACCGAGGCTCAGCTCATCTACAACTGGGAGGCGCTGCCAGCAGAGGTCGCCCAGCTCATCCACGCGCATCCCACCCAGTCAGAAGCCATGGGCGAGGCGATGCTGGCACTGGCCGGCAAGCCCCTGCACGTCCACAACTAAGAACTCGAGGAAGACATACCCATGCCGGTCTCCGTACAGATGCCCCAGCTCGGCGAGAGCGTCACCGAGGGCACGGTAACCCGTTGGCTGAAGAAGGAGGGCGAGCGCGTCGAGGCTGACGAGCCGCTCCTCGAAGTGTCGACCGACAAGGTCGACACCGAGATCCCGTCGCCGTCCGCGGGCGTCATCACCAAGATCGTCGTGGCTGAGGACGAGACCGTCGAGGTCGGGGCCGAGCTGGCGATCATCGACGAGAACGGCCAGGCGGGCGCCCCGGCGGCCCCGGCCGAGGAGGCCCCGGCGCCGCAGCCGGAGCCGGCCCCCGCCTCTTCGATCCCGCAGCCCGAGCCCACCCCGGCCCCCGCCCCGGCGCCCGCCGCCCAGGCTCCGGCTGCCCAAGCTCCGGCTGCCCAGGCTCCGGCCGCTCCGGCCCCCGCTCCCGCCGCGCCGGCGCAGCCCGCCGCTCAGGCTCCGGCGCCCGCGCAGGCCGAGGCTCCGCTGCCGTCGTCGGGTGAGAGCCCGTACGTGACGCCGCTGGTGCGCAAGCTGGCCAACGAGCACGGCGTCGACCTGGAGGCGATCTCGGGCACCGGTGTGGGTGGCCGCATCCGCAAGCAGGACGTGCTGGAGGCCGCCAAGTCCCAGCGCGAGGCCGCCGCCCCTGCTCCCGCCGCGCCGGCGCAGCCCGCCGCTCCGGCCGCCGCTCCCGCCGCCGCCGCTCCTGCCGCTGCCGCCCCGGCCGCGCAGGCTCCGGCTCCGGTCAGCGCCTCGCCCGAGCCGGTCGAGGTGGACACGACGCTGCGGGGCCGTACCGAGAAGATGACGCGGTTGCGTCAGACGATCGCCAAGCGCATGGTGGAGTCGCTGCAGACGGCGGCGCAGCTCACCTCGGTCGTCGAGGTGGACGTCACGAAGATCGCCCGCCTGCGGGCCAAGGCGAAGGACGACTTCCTGCGCCGCGAGGGCGTGAAGCTGACCTTCACCCCGTTCTTCGCGATGGCCACGGTCGAGGCGCTCAAGCAGCACCCGAAGCTCAACGCCACGATCAACAACGAGACCAACGAGGTGACCTACTTCGACGTCGAGAACCTCGGCGTCGCGGTGGACACCGAGCGCGGCCTGCTGGCCGCCGTCGTCAAGAACGCCGGCGACCTCAACCTGGCCGGGCTGGCCCGCAAGGTCACCGACCTCGCCGAGCGCACCCGCAACAACCAGGTGACGCCCGACGAGATCACCGGCGGCACCTTCACGCTCACGAACACCGGCAGCCGCGGCGCCCTGTTCGACACGCCGATCCTCAACCAGCCGCAGGTCGGCATGCTGGGAACCGGCGCGGTCGTCAAGCGTCCCGTGGTGGTGGACACGCCTGAGGGCGAGGTCATCGCGGTGCGTTCGATGGTGTACCTGGCGCTCACGTACGACCACCGCCTGGTCGACGGCGCGGACGCGGCCCGCTTCCTGACGACGATCAAGCGTCGCCTCGAGGAAGGCCGCTTCGAGGCCCAGCTGGGCCTGGCCTAACCGCTCCCCGGACCGTCCGACGCCCGCGTCGGACGGTCCGGCTCTTTTTCTGCCGGGCTGCGCCCTTTCCGGCGCCCTATCCGTTACGGCAAGCCAAGCGGGCCACCGACCGCAGCCGTCGGCGGGCGGCCTCTTCCGGGCGGCCGGCAGCCGGACGGGCTTCCCGCCGCCACAAGGCACGCTTGGCCAGCCACCATGGCCCGGCTCAGCACCGCACAAGGGCGCCGAGCCCCACCACACCACACCCCACCGCGCGGCGCCCCAACCCACGGCCTGCGGCCCATCGCCCGGTCGCCCCGTCGCCCCGTCGCCCCGTTGCCCGGAGCCTCCCGCTCCGCCGCCGGGCCCCACACAGCATGTCCACACCCTTCAGGGACCACGGCCGGTCCGGTCACCCCATGCCACACACCGCGCCCACGCCGGTGCCGGCCCTATGGACCATGCCCTTTCCGGTCAGCCTCGCGCCACGCGCTCGCTGCCCAGGGCCGCGTGCTCCGGCCGGCTGGGTGGGTGGAGCGTAGGGTGGAGGCATGGTGATCACCGTGACCGGGGGTTCCGGACTGCTTGGGCCGGCGTTGATGGGGGCGCTTCGCGAGCGTGGGCACGAGGTGCGGCAGCTGGTCCGGCGGCCGGTGCGGGCCGAGCATGAGTCCTTCTGGGATCCGGGTGCGGGCGTTGTTGATCCGGGTGCGCTCGACGGGGCCGATGCGGTGGTGCATCTGGCCGGGGCTTCGATCGCCGGGAAGCGGTGGAGCGGGCCGTACAAGAGACTGCTGGTGGAGAGCCGGGTGCGCAGCACGGCCACGCTCGTCGAGGCGATCGGGAGGCTCTCGGCGCCGCCCGAGGTGCTGGTTTCGGCCTCCGGGGTGGACTTCTACGGCGATACCGGGGATCAGGTGATCGACGAGAGCGCGCCGCTCGGGCGTGGGTTTCTCGCCCGGCTGTGTGAGGCCTGGGAAGCGACGGCCCGGGAGGCTCCGGTACGGAACGCGCAGCTTCGGACGGGGCTGGTGCTGAGCGGGAAGGGCGGGGCGCTTGGGCCCATGTTGCCGATCTTCCGGATGGGGCTCGGGGCGCCGCTGGGGTCGGGGCGGCAGTACTGGTCGTGGATTGCCGTGGAGGATTGGGTGGGTTCCGTGCTCCATGTCCTGGAAAATCGGGAAATCTCGGGACCGGTGAATCTTGTGGGGCCTTCTCCCCTGACCAACGCGGAATTCACGAAAACTCTCGGGCGGGCGCTGCGGCGGCCGACCATGCCGATCGGAGTGCCGGGGTTCGCGCTGGAGCTGGGGCTGGGCGAATTCGCCAAGGAAGCCCTGCTCCCGAGCCACCGCATCGTGCCGAAGAAGCTGGTGGACAGCGGCTACGGCTTCGCCCATACGCGTCTCGATCAGGCACTGGCCGCCGTAATCTAGTCTGTCCGACACGATGTGGGGGAGCACAGTCATGACCAGAACCGGCCAGTCACACATCCTTGCCATCGGTGGTGGATCGTTCCGCCCGACGCGGCGCCACGGCTTCATCGAAGCCAGCCCGCTGCTGCGCTACGGACTCGACCTCACCGGACAGGACCGTCCCAAGCTGGGTCTCCTCGCCACGGCGATGGGCGATGACGCCGACTGGTTGCTGAAGATGTACGGCGCCTTCTCCCACTGGGACGTCGAGGTGAGCCACCTGACGGTGTTCCCCATGCCCAACCTGGAGGACCCGCGGGCCTGGATGCTCGACCAGGACATGATCTACGTCAGCGGTGGCAGCGTCGCCAACCTGATGGCGTTGTGGCGGCTGCACGGCTACGACGAGATGCTGGAGGAGGCCTGGCGGTCCGGCGTGGTGCTGTCCGGGCAGAGCGCGGGCGCGCTGTGCTGGCACGTGGGCGGCAACACCGACTCGTTCGGCCCCGACCTGCACGTGTGGGCGGAGGGCATGGGCCTGCTCCCCTACTCGTGCGGCGTGCACTACAACTCCGAGCCGCAGCGCCGGGAGATGCTGCAGGCCTCGGTGGCGGGCGGCGAACTGCCCGGCGGGTACGCCGCCGACGAGGGCGTCGGCCTGCATTACGTGGGCACCGAGTTCATCCAGGCGGTCACCGTCGACCCCAGGGGCTACGCCTACCGCCTGGAGCACGACGGCGACGACGGCGTGAAGGAGTTCAGGATCGAGCCCCGGCTGCTGACGTCCTGAATTACCCTTCATAGGTGAGGGAACGGCACAATGGACACATGCGCCACGCCTTGGCCATTGTGCGGCTCGGTGTCGATGTCCCCTACGAGCAGGCCTGGAACCTCCAGCGCTGGGTGCACGAGAAGCATCTCGCCGGAGAGCTGGGCGACACCGCCCTGATCCTGGAGCACGCGCCCGTCTACACCGCGGGCAAGCGCACCGCCCCGCACGAGCGCCCCGCCGACGGCACCCCGGTCATCGACGTCGACCGGGGCGGCCGGATCACCTGGCATGGGCCCGGCCAGCTGGTCGGGTACCCGATCGTGGCGGTCTCCGACGTCAGCGACTACGTGCGCCGGCTCGAAGAGGCCATGGTGCTGGTCTGCGCCGACTTCGGGGTCAGCGCGCGGCGCATGCCGCACAGGGGCGGGGTGTGGGCGGCCGGGGACGCCGCCCTGGGCCTGCCGGACCGCATGCTGGGCGCGGTCGGCATCCGGGTGACGCGCGGAGTGGCGATGCACGGCTTCGCCCTCAACTGCGCCAACGACCCGCGCTGGTTCAACCGCATCGACCCCTGCGGCATCCCGGGCGCCGGAGTCTCCACCCTCTCCGCCGAGACCGGCCGCCGCATCGTGGTCGAGGAGGTCATGCCGATCATGGAGAAGCGGCTGGCGGACGTGCTCGGGCTCGAGTCCTACGACGTCCACGAAGAAGACCTGCTCCGCCACCGCTGACCCCCGGATGGCCGCGCCGAGGGCACCAAACCCGAAGGCGCGGGCCGCGGGTCCGGGCACCGGAAGGTCGCAGGTTTGGCCGGGTGGACCGTGGGCCTGGCAGAGGTGGGGGCGAGGGGTGGCGTGGGCCAACCCCGGAAGTGGGGCCGGAAAGCGGTGGAGCCGCACAGGCGTGAAGCCGCACAGGCGAGAGGCCGCGCACGTGTGAGGCCGGGCGCGTGAGAGGCCGCGCAGGTGTGAGGCTGGGTGCCGGGTGGGGTTGCCGGAGGGTGTTGGCCGGGGCGGTGGGTGGGATGTGGTGAGGTTGGGGAAATGTCGGGCTGGTAATCGAATCGGCATCTAATTGCGGTTGATTCCGGATAACGCGTTTCTACGATCGGGCCTGTGAAGCGTCTCCTGGCTCTCGTGCTGTCGCTGATCGTTCACGCGTTGACCCTGGCCTTCATCCTGGCCGGTGGCGCGCTCATCGCGTTCAATCCCGGCGAGGTCCCCGCCTGGGTCGCCGGGGCCCTTCTGCTGGCGGTCGGGGTCATGCTGCGGCCGCGTCTGGGGCGGCTGCCCGCCGACGCCGAGGTGCTGGCGCGTTCGTCCGCCCCCGAGCTGTACGGCGCCGCCACCCGCGTGGCCGGCGCGCTGGCCGTCAAGCCGCCGGCCACCGTGGCCATCATGGACCTGGGCGTCGACGCCACCTACGCGCGGATCGGCCTGCGGCGTACCCCGGTGATCGTCGTCGGGCTGCCGCTGTGGCTGGCGCTGACGCCGAGGCAGCGGGTGACGCTGCTGGCCAGGGCCTACGCCGCGGGCAAGATCGGTGAGGGGCTCGTGGTGGGTGAGGCGCTGTCCACGCTGGCCGAGTGGCGGATGGGCCTGGTCGGTGCGGCGCCGCTCAAGCAGCGTGAGGAGGCCAGGGTGGTCATGGACCGCGCGTCCCTGGGCGTGATGCACGCGCCGGGCGCCTCCTACGAGGCGGCGGGACTGCTCGGCCGGATCTTCGGGCGGGTACTGGGCGGTCCGGTGCTGCTGGCCGAGTACGCGCTGACCCGCCTGGTACGCGCGGGCGACAGCCGTACCCGGGAGGAAAGGCGGGCACTGACGGCCAGGGTGACGTCGGCGGAGGAGCTGGACGAGCTGGAAGGCCTCATGGCGAGCGGCCGCTACCTCGCGCCGATCCAGGCGGCGGCGCTGCGCGGGGAGAGTGTCGCGGTGATCAGGCAGGACGCGCTGACCAGGGCCAGGCTCTCCGACGACGGCGTGCTGACCTCGGCGCCCGGCTCGGAGTTGCTGGGGGCGCGGGAGTCCGGGCTGATCGACGAGGAGCTGCTGAAGCACTACACGCGGGCCATCCGCGGGTTCGGGCTGATCTCGTGATACAGGTCGGGTCATGGGATGTTCTCGCGGGGACGTAAGCTGGGTCCGTGACCGTTGCCCCTGAAGGCCGAAAGCTCCTCCGCTTGGAGGTGCGCAACGCCGAGACCCCTATCGAGCGCAAGCCCCCGTGGATCAAGACCAAGCTGAAGACGGGCCCCGAGTACACCGAGCTGAAATCGCTCGTGCGCCGGGAGGGCCTGCACACGGTCTGTGAAGAGGCGGGCTGTCCCAATATCTACGAGTGCTGGGAGGATCGCGAGGCGACCTTCCTCATCGGCGGCGACCAGTGCACCCGCCGGTGCGACTTCTGCCAGATCGACACGGGCAAGCCCAAGGAGTACGACAAGGACGAGCCGCGCAGGGTCGCCGAGTCGGTCCAGCAGATGGGCCTGCGCTACGCGACCGTGACCGGCGTCGCCCGTGACGACCTGCCCGACGGCGGCGCCTGGCTCTACGCCGAGACCGCCCGCCAGATCCACACCCTGCTGCCCGGCTGCGGCGTCGAGCTGCTGGTGCCCGACTTCAACGGCGACCGCGAGCAGCTGGAGGAGGTTTTCTCCAGCAAGCCGGAGGTGTTCGCGCACAACGTCGAGACCGTGCCGCGCATCTTCAAGCGGATCAGGCCGGCCTTCAGGTACGAGCGTTCGCTCGGCGTCATCACGATGGCCCGCGAGGCGGGGCTGGTGACCAAGTCCAACCTGATCCTGGGCATGGGCGAGGAGCGCGAGGAGATCGTGCAGGCGATGCGCGACCTCCACGAGGCCGGCACCGACCTGCTCACGATCACGCAGTACCTGCGGCCCACGCCGCGCCACCACCCGGTGGAGCGCTGGGTGAAGCCGGAGGAGTTCGTGGAGCTGCAGGCCGAGGCCGAGGCGATCGGCTTCGCCGGCGTGCTGTCCGGTCCACTGGTCCGCTCGTCGTACCGGGCGGGCAAGCTCTACAAGCAGGCGATCGAGGCGCGGCAGAGCGCCTGATCCGGCCGGCGGGAAACCGCATCCCTCGCCGAGGGGTGCGGTTTTTTCATGCCCTCTATGTAACGCAAAGGTCACAAACCTAGCTCTCGGTCGGTTTTCTGGTTAACACTGACGGGGTGGACTTCGACGAACTGATCAACAAGCTGGACCTCAGCACCAAGATCCGCCTGCTCACCGGCGCCGACATGTGGTCGCTGCCCGCGATCCCCGAGATCGGGCTCGACCGGCTCGTGATGAGCGACGGCCCGATCGGCGTACGCGGCGAGCAGTGGAGCGCCGTGGACCCGTCGATCGCCCTGCCCAGCCCCACCGCGCTGGCCGCGACGTGGGACGTCGACCTGGTCAGGCAGGTCGGCCGGCTGCTCGCCCAGGAAGCCCGGCGCAAGGGCGTGCACGTGCTGCTGGCCCCGACCATCAACCTGCACCGCACGCCGCTGGGCGGACGGCACTTCGAGTGCTTCTCCGAGGACCCGTTCCTCACCGGGGAGGTCGGCGCGGCCTACGTCGAAGGCGTCCAGGACGGCGGCGTCGGCACCACGCCCAAGCACTTCGTGGCCAACGACTTCGAGACCGACCGCTTCACCGTCAACGTCAAGGTGACCGACAAGGTGCTGCGGGAGATGTACCTGGCGCCGTTCGAGCGGGTCGTGCGGGCGGGCGCGTGGGGTCTCATGAGCGCCTACAACTCGGTCAACGGCACGACCATGACCGAGCACTCCGACCTGGTCAACGGGGTGCTGAAGGACGAGTGGGGCTTCGACGGGTACGTGGTGTCCGACTGGACGGCGGTGCGCTCCACCGAGGCCGCCGCGCTCGGCGGCACCGACGTGGCCATGCCGGGTCCGAACGGGCCGTGGGGCGAGAAACTGGAGGCCGCGGTCCGCGAGGGGCGGGTGCCGGAGTCGGCCGTGGACGACCGTGTCCGCCGCATCCTGCGGCTGGCCTGGCGCACCGGCGCGCTCGACGGGGGCGCGGGCCGTACCGTCGGATCGGCGGCTTCGATCGACGGGGTGGCGCTCGCGCGCGAGGTGGCCGCGCGGTCGTTCACGCTGCTCAGGAACGAGGGCGGGGTGCTGCCGTTCGCGGGCGTGCGGACGCTCGCGCTCATCGGGTCGGCGGCCGACGAGGCGCGGATCATGGGCGGCGGCAGCGCCCAGGTCTTCCCCGACCGGATCGTCTCGCCGCTGCGCGGGCTGCGTGAGCGGGACGGCGTCGAGGTGCGGTACGCGCTCGGCACCGACCCGCGGCTGCGCTTCTCACCGCTCAACGCCCCCGCCACCGCGCTCTTCCTGGACGGCGAAGGCCAGGTGCTGGCCGAGGCGGCGGTGCCGATCGCCGAGGCGCGCTGGGTGGGCCAGCCGCCCGCGGGCGTGGAGCTCGACCGGCTGGCCGCGGTCGAACTGCGCACCAGCTACACCGCGGACGTCGCCGGGGAGCACCAGTTCTCGGTCGCGGGCGTCGGCCGCTACACCTTCACGATCGACGGCACGACCGTGTTCGCCGAGGCCATCGTCTTCGAGGGCGACGACCCGGCCGCCGGGCTGCTGCACGCGCCGGAGCGGCGCTTCACACACGCGCTGGAGGCCGGTCAGACCGTCGAGCTGTCGCTGCGCCAGCACGAGGTGGCCAGCTTCAACGGGATGACGCTGATCCTGTTCACGATCGGGCACGCCAACCCGTCGGCCGGCGAGGACGAACTGCTGGCCGAGGCGGCGCGGCTGGCCGCCGGGAGCGACGTGGCGGTCGTGGTGGCCTCGACCACGCTGGAGGTGGAGAGCGAGGGCTTCGACCGCAAGGACCTCAAGCTGCCCGGCCGCCAGGACGAGCTGATCGCCGCCGTGGCCGCGGCCAACCCGCGCACGGTGGTCGTGGTCAACGCCGGCTCCCCCGTCGAGATGCCGTGGGCGGGTGACGTGGCCGCCATCCTGCTGACCTGGTTCCCCGGTCAGGAGGCCGGGCCGGCGCTGGCCGACGTGCTGTTCGGCGACGCCGAGCCGGGCGGGCGGCTGCCCACGACCTGGCCGGTGTCGCTGGAGGACAGCCCGGTGGTCAACGTCACGCCGCGCGACGGGGCGGTGCCGTACGACGAGGGGGCCTTCATCGGTTACCGGGGCTGGGAGAAGGCGGGGCGTACTCCGGCCTTCTGGTTCGGGCACGGCCTCGGGTACACGTCGTGGACCTACAACGCCGTGGACGCCAGCACCGAATCGGTCACGGTTTCCGTCACCAACACCGGTGAACGGCGCGGGCGGGAGGTCGTGCAGGTGTACGTGGCTCCGGCCGATCCCGGTGAGCGGCCGGCGCGCCGGCTCGCCGGGTTCGCGGTGGTCGAGGCGGAACCCGGTGAGACCGTCGTGAGCACGGTGTTCCTGCCCGAGCGCACGTTCCAGGTATGGGGCGGGGACGGCTGGAGCACCGTGCCCGGCGCGTACACGGTCGAAGTGGGCGCCAGCGTCGCCGACCGGCGGCTGACGGCGGACATCAGCGTCTGAGACCGAAGAAGAGGGGCGTGCCCGGTCCGGGCGCGCCCCTTTCCCGTGGTCACGTTTTCATCTCGGGGGGCTGGGCTTTGTATCCTTCAAGGCATGGCAACCGCAGAAGAGAAGCCGGGGCGTATCAAGCAGCTCCGCATGATCGCGCAGATCATCAAGCAGGCCAACCCCAAGGGGCTGCCGATCGTCTTTCTCTCGGCGGTCGCCACCCTGGCCGTGGCCGTCGTCATCGGCCTGGTCATCGACCAGCTGATCTATTCGATCATCCTCGGTATCATGCTGGCCTTCACCGTCGGCCTGGTGGTCTTCGGCCAGCTCGCCCAGCGGGCGCAGTACTCCATCCTGCACGGGCAGACCGGCGCCGCCGCCGCGGTCCTGCAGGGCATGCGCGGCAACTGGCAGGTCACCCCGGCCATCTCGGTCAACCGCGACCAGGACCTGATCCACATGGTCGTCGGCTTCCCCGGCGTCGTGCTGGTCTCGGAAGGGCCGGGCAACCGGGTGGCCAAGATGCTCACCGCGGAGAAGAAGCGCATCTCCCGCGTCGCGCTCGGCATCGAGATCTACGACCTCCAGTGTGGTGATGGCGAGGGCCAGATCCCGCTGGCCAAGCTGCAGCGGCACATCATGAAGCTGCCGCGCAACCTGAAGAAGCCCGCGGTCAACGAGGTCAAGGACCGGCTGCGCTCGCTGCCCAAGAACATGCCGCTGCCCAAGGGTCCGATGCCCAAGGGCGCGCGGGTCCCGCGCGGCCCCAAGATGCGCTAGTGCTGTCGCCGTCGTCGCGGGCCAACCGCTGGTGGTGGGACGGCAACGCCGACGAATACCAGGTCGAGCACGGCCACTTCCTCGGTGACGCGCGGTTCGTGTGGTGCCCGGAGGGTCTCGACGAGGCCGGCGCCCGGCTGCTGGGCGAGGTGCGCGGGCGGGAGATCCTGGAGATCGGGTGCGGGGCCGCGCAGTGCGCGCGGTGGCTGGCCGGGCAGGGCGCCCGGGTGGCCGCCTTCGACATCTCCCACCGCCAGCTGCGCCATTCCCGGCGCATCGACCTGGAGACCGGGGTGACGGTTCCGGCCGTCCAGGCGGACGCCGAGGAGCTGCCGTTCCTCGACGCCCGGTTCGACCTGGTCTGCTCGGCGTTCGGGGCTTTGCCGTTCGTGGCCGATCCGGCGGCCGTCTTCCGTGAGGTGCGCCGGGTGCTGCGGCCGGGCGGGCGGTTCGTCTTCTCGGTGAGCCATCCGATCCGGTGGGCGTTTCCCGATGATCCCGGGCCGCGGGGGCTGACCTCCGACCGGTCCTACTTCGACCGCACGCCGTACACCGAGACCGGCGAACGCGGCGAGGTCACCTACGTCGAGCACCATCGCACGCTGGGCGACTGGATCGGGCTCATCGCCGCGTCGGGACTGCGCGTCGACGGGCTGACCGAGCCCGAGTGGCCGCCGGGGCACGAGCGGGTGTGGGGTGGCTGGAGCCCGCTGCGCGGGCGCAACCTGCCCGGCACCGCGATCTTCAGCTGTAGCGCCTAGCCATGGCGTGGAAGACCGCCTTCGGCTCCCAGCGGGTGTCGTCGAGCATCCTGACCACGCCGTAGGAGCCGAGGTCGTCGGCGTTCTGGCGGGTGTAGCCGGCGAAGGTGAACCACAGCGCGGTGTCCACGCCCTCCCGCTCGAAGACGTCCATCAGGTCCTCGAGGTAGCGGACCTGCTCCTGCTCGTCGGGTACGGCGTCCGCCGGCGGCTGCCAGGCCATGCCACCGAGCAGCCCGGCGCCCCGGTAGGCGCAGGTGCCGAACTCGGTCACCACGACGGGCTTGCCGTGGCGGGCGTGGGCGCGGATCTCCTCGGGAAAACTCTCCTGGTTGTACGCCGCTCGGTAGGCGTCGACCCCCACCAGGTCGAACGGCGTCCAGTCGATGGGCTCCCACGGCGCGCTGGCATAGGTCACCGGGCCGTCGAAGTGCTCGCGCACCGTCTGGGCGGCCTCGGCCAGGAAGGTGTCGAGCCGCTCGATGACCGGGCCGAGGTTCTCCCACCAGGCGGTCTCCGCGTCGGCCATCAGCTCCAGGCGCTCGGAGTAGGTGTCGCCGGGCATGAAACCCTGGCCGAAGGCGCTGGTCTCGCAGCCTGTCACCATGATCGTCCGGCCGTCGAGCGCCTGGGCGCGGCGGGCGCACTCGGCGTAGAGGTCGAGCATCTCGGCCGTGGACCGGTCTACGGGGAATGGCGCGAAGTAGACCTCCAGCCCGGCAGCGACGGCCTCCTCCGCCGCGACGCTCAGCCGCCCGGGATCTCTGCCTGACACGCGCACGGTCGAGCAGTGCAGGTCACCGGCGATGACCCGCATGTCGGCGCGGGCCGTCTCCCGGTCGAACACCGCTCGCGTGCCGGGCTCCGGCAGGAACCCGGTGTCGTAGTTGATGCCCTTCTTCATGTCCCATGTCCCCTTTCCAGCAGGTCGAAGGCCCGATTCACGTCGGGACGCAGCGACTCCCCCGCCTCGCGCAGGCTCATGCCCGCGGCCAGGCGATCGAAGAACGCCTCCTGCAGCAGCAGGATCGTCGCGGTGATCTGGGCCGCCATCAGGTCGGCGGTGAGGTCGTCGGCGGGCAGGTGCCAGGTGTCGCGGCCGCTCAGGACCATGGCCAGGGCGGCGCGCTGGCCGTACTGGATCTCCTGCATGGCGGCGGTCAGCGTGGGGCTGGCGATGATCACTTTCATCCTGGTCATGAGCTCCGGGATGTCCACCTCCGCCTCCAGGTGCTCGGCGAACAGCAGGTAGTGCTCGCGCAGGGCGCGCAGAGGGGTCTGGCCACGCCGGCGGCCGCCGACGACGCCGGCGATGTCCTCTTCCACGCCGTCGAGTACCAGGGCCTCCTTGTTCGGGAAGTAGTTGAACAACGTCACCTTGGCCACACCGGCGGCCTCCGCGATCTCGTTGACCGTGACGGCCTCGAAGCCGCGTTCGGCGAACAGGCGCAGGGCGGTGTCGCCGATGTGCTTGCGCCGCTGTGCCTTCTTTTCCTTGCTCACCCCGACCATGAGACGAACGATAATGCTTACCGGGTTCAAAAGTAAACCCGGTATGGTTCTGTGGATCGGCCATTGACAACGTTGTCTTTTGGGTTTCTTCTGGTGACAACGTTGTCAGGGAGGCTTGTATGCGCAGAACGCATCTGGCGGTCGTGACGGCCGTCGCCGTGGCGGTGTTCGCGGGGTTATCCGGGGTGGCGGCGGCCGATCCACCGCCGTCACCGCTGCCGTCGGACGCCCCGTCCGCGGCCCCCACCCATCCGGCTCCGATCGAGGAGCAACCCGCGGCCCAACCGGCGACGGGCCGGAGCCGGGCCGTCGCGGCTCCGCCCGGGGCGCTGTTCCACTCCTCCTTTGAGACGGGGCAGCCCTCGCCCGACTGGGTCAACACGCCCGAGGAAGGCAGGCCGGGCGAAGGGGTCACCGGGAGTACCACGGGCGGGATTCCGGGCAACATCACCGACGAGATCGCCGAGGTGGCGGCCAGCGGCGAGTACTCCCAGGCGGGCGAGGTCAAGGAGAACCTCCTCGACGGGGACGTCAACACCAAGTGGCTCGTGTTCACCTCGACCGGCTGGGTCTCGGTCAGGCTGACCAAGCCGATCAAGGTCGTCCGTTACGCGCTGGCCAGCGCCAACGACGCGGCCGAGCGGGATCCGCGCGACTGGGCTCTGGAGGGATCCCAGGACGGGCGGAGCTGGACGGCCGTCGACACCCGTGCGGGCGAGGTGTTCGACGCACGGCTGAAGACGCGGGAGTTCGAGGTGGCGAACGCGGCGCCGTACCTGCACTACCGGCTGAACGTGACCCGCAACGGGTCCGGCGGGATCGTGCAGCTCGCCGAGCTGCAGTTGTCCGACGGCGACACGACGCCGAAGCCGCCCTCGCCGATGCGCAGCGTGGTCGGGCCGGGGCCGGGCAGCGGGTTCGCGGCCAAGCTGCGCGCCGGGTACACGGGGCTGCAGGCCTTCCGGTACTCGGGCAGCACCACGCGTGAGCAGGGTGGGCGGGCCACGAACAAGGTGTTCGAGACCGACATCGAGGTGGCGGCCGACACCGAGCTGTCCTACAAGATCTTCCCCGAGTTCACGGGGGCGTCGATGGCCTATCCGAGCACCTTTGGGGCGGTCGATCTGGCCTTCGGCGACGGGACCTATCTCAGCGACCTCAAGGCGGCCGACCACCACGGGATCACCCTGGGCCCGCGCGCCCAGGGTGCGTCCAAGACCCTGTACGCCGACCAGTGGAACCACAAGAAGGTACGCATCGGGGACGTGGCCAGGGGCAAGCGGATCAAGCGCATCCTCGTGGGCTTCGACGCGCCGGTGGGTCCGCTGTCGTTCAAGGGGTGGCTGGACGACCTCACGCTCGCCCCGGCCGACGACAGGAAGCCGGACAGCGTGGCGGACTACGCGCTGACCACGCGGGGCACGCACTCGACGGGCGGCTTCTCGCGGGGCAACAACTTCCCGGCCACGGCGGTGCCGCACGGGTTCAACTTCTGGACGCCGATGACGGGGTCGGGGTCGAACTCGTGGCTGTATGAGTACCACCGCAACGGCAACGCCGACAACGTGCCGACCATCCAGGCGTTCGCCGCCTCCCACCAGCCGAGCCCGTGGATGGGCGACCGGCAGTCGTTCCAGGTGATGCCATCGCTGCTGGCCAGGCCGAACGCGGACCGGGTGGCCAGGGCGACGCCGTTCTCGCATGACAAGGAGACGGCGCGGCCGTACTACTACGGGGTGGATCTCCTGAACGGGATCCGCACGGAGATCGCGCCCGCCGACCACGCGGCGGTCTTCCGCTTCACCTTCCCGGGGGACGGCGGCAGCCTGATCTTCGACAACTACAACAACGACGGCGGGCTCACGGTCGGCGCCGACGGCGTGGTGACCGGCTTCACGGACGCGCGCAGCGGACTGTCCGCGGGGGCGACGCGGATGTTCGTGTACGCCGTGTTCGACCAGCCCGTCACCGCCGGTGGCAAGCTGACCGGCGCGGGCCGCGACAACGTCACCGGCTACACGGCCTTCGGCGCCAAGCAGGTGACCATGCGCATCGCCACCTCGTTCATCAGCGTGGAGCAGGCGAGGCTGAACCTGGCCGAGGTCGCGGACGGGTTCGAGCCGGTCAAGGCGCGGGCCAAGCGGGCGTGGGAGGACAAGCTGGGCGTGATCGAGGTGGAGGGCGCCTCGCCGGACCAGCTCACCACGCTGTACTCCAACCTGTACCGGCTGTTCCTGTATCCGAACTCGGGCTTCGAGAACACGCCGCAGGGGCCGAAGTACGCCAGTCCGGTCTCGCCTCCGGCCGGGCAGAACACACCCACACAAACCGGGGCGAAGGTGGTGGACGGCAAGATCTACGTCAACAACGGGTTCTGGGATACCTACCGCACCACATGGCCCGCGCACGCGCTGCTGTCGCCCCAGGCCGGGGAGCTGGTGGACGGCTTCGTCCAGCAGTATCGCGACGGCGGCTGGATCGCGCGCTGGTCCTCGCCCGGCTATGCCGACCTGATGGTGGGCACCAGCTCGGACGTGGCCTTCGCCGACGCGTACACCAAGGGGGTGCGCGGATTCGACGCCAAGGCCGCCTACGCGGCGGCGCTGCGCAACGCGACCACGGTGCCGCCGAACGCCTCGGTGGGCCGCAAGGGCATGGCCACGTCGGTCTTCCGCGGGTACACGGCGCTCAACGAGGTCGGCGAGGGCCTGTCGTGGGCGGTGGACGGCTACATCAACGACTTCGGCATCGCCGAGATGGCCAAGGAACTGGCCAAGACCGCCACCGGCCCAGAGAAGACGACATATCTCGATGAAGCCGAATATTTCGGCAATCGGGCGCTTAACTATCTGAACATGTGGGATCCGGCCACGGGCTTCTTCCAGGGCCGCGACTCCACCGGCAAGTGGCGCCACACCAAGGCCACCTACGATCCCCGCGTCTGGGGCTTCGACTACACCGAGACCAACGGCTGGAACATGGCCTTCCACGCACCGCAGGACGGCGTGGGACTCGCCGGGCTGTACGGCGGCCGCCCGGCCCTGGCCAAGAAGCTCGACGACTTCTTCACCAGCCCGGAGACCGCCACCTTCCCCGGCTCGTACAACGGCGTCATCCACGAGATGCGCGAGGCCAGGGACGTGCGCATGGGCCAGTACGGCCACAGCAACCAGCCCAGCCACCATATTCCCTACATGTACAACTACGCCGGGCAGCCGTGGAAGACGCAGGCGAAGGTCCGCGAGGCCCTGTCCCGCCTGTACCTCGGCAGCGAGATCGGCCAGGGCTACGCCGGTGACGAGGACAACGGCGAGATGTCGGCCTGGTACCTGTTCGGCGCGCTCGGCTTCTACCCGCTCCAGATCGGCAGCCCGCACTACACGGTCGGCTCGCCGCTGTTCACCAAGGCCACGGTCCACCTGCCCTCGGGCCGCGACCTGGTGATCAACGCACCGGCCAACAGCGCGAAGAACGTCTACGTCCAAGGGCTCAAGGTCAACGGCAAGGCGTGGTCGTCGACCTCGCTGCCGCACGACGTGCTGGCCCGCGGCGCCGTACTCGACTTCGCGATGGGACCGGAGCCGTCGGCCTGGGGAGAGCCGCTGAACTCGATCACCCCGGACGGCGCGACGCCGCGCCCGCTGCGCGACATCCCGGTGAGCGGCGGCCCGGCCGCGCTGTCCGACGACACCTCGGCCACGACCGCGCAGCTCTCCGGCCCGGTCACGCTCCGCGCGGGCAGCAGGGAGAAGGTCTCCTTCTACACGCTCACCTCGGCGCAGACCGGACCGTCGTCGTGGACGCTGGAGGGTTCCCTGGACGGCACTACCTGGACCGTCGCCGACCGGCGCCAGAACGAGCCGTTCACCTGGTCGCGCCAGACCCGCCCCTTCAAGATCGCCAACCCGGGCCGTTACGCCCACTACCGCCTGACCGCCACGGGAACGCTGGCCGAGCTGGAACTCCTGGCCCGGCCCGATCCCGCCTGCACCCAGACCGTCACCGGCACCCGTCCCGGCCCGCTCACCGTGAGCTCCGGCGTCACGTGCCTGGCCGCCGGGGCGAAGGTGACGGGGCCGGTGGTCGTCCGCAAGGGCGCCGGCCTGTACGCGCTGGACTCGGCCACGATCGGCGGCCCGCTCAGCGCGGCAGGTGCCGAGACGGTGGCGCTGCTCGGCACGTCGATCGGCGGCCCGCTGTCGGCCACCGGCGTGGCGGCACTGTCGCTGGAGGCGGTGAGCATCGGCGGACCCGCGGCGCTGACCGGCAACACGGGCCCGCTGATCGCCGCCTCGGCCGTGCGGGGGCCGCTGACCTGCACGGGCAACCATCCGGCCCCGACCGCCAACGGCCTGCCCAGCACCGTGGGCGGACCGGTCACCGGGCAGTGCCGTTCACTCCTCTGACCCGCCGGGGCTCGCTCCCGTGCCTCTTGTGGCTCCCATGCCTCACGTAGCTCAGAGGGCTCAGGGGGCTCAGGGGCTCACCCCGGGGAACGGTGTGGGCGGGACTCCCCCGCCCACACCGGTCACCGCCAGCAACGACCCGCCGTCGGGCGCGGCGGTGGTCACGTAGAGCGTGCCGCCGCCGAAGGCGCAGCTCGTCGGGCGGGCGCAGGGCGTCTCGACGACCGTGTCGAGACGCCCTTCAGGCGTATAGCGGTGTACGGCGGCGCCGTCCCAGACCGCCACCCACACACAGCCGTCCTCGTCGACGGCCAGGCCGTCGGGCAGCCCGCCCCGGACCTGCGCCACCACGCGCCTGCCGGTGATGCGGCCATCGTGGACGTCGAAGGCGTCGAGGGTACGGGTGGGGGTGTCGACGTAGTACATGGTGCGGTGGTCCGGAGCCCAGCCGAGGCCGTTGGAGCAGGTGACGCCGGTGAGCTCGGTGGTGGTGCGGCCGTCGGGAGCGACCCGGTAGAGGGCGGCCGTGCCGGGGCGGTCGGTGCACATGGTGCCGATCCAGAAATGTCCCCACGGGTCCACGGCGCCGTCGTTGAACCGGGTGTCGCGCGGCAGATCCCACCGCCCCAACGGCACGCCACCGGGCTCCAGGGTGAGCCGGTCACCACGGGCCACCACCAGACCGCCGCCGCGCCGCGTGGCCATCGCCGTGACCATTCCGGCCCGAGGATCGGCACCCCGCCCCCGGGCGTCCCCACCCCGAAACCCCGCGCCAGGGGCAGCCGCGCCTTCCAGGACACCGGCGGCGAAGTGCTCGGTCGGCGCGCTTTCGAGGCAGGTGCATGCGCTGGGGTTGTAGGTGTGGATCAGGCCGGTGGGGAGGTCTGCCCAGAGCAGCAGGCCGCGGTCCTGGTCCCAGATCGGGCACTCCCCCAGCTCGGCCGTCCCCGGTGCCACGACCTCCGCCCGGAGCCGCCTCACAGCGAGTTGCGGTAGGGCGGCATGAAGCGCAGCCGGGGCATCTGGTCGGCCAGGACGCCGCCGTCCACCACGAGGGTGGCGCCGGTGACGTAGCGGGCCTGTTCCGAGACCAGGTAGCGGACCGCCCCCGCCACGTCCCGCGGCGTGCCGTACCCGCCGTGAAGGGGGATGCGCTCCTCCCACGCCCGCTCGAAGGCGGCGCGGTCGAGGGGGAAGCCGCCGTCGATGGGTGTGGCGATCATTCCGGGGGCGACCGCGTTGACGGTGATGCCGTGCGGGCCCAGTTCGGCGGCGAGCGACTTGGTGATCAGCTCCACGGCGGCTTTGGAGGCGTTGTAGTGGGCCAGTCCGGCCTCGGCCATGAGGCCGTTCTTGGAGGAGATGTTGACGATCCGGCCTCGGACGCCGTCGGCGATCATGTGTTCGGCCACCCGCTGCGCCAGGAAGAAGGGCGCCTCGCTGTTGACCCGCATGACCCTGCGCCACTCCGCCACGGTGATCTCGTTGAAGTGGCGCAGCGAGGCGATGCCCGCGTTGTTGACGAGGACGCCGATCGGGCCGTGCTCGCCCCGGACGCGGTCGACCAGTGCGGCGATGGCCTCGGTGTGGGCGAGGTCGAAGGCGTAGGTGGGCGGGGGTTCCGTGCCGGGCAGGTCGATGGACACCACGCGGAGGCCGGCGGCGAGCAGGTCGGCGGCGATCGCCTGGCCCAGGCCCCGGGCGGCGCCGGTCACCACCGCCAGTTCGCCGCTCATGACAGGCCCAGCAGGTCGAGCGACGGGCGGTGGATGAGCTTCTCGATCTCCTCGCGGTCCAGTGGCGGCAGGCCGGGGATCCCGGGTACCGCGCCCACCGCGCGCAGGCCGTCCACGGAGGCGTTCACCGTGGTGAAGGGGTAGTCGCTGCCGAACAGCAGCTTGTCCCACACGCCGTAGTCCTGGACCAGCCGCAGGCTGTGCCACAGCTGGAAGGGCCGGTAGTGCAGGGCGGAGACGTCGGCGTAGACGTGGCGGTGTTTGCGGATGACCGCGATGCACTCCCCTTCGTACGGATGGCCGAGGTGGGCCAGGACCATCCGCAGCCCGGGATGGCGGATCGCGACCTCGTCCAGGTGGACGGGCAGCGCGTACCGCAGGGGCGCGGCCGAGACGAACGTGGTGCCGGTGTGCACGAGCAGGGGGAGCCCGTGGGTTTCCGCGTAGGTGTAGAGGTCGTCCAGTTCCGGGTCGGCCGGGTCGAATCCGGCGTACATCGGCATGAGCTTGATGCCGCGCAGTCCCAGGTCCTGGTGGCCGTGGACGAGTTCGTCGCGCCAGCCGGGCTGGGTGGGGTCGAGCGCGAGGTAGCCGATGAGGCGGCCGGGGTGGGCCGCGGCGTAGGCGGCCACCTCGGCGTCGTCCACCCACAGGCCCGACCGCCGCGCCTTGCCGCCGACGACGATGGTCGTCGTGTCCTCGGGCGCGGTGGCCGCGTACCCGGCCCAGCGCACGGTCAGGTCCACCTCTCCCCCGTGGGCCCTGGCGGACTCGGCCGCGAACGGGTCGCCCAGGTCGCCGGGGCAGGAGAACAGGTGCGAGTGGACGTCAACGATCACGCTTTTCCCAGCCTTCGGCGAACATGTTCCAGAAGCGGTGGGACGGCGGATGCTCGGCGAAGACCTCGTCGACCAGTTCGATCCCGAGCCCCGGACCCTCAGGAATGCCGATATATCCGGACTCAACGGGCAGTGCGCCCCGCACCGCGTCGTGGACATGCGGGTCCACCATGCCGTCGAACGTCTCCAGGATCAGGAAGTTCGGCATCCCGAGCACCGCGTGCACGCTGACCGTGGTGCAGACCGGCGAGTTGGAGTTGTGCGGCGCGACCAGCATCGCGTGCACGTCCGCCTGCGCAGCCAGCTTCCTGACCTCGGTGAACCCACCGGCCATCGACAGGTCGGGCTGGATGATGTCCACCGCGCCGGTGGCGAACAGCCGCGCGTACTCGTACCGGTTGTGGAAGTGCTCCCCGCCCGAGATCGGCATCGTGGCCCGCTGCCGCAGCTCGGCGTAGCGCTCGATGTGCGTCCAGGGCAGCGGCTCCTCGAACCAGCCCAGGTCGAACGGCTCCAGCTCCCGCACCAGCCGCTGGGCGGTGGGCATGGCGAAGCGCGCGTGCCCCTCCACGAACAGGTCGGCATCCGGTACGGCCGCGCGCACGGCGGCCACGATCTCCACCGACAGCCGCAGCTCCTGCCTGGACAGGGATCCCAGCCCGGCCCCGAACGGGTCGAACTTGAGCGCGGTGTAGCCACGGGCGGCGACCTCGCGGGCCTTGGCGGCGAACGTCCCGGGGTCGCGCTCGCCGGTGTACCAGCCGTTGGCGTAGACCCGGACGCGCTCGCGGCAGGCGCCGCCGGTCAGCCGGTAGGCGGGGACGCCGAGCGCCTTGCCCATGATGTCGTAGAGCGCCTGGTCGATCCCGGAGACCACGATCCCGCCCACGTCGCCGCCGCGCAGGAAGTCGCCCTGGTACATGCGCAGCCAGATCTCCTCCACGTCGAAGGGATCGGCGCCGATCAGGTGGCGTCCGGCCATCGACTCGGCCAGCGAGCACGTCTCGCGGCCCCGGTAGGGGTGGGTGATCTCGCCGACGCCCGACAGTCCCTCGTCGGTGTGGACGCGCACGTAGGAGAAGTCCCGCCACGCCGTACCGAGGGAGAGGGTCTCCACGCGGCTGATGCGCCCGGCCGGCCCGGTGGGGCGGTTCTTGTCGACGGTCAGCATCACCGGGCACCGCCCATCGTGCTGGCGCCGGTGAGGTCGAGGTCGGCGCCGGTGGCGAGCTGGGCGCTGGCGGCCAGGGCGGATGCCTCCAGCAGGTGGTCGACGTCGGCGTCGGTGTGGGCGTAGGAGACGTGGCTGCGCTTGAGGTTCAGCGGCAGCTCGAAGATGCCGTGTTCGAGCAGCCGGCGCCGGTAGCCGATGAACATGCTGGCATCATTGCGCAGCAGGTCGTCGTAGGTGCGGGCGGGTCCTTCCATGAAGTACTCGACGAAGACCGAGCCGTATCCGGTCACCAGCGAGGCGACGCCCAGCGAGGAGAAGACCTCGGAAAGGCCGGTGCGGATGCGCTCGCCCAGCCGGAAGACGTGCTCGTGCACCGGCTCGGACCGCAGCTTGCGCAGGGTGGCCAGCGCGGCGGCGACCACGGCGGGGTGGCCGTTGTAGGTGCCGGCGAAGAAGGCGGGCCCGCCGGGCCTGGAGCTGAACAGGTCCATGAGGTCGGCGCGGCCTCCGAGCGCGCCCACCGGGTAGCCGTTGGCGATGGCCTTGCCCATGGTGGTCAGGTCGGGTGTGATCCCGCTGATCGCCTGCCAGCCGCCGAGGTGGTGGCGGAAACCGGTGATCACTTCGTCGAAGACGAGCACGCTGCCGGCCCGGGTGCACTCCTCGCGCAACGTCCGCAGGAAGTCCTGCTCCGGCAGCAGGGAGCCCACGTTGTGCGGCACCGGCTCGACGATGACCGCGGCGATGTCGGCGCCGTGCTCGGCGAAGGCCTGCCGTACCGCCTCGGCGGAGTTGAACGGCAGCACGAGCGTCGCGTCGAGCACCTCGGGCAGGATCCCGGCGGAGATGGGGTCCTTGCCGCCCACGCGGTCGGGGGCGGAGATCACGTTGAGGCTGACCGCGTCGTGCCAGCCGTGGTAGCAGCCCTGGAACTTGACCACGAGCCGCCGCCCGGTGGCCGCCCTGGCCACGCGCAGCGCGTGGAAGGTGGCCTCGCTGCCGGTGCTGGTCAGCAGCACCTGCTCGACGCTCGGGACGAGCTCGGTCAGCGCCTCGGCGAGCTCGACCTCGTCCTCGGTGACGCCCACCCCGCACAGGTCGACGGTACGGCCGGCCTCGGCGACGGCCGCCGAGACGTCGGGGTCGTTGTGGCCGAGCAGGGGCGGGCCGAAGGCCGCGTGGTAGTCGACGTACTCCCGGCCGTCCCGGTCGCGGAAGCGGGCGCCACCGGCCTTGGCGATGACGAGGTCGCCGAGTCCCGGGACGTTGCGCTGCCCGCTGTTGACGCCGCCGGGGATGACCCGGCGGGCGCGCTCGGAAAGGACACGCTGATTCAAGATCTCTCCTAGAAGCGCGCACGTCGCGGCCCAGCCCGGCCGCGGCGAGCACTGACGATCCACCGCTGATGTGCATTTGCCGAACACTGTTTGGCATAACCGAACAGCTTGGAAGGACCATAAACAGCCCAGAGCCTGGGTGTCAACGACAAAATCCGCTAAGCTGTTCGGCTGTGACGAACACTCCTGCTGAGGATTCGCGATATTGGGTGCGGAGCGTGGCCCGCGCCGCCGAGGTCCTGGAGGCCCTGAGTAAGAGCGACGGCGGCGTGAGCGTGACCGACCTGGCCGCCGCCTGCGGGCTGAGCAAGAGCGCCGCCTTCGCGACCCTGTACACGCTGCGCCAGTACGGCCTGGTGGCCGACGACGGCGAGGGCATGAACCGCCGCTACCGGCTCGGCATGGCGCTGGCCAGGCTCGGCTCCCGCGCCCAGGACCAGCTGAGCCTGCGCGACGTGGCCCGGCCCGCACTGGTCGAGCTGACCCGGCAGACCGGGATGAACTCCCGCCTGGCGGTGCCCGACGAGGGCCAGGCGGTCGTCGTCGACCAGGTCAGCAACGGCGAGCGCATCCAGGTCGACCTGCGCATGGGCACCCGCGAGCTGCCCCACTGCACCGGCCTGGGCAAGGCGCTGCTGGCCGAGATGGCCGACGAGGAAGTGACGGCGCTGGTCGGGCGGGTCGGCCTGCCGTACCGGACGGGGCACACGATCACCGACCTGCCGGTACTGCTCGCGCACCTCAAGACGGTCAGGGAGCTCGGCTACGCGGTCGACGACGAGGAGGACGCCGACGGGATCTTCTGCATCGGCAGCGCGCTGCGCGACCACACCGGCGCCTGCGTCGGCGCGATCAGCATCACCTCGCTGAAGCGCGACCTGCCGGCCTGGCGTTATCAGGAGCTCGGGCGCCAGGTCAGGGCCACCGCCGAGCGGATCTCGGGGGAACTCGGCGCTTGACAGAACCCTCGGACGCTGTCTAGCGTCCACGGCTAATCGTTTCGGGCGCATCACTGGCTCCCGCCGCCGCAGCCCCGGCGCCGGGAAGTACGGCCAGCAGCACCGCCGCCTGCACGCCTCAATGCGTGTCGCCCGGCCTTCCACCCCCTTTGAGGCCAGAACCATGAAACAGGTGGCCAGTGTCGCGCGCCTTCTCACGCTCGACGCTTCCAAGCTCGCCGACGGCACGGTGCTCCGTGTCGCCGGCTACCGCGCCGCGGGCGACGGCGGCGGCATGCTCGTCCGGTGGGACGCGCGCTCGACCGCCAAGGCGAACGGCGGCACCGTCCTGGGCACGGCCAGGAAGGGCCGCTGGCTCCAGATTCACGACGGATGCCTAGATTTCAGGAAATTTGGCATCTTCGACGCCAAAACCCCCGCAGACGCCGCACTCGACGCCATGGTCAACGACCCGAACGTCAGCCGGATCGAAGCCCGCACCGACCTGAACTTCACCAGGCGGCACACCTTCCGCCGCTCGGACCTCGTGCTCGACTTCGGCGGCCACCTGATGACCACCGAGGGCATCGAGAAGAACTCCCATGACAACCCCTTCGGCGCCGTCCTGTTCTTCAGGGGCGAGCGGACGAAGACCACCCACGTCCACAAGCTCACCGCCGTCCTGCCCGATCTGTCCGACGTCTTCGAGGTGGGCGACTCGGCCGGCTTCGCGATCGGCCAGTGGTGGGCGGTCGAGGTGGACGCCCTGTCCGGGACGTACGAGCGTGAGCTCCAGCGCCTGGTACAGATCACGCAGGTCGTGGACGGTTCCCACGTCCGCGTGAACTACAAGAACGGCTGGGAGCTCGCTCCCGGCCGGTCGCTCACCTGGACGCGCGTAATACCGGTCGAACGCGTCCGGGTGAGCGGCCTCCGCTTCACCGGCGTCCCCGGCGGCGACCAGTACACCGGCTCCCACCCGCTGGCCTACGAGTACGCGGTCCACTGCGACGTCGCCGACGTCCACGCCGAGGGCTCCTTCTGGCCGGTGATCATGCGCCGCTGGTGCACGTTCTTCCGTACCGAGCGGTGCGGGCTCAAGAACCCGCCCACGGTCATGTACGGCGGCGCCGGATACCTCACCCAGCAGATCTACTGCCTCTACGGCCACGTGGCCGACTGCGCCACCTCCAACGTCCGCCACCTCAACGACTTCACCGCCAGCGCGTACTGCACGGTCGAGAACTGCCACGGCGACGGCGACGACGAGGGCGGCAACCCCTTCACCACCCACGGCCAGTACGAGCACGACCTGGTCTTCACCGGCAACTCCGGCCTCATGGACCTGGCCAACAGCGGCGCCCCGTGGGGCACCAGCGCCAAGCGGATCACGGTCAGGAAGCACCTGTGCTCCTGGTTCGTGGCCGGAACCAAGATCACTGACCTGACGCTGGAGGACGTCAGGGTCATCCCCCGCTCGACGTTCGACCCGGCGGGAACGCTCCAGGTGAACGCCGACGGCGTCCAGATGCGTGGCTGCTCGGCGAAGACGTTCGCGATCGGCCAGCGCTCCAGCCGCTCCACCCGGCCCAACGTGATCGAGGGCTGTTCCTTCGAACTGCCCGAGGGCCAGGTGGTCGTGCAGACGCCGGTCACGAACGCAGTGCACTTCAAGGACTGCGTCTTCACCGGCCTCGACGGCGCGACCCTGCGCGGCCCCGGCCCGCTCACGTTCACCGGCTGCGTCCTGGACGGCGCCGGCCCCCTCCTGCTGGGCTCGGCGAGCGTCACGGTCAGGGGCGGCCGGGTGAGGAACACGGCCATCCAGCTCACCGCCGTACGCGACCAGGTGCTCAGGCTGGAGGGCGTGGAGCTGGACGACTCCCCGCTGACCAGGGCGGACGGCCCCGGCGCCATCACCTGGGAGCTGGCCGGCGTGCGCAGCCGCGCCGAACGCTCCCACCTGGAGCTGACCGGCGGGAAGAACCGCTACCGGGCCACCGGCTCCGCCTTCACCGGCGGCACGCTCACCCTGACCGGGGCCGCCGAGGTCCTGCACACCGGCTGCGCCGAGGACGGCGTCGAGCGCCGGTTACCGCCTTCGGGCCCGCGCGTGCTGGTCAGCCACACCATCACGCTCTGAGCCGATCTCCCCCACTCCCAGCAAGGAACCACCCATGGAACGTCGTGACATCCTGCGCGCCTCCGGCCTGGCCGCCGCCGGCACCCTCCTGCTCGCCCAGCCCGCGCTGGCCGATCCGGGCAAGAAGCCCAAGGAGGAGGTACGCGCTGCCGCCACCGTCGCCGAGCTGCTCGCCTACGAGCCGGCGAAGCTGGCCGACGGCACCCTGGCCCAGGTCGCCGGCTACCGCTCCCCCGGCGACGGCGGCGGCATGCTGGTCCGCTGGGACGCGAACTCCACCGCCCCGGCCAACGGCGGCACCGTCCTGGGCACGGCCAGGAAGGGCCGCTGGCTGCAGATTCACAACGGATGCCTAGATTTCCGGAAATTTGGCATCTTCGACGCCAAAACCCCCGCAGACGCCGCACTCGACGCCATGGTCAACGACCCCAGCGTCTCCCGCGTCGAAGCCCACACCGACCTGAACTTCACCAAGCGCCACACCTTCTCCCGCTCCGGCCTGGTGCTCGACTTCGGCGGCCACCTGATGACCACCGACGGCATCGAGAAGGCCGGCGCCGACGACCCCTTCGCCGCCGTGCTGTTGTTCCGCGGCAAGGTCACCGAGACCAAGGTCACCCACAAGCTCACCCAGGTCATGCCCGACCTGTCGGACGTCTTCGAGGTCGGCGACTCCGGCCGGTTCAAGGTCGGCCAGTGGTGGGCCGCCGAGGTCGACCAGGGCGCCGGCCGCTGGGAGAAGGAACTGCAGAAGCTCGTCGAGGTCACGCAGATCGTCAGCCCCACGCAGATCCGGGTCAACTACAAGAACGGCTGGGAACTGAAGGCCGGCCGGAGCGTCACCTGGACGCTGGTCGAGCCGGTCGCCCGGGTCCACGTCCGCAACCTGCGCTTCCGCGGCGTCGTGCCCGGCGACCAGTACACCGGCTCCCACCCCCTCGCCTACGAGTACGCCGTCCACTGCGACGTCGAGTCGATCCACGCCGAAGGCACGTTCTGGCCGGTGATCATGCGCCGCTGGGCCACGCACTTCCGTACCGACCGCTGCACGCTGAAGAACCCGGCCAGCGTCACGTGGGGCGGCGCCGGCTATCTCACCCAGCAGATCTACTGCCTGTACGGCCACGTCGCCGACTGCCACGTGGCCAACTCCCGCCATCTCAACGACTTCACCGCCAGCGCGTACTGCTACGTCGAGAACTGCCACGGTGACGGCGACGACCAGGGCCCCTTCGTCACCCACGGACAGTACGAGCACGACCTCACCTACACCGGCAACTCCGGCCTGATGACCTTCGCCAACTCCGGCGCCGCCTGGGGCTCGGCGGCCAAGCGCATCACCGTGCGCAAGCACGTCTGCTCGTGGTTCGTGGCCCGGGTGAAGATCACCGATCTGACGCTGGAGGACGTCCAGGTCATCGGCAAGCCCTCGCTCAACGGCTCGGGCATGATCTGGGTCAACGCCGACGGTGTGCAGATGCGCGGCTGCTCGGCCAGTCACACGCTGATCGTCTCGCAGCAGTCGAAGCTTTCGGGCCGCCCCAACCTCATCGACGGCTGCACGTTCACGCTGCCGGCCAAGAGCGAGATCGTGCAGGCCAACGTCACCAGCCCGGTGCACATCAGCCGCTCGGTCCTGCACGGCCTGGACGGCAACACGTTCAACGGCGCGCGGACGGTCTTCGCCCACGTCGTCTTCAACGCCGCCCAGAACGCCGCGCCGCTGACCTTCGCCGGCTCGGCGACGCTGACCGGCTGCACGCTCAACGGCCTCGGCCTGCGCGCCGCGGGCAGGACCGACCAGCGCCTGCGGCTCGACGGCGGCACTGACATCTCGGGCGAGGGCGAGGGCGAGGGCGGGGGCGGGGGCAGCGCGCTGCTCTCCCGCGCGGAGCCGACCGGCCTCGTGTCCTGGGAACTGTACGGCGTGCGCAGCCGTACCACCGGAGCCCACGTCCTGCTGGAGGCGGGGCGCAACCGCTACACCGCGACCGGCAGCCAGTTCAGCGGCGGCAAGCTCACGATCAAGCAGTTCGAACTGGTCCAGCACACCGGCAACGTCGAGGAGGCGGTGACCAGGGAGCTGCCGCCGGACGGCCCGAAGGTCCTCACTTCCGGAAATCTGGTGATTTAGGTGCGGAAAGTCACGCTGGCCATCGCGGGAGCGGGCAACAGGGGGCAGACCTACGCCTCCTGGATCGCCGCCCATCCCGGCCGGGCCGAGCTCGTCGCGGTCGCCGACCCCGACCCGGCCAGGCGCCGCGCCATCGGCGCCCGGAGCCCCGGCATCCGGGAGCTCGGCGACTGGCGGGACCTGCTCGCCGACCGGGTGGCCGACGCGGTCATCCTGTCCACGCAGGACCGCATGCACGTCGAGCCCGCCATCGCGCTGGCGGGCGCCGGCTACGCGCTGCTCATGGAGAAGCCGCTGGCCCCCACCGAGGAGGAGTGCCGGCGCATCGTGCGGGCCGTGTCCGAGTCGGGGGTGCTGTTCGCGGTCTGCCACGTGCTGCGCTACACGCCCTACACCGAACTGGTGAAGCGGGTCACCGGCAGCGGGGTGATCGGCGAGATCATGAGCGTCGAGCACCTGGAGCCGGTCGGCTGGTGGCACCACGCCCACTCCTACGTGCGCGGCCCCTGGCGCAGCGAACGGCTGGCCAGCCCGATGCTGCTCGCCAAGTCCTCGCACGACCTCGACTGGCTCACCTACGTCACCGGCCGCCGGATCCGCCGGGTCTCCAGCTTCGGCTCGCTCGGCCACTTCCGGCCCGACCGGCGCCCCGCCGGCGCGGCCGAGCGCTGCCTCGACTGCCCGATCGAGCCGGCCTGCCCCTACTCCGCGCCCAAGCTCTACCTGAACCGCGGCTACGACTGGCCGACCAGTGTGCTCGGCGGCACCGAGGCCGAGGTCATGGACGCGCTGCGCACCGGCCCGTACGGCAGGTGCGTCTACGCGAGCGACAACGACGTGGTCGACCACCAGGTGCTGGCCATGGAGCTGACCGGCGGGGCCACGGCCACGTTCACGATGACCGCCTTCACCGAGCAGACCCACCGGCAGACGAAGATCTTCGGCACCCACGGGCGGCTGATCGGCGACGGCGAGTCGGTGGAGGTCCTCGACTTCCGCGACAGCCGTACCACCAGGTGGGAAGGCGTCAGCAGCGGGTCGAACGCCGGCGACGGCCACGGCGGCGGCGACGCCGGCGTCATGGACGCCTTCGTGAGCGCGCTGGCCACCGGGGACCGCTCGTTCGTGCGCTCGGACCACACCGAGTCGCTCCACAGCCACCTCGCGGTCTTCGCCGCCGAGCGGGCCCGTCACACCGGCACGGTCGTCACCGTGCCCGAATCCTAAAAGCCCGAATCCTAAAAGCCCGAATGCCTAAAGGGCCGAATGCCTAAAGGGCCGAATCATAGAAGAGGAAACGATCATGCGACCTCGCGCACTGGCAGCCGCGCTGCTCGCCGTCGGAACGCTCGCCGCCTGCGGCGGGTCCGGCGGCGACGGCAAGCAGGCCGTGACCATGTGGATCTACCCCATCATCGCCGACCAGGCCAAGCACCAGGCGTTCTGGGACGGGCAGGTCAAGGCGTTCGAGTCGGCCAACCCGGACGTGGACGTCAAGGTCGAGATCTACCCGTGGGCCAAGCGGGACGAGGCGCTGTCCACGGCGATCGCCGGCAACAAGGCGCCCGACGTGGTCTACCTCATCCCCGACCAGTTGCCCAAGTACGTGAAGACGCTGGAGCCGGTCGACTCCTACCTCGCCGACAAGGCCGGCTACCGGCCCAACGCCCTCCGGGCGGTCACCGTCGACGGCAAGGCCATGGGCGCGCCCGTCCTCATGTCGGCCAACCCGCTGGTGTGCAACCAGAAGGCCTTCGACGCCGCCGGGATCAAGGACTTCCCCAAGACGTGGGAGGACGTGCTGCGCCTGGCCCCGCAGTTCAAGGCCAAGGGCGTGGACGTCACCAACTACTGGGCCGACCCGGCCGCGACGCTCAACCAGTCGTTCTACCCGCTGCTGTGGCAGGCCGGCGGCGACGTCTTCACCGCCGACGGCAAGGCCAGCGCGTTCGGCGGCCCCGAGGGCGTCAAGGCGCTGACCTTCCTCAAGCAGCTCGCCGACGGCGGCTTCGTGGAGAAGGACCTGCTGACGGGGCTGCCCAAGTTCGAGCAGACGCGCACCGCCCAGAACAAGGTGGCCTGCACCTGGCAGCAGTTGCCCGCCGACGTCGAGTCGTTCTGGGGCAAGGAGAACATCAAGGTGGTGCCGCCGCTGACCGGCGCCAAGCAGGTCGCCTACGGCACGGTCGGCTCGCTGAGCATGCTCAAGGCGAGCAAGAACAAGGAGGCGGCGGGCAAGTGGATCGCCTTCGCCACCGCGGCCGAGACGGGCAAGGCGTTCAACCTGGCCTCGGGCTTCTTCTCGCCGCGCACCACGACCGGCGCCCTGTACGCCGCCGACCCGGTCCAGTCCGAGGTGGAGAAGACGCTCGACCTGACCACGGCCGGGCCCCTGCACGACAAGGCCCGTGACGTCATGGGCGTGCTCGCGCCGGAGATCCAGGCCGCGCTCATCGGCAAGAAGACGCCCGAGCAGGCGCTGGCCGACGCGACCAAGGCCGCCGACGCCCTGCTGGGCCGATGAGGTTCACGTTGCGCTGGGAGGCGCGGACCGGACTGCTGTTCGTCCTGCCGTGCCTCCTGCTCTTCCTGGCCTTCCGCTTCGGCCCGTCGATCGCGGGCGTGCTGCTCGGCTTCTTCGAGTTCGGCATCGGCGACAGCCCGGCGTTCACCGGCCTGGACAACTTCCGCCGCATGGCCGGCGACCCCGTGTTCTGGGACTCGCTGCAGGTCACGCTGGTCTACACCGTGCTCTACGTGCCCGTCTCCATGGCCGCATCGGTCGGCATGGCGCTGCTGGTGCGCCGCTCCTTCCGGGGCGCGCGCTTCTTCCGCTCGGTCTTCTTCCTGCCGGTCGTCACCAGCCTCGTGCTCGCCGGAACCGTCTTCACCTGGCTGTTCTCCTCCGAGGGCCCGATCACCAAGCTGACGGGCCTGTCCTGGCTGGCCTCGCCGACGCTGGTCCTGCCCGCGCTGGTGATCGTCTCGGTCTGGTCGAGATTCGGGTACGGCATGCTCATCGTCCTGGCCCGCCTGCAGGATCTCCCCCGCGAACTGGAGGAGGCGGCGCTGTCCGACGGAGCCTCGACCTGGCAGCGCTTCCGCCACATCGTCCTGCCCCAGCTGCGCCCGGCGCTGTTCTTCGTGGCCGTCATCGAGACGACGACCTCTTTCCAGGTCTTCGACCTCGTCTACGTGATGACCGGCGGCGGGCCCGCGCACGGCAGCTTCACGCTCGTGATGGCGCTGTACGAGCAGGGGTTCAAGAACTTCGAGTTCGGCTACGCCAGCGCGATCGGCGTCGCCCTGTTCGTCATGACCCTCGTGGTGGCGCTCATCCAGCGCCTGATCATCGGGAGGAGCAAGTGACCATGCCGGCCACGCGGCCGCACGCCGTACGCTCGAAACATCCGTCCTACAAGGCCCTGGAGCCGACGCGCGGCGGGAAGGTCGCCCGGATCGTCCTGCTGGCGATCGCGACGCCGGTGACGCTCTTCCCCTTCTACGCGATGGTCGTGCTGTCGCTGAAGCCGGGAGCGGCCGTCACCTTCCCGCAGAGCATGCTGCCCTGGCCGGTCGACTTCAGCGCCTACGGCGAGGTGCTCGGCGGGCGCGACCTGCTGAAGTGGACGTTCAACACGCTCGTCTACTCCGTGGTCAGCGTCGTGGCCGTGCTGCTGCTGGCCTCGCTGGCCGGGTACGCCTTCGCCAAGAAGCGCTTTCCGGGGCGCGAGCCCATGTTCTGGTCGTTCCTGGCGATGGTGATGGTGCCCTACCACGTCACGCTGATCCCGACCTTCGTCCTCATCACGCAGCTCGGCGGCGTGGACACCTACTGGGGGCTGATCCTGCCCACGCTCGCCAACGCGCAGGCGGTGTTCCTGATGCGGCAGTTCATCATGGGGCTGCCGGACGAGCTGTTCGAGGCGGCGCGGCTCGACGGCGCCTCCGAGTGGCGGATCTTCACCAGGATCGTGCTGCCGCTGTGCAAGCCGATCCTGGCCACGCTCGGGGTCTTCGTCTTCCTGTGGCACTGGAACGACCTGCTGTGGCCGTTGATCGTGGGCGGCAGCGCGGACATGCGCACGCTGACGGTCGGCATCGCCTCGCTGCACCAGGAGAACGTGCCGCTCAGCGTGGTGCTGGCCGGGGCGACCGTGGCGTTCGTGCCGATCTTCGCCGCGTACCTGGTCGGGCAGCGCTACTTCACCGAAGGCGTCACGATGTCGGGAATCAAGGGCTGATGGGCGGACGGGTGGGCCGCGGACATGCCGGCGAGGATGGGATGATCAGGACGGCCCGTCCCGGCGACCGCGACGCGCTCTACGCGCTGTGGGCGGCGTGCTTCGACGCGCCGCACATCGTGCCGTTGTACGAGAGCGACCCCGGCCGCCACGAGCGCACCTTCGTCGTGCCCGGCCCCGGCGGCCTGCTGGCCGGCGTGTACTACCTGCCGCGCCCCATCCGCGACGGCCGCGGCGGGGTCCTCCGCGTGGGCGGCGTCGCCAACGTCGCCACCCGCCCCGACGCCCGCGGGCAGGGCCACGTCCGGCGCCTGCTGGCCGCCGCGGTGGCGGCGATGGCCGCCGACGGCTGCGCGTGGTCGCTGCTGTTCACCGGAACGCCCGCCGTCTACTCCGGCTGGCGTTCCTTCGAGCTGCCGATGGTCAGCGGGCCGCTGGCCGTTCCCGGCGGGGTCCGCGCGCCGCTGCGGGCCGCCGTACCCGGGGAACTGGCCGCCCTGCACGAGGAGCACAACCGCCGCCGTCCGCTGACCACCGTCCGCGACCCGGCGCACTGGCGGGTCAGGGTGCCTCTCTGGTACGGCGAGCTCCTCCGCACCGACGACGCCTATGCCGCCGTGCGCTGGCACGCCGACGAGCTGGAGATCTTCGAGGTCGCCGGTGACCTGGAGACGTTGCTGCCCGCGCTGGCCGCCGCGGCCCTGCGGCGGGGCATCCGGCGGGCGCGGGCGCGGCTGGCGTGGGACGATCCGGCGGTGCCGTACCTGCTGGCGAGTGTGCGGCGGGACAGCGACAGGACGGGGATGGCCCGCGCGCTGCTGTCCGACCCGGACCCGGTCGTGCGGGCCCCGGGCGCGGCCCACTGGCCCGCGGACTACTTCTGACGGTGCTACATGTTGACGGTGCTACATGTTGACGGTGATCGTGTTGGACGCGCGGTCGTGCATGCCGCGGTTGTCGCGGTCGTAGATCACCGCGGGCACGGCCAGGCACAGCAGCACGGTCCGCACAAACACCGGCAGCAGGCGCGGGATGCCGCCGTCCATGGCGACGACCTTGATCTTCATCAGCCGGTGCCCGAACGTCTGGCCCAGGAAGGCCACCAGCAGCAGGTACTGCAGGGCGAAGATGAGCACCGGCGCCCACGGCGAGGCCGTGGGGCTGATGCCCAGGATGAGCTGCGCGATCGCCCAGGTGCAGATCATCCAGTCGATGACCAGCGCCGCGATCCGCCGCCCCCACCCGGCCACCGACCCGCTGCCCCGCTCCGGCAGTCCCAGCCGCTGACCCGGGTACCCGAGGTCGACCCCGGCGGCGCGCACGCCGCCGAGCCAGGTCTGCGTCCAGCGCGGCTGCTTCTCACTCATGCCCACCACGGTATCCGGCGGGGGCGCCGGTCGCGATTGTGACCCAATCGCGCTTCTGCCTGGGTGTTTCCGCACGCATGATGTCTCCTCATGGACGACCTCGACGCACGCTTCCAGGAGCTGGTGTCCCAGATCGGGGAGGACGAACAGCGCAGGATGCGCGAGGCCGCCGCCAAGGCCGCGCGCCGGGCCGCGCCGCCCTCTTCCCGGCGGCCGTCCTCACGCGCGCGGCGGTGGGCGCTGGCCGTCGTCCTGGTCCTGGCCGTGCTGGTCGCCGCGGCGAGCGTGCTGGCCTTCCGTCCCGAGTTGCTGACGCCCGAGCCCGCCGTACGGCGGACCCAGCCCGCGCCCACGAGCACGCCGGAGCCGCCCGCGCCCGCTGATCCCTTCGAGGGCTCGCCCGCCACCGGATACGCCTCGGGAGCGGCGGGTTTCGTGCTGCCCGCGCCCAAGGCGGTCGGCGGGCTGTCGGCCAAGGAGGTGGGCAGGGGGCTGGCGCGGGTGCGTGACCTGCTCACCGCCGCCTACCTCGACCCCGCCACGCTCATGGGTGGCGAGCCCAAGGCGTTCACCGCCCTGGCCGACCCCGGACAACGCAAAAAGATCACCCGGAGCTGGGTCAACAGCTTCGCGCCCGGTACCACCGAGCTGGCCACGGACGTCATCAAGGTCCGCGGCGAGGCCACGCTCTCCCGCTTGCGCGAGGGCGCCCGCGTGAAGGTCAGCTATCTGGTCGTCTACGCCGTCCAGAGTCCGGGCCGGCCGGACCAGGTGGTCCGGCTGGTGACGCGGCCGCGCGGCTCGTTCGCCATCTACGTGTCGGAGGGTGAGGTGCGCGTATGGGTGGAACGCCTCGGCGCCGACGCCACCCCGGTGCGTTGCGACGTCTCCGGCGGCTACATCCACCCGCGCTTCCCCGGCTCCGCGCCGGGCCGAGTAAGCGGCACCGGCGCGCCCCGCGACCCCTATGACCTGCACCAGCCCGTCAGCGATGGATGCACGGCGACCACGGGCACGTGAGCCCCCTTAACACCGGCGAAACAAACGAGACACGGCGTGGAAATCGCCTCCCCCTAACGTCGGGCTGATACCCGTCCCCAGGGAGGTTTGAGAGTGTTCAACTCCGCCGACGACGTCCTGAAGTTCATCCGGGACGAAGGGGTGCAGTTCGTCGATGTCAGGTTCACCGACCTGCCGGGGACGACGCACCATTTCACCTTCCCGGTCGAGAACTTCGGCGCCAGCGTCTTCACCGACGGCCTCATGTTCGACGGCTCGTCGATCCGCGGGTTCCAGGCCATCCACGAGTCGGACATGCTGCTCCTGCCCGACCCGACGAGCGCGGTCCTGGACCCGTTCCGCCAGCACAAGACGCTCAACATCAACTTCTTCGTGCACGACCCGCTGACCGGCGAGGCCTACAGCCGCGACCCGCGCAACGTCGCCCGCAAGGCGGAGGAGTATCTCAAGGGCACGGGCATCGCCGACACCGTCTTCTTCGGCCCCGAGGCGGAGTTCTACATCTTCGACGACGTCCGCTTCGAGACGAGCGCGAACGCCGGCTACTACTACATCGACTCCATTGAGGGCGCCTGGAACACCGGCAAGTCCACCGAAGGCGGCAACCTGGGTTACAAGCCGCGCTACAAGGGCGGCTACTTCCCCGTCCCGCCCATGGACCACTTCACCGACCTGCGCTCGGAGATGGTCCGCAACCTCATCGAGTGCGGCATCGACGTCGAGATGCAGCACCACGAGGTCGGCACCGCGGGCCAGGCCGAGATCGACTTCAGGTTCGGCACGCTGCTCAAGACCGCCGACAACCTGATGCTCTACAAGTACATCATCAAGAGCACCGCCCTGGAGTACGGCCACACGGTCACCTTCATGCCCAAGCCGATCTTCGGTGACAACGGCTCCGGCATGCACTGCCACCAGTCGCTGTGGAAGGACGGCTCCCCGCTCTTCTACGACGAGGTGGGCTACGCCGGCCTGTCCGACACCGCCCGCTACTACATCGGCGGCCTGCTGAAGCACGCCCCCTCGCTGCTGGCCTTCACCAACCCGACGGTGAACTCCTACCACCGCCTGGTGCCCGGCTACGAGGCGCCGGTCAACCTGGTCTACAGCCAGCGCAACCGCTCCGCGTGCGTCCGCATCCCGATCACCGGCTCCAACCCGAAGGCCAAGCGCATCGAGTTCCGGGTGCCCGACCCGTCGTGCAACCCGTACTTCGCCTTCGCCGCCATGCTGATGGCCGGCATCGACGGCATCCGCAACAAGATCGAGCCGCCGGAGCCGGTGGACAAGGACCTCTACGAGCTGCCGCCCGAGGAGGCCCGCAACATCCCGCAGGTCCCGGGCTCCTTGACCGACGTCCTGAACGCCCTGGAAGCCGACCACGACTACCTCCTGGAGGGCGGCGTCTTCACGCCCGACCTGATCGAGACGTGGATCGCCTACAAGCGCGAGAACGAGGTCGACCCGATCCGCCTGCGGCCCCACCCCCACGAGTTCGAGCTGTACTACGACGTGTAGGCAGCGGCCCCGGCCCGGCATCGACCACGATGCCGGGCCGTTCGCCTGCTCAGGGCCCGGCCGGATCGTGCTGCCGGTCGAGGGTGGACAGGTGGGATCGGGCCTGTTCGGTCACCACATGGCCGGGGCCGAGGACGCGTTCGCCGGTTTCCAGCAGTTGCGCGTACAGAGTTCGGGCGGCGGCCGGGGCGCCGGTCGCCGCCAGGAAGTCGGCGAACACCAGCTTGGTCTGCAGGGTGAAGACGTTGTCGGCGCCGAGTACGCGCTCGTAACCGGCTATGCAGGTCCGGTACAGCCGGGTGGCGCGTTCGTCGTCCCTGGAGTTGCCCACGACCATCGCCAGCCCCCGCTCGGCCATCAGCGTGTCGGAGTCGTTCTCGCCCAGTGCCCGGACGCAGTCCGCGCAGGTCGACTCCATGAGGGAGATCGCGTCTTCGTGCCGGCCGGCGTGGCTGAAGGTCAGGGCCAGCAGGCCACGGCGGCCCAGTGTGGTGCGGTGGCCGGAGCCCAGGACCCGGACGTGCTCGGCCACCGCCTGCTCCTGCAACGGCACCGCGTCGGCCGAGTTGTAGTTCAGGCTGTAGACGTCGGCCAGGCCCGCGTAGCACTTGAGGGTGCCGGGATGGTCGGGGCCCAGGACGCGGATGTAGTCGGCGATGGTGCGTTCGTACAGCTCCACCGCTCGTTCGGGCTGGAGCAGGTGGCTGTAGGAGAAGGCCAGGTCGGCCCTGGTGTTCAGGGTGATCTCGTGGTCGGCGCCGAGGACGCGTTCGAAGTCGGCCAGGCACTGCTCGAACAGGGCCACGGCGTCGGCGTTGCTGGAGTGGCGGGCGCGGTAGCCCACGCCCAGTTGCCTCAGGGCGGCCAGTACGGGCACCGAGCGCTCACCCACGTGGGCGTAGGCCGCCTCCGCCTGGGCGACGAAGGACTCCCATTTGGCGCGGTTCACCCAGGTGTCCAGCGGGCGGTAGGCCTCGAGGAGTTCGGCGGCGCTGTCGAGGGCACGGCCCGTGGCGCCGGGGTCGCGTTCCCTGAGTACGCGCTGCGTCACCCGGTGCACCACCACGGACAGGCGGTCCTGGCTCCAGGTCAGCAGCGACCTGCGCACGAGGGCGGCCAGGCGGTCCAGGGCGTCGTCGTCGATCGCCGGGTAGAGCAGGCAGCGCGGGACGCCGTCCGGGGACAGCACGGACAGGACGCTGAGGACGTCGGCCGCGCCGTCGATCTCGGCCTCCGCCGCCTCCACCGCGAGGGTCACGGCCCGCACGACGCTGTCGGGATAGGCGTCGCTGTCGGAACTGCGCAGGCTCCTGGCCAGCGGTACGCGGCGCAGCGTGGCCAGGTAGGCGGCGTAGGTGGAGCCGCGATCCTCGATCAGGGCCGCGGCCTGAGCCAGGGCGAGTGCCAGGTGGCCCAGTTCGCGGGCCAGGGCGGCGGCGCCGGCGGGGTCGCCGAGGCCGGTGGCCCGCTCCAGGTACGCCACCGACTCGCGCTCGGTGAACACGTCCACGGGCACCCGCGCGCCCAGCCGGTCGAACGCCCGGTCCCTGGTGGTGATCACCGTCCGCACGTTGCCGCCCGCGGGCACCCATCGGCGCAGCTCGCGTACGCTGGCCGCGTTGTCGAAGACCAGGAGGCACGGCTCGCGGGCGGCGGCCAGCCAGTCGCGGGCCTTCTCGGCGGCCTCGGCCGAGGAGTCGCCGGCGCCGCGCAGGCCCGCCCGATCGGCGAGGCGGCCGAGCCCGGCGACGATCTGCTCGTGGGTCTCGGCGTGGACCCAGGCGACGACGGCGAACGAGGCGGCCTGGCATTCGCGGGCGTACGCGGCGGCCATCGTGGTCTTGCCGACGCCCGGCGCCCCGCTCACCGAGCGGACCACGCTCACCCGATCCTCGCCGCGCAGCCCGGACATGATGCCGGGACGCTCCTGGAAGGCGGCCGGAAGCTGTGGGATGTCCCCCACGACGAGCCGTCCGGCGGCAGCCGGAGGCACCCCCACCTGGACGGTGTTGTGATCGCCTGGGATGACGATGGCGCGCTCGCCGACAGAGCCGGCGGCCACGGCCCGATCGCCCGCCGCGTCCTGGGTCATAGCCCAGTATGTGCTTTTCGGGGGTCCGTCGCGGGCGTGATCCGCCGATCGCATTGCGGGCCGGACGCGCCGGGGTGTATCAAGGCGCGGGGTGATCCATTTTGCTGTCTCTTTATGTTGATCTCGCGATCGGGCTGATCCTGTCGTTCCTGCTGCTGTCGTTGCTGGTCAGCGGCATCAACGAGGGCATCGTGCGGCTGCTGGCCATCCGCAGCAAGTTTCTGTGGGCCTACCTGCGCGACACCCTGGACGGCTCCTCCGGAGGCAGGGCGTGGCTGCCGGCCAAGATCCGTGACGTCTTCACGGCGCTGCCGTTCCTGCGCGATCCGAGGCCCAAGCACAGCGACCAGCCGGCGCCGGTGGAGTCGACGATGCCGGCCCACGAGTCGGCGGGCGACGACGCGATGACGAAGCTGCTGTACGAGCGGGTCCGCGAGATCGACCACCCCAAGACGGGCAAGACCAGCATCTCCAACATCCCGCCCGCCCGCTTCGCCGTGGCGCTGATGGAGCTGGCGGCCACCGACCCCAACGGCGTCGAAGGCTGGCTGGCCAAGCTCAAGGCGATGAAGAGCCCGCTGTACGGCCACCTGATGGGCGTCTGGGAGGGCGCCCAGCGCGACCTCGACCGCTTCAGGCAGGGCGTCGAGACCTGGTTCGACGGCGAGATGCAGCGCCTGTCGATGCTGTACAAGCGCTACGTGAAGTGGGTCATGGCCGCGCTCGGGCTGGTGGTGACGCTGCTGTTCAGCATGGACGGCCTGGAGTACGCCAAGACGCTGCTGCGCGACAACGCGCTGCGCACCGGCGTGGCCGCGGTGGCCGCCGGCGACCCGGCCACCGTCAACGAGCTCAAGGCCAAGTGCACCGGGAACATCCAGCTCACCGACTGCCTCACCGAGACCCTCAGCTCGCCCGCCCTGGTGAAGATCTTCGACAACGCGATCATGAGTGTCACCATCCCCGCCGACGGCGACCCCAGCGTCCACTGGAACGGCGGCGTGTGGTGGGAGCGCCTCACCACGCTCAGCCACTGGCCCGGCTACCTGCTGACCTACGTGGCGCTGCTGTTCGGGGCGCCGTTCTGGTGGGATCTGCTCCGCCGCGTCACCGGGATCAAGGGCCGCCGATAAGGTCGTCCTCACTACCGGGAGTGAGGACGACCTTGATCGAGGACTACGCCCGCGCGATGGGCCGTACCCCCGACGGCCTGCGTCTGGTGCGCGGCGAGCACGCCGACGTGGTGCTCGACGACGACGCCGGGCTGGCCTGGCGCTTTCCCCGCCACGGCGCGCCGGTGGAGCCGCTCGCCGATCGGGTGCGCCTGGCGCGCGCCCACGGCCTGCCCGCTCCCGAGGTGGTGCTCGTGCGCGCCGGCTGCCTGGTGACCCGCCTGCTGCCGGGCGCGCCGCTGTCGGAGCTGACGCCCGTGAAGCCGGACGCGCTCGCCGCGCTCCTGGTGCGCCTGGCCGCCATCCCGCACGACGGCGCCACGTCCTGGCGCACGGAGTGGCGGACCCTCGCCACCGAGGTACGGCACCGCGTCGTCCCCCTGCTGTCCCCCGAGGCGGGCCGAAGGGCGCTGGCCGAGGTCACCGCGGCCGCCGAGACCGCCGCGAGCGCCCCGACCGGGTTCGTCCACGGCGACCTGGGCGGCGCCAACGTCCTGATCGAGAACGGCCGGGTGAGCGGCGTCCTCGACTGGGACGAGGCGGGACCCGGCGATCCGGCGGTCGACTTCGCGGCGCTGTCGGTCTCCTCGCCTGAGCCGGTCAGGCGGCGGCTGGCCGTTCGGTTTCCCGATCTCGCGGAACGGGCGCGCGCCTATGCCGCGACCTTCGCCCTCCAGGAGGCCGTGCACGGGCTTCTGCACGATGAGCGGGAGGCTGTGGAGGCGGGGCTTTCGTCCTATCGTTGACAGGATGGAGACCGAGCGACTGATCATGCGCCGCTGGCGCGAGGAGGACCGCGAGCCGTTCGCCGCCATGAACGCCGACCCGGAGGTGATGGAGCACTTCCCTGCCCGGCTGACGCGTGCGCAGAGCGACATGATGATCGACCGCATGGAGAGGGGCTTCGAGCGCGACGGCTACGGGCTGTGGGCGCTTGAGGTGCGGGAAGGCGGGGAGTTCGTCGGCTTCACCGGGCTGATCTACTGGGACTTTCCCGCCCATTTCACCCCGGCCGTCGAGATCGGCTGGCGGCTGACCAGGTCCGCCTGGGGCCACGGGTACGCCACCGAGGCGGCCAGGGCGGCGCTGGCCCGCGGCTTCGCCGAGCTGAACCTGGCGGAGATCGTCTCGATGACCGCCGTGCGCAACGTCCGCTCGCGCGCCGTCATGGAACGCCTGGGCATGACCCGCGACCCCGCCGACGACTTCGACCACCCGAACGTCCCCGAGGGCAGCCCGCTCCGCCGTACCGTCCTCTACCGGCTGAGCCGTCCCTAGAGCGCGCCGTCTCCGAAGACCGTGTTGAACGCCGTCGTGGCCACGTCGCCCTTGGTGGCGCCGCCGTAGTAGGCGAGGAGTTCCTGGCCGACCCAGTCGCCGGCGACGAGCTCGTCGGCCCGCGCGGTGTCGGCGCCGGGGAACAACCGGGGCAGCAGGCGCGCGGCGTACACCAGGGCCAGCACCGCGGCGGTGCGGGGAGTGACCTGAGCGCCGTCGAGCCCCGCCTGGATCCGCGCCCGTACCTCCTGCTCGAAGGCGGGGTCGCCCTGCGGGTAGCGGGTGCTGGTGAACACTCCGAAGCTCCTGCGCCGCTCGGCCCGCAGCGCACCGGTCCGGGCCAGGCTTTCCAGGATCGGGGCCGGGTCCTGCCCGGCGTGCAGCCTGGCGAACCACGTGCGCGGAAGGAGCGTGGTCTCGACCTCGCCGATCCTGGCCAGCATCGCGTCCAGGGCGGCGTCGCCGGTCGGCGCGCCCTCCAGCAGCAGGACGCCGCCGTCCTCGTCGAGCTCGATCCGCTCCCTGAGCGCGAGCTCCGCCATCAGCGCCGCGACGAGGATGAGCTTGACCCGCTCCTCCTTGACCAACGGCTTGCCGTCCTCGTCCCCGTGTGCGAGAAGTACGAACTCCTCGGCGATGCTCAGCGTCATGCCCCGAGTGTGTCGCCTTCCCCGGGGCGGGTGCAGACTCCTCCGTCATCGATCCCGCCTGACAAACGTCATCCCGGCTCAGGAGCCGTAGAAGACGCGTTCCACCACCTGGCGGGCGCGGCGGGTGACCCGGCGGTAGTCGTCCAGGAGGTCCTCGGAGCCGTCCGGCGGGTAGCCGAGAGTGCGGGCGATGAGGCGGCGTTCCGGGGCTCCGGCCGGGAGGCTGTCACCCGGACGGCCCTTGACGAGCATGATGGCGTCCCGGATGCGGGAGGCGGCCCGCCACGCCTCGCCCAGCACCGCCTCGTCGGCCGCGTCGAGCAGGCCCTCCTCCACCGCCGCGCGCAACGTGCGCAACGTCTGGGTGGTACGCAGGGACGGGTGTTCGTGGGCATGCCGGAGCTGGAGCAGCTGGGCCACCCACTCCACGTCGGACAGGCCACCGCGGCCCAGCTTGGTGTGCAGGGCCGGGTCGGCGCCGCGGGGCAGGCGCTCGGCCTCCATCCTGGCCTTGAGCCGGCGGATCTCCCTGACGGCGTCCTCGCCGATGCCGCCCTTCGGGTAGCGCAGGCCGTCGGCCACCGCGGTGAACTCCGCCCCCAGCGCGGCGTCCCCGGCCGAGAAGCGGGCGCGCAGCAGCGCCTGCGACTCCCAGGGCGAGGACCACCGGGCGTAGTAGGCGGCGTAGGAGGCGAGCGTACGCACCAGCGGGCCCTGCCTGCCCTCCGGCCGCAGGTCGGGGTCGATCAGCAGGGGCGGGTCCTGCGCGGGCAGCGCCAGTAGCCGGCGCAGCTCGTTGGCCACCGCGAACGCGGCCTCCGACGCCTCCCGCTCCGCCGCGCCCGCGGACGGGGAGCGGAACTCCGCGCCCGCGGACGGGGAGCGGGAATCCGGGCCCGCGAGCGGGGAGCGGGAATCCGGGCCCGCGAGCGGGGAATGGACGAACATGACGTCGGCGTCGCTGGCGTAGGAGCACTCCATCCCGCCCAGCCGGCCCATCGCGATCACCGCGAAGCGGGTCGGCGGCGGGGCCCGGCGTTCCAGGGTGACCTTGGCCACGGCCGCGTCGAGCGCCGCCTGGATGGTGACGTCGTTGAGTTCCGACAGGGCCACGCCCACCTGTTCGATGTCGATCAGGCCGGAGATGTCGGCGACGGCCGTACGGAAGAGCTCCTTGCGGCGCAGCGCGCGCACGGCGGCCACGGCCGCTTCGGCGTCGTCGTGCCGGGAGACCGCCGCGGAGGCCTCGGCGAGCAGCGCGGCGGCGGGACGGGTGGCGAGCTCGTCGTCGGAGCCCAGCAGCGCGACGGCGTCGGGGGCGTTGGTGAGCAGGCCGGTCGCGTAGCGGCTGGTGCCCAGCACGCGGGCCATCCGCGCGGCCACGGCGGTCTCGTCGCGCAGCAGCCGCAGGTACCACGGCGTCGAGCCCAGCTTGTCGCTCACCTGGCGGAAGCCCAGCAGTCCTGCGTCGGGATCGGGGGTGCCGGCGAACCAGCCCAGCATCACCGGCAGCAGCGTGCGCTGGATGGCGGCGCGGCGGGAGACTCCGCTGGTCAGCGCGGCGATGTGACGCAGGGCGCCGGCGGGGTCCACATACCCGAGCGCCTCCAGCCTGGCCGCCGCGGCCGAGGTGGAAAGGCGCGCCTCCGACTCGGGCAGCCGGGCGACCGCCTGCAGCAGCGGCCGGTAGAACAGCTTCTCGTGCAGCCGCCTGGCCTCCATGGCGTGGCGGCGCCAGCGCGCGGTGAACTCGCCCACCGGGTTCACCTGCGTGCCGAGCGCGCGGCCGAGGCGTCGCAGGTCCTCCTCGGCGGTCGGCAGGACGTGGGTGCGGCGCAGCCGGTGCAGTTGCAGCAGGTGCTCGACCTGGCGCAGGAACGTGTAGGCCTCGGCGAGCTGGCGGGCGTCCTCGCGGCCGACGTACCCGCCCCGGGACAACGCGGCCAGGGCGGGCAGCGTGGCCTTGCGGCGCAGCAGCGGGTCGAGGCGGCCGTGGACGAGCTGCAGCAGTTGCACCGCGAACTCGATGTCGCGCAGGCCGCCGGGCCCGAGCTTGATCTGCCGTTCGCCCTCGGCCCGTACGTGCTCCTCGACGCGGCGGCGCATCGCCTGGACGTCCTCGACGAAGTTGTCGCGGGTGGCGGCCGACCAGACCAGGTCGTTCACCGCGGCGACGTAGGAGGCGCCCAGCTCCAGGTCGCCGGCGATCGGGCGGGCCTTGAGCAGTGCCTGGAACTCCCAGGTCTTGGCCCAGCGGCGGTAGTAGGCCAGGTGGCTGGCGAGCGTGCGTACCAGCGGGCCGGAGCGGCCCTCCGGGCGCAGGCCGGCGTCGACCTCCCACAGGGCGCCTTCGGAGGTGGCGGCGGAGCATGCGCGCATCATCGCCTGGGCCAGCCGGGTGGCGGAGCGCAGCGCCTTGGTCTCGTCGGCGCCGTCGCGCGGCTCGGCCACGAAGATGACGTCGACGTCGCTGATGTAGTTGAGCTCGCGGGCGCCGCACTTGCCCATGCCGATGACGGCCAGCCGTACCGTGTCCAGGCCGTCGGGAGCCTCGGCGCGGGCGATCGCGAGCGCCGCCTCCAGCGCCGCGCCGGCCAGGTCGGACAGCTCCGCCGTGACCTCGGCCGGCGCGGCCTGCCCGGTCAGGTCGCGCGCGGCCAGGTGGAGCAGGCGGCCGCGGTAGGCGACCCGCAGCGCCACCAGGGTGCCGGTCGCCGTGCTCGCGCGGGGCTCGGTCGCGGCGGGCTCGGCGCCGACCGCGCGCAGCAGCTCGGCGCGCGCCTCGCCCGGCTCCGGTACGGCCAGCAGCCCCACCTGGCCGGGATGGCGTACCAGGTGTTCCCCGAGCGCCGCGCTCACCCCGAGGACGGCGAACAGGCGCTCGCGCAGCGGCCGGTCGGCGTGGAGGGCGGCCAGGACGGCGGGGTCGCGTTCGGCGAGCCGGGTGAGCGAGGTCAGCGCCAGGTCGGGATCGGCCACCCGCACCAGGTCGTCGAGCAGTTCCTCCACGACGGACGCGGCGGCCGGGGCCGGGGTGAGTTCGGCGACCAGGCGGGCCGCGCGGGCGCCGTCGGCGAAGCCGAGCTTGGCCAGGCGGGCTGCGGTGGACTCGATCCTGGGCACCTCCCCATCTTGACAGGTGGCCTCGTGAAACGCTTAAAGTGAAACGCAACGGTGCGTTGTGTTTTGTTGGGAGGGCGATGATGGGGCAGGTTCCGAAGACCGTGACGTGGGGGCTGCTGGCGGCGTGGGCGGTGCACGACGCCGAGGAGCTCGCGACGATGGCCGGGTGGGTGCGCGACAACCGGGAGCGGCTGGAGGAGCGGTTCCCGCAGGTGCCGTGGGAACGGCTGGAGATGTCGCAGCGACACGTGAACGTGGCGATCGGGCTCATGGCCGGAGTGATCGCGGGCGCCGCGGCCGACGGGGCGCGTACGGGCGGGCGCAGCCCGCTGTTCCAGACGGTGCTGGCCGGGTTCGGGCTGCACGGGCTGGTGCACCTGGCCCAGGCCGCGATCACCCGCGGTTACACGCCGGGGCTGGTGACCTCACCGCTGGTGGTGCTGCCGTTCGCCGCCTGGGCGTGGCGGCGGTTGAAGGCCGAGGGGGTTCCGGTGCGCGGGAGCACGGCGGGGCTGCTGTACTTTCCCGTGGTGCTGGGCGGGGTCCACGTCCTGGCCCACCTGCTCACCCGGCCGCGGCGGCCCCGGAAGGACGACCGCTGGTTCTGACGACGGCGGCGAAGGCTTCGGCGACGGGCCGCCAGGTCGCGACCAGGGCCGCGTCGGCGGCCTTCACCTCCGTAGCCAGGTTCTGGTCCTGCCCGGAGGCGGCGATCCAGCGGTCGAAGATCTCCGGGGTGACCTCGGGGTGGAACTGCACCGCCCACGCCTTCGCGCCCAGCCGGTAGGCCTGGTGGGGGTAGCGCTCGCCGGTCATGAGCAGCGTCGCGCCCTCCGGCAGGGTGGTCATGGCGTCCCGGTGGAACTGCGCGGCGGGGACCGTCCCCGCCAGGCCGGAGCCGGACAGTAGAGGGTCGGCGACGGGGAGGAGGGTCACCCGGCAGGCCCCGATCTCCAGGCCGGCGGCGCCGCGTTCGACCGTTCCGCCGCAGGCCAGCGTCATGAGCTGGGCGCCCAGGCAGATGCCGAGCACCGGGGTCTGCCCGGCGACCGAGCGGCGGATCAGGTCGCGGGTGGCGGGCAGCCAGGGATGGGCCTCGTCCTCCCAGGCGGCCATCTCGCCGCCGAGCACGATGAGGCCGTCGGCGGCGCTGACGGGGATCGGGTCACCGAGGTAGGGGCGGACGATGTCACAGGGCAGGCCGAGCCAGGCGGCGAAGTACCCGAGGGGCGCGTCGGCCTCGTGTTCGATGACGGTAATCCGCATATTGCGTAATTTACCGGCAACCTTCCCCTGCTCAGCCGCATCCAACTGGCCATGGGGAAGCTGATCGACGGGGACCCGCAGCGGCTCGGCACGTACTGGCTGGCGGGGCGGCTGGGCGCGGGCGGGCAGGGCGTCGTCTACGAGGGGTACGGCGAGGACGGCCGCCGGGTCGCGGTCAAGGTGCTGCACGGTGACCAGACCGCCCAGCTGGTCAGGGAGGCGGAGGCGGCCCAGCGGGTGGCGTCCTTCTGCATCGCCGAGGTGGTCGGGGCCGATCTGGAGGGGCCGCGGCCGTACATCGTGAGTGAGTACGTCGAGGGGCCGAGCCTGCGGGCGGCGGTCGCCGGCGGGCGCCGGTTCGCGGGCGGGGACCTGCACCGGCTGGCCACGGCGATCGCCACCGCGCTGACCGCGATCCACGACGCCGGGGTGGTGCACCGCGACCTCAAGCCCGACAACGTGCTGCTCGGGCCCGACGGGCCCCGGCTGATCGACTTCGGCATCGCCAGGACCGCCGAGATGTCACTCACGACGACGGGGCTGGTGACCGGGACGCCCGCCTACATGGCGCCCGAGGTGTTCACCGGGCAGCGGGCGGGAGCTCCGGCGGACGTGTTCGCGTGGGCCGGCGTCCTCGTCTTCTCCGCCACCGGCGCCGATCCGTACGAGGCCGACAGCCTGGGCGCCATCATGCACCGCGTGCTGTCGTCCACGCCCGACCTGAGCGTGCTGCCCGGCTCGCTGCGCCCGATGGCCGAGGCGGCGATGAGAAGGGACCCGGCCGAGCGCCCGAGCGCCCGGGAGTTGCTGCTCGCGCTGGTCAGCGGTGACACCCGGCTCGACGCCGCGCACCTGAGCCGCGGCGGGCCCGGCCTCAGGCGGCCGCCGGACGCGGACGGCTTCGACACCGGGCGCCTGCTGGCCGCGGGCGGGCGCGAGGCGGCGCGGATGGGCGCGGAGGCCGACGACCCCGCTCTGGGCACGCTCGCCGAGGAGACCTACGGCCTCCTCGATCCGGCCGTGCGGGAACTGGCGCCCGAGGTGTTCCTGCGGCTGGTCACGGTCGGCGCGCGCGGCGAGCTCACGGTACGGCGGGCCGCCCTGGCCGAGATCCTCCACGGCCGCCCCCTGCCCGAGGCGGCAGCGGCCAAGCGCCTGCTGGAGGTCTTCGCCTACCTCCTGACCAGGACGGACGACGAGGTGACGCTGGCCCGCCCGGCGCTCCCCCACGCCTGGCCGCGCTACCGGCGCTGGATCGAGGCCAACCGCGACGGCCTGGCCGTACACCGGGAGATCCTCGCCGCGGCGAGCCGGTGGGAGGCGGCGGGGCGCAGGGACGGCGACCTGTTCCAGGGCAGCAGCCTGGAGAACGCCCTGCGGTGGGCGGCCACCGCGCGCAGGAACATCACGCTGTCCACGGCCGAGCGCGACTTCCTGGAGGCGGCCGCGCGGCTGTCGCGCAGCCGGGCCAGGCGCTCGCGGCTGGCCGTGCTGAGCCTGGCGGGGCTGCTGGTGGCCGCGCTGGTGGCCGGGGGGCTGGCGATCCACCAGGGGCGGCTGGCCGACGAGCGGGCCGAGCAGATCGCCGGGCAGTTACGCAGGTCGGAGGCGGACCGGCTGGCCACGCTCGCCGCCTCGACCCGGCGCGCCGATCCGATGCTGGCGGCGCTGTTCAGCGCGACGGCGTGGAAGCTGGACCAGACGCCGCGCACGCGGGCGGAGCTGACGGTCTCCGCCAACCAGCGGGAGACCGGCATGTTCCGTGATCCCGCGACCAGCCCGGACACGATGCGGGCCATCAGCGCGAACGGCCGCTGGCTGGTGAGCGTCGGCGACGACGAGGCCCGGTTGTGGGACCTGCGGACGGGGCGGCGCGCCGGCGGGGTACGCCGGCTCGGGCTCAAGGGCGAACTGATGGGCGCGGTGGAGCTGTCGCCGTCCGGGCGCACGCTCCTGGTGGTGACGGCCGGACGCGCCCGCGCGTGGGAGACGCGCACGGGCCGGCCGATCCGGAGCGTGACCTTCGCCAGGCCGTTCGACGTCGTCTACGGGTGGGTCGGCGTGGTCTTCCCCACGGAGGACTCGCCCGTGGTGACCGACGCGGACGGAGGCACGCGGTGGGATCTGCGCACGGGCGCGACCAGTCCTTCGCGCGTGCGCGACGGCATGGCCTTCAGCCAGGACGGGCTCTGGCGGGCCGAGGAGGTCGGCGTCCCGAACCCGGATCGTGTGCGGCTGACCGGGCGCGGGCGCGTGGAGGAACTCGGCGACCTCGACGGCGCCGGCACGCAGGGCGTCTGGAACATGGGCGCCCCGGTCTTCGGCGGCGACGGGCGGCTGGTGGCCACCATGGCGGAGGAGACCATCCAGTTCTGGCGGATGTCCGACACCCAGTTGCTCGCCTCGGTGCCGGTCAGGGGCGAGGCGGAGGAGGCGTCGCGGCCGAGCGGCGGCTTCGACGGCACGACCTTCCGCTACCTTCAGGCCGACCAGGTCTTCTCGCTCGACGTCGCCGACCTGCGCGGCAGGCCGGTCAACCCGCTGGAGGTGGGGCAACTGGCGCCGGGCGGCGCCAGGATGGCGATCGGCGGCCTGGCCGACGGCGTGCGGATCCGGCGCGTGTCCGACGGCGGGTCAGAGGGCGGGGCGCTGGAGCTGGAGTCGGCCCATTTCAGCCCGGACGGCCGCCTGATGGTCAGCATCGATCGGGAAAGCCGCCGGGTGACCGTGGTGGAGGACGGCACGGTCCACACCTTCACCCCGGACGAGAAGCTGGGACCGGAGCTGGTCTCCATCAGCCCGGACGGTGCCCTGCTCGCCCTGTCGATGACCTCGCCGGGGTTCAAGCGGAAAGATGACTATCTGGTCCAGGTCTGGGACTGGCGAGCCCGCCGGATGCTGTGGCGGTTCAGGCACGACGGCCAGCCGCTCACGACCTTCTCCCCCGACGGCCGGCGGCTGGCCGTGGGCGGGCGGCAGGTGACGGTCATGGACGTCGCCACCGGCAACCCGACCGGCCCGCCGTTCGGCGGCAGCGGCAGGGACAGCACCGTCGCCGGCCTGCACTTCGACCGCGCCGGCGGCACCCTGTTCGTCATCGACTCCCGCGAGCGCATGACCGGCTGGGACCTGGCCACCTGGCGGCGTACGGGCGCGGTCTCCACCGGCGTCGGCACGATCAGCGCACGCTCGCCCCGCGAGGACGTGGTCGCGGCCTGGACCACCGCCGACGGCAGGATCCGCCTGTACGAGCCGGTCAGCGGCACCGAGCTCGCGACGCTGCGCGACATCGGCGGCGCCATGGACCCGCAGGTGCGCGAGGTGCTCTCGCTGGCCTTCAGCGCCGACGGCTCCACCCTGCTGACGCTGGACCGCGACGGCCACCTGAACGAGCACCCGGTCGCCCCCGCCAAGGTCGCCGCCGCCGTCTGCGCACGCACGGGCCGCTCGCTCAGCGAGGCCGAATGGCGGACCTACGTGAATCCGGGACTCCCCTACACGAAAGGCTGCTCCTAGGATCTCGTCATGCGATACGACGAGGTGGACGGCATGCGGTTCGCGGTCTTCGGATCCGGGCCGAAACTGATCGTCGCGGTGCACGGCATCACCGCCTCGCTGATGGCGTGGAACGCGGTGGCCGCGCACCTGCCGCACGACTGGTCGCTGGTCGCCATGGACCTGCGCGGGCGCGGCCACAGCGCGGACCTGCCTGGCCCCTACGGGCTGGACCGGCACGCCGAGGACGTGCTGCGGGTGGCCGGGCACGTGGGCGCCGGCCCCGGCGCGGTGCTGACCGGGCATTCGATGGGCGCGTACGTGGCGGTGCTGGCGGCGGCAAGGCGCCCGTTCGAGCGGGTGGTCCTGGTGGACGGCGGGCTGCCGTTCCCGCCGCCGGCGCCGGGGGCGGACGTGGACGCCGAGATCGAGGCCACGCTCGGCCCGGCGATCGCCCGGCTGAGCCAGACGTTCCCGTCGGCGGACGACTATGTGGCCTTCTTTCAGGCGCATCCGGCCTTCGCCGGCCGCTGGACGCCGGCGGCCGAGGAGTACGTCCGCTATGACCTGACCGGGCCCGAGGGGGCGCTGCGCTCACGGGCCGTCGGTACGGCGGTGCGCGAGGACGGCCGGTGGATGCGGCTCAAGGGGGCGGAGATCGGGTCGGCGCTGGCCGCGATCGAGGCGCCGGTGACGTTGCTGCGGGCGCCGCGCGGGCTGCTCGACCAGGAGGTCGGGATGCTGCCCGGCCCGCTGGCCGCGCACTGGGCGCAGCGGGTGCCGGGACTGCGCGACGAGCTGGTGCCCGGCTGCAACCACTACACGATCATGTTCGACGAGCGGTGCGCGGCGCTGGTGGCGGCCCGCCTGTCAGGAGTACGGCCGGGCCGTACCCCTTGACGGGTCAGCGTGGAGCGATCCAGGTGGCGCGCGCGGCGGCGACCAGGGTGCCGTCGCCGTCGTAGATGGCGCTCTCACCGAAGAGCTTGCGGCCCTCGCGGCCGGTGGCGCGGCCGACGACCGAGTAGGTGCCGTCGGGGTAGACCCGGCGGTGGATCTGTACGGCCAGCCGCCCGAGCAGGGCCGACTCGCCGGGGCCGAAGTGCGCCCAGCCGGTGACGCAGTCGAGGGCGGCGCCGACGATGGCGTCGGGCACGCCGTCGGCACCGGCGACGTTGTAGGGCACCCGCCAACCGGCCGCCACCAGGCCGGTGCCCTCGACCGGGCCGGGGTAGATCCGTAGGCCGTCGCCGGGGGCGCGCAGGCCGCAGACGAAGCACTCGGGGAAGGCGTGGCCCTGCCAGCCGGGGAATGCGGCCTCGGCGCGGGCGGCGTCGGCGAAGCGCACGTACTCGGGGGCCTTCAGGTCCTCGTGCACGGGGATGGCCTCGACCAGCAGCTTGTCGCCGTGGTAGAGCGATGCGGTGTTGGCCACGTGCTCCAGGCGCAGTTCGGTCTCCACGGGGGTGGGGGCGTGGAGGGTGACCTCGACGGCGTTGCCTCGGCCTCCCAGAGCTTCGGCGACCGTACCGGCCAGCCAGCCTCCGTTGACGATCCCCTGGGGACCCTGGAAGCGCTCAGGAACGGTCAAAACAGTCTGCAGAGCAGCCGTCGTCATGCGTCATCCTCCTTCATCGCGATATAACGCCCACGCCAGAAAGTTCATTTCAAACAGGCCTATTTTAGGGTGTCTTGCCTGGGCCATTGCGCTCGCCCCAGGCCGACGGGAGACCCCGGGTGTGCGAGACATCCGGAAAGGTCCGTAATATACGGACCTCATTGAGACGGATGTGACTCGGGGGTCACCTGTGAGACTACCCGGCCGAGGCCGGGGCGCAGCTGACCCGTCGTACCCCTAGGAGATCCCACCCGATGACCGTCAGCCGCCGGACCCTGCTCAAGACCGGCGCGGGACTGCTGCCCGCCGCCGCGCTCGTCACCCGCCCCGCGCAGGCCGCGCCCGTGCCCGTCGTCGAGGCGAACGGCGTCGCCCCGTCACAGCTGGCCGGGTTCGACAACCTGATGAAGAAGTTCGTCAAGGACCGCAACATCTCGCAGTCCCAGCTCGCGATCATGAAGAACGGCCGGATCGTGCTGGCGCGGGCCTACCGCTACAACGACGGCTCCCGCGCGGTGCCCGCGATCACGCCGACGTCGCCGATGCGCATCGCGAGCCTCAGCAAGAACATCACCGCCGCCGCGATCATGCGGCTGGTCCAGGACGGCAAGCTCACCCTGTCGGCGAAGGTCGCGCCGCTGCTCGGCCTGTCCACCACCACCGACCCGCGGCTGGCCCAGGTCACCGTGCTCCGGCTCATCCACCACCTGGGCGGCTGGGACCGCGACGTCTCCAAGGACCCGCTCTGGCTGGACCACACGATCGCCGCCGCCCTCGACGTGCCGCTGCCGATCGGGCACGCCGAGATCATGAGGTACGGCTCGCAGCGCCGCCTCGACCACGACCCCGGCACCAAGATGGTCTACAGCAACTACGGCTACATGCTGCTGGGCCGGATCATCGCCAAGGTCTCCGGCCAGTCCTACGAGTCGTACGTACGCTCCAAGCTCCTCGCGCCGCTCGGCATCACCCGGATGCGGCTCGGGCGCAGCCTGCGCGCCGAGGCCTTCCCCGGCGAGGCGATCTACGAGTCGAAGTACACCAACAAGAGCGTCGTGGACGCCTCGGGCAAGGTCCTGCCCTACCCTTACGGCGGGTTCAACATGCCCAACCAGGACGCCAACGGCGGCTGGCTGGCGTCCGCCGTCGACCTCGTGCGCTGGACGCTGGCCATGGACCGGCCCGGCAAGGTGCTCAGCTCGGCGTCGATCGCCAGGCTCATCGCCAAGCCGGAGACCGGGGTCAACGAGTTCGGCTCCTGGTACGGCGGCGGCATCTGGGTGCGCCAGGTGCCCGGGAACATCAACACCTGGCACAACGGCTCGATGCCGGGCACCTACACCTACCTGTGCCGGATCCAGAACGGCTTCAGCTACGCCGCCTGCTTCAACCGGCGCGAGGAGCAGGGCTCGCCCGACTTCGACGGGTTCTCCGAGCAGATGAACAAGGTCCCGGTGAGCTCGTGGCCCACCGGGGACCTCACGTCGCGCTACTTCTAGAAGCTTGTGGTCACCGCCGCTCCGGTGAAGGCGGCGGAGCCATGGAGGCTGATGTAGTGGTAACCCGCGGGCGGGTTGGTGACGGTGAGCGTGTGCGCGTTGCCGGCGCCGGTCGCCCGCTGGGTGTGGGAGCCGGTCGTGGCCCACGACGAGGAGCTGTAGTAGAGGTCGGCGTCACCGGTGCCGGCGTCGCTCTTGATGGCGAGCTTCGCCGTACCGGGCGGGATGAGGATGTACAGGTAGGCGTAGTTGCCCTGGGTGGCCGACAGGCCGCTGCGGCGGCAGTTCTGGCCGAGCGCCCGCGCGTCCGAGCCGGTGCACTCCGGCACCGGCGGCTCGCCGGTGTCACCGCCACAGGCTCCGGCCGCGCAGGCCGTCAACCAGGTGTCGAAGCCGGCGTTGTAATTCAGTGATCTGAGGTGGGTGCGGGCGGCGTTCCAGTTGCCGCTGCGGTAGTGGCCGAGGACGGTGTTGACGTCCGCGCGGTGCTTTTCGAACATGTAGCGGACCGCGAGGTAGCCCCACCGGTAGACGCGCTGGGTGTCGTGGTCGTAGGTGGTGTCGAAGAGCGTGCTCAGCTGGTACGTGCGCTTGGCCGCCTCCTCGATCGCGGCGTCGTACACCAGGCGGCGGTAGCCGTAGGAGACGTACTCGGCGAAGCCCTCGATCCACCAGATCGTCGGCGTGCTCACGCCTGCCCCGAAGTCGCCGTGCATGTTGAAGCGGCCGTCGAGGTAGTGCGTGTACTCGTGGTTGAGGTTCCAGATGTGGAACGCCGGGCGCAGCCACTCGGCCTCGTAGGCGATGAACCTGGGCAGGTTCCCGGCGGCCGACGGGTCGCCCTCCAGGTACATGCCGCCGTTGTTGGTGTCGATGCCGAAGATGGCGCCGGCGTAGGTCTGGTAGTCGTCGCTGGAGTCGAAGGCGTTGACCTCCAGCGTCGTGTTGTTGTCACCGGCGACCGGGCCGTTGTCGGCGGCCAGGTTGTGGAAGTAGGCGTCCTGGCCGCTCAGGCTGGAGCAGGTGCCGCTCAGTTCGGCCGCGGTCATCTGCTGGGCGCGGATCCTGAGCGTGGGGCCGCACGTGTGCCGCACGGGCAGGGCGGCGGCGGTCAGGCGGTTCTGCAGATCGCAGGTGTCGTAGAAGGCGCAGTTGGCGCGGTCGTAGAAGTCGGCCATCTCGGCCACGCCCACCCAGAGCTTGGCGGTCGGGCCGGTGATCCGCGAGCGCTGCAGCAGGTCGCGCAGCATCGGGCGGACCGTCGCCTTGAGCTGGGCGTGCTGCACGAAGCGGGCCAGCTCGCGGCCGGCGTTGCCGGTCAGGTAGGCGCGCTCGGTGCTCAGCAGGTTCAGGTGCCTGACGGCGAAGTCGCGCAGCGTGGTCAGCGTGCTGGGGTCGTTCTGAACGGCGGTGACGAACGCCGGCAGCTGGTGGCCGCGGAACAGGACGGTGTAGACGCTGTTGACCGCGTTCACCATGGACCACGAGGCGTCGTAAGTGCTGTTGTAGGCGGTCAGCAGGCGGCGTACGACGGGGAGGTAGCGGGCGTTCTCCTGGGCGCTGTCGATCAGGATGACGGCCTCGCCGAGCACCTCGCCGTTGGCGTCGCTGACCGTGCCCGATCGGGAGTTGTTGTGGAAGGCGTCCAGCCCGCCGCGGATGGCGGTCCTGAGCGCGGCGCCGTACTGGCCGACGTCCTGCGGGTAGTACCACTGCACGTAGTAGCCGGCGCGCAGGTACAGGACGAGCTGGAGCGTCTTGGTGCTGTTGTCGCCGGGGTAGGCGGCGGCGGTGTCGCGCAGGGCGTTCGCGACCGTCACCATCTGCGGCTCCTGGAAGGCCGCGCGGGCCCGGGAGCCGGTGAGCGAGAAGAGCCCGTTGAGACAGCTCATGTCGGCGGCCTTGACGGCGGTGACGAGGGCGGCTCCGGTGCGGCCCTCGACCTCGCAGGCGGCCAGCGACCTCTGCTGCCTGGCGGGCTCGTCGTAGTCCTGCTTGAGCTGGTCCGTGGTGGCCGGGAGGGGCGGCCGGACATCGGCCTTGAGGGGTTCGTCCTGCTGGTGCCGGGCTTCGGTGGCTTCCGTGGCCGGACGGGGTGCCGGGTCGGTGCGGGAGACGGGCTCCGTGCGGGAGGCGAGGTCCGTGCGGGGGGTGAGGTCCGTTCGGGGGGTGAGGTCCGTTCGCTGGGTGACGGTCTGCGGGGCGGGCGTCTGGGCGTTGGCCGGTACGGCGAGGCCGCCGAGCACGAGCCCGGCCGCCACGAGTAAGGATCCTGCGACTCGCATCGCATACTCCTGAGTTGGGGGGTGGGTAATGTGATATGTAAAATTTCACATTGCGCGTAGGCGAATCAAGACCAAACCTCACGGAAAATCCGAGCCGGATCCCGGAGGACAGAACCCGCCTGGTACCTTGCGCGGCGTGGTTACATGCGCGGTGCTGGACGACTACCAGGGCGTCGCCCTGACTCTCGCCGACTGGTCGGGCCTGTCCGTCCGGACCTACCGGGAACGCTTCGCCGGCCATGACGACCTGGTCGCCGCCATCGCCGACTGCGAGGTCGTCGTCATCATGCGCGAACGCACGCCGTTCCCCGCCTCCCTGTTCGCCCGCCTCCCGAACCTGCGCCTGCTGGTCACCTCCGGCATGCGCAACGCTTCCATCGACCTGGCCGCCGCCCGCGAACACGGCGTCACCGTCTGCGGCACCGCCAGCGCTTCCACCCCGCCCGCCGAACTCACCTGGGCCCTCATCCTCGGCCTGGCCCGCCAGACGGCCGTGGAGTCGGCGTCGATGCGCGCCAACGGCCCCTGGCAGCAGACGATCGGCACGGACCTCCACGGCGGCACACTCGGCGTGATCGGCCTCGGCAAGATCGGCACGCAGGTGGCCCGGGTGGGGCGGGCGTTCGGCATGAACGTCACCGCCTGGAGTGAGAACCTGACGCCAGAGCGGGCAGCGGCGTGCGGCGTCCAGCCGGCCACCTCCAAACAGGCCCTCCTGGAGACCGCCGACATCGTCTCCATCCACGTCGTCCTGAGCCCACGGACCCGCTCGCTGATCTCAGGCCCCGACCTGGCCCGCATGCGCCCCCACGTCCTACCTCGTCAACACCTCCCGGGCCGCCATCGTGGACCAGGACGCCCTGATCACCGCGCTGCGAGAGGGCCGCATAGCCGGCGCCGCCCTGGACGTCTTCGACACCGAGCCCCTCCCCCACGACCACCCGTTCCGCACCCTCCCCAACGTCCTGGCCACCCCGCACCTGGGCTACGTCACCCGGGCCAACTACAGGACGTACTTCGGTGAGGCAGTGGAAGACATCCACGCCTACCTGTCCAACACCCCCATCCGCCAACTCTGACCACCCGCCTCCTCCACCCCTGACGCCCCGCCACACCCCCGCCGTATCGCATTGCACGACCGCCCCGGCCCAACGCATCGCCACACCTACCGACCGAGTGGTAGCCACGCCACCCACCCTCCTTCACCACTCCTCATCCGCCCACAGCGCCGGGTGGGAGGATCGGGTGGTGGAATATGACGAGCTGATCGCGCAAGGGCTGACCATGCCCTTCGAGGGCTGGGACTTCGGGGTGTTGCGGGGGCGGATGGTCGAGGACTCCACGGCTCTGCCCTGGGACTACGAGGAGCTGGTGCGGGGGCGCCTGCCGTACACGGGGACGCTGCTGGATCTTGGGACGGGCGGGGGCGAGGTGCTGGCCTCGTTCGCTCCGCTGCCCGCCCGGACGGCGGCCACCGAGGGATACGCACCCAATGTTCCGGTGGCCAGGAAACGGCTGGAGCCGCTGGGGGTCGAGGTGGTGGAGGTGGGCGATGATGATCGGCTGCCGCTTCCCGACGGGGCGTTCGAGCTGATCGTCAGCCGGCATGAGTCCTACGATCCCGCCGAGTTGCGGCGGGTGCTCAAGCCCGGGGGGACGTTCATCACTCAGCAGGTCGGCGGGCGGGACCTCGCGGAGATCAACCGGGTGCTGGGCGCGCCGGAGCACGAGTACGCGGAGTGGGATCTCGCCGGCGCCGTCGAGGAGCTGGCCGCGGAAGGGTTCGAGGTCTCCTGGCGGGACGAGGCTCTGGTGGCGTCCACGTTCCACGACGTGGGGGCGCTGGTGTTGTTTCTGCGGATCACACCGTGGCACGTTCCCGACTTCGACGTCATCCGGTACGGCGACCGCCTCCGTGAGCTCCACGACCAGATGAGCGTCGGCCATCCGCTGACCGCCACCGCCCACCGCTTCGCCCTGACTGCCCGCAGCCCCGCCTGACCCGACTCCACCTGGCCGCCCGCCTCCCTCACACCCCCTGGCTCACCTCTTTGCGCGTTGCGGGCTCACAACTTGGCACCCCAGGCTCACAGCTTTCGGGCGACCCAGGCCGCAGTTTTGGTCACCCCGAGGCTCGCACCCCCTCGGGATCGCGCCCTCAGCGTCACACTGTCGCACCGCTCGGGCCGGCGCTTTGGCCCCATCGGGCTCGTGTAGGCATGGGCCTGGGGCAGCGGTGAAGGCGTCGAGGGCCCGGCGGGGCTCTGGGCCGGGGTGGCGGTGGCGTTGTTTCCGGCCGGTCTGGTGGCGGTGCGGGTTCTCACCCGCGAGCCGCCTTCCAGACCGGCGCCGGCGAGCGCACGAAGGCCGGCGAACCGTCAGATGGCTGTGGCCGTCACCACGCTCGACGCCGTCAGCGCGTGGACGCCGTCGGCGTCGGTGCGGTCGGCGAGGTTGGCGCGGACCGCGTCCAGCAGGGCGGTACGCCGCTCGCCCCCCAGCCCGGCCACCTCGGGCCCCACAGCCGAGAACGAGTACAGGCACGACAGCGCCTCAGCCCCACCTGCCACGGTGACCGGCACCGTCCACCGGTCCAGCCGCACCTGCCCGAACCCGGCGAAGGCCACCAGGTCGGCGACCTCCTCCCCGCTCAGCGACCACGGTTCCTCGAACTGCGCCGCCGCCTCCCGCCCCAGCACGGAGGTGAGCGCGGCGTGCAGGGCCTCGAAGAGCGGGTTGCGGTCCAGGGGCAGCCAGGTGGCGATCGCGAGACGCGCCCCCGGCCGCAGCGCGCGGCGCAGTTCGGCGACGGCGGCCCGGCGGTCGGGGACGTACTGGAGCACCTGCTGCATGGTGACCAGGTCGAACGCCTCGTCGGAGACGTGGAGGGGCGCGGCGCCGCACTCGACGTACTGGATGGCGGCGCTGCCCGGCGCGGACGGCTCCTCCTTGGCGAGGGCGAGCATGCCGGCGCTGATGTCGGTGCCGACGACGGCTCCCGTGGGTCCCACGGCGGCGGCCAGGAGGCGGGCGACCGTACCGGGGCCGGTGCCGACGTCGAGGGCCCGTGCGCCGGGCGCGGGGGCGAGGGCGCCGACGAGCGCGTGGCCCCACGGTTCGAAGATCCCTGGCATGAGGATCTCCTTGTACGGGCGGACGGGGCGGGTGTCGGTCAGCTCGGGCGGGGTGGCGTAGACGGTGGTGGTGGAGCGGGTGCGCTCCAGGGTGTCGGCCAGGAAGTCGACCTCGGCGGGGGTGTTGTACAGGTAGAACGAGGCGCGCACGGCGGCGGGGATGCCGAAGCGGCTGCAGGCCAGCTGGGCGCAGTGGTGTCCGGAGCGTACGGCGATGCCGGCCTGGTCGAGGGCGGTCCTGACCTGCTGGAGCGGTACGCCGTCCAGGACGAAGGACATGAGCGGCAGCCGGTCGGCGGTGTTCTCCGGGCCGATGAAGCGGATGCCGGGGACCTGGCCGAGCCGGTCGAGCGCGTACTCGATGAGGGCCTGGTCGTGGGCGGCGATGGCGTCCATGCCGAGGGAGTCGAGGTAGTCGCAGGCGGCGCCGAGCCCGACGGCCTGGGCGACCGGTGGCGTACCCGCCTCGAAGCGCAGGGGCGGCGGCGCGTAGGCCATGGCGTCCACGGTGACGGTCTCGATCATCTCGCCGCCGCCGAGGAAGGGCGGCAGTTCGGCGAGCAGGTCGTACTTGCCCCACAGGACCCCGATGCCGGTGGGCCCGCACATCTTGTGCCCGGAGAACGTGACGAAGTCGGCTCCGAGCGCGTTCACGTCGATGCCCAGGTGCGGCACCGACTGGGCGGCGTCGACGACGAGCAGCGCGCCCACCTCGGCGGCGCGGGCGGCGATGGGCGCGATGGGGTTGATGGTGCCGAGGATGTTGGAGGCGTGGACGACGGCGACCAGCTTGGTGCGCTCGGTCACCCGCTCTTCGAGTGCGGACAGGTCGAGGCGGCCGTCGTTCGTGATGCCCAGATAGCTGATCTTCGCGCCGACCCGCTCGGCGAGCAGCCGCCACGGGATGAGGTTCGAGTGGTGTTCCATCTCGGTCACGACGATCTCGTCGCCGGGGCCGACGCGGTGCTCGTCGGCGGCCCACATGAGCGAGTAGGACAGCAGGTTGACGGCTTCCGTCGCGTTCTTCGTGAACACGATCTCCTCGCTGCGCCGCGCGCCGACGAAGGCGGCCACCTTGCTGCGGGCACCCTCGTACAGCTCGGTGGCCTCGACCGCGAGGCGGTAGACGCCGCGGTGGACGTTGGCGTTGGAACGTGTGTAGTAGGCGTTGAGCTGGTCCAGCACCGCCGCGGGTTTCTGCGTGGTCGCCGCGCTGTCCAGGTAGACCGGTGGGCCGGAGCCGTCAGCGGCCGGGTCGAAGAAGGGGAACGACTTCCGAATCGTTTCGACGTCCAGTAGCCCCATCGTGATCTCCTTCTGCCGAAAGGTGTAGGGGCAGTCTGGGCACGGGAGATCGGGCTAGATCCAACTGCTGTTGTACGGCAGGCGATCCTTTCCACGGTAACCCGGATCCGGCCCCGCGGAACCGGCAGCAAGTGGCCGCCCTTCCTGGCCGCCGGGAGCCGCGGGGCGCCGCCGGATCCTGGCCTACGGTGAAGTCATGACCAGCGACTTCATGGTCGACGGAGCCAGGATCATGGCCGTACGCCGCTCGCGCGGCATCTCGCGGCGGATCCTGGCGAACCTCGTGGGCTGCAGCGAGGAGTGGCTGCGCCTCATCGAGAACGGCGCCCGGCCGCTGGATCGGCTGTCCACCATCTTGCGCATCGCCGACGTCCTGCGGATCAGCGACCTGTCGGAGCTGGTCGGCGGCGACGTGGCGTTGCCGGCGATGGGCGCGCAGGGCGAGTACGACGAGATCGGCCACGCGCTGCTCTATCCCAGGCGCCTTTCCGGGGAGCCGGGCGAGAGCGCGCATCGGATCGCCCGCCACGTCTCGGCCGCGTGGGACGTCTGGCAGCGTTCGCCGCGCCGCTACTCGGAGGTACGCAGGCGCCTGCCGGAGCTGCTGGTGATGGCCGAGACGGCGCCGCCGGGCGAGGAGCCGGGGGCGGCCGGGCTCACACAGGTCTACCGGCTCTTCTCCACGTTCCTGCGCGGCTGCGGCCAGCACGCGCTCGCGCTGCTCGCCGCCGACCGGGGCGTGGCCGCGGCCGGGCGCGCGGGCGACCCGCTGCTGTCGGCGGTGGCGCGCGCCGAGCTGGCCGAGGTCCTCATCCACCTGCGCAGGTACGGCGACGCCCGCCAGCTCTGCCTGGCCGCGATCGACGGTGCCGGGCAGGCGGGGCCGTCCGCGATCGCCGTGGCCGGAGGCTGTTACCTGACCGCGGCGCAGGCCGCCGCCGAGGAGAACGACGTCCCGCACACCGAGGAGCTGCTGCACCGCGCCAGGAAGATCGGCGAGTCGCTGGGCGAGGACCGCGACGACCTGCACGCCCCGTTCGGCGCGGCCGAGGTGGAGGCGCAGGCGGTGGCCGTGGCGGTGCGCCTGGGACGCTACCGGCAGGCCATCCGCCTGTCCGGGGGGATCGACGCCGCCCGCCTGCGCGCCAGGGATCGCCAGGCCCGCTACTTCCTGTCGCTGGCCAGGGCCCACTCGATGGAGCGCGACGCGGCCGGCGCCACGGCGATGCTGCGCAGGGTGCTGGACGGCTGCCCCGAGGAGCTGACCTACAACCCGCAGGCCGCCCGCGTCATGGAGCAGCTTCGCCTGGTCGACTGCGCCACGACCCGCGGGGAACTGCGCGAGATCACGCTGTCGACGCGGCTTAGAAGAGCGTCCCCCGCTCGAAGTCGAGCAGGTAGCGCTTGACGGGCAGCCCGCCCCCGTAACCCGTCAGGTCCCCGTTGGCGCCGACGAGCCGGTGGCAGGGGACGATGATGCTGACCGGGTTGTGGCCGTTGGCCAGCCCGACCGCGCGGGCCGCGCTGGGCGGCCGGCCGAGCCGTTGCGCCAGCCCGCCGTAGGTGAGGGTCTCGCCGTGCGGGATCTCCATGAGCGCCGTCCAGACCTCTTTCTGGAACGGCGTGCCGACCAGGTTCATCGGCAGGTCGAAGACCTTCAGGTCACCGGCGAAGTACGCCTGGAGCTGGGCGCTCACCTCGCCGAAGGCTTCGGGGTCAGGATGGCCGAAGAACTCCTCCGGCGGCCGGTAGCGCTGCTCGCGCATGTAGAGGCCGGTCAGCAGCCCGTCGAGGGCGACCAGCGTGAGGGGCCCGACGGGGCTCTCGATGAGGGTATGCGTGCGGATCATGACGTCTGCCAGCGTTTCATACTTTGCGGCGGCGGTAGGCCTTCTGCTGGCAGGCCCGCGAGCAATAGGCGCGGGGCCGTCCCGCGCCGGTCGCGTCGATCGTCTTCCCGCACACAGCACACGTAGTTTCGTCACGCACTTCATCACGGATGAGCGTCTCGATCCCGTCGAGCACCCGTTGCAGCCCGAACTCGAACGGGTCCAGCGGCTCGTCGAAGCCGCCTTCCTCGTAGACGCGCGACAGCGTGGGATAGCGGTCGAGGTGCCGGTAGAGCGAGTCGCGCGCGCCCCACCACTCGTCGTGGCCCACGCCGGTCCGCCGCTCGATCTTCGCCGTCTCGACGACCTCGCGGGCCGCGCTCTCCACGAAGGCGCCGACCAGCCCCACCACCGCCACCACCTGGGCCGGCGGCAGCCCGGTCGCGGCCATGATCGCCAGCGCCTGCTCGAACGCCGCGACGGCGTTCGGCCCCGGCACGTGCCGCACGCCGGCCGACTCCAGCAGCCACGGATGGCGCCGGTAGAACTCCAGGCCCGAGCGTGCCCACGCCTCCGTGTCCGCCCGCCACTCGCGCGGCGGGCCGAGGTCCGGCTCGCGCCCCAGCACAGTGTCGCGCATGAGGTCCACGAGCTCCGCCTTGCCGGGAACGTGACGATAGAGCGACATCGTGGTGTAGCCGAGCCGCTCGGCCACCCGCCGCATCGACACCGCCGCCAGTCCCTCGGCGTCGGCGAGCTCGATCCCGGCGCGCACGATGCGCTCCAGGTTGAGCCCGCCGCGCCCCTTGGCACCCCACAGCAGTTCCGTGCTGCGCTCCGGATCGGCCACCCCTTGACTCCTCTCCCTGTCTATGCTGTATACCAGATGTGTACACCGCATACTTGAAGGGACTTCTTATGATCTTCGTCGACCCCTCCGGCGACGACTCGGGCCCCGGCACGATCGAGCGCCCCTTCGCCACCCTCGAACGTGCCCGCGCCGCCGGCGGCGTGATCACCCTCAGGGCCGGCGTCCACCGGCTGACCGAGACGCTCCGGCTGACCGGGGCCGACTCCGGGATCGTCCTTCAGGCCCACGGGTACGGCACCGCCGTACCGGAAAAGGTGGTCGTCAGCGGCGGCACGCCGATCACCGGCTGGCAGGAGGGCGAGGGCGGCGTGTGGCGGGCGGCGGCGCCCGCGACCCCCGTGCGCCAGCTCTACGTGGGCGGACGCCGCGCCGAGCGCGCCTCACTCTCACTCGGCGAGACGGCGATCACCGCCACCGAGACCGGCTACGTCCTTGAGGAGGCCGTGGACTGGCCGGGCGCGGTCGAGTTCGTCTACCGCGGCGCCTACCCCTGGTCGGAGGCGCGCATCCCGGTGGCGTCGATCTCCGGCACGAGCATCACCATGGCCCAGCCCGCCTTCGGTTGGGCGCGGCGGCTCTACCACTCGATCATCACCTGGGAGGGCGGCGGCGAGCATTACGCCGTGGACGCGCCGACCGCGGCGGAGAACAGCCCCGCCTTCCTGACCCCGGGCACGTTCGCGGTGAGCGAGGGCGTGCTGCACTACCTGCCGCTGCCCGGCGAGAGCCTGGACGACGTGGTGGCGCCGGTCCTGGAGACGCTCGTGCACGCCGACGGGGTGCGCGGCGCCGCCTTCCGCGGCATCACCTTCGCCGAGGCGGCGTGGACCCGGCCGAGCGGGCGGGAAGGGTTCCTCCACTACCACGGCAACGGCTTCTACGCCGGCGGCGACCTCCAGGTCGTCACGTTTGACGGCGGCCAGGTCACCGTGCCGGGCGACCCGGCCGACATCCCCGGCAACGTGGTCGTCGACGGCGCCTCGGACGTGCGCGTGGAGGGCTGCCGGTTCACCCGGCTCGGCGGCGTCGCGCTGGAGTTCCGCGGCGCCGGGGCGCGCAACGCGCTGCTCGACAGCGAGATCGACGAGGTGGCGGGCGGCGGCGTGGTCATCCGCGACGGCGCCCGCGAGCACCGGATCGAGCGCACCCGCCTGCGCCGCGTCGGCCTCGACTACCACGGCTCCCCAGCGATTCTGATCGCCGGGACCGAGTCCACGGTCGTGGCGCGCAACGACGTCGGCGAGGTGCCGCACAACGGCATCGTCGTCAACGCGGGACGCGGCACCCAGGTGCTCGGCAACCTGATCCACGACACGATGCAGGTGCTGGCCGACGGCGGCGGCCTGTACGTCTCCGGCCCGCAGGGCTCCTCCTACGCCAGCGGCGCCCTGATCCGCGGCAACGTGATCAAGGACACGCTCACGCCGTACAACTACGGCCTCTACACCGACTACGGCGCGGCCTGGGTGACCGTGCAGGGCAACGTGGTGCACCGGGCCGACAACCCGGTGGTGCTGGAGGTGTCGCCGCCGCTGGAGCACGTGGCGTTCATCGGCAACTTCTGGGACGCCGACCCGGGCCTGCCACCGAAGGGCGTGACGCTGTCCGACAACACCGTGCTCGGTGAGGGCGCGCTGGAGTCCGACCCGGTGGTGGCCGACATCGTGGCGGGCGCCGGGATCTAGGCGGCGAGCGCCTCGTGCCAGCGGGCCGTGTCGGTGTACTGGTGCAGCCGGGAGATCCGGCCGTCGGCCACCCGCCACAGGTGGACGAACTCGGCCTCGTACTCCCGGCCCGTGGCCCTCGCGCGGCCCCGGTAGTGCCCGGTGACCACGACCGTCCCGTCGGCGGTCTCCTGCCAGGTCTCGTCGTGGGGCGCGGTGTCGTACGCGGCGAACACCGCGCCCCACACCCGGGTCAGCGCCTCCATCGGCCCGCTGAAGACACCACCGGCGCCGCACGGCATGCCCGGCGCGGTGCGCGCCTCGAAGTCCGGATGCAGCAGCGCCAGGATCGCGCCCCCGTCGGCGGCCTTCGCGGCGCTGTAGAAGCCCCTGACGACGTGGCTCGCTGCGGACATGTCCGCCCCCTCAATTAGATGGTAGATTCTAGAACTACTCCACTAATACCATCGGAGGGCGAGCGTGGGAAGACCGGCGAAATTCACGCAGGACCAGATACTGGACGCCGCGCTGGCCATCCTCGGCGCCGACGGCCCCGCCGCCGTCACCATGGCCGCCGTCTCGGCGCGCACGGGCGCCCCGATCGGATCCCTCTACCACCGCTTCGCCTCCCGCGACCTGCTGCTGGCCAGGGTGTGGCTGCGGTGCGTGGACAGCTTCCAGGAGGGCTTCATCGCCGCCATGGCCGACGACGACGTCGAGGCGGCGGCCCTTCACACGCCGCGCTGGTGCCGCGCCAACCCCGCCGCGGCCGCCGCCCTGCTCCTGCACCGCAGGGAAGACCTGGCCGCCCAGTGGCCGGACCAGCTGGGACCCGAACTGGCGGAGGTGAACGAGCGAACGGCCGGCGCCCTCGACGCCTACCTCTCGCGCCACCCCGGCGCGGACCGGCAGCACCTGATGTTCGCCCTGGCCGACGTCCCCTACGGCGCCGTCCGCCGCCACCTCCTGGCCGGGCGCACTCCTCCCCCGGAGCTGGACGCCCTCATCCTGACCACGTGCCGGGCCGTCCTGGCGGCGGGTTAGACCTCCTCGCGCCAGCGGCTGGTGATGGGCAGGCGGCGGTCGCGGCCGAAGTTCTTCGGGGTGATCTTGGGGCCGGGCGGGTACTGGCGGCGCTTGTACTCGGCCAGGTCGACCAGCCTGATGATCCGGGTGACCAGCGCCGGATCGTGGCCGGCGGCGATGAGCTCGGCCGAGCCCATGTCCTTCTCCACGTAGTCGTCCAGCAGCCGGTCCAGCACCTCGTACGGCGGCAGCGAGTCGGTGTCGCGCTGGTCGGGGCGGAGCTCGGCGCTCGGCTCCTTGGTGATGGAGTTCTCCGGGATGGGGGCCGGCGCGTCCATCGCGAACAGCGGGCTGTGATGGGCGTTGCGCCAGCGGGCCAGCTCCCACACCATCGTCTTCGGCACGTCCTTGATGGGCGCGAAGCCGCCGGCGGAGTCGCCGTAGAGGGTGGAGTAGCCGGTGGCGAGCTCGCTCTTGTTCCCGGTGGTCAGCACCAGGTGGCCGTGCTCGTTGGACAGGCCCATGAGGATCATGCCGCGTACCCTGGCCTGGAGATTCTCCGCGGCCAGTCCGGACAGCTCGATCTCCTTCTCGAAGCCGTTGACGATGTCGCCGATGGGCACGACGCGCGAGTGGACGCCCTGCCGCCGCACGAGCTCTTCCGCGTCGCCGATGGAGTGCTCGGAGCTGTAGCGCGAGGGCATGAGCACGACGTGGACCCGCGAGGGGCCGACGGCGTCGGAGGCGATGGCCGCGGTCAGGGCCGAGTCGATGCCGCCCGACAGGCCCAGGATGACCGACTGGAAGCCGTTCTTGGCCACGTAGTCGCGTACGGCCAGCACCAGCGCGTGGTAGACCTCGGCGGGCGCGTCGAGCGGCGCGGCCAGCGGCGCCGGGGCGGGCTCGTAAGGGGCGAGCGGCTCGCCCGACAGCACGAACCGGTCGACGGTGATCGTGGAGCCGTCGCCCGCGTCGTAGGCGACCTGCGAGGGCGGCGCGTCGGACGCGGCCAGCTCCAGGTCCACCACGAGCAGGTCCTCCCGGAACTGCGGCGCCCGCGCCACCAGCGCGCCGGTCGCGTCGACGACCAGCGAGTCGCCGTCGAAGACCAGCTCGTCCTGCCCGCCGACCTGGTTGACGTAGACGAGGGGGCAGCCGGCCTCGCGCGCGCGCCGCGCGCACAGCTCCAGCCGCACGTCGTCCTTGTCCTTCTCGTACGGCGAGGCGTTCGGCGCGACCAGGAGCCCGGCCCCCGCCTGCCCGACGACGGCCACGGGCCCCCCGTCCTGCCAGAGGTCCTCGCAGACCGCGACGGCCACGTCGACCCCGTGCAGCCGGAAGATCGGCAGCCGGTCGCCGCGGACGAAGTAGCGGTACTCGTCGAAGACGCCGTAGTTGGGCAGGTGGTGCTTGGCCGTACGGTAGACGACCTCGCCGCGGTGCAGCAGCGCGGCGGCGTCGAGCGGCGCGCCCCTCGGCCGGCCGGCCCGCGGCGCGAGCCCGGCGCGGTCGACGTAGCCGACCAGCACCGGCAGCTCGCCGAGCCCCTCCGCGGCCAGGCGGGCCGCCGACTCCTCCAGCGTGCGGATGCTGGCCTCCACGAAGGAGGTGCGGAGCACGAGGTCCTCGACGGGATATCCGGTGAGGAACATCTCGGTGAAAACCGCGAGGTGGGCGCCGCGCCCGGCCGCTTCGCGGGTCCACGCGAGCAGTTTGCCGGCGTTGGCGGACAGGTCGCCGACCGTCGGGTTCGTCTGGACGAGCGCGATGCGCAGTTGAGCCACGTGAACAGCCTAGTCTGCGTCGCATTCGTACCTGCGGAGGCGTTGCCGTGCGGGGATGTCCCCCGGCTCTAGCCCGCCAGGGCGCTTCTGCGGCGGACGGCGGGCCCGAGGGCGATCATCCCGGCGGCCGAGAGGATGCCGACGCCGCCGAGCGTGAACCACAGCGCTCCGGCGCTCACGCCGAGCAGCGCGCTGCCGGCCAGCGGCGCGAGCACGGTCGAGACCGACCAGGCGAAGCCGAACAGCCCGGAGTAGCGTCCGCGCAGGTGGGCGGGGGCGAGGGCGGCGACGATGGTGCCGACGATGCCCGCGGTCACGATCTCGCCCGCGGTCCAGACGACGATGGTGAACGCGAGCATGCCCACGTTGGTGACGAAGGCCGTGAGGGCGAAGCCGACGGCCATGACGGCCAGCCCGGTGGCCAGCGTGACGGGCGCGTCCAGGCGGCCCAGCCAGTTGGACACCAGCGGCTGGACCACGACGATGAGCACCCCGTTGAGCGCCATGGCCAGTCCGAACTCGCCGGTGCTGAGCCCGACGACCTTCGTCATGGCGACGGGAAGCATGGTGAACGTCTGCGAGTACATGAGCGCGTTGCCCAGCACGACGAGCGTGAAGCCCAGCATGACCCGGTCGCGCAGCACCGTGCCGAACCCGCCGCCGGCCTTCCCCTCGGCGGGGGGCGGCGCGGTCTCCGGCACCGCCCGCCACACCAGGAGGGCGAAGGCCACGCTGGTGGCGGCGTTGATCCAGAACAGCCAGACGAACCCGAGCTCGGCCAGCCAGCCACCCGCCGTCATGCCCACCGCGTAGCCGAGGTTGATCGCCCAGAACAGCAGCCCGTAGGCGCGCGGCCGCTCGGCGGGCGGGACCAGGTCGGCCACGAGCGCGTTGGAGGCGGGCCGGTAGGCGTCGATCACGACGCCGAGCACGAACATGGCGGCCAGGATCGACGGCAACGAGGTGCTGTAGCCGAGCCACATCATGGCGGCGGCGGTGGCCAGCATGCCGCCGGCCAGCGTGGCCCGGCGGCCTATGCGGTCGGTCAGCACTCCGGCCAGCAGCTGGGAGATCAGCGACCCCGCGCCGAACAGGGCCATCACGAGTCCGGCGGCGGCGACCGACAGCCCGCGCGCCTGGGTCAGGTAGACGCCGGTGAACGGCAGCACCATGGTGCCGAGGCGGTTGACGAGCGTGCCGCTCCACAGGGCCCAGAAGGGCCTGGGCAGCCCGCCGACCTTCGATCGCAGGAAGGACGGCTTCTCGGCAAGTGCATTAGTCACCCCCAGAGCATGAAATATCCGCTTTTGAGGCTCCAACGATTTAGGGCACACTAAAACCTATGGGAGTGACCTGGGTGCTGAAGAGCGAGGACGTCGCCAGGATCCGCTTCGGCTTCTCCCCTCTGTGGGAGCTCGTGGCCAGCCTGCGCACACTCCAGGACCCCGCCCGCCAGCTGGTCCACCTGCCGTGGATCAAGGCGGTCCGCCCCCGCCTGGCCCAGCTCGACATGGACGAGCTCTTCGCGCTCGTGCCCGCCGAGGGCTACCTCGCCGACTTCCTCACGCCGCCGCCCGACACCCCGCTGCCCGACTTCGCGCAGGAACTCGACCGGGTACGGCGGACGCCGCCCGGGACCGCCGCCCAGGAGGCGTCCAAGGTCGCGAACGTCGACCGGGCGGTGACCGACCGTTTCCTCGCCGACCCCGCCGCCGGCCTGCGGCGCACCGCCGACGCGCTCCAGGCGTACTGGGACGCCTGCTTCGCCGAGTACTGGCCGCGTGTCTACGGCCTGCTTGAACGCGACGTCCTGCGCCGCTCGCGGCAACTGGCCACCGGCGGCGCCCGCGAGCTGTTCGCCTCCCTCGACCCCGCCGTCGTCTGGACCGGCGAGCGGCTGCTCGTCGACCGCCCCTGGTGCGACGACAGCGGCCTGCACGGCGACGGCCTGGTCCTGGTGCCGAGCGCCTTCTACTGGCCGTCGGTCGCCGTGATGACCGCGCCGTACCAGTCGGCGCTCATCTATCCCGTGCTGGGCGTCGGCACCCTGTGGGAGGACGGGCCGCCGCCCGCGCCCGGCGCGCTGGCCGCCCTCATCGGCAGGAGCCGGGCGCAGATCCTGCTCGCGCTGGCCGAGCCGGCGACGACCTCGGCGCTGGCCCGCCGCATGGCGCTCACCGCCGGCGCGGTCAGCCAGCACCTCGGCGTGCTCAGCGACGGCGGGCTCGCGGTCGGCATGCGGGTCGGCAAGCAGGTCGTCTACCGGCGCACCTCAACAGGCGACGCGCTGGCCGTCGGCAGCGGCGGGAGCCGGCGTGGGAGCGGGTGAGGGGCGGGCGGGGCCGTACAGGAAGACGCCCGTGCGCTGCACCTCGCCTGGTGCCAGGTCCAGGTCGTCGACGGTCCTGCGGTGCGCGCGCACGCCGGTCACCCGGAACGCGAACGGGCCGTCGCCCGCGCCGTCGCGCGCCACCCAGTAGCCGTCGGCGCGCCGCCGCAGGTCGCGCCAGCGGCCGTCCACGCGGACCTCGACGCTGCGCAGCGGCCCGCCGTGATCGAGCACCTGTACGGCCAGCCACTCCTCGTCCGAGCCCGGCTTCACCACGAAGCCCAGCGACCGCTCCAGTCGCGGATCGGCACGCGGCGCCGCGCAGGCGGGCCCGTTCAGCAGGTTCGCCGTCCACAACACCACGCCCGCCGCGCCCAGCGCCGAGATCGCGCCGAGCCCCCGCCGCCGCCTACGCCGTCTGTGCCGCGCCACATGAGTACATAGGGAGATCGCGCGATCACGTTACGTATAGCGCGCCGACTCCAGCAGCCAGTCCAGGTGGGCGCGCGGCGCGGCCAGGTAGGCGCAGGCCACCTTGCTGGCGTCGCGGGCCTCCTTGGGCTCCAGTTCGTCGAGCGGCAGCAGGCGGGCGGCCGCGCGCATGTCGGCGCAGCGCTCCTCGACGCGGTCGAGCACCCACGCGGTCGCCGCGCGTTCGTCCAGGTCGAGCTCGTGCATGGCGATGACGACCAGGTTGTGCGCGTCGCCCTGCTCCTTCGGGCGCGAGGCCACGTCGTTGCACCAGGCGATCGTGTCGCTGCACGCCTCCACCAGTTCGCGCCAGGCGTCGCAGGCGTGCACCCAGTCCGGGACCTCGACGCGCAGGCACGGCTCGACCAGGTCGTACAGGTAGGGGCCGACGGTGCCCCTGCGCAGCGCCGGGTACTCCTCGATCGTCGGGATCCGGCCCGTCGCCCGGTTCCTGGCCTCGGTACGGCAGGCGTCGTGCTGGCGCTGCAGCCCCATCGCGAACCTGGCCCGCCACCGGTCGCTCATCCTGGCACTGGTAACCCGCCACAGATCGGCGAACGCCGACTCCAGCGGATGCTGCGCCGTACCTTGGAGCAGGCCCTGGAAGATCTCCAGCGGGCACGGCCCCTCGTCGAGCTCGTCGTCGAAGTGGAACAGCCACGTCAGCCACTGCGCGAACAACGCCGCCGCGGCCGCGTCGAACTCCGCGAACGCCCGCCCGGCCATCCGGTGGAAGCCCACGCCGGGGTCGGCGCGCAGCCCCGTCCTGCGCGCCCAGTCGAGGACGGCGGCCTCGATCGCGTACACCGACGGATGCATACGGCAGGGCGCGGCCATCGCCGGCACCCGCTCGACCAGCGGCAGCAGCGCCTCGGCCGGAATGCCGCCGCGGCGGGGCGCGGGAAGCACCGGCTTCCTCGCGAGCACGGAACGCAGCGCGTCCCTCATGGAGGCGATCACCATCACAGGGGCCCGAAAAGCCAGTTGCCGCAGGCGTGCGGGTCCTCGCCGGTGTAGTACTCCTTGGCCGCCTCGACCAGGTCCGTCACCGACAGGACCCCGTGCCCGGCGCGGTCGAGGCGGTCGAAGGCCTCGTCCACGTCGTCGTAGGCGGTGCCGAAGGCGCTCAGCATCGTGCGGAACTCGCCCGGCCTGACGAACCCGTCGCCGTCGGCGTCGCAGAGTTCGGCCACCGCCTGGATCGCGGGACGGAAGACCGGCTCGTAGCGCTCCCCGTCGATGAACGCCGCCGCCATCGCCTTGTGGAAGTCCTCCCGGGTCATGCGCGCGTCCACGTCGCGGTCCAGCGCCCCGGACAGGGCGGCCCAGATCCCGTCGAAGCTGTCGACGAGCTTGGTGCCGGTCGCCGAGGTCGGCGACTCGCCGAAGCCCACCAGGATGCGCGCGCCCAGACCCAGAAGGTCCGCACGCTCGATCTCGCCGCCACCGCTCACGTCGATGTGGTCGAAGGCGCGGTCGAGTTTGTGATTGCGCAGGTCGATAGCCACGAAATGCCTCCCCCGAGACTGATCTGCGTGCTCACATTAGGTGGGCGCGGGTGGTTTGTCAGTGAGCCACGCACCGGAGGGGCACGTAACGTGTGCGAAACACGGACACGGCATCCTGTAAGCGACCACCAATGTCTTCACGAGGGGCTGCCTTGGACCGCCAGCAGGAGTTCGTGCTCCGCACGCTCGAGGAACGCGACATCCGGTTCATCCGGCTGTGGTTCACCGACGTCCTCGGCTTCCTCAAGTCGGTCGCCATCGCCCCCGCCGAGCTCGAAGGGGCCTTCGCCGAGGGCATCGGCTTCGACGGCTCGGCCATCGAGGGCTTCGCCCGTGTCTACGAGTCGGACATGCTGGCCAAGCCGGACCCGTCGACGTTCCAGATCCTGCCCTGGCGCAGCGAGAACCCGGGCGCCGGCCGTATCTTCTGCGACATCCTGATGCCGGACGGCTCGCCCTCCCACGCCGACCCGCGCTGGGTTCTGAAGCGCACGCTCGCCAAGTGCGCCGACATGGGCTTCACCTTCTACACCCATCCCGAGATCGAGTTCTTCCTGCTGAAGAACCGCCCGGTGACCGGGGAGAAGCCGGAGCCGATCGACGCGGGCGGCTACTTCGACCACACCCCGCACAGCTCCGGCCACGACTTCCGGCGCCAGGCGATCATGATGCTGGAGTCGATGGGCATCTCGGTGGAGTTCAGCCACCACGAGGGCGCGCCCGGCCAGCAGGAGATCGACCTGCGTTACGCCGACGCCCTCACCACCGCCGACAACATCATGACCTTCCGCCTGGTCATGAAGGAGGTGGCGCTGGAGCAGGGCATCTGGGCCTCGTTCATGCCCAAGCCGTTCACCGAGCACCCGGGCTCGGGCATGCACACCCACATGTCGTTGTTCGAGGGCGACCGCAACGCCTTCTACGAGGCGGGCTCCGAGTACCAGCTCTCCAAGACCGGCCGCTCCTTCATCGCCGGCCTGCTGCGGCACGCCGCCGAGATCACCGCGATCACCAACCAGTGGGTCAACTCCTACAAGCGCCTCTGGGGCGGCGCCGAGGCCATCGCCGGCCAGGGCGGCGAGGCCCCCTCCTACATCTGCTGGGGCCACAACAACCGCTCGGCCCTGGTCCGCGTCCCCATGTACAAGCCGCACAAGGGCGGCTCGACCCGCATCGAGTTCCGCTCGCTGGACTCCGCCTGCAACCCCTACCTCGCCTTCGCCGTCATCCTCGCCGCCGGCCTGAAGGGCATCGAGGAGGGGTACGAGCTCCCGGCGGCCGCCGAGGACAACGTCTGGACCCTGACCAGCGCCGAACGCCGCGCCCTGGGCATCCGGCCGCTCCCCCAGTCGCTTGACGAGGCCATCGGGGTCATGGAGCAGAGCGAACTGGCCGCGGAGACGCTGGGCGAGCACGTCTTCGACTTCTTCCTGCGCAACAAGCGGGCCGAGTGGCGCGACTACCGCCGCCAGGTCACCGAGTTCGAGCTGGGCCGCTACCTGCCGGTTCTGTAGCGGCAGGTCAGAAGCCTTTTGCTGGTATTTGCAGGTGTGGGACAGAGGTATGAGTTCCCCTGGCCCACACCTGCTTGATCACCCCCGGGCCGTCTGTGGGCCGTCTGGCTGTGTGTCGGTGGCCTCGTAGACCTTGTCCACGGCTCGCCGTGTACGGCCTTCGCTGCTCGGCATGAGGTGGGTGTAGACCCTCAGCGTGAAGCCTGGATCGCCGTGCCCGAGGTGCTGACTCAGCGCCTTGATGTTCTCCCCCGCATCCAGCAACACCGAGGCGTAGAAGTGCCTGAGAGCGTGCATGCCATGCTCTCGTGCTGCTTGGTGTCGTTCGCTGCCGTTCGGCGGCGGAATGATGCCAGCGACCACCAGCGCCGGCTTCCAGGCGTACACGTTGAAGTCGCTCCGTCGTACCGGGCCACCTTGGTCGCGCGTGAACAGAAGTCGCTTGGTCAGCAGCGGACCGTCCGGCGTTCGCCATGGCAGCGTGACTTCTGCCGGAGGGAAGCTCTCGACGTGCTCACCTAACGCCCCTGCGACACGATCGGGAAGTGGCACATCCCGTTCCTTTTCACGCTTGGGCGGGGCGAATACTAGGCGCCCCCTGATGACCTTTATCTGATATGCGACGTGGAGCCATCCGGTGCCGAAATCGACTTCGTCTAGCGGGAGACCGAAGATCTCTCCTTGCCTAAGTCCGCAGCCGCCGCCGAGGTCGGCCATGGCCTGATAGCGGTTTGGTAGTGCCTCGCGCACTGCGAACACCTGGCCTGCCGTCCATGGTTGGACACGACCTTTAGCGGGTGCCGGCGCGGTGACGGACCGCACAGCACAGGGATTCTTTGCTATCACCCCGTCATCTATTGCGGCGGTGAAGATGGCTGACACGCTCCCGAAGATGACCCGACGGTACGAGGAGTTGGGAAGGGCAGGTTCCAACTGGGCAAGCCACTCACGAATGTGGCTCGGCTGGAAGGAGTCGAGCGGGCGCGGTCCGAGATAGGGAATGGCGTGCCGCCGAATCTGGGTCTCGACAGATGAACGCGTGTTGAGGTCCGTTGTCAGTGAGTCCAACCACTTCTCTGCGTACTGCTTGAAGGTGGTCCGGCCGGCGCGCGGATCGACGTACTGGCCTCGCGACATATCCGCTTCGATTTCCGTGAGCCAGGTCTCAGCTCGGCGCTTTTGCCGATCAGGGAACGAACGGCTCTTCTCTGTCCCGTCGGGGCCGACGTACCTGGCTCGATATCGCATGCCGGTGCCGTACCTCTCGGTCCGGACGCGCGCCGGCTTCCCATCGGCGCTGGAGGTGGTCTTGTACCAGCGGTCTTGGACGTGGCCGGCCATATCATCGCGCTCCAACCTGGGTCTGGTCACCCATCCAAGTGAGGACGTCGGAGAGCATGAACCGAAGGTGTCGGCCGGCGCGGAACCCAGGCGGGCCTGTCCGCTTACGACGCCACTGATAGATCGTTTCCTTGGAGTCGAGCTTGAGCATTTCGGCGAGCTCGTCCGGCGTAAGGATGACGGGATAGGCGGATCCAACGGGTTCCGGGCGCAGGCTGGCAGCCATGGGCGAGAGTCCTTTGGCGCGTGATCGGTGAGGGAGTTGATCGCCTCGGCGGGGTGCTTGGCGGCTTGTCGCCGGGGCCTGTTGGCGCGTTTTGAGGGGGTAGCCGTCCCAGCCGTCCCAGCCTCGTTTTGGCTGGTCAGCCCTGGGACGGCTTTTTTGGTGGGACGGCTTGAGCCGTCCCACGATTTCAAGCCGTCCCGCTTTGAGCTGGGGTGATGAGGCTGGGACGGCTGGGACGGGTACCCCCCTCGAAGGGGAGCACGTCGGCCGGTGGGACGGGTTCGACGGCGGGGCAGTAGCGGGCCCAGGCGTCGAGGAAATCGGCACGTTGGTAGCCCTTGGCTTGTCCGTTGGTGAAGCGGATGTTGCATGATCGGATGTCGTATTCGCGGAGGAGGGCGCCGAGTTTCATGGCGGTCAGGCCGGCGGGTCCGTAGTCGGCCCAGCCTGATTCGGGGTTGGTTTTGAGGCGGTCGAGCAGGGTGGCGGTCGCCAGGGCGGTATCGGCGCCGAACGCTTGCCGGCAGTCGGTGAGCAGGCGGAGCCCTGCGGATGGTGTGCCGTTGTCGTCGGCTTCGGCGGTGAGGGCGAGGGCGGCGGCGCGGGCTCGGTCGGGCCAGCTGGCGCCGGCGTGGTCGGCGATGATGACCAGGGGTTCCCAGGTGTCGGCGGCGCGGTCTTCGACGGGCATGGCGGGTTCGGCTTCCTCCAGGGTGGGCAGGTCGGCTCGGAGCCATTGGTTGAGGGCGGTGGCCAGTTCGCGTAGCGCGGGCCGGTCGCGGCGGATGCGGTAGGGGGCGGCTTTCTCGCCGGGGGCGCGGCGGCGCATGCGTACGACGATGGCGCGGTCTTCGATGGTGTCGGGCATCTGGCCGATACCGGCCAGAGCGGCCATGGCGAAGGTCGGAATGCTCTCGACCTGATTGCGGGCGGCGTCGTATCTCTTCGCCGGCCGGTTGCGTTGGTGGCCGGCGTTGAGCAGGCCGCGGAGGTCTTCGTTGCCGTCTGCTTTGGGGCCGAAGATGGTGTCTGCTTCATCGACCAGGATGGTGGGCGGATCAGCGCCGATGGAGCGGTAGACGGCCGGCGACGACGAATTCACGGTGATGAACGGGTTGTGGCAGGTCGCTTCCACCACGTCGAGCAGCCGGGACTTGCCGCAGCGCTTTTCGGGGCCGCGGATGACCAGGCGCGGCGCGTGGGCCATGGCGGGTTGGGCGTGGCTGGTGGCGATCCACAGGGTGACGGCGTCGGCGACCTCGGCCGAGGGCAGGATCACGTAGCGGGTGAGCGCGTCGCGTAGCTGGTCGAGCAGGGCGGCGCCATCGGGTGGATGGGTCATGCGGCTCTCCCTGATGTGAGCGTGCGGCTGGTGGACAGGCGGCGGGGTCGGCGGGCGCCGTGCCGGAACCCGGAGGCGACGGTTCGCGCGGCTTCGGCGAGGGTGAGTCCGAGGGCCACCCCTGCCTGTTCAAGCCGTTCTTGGACCTGCTGTTGGGGGAGGGCGCCGCCGGCGATGAGTTCGCCGAGAGCGGCGGATACTCCGAAGAGGGTGCGGTTGCGCTGGCCGGGTTGGGCGGCGGCCAGGTGGGCGAGTTCGCGTTCGAGGGCGGCGCGTAGGTAGGCGGAATGGCGGCTGTCGGGGATGGGGACGTGGACGGGGCTCTTGGGCGGGATCGGGGCGGGTTGGAGAAGCTTGAACAGGGAGGGGGGTAGCGGGGCGGGCGCGGCGCGGTGCAGGACCGTGTAGGTGCCGGTGCCGTCTGGGAGGGTGACGGTGCTGCCGGGCGCGACGACGTAGCCGCCCCAGGCGCGGGTGTCGATCAGCCATCCGAGACTGCCGTTCGTGCTTGGTAGTCGTATGTAGGGCGGGGCGGTGAAGTACAGGTGGGTGCCGCCGCGGCGAGTCTGGACGCGGAAGGTGTCGAACTCCGCCGGAATGCCGGCGCGCCGGCAAAGCAGGGCGAAGACGTCGGCGCCCGACCGGATGCCGGGCAGGTCCCATTCGGCGGGTGGGTGCTGGCCGGGTTTGGGGATGTCGAGGTCGATGACGAGCAGGTTGGCGGGGCCGGTGGCGATACCGACGTTGAACGGGGCGCGCCGCCACCACGCGCGGATGCGGCGGGGGTCGCGGGTGGCGCGCTGTTCCCAGTCGGTGAAGCCCTCCGGGGGCGCCTTGTCGCCGATGGCGAGCGGGAATACAGGCCATCCTCGGGCGGCAGCGGCCAGGGCGTAGCGGGTGCAGGTGTTCATGCGGCCACCTCGTGAGATAGGGCGGTGCGTAGTTCGGTGAGCAGGATGGCGCCGGCCGGGTGGGTGTGGGGGTGGATGGGGATGGCGTTGCGGCGCAGGGTGGCGGCCATGACGGGGGTTTCCCAGCCGAAGCAGGGTCCGCCGGGGCGGACGGGTAGCCGTTGGGCGATCTCGTGGACGGGTAGCAGGGTTTCGGACTCGTGGAAGGCGGCGGCCACTTTGGCGAGCATGTCCGGGTCGCCGGGCCGCGGCCGGGCGATGACGACCGGCTTGGCAGCAGTCGGTGGGGGTGGTTGGGTGTCGGGGCGGGGGCGTACGCCGCACAGGGGGCAGCAGCGGCTTGCGCCGCCTTGGCGTTTGAGGGCGCGTTCGCGGCTTCGGGGGCCGTTCCAGGTGCGGGCTAGTGTCCAGGTGATGCCGGCGGCCTTGACCACGGCCAGCAGTCGCGCGCCGCGGCCGGCCTGGTGTTCGGCCAGTCGGGCGTCCAGGTCGCCGGTCCATCCGATGTAGTGGCGGGCGTGCTTGTACGGGTGTGCGAAGTGCAGTAGGTAGACGGTGCCGGGCGTGCTCATGCTGCATCGCCCCTGTCAGGCGTCGCGTCTGCCGTCGGGCGCGACGTGTCGGTTTCGGCCTGGGGTGACGGGTCGGGGACGTGGGTGTAGGCCGTCCATGCGCGGGTGACGGCGCCAGAGCCGGGGAACAGGTCGTCGAGGCTGTCGCCGGGTTGTGCGCCGAGGAGGTCGAACAGCCAGCGGCAGAACGCGGCGGGCTTGGCGCCGATGACGCGGCTGGGCAGGGTGGTCATCGGGGAGACGCCGTGTACGAGTGAGTCAACGCGTCGCGTCCGCAGCGGCGCGTCGACGCGCGACGGGTCGGCGGGGCGCCCCCCGGTGAAGATGACGGGTTCCCAGGCGTTGAGCGGCCATCGGCTTATCGCCGGTCGTTCGCCGCGATGCCAGGCCGCGACGCGGACGCCGGGCGGGCAGAGGGCGAGCACGGCGGGCAGGGCGGCGGCGGAGGTGGATAGCGCCCACCCGTCGTAGGTCGACAGGCGACGGATCAGGGCGGCGTGATCGACCTCACCGGCGTAGTCGGGGTGGCCCCGGTACAGCCATGCCTTGCCGGGATAGGGCGGGTCTGCGTAGGCGAGCCGTAGCGGGTGGCCAGGGGCGACGCCTGGTTGTGCGGTGCCCACGGTTCGGGTGAAGCGGTGCCGGGCTTGCCGGCACCGGGTGGAACAGCACACCGCGTCCCGGCGTGCACCGGTCGGAATCGGGTTGCGACACCAGGCGCATAGCCGTCGTGCGTCGACGCGGGCGTCGCGATTCGACGCGTCGTGTGCCACCACGGTGGGAGACGACGCGTCGCGTTCATTGCCGAGAGACGCGACGCGTCGGGTGGCGACGGCAGAACGCGACGCATCGCGGGGGTGAGTGATCGTCAGTTGGGTGCCATCAACGTCGGCTGCACGCGTCGGGGCGAGCAGGCCGGGCGGGGGCTGCGGTGATACGGGAGGGCGGCGGCGGCTCTGGTTGCGGGTACCGGCGGCTGACATGCTGGTAGCGCCTTCCTCTGCGTGATTGGGAGTGGGGCGCGGCCTCGGCGGGGTGCTTGGCGGCTTGTCGCCGAGGCCGCACACCCCGCTGGTCATGCGGGTTGGCAGGCGGTGATCCGGTCCGTAGACGCGGCGCAGACCTCGCGGGCGTCCAGGGATGTGGATTCGTGGTTGGTCAGGTCGTTCAGGGTCGGCATCGCGGTTTCCTCCTTTAGGTCGGGGGCGGGGCCGGTGGGGTGCTTAGAACGGGGGCTCGTCGTCGTTCCAGGCGTCGCCCCGGGTCTGCTTGCCGGCGGGTGCAGTGTTGGCCCACGGGTCGTTGCCGGCGCTGGTCTGGCCGTTGCCGGTGCTGCGGGTGGCACCACTGGGAAGATGTCCAGATCGGGGGCAAGCTCGGTGAGCGTGAGGTAGTTCTCGACTGTGCGGAAAATGTGCTCACGCACGCTCAATCCGGTACCGACGAAGGTTTGTCGTCCGAGGCGGCCACCATGGATGATGGCGGGCTCGCACATCCAATCCTGTTGAGCGGCCCACTTGAGGTTGATCTGCGTGCGGTGGCGGCGCAGCCATTCCACGTACTCGTGTGGGGTGATGGTCCATCGGCCGTGGTGCTGGAGTTCGGTGAAACCGCGTGAGTCCACGTAGGTGGGGCAGCGCGCGGCCAGCTGGCGGGACAAGGGCCGGCGGGACAGTCTGCCGTAGCTGATCATCACGGGGTAGCTGATGCGCGCCAGCCATGAGGGTTCCGGTATGCCGATCACAAACGTGGGGATGTCCGTCTGTGACCATGTGGTTGGTGGTGCGAGGTGCATCATGCCGCCGGCGTGGGTGTCAACGCCCCCCATTGGACGCCGTCCTTTCGGGTTGCCATTGGCCGGTGCCGGCGCAGTGGTGACACCACCAGATGCGGTAGACCTCGGCGGGGTGGCCGGTGAGAGCGTCCAATGGGGTGGCCGGGTGCACCACCATGGAGAGACCAGCCCAACCGAGGCGGATGGCCACCAGCGGCGCCGCCACGGGTGCGGCGGGTGCCGCAACGGGGAGGGTTCCGTATCCGGCGATGCGTACGGCGTTGCCTGGTCGCAGGTCGCCCGCACGCGTCGCGGTGAGCGCGGCGGGCGTTGGTGTTGACAGTGAGGGCTGGTAGTGGTGGCGCTGGTTGCGGGCACCGGCGGCTGACATGCTGGTATCGCCTTCCTCTGTGTGGTTTGGAGTGGGGCGCGGCGGCCTCGGCGGGGTGCTTGGCGGCTTGTCGCCGAGGCCGCACACGGCGCCTGTCTCATGCGGGCTGATGGGCGGCGATTTGGTCGGCTACGGCCAGGACCGCGTACGTGAGGCCGGTCAGTGCGGTGCAGATCTCGCGGGCGTCCAGGGACACGGCGGGTTCGCTCGTGGACAGCGGGGTGGGGCTGAGGAACGCGGTTGCGATCTCGTAGTGGGTGGGTTGCTGTGGCAGGTCGTCGGGGTCGGGGTCGTGGAGGATGGCTTTGCCGATGTGGGCCAGCAGGTCGTCATCGGTGAGCAGGTCGCGCCATTCGGGGCCGAAGTCTGCGGCGAGGCGGGCGAGGTGGCGCGGGGTTTCGCTGTTGCCGGTCAGGATGCGCAGGTGGCCGGCGGTGAGCTGGAGCCAGACGCGTCGGCCGAACTCCAGGCCGCTCTCGTCCTGATCCGGAGCCAGTTCGGCGATCAGCGCGGTGACGGTGTCGAGGCCGGTGCTGCTGAGACCGCGCAGGGGCGCGAGATTGAGCCGGCCGAGAAGATCGCACAGGGTGCGCGCGTGGGCGGCGACGATGGCGTACTCGCAGTCGGCGCGCCGCTTCTGCTCGGTGCGGTAGGCGGCCAGCGCGGCGGCGAGGGGATGCGGCGACTCGTGGCCGGTGAGCTCGTGCAGGGTGGTGGTCATCACGGTTTCCTTCGGGTCGGGGCGGGCCGTTGGGCTGGCTAGAACGGGGGCTCGTCGCCGTTCCGGGTGCCGTCGCGGTTCTGCTTTGCGGCGGGGGTGCTGGAGAGCCACGGGTCGTCAGCGGGGTGGGCGAACGGGTTGTCGGTGCCGCCGCTCTGGCCGTTGCTCGCACTGCGGGCGGCCTTCTGCGGTTTGGCGGTGGCGAAGCGCAGGGAGGGGCCGATCTCGTCCACGGTCATCTCGGTGACGGTGCGCTTGTCGCCCTCGCTGGTTTCGTAGGTGCGCATGCGTAGGCGTCCGTGGGCGATGACGCGGGTGCCGCGGGTGAGGGATTCGGCGATGTGGTCGCCGAGGTCTCGCCAGGCGCTGCAGCGCAGGAACAGGGCTTCGCCGTCTTCCCATTGTTCGAGTTGCTTGTTGTAGGCGCGGGCGCTGGAGGCGATGGTGAAGCTGGCCACGCCGGCACCGCTGTCGGTGTAGTGCATTTCGGGGTCGCCGGTCAGGTTGCCGATGATGGTGATGGTGGTCTCTCCGGACATGGGCCGGGGTTCCTTCCTGCCGTTGGGGGGTTAGCGGACGTTGAGCAGGCGGGCGCCGAGCCGGATTTTGCGGCCGGTGCCGGTGCAGTCGGGGCAGTGGCCGTAGGAGTGGGCGAACAGCCGGCTACGCCGCTCACCAGTGCCTTCGCAGCGTCGGCAGTCGGTGTAGGGGTGGCGTTTGAGGCTGTAGCGGTAGCCGACCACCAACGCTGTGACGAGAAGGGCCACGATGGTCACGGTGGCGGCGAAGATGGCGAGCACGTCGAAGATGGAGGCGCCGCTCATGACGGGTCCTGCGGGGCCGGGCGTCCGACGTGGCTGGCTCCGGTCGAGGTGAGGGTGACCAGCGTGGTGGGGGAGGCGCCGGCGTGGTGGCGGGCGCACCGGTCGCAGTAGGTCTCGCCGTAGCCGTCGGCCCAGATGCGGGCGCCGGCCGTCGGGCGGGTGCCGCAGGTTGGGCAGGGGTCGCTATCGAACGCACCGGTGGTGCGGGGTGGCCCGCACAGGTGGGTGTAGCCGCCGCTGCGCCAGGCTAGGAACGCACCGGGTGTGGTGTGGACGTGGCCATGCCGCTGGAGTTGGGTGAGGGTGTCGAGGCCGACGCCGGCGTCGTGGTGGAGCGTGGCCACGGGCAGCGCGCCGTAGGCGCCGTACACGTTGAGGTGGTTCAGGGCGCGGTAGGCAGTGTCCAGGATCGCGGCGGCGCTCTTGCCCGCGGGGGTGAGGTGGAGGCGTAGCTTGCGGTCGGCGCTGGCGGCGTGGACGAGGTCGGCGGTGGGGGTGTCGGTGCTGCCGTGTAGCCGTCCGGTGATGTGGCCGAGGTTGGCCAGGGTGTTCAGGTCTGCGGGGGTGGCGGCGCACAGGTCGCGCACGTAGGGGGCGCGCAGGCCGGCGCGGGTGGCGCTGGCGTGGTTGGCGCCGAGCAGGCGCAGGATGCGCCATTGGGGCGGGTTGAGTTTGAGCGGGCTCACAGTTCAGTCCCTTCCAGACAGGGCGGGCGAGGGCGAGGTGTGCGCGGGCTCGCGTTCGCAGACGTGGCAGCGGTCGCAGGAGCGGAACCGCCATTCCGGCGCGATAGCGCTGGGGCGCCAGTCGCTCCATGGGTGGCCGTCGCGCTCGCAGGCGGCTTCGGCGACGCAGGCGGGGCACAGGTCGGGGGTGTCGGGATCGCTCCACTGCCAGTCGGGAAGCCAGGCGCGGAGTTGGTCGAGGTTGGCGGCGTGCAGGGTGTCGTAACCCTCGTCGGGATCGACCTGACCGCAGCGGGTGCAGGTGACGACTAGGCAGGTTTCGGTGGTGATCACAGAGGTGTTGTCCCTTCCGGGATGTGCGGGCATGCTCGCGCGCACGGCTGCGCGTGGGATGCACCCGCGAAAGTTTTCGATCTTGAAAGTGGGGGCCACACGAGGGGCCACGCCTGGATGCGAGGGGGGCTGTGGGAGGGCCACGCGTGGGGGCCACGAGGGGGGCCACGCGGTGTGGCCCTGGGGTTGACCTGTATATCCCTCCCCCAGCCCCCTACCGTGGCCCCCCTCAGTGGGGCCACGGGATCATGAGGCGGGGGAGGTGTCGCCGGTCAGGCGGGTGGGAGTTCGCGCCGGCGGGGTGTGCGGCGTGGCCGGTTGGCGGGCTGGTTGTCGATGCGCTGGGCGCGTACCCGTTCGGGCTGCGCCGCGGAGGTGGCAGCGCGGCCGGTGGCGTTGGCGTCGAAGACGATGCGTCCCCCACCGCTGCGGTGGCGCAGCCGGGTGGGGTCGCCGGCGGTGAGGGCGGGTGAGGCGTCGATCAGGGCCAGGAGGAGGGCGACGACCTGTTCGACGTGGTCGGGGTCGTCGCCCATGACGCGGACTTGCGGCATGCGCTCTCCTGTCTGCTAGGGCAGTTCGGGGCGGGTGGGCATGAGGTAGCGGTTGCGGTCGTCGTCGTAGGCGCCGATGACGCCGGCCTCGGACAGGCGCTTCATCTGCTTTTGGAACCAGGCGCGGGAGATGTCCGTGCTCTCCCACAGCATCTTGAAGTCGCCGGTGCCGACATCGCGGGCGCCGCCGTCCCACAGCTCGTGCAAGCGGGCCATGAGCACGGCACCGCGCTGTTCGGGCGTCATCGTCTGCTCGGGCGGGGCGAAAGTCAGCGGCGGTTCCCCGTCAGGGAAGTCGGTGATCTCGTCATCAAGGCCGGCGCTGACCTCAGGGTCGGGGTCGTCGGTGGCCAGGTATTCGGCGGCCACCTCGCGCACATCCTCGTCATCGTCGCCGTAGGCGTCGGATTCGTCGTCGGTGTGCGGGTTGTCGAGGGCGGGCAGGGGCGCGGGCGCGGCGAGCGCTTCGGCCGACAGCCGGGCCAGGGTGGCGGTCATCGGGTCGATGTCCTTGTGGATGGCGGGGAAGGCGGCGGCGTGGGCGCGCATCTGCGCGTTGGCGTGCTCGTCGTCGAACGCGCCGGCCGCGGTGATTCCCCACGCGTAGGTGCGCATGGGCATGGCGATGCGGTCCTCGGGGATGGAGGGGGCGTCGAGGTAGGCCATGCCGGGCTGCTTGTTGCTCCACAGCTCGGGCCGGCATCCGGCTTCCTCTTGCGCCTCCGACAGCCCGAACGAGGCGTCCGCGCTGGAATCGACGCCGAAGCACATCTTGGCCAGCTGGCCGCGGGCGATGGTCGGCATCTGCGTCCAGTCCGAGCGCTGCAGCGACAGCACGACGGTGCCGCCGGCGGAGCGGATGGCCTTGATCAGCGACAGGAACTGTTCCTGCTGCTTGTCGGAAAGGGCGTCGTAGATGTCGGGGAACTCCTCCAGCCACAACACCCAATAGGTCAGGCCGCAGCCCTCGACCCACTTCTGTAGCCCCTTGGAGGCGAGCAGGTCAGTGCGCGGCTTGATCTTCTCGAACATCTCGCCGAGCAGGGTGCGGGCGCCTTCCTTGCTGGTCTCCAGCCGGTGCAGGGCGGCCTTGAGCGGGCCGAGGGTCTGCTCTCCCTTGGTGATGTCGATGCAGAACACCGCGGCGTCGGAGCGGGTGACGATCTCGGCGAGCATGTTCCAGGCACCGCCGATGGACTTGCCGGCGCCGGTCTTGCCCATGACCTGCACGTGGTGGCCGACGATAACGTATTCGACTTCGTCCAGGTCCTGCCACAGCCCTGGGCGGATCGGCGCGGCGATGCTGGCGCCGATGCGGGAGGGGCCGGGCCAGGCGATCGGCTGCTTCATCACCCGCGCATCCGAGATGATCACCTTGGCCTTGCTTGCGTCATCCGGATCAACGGCGGTGGTGATCGAACCGGGCGGCAGGCCGATCCCGGATTCGATGTAGGGGACCTTCTTTTGCAGGTCATCGGCGATCTGCCGGCCCTCCGAGAGCTGCACTTCGCCGGTCACCTTGTGCGCGGTCGCCTGGATCGTGCGCGCCTGCACCGGCGGCAGGCCGGCCTTGTCCGCGCCGCGGTTGAACAGGAAACTCAGCGGATCGGCGACCGCGCCGCTGACGTCGATCTGCTTGGCGCGGATGACGGTGCGGATGTTGAACGACAGCGCGAACGCCACCCCGCCGATCAGGATCAGCCGGCCGGTGACGGTGGTGGCGGGGCCGTTGATGGTGGCCGCGCACACCCACAGCCCGCCGGCCAGCGTGGTCAGCGTCGTATGCGCGCGGCCTGTCATGCTGCGGGCGTGCGACTGGCGCCAGGTGAGCGCGGTCAAGACCAGGACGCAGGTGATGATGGCGGCGGTGGTCCACGCGATGGTCTGCGGGTCGTCGCTGCGCAACGTGACGTGGAAGACGAAGCCGAGGCCGAACAGCAGGAAACCGATCAGCCAGGGCGGCAGGTACAGCAGCGCCTTGGACACCTCGCGGGTGGCCACCTGTTCCCACGAGCCGGACTCGGGGACGGCGGGTAGCACCGCGTGCGGCGTCGGCGGGGTGGTGGTACGCGGCATCACGTGCCCTCATTCCAGTTGAAGGTGCTGCGCCGCTTCTCCGGCTTGGCCTGCGGCAAGATGTCCACGAACTCCTTGCGGAACTGGGCGTGGAACTTCACCAGCTCCACCCCCGCGCCCTTCTGCAGTTCGGCGGCGCGCTTGAGCCGCTTGACCACCCGTCTGGCGCGGCGGCGCACGTCCGGGGCGCCGAACAGGCTCAGCACCGGGTGACCCTTGAAGCTGCGGATCAGCACCGCGTACAGCTCATCGGAGCCGGTGGCGAACTCTTCGGCCATGTCGCGGGTGAGGTTGCGGCCTACCTGCGCATAACGGGTGATCGCCGAAGGGCCAGCCCACGGGATCGCCGACAGTTCCGGGATGCGGTTACGGCCGGGCCTGCCAGACGTCCGGGGGCCGGACGAGGTACCAGACGACGGGCCGGGCGCTGCGGCACTGGGGTCGTTGCTCACGGGTTCTCCTCTCGGCGGGTGTCCCGCACGATCTGGGTGAAACGCTGCAGGAGGTAGGCCAGCCGGGGGATGGCCAGATAGGCGGTGACCAGCGCATCCAGCGCACCGGCCAGCAGCACGACGACACGGCGCAGCCACCTCAGGTGCGGCCAGCACACCCAGACCAGCAGCACGGGGCCGATCAACCAGCGCCAGCCGTCGAACGCCTCAGCCAGCAGCCAGCGCGCCACCAGCAGCACGGCCAGCGCCAGCACGGCGCGCCGACACAGCCGCACCCGCCGCGCGAGGGTCGAGACGGGCGCGGTTTCGATGTTGGGGTGGGGGGAGGCCGCGTCGGTGATCACGTACACGGTGGAGTCGGCACCGGTCATCGCGCGCCTCCCGCCAGTTCGTCACGCAACACGGTGGCGATGTCGGTGCCACAGTGCAGCGCGGTACGGAGCGCGCTCGCAGACGGCTGCGCCGGCAGCTTCCCCGCGGCGATCAGCGCGCGTGCCCGCTCGCGGTGCACGTCCACCGCACGCGTTTCCACCCCTCCTGCCGGGTGGGCGTTGGCGCTGTACTTCGCGGCAGTAGCCCCCGCAGTAGGGACCGCGGGCGGCATGGGCAGGGCGGCCAGCGCCGACCACAGCGCGGGCAGCACCCAGATCGCGGTCACCGCGGCGATGGGTCCCAGGCTGTGCACGATCAGCGACAGCAGATCGAACCCGCCGGCCAGCGCGGGCCAGCAGTTCAGCACCAGGGTGAGCCCGAGCAGGAGGGCTTCGGTGCGGAACATCTTGCGGCCTTGCTCGCTGCGCCGGTCGATGACCTGGCCGCGCATCGCCGCGTATGCCTGCACCGCGACCGTGGCCAGCAACGGCAGCGACAGAGCAGGCTCTACCAGGTAGGCAGCCCACCAGGCCGCGCCCTCCTTGGCCAGGTTGAGCGCGGCGACCACGGATGTCTGCACGCCGATGCTGGAGACGGCCAGCGCGATGCCGGCCGCGGCCATCACCATCACGCTCACCGTGCGGCGCACCTTCTGATCGCGGTAGGCCAGCGCGGCGGGGTCCTGGCTCAGCTCGTGCAGCCGTGCCGCTTGGTGGGCGGCGCGGCGGCGGCGCCGTACCCGGGCCGTGTCGAGCAGCAGGGGCGTGTCGTCATCGTGCAGGCCGGCCAGCACGTGCGCCTCGGCGACCTTGCGTCGCAGCCGCCGCACCTTACGGGTGTCGCCGAGGCCGGCCGGTACGGCGTCCGCGGCCTCGACAGGCGCCGGCGGCTGGAACTGGCGTTCCAGCTCGGCCAGCTCGCGGGCGATGCCGTCATCGGGGTCGGGGGCGGGGATGGCCACGAGCGTGCTCATGTGATCACCGCCGGATGCACCGAGTAGTGCAAGACCACCCCGCCGCGCATGTCCTCGGCGATGCAAGTGGCCGTCACGTGGGCGGCCAGGTCAGCGTGGGTGGTGCCCGAGGCGATGGTCAGGGTGTGGCCGGTGGTGGTGGCGATCTGTCCGTGGTTCTGGACGGTGATCAGGACGAACACGCTCACGGTGTCGGCCGCCTGGGCGGTGGCGGGCGTGGGGGCGTGGGGGGTGGCGGGCGTGGGGGCGTGGGGGGCGGTCGGGGTGGTCATGCGGCATGCTCCATCTCGCGCCGTTCGGCGCAGTCGTTGCAGACGCCCAGGCGACGCGACAGCACATAGCCAACGTCACGTGAACAGTCCGGACAGGTTCGGCGGGCGGCGTTGGCCTTGGCCAGCGCGCCAAGCTGCCGAAGGGTTGGGGTGCGCTTGGGCAGCGCGAACCGGATGTCATACAGGTAGGCGGCGCGCACACCGCCGCGGGCGCGGTAGCGGCGCGAGGCCCACTGCAGCAGCGCCTGCACACCCTGACCGCCGGGACGAAGCCCGCGGGCGGCCAGCTGGCGCAGGGTCAGCAGATGCGGCGGCGCCATCCGCCACGGGTAAGACGGCAGGCCATACCGGGCGCCGGTCGGGTCCCAGAAGCGGGCACGGATACGCGACATTGCCTGTTCACCCGCCCCTGCGATCGGTCGGTTTGGGTGCGACCAGCGCGCCGCCGGGCACGCGGGTGAACGTCTCGGTGGCGGTGGCGTGGAACGGGCCGTGAAAGCCGGTACGCACGCAATCCATCTCCGGCCGGTCGTCATCGTCGGGCACGAAGGTGATGCGGCAGGTCGGGCGCGGCTTCGTCATCATGCCGCCCTCTCGCGCGTCGCCGTGTGCAGGGCGCGGAGCTGGTCGGCGGCCTCCGCGGCCAGCGCGGACAGCCGCTCCATGGCGGCGATCTCGGCGGGCACGTCGGTGCCGGCCATGCCGAGGCAGAACCACACGTGGCTGTCCGACAGCGTCAGGAACAGCGCGTCGTGGTCGGTGCTCGGCCTCAGGCGCATCTCGCCGGCGCGCGGGTGGTGGATGCTGACGCCGGCGTTGACGCGGCTCGCGTACGGAACCGCGGCGGCGTGGCTCGGGGAAGTCGTCGCGTCCGGCATTACGCCACCTCCAACGGCGACACGCTGTCGGCGCCCTCGGGGGCGGTCATGGCGGCGATCTCTTCGGCGGTCAGCCCTGCCCACACGCCAGCCTCGGGGCGGGCGTCCAGGGCGTAGAACAGGCACGAAACCCGCACCGGGCACTCGGCGCACACCTCGCGCGCCACCTGCTCACGCGCCGCACGCTCCTCCGCGGGCTCTTCGTCGAAGGCGTCGGGGCCGGTGTGCAATTCCGGGTCGGCCGTGCAGGCGGCCGACCCGACCAGGTGACGCGGCGCACCGGCCTCGGTCAGCGCGGCCAGCAAGGTCAGCGCGCCACGATCGCGCGCCGGCGTCCGCGCCTGTCTTGCATGCGCGGTCAGGTCGTGGGACATGATGGGCGTACTCCTTTGCGGGAGTCCAAGGGGGCGGCCTGGAGGTCTTGGCGGATCAGTGGGCCGCCCCCGGCGGATGAATGAACAGAGTCAGGTCCCGAACTTCAGCCGAGGCTGTCGCGCTCGGGCAGGCCGTAGCGGGCCAGGAACCGCCGATAGATACGCAGCGCGCCGGCGTCATCCACGTCGTCGGCATCCTTACCGGCGCTGGTGACCGTCGTGACACCGCGCGGGGTTTCGTACCGCTGGTCGATCATGTAGCGGCCAGGGGTGTCGAGGCTGTCGATGTAGAGCGCAACGCCGTTCCCGAACCAGACGATCAGGCGGGCCGTCTCGCCGTACTCCATCGACTCGATGATCTCCAGCGAGTCGCCGGCCAGATCGATGCGGATGCCCGCGGGGTGGCCCAGGGCGATGAGCTGGTCACGCAGACCGGTCAGGGCATCCATGCGCGCCCGGTGCTGCCTGCGCTGCAGGGCGGAAATCCGCGGGACAGCCATCAGCGTCGGTTCTTACGTCCGCGCACGGGCATCGTCTCTGCCAGCTGGCGGTCGTAGGCGTCGCGGGTGTGCGGGTCCTCGGTGCCCCAGTCCGGCTGCTGATAGCGGCGCGCGGCATCCTGCGCCAGCCGCGACTGGGCCTTGTCGTAAGCCTTGTCGTGCGGGGTCTGTGCCATGCTGGGGGTCTCCTGTTCGTGGAGCCGGGCGGCGCGCTCTGCTCTTGGCGGGGTCGGGCGCGCCATCACCGGAACGATGCGGACAGACGTGGTTCCCTCGTGGTCGGGGTGCTCAACGGCACCCGACCGTGCCCGCCCGGCATTCACACCCCAAGGGGGCTGCCAGCCGGGCATCATGAACGCGGTTCAGGTGGCGGCGGGGTCAACCTCGACGTAGACGCGGACACTGGACTGCGCCGGGACCGCAGAGCACAGGCCCTTGATCGCGGTGATGGAGAACGCCTCGCGCAGAGTCAGCACGGCGTCGGCGACGTCGGCGGGCGCGCCGACCAGACGAATGGACAGCATCAGGTACTCCCTCAGGGGGTGCGTGGGCAGAACAGGGCGTTCGGGGTCGCTGGCGCGGCGACGACCGCGGCAACTTCGTGAATGGGGTGGTTCAGCCGAGGTTGGTGGCGAAGGAAGCCAGCGCGTCGATCACGGTCACCAGCCATGCGAAGAGCTGAGTTGCGGCAGTGGCGGCGTGGTCCGGTTGACGAACGATGAAGATCAGCACAAGCGCGATCAGCACGTACAGCAGGAAGCGGCGCAACGGCCTGCGATCGGAGTACATGAGTGTTTCTCCTCGGGAGTCGAGCCTTGATGTGCCCTGCCAGCAGGGGTTGCGCGTGATGCGCTCACGAGCCGAGGGCAATGGTGCGACTGCGGTGAATCCAGGTGCCGAGCGCTCCCATACGCAAGGATGTGCAGGGAGATGGGCAACCCATCCGCGCAGCCCGTTGCTGCGCGGACCGCCTTTTTCGGGAGGCGGCGACCCTCGATCCCGCTGTTGAGTTCTCAAGCTGTTCCAGGTGCGACAGCCCATTGGGACGCTGGAGTGCGTCGCCCTCCCCAGGGCGTAGGACCGTGCAAGGTCTGACTCAATGCAGGTGAGGCAACCCACACCTCGGCTCATCGACTTGGTCTGACGTGGCATGTATGCTGCGAAGGAAACATCAAACGTTTGGCGATAGCTCGATGATGGGTCTCCATGAGGCCCGTGTCAATAAACGCCAAACGTTTGATGTTTAAGGTTAGACACGCCAGGACCGAAAGAGGGAGAAATGGGCACCCCAAACAAGTTGGGTTTCCGCCAAATGGCGGCGCGGATCAGGCAGGAGATCATCGACGGCGTCTACTTGACGGCTTCGGTCCTTCCGCCAGAGCCGGTGCTCGCGGATAAGTACGGCGCGTCCCGAAGCCTGGTCAACAGGGCAATGCAGGTGCTCGCAGCAGAGGGCATGATCCGCCCTCGTCAAGGAAGGGGAACGATGGTGACCTACATCCCACCGATGCTCCACTCGGCAGCTCGGTACTCGCGCGAAGCCCGTGAGAGCGGTGCCGCTCGTGGAGCCTTCGACGCAGAGATCCGCGAACTGGGGCTCGAACCACAGCACGAGATCATCGTGGAGCGCGCCGTACCACCGAACGACGTGGCAGAAGCCCTTGGTCTACCGCCGGGCGAGGAGAACGCCCTCGTTCGCCGTCGGCGGCTTCTGGCTTCCGGCATCCCCGTACGGCTCAACGCCTCATGGTTTCCACTCTCCATCGCGAAGGGCAGCGACCTGGAAGCCGAAGGGCCGAACATCCGGGGCGGGGTCAAGTCCGCTCTGGCCGAACTCGGCTACGTGCAGACCAAAGCGACGGAGCGTATTCACGTCAGGCCTCCCACGGAGGAGGAAGCCGATGCCCTGGAGATCAGCCCGGAGCGCACAGTTCTAGACATCTTCCACGTAGGCAAGACGGAATCAGGCCAGGCAGTCGAGGTCACGACGACCGTGACTCCCGCTCACTATCTGGTGATCGAGCACACCTTCCCGCTTAACTGACGCACGGCCAGACCACCCGAAGGAGACGATGCGAGATGACATCTGCCACCCTCCCGATCCGCGCACGGGCCTTGGAGCTGGCCGACGCGGGCCAGCTGCCCGCCTACATCTACAACCTTGCCGAGCTTGACGCGCACATGGCCGCCATCCGGGCGGCCATGGGGGACATCGAGGTCTACTACGCCGTCAAGGCCAACCCGGACCCGAACCTCATGAAGGTCATCGCGCCTTATGTCGAGGGCTTCGAGATCGCGTCCGGGGGGGAGCTTGCCCATGTGCGTGAGCACTTCCCCGGATCACGTATCGCACTTGGCGGTCCGGGCAAGACGGACGGCGAACTCTTCGCCGATGTCTACCGGCTCCACATCGAGAGCCCGAGCGAGATCAGGCGCCTTTTCGCGGCCGGCCGATCGACTGACGTGCTCCTACGGGTCAATCTCGACATCCCCATCAAGGGTGCATCACTGGCGATGGGCGGCGGCGCTACTCCGTTCGGCATGGACCCGACGGGCGTTGCCGAATGTTTTGACATGCTCAAGGGCCAGGACGCTGTGCGGCTTCGAGGCATCCACGCCCATCTGGCCAGCGGCTTGGACGCGCCGAGCATGCTCGAACTAGCCAGCGCCATCCTCGACTACGCGCGCGGCCTTGGCGTCACGGAGGTCAACATCGGCGGCGGCATGAGCGTGTCCTACACCGATCCGGAAGCACTGTTCGACTGGCAGACGTACGGCGCTGGACTTGCCTCTCTCCGACGCCCTGACGAGACGCTACGCATCGAGCCAGGGCGTTCCATCTCGGTCTACTGCGGCCGATACGTCACGAGAGTCATGGACGTGAAGCGCGTCCATGGAGAGCTGTTCGCTGTAGTGGCAGGCGGAACGCACCACATCCGGACCCCGGCGACCAAGGGGCACAGTCAGCCGATGGTCATTGACACACAGGGAGAGCCAACCACAGTCGTCGGGCAGCTGTGCACGCCGAAAGACACCATGGCGCGGCACGTGCGGGCAAGTCTGAAGACAGGGGATGTGGTGGAGTTCCTGATGGCCGGCGCCTATGCCTGGAATATCTCGCATCACGACTTTTTGATGCATCCAAAGCCGACCTTCCACTACGTCGATTGAGTCCGGTCTCGAGTCGGGAGCCCTGGGGAACGAAACACCTTCCTCAGGGCATCTCGCGCCGCAAGCTGTGCCCGGTCTTTCGCAGTCAGGTCTAACCCAAACCGCGGCCGAAGGGGTTGATCACCAAGTGTCGGAACCGGCTTACATCCGCATCGCATGTGAGTATGCCAAACGCATTCGCGGCGGAGAATTGCCGTCACGCGCGCAATTGCCGAGCTACAAAGAGATCGCCGAGGAGAATGGAGTCTCGGATATAGTGGTTCGCAAGGCCCTCGATCTACTCAAGAACCAGGGACTTGTTCGCGCCGTACCCCGGCGCGGTGTCTTTGTCGCGGACCAAATCGAACGTCAGTCAGGGACCTCTAAGCACACAATGGCAGACGCTCCTGACGAGCCAGGTGCGATGCTGGATGCCCTTGCCGTGGAGATCTCTAAGCTTCAGACACGACTCACTGAAATCGAACGTGTCCACACGGCTAAGTTGGACGAGATACTTAGCATCCTGCGCGCCGGCGACAGCCCAGTTCCTAACCGGTAGCAGCGTCCACCAGTCGCCGCATCCCTGGCTCCTTGATCACCTTCTCAGCACTTCATCGCTCTTCGTACGAAAGAGCGATGAAGTATGCTCGATTCACAACCGGGCCTCGCGAACCGGCTCGGGGACTTTGCCAATAGCCCAATGATTATCCATCATGATCTAGATCCGTCACTCCACGTTCCAGCGCAAGACTGCGAACCAATGCCATGACCTCGCCACTGGGATTGAGCGAGATTATAGTGCTCACAATCTCCCTCGCGTCCTCATCATCTAGAGCAGCAAGATCTGCAGCGAGAACATTAAAGACCGATAGTTCCGTCTCCTCGAATCGAGGAATCATGAGGAGTCGAATGTACGCTCCGGCACGGTGCTCTACGGACCCAGCGTTGTTAACCAGCAACCACAGAAGATCTCGCAAACCGGACTCAACGCTGCGGGAAGTGTAATCACCTAAAATATGGAAGGCGCTCAGTAGGTCCCAACCTTCCTCCATCATAGGCTCCACTAGATGGAGCAAGATACTCTCAAAAGGAGAGAATGAGAAGTGTATCTGTCGAGCCCAAACTTCCGCCCACGGCTTATTTAGATATATTGTACGACTACCATTAGCTCCATGACTTAGATCAAGTATCCAGGGGAGATCAATCGGGGGTCGATCCCAACCTTTGGGCGCGTAGCTAAGTCGCAGATCACGCGTACCTTTTGAGTCCTGCTGCGAAGTCGCTTGTATCGTAGCCACAAGACTTGTCACTTCATCTGCGTCGCATCCTGCTTGCCACAGCCGAACGAGCTTTAACCATTCTGCAGGGGCTTCGTCTGGATAGTCAGGAAAGAGCTGGCTTACAGTTATGAACGGAGTGCATGCGAGCCCAACACAGAGCAAATTCGCTGAATAGTGTGCGTGAAGCTCAATAGAGTTGGCAGCCATGGGTTGATACGCGGAATGCCCCACGCTTTGGCGATTACTCAGCCCATGAAAGATGGCCTGAACCCGACGAAGGCAAGTATTGCGTTCGTGCGACGGTAGGTCTGCCAGTATTTCCTGTAGAAAGCCAAGAATGGGAGTGCGGGTACTGATTGCCCTCCACGACATTAAGGCACTGAACCACGTGTCTTCAATTTCGGACGTGAAAAGGCTAGTTCTTTGTGACGCCATTTCCCGCAACATCAATACCACAAGTCGCGCAATGAGAAATTCGCCGAATGTTGCATGCAGGAACTCGTATGTTTGGAGGGCCTTTTCATCATAGTTCGCTTTCGAGCTATGGACGAAGAAGAATCTCCCAAACACCAGCTCGCCTGGGCTCAGTGGAAGGTCCAGGTCCCGCGAATGCATCTGATGGCTTGGCAAGAGGGCGTTGAGGTCTTCGGTGACCTCTGCTGCTGCGACCCATTGCCGGCCGCGGTTGAACATTGCGAAAGCGACTATTGAGAGAGACAACAGTTCCTGTTCGACGAGTTGCTCGACACGCTCTGAGGAATGATGTTTCCTTAATTCCCTAGAAGTAAAAGACTTCAGCAACCGTTCATATAGCTCACTTTCGCGAAGCCCGCGAATAGTGTAGTGCAATGCGTTGTCGTCCGCATCATAAAGTGCCAACATCATGAGAAGCAGAGGTTGCTCGGCTAAAGAGAAGTGAGACTCAATCAGTGCTGCACTAAATGGCTTCAAATTAGCGCGAGTGAAGTACGCTGCATTCCAGCGATTCCAAATATCTATCCATCGCTCTATTTGAAGTTGATTGAATGGTTCGATTCTAACGAGCAAAGACCGTAGCGGCATCCGTGCCCGCTCTATCACTGCAATGCGAGACGTTACTATGAATGCGACAGCTCGTCCCGCATCCCGTTCTCGTTCTTGGAACTCCACAATACGCTCAAGATAGGCGGACTGATGGGAACCTGTGGCTTGGAGGAGCTCATCGAATCCATCGAGTATTACTACTGGGAGGGCCTTCTCGGTAGATCTGGCCAGCGATGGCCACGCCAGACGTTCACCCGTGGATAAGTAAATGGCTTGCTCGATCTGGCCCTGGATATCCCTACTCGCAGATACCTCTCGAAGGGGAACCCGGATAGGCATATATGATGAAGGCAAATGGGCGGCGAGCACCTCCGTCAGGACCGACTTTCCTCCTCCCGGATGCCCTAATACTAATAGAGGGACGGCGGCGGCATCCGAAGTAGAAAGAAAGCCTGCTATAAAAGCTGGGAGATCGTCTCTTACTTCCTGCTCTCCCCAGTAGTCCTCGTCTCCGCTGCTAGCACTCGCTCCCTCATTAGCTCTTACAGCCCGATAACGAGGAGTTATGTAGGCGTCCTGCAACGAGGGAAGGCTCATCCCAATTGGTACGTCGCCAGACTTGGCAATCGGGCGTTGAAGGCGCGCGGCCTGTACTTTGGCCAAGGACTCCAACTGCACGGGCAGTGCTAAACCCTCGGTCAGTCGAGTCAATAGTGAATTGACCGAGGCCAATTCAGTGCGAGTGGCTTCATCACTGACCATGTTCGCCCAGTATGCGAACTCTTGAACGTCAACCTGAAGTTGTCGGTAATAGTCTTTGTATCGTTCAAGGGCTCGAACGGGGAGAGTTTTAGTAATCTCAGTCGATGTCTTTTTGCGCTTGTGATGCGCGAGATCGTTCCAGAAACTCAATCCACTTACGAACTGCTTCAATGATTTGCTTAACGAACCGTAATAGGTATATATGCTACTGCATGTCTTCTCGAAAGAAAGCTCGGGGGAAGGGTGTGCAGGAGTCACAAGATCAACCACCATCACACATTGCTCTTCTTTTGTGATGCGCAAATTTGACCATTTAAAGGGCAAGCTTAGCGTCTGCGCTTCGGAAAAGAACGCGGCTGTCACAATAATAGTATGAGCGGCTTCTATGCGGGCAGTACGGCTAGTCCACGACTCGCCTGAACGCCGGTCTCTAACTCTATTTACGAGGTCATTGCCTAATTTCATGACTTCGTTTTTCGCTTCGATAAGTTCCACTACGGGGAGTGCTCCCAAAGAAGCCAATCCCGCCAGCGTGTCAATGCGTTTAAGTAAAGGATCTTGTCCGCCTAGCAGGCGTACCGCATCAACGTATCTCAGTCCTGTAGTCACACCCTGTTATCGCTAGAGGGCATGGTGGCGTTTCACGGTTCCCAATGGCTTTCCGGACGGATCTTCGTTCTCATTGTTTCGGCACATCCGTGCAGGTCATAGGCGGGAATGAGTCGAGCTGGGCCTCTCCCTACGGATCAGATGGTCAGCTCTAGAGCACCTGCGCCTTTGCAACACGAAGGACCCGGTCATTGATCAAAGACGACCAGGCCCTTCGAGGCTTTGGTGTACAGCTACAGTTCGAAGTCCGGCTGGCTGACGCCGTACCCACCCTTCACCGGCCAGACGACGACGATTTTCTGGCTGTGGGCCAAGTCGATCAGGTCCTGGCGCGGCTTGCTCGGCAGCAGAATCGCCCTGGTCGCATCCGGCAGGAAGCGGCCGTAGTCGGCCAGCTGGCCGATGGCCATGCGGACGTTCTCCCGGGTGACGCTGCCCTTGGCCTCGATCAGCAGCTTCAGGTTGTGGTCGTAGAGGTCGGTGAAGAGCGGACGGGTCTCGCCCTTGGGCAGCACCTGGTGCCGGCTGACCTTGTGGTTCTTGCCGCGCAGGTAGTCGCCCAGCGCCTGCACAAGGGTGGATTCCCTCCTTTCAGCTTCGTACGGTTCCCGGTCGGGATTGACGAACGTCCGCTCGGTGAGCTGCTGCTCCAGCGCCAGCTCCTGCACCTGGTCTTCGTTCGGGTTGTCGTTGGCGGCATCGAGCAGCCGGGCCAGGCTGGTCTGGGGCGGCTGTACGGCGGCGTCGATAGGACGCAGCCGGAAGACGATGACGCGGCGGATGGCGCCGCCACCGGATTCGGGTGCGTCAGCCTCGTACCAAGGTTCCTTGTCGTCAACGTCGAACCCGCCGAGGTAGGTGACGGTGCCGCGGGCGCCCTGGAAGACGCGCAGAGCCCTGCCGTCCTGCTTGTGGTTGAGGATGCTGGCGTTCCCGGAAACCATCCGCTGATCGCCGTACTGGCCCTCGCCGCTGTAGTGGAACAGCCCGTCGGGCATCCAGCCGTCGAAGTAGCCGTGCTTCTCGCCGGCGATGGGATCGGTGAAGACGAAGACGTTGTCGCTGCGGCTGGACGGGCCGATGCCGCCCTGGGTGCGGCCCCCGAAGTCCTCATGCAGCTTCTTGCGCTCGATCTGCTGCCCGGGCTTGAGCGTCCATGCAGGAGTGGGGGCGGAGATGGTCATGGGGGAAGTCCTCCTGTGATCACTTTGCTTGTGATCTACCTTAGCGGACAACGCATGCGGATACGCCTCACTAACATGCGATTTGGATGTCGATTTTTGGCATCCGATTGCCAAGTCGATCGACTTCACCGCGGGCCAGCATTCCGAGTTCCTCGGGCCGCCTAGGGGCCGCCCGGGGCCGGCCATAGATGACAGACAACGGCCACCGATGACGCCTCCCTGGCAGCTCAGAGCGCCCACCAGGCCATCCTTTGCAGGCCACTGCACCGGGTCGCTACTTCCTGCGCAACAAGCGCGCCGAGTGGCGTGACTACCGCCGCCAGGTCACCGAGTTCGAGCTGGGCCGCTACCTGCCGGTTCTGTAGCGGGTTTCGGAGGGGCCGAGGGGCACATCCCCTTGGCCCCTTTTTTGTGAGCTTCGTTACGAAACGGGACCGTTGCGTATCGGAATCTCTTGCGATACGGTGACGTTGCGAAACTTTCCCGTATCGAAATTAAGGACCCTTCCCCCATGGAAACCACCAACGGACACCCCCGCAGATGGGCGATCCTTGGCGTGCTCGTCTTCAGCCTGCTGGCGGTCGTGCTCGACAACACCATCCTGAACGTGGCGATGAAGACGATCGCCGATCCGGTCCAAGGACTCGGCGCCACCCAGAGCGAGCTGGAGTGGGCGATCAACTCCTACACCCTCGTGTTCGCCGGCCTGTTGTTCACCTTCGGCGTCATCGGTGACCGTACCGGGCGCAAGAGGATGCTGTTCATCGGCATGCTGCTGTTCGGGCTGGCCTCTCTTGCCTCCGCCTACAGCCAGGATCCGACGCAGCTGATCCTGGCCAGGGCGGCCATGGGCATCGGCGGCGCGGCGATCATGCCGGCCACGCTGGCCATCATCTCCAACGTCTTCCCGCCCCACGAGCGCGGCAAGGCCATCGGCGTCTGGGCCGGCGGCGTCGGCCTGGCGGTGGCGATCGGCCCCATCACCGGCGGCCTGCTGATCGAGCACTTCTGGTGGGGCTCGGTCTTCCTGATCAACGTCCCCATCGTGATCATCAGCATGATCCTCATCGGCACGATCGTGCCCGAGTCGCGTGACCCGAAGCCCTCCAAGCTCGACCCGGTGGGCGTGATCCTGTCGATCATCGGTCTGGTCGCGGTCGTCTACGGCATCATCCGCGGCGGCGAGCTGGGCTCGGTCGTCAACGCCGAGGTCCTGCTGCCGACACTGTTCGGCCTGCTCGTGCTGGGCGCCTTCGTCTGGTGGGAGCGCCGCGTCGAGCACCCCGCCTTCGACGTCCGCAACTTCTCCAACGTCCGCTTCAGCTCGGCCATCGGCATGATGGGCATCGTCTTCTTCGCGATGATGGGCGGGATGTTCTTCCTGACCTTCTACCTGCAGATCGTGCTGGGGTTCAGCGCGCTGCAGGCGGGGGCCATGATGATCCCGTTCGCCGCCGCGCAGCTCATCTTCGCGCCGCTCAGCCAGCGGATCAACGAGCGCTTCGGCGCCAAGCTCTCCTCGACCGTCGCCATGACGATCATCGCCCTGATCCTGGCCAGCTACGCGCTGTTCGACCAGAACACCCCGATCGTGCTCATCGAGATCGTCTTCTTCATCCAGGGCGCCGCGATGGCCAACATCATGCCGCCCGCGACGACCGCGATCATGGAGGCGCTGCCCCGTGAGAAGGCGGGCGTCGGCTCCGCGATGAGCAACACCGTCCGCCAGGTCGCCGGCGCGCTCGGCGTGGCCGTCCTGGGCGCGGTCCTGTCCTCGGCCTACCGCGGCGAGGTGGCCCCCGCCCTGACCGCCCTTCCCGAGGCGGTACGGCACGCGGCCGGCGAATCCATCACCAACACGGTCGCCGCGGCGCAGGGCGACCCGGCCATCCTCGGCCCCGCCTTCACCGCCTTCATCGACGGCATGCACGTGACCGCTCTGGTCTCGGCCGTCATCGCCCTCGTGGGCGTCGGGGTGGTCGCCAAGTGGATGCCGGGCAAGGCCGCGGCGGTCCTGCCCGTGGACGACAAGGAACCAGCGGTAGTGTGAGGCCGCGATGACGATTCAGGATGCAGCGGCGGCCCGTCCGGCGGGCCGGCCGCGTAGCGAAAAGGCCGAGAAGGCCATTCTCGAGGCCACCCTCGACCTCATCGGCGAGGGCATGGGCATCTCCGAGCTGTCGATCGAGGCGATCGCGGCCAGGGCCGGGGTCGGCAAGACGACGATCTACCGGCGCTGGTCGAACAAGGAGGACCTCGTCGTCGACGCGCTGGCCACGCTGAAGGCGCCGGTGCCGCCGCTGGCGGGCGAGTCGGTGCGCGACGACCTGGTCACGCTGCTCGACCAGATGCGCAACGAGTCCGGACATGTCAGGACCAAGTGTGTGATGAACATCGCGATGAGCGAGTCGGACCGGTATCCGCACCTGTTCGAGAAGTTCAGGAAGATCGCGATCGAGCCACGCCGGGCCGCGATGCGCCAGGTCCTGGAGCGGGGCATGGCCAGCGGCGAGCTCCGGTCCACGCTGGAGGTCGAGCTGGCCATGGCCATCCTGACCGGCACGATGGTCTGGTTCACCAAGTGGGGTGACACCACGGAGCGCGGCCCCGAGCTGGCCGAGGGCATCGTCGATCAGGTCCTGGCCGGGATCGCACCCTGAACCATCCCCTGCCCGTACGGCGGGGCGGCCCGCCGTACGGGAGACGGGGAATGGCGTCGCCGGGGCTGGGCAGAACGTGAGCAATGTTCTAGTCTCGCGGCCATGCCCCCCATGCGCAGGATCGTGGCCTTAGGCGCCCTGACATTAGGGCTCCTGTTACCCGCCACCGCCGCACTGGCCCACGAGGAGCGCGAGGTCACGCTCCCGGACGGCAGCGGCAGTGTCCCGGCCTACCGGCAGGCCGAGCCCGATCTGCTGGTCTGCAAGAGCGACCGGCCCGACTTCGAGCGCCGCATCGAAAACTTCCCCGAAGCCCTCAAGCAGCGCAATATCCAGCTCTACGAGTTATGCCGGCAAAAGGGCTTCAGGAACCTTCAGGAAGCCGTCGACAAGGTCGACAGACCGGGCATGGCGATCGCCATCCTTCCCGGGCTCTACCTCGAAGAGCCCAGCAGGGCCGCCCCCACCGGCGCGTGCGCGAACCTGCCCGCCCGCTGGTCCAGCTGGGGCTACCAGATCCTCTCCTTCGAACAACAGCAGGCCTGCCCGCACAACCAGAACCTCGTCGCGATCCTCGGCAAGAAGGATCTGCAGATCGAGGGCACCGGCGCCGGGCCGCTGGACGTGGTCATCGACGCGGAGTACCGCAAACTCAACGCCATCCGCGCCGACCGCACGAACGGCATCTACTTCCGCAACTTCACCGCCCAGCGCACCACCTTCAACTCCCTGTACGTCCTGGAGACCGACGGCTTCGTCATCGACAAGGTGCTGACCCGCTGGAACGACGAGTACGGCTTCCTCACCTTCGCCAGCGACCACGGCCTCTACACCGACTGCGAGTCCTACGGCAACGGCGACGGCGGCCTCTACCCCGGCAGCGCCTCCAACCTCAACGACGGCCGGGGCCACGAGGTCCCCCGCTACGCCATCGAGATCCGCCGCTGCAAGAGCCACCACAACGCGCTCGGCTACTCGGGCACCGCGGGCGACTCGATGTGGGTGCACGACAACGAGTTCTACGACAACATGGTCGGCGCCACGATGGACAGCCTCTGGCCCGACCACCCCGGACTCCCGCAGAACCACGCGAAGTTCGAGAACAACAAGATCTACAACAACAACCGCGACTACTACCGGTACACCCGCGACGGCACCTGCGCGAAGCCACCCGCCGAACGCGGTTACGAGAAGGGGGTCGTCTGCCCCCAGGTCGGCGTGCCACCGGGCACCGGCATCCTCGTCGCGGGCGGCAACTACAACGTCTTCAGGAACAACCGGATCTGGGGCCACGCCAACAGCGCGTTCCACCTGTTCGGGGTGCCGGCGTTCATCCGGGGCGAGGAGTCGCTCGCCAAGCAGGCCGACACCTCCAACCACAACCGCTACGAGGGCAACGTCTTCGGCCTCAGCCCGACCGGCGAACAGCGTCCCAACGGGCGCGACGTGTGGTGGGACGGGCAGGGCACGGGCAACTGCTTCCAGGGCGACACGGGGGCGTCCTCGCCGCAGGCGCTGCCGGTGTGCGCGGCCTCGGCGCCCGGGGTGTCGGGCGGGTCGCATCGGTGGGTGGCGGAGCCGGTGAAGATCCTCAAGCTGTACCTGTGCTCGGACTTCTCGGCCCAGGACGCCCGGCTGCCCGCGGGGTGCGACTGGTTCGGGGCCGCGGGACTGGGGAAGGTGGAGACGCAGCTGGCGTTGGGCGGGTCGTTGGTGCTGGGGTTGCTGGCCGTACTGTTCTGGTACCGCGCCCCGGCGCGGGCCGCCGACGTGACAGCCCCCGCGGCGGCTGAACCGGGGATCACGGCGGGCACCGCGATGGCGGACACCCCGGTGGGGACAGACCCGGCGATCGCGGCAGCCCCGGGCGCCGCGGCAGCCCCGGGCGCCGCGGACGGTCCGGGCGCCGCGGACGGTCCGGGCGCGGCGGACGGCCGGGGCGTGCTCGCGGACATCTCGGGCGCTCCGGGCACGGCGGGCGTGGCGGGTGCCGGGCGTTCGCTTGGGGTTGGGCTTGGGGTCGGGACAGTGGCCGGAGTGGCCGGGCTGGTGCTTGACGTGGTGGCCGCTTCCCTCGACTCGCCTCTGCTCACGGCGGTCGCGCTGGCCGGGGTGGCGGGGTGGCTGGTCTGCCTGGGCGCCGTGGCGCGGCGGGTCAGGCCGGTGTTCGGGTGGTTCACGGTGGTGCTCGGGGTACTGACCGCGGCGGACGCCTTCGACCGGGCGGTTCACCTGATCCCGTTCGTTCCGCTGGGTCCGGGCTGGGTGCGGGGGCTGCTCACCGGGGTCTGGGTGCTGTGGGCGGTGGTGGTGCTGGCGCCGCGCCGCCGTACCGGAGAGCGGGGGGTGGCCGGGTGAGACGGGTGCGGGGACTGCTGGTGGCGGCCGTGCTGGTGGCGGGGTGCGGGCAGTTGTCCGATACGCATCATCGGCCCGGAAACAGCCATGAGGTGGCCACCGCCGCGCCCCGTACGGTCGACGGCGAGGTCGTGGTGCCGATCACGATCGCGCAGGGGCAGGTCAGCCCGCCGTCGGGGTGGGTGGAGATCAAGAAGGGACAGCGGGTCGCCATCACCGTGACCAGCGACGTCTCCGACGAGGTCCACGTGCACGGTTACGACGTCGAGGCCGAGCTGCTGGCGGGCAAGGCGGTCACGGTGCGGTTCACGGCGGACGTGGCCGGGGTGTTCCAGGTGGAGACGCATGAGAACAAGCTGGTGCTCACCCAGCTGGCGGTGAAGTGAGCGGGATCCTGGCGCACGGGGTCGGCAGCCGGGGAGACCTGCCGATCCCGCTGTTCTACGCGTATGCGGGGGCGTTCGCGGCACTGGTGGTGTCGTTCCTGGCGCTGGGGCTGCTGTGGCCGGACTCGCGCTTCCGCGGTGAGGTCGCGGGCCGCGTGCTGCCGCTGCGCCTGCCCGCGATGTCGCGGATGTTGCGGGTGGGCACGCTTCTGCTGGCCGGGTACACGCTGGGGTGGCTCGTCCTGGGGCCCGAGGAGGGCAACGCGGGGCCGCATCTCGTCTATGTGATCTTCTGGGTGGGGCTGGTGCCGGCTTCGCTGGTGTTCGGGCCGGTGTGGCGGGTGCTGAGCCCGTTGCGGCTGCTGCCGGACCGTGCGCGCCGCCCGCTGCCGCCACGGCTCGGGTACTGGCCGGCCGCCGCCGGACTGCTGGCGTTCACGTGGGTGGAGCTCGTCTCGCCGGAGCCCGCCGCGCCGTACACGCTGCTGGTCTTTCTGCTGGTGTACGGCGGCGCGCAGATCCTCGCCACGCTCCGGTACGGCCACGCGTGGCTGGCCCGAGGCGAGGCCTTCGAGGTGTATTCAACGCTCATCGGGCATCTCGCCCCGTTCGGCCGGCGGGCTGACGGGCGGCTCGTGCTGCGCAATCCGTTCGACGGGCTGGATGCCGTTCAGCCGGCGCCGGGGCTGGTCGCGACCGTGTGCGTGCTGCTCGGGAGCACCGGGTACGACGGGTTCTCCGGCGCGCCGGTCTGGGTGGAGGCGCTGCAGTCGGGTGCGCCGGGCCGGGTCGTGCTGGGCACGGCGGGGCTGGTGGGGGCGATCGTGCTGGTGGCGGCGCTGTACGCGGGCTGCCTGTGGCTGGCCGGGCGCATCGGCGGCGCGGGCGGGCTGGCGCCGAGGTTCGCGCACTCGCTGGTGCCCATCGCCGTCGGCTACCTGGTCGCCCACTACTTCTCGCTGCTGGTGATCGAGGGCCGGCAGGCGTTCGTACTGGCGCTGGGGCTGAGAGCCGAAGTGGACCTGGAGGCGGTGAGCCCGGCGACGATCGCCGCGGTGCAGGTGCTGGCCATCGTCATCGGGCACGTGGCGGGCGTGGTGGCCGCGCACGACCGGTCGGTACGCCTGCTGCCGCCCGCGCGGGCGGTCGCCGGCCAGATCCCGATGTTCGTCCTCATGATCTGCTACACCATCGGCGGCCTGACCCTGCTGCTGGCCGCATGAGGAGGGCACCGGTCCAGCGGCGCAGCGCCGAGCGGGTCGAGCGCATCCTGGACGCCGCCGCCCGGCTGCTCGACGAGAGCGGCTACGACGGGCTGAGCACCCGCCGGGTCGCGGCGGTGACCGGGCTGCCGATCGGCTCGGTCTACCGGTACTTCCGCGACAAGCGGGAACTGGCCGACGCGCTGGCGGCGCGGAACCTGGCCGCGTTCGTGCGCCGGGTGCGCGGGCGCGGGATCACGCACTGGGAGCCGCTGGTGGAGGCCGTGGTCGATGAGTACCTGGAGATGAAGCGGACGGTGCCGGGGTTCGCGGTGGTCGACTTCGGGGCGAACGCGGAGGTGGCCGGGGCGCTGGCGGAGGTGCTGGCCGTACAGGCCGGGCTGGTTTGTGACAGCGGCGTCCTGCTCGTCGCGGTGGAGGCGGCGGACGCACTGCTGCGCGCCCACCACGACGAGCCACACCTGATCAACGAGACCAAGACAATGCTGCGCGCCTACCTCGCCCTGCGGCTAGACCAGGCTGCTCCAGTATGTCCAGAAGCGGATGGTGATCAGCGTGAGGACGGCCAGGTACCACAGCGTCAGCACGATCACGTGGTTGCGCGCGAAGGGGCGGGCGAGGTTCCTGAGCGTGACGTAGAGGAAGATCGGGATCGTCACCGCCCACACGACCATGCAGTACGGGCAGAGCGCGCCGATCACGTAGAGGCTCTGGTAGATCAGCCAGTGCACGAACACGACGCCCGCCGTGACACCGATCTGCAGCCCCGCCCAGAACCACCGCTTCGGCACCGCCCCGGCCAGCAGTGCGGCACCGGTGGTCGTGACGATCGCGAACCCGGCAACGCCCAGCAGCGGGTTGGGGAAGCCGAAGAGCTCCGCCTGCGGCGTGGACATGATCGAGCCGCACGACAGGACCGGGTTGATGCTGCAACTCGGGACGTACGCGGGGTTCTTCAGCAGCGCGATCTTCTCGACCGCCAGCACGAACGCGGCGACCAGCCCGATCCCGCCGCCGGTCAGCAGCAGGTACGGCAGGAGCCGCGGGAACGGCTCGGCCCGCTGCTCACTTGGCGAGAGCCGCATCGATGGCCGCCTTGATGTCGTCGGTGGACTTGGGCTGGAGCTTCTGGCCGTTCAGGAAGAACGTCGGGGTGCCCTCGACGCCGAGCGCCTGCCCGTCGGCGACGTCCTTGTTGATGCGGGCCAGCGTGTCCTCGGCGGCGTAGGCCTTGTCCCAGGCGGCCATGTCCAGGCCCATGCTCTGCGCGAACTCCCTGAACAGCTTGTCGGCCGGGGTCTGCTTCTCCGCCCACTGCTTCTGTGTCTGGTACATGCGCTGGTACATGGCGTCGAAGCGGCCCTGCCGGGCCGCCGCCTCGACCGCCCGCGCGGCGCGCTCGGCGTTGAAGTGGCTGGCGATCGGGAAGTAGCGGGCGACGAAGGTGACCTTGCCCTGGTACTGCTTCCGCAACTGCTCGATCACCGGGAACGCGGCGCCGCAGGCCTCGCACTCGAAGTCCAGGAACTCCACCAGCGTGACCTTCCCGTCCCGGGCGGTCTGGAGGCGGTGGCTGTCGGCGCGTACCACCTGGGCCTGCCCGGCCGGTGCCTCGCCGCCGGACCTGCCGACCACCAGGACGGCGGCGACCACGACCGCGAAGACGGCGATGGCGGTCAGGACGAAGGCGGTGTTGCGCTTTCTGGCGCGCAGGCGGTCGTCTTCCTCGCGCATGGCCTCGACCTTGGCGCGGCGCGCCCGGGCCCGATCCTGCTCGTCCGACACGTGGCCTCCCTGGAGTTTCTACGTCACGTAGAAAGTTGGATTTCTACATAGCGTAGAAGATGAGGACGGTGGTCGGTCCGGCGGTCGGACGAACATCGGCTCAGCCGGGCCAGAAGGCGCCGCAAGCCACCGGGGCGACCAGCACCGCCACCGGGCCGCTCATCAGGACCAGCGCGGCGGTGTACACCGCTGCCGGGATCCACCTCCGGCCCCGCGACGTGCCGAGCAGGCGTTCCACCCGCTGCGCGACGCCCTCGTCGGCCAGCCGGAACGCCCCCTCGGGCCCCTTCGGGACGGCCATGAGCACGATCGCGCGGGCCAGCGTGCGATCGCCGCTCACCCGCCGTGCCCGGTCGTCGGCGAGCATCTCCAGCAGCACCGGTACGGCCCGCCGCGCCGCCTTCACCACCGGCAGCCACGGAAAGGCGGCGGCCAGCGCCGCGAACGGCATCAGGAACAGGTCATGCCGGCCCCGCGCGTGGGCCCGCTCGTGCGCGAGCACCGCCCGGAGCTCGGCGGGGTCCAGCAGATCGAGCGCCCCGCGGCTCAGCACCACCCGGGAGCGCCACCCGGGCACGCAGTAGGCCACGGGCGCGGCGCCCGGCAGCACGTACACCTCACGACCGGCCGCCGGCCCCACCTCACGGCCCGCCCCCAGCCCCACCTCGCGGCCGGTCCCCAGCCCCACCTCGCGCTCGTCGACCCGGTCGGCCAGGATGTCCACGAGCGTGCGCTGGCGGCGCTGCCTGGCCACGGTCGTGACGGCGGTGCGGGCCGTGTGCGCCACGAGCCAGGCGATCAGCGCGGCCGACCAGGCCAGCGCCAGGTGGTGGCCGGGACCGAGCCCGGCCAGGCCGCGCCCGTCGACCACCTGGTGCCCGAACGTGTGCATCCCATGCGGAAAGGCCGCCGCCAGCGGGGCGACCGCCGCGACCAGCCCCATCCCCACGGCCCCGAGTCCACCCGCCAGCCCGATCGCCTGCCAGAGCACCAGCGCCGCCCGCGGATGCCGCCGCGCCCACTCCGCCCCGGCCAGGGCCGCGGCCACCCGCCCGCCGAACACCGCGGGCACGAGCGCCACCCCGGCCACGACCAGCCAGAGCGTCACGACCCCCCGCCCCTGTCCGTGGCGCCGCCGTCCGCTTCCCGGGCCGCCGTCAGGTCGGGGCGGTCCACCAGGGCGGCCCGGAGGGCGGCCGCCACCTCCGGTGACACCACGCCCACGAACCGGTTCACCGCCGCCTCCACGTCACCGGCCTCGTCCAGCGCCTCCCGCATGGCCTCGGCCACGAAGGCGTCCTTGCCGGCCGCCGCGCGGTACAGATGCGCCCGGCCCGCCCGCTCCCTGGTCGCCAGTCCCTTGCGCGACAGGCGCACCAGCACGGTCAGCACGGTCGTCACGGCGGGCGAGGAGGGCAGCGCGGCGGCGAGGTCCTGGGCCAGGATCCCCTCCGGGTGCGCCCAGAGTGCCTCCATGACCGAGCGCTCCAGGTTGCCGAGCCGCACCGCCGTACCCCTCTCGCGAGAATTCCCGCTCTACGGTAGACGCTCGCCCGCGATGGGCGGGGCAAGGGTTCTCACCGAGGTGAGGTCGTGGCGACCGTCTCCTCAAGGACCGGGGCGGGGGCGGAGGCGGCCGGGCGGCGCCGCCACAGCGGGAGGGCGATCAATACCATGACCACGCCCACCAGGCCGGCCGCGGCGAACGCCCAGGCGGGGCCGTACCCGTCGATGAGGGCGCCCGCGATCGGCGCGGACGACGCGCCCCCGATCAGCAGCGCGGTGCCGTGGAAGCCCATCGCCTCGCCCCTGGCCGCGGCCGGGACCCAGCGGCTGGCCGTGTCGACGGTGCTGGCCAGGGCGGGCGCGCAGAGGACGCCCGCCGGCACCAGGGCGAGCAGCAGCAGGCGCCAGTCGCCGCCGACCAGCCCGACCGGGACCGTGAGCACGCCCATCAGCCCGATCAGGAGCAGCGGCGAGAAGCCCCGCGACAGGCCGCCGTAGACGAAGCCGCCGGCCAGCGAGTAGAAGCACCAGATCGCCACCGCCAGGCCCACCCAGCCGACGTGGCCGGCGTTCTTCATCGTGGCCACCATCGCGAGCTCGGAGGCGGTCAGGATGAACGTGGCCGCTGCGGTCGTGCCCAGCAGCGCCACGAACGCGGGCGTCAGCCACTGGCGCCGCGGCACGCGGACCTGTTCGACCAGCAGTTCCTCGGCCGAGCGGGTGGGCGGGTTGAGCAGGGTCAGGGCGGTGCCGGAGCCGACCAGGCCGACGGCGACGACCGTCATGGTCCACGTGCTGCCGAGCGTCGTGACGCCCGCGACGGCCAGGGCGGGCCCGGCCATGTACGCCAGCTCGACCAGCATCGAGTCGAGCGAGAAGCCCATCCGGCGCTGCTCCGGCGGCACCAGCGCGGCCAGGCACTGCCTGATCACGCTGAACACCGGCAGCGCCAGCAGCCCGGCCACCGCCGCGGCGACCGCCAGGACGGGGAACGGCAGCGTCCACGCGGTGGCCCAGAACACCGCCTGGGCGAGGGTGGTGATGATGAGGACGGGGCGCAGGCCGTACTTGTCGACGAAGCGCCCCGACAACGGCGAACCCACCGCCATGCCGACCGTGCTGGCCATCGTGACCAGGCCGGCCTTGGCGAATCCGAGGTCGAGGGAGTATGCCACGTGCAGGGTCAGCGCCATGCCCGTCGCCGTGGACGGGACACGGGCGAACAGCCCGATCAGCAGCAGGTTCCGGACACCGGGCAGCCGCAGCAGGCGCCGGTAAGGCTCGATCGCCATGATTGTTACTTACCTCCGACCCCTATTGTGACGGGTCGCACTGACACATTCGGCCCGGGTGAGGCATCATCGATGGTGTCCGGGTACGCCACTGGGGCGACTCGAGGCTTTGTTCAGGAGGGTTGTTCCATGTCCTCTCTGTATGGCGGCGTCACGGGCCGCCGGGTCACCATCCGCGATCTGGCCCAGGCCAAGGAGCGGGGCGAGAGGTGGCCCATGCTCACCGCGTACGACGCGATGACCGCCCGCGCGTTCGACCGGGCCGGGGTGCCGGTGCTGCTGGTCGGCGACTCGGCGGCCATGGTCGTCTACGGCTACGACTCCACCCTGCCCGTCACGGTCGACGACCTGCTGCCGCTGACGGCGGCGGTGGTGCGCGGATCCTCGCGCGCGCTGGTCGTCGCCGACCTGCCGTTCGGTTCCTACCAGGGCTCGCCCGCCCAGGCGCTGGAGACGTCGGCCCGCTTCATGAAGGAGGCGGGCGCGCACGCGATCAAGCTGGAGGGCGGGCGCCGCGTTCTGCCGCAGGTCGAGCTGCTGGTGTCGGCGGGGGTTCCGGTGATGGGGCACCTGGGACTGACGCCGCAGTCGGTCAACGCGCTCGGCGGCTACCGGGTCCAGGGTCGCGGGCAGTCGGGCGACGAGCTCATGGCCGACGCCAAGGACCTCGAACGGGCCGGCGCGTTCGCGGTGGTGCTCGAATGCGTACCCGCCGAACTGGCCGAGCGGGTCACGACGTCGCTCTCCATCCCGACGATCGGCATCGGCGCGGGTGCCGCCACCGACGCCCAGGTCCTGGTATGGCAGGACATGATGGGACTGACGGAGCACCCGGCCAGGTTCGTGAAGGCCTACGGCACGCTGGCCGACGACCTCGACCGTGCCGTCCGCGCGTTCTCTGACGAGGTGGTGTCGGGCGCGTTCCCGTCCGCCGAGCACACCTACACCTAGCCTCCACCTGACCTCCACCTGGCCTCCACCTGGCGTCCGCGGTTCCGCAGGGCGGTACCTGGAGGCCGCTCCGGGCGGCCGGGCTGGCATGATCTGAGCCATGACTGACGTGAGCGGGCTTTCGATCGGCATCCTCGGTGGCACCGGAGACCAGGGCAAGGGGCTGGCACGGCGGTTCGTGCTGGCCGGGCACACCGTCCTCATCGGGTCGCGCAGCGCGGAACGGGCGCAGCAGGCGGCCGAGCCCATCGGCGCGAGGGGTGCGGGCAACGCCGAGGTGGCCGCCCAGGCGGACGTGGTGATCGTCGCGGTCCCCTGGGACGGCCACAAGGAACTGCTCGAATCCCTCCGCACCGAATTGTCCGGAAAAATCGTGATTGATTGCGTCAACCCACTCGGCTTCGACAAGCAGGGCGCCTACGCGCTGCCCGTCGAGGAGGGCAGCGCCGCCCAGCAGGCCGCCGCCGTGCTGCCGGACAGCCGCGTGGTGGCCGCCTTCCACCACGTCTCGGCCGTGCTGCTCCTGGACGAGACCGTGGAGAAGGTCGACCTGGACGTGCTGGTCCTGGGCGACGACCGCGAGGCCACCGACACCGTCCAGGCGCTGGCGGCGGTCATCCCGGGCGTGCGCGGCGTCTACGGCGGCCGCCTGCGCAACGCCCACCAGGTCGAGGCGTTCACCGCGAACCTGATCTCCATCAACCGCCGCTACAAGGCCCACGCGGGCCTGCGCGTCACTGACGTCTGAGCGGCCCTGACGGCCGCCGCACCGACGTCTGAGCGGCCCTGACGGCCGCCGCGCCGACGTCTGAGCGCTCCTGACGGCCGCCGCGCCGACGTCTGAGCGCTCCTGACGGCCGCCGCGCCGACGTCTGAGCGCTCCTGACGGCTCCGGCCCATCCGTTACGGCTCCCGCCACCAACCCGCCTCCCGCCGACGTGAGCGGCCCCCGGTCATCGGGCGCTTCTCACGTCGGACACACTCCCCGCCGCCACGAGGCCCGTGCACCGGCCACGTGGTTCACAACCACCCGGCATCCTCGGCGATCCGCACCGCGTCGATCTTGTTCCGTGCCCCGGTCTTGGTGATGGCCGAGGTCAGATAGTTGCGTACCGTGCCCGGCGACAGATGCAGCCGCCCGGCCGTCTCCTCCGCGCTCACCCCCTGGGCCGCCTGCCGCAGGACCGTGGTCTCGCGCTGGGTCAGGGGGCTCTCGCCGTACTCCATGGCCGAGCTCACCAGCTCGGGGTCCAGCACCCGCAGCCCGGCGTGCGTACGGCGGACCGCGTCGGCCAGCCGCTCCCCCGGCGCGTCCTTCACCAGGAACGCGGTGATCCCCGTCGCCAATGCCCTGCGCACCTGGCCCGGCCTGCCGAGCGCGGTCAGCACGAGGATGCGGCACTGCGGCAGCCGTTCGCGCAGTTCGGCGGCGGCCGTGATGCCGTCCACGACGGGCAGGTCGATGTCGACGATCGCGACGTCGGGACGGTGCTCCAGCGCGGCGGGCACGATCTCGTCCCCGCGCGTCACCTCGGACACCACGGCGAGGTCGGGCTCCAGCCGCAGCAGCGCGGAGAGCGCCGCGCGGATCATGAGCATGTCTTCGGCCAGCAGGACCCTGATCACGCCGGCACCTCCACGACCAGCCGGAACGCGCCGCCGTCCGCGTGCGCGGCGACGCTGCCGCCTGCCTGCCCGGCGCGCTCGGCCAGGCCCGTCAGCCCGCTGCCGTCTTCGCCGGGCGGGCCGGGCGCGCCGTCGTTGACGATCTCCAGGCGCAGCCGGCCCGCTTGGGCCGCCGTGGTGATGGTGCAGGTCGTGGCGGCGCTGTGGCGCAGGACGTTGGTGACGCCCTCGCGTACGGCCCAGGCCAGCGCCTCCTCCGACGCCCGGGGCGGCACGGCGTCGGCGAGGTTGACCTGCACGCTCACCCCGGACGCCTCCAGCAGCGAAGCGGCCCGCTGCGTCTCGCCCCGCAGCGTCAGCTCCCGGTACCCGCGGGCCACCTGCCGTACGTCCTGGGCCGCCTCCCTGGCCACCTTCACCAGGTCGCCGACCTCGGCGCGGGCCGTACCGGGATCGCGGTCCATGAGACGGGCGGCCAGATCGCCCTTCAGCGCGATCGCGGTGAGACTGCGGCCGAGACCGTCGTGCAGGTCGCGCGAGATGCGCAGCCGTTCCTTCAGCACGGCCGCCTCGGCCAGCCCCGCGCGGGCCGACTCGAGTTCGCGGCTGACGGCGACCAGGCGGACCACCACGTACACGATGATGCCGCTGATCGGGATCGTCACCGCGTAGAGGGCGGCGACGACGGGGATGTTCAGCGTGACCATGATGCCGCCGGCCTGCACCACCGTCATCAGCGCGAGCAGCGGGCCGGCCGCCCACAGCGGCAGGTACAGCAGGAGCGTGCCGGCGAGCAGCTGCGCGGTCACCCCCGACCAGCCGCTCGGCAGGAACGGGTCGGGCAGATAGGTCGCCACGGCCTGGACCACGACCGTCAGCGGGAACAGCGGGGGCCGCACGCCCCTCAGCGCGGCCCGCATGTTGAGGACGTGGGGGATCCAGCAAGCGGCGAGCGCGGCGAGCACGACCAGGGTGACGTCCAGGCGGCCCGAGCTCAGGTAGATCAGGCCGAGCATCGGATAGCCGACGGAGATCACCGCGATCAGCCAGGTGGCGAGGCGTTGAGCAGAGGAAGCGGTCATTGTCCGACAAATCTACGAGCGCCGCGGCTCCCAGCGAAACCAGAGCCGGATCGCGACCAGCCCGGCGAGCGTCCAGACCGCCAGGTTCAGGGCGGGCGCGGCGAACTCGCCGGTCTTCATCGCGTGTACGGCGGCGCTGGTCGGCAGCAGGTCGAACCCGGTACGCACCCAGGAAGGCAGCAGGTCGAGCAGCGGCCCCATCGCGCCCGCCCCGACCCCGCACAGCAGGAACACCGGCACCGTCATCGCCGCCGCGAGCTCCGCCCGCGGGATCGCCGCGGTGTAGGCGGCGCCGAGCACCGCCACGCAGACCGCGCCCCCGAGCGTCGCCGCGACGAAGACCACCGGATTGCCGGGGAACGGCACATCCGCCACGAACCGCACCGCCACCAGGCAACCGGCCACGAGCGCGACCGTCTGCGTGACCGTGCTGGCGATCTCCCCGGCCAGGATCTGCACGTCGGTCAGCATCGTGGAGCGCAGCCGCTTGAGCACGAGCTGGTCGCGCCGCATGGACAGCGCCACGACGATGTTCATGAACCCGGTGATCGACAGCACGATCGCGGTCGAGCCGTAGAAGATCTGGGTGGCCGCGGCGACGCCGTCCGCCTGGACGTGCCGCATGAGCAGCGGCATCCCGATGGTCAGGCCCACCGGCGTGATCACCGACCCGGCCAGCATGGACTTGTCCCGCCAGAACAGGCGGGCGCCGAGCTTGTAGGTGGCGGCGACGCTCATGAGGTGCTCCTGTCGAGGAAGAGGTCTTCGAGGGTGGCGGCGCGTACGTCGAGCCCGGTCAGCCGCAGGCCGCGCCCGGCCGCCCAGCTCAGCAGCGTCTGCGCGGCCAGGTCGGGATCCTCGGCGCGGCAGACGGCCAGTTCGCCGTCGAGGGTGACCGGCAGCGGCAGCTCGCCGGGGGCGACGCCCGGCGGCATGCGGAAGGCCACCCGGCCGCTCTGGGCCGCCAGCGTCTCGGCCATCCCGCCCGCGGCGACGATCGCGCCGCCGTCCAGGATCGCCAGCGACGAGGCCAGCCGCTGTGCCTCCTCCAGGTAGTGCGTGGTCAGCAACACCGTGACGCCCTCGGCGGCCAGGCCGCGCACCAGCTCCCAGGTGTCGCGGCGGGCCTGCGGATCCATGCCGGTCGTCGGCTCGTCGAGGAAGAGCACCTCGGGACGTCCCAGCGTGGCCAGCGCCAGATCCAGCCGCCGCTTCTCCCCGCCGGAGAGCTGCCGCACCTTGGTGCCCGCCTTGTGCGCGAGCCCCGCCAGCGACAGGGCCTCGTCGCGCGGACGGGCCGCCGCGGTGAAGTCCCGCCAGGTGTCGACCGTGCGGGCCACCGTCAGGTCGGGGAAGAACCCCGCCTCCTGCAACATCACGCCGGTACGGCGCCGCGCCTCCCCCCGCTGCCCCGCCGGATCGAGCCCGAGCACCCGCACCGTGCCCTCGTCCGGCCGCTGGAACCCGGCCAGCACCTCGACCGTCGTCGTCTTGCCCGCGCCGTTGCGGCCGAGCAGCGCGAAGATCTCCCCTTCCTGAACCTCGAAGGAGACGCCCTTCACGGCCTCGAACGCGCCGTAGCGCTTGACGAGGCCGGATACCTGGATGGCTGTCATGCCTCCGATCGTCGCGGTGACCGGCGTTCGGGGAACAGTGAAGAATTCACGATCCGCAGGAGTGTGTCCGCCACCCCGTCCGGGTCGACGACCTGGTGGAGGTGAGCGCCCGGAACCCGGGTGACCGGCCAGCCGCGGCCCGCCGCCCGCTCGGCCACCTTGTCGTACGGCGGGCCGTACCAGAGATAGCCGCACGGAACCGTGTCCCACCCGGCCGGGACCGGCACGAGCTGGGTGTAGTAGGCCAGCGGCAGCCGAGGTTGCTCATCGGCCACGCGCCGCCTGACCTCGGGGTCGGGCAGCATCGGGGCGACGTCCTCCTCGCTCCACCAGTCGGTCCAGCGAGGCAGCAGCCCGTCCTCTCCGGCGAGGTCGCGCAGGAACGGCAGGAACGCCTCCTCCCCCGCCCTGACCAGCCCGTCACGTGGCGGCAGGTGGGCGTCCGCGAACACGCAGGCCACCACCCGCTCCCCCAGCCCCTCCTTCACGACCGGCAGGAACAGGCCCGCGTTGCTGTGCCCGGCCAGCACCAACGGCCCTTCCTCCGGTACGGCGGAGCGCACCGCCTCGACCACCCTCGGCCAGTGCGGCGGGCCGCCCTCGGTCACCGCCGTCAGATCCGGCACCACGGCCCGCCTCCCCCGCCGGCCGAGCGCCTCGGCCACGGGCCGCCACGTCGAAGGACCTACCGAGGGGCTGTGCACGAGCACGAAGATCGCCTGCATGCCCGCCACCTTCCCACGCCCGCGAAGCCCTCCGCCGCGATATCGCTGCTCCCAGCGATGCCCGCCGGACATTCCCGGAGCGACCACCCCGGACACCTCAGAGGCCGCCCTTCCGGGCTACACCGCTCCCTGGTCCACGGCCCCTCGCGCCCCTGCGGGCTCGCGGCCCTGGGAGGGGCCGGGAGGGAAGGGGCCGGGAGCGAGGGGTTAGACGATCAGGGCGTGGGTGGTGGTGGGTTGGTGGGTGCCGTCGTAGGAGTGCCAGGCGGCCGACAACCCGGCCACGGCCCGGCTGAGCTCGCGGGGCGTGAACAGGAAGTGCAGCCTTGTCCAGGCACCCTGCCCGCCCACCGGGTCGAAGGCGCGTCCGGGCGGGATGGCCACGCCGTGGCGCAGGGCGACCTGGGCGAAGGCGTCGGTGTCGCCGTGCGGCAGCCGTACCCAGATCGTCTGGCCGCCCAGGGCGGGCTCGAACGACCACGACGGCAGCCGCTCGCGCAACTCCGCGCACAGGTGGTCGTGACGCTCGCGCAGTACGGCGGTGCGGTCGCGGCGGATCTCCGGCAGGCGGCGCAGCAGCGCGACGGCGGCCAGTTGTGAGACGGCCTCGCCCGCCAGGTCGTGGATGGCGCGCAGCCGGGCCAGGCGGGTGGCGAGCGGCGCGGCGGCGCGGATCCAGCCGATCCGCAGCCCACCCCACACGACCTTGCTCAGCGAGGCGATCGTGATGATCTGCTCGCCCGTGGTGAACGAGGCCAGCGGCGGCGGGGTCTCGCCGGAGAAGCACAGCTCGGCGCAGACCTCGTCGTCGATGAGCGGCACGTCGTGCTCGGCGGCGAGCGTGGCCAGGCGGCGGCGGGCGGGCACGTCCATGACGGCGCCCGAGGGGTTGCTGGCGGTGGGGACCGTGTAGGCGAGGGCGGGGCGTGAGCGCAGCGCGCCGGCCACCCCGTGCTCGGCGCCGCGTACGACGGCGGCGGCGTGGCGGAAGACCTCCAGCGCGCCCGGGTAGGTGGGCGTCTCGGTCAGGACGGTGTCGCCGGGCTGCACGAGCAGGCCGGCGAGCAGCGACAGCGCCTGCTGGGCGCCGGTGGTGACGACGATCTCGTCCGCGGTGGTGGGCAGGCCGCGGGCGCGGTAGTAGGCGGCGACGGCCTCGCGCAGCGCGGGCTGGCCCGCCGGGTAGTAGCCGAGGTCGTGGGGGCGCGCGGCGAGCCGTTCCGCGGCCTCGGCGTAGGCCTCCACCATGTACGGCGGCGGCACGTCCGGCGCGGCGCAGGTCAGGAGCTGGACCCCGTCGGGCGGGTGGAGCATGTGCTGGATCAGCGGGTTGGCGGGGACGCCGTCGGCCACGCGGGCCGCCGACAGCTGGGCGGCGGCGACGCGGGTGCCGCTGCCCTGGCGGCGTACGACGCGTCCTTCCTGCTGGAGCAGGTCGTAGGTGGCCACGACGGTGCCGCGGCCGACGGCCAGGAGCTTGGCCAGCGCGCGGTCGGGCGGGAGCAGATGGCCGGGCGGCAGCACGCCGTCGTCGATGAGGGCGCGCAACCGGGCCGTGAGCAGGAGGTACAGCGGCCCCCGGCCGGTCGCCCACCGGCCGAGCAGGTCCACCAGATTGGCTCCATCCATGGACCAATTCTCCCCCATTGGATCTGACATCGCAGGACTTTTCTGGAGATGCTGTTGACATGGAACTTCGTCCCGAGACCCGTGCCGTCCACCTGCCCCAGCCGGAGATCACCGGCAGCAGGCCGATCACCGTGCCGATCTACCAGACGTCCGGATTCGTGTTCGACGATCCCGCGGTCTTCGCCGACGCCATGGGCCGCCCCGACGGTTCCTTCGTGTACGGCCGGCTCGCCAACCCCACGGTCCGCTCCCTGGAGAGCGCGGTCTCCGGCCTGGAAGGCGGCGTCGCGGCCCTGGCCACCGGCTCCGGCATGGGCGCCATCAACTGCGTGCTGCTCGGCCTGCTCGGCCCCGGCGACCACCTCGTCTCCCAGAAGGCCATCTACGGCGGCACCGCCGCCATGATCAACGAGCTGGTCCACCGCTTCGGCGTCACCGTCACCTACGTCCCGGAGGACGACCCGGAGGCCCTGCGCGCGGCCGTACGCCCGGAGACCAAGCTCGTCTACCTGGAGACGCTCGCCAACCCCGCCCTCCAGGTGGCCGACCTGCCCGGCATGTGCGCCGTGGCCCGCGAACTCGGCGTCGTCTCGGTCGTGGACAACACGTTCGCCACGCCCCTGCTCTGCCGCCCGATCGAGCACGGCGCCGACATCGTGGTCCACTCCGCCACCAAGTACCTGTCCGGCCACACCGACGTCGTCGGCGGCCTCGCGGTCTTCGCCGACGACGCCCTCTACCGCAAGGTCTGGCACTTCTCGGTGGAGCTGGGGGCCACGCCGGACCCGTTCGCCGCGTGGCTGACGCTGCGCGGACTGCAGACCCTGCACCTGCGCATGGAGCGCCACTGCTCCAACGCCCGCTACCTGGTCTCCCGCCTGGCCGCCCATCCCGCCGTGTCCGCCGTCCACTGGCCCGGCCTGCCCTCTCACCCTTCCTACGAGCTGGCCGGCAAGCTGCTGCCCGACTTCGGCGGCGTCTTCTCCTTCGAGCTCGCCGGCGGGCGGGCGGCGGGAGAGAAGTTCATGAGCGCGGTACGGCTGGCCCTGCTCGCCCCCTCACTCGGCGGCGTCGAGACCCTGGTCATGCACCCTGCCACCACCTCCCACCGCTCGCTCAGCCCCGAGGAACTGACCCGCCACGGCATCGGCGAGGGCACCGTCCGCGTGGCCGTCGGCATCGAGCACCCCGAGGACCTCTGGGCCGACCTCGAACAGGCGCTGTCCTAAGGTCGGATGGAACGACGACGCCGTAGCGAGGGGATGACGATGACGGTGACGCACGCCGACGTGCAGGCGGCCGGGGAACGCGTCGCGGGCCACGTCCTGCGCACTCCCATCCTGGAGATCTCCCCGGGGCTGATCTTCAAGCTGGAGCAGGTGCAGCGGTCGGGCTCGTTCAAGGTGCGCGGGGCGTTCAACCGCATCCTGTCGGCGGGGAGCCTGCCGCCCGCCGGCGTCATCGCGGCCAGCGGCGGCAACCACGGCCTGGCCGTCGCCTACGCCGCCCGTGCGCTCGGCGTCCGCGCCGAGATCTTCGTGCCCACGGTGGCCAGCCCGGTGAAGGTCGCCGGGCTGCGCGCCCTCGGGGCCGAGATCACCCAGACCGGCGCCATCTACTCCGCGGCCGCGGAAGCCGCGGCGAAGCGGGCCGCGGAGACCGGCGCGCTGCCCGTGCACGCCTACGACCAGCCCGAGGTGATCGCCGGGCAGGGCACGCTGGCTCTCGAACTGATGGAGCAGGCGCCCGGCGTCGACACCGTCCTGGTCGCGGTGGGTGGCGGCGGTCTGGCGTCCGGTGTGTCGCTGGGCCTGCGCGAAGACGTGAAGCTGGTGGCGGTGGAGCCCGAGCTGATCCCGGCCCTGCACCGGGCGCTGCTGGCGGGCCACCCCGTCCCGATCGAGGTCAGCGGCGTGGGCGCGGACGCGCTCGGCGCCACCCAGGTGGGCGACCTGGCCTTCGGCATCCTGTCGGGAGCCGGTTCGGAGAGCGTCCTGTCGGGAGCGGGCGTGGAGAGCGTCCTGGTCTCGGACGAGGCCATCATCAACGCGCGCCGCCGCCTGTGGTCGGAGCACCGGCTGGCCGTCGAGCACGCCGGCGCCGCCGCCTACGCGGCCCTGCTCAGCGGCGCGTACCGGCCCGCCGACGGGGAACGCGTGGCCGTGGTGCTCTGCGGCTCCAACACCGACCCGGCCACGTTGACCGGCTGAGAGCACCTGGCCAAGGGCCTGTCAGGCGCGGGAAGGGGTCGCGCTGGGGGGTGTGGGGCGCGACCCCTTGGTCCGCGGGGTTTCAGCAGTTGCCGAAGGCGGGCAGGCCGTACATCCTCAGGGCCAGCCACTCGATCGCGAGGGGACCGCCCTCGACGGCGCCCAGCACGTGGTTGCCGCCGGGGATCGACAGCCAGCGCGCGTTCACTCCGGCCCGGCAGTACTCCGAGCGCAGCGTGGAGCCGACGGCGTGCGGGATGATCTCGTCGCCGCGGGCGTGGTAGAGGAAGACGGGCACGCGCGGGGGCCGGGCACCCAGGCGGTTCTCGGCCAGGCGGGCCAGCCACTTGGGCTGGTTCATGAGGTCGATGGGCGACAGGTCGGAGAAGCGCAGGCCGGCGAGCTTGCCGAGGTCGCCCACGCAGTCGTCGGCGGCGTCGGTCATCAGGGCCTTGCCGCGGTCGTTGAGGTCGTTGAACAGGTCGAGCTCGTCGTAGGCGGCGTCGAAGCCGACACCGGCCGCGGCGGCGAGGCCGAAGTTGGGGCCGCCGTCGAGGCTCTGCGCGACGGCCTTCAGGTCGGCGGGTACGCCACCCGCGGCGACGCCCTTGAGGCGGAGGTCGGGAGCGTAGGAGGGCTGAAGCTGGCCGGCCCACCCGGCGGAGGCGCCGCCCTGCGAGTAGCCCATGATGCCGACGGGCGCACCGGCCGACAGGCCGGAGCCGGGCAGCCGGATCGCGGCGCGTACGGAGTCGAGGACGGCCTGTCCTTGCGAGATCCCGGCCATGTACGTGTGCTGGCCGGGCGTGCCGAGCCCCTCGTAGTCGGTGACGGCCACCGCGAAGCCCTTGAGCAGGAACAGGCTGACCAGGGCCAGCTCGGCCTCCCTGCCCTCCCGCATGGCGAGGGACGGGGCGCACTGGTCGCCGAGGCCGTGGGTGCCGACGGCGTAGCCGATGACGGGTCGGCGGCCGAACGGGTAGGAGGCCTTGGGCACGAGCACGGTCGCGGAGACGGCATTGGGCGCGCCGGTCGCGGAGGTGGAGCGGTAGAGCACGTTCCAGGCGTTCACCGGGACTTCCAGGAGCTTGCCCGGCAGCAGGTACACCGTGGTCGGCCGGGCGGAGATCACGTCTCCGGCCGAGACCGCCTGTGCGGGTACCGGGAGCAGGATGAGCGAGATGACCAGGGATAAGATCACGGACAGTCTCATGGCGCCGTCCTCCCGCGCGAAGGCCACGCTGGCAGCGTGGAAACCACGCTGATCGTTACTCGGCGGTAACCTTCTGTCAAGGCCCGAAATAACGCCGGTCAGGACATCCGTCCGGCAGTATGGTCGGATGGACTCAGGGTCTGTGGCCTTCCTCCGCGAGCTCCTCGCCGACACGGGCTGGATCGAGCGCACCCGCGAACTCGGCATGGCCCTGCGGGCCACCCGATCCCCCGGCGGCCTGCTCCTGGTCGGCACCCCCGGCGACGAGCCGTGGCACCTGACCGCCCACCTGGGCGACGAGGCGCGCCTGTCCGGCCTGCCGCAGCTCGCGCCCACGCTGGTGCGCTGGCAGCCGCCCGCCGACGCCCCCGCCCACCTGCGGATCGGGCTGGAGCGCATCGAGGCGGCGCGGCGCGGCGAGACGTTGTTCGTGGTCGCGGAGCAGCAGGCGCCGGTGCCGCTGCTCGAACGGGTGGACGACGCCCGCCGTATCGGCGCGACGATCATCGCGCTGGAGAGCGGCGACCCCGAGCTGACCGGCCTGGCGCACGAGGCGCTGGCGATCCCGCAGCACGGGCTGATCACCTTCGACGGCGCCCAGCACCTGGTCAGCACCGCCGCGGGCGAGATCCCGCAGCGGCCGAGCCTACGTGACCGGCTCGCCAGGCTCCTCGACCGCGTGAGCGGACCGCAGGTGACCGACTAGCTCCCGCGTCGCGTCCTCGATCGCGCCGATCACGACCGCCTGCACGGGGTCGGGCTCCCCCGACCGGGTACGGCTGACGCGCGTCACGGCGTCCAGCCGCCGGGCCCCGACGTCCTTGATGTAGCTGACCCGCACCTCGCCCTCCGGCACGTCGAGCAGGGCCAGTTCCGGCACGATGGCGACCCCGTGCCCGGCCACGACGAGTGACAGCGTCGGGCCGAACTCGGTGATGACGTGCACCTTGCGCGGCTCGAACCCGTGGATCGCGGCCAGCCGGTCAAGCGCCTGCCCGCAGGCCTGGGAGGGCTCACCGGCCACCCAGGGCATCCCGGTGAGCTCCCCGATCGTGCGCGGCGCCTCGGGCCAGGCGGGCGGGGCGACGATGCGGTACTCGTCGACGTAGAGGGTCCGCGTGGACAGCGACGGCTGCGACAGCGCGGGCAGGCTCATGTCCTGCTCGGTGATCAGCACGTCGACCTGGCCGAGCCTGAGCTCCTGGAGGGCGGGCGGGCCGTACACCTCGTGGATGATCGGAATGATCTTCGGATGGTGTACGGCGAGCCGCTGCATCGCCGGAACCAGGATGTGCTTGATCACGGTCGGGAAGGCGGCGATCCGCACCGGACCGGCCAGCCGCTCGGTGAACCGGGTGAGCTCGCGCCGGGCCTCGGCGAGCTCGTCCTCGACGCGTTCGGCGTACCCGGCCAGCACGCGCCCGGCGGGCGTGAGCGACACGCGGCGCTGGGAACGGTCGATGAGCGCCAGGCCAACCTCGCGCTCCAGGTGGGCCAGCTGCTGGGAGACGGCCGAGGGGGTGAGGAAGAGCGCCTCGGCCGCGCGCATGACGCCACCGCGGCGGGCCACCTCGTGCAGGACACGCAGGCGCCGAGGATCGATGTCCATGCAGGTCAGCTTACGCGCAGATTTAGATCTCGTTACTTGTGCTTTAGCTGGGGAAATCCGGAGAATGTGCGCCATGGAGTTACTCCTCGACGCCCTCGGCTGGCTGGGCGCGGCCACCCTGCTGTACGGCTACGCCATGGTCTCCTCGGGGAAGATGTCCGGGGACGGCCTGCCGTACCAGGTGATCAATCTGTTCGGATCGGTCAGCCTGATGATCAACAGCGGGTACAAGGCGGCGTGGCCGTCGGCGGCCCTGAACCTCATCTGGGCCGGGATCGGTATCGTCGCCCTCGTCAAGCTCTACCGTCTGGGAGTCGCCCGATGATCGTCGAACTGAGCCACCGCATCGTCGAAGGCATGACCACCTACCCGGGCGTGCCGGGGCCCGTGCTCGGCCTCCACCTGAGCAGGGAGGACTCCCGGGAGGTCTACGCGCCGGGCACGGAGTTCGAGATCGGCGTGATCACGCTGGCCGCCAACACCGGCACCTACCTGGACACCCCGCACCACCGCTACGCCGGCGCCGCGGACCTCGCGCGGGTCCCGATCGAGAAGCTCGCCGACCTGCCCGGACTGGTGGTGCCCGCCGAGGGCCGCCGCGCGATCGGCCTCGACGCCTTCGACGGCCTGTTCGTACGCGGCCGCGCCGTCCTCGTACGGACCGGCTGGGACGCGCACTTCGGCACCGAGGCGTACATGAACGGCCACCCGTTCCTGACCTCCGAGGCGGCCGGATGGCTCGCCGAGCAGGGCGCCGCGCTGGTCGGCATCGACTCGCTCAACATCGACGACACACCGCCACGCGGCGAACGCCCCGCGCACACCGTCCTGCTCGCCGCGGGCATCCCCATCGTCGAGCACCTCACCGGCCTGTCCGCGCTGCCGGCCGGCGGTTTCCGTTTCCACGCCGCGCCGCCCATGGTGGCGGGCATGGGCACCTTCCCGGTGCGCGCCTACGCCGTCATTCCGTAGGGCGGCGCCTCAGTCGTCCTCGTCCTGGTCGGCCTCGTCCCACGCCTTGTTCCGCGCGGCGGCGCGTTCGAGCGCGCCCGCGGCCTCCTCCTGGGTGGCGTAGGGACCCATCCGGTCCTTGTTGGGGCATCCCTGGTCGGGTTCCACCCTCATGTGCTTGAGGCAGAACCACCACTGGCCTTCGCTCACGTGAGCAATGATGCCCCTTTGATCCCTTCCCAAGCATGAACATCACAGGCCGAGTCCGGCCAGTTCTCCCCGCGAAGCCACGCCCAGCTTGGGAAACGCGTTGTACAGGTGATAGCCGACCGTGCGCGGGCTCAGGAACAGCCGTGCCCCGATCTCCCGGTTGCTGAGCCCCTGCGCGGCCAGCCGTACTGCCTGGAGTTCCTGGGCGGTGAGCCGTTGCGCGAGGTCGGGCGCGTGCGTGCGCACCGCGCGGCTCTCGCCCGTCGCGCGCAGCTCGCGGCGCGCCCGCTCGGCCCACGGCGGCGCGCCCAGGCGTTCGAAGTCCTCGGCGGCGGTCCGCAGCCACGTGCGGGCCTCGCTCATCCTGCGCTCGCGCCGCAGCCGCTCCCCGTACAGGAGCCCGGCACGCGCCCGGTCGAGCGGAAAGGCCTCATGGTGTACGGCCCGCGCGTAGTCGTCCAGGTCGTCGGTGAGCAGCGCCCGGTTGCGCAGGGACACGCCCAGGGCCCAGGCCTGGCCGCTCTCGCGGGCCCACCGCTCGTAGGTCGCGGCCGGACCGGCGGCGTCGGCGCGGCGGCCGAGCCGTACCGCGGCCTCGACCATGAGGGGCAGCGCGGACAGCATCCCCATCGGCCGCGAGCCCGCGAGGACGGCGGCCAGCCGGTCGTGGGCCGGTTCGTAGCGGCCGAGCCCGAGGTCGAGCAGGCTGAGCGCGGCGGCGGCGTGCACCGAGCCGGGGGCGAGCCCGCGCTCCAGCGCCCCGGCCGACATCTCGCGGCAGCGTTGCTCATCGCCCTCGATGGCGGCCAGTTCGGCCAGGACGGCCCGCAGCTCCAGCGCGGGCCTGCTCTGCCCGGTGTCGGCGGCGATGCGCAGCCCGTCCTCGGCGGTGAGCCGGGCGTCGCGGTGCGCGCCGGTGAACAGCTGGCAGCGGGCCAGGATCACCTGGACGTCGGGCAGCGTGCCGAGCGCGCCGTGCTCACGGGCGTCGCGTTCGAGCCAGGAGACCTCACCGTAGGCGCCGGCGACGTCGCCGGTGATCAGGCGCATCCGGGCGAACAGCAGCCGGTCCCGCACATCGGCGTCCTCGCCCGGCGGGTCGGCGAGCAGGTCGCGCAGGGCGGCCAGGCCGCCGGCCACCTCGCCGCGCTCGACGCGGTCGGCGGCCAGGGCGGCGGTGGCCAGCGTGGCGACCGGGGCGCCGCCCGCCAGCGTGCCCGCGAAGCCGCCCATCATCTCGACGCACTCGAAGTCGTTGTTGCGCCAGGCCGCCGCGACCGCGTCGCGCAGCAGGACGACGGAGTCGCCCGGGGCCGCCGGATCGGTCTCGTGGAGCAGGATGCGGTAGGCGTCCTGGGCGTCGTCGCGGGACTCGGCGAGGACGGCGCGCAGCTTGGCGGCGTGCACCCGCTCCTCCAGCCCGGTCAGCCGCAGCAGCTCGGCGGCCTTCTCGAACTGCCCGGCGTCGGTGGCCGCGCGGGCGGCGGCGACGTGGCGGCGGGCGCGTACGGCCGGGTCGGGGGTGAGCTCGGCGGCCCGCGCGTAGGCGGCGGCGACGGCCGCGTAACCGCCCCGGTCCCTGGCCCGCTCGGCGGTGACCGCCAGCGCGGCGGCGACGTCCTCGTCGGGTTCCTGGGTGGCGGCGGCCAGGTGCCAGACGCTCCGGTCTCCGTCGAGGACGTCGGCCAGCGCGCGGTGCGCGGCCATCCGCCTGGCCAGTGGCGCGCGCTGGTAGACGGCGCTCCTGATCAGCGGGTGGACGAAGGCCAGGCGGGCGCCGGAGGCGGTGAGCAGGTCCGCGCGTTCCGCCGGTTCGAGGTCGGCGGGCCCGGCGCCGAGCAGTCCCGCGGCGGCGAGCACGGCGGCCGCCTCGCCGGTGTCGTCGGCGGCGGCCACCAGCATCAGCGTGCGGGTGGCCGCGGGAAGGGCGGCGACCCGGTCGGCGAACCCCTGCTGGATCCGGCTCTGCACCGGCACGATCCCCATCGGGTAGGGCCCGGACTGCCGCCGCGCGGCCGACAGCTCCAGCAGGGCCAGTGGATTGCCCGCCGACTCGGCCAGCACCTCCTCGCGCTCGCGGGCCGGCAGGCCGCCCGCGCGCTCGGTCAGGAGGGCATGGGCGCTCTCGTCGGCCAGGCCGCCCAGGAGCAGTTCGTCCAGGCCGGCCGCCTGGAAGCCGGGGGCGTGCGGCTCGCGTACCGTCAGCAGCATCACCACCCCCTCGGCCTCCAGCCGCCGCGCGGCGAACAGCAGCGCCGCGGCGGAGGCGTGGTCGAGCCATTGGGCGTCGTCGATGAGGCAGACCAGCGGCCCCGCCTCGGCCAGCAGCGTCAGCACGGCCAGCCCCACCAGGAACGGGTCGCCTTCCCCCGCCGGTCCGGTGCCGAGCGCGGCGGCCAGCGCCCTGGCCTGCCCTTCCGGCAGCCGGTCCAGCCGCCCGGCGGTACGGCCCAGCAGCAGGCTGAGACCGGCATAGGGCAGCTCGTGCTCCGACTCGATCCCTGCCCCCCGCAGCACCGGCAGTTCGCCGGCGCGCGCGGCGGCGGCCTCCAGGAGCGCGGTCTTGCCGATGCCCGCCTCACCCCTGATGATCAGCGCCGCGCTGGTGCCTTCCCGGGCCCCGGACAGCAGCCGCTCGATCATGGCCGTCTCGTCCGTCCGCCCGTGCAGCATGCCTCAGAGGCTACCCGCGAAGTCCCGGGCGTGATCGGCCACCCACTCCCGGTAGGTGCGCGCCGGCCGTCCGGTGATCTCCTCGACCGCGGTGGTCACGGGCTCGGGCCGCGCGGTGAGCGCCCGCATGTCCTCGAAGGTGTCGTCGATGGCCTCCGGCGGCAGCCACGTCTCGAAGTAGGCCCTGGCCTCCTCTTGCGGCAACTCCTCGAAGCGCAGCGGCCGCCCGATGACCTCGCCGATGATCTCCACCCGTTCCCGCTGCGTCAGCGCCTCGGGCCCGGTCACCGCGTACGCGGCCCCGACGTGGCCGTCGTCCAGCAGCGCCCGCACTCCCACGGCGGCCAGGTCCGCCTCGTGCACCAGCGACCTGGCCCACCCGCCGAACGGCTCCCGCACCACCCCGCCGTCCCGGATGCCCGCCACCCAGCCCAGGTCGTTGCCGGCGAAGCCGCCGCCCCGCACGAACGTCCACTCGACGCCCGACTCCCTGACCAGGCCCTCGATCATCCGGTGGGAGGAGTTCACCGGATCGGGCTCCTCCTCCGCCCCCGCCGAGGACAGGTAGACCACCCGGCGCACCCGCTCCGTGATCTTCTTCAGCACCTCGGCGGCCCGCTCGTCGGCGGACAGCGTCGGCCACACGAGGAACACCTTGTCCACGCCGTCGAGGGCGGCGTCCAAGGTGGCGGGGTCGGTGAGGTCGCCGTACACCTCGCCGGGCCGCTTCGGATCGCGGGTCAGCGCCCGCGCCTCGACACCCTGCTCACGCAACTGGGCGACCACCTGGCCGCCGACTTTTCCGGTAGCTCCGGTAACAAGAATCATGTCGACGACCGTATGAGCCGGGGGCGTGACGCAACATCTGTCAACCGACTGGGGCTCGGTAGACTCGTGTCCCATGACGACACTGCTCCAGCCCGGACGGATCTCGCCGATGCGGAAGGTCCCCGCCCACATCGAGCGGCCGGAGTACGTCGGCAAGAAACGCCCCAAGACCGGTGAGTCCGACGTGAAGACGCCGGAGGTCATCGAGCGCATGCGGGTCGCCGGCAAGCTGGCCGCCCAGGCACTCGACGAGGTCGGCAAGCACGTACGGCCGGGCGTCACCACCGACGAGCTCGACCGGGTCGGCCACGAGTTCCTGCTCGACCACGGCGCCTACCCGAGCACGCTCGGCTACAAGGGCTACCCCAAGTCGCTGTGCACCTCGATCAACGAGGTCATCTGCCACGGCATCCCCGACGACACGGTGCTGCGCGACGGCGACATCGTCAACGTCGACATCACCGCGTTCATCGGCGGCGTCCACGGCGACACCGACGCCACCTTCCTGGTCGGCGAGGTCGACGAGGAGTCCAGGCTGCTGGTCGAGCGCACCCGTGAGGCCATGATGCGCGCCATCAAGGCGGTCGCCCCCGGCCGCCAGCTCAACGTCGTCGGCCGCGTCATCGAGTCCTACGCCAAGCGCTTCGGCTACGGCGTCGTCCGCGACTTCACCGGGCACGGCATCGGCACGAGCTTCCACTCCGGCCTGATGGTCCCCCACTACGAGGACCCCTCGCTGCGCGTGGAGCTGCGGGCCGGCATGACGTTCACGATCGAGCCGATGCTCACGCTCGGCACCATCGACTACGACATGTGGGCCGACGGCTGGACGGCGGTGACCAAGGACGGCAAGCGCACCGCGCAGTTCGAGCACACCATCCTGGTGACCGACGGCGGCAGCGAGATCCTCACCCTCGCCTAGATGGTTGATTCCAAGGGCTGAGGTTCGTTAATCGGCTGCGGGCGTACAGCGAGGGTGTCCAAGCTCCGTTTGTGACGACAGAACTGAACAC
>NZ_JBITIO010000012.1:0-350875 GCF_044459065.1 Nonomuraea sp. NPDC050394 | reverse complement strand
GCGCTGCTGCCCGCATCGAGCTACCGCGATCGTGCAGGCCATCCTCGTACTTCAGACTGCTGAAGATGGCCGCTGATCAAGATGGAAAAGGCTCAGGGAACGACGGAGCAGCTCCAACTGATCCGCCGAAAACATCCGCGTCGACACAGGCCACCACCTCTACGGATCGCACCGGGCAAACCCATGCGAACCGTAGCGACCGGGATCCGCGGCGGCCAGCAGAACGGGTGAACCCGCAGGTCAGCGAAATCCGTTGGAAATTTCCCCCGGGCTAAGAGCACCCCGCTATGGAAGCGCCCTGTGGTTCGTTGAGGTCGGCGACCTGTTCCGGCGCAAGACGAGCGTGCTGGTCGCGCCCGGCGTGTTCTTCGACAGGGAAGGATGGTTCAGGATCAACATCGGCATGGACACCGGCTACCTGGCCGAGGCCCTCGACGCGCTCTCACCCGTCGTGGCCGCCCTGCCGCCCGCCTCAGGAAGGTGAAGGACGTGGAACTGCTCCTGCTCGCGAACGAGTACTTCGTCTGCCGGCTGCCCGCCACCACCTCCCCGCCCCCGCCGCCGATGGTGGCCGAGCTCTACGCGCTGACGGTCACTGCCGAGGAGGTCTCGGTGGTGTGCCGCTCCGGTGCGGAGCCGCCAGGGGCGAAGGTGGAGAGCGGTTTCAGCGCGCTGCGGGTGGCCGGCGCGCTGGGCTTCTCGCTCGTCGGCATCCTGGCGTCGCTGACCGGGCCGCTGGCGGAGGTGCGGGTTTCGGTGTTCGCACTGTCCGCGTTCGACACCGACTATCTGCTGGTACGCACCGTCGACCTGCCCGAGGCCAAGGCGGCGCTCGAAGCCCACGGCCATGTGATCGGCACAGGCACCTGATCGCACCCGTCCTGACCTCGACCGCTATCGGGACCAGGACGTGGCCGGGGCTCGGTTGGAGGCCAGGGCCGATGGCCGGAATCGGGGTCGGGGGGGCCAGAGGTCAGGGTCAGGGGCAGCCCCGGACAGCGCGGCTGGGATACCGCCCGCCGGCATGGCCATGTTCCGCCATGCCGGCGGGCGGTCGCTCAGGCGTGATCAGTGGCCGAACCAGCGGGTGAGGTGGTCGTCCAGGTCCTGCTGGTCGTCGCCGATCCAGGCGACGTGTCCGTCGGGGCGGAGCAGTACGCACGGGACATCCAACGCAGCAGTGGAATCCGCAAGGTAGTCGACCCGGTCTGACCAGCCGCCGACGGTCAGGCGTTCGGTGCGGTCGAGCAGCAGGCCGCGGCCGCGACGCAGCAGACCGTAGAGGTGGCCCTGTTTCACGTCGATGTCGCGCAGGCGGCGGCCGAGCAGGTCGGGGCCCTCGCCGAAGTCGTAGCGGATGCCGGTCGCGGTGATCTTCTCGATCAGATGGCGGTTCACCTCGTCGAAGTCCATGAGTTCGGTGAACAGCCTGCGCACGGCCTGCGCGCCCGGTTCGGCGGACAGCAGTTCGATCTGGGCACGAGTGTTGTCCAGCACGTCCGAGGCGACCGGATGGCGTTCGGCCTGGTAGGTGTCCAGCAAGCCTTCCGGCGCCCGGCCGCGTACCTGTGCGGCCAGTTTCCAGCCGAGGTTGAACGCGTCCTGAACGCCCAGGTTGAGACCCTGACCACCGATGGGCGGATGGATATGCGCCGCATCGCCGGCCAGCAGCACCCGATCGACCCGATAGCGCTCGGCCAGCCGAGTGGCATCCCCGAACCGGGACAGCCAGCGCGGAGAGTGCACGCCGAAATCGGTTCCGGCGATGGCGCGCAACTGTTGCCGGAAATCCTCGAGCGTGGGTGGTTCCGCGCGGTCGCTGACCCCCGCGGCGGGAACGAGGACGCTGTAGACCCCTTCGCCGAAAGGCCTGAGCCAGAATCGCTGATGAGTCTGGCTGATCTCGGCTACTTTGGCGGCGATCTCCTCGTGCGGCACGTCTACGCTCATCTCGCCCATGAGCGTGTCGTTCCGTGAGGGCTCGCCGGGGAAGCCGACACCGAGCAGCTTGCGCACCGTACTGCGGGCGCCGTCACAGCCGACGAGATAGCGCGAACGCAGTTGTTCCCCGTCGGCCAGTTCGACGGTCACACCCTCGTCGTCCTGTGCGAGCCCGGCGACCACGCAACCGCGCCGGATCTGCGCACCCAGTTCGATCGCATGCTCTTCCAGGAGATTCTCGATGACCGGCTGCGGGATACCCAGCAGATAGGCGTACGCGGAATCCAGGCCCTTGGGCGCGGGTTTGGGGATGGCGGCGAAGATACCGCCGACCGGACGCTGCCTTCCGTGCCGGAGCACGCGATCCAGCAGTCCGCGCATCGCCATGAGCTCGAGACTGCGAACATGCAGACTGACGATGCGCACGAACGACGTGGGCTCGGTTTCCTTCTCCAGAACGAGTACCCGCACGTCGTGCAGCCGCAGTTCGGCGGCCAGCATCGCGCCGGTCGGCCCGCATCCGGCGATGATCACGTCGTAGACGTGTGGCGCGCGCCCGGCGCCCGGCGACCGGAGAGTTCCGGGAACCTCGCCCACCCTGTCGTTGAGGGGCGGCTCGGCGATGACCTGCTGAGAGTGCATTGGTGTTGCCTTTCGGGAGTGCCTTGTTGGCGAGGCGCTCCCGGCGACACCTACGTCAATCGCCCGACCGTGACGGCAAGGCGGAGCACCCACATCGTTACAGCGTTCATGGGTCTCACCTCCTCGGGCGGCGTCACGATCAACTGCAAGCTACAAGCCCGAGCACCGTCCCGTCCAACCCTTTCCCGGCCACGCAAGCCCGGGCCCGTGCGCCTGCAGGGCCCCTTCCGGAGCGGCCGGTCCCCGGTGAGCGATACAGCCCTGGCTGCCGCCCAAGGCGGCCCGGTCCGGCACGGCCTCTGGGGGCCGGCGATCAGGCACATTCGTTGGGGTGCCTGTAGGAGGGCGGTTCGAGAGTTGATGTTCCTTTGATCGCTTGTGTTGCGTGAGGAGAGCTGGTCGTGGGGATCCGTGGCCGGGCTATGGACGCGGTTGGGCGAACGAACCCGGCTCGGTCTCTTCGAGGATGCCCAGGCCGACCAGGCGTTTGAGCTTGGCGCGAGTGTTCTCGATGTTCTTGCGCGCCAGGGGAAGGTCCAGAGCGGCCCACAGGTCCCGCGCTCGTGCCGGCTGGCCGGTGTCCGCCAGGATGGCGAGAATCTGCCGGTAGGCGGGGTGGTCAGGGACCGTGGGAACGGGTGGCGGTGGGGGCGCCAGAGCGGGCTCGGCGGCCAGGACGAGCAGGGTCTTGCGGGTGATCCGCAGATGATCAAGGTCCTGGCCGAGTTCCCGCAGGCGGCCGGTCAGCTCCTCGATCCGGGCCTGGGTCTGCTCAATCTGGCTGGTCAGCGCCTTCTCGTGGGTGTCGATGCGGTCCAGCAGCCAGGTGCCGGGATCCGGGGCGCTCACATGGCCTCCCGCGGGAAGCGCCAGGTGGGGATGGAGGTGCCGGTCAGCCGGCGAGTCATCACGTCGGTCATCGCCCAGTACACCCGCGATTGGGAGCTGGCCGGGTCGTGTTCGTAGTCACGCACCAGGCGGCGGTGCAGGGACATCGTGCCGTAGGTCTGCTCCACCACCCATCGCTTGGGCTGGGGGATGAACCCGGCCTCGGCGGGGTTACGCTCGACGATCTTCACGTCGATGCCGTGGGTGGCGCCGTGGGCGACCACGCTGTTCTTGAAGCCCTGATCGACCAGGGCGGTCTGGACGCTGCCGGGCGTCGTGGCGGTGGCGACGCGGTCCAGCAGGGCGTTGCCGATGGCGTTGTCGTGGATCGAGGCGGCCGCGACGACCACCGCGATGACCAGCCCCAGCACGTCGGTGGCCAGGCCACGCTTGCGTCCCGACACCTTCTTGGCCGCGTCCCTGCCGGTCGTGGAGGCCGGGACCCCGCTCGCGGCGCGCACGCTCTGGGTGTCGAGCACGATCAGGCTCGGGTCGGCTCATCGGCCCTTTGTTCTCCCGCACCTGAAAGCGCAGCAGGTCGTGAATGGCCTTGTCGGTGCCGTCCCTGCGCCAGGCGGTGTAGTAGTACATGACCGCGCTGCGTGGAGGCAGGTCATGGGGCAGCAGGTTCCATTGGCAGCCGGTCCGGCTCTGGTGCAGGATCGCGTTGACCGATCTCGCGCATTTCGTACTTGCCCTGGTGGCCGCTGACCGAGGGGTGCGCGGCCTTCCACGCTGTGATCACCGGCTCGATCAGGGACCAGCGTTCATCCGATAAGTCGCTCGCGTACGGCTTGCGCTCATTCACCTGGCTATCCCAGCACATCCACGCCCACCAGCCAGGCATAACGCTACAGATTCACTCGATCACACTGTGATATCAGGACTATCGGCTCACGAACTGCCCTCTGAGGGCGCTGCACGCTGAAATCGCCGCCCACTGGGGGATCATCGACCTGCTGGACTTCCTGAAGGAGTCGGACTTCGTCACCGACTTCACCGACGCCTTCACCACGGTCGCGACCAGAGAGGCAACCCCGCGCGACGTGATCCGCAAACGCCTGCTGCTGATGCTGTACGCGCTCGGCACGAACGTGGGGATCAAGCGGGTCGCCGACGGCGGCCGGCACGGCGAGACCGAGGCGGCCCTGCGGGTCACCCGGCATCTGTTCGTCAACCGCGACAACTTGCGAGCGGCGATCGCGACCCTGGTCAACGCCACCTTGAGGATGCGGGATCCGCTGTGGTGGGGCAACGGCACCGCGTGCGCGTCGGACTCCCTGCCACGGATGAAGCGGATCGCCCACCAGAAGCTGGTCAAGGCCGACCCCGATGACCAGGTCCCGTCCTGCCTGACCGGCATGGTGGCCGACAAGCCGATCGACTGGGAGATCATCGCTCAGCAGTACGACCAGATGGTGAAGTACGCCACCGCCCTGCGGCTAGGTACGGCCGAGGCCGAGCGGGTGCTGCGGCGCTTCACCCGCGGCGGCCCCAAGCACCCCACCTACAAGGCCATCGAGGAACTCGGAAAGGCGGTCAAGAGCGTGTTCGTCGCCGAGTACGTCGCCGCCTCAGAGCTGCGCCGCGAGATCCACGAGGGCCTGCAGGTCGTGGAGAACTGGAACTCCGCCAATACCGACCTGTTCTACGGCAGCGCCGGCACCATCCCGGGTAGCGACAAGGAGCACCAGGAGGTCTCCATGCTCAGCCTGCACCTGCTCCAGTCGGCGCTGGTCTTCATCAACACCTTGCTGGTTCAGTCCGTGCTCAAGGACCCCGGCTGGCAGAAGAAGATGACCGACGCCGACAAGCGAGGGCTTTCGCCGTTGTTCTGGTCCAACGCCAACCTGTACGGCACGATCGATATCGGCATGGGCCGCTGTCTTGACCTCGACCTGGTTGCCTGACCCTTCCCGTCGTCGATCACGCCGATGACCGAGGCAGGCCGTCCAGGGCGGTTCGCACGGCCGCCCGGCTCACCCCTGAGCCCGTGCCAGGGCAGCGATCGAGACGCCCTCGCCGAAGGCCGCCCGTACGTCCTCGCGCCGGTCACCGTCCAGCGCGGGTGGCCGGCCGCGGTGGCGGCGATCCCCTCGACGGTGAGCTCGTTCTGGATGTCACGTTGGAACTGGCCGACTGCGGTGATCACGTTGATGATGACGGCGGTGGTGGCGTCGCCTGCGGCGAGGTCGTGGGAGTTCGACAGCGGTCCGGACAGGACGCGCAGGGCAACGCCGCGGGCTTGGCACCAGTTGCGGACGGCGTGGATGTCGAGCAGGTCGCGGCAGAGCCGGAAAAGCTCCGAGACCGTAAGGGTGTCGCCGGGATGCGCCTTGGCGGCGATCTTGCCGAACGCGGGCCGGTCGAGGGCGGGGATCTTGGAGGTGGTGGCGGGGTCCTCGAAGAGGAGGACGCCGTCGGCCGGCCGGAATCCCTCGGCGACGCCTTCGGTGCGCGAGAAGACCGGCCTCGGTGAGGATGTAGCGCTGCCGCACCAGGGACTGGGTCGCGGTGGAGACGCGGGAGTAGACGATCTGCACCAGGCTCTCCTCGGGAAGGGCTGAAGCCCGATTCTTTTGTCGGAAAATCCTGTCGTCAATTTGTGTGCGGAATCGGCCATCCGGCGTCACGGTTCGTCGCCCGATGTCCGATTTTCGGAAGGGCTTGCGGAGCTCGATCAGAGGGTGTCGTCAAATCTTCTAATCCCGACATGCCTGCCCTGCACGGGCTCTGGCCGTGGGGAGGCGAGGTGGGGCGCAGAACTTGAGCAACCAGCGTGTCATAGGCCGCCAAACCTTGAAGATCCCTACGCGGTTGTTGCGCTTCAGCCGGCGTGGTGCCGGTAACTGCCGGGCGGTGACCCGTACTGGCGTTTGAAGGCATGGGTGAAGGTGTACTGCGAGCTGTAGCCGACCTGCTGGGCGATCGTGTTGACGGGGGCGTCGGAGGCGCGCAGGAGCCGGGCGGCGGTGGTCATCCGCCACCATGTCAGGTAGGTGAGCGGTGGCTGGCCGACCAGATGGGTGAACCGCCGGGCGAAGGCGGCGCGGGACAGACGGGCCTGCGCGCCCAACTCCTCGACGGTCCATGGCCGGCTGGGGTCTTCGTGGATGGCGCGGAGGGCGGCGGCGACGGCGGGGTCGTGCAGGGCCGCGGCCCAGCCGGTGGCGGAGTGGCCGGAGACGCGCTGTTGTTCGAACCACGCGCGCAGGATGTAGAGCAGGAGAAGATCCAGCAGGGTGAGCAGGATGGTGTCGGAGCCTGGGCGGGCGTCGTTGTCCAGTTCCACGCCGAGGAGTTCGATCGCGGCGCGGAGTTCGCTGTGGCGCCCTACCCGCGTCGGCAGGTGGATGACCTCGGGCAGGTCGTTCAGGAGTGGATGTGGCCCGGATCCGTCCAAGAGGTAGGCGCCGCAGAGCATGACCACCGTGGGCGGCCGGTTGGCTGAGGGGTGGTCCTCGTGGCCGTCTTGGACTCCGGTGAGTGTTGTGGGCGGTTCGCCTACAGGGGTGGACGGGTCGTCGGCCAGACCGTGTGCGGATCCGCGCGGCAGGAACGCCACGTCGCCCGGCCCGAGCGCGATCGGCTCACCCTGCGCTGGGAGAAGCCAGCACGTTCCCTGGAGAACGATGTGGAACCCGGCGGACGGCATCGCCGGAGACCGCAGGGCGAAGGGAGCGGACCTGGTCACCCGGCCCGAGTGGGGTCGACCGGTACGCGCCGCACTCACCACATCAGACAGAACATCCACGCGGCCAGTGTAAGAAACGACGGCCTCTGTGAAGACGATGGCGCAAATTCAAAAGTGAATCACGCATTCAATCGTCTTGCATCTGCGCCTTAACGTGCTTGTGGGCTAAGCAACCGCGCAGCTCCCATCGTGAGGAGATGACATGAAGATCGCCGTCTATGGCGCGAGTGGATACCAGGGAAAGCTGGTGCTCGCCGAACTGGCACGACGTGACATCGAGACGGTCCTGGCCGGACGTGATCTCGCGCGCCTGGAGGAGGCCGCCGCGGCGGTCGGTCTCCCCGACGCGGAACGACGCGTGGCCGACACCAGCGACCATGAGGCGCTGGTGCGCGCGTTCCACGACTGCGCCGGCGTCATCAACTGCGCCGGACCCTTCACCTCCTCAGGTGAGGCCGTGGTCCGCGCCGCGATCGCCGCCGGCTGTCACTACGTCGACACCTCAGGCGAGCAGCTCTACGTCAAGAAGATCTTCGACACCTTCGCCACGGAGGCGGAGAACGCCGGGGTCACCGTCGTACCCGCCACCAACGGCGGCTGCGTCCCGGTCGACCTCATGGCCCACATCCTGGCCGACCGCCTTGAATCGGTCGAAGAGATTGTCACCACCCACGTGGTCGTCGGCGGCGGCATGTCACGCGGCTCGTTGCGTTCGCTGGTCGAAACGACCGACGCCATCAAGGCGGGAGGCATGACCTACCACGACGGCGACTGGCGCCCCGGCATGCCCGCCCGCCACACCGCGATCACGCTGCCCGGACAGTCGGAGGCGACCCCGGTGATGGCCTTCCCCGTGTCGGAGGTAGTGACCATCCCCCGTCACATCCGCGTCCGGCATGTCCAGGGGCTGACCGAGGCGGCGTTGGGCGCCCAGCTGAACACCCCGCTCACCCCAGAGATCATCCAAAGCCTGCCGGAAGGACCCGATGAGGACAGCCGACGCACCCAGCACTTCACCTACGTGCTCGACGCCACCAGTACCGACGGCCGCCGCGCCCGCGGCATCGTCCGGGGCCCCGACACCTACGGCATTACCGCGGTGATCGCCGTCGAAAGCGCCCGCCTTCTCATCGCCGAACCTGCCAAGCCGGGAGTACTCGCACCCGCCCAGGCATACCACCCGACCGCCTTCCTCGACTTTCTCATCCCGCATGGGATCCAGTGGATCGTCGAGGACGCGCTGGCAACCTGACAATGAGCCTTCTCCGGAACAATCAGCCAAGGTGTGTGATCGTCTGGGCAGTCGTCGTATCCCGATCAGGCCCAGCACTTTCCCGACCCTCTTCGGGCTAGCCCCCGACGACCTGTAGATCAGCTACCTGGCGGCTGGGGACATGTTCGGGAGCTGAGGGCCGTCGAGGTGGCGAATCGCCTCCTCATCCTGCGAGCCGGACGCACCCGTTCGGCACATCCCGGGAGTACGGGCCTTTTGTATGGCGGTGGCCTGAGGTCTGAATCGCCGCTCGGCCGACCCGAGGCGCGGGGCAGAAGGTTGCCTTGCCACGCTGCGGTTGTGCGGCTATGCACGTTGCGTGGCCAGGTAGGCAGGCCAACACACCTGCTTGGCCCGCTACAGCTTGCGCCGCGGGGTCGCACCACGGCCCGCTACGGGTCGCCCGGCGTAGTCATGGGGCGGCAGGTCAGAGGCAGTGGCGGCTCGAGGGCCGGGGCGGGTCAGTGGTCCAGGTTGGTGAGCATGGTGCGGGTGATGCGGTCGAGGGTGGCGGTGTCTTCGGGGGAGAGGGTGGTGGCCAGGCGGGCCAGGGTGGCGGCGTGTTCGGTGAGGGTTTCGTCGATGACGCGGCGGCCCTCCTCGGTGAGCGTGATGCGGAAGCTGCGCCGGTCGGCGGTGTCGAGGGCGCGCTCGACGAAGCCCGCGGCCTCCAGACGGTCGAGGCGGTTCGTCATGCCGGCGCGCGACATCATCAGGACCGCCGCCAGTTCCGACGGGATCAGCGTGTACGGCGGGCCGGATCGCCGAAGCGCCGCCAGCACGTCGAACTCGCCCTGCCTCAGCCCGTGCCGCGCGAACACCTCCTCGACCGCCGCCTCGATCCGCCGCGTCACCCCGGCGAGCCGCCCGAACACCCCGATGGGCGAAAGATCCAGATCCGGCCGCTCCCGCTGCCACGCGGCGAGGATGCCGTCGAACACGTCCATGCCGCGCAGTTTATTCGAGGCCCGATAGTCGGAAGCCGAAGCGTTGCATACGGTTTTGGTTTAGCGGAAGCACGCTGACCATGAACGTGCAGGGCACTGCTGAGGCGGGTCTGGCAGGGGGCGCGCAAGGAGTTCGCGCGGGTGGCGAGTCCGGATGGCGACCAGGGCCGTCAACGCGCACGGGCGCGCGGGTTCGCCGCCAGGGGCAAACGGCACCGGCACCGCCGTAATCAGCCCGCCGCACGCGGGTACCCCGCACGGGCGTCCTTCTCCCGCAGTCCCGCCATCTCGGCCCGCGACAGCACCGCCGTGAACACCCCGGGACCGGTCGCGGCCTGGGTGAGCCGGGTTCCGTCCGGATGCCAGGCGCCGCTGCCCCCGCACGACACCCACCCCGGCCCGCTCCCGGCGTGATTGGCCACCACGGCGAACATCCGATGGTCCATCGCCCGCGCCCCGAAATGCAGATCGATCCGGCGCGTCTCCTCCAGGGTGTACAGCGCCGAACCCGCATAAACCTCCGCACCCCGCCGGGCCGCGTCCTCGGCATGGCCGGGCACACCGGCGTCGTAGCAGATGGCCAGTGCGACCCGCCACCCGTCCACGTCGAGCGGCGCCCCCGGCCCGGCGGCCCGGAACAGCTCCCGCTCACGCCCGTGCAGATGGCACTTCCCGTGCACGCGCACCTGCCCGTCGGCAGAGAACGCCAGCGACGCGAGCCACGCCGTCCCGTCGGGGTGCCGGTAGGCGGCACCGGCAACCGCCGTCAGCCCACCATCCCGTACGGCCCCGCGCACGACATCCAGCCGAGGGTCGTCCTCACTCACCCAAGCACCAGGATCGCGGAGAAGATCCAGGTCATAGCCAATAAGAGAGAGCTCGGGAAACATGACCAGACTCGCACCGGACGCGGCGGCGTCCTTGATCGCGAGGGCGGCGGCACCGGCATTGGCGGCCACGTCGCCGGGTACCGAGGAGGTCTGGGCGAGCGCCACGGTCAAGATCTCATAGGACACGCAGGCATCCTACTTGCCGCTTTGGAACGGTCCATAGGCGAAATTTCGTGATCCGTTCTACCCTCGCCACGTGACTCCAACGATGCCCCAGAACGAGACCACCGTCCCGGTCCTGCCGTGCGTGTCCCTCGACGAGACGCTGGAGTTCTACCAGGCGCTCGGGTTCGAGGTCACCCACAAGATGACCAAGCCGTACCTGTACCTGGCACTGCGGTGGAGCAACGTCGAGCTCCACTTCGGCAGGCCGCCCCAGGGCATGGACCCGGCCAACGAGGACGGCGGCGGCTGCCTCGTGATGGTCGACGCGGTGGCGCCGTACCACGCACATTTCAGCGCCGCGATGCGCGGCGCCTACGGCAAGGTGCTGGCGTCGGGACGGCCGCGCATCACCCGCTACCGCAAAGGCGCCACCCGCTTCACGCTCATCGACCCGTCGGGCAACTCGATCATCTTCATCCAGCGCGACGAGCCCATGGAGCTGGAGTACGGCGGCGACAAGAACCTGCCCCGCCTGGCCAAGGCGATCGACAACGCGCGCATCCTGCGGGAGTTCAAGAACGACGACCGTGCCGCGTTCCGCGCCCTGACCTCCGCTCTGCGCCGGCACGCCGACGACGCCCCGGCCGTGGACCGCGCGCTGGCCCTGGCCACGATGATCGAGCTGGCCATCGCCCTGGACGAGCGCGACAGGGTCGACGCCCTGGTCATTGACCTGAAGGCGGTCCCGCTGACGCCGGAGGAGCAGGCCCGCGTCGCCGCCGAACTCCAGGAGGCCGACTCTCTGGAGTCCTGGCTGAGCGATTAGAGGTGTGGTCGAATACGGCTGTTGTGGAAGCTGGTGAACAGCCAGCCCTCGTCCGTCCGCACGGCCACGAGGGTCTGCTGGGACAGATCCTCGGTCCTGCACTGGGTGGCGCCGTCGCGCAGGACGCAGTTGCCGACCGTGATCATGACGGCGGTGCCGGGAGCGGGGAAGCGGATGTGGGTGTGCTGGGCCTCGGACATCCGGGTGCCCTTCATGAAGCCGTCGAAGCCCTCCTGCATGCTGAGCGCGAGCGCCTCCCGGGTCTGGATCAGTTCGCCGTTGGCCGCGATGAAGTCGGCGTCGTGGGTGAAGGTGTCGGCGAAGGCCTGACCGTCGCCGTCGGCCCAGGCGGCCAGCTGCCGGCGTGCGAGGTCCTTGATCGCGTTCTCGTCGTCAATCGTCATGGACCCGACCTTGCCGGGTGGCGCTCTCAGATCGCTCTCAAACGGCTTCCGCCCACGCCTGCCGTACCTGATCGGTGATGTTCAGGTCGTGGGCCAGGGCGAGAGCCTGGGTACGGGCGGCGTCGGCCGCCTGGTGGTCGCCGGCGCCGGTGTGCTCGGCGGCGAGGTAGGCCAGGGCCATGGCCGCCTCCCAGCCGCCTCCGGCCTCGCGGAAGGCTCGCGCCGCCGCGGCCAGGTGGTGGCGCATCGCGGGGGCGTCGCCGGCGCGGTCGTGCAGCATGGCCTCCACCACCGAGAGCCTGCCGCGCATCCACGGATCGGGATGCGGTTGCCCGCGCACGAGGGCGGACAGGTCGCCGGTCCTCAGCGCGTGGATGATCGTGTCCTCCACCCGGCCGGCCGGGGGCGGAGCCGGGGGGAGGTCCGCGGCTCTGGCGGGTTGTTCGCACAGGTGGGCGTGGAACAGGCACCAGGCCGTGGCGGCCGCTCGCGCGCCCTCGGGCGCCGGGCCCGGCACCAGCAGGGCGGCGCGCAGGCGCGTGGCGGTCTGGGCGTGGTCGTCGTGGCCGGCCCAGAACGCCTCCAGTGCCAGCGCCAGGCGGAGCGCGGTGGCGGCGTCGCCGTGTTCGCGGGCGTGGTGGAAGGCCACCAGCAGATTGTCCCGGTCGGCGGCCAGGTCCGCCGTCCACCGGCGCTGTCCGGGGCCGCGGATGTGCGGGGCGGCGCGTTCCGCCAGGTCCAGGAAGCAGGCGGCGTGCTCGTCCTGTGCCGTCTTCAGCTCGCCGCGCTCGTCCAGGCGTTCGCGGCCATAGGCGCGGATCGTGTCGAGCATCCGGTAGCGGCCGGCGTGCGCGCCGATCAGCGAGCGGTCGGCCAGCCCGCTCAGCATCTCCCATGGAACCCCCAGCCGCGCCGCGCTTTGTTCGGAGAACGTCCCGGCGAACACCGCGAGCCTGGCCGCGTGCCGGCGCTGGGGCTCGTCGAGGAGGTTCCAGCTCCAGTCGACGACCGCGCGTAGCGTGCGGTGCCGGGGCGAGCCGGTACGGCTGCCGCCGACCAGCACCCCGAAGCGGTCGCCCAGGCGGGCTGCCAGCTGTTCCAGGCTCGCGTACCGCAACCGGGCGGCGGCCAGTTCGATCGCCAGTGGCAGCCCGTCCAGGTCCCGGCAGATGCCGGCGACCGCGGTCAGGTTCCCGGGCGACAGCGTGAAGTCGGGGTCGGCCTCCGCGGCCCGCTCGGCGAACAACCGTACGGCGGGGCCGGCCGCCGCGTCCTCGCCCGGCCCGGAAACGGGCAGGGGACGCACCGGCCACCGCGCCTCCCCGGCCAGGCCGAGCCGTTCCCGGCTGGTCGCCAGAATCGTCAGCCGGGGACAGTGCCCGAGCAGCTCACCCGCCAGCCCGGCGGCGCCCTCGACCACGTGCTCACATCCGTCCAGCACGATCAGCGCGGGCGGGCCGGCGAACGCCTCGGCCAGGCGCGCGATCACGTCGCGGGCCTGGCCGGGCGGCAGTGACTCGCGCAGCCCGGCGGCGGTCGCCACCGCCGCGGGCACGTCGTCGTCACCGGCCACGGCTCCCAGATCCGCCCACCACACGCCGCCGGGAAAGTCCGTCCTGAGATCCCCTGCCACGGCGGCGGCCAGCCGCGACTTTCCCACCCCTCCGGGACCGGCCAGCGTGACCAGCCGGGCGCCCGCCAGCCGTTCACCCACCCGGCGCCGGTCCTCCTCCCGCCCCACGATCGTGGTCAGCGGCTCCCGCAGGTTGCCGCGCGCCCGCACCTGCGCGGGGCCGGACGAGCCCCGCAGCAACGCCGTGTGGATCGCCGCCAGCTCGGGGCCGGGGTCGGCGCCGAGCTCGTCGGCGAGCCGTACGCGGAAGCGCTCGTAGGCGGCCAGCGCCTCGCTCGGCCGCTGATCCGCGCGCAGCGCCCGCATCAGCAGCCCGTGAGCACGCTCGCGCACCGGGTACGTGGCCGTGTGCTCCTCCAGTAATGCCACCAGCCGCGACGGCTCCGCCCCTGCCACGAGCCCGGCCTCGATCCAGTCCTCCGTCGCCGTCAGCCGGGCCTCCCGCAGCCGCCGGGCCGCCGCGGCGACGAACGGGGAGTCGGCCACGTCGGCGAGCGCGTCGCCCCGCCACAGCGCGAGCCCCTCACCGAGGAGGCTCTCCGAGGTACGCGCCCGGCCCTCCCGCAGCGCCCGGCCGCCTTCGAGGGCGAGCCGCTCGAACAGGTGCGCGTCCACCGAGGACGCCTCGACGTTCAACCGGTACCAGCCCTGCCCGGACTCCAGAGTGTCCGGCAGCGCGCCGCGCAACCGCCACACCAGCGACTGCAGCGCCCGCACGGGATGCTCCGGCAGCCTGCCCGGCCACACCGCCTCCGTCAGCGCGTCGACGGCCACCTGGCGACCGGCGTCGAGCGCCAGCCGGGCCAGCAGCGTCCGGGGCCGTCCCGGCAGGGTGGCGGTCCCGGACAGGGTTGTCGGCCCGAGCAGCCCGATCCGGATGCCGCTCATCAGTAGGCGAGCGCCGCGGGGTCGCGTTCCGGTGCTCCGGAGGGCCACCATTCGCCCTCGCGCAGCGTGAACGGATACCAGCGGCCGTCCTTGCCCAGGCGCAACTGCAGCGAGCCCAGCGTCCAGCGGTTGCGGGCGGCCTGCACGGGCGGCAGTTCCTCGCGCTGCCAGGCGGCCTCGGCCCTGGCCAGTTCCTGCCTGCCGGGGGTCCAGGCGTGTTCCAGCACCTCCAGGCCGGCCGGCCCGCCGTACTGCCAGGCGAGGACCGCGGGCGCGTCGCCGATGTCCAGGTCGTGCTCGGCGGCCAGCCGTACGCGGTCCTGGCGCTCGGTGAGGACGACGGGGCTGCCGCCCGACAGCAGCTCGCGCGCCCGCGCCGACGCCGAGGCGGCCAGGACCTTCAGGGCCGCGACGTCCACGCCCGCGGCCGCCTCCAGCTCCAGCGGGACGTACTCCACCGCGGCGGGCGGCGGCGCGGGCAGCGGCGGGACGCCGAGCGAGAACGCCGCCGCCGCCGAAACACCCGTCGGGGCGGGTGTGGGGGCGTCACGCAGCTGAAGGGCCTCCAGCAGTTCGGTACGGCCCCGCCCGCGCAGCAGAAGCAGCATGAACGGGTCCCCGTCCAGCAGCCAGGACGTCTGGTAGCACAAGGCGGCCGCGTGCTTGCACGGATGCCCCCAGTCGGGGCAGTCGCACTCGGGCTCCAGGTCGCCGACCGTCGGCAACAGCGGGACGGCGGCGTCTTCCGCCGCTTCGACCAGGGCGTGCGGCACCTCCCCGTCCAGGAGCGCGGCGATGTGCCCGGACTGGGCGGCCACCTGGTCGAGGAAGCGTTCCCATTCGGCGTCGGTGAGCTGGGCGACGCGTACGACGGTGTCGTACTCGCCCTCGGTCGTGGCCGCCAGCCGTCCGGGCGAGACGGCGATGGGCCCGACCTGCCCGGTCTTGGCGTAGGCGCGGCCCTTGCGCAGGAGGGTGTGGTCCAGGGAGGTGTCCTCCATGGCCTTGACCCATGCCAGGCCCCACCAGGAGGTGGCGAAGCGGGCCCCGGCGCGTTGCGGCGGGAAGGCGGGGAATCCCTTGACGGCGGTCATCTCAGCTCCACCAGGGTCGCGAGTTCGGCGTCGGTGAGTTCGGTGAGGGCGGCCTCGCCGCCGGCCAGCACGGCCTCGGCCAGCGAGCGCTTGGCGGCGAGCATCTCGGCGATGCGGTCCTCGATGGTGCCTTCGGTGATCAGCCGGTGGACCTGCACGGGACGGGTCTGGCCGATGCGGTAGGCGCGGTCGGTGGCCTGGTCCTCCACGGCCGGGTTCCACCAGCGGTCGAAGTGGATGACGTGGTCGGCGCGGGTGAGGTTGAGCCCGGTTCCGGCGGCCTTGAGTGACAGCAGGAAGACCGGGACCTCGCCGTCCTGGAAGCGCCGGACCATCTCCTCGCGTTTGGGCACCGGGGTGCCGCCGTGCAGGAGCTGGGTGGCGACGCCCCGTCCGGCCAGGTGCTTCTCCAGCAGCCTGGCCATGGCCACGTACTGGGTGAAGACCAGCACGGCGCCGTCCTCGGCGGTGATGGTGTCGAGCAGTTCGTCGAGGAGTTCCAGCTTGCCCGAGCGGCCGGTGAGCTGGGGCGCCGCCTCGTGCAGGTATTGGGCGGGGTGGTTGCAGATCTGCTTGAGCCCGGTCAGGAGCTTGACGATCAGCCCGCGCCTGGCCATGCCCTCGGCGGACTCGATCTGCGCCATGATCTCGCGCACGACCGCCTCGTAGAGCGCGGCCTGCTCGGTGGTGAGCGGCACGGGCCGGTCGGTTTCGGTCTTGGGTGGCAGTTCGGGCGCGATGCCGGGATCGGACTTACGGCGCCGCAGCAGGAACGGCCCGACCAGCCTGGCCAGCCGTTCGGCCGCCACGGAGTCGCCGGACTCGACCGGCTTCGCCCAGCGGGCGCGGAAGCGGGCCAGCGAGCCCAGCAGGCCCGGCGTGGTCCAGTCGAGGATCGCCCACAGCTCGGACAGGTTGTTCTCGACCGGCGTGCCGGTCAGCGCGACGCGGGCCGCGGCGGGGATGTCGCGCAGTGCCTTGGCGGTGCCGGAGGCGGGGTTCTTGACGTGCTGGGCCTCGTCGGCGACGAGAAGGTCCCACGGATGGGCGGCCAGCTTCTCGGCATCCAACCGCATCGTCCCGTAAGTCGTGAGAACAAAGCCTTCGTCGGACAAATCGCGATTCGTCCCGTGATAGCGGCGCACCTGTACCCCCGGCGCGAACCGGGTGATCTCCCGCTCCCAGTTCCCCAGCAACGAGGCCGGGCAGACCACCAGCGTGGGACCGCCGCCCCGGTGCAGGTGGAGAGCGATCAGCGTGATCGTCTTGCCCAGGCCCATGTCGTCGGCCAGGCACGCGCCCAGGCCCAGCGAGGTCATCCTGGCCAGCCAGCGCAGGCCGCGTAGCTGGTAGTCGCGCAGCGTCGCGGCCAGCCCGGACGGCACGCCGATCTCCTCGGGTTCGGCCAGCCGGTCGCGCAGCTCCAGCAGCCAGGCGCTCGGCTCGACCTCGACCTGCTCGCCGTCGACCTCCACCGTGCCGGTCAGCGCGGCGCCCAGGGCGTCGATGCCGCTCAGCGGCTTGAGCTCGCGCTGGCGGGCCTTGAGCGCGACGTCGGGGTCGATGAGCACCCATTGGTCGCGCAGGCGGACGACCGGGCGGTGCGCCTCGGCGAGCTGGTCCATCTCGGCCGCCGTCAGCCGCTGCCCGCCCAGCGCGAGCTGCCAGTTGAAGCTGGTCAGATGGGCTCCGCCCAGATAGGACGGCAGGTCGGAGGGAGCCTGCTCGTTCTCGCCGAGCACGGCGCGGGCGCTGAGCCCGCGCACCATCGACCTGGGCCAGTGCACGTCCACACCGGCGCCGGTCAGCCGGGTGGACGCCCCGGCCAGCAGTTCTTCGACGTCGCCGTCGGTCAGGACGAGCTCGTCGGGGACGGCGCTCTCCAGCAGTCGTTCCAGTGGGGTCCAGGCCTTGGCGGCGCGGCGCACCGCGATGATCGTCTCGATCCTGGCGCGGGCGCCGAAGCCGGGGTCCTCGCCGGCCCACAGGCCGGCCGCGTCGACCACGAGTGAAGGGTCGGCCAGGCTGTGGAGCTGGACCACGGCGCGGAACTCCGATCCGGCCGGGTCGTCGCACTCCAGGCGCAGCGACAGCCGTACCCCGGAGTCGAGACCCGCGGCGACCTCCTCCGCCCACGGGCGCAACTGCGGCACCTTCACCGGGCGCATCGCCGCGAACGCGGAGGTTCCCGTCGCGCGCACCGCGCCGGGCGAGCGCGGCATCGCGTCGGCGACCGCGTCGAGGAAGGCCCGCACGTGGCTCTCCGCGTCGGGCAGCACCGGCCCGTCAGGACCTTCCTCCAGCGGTACGGCTCGCGCCGCGGCGGGCATGGCGTCGGCCAGTTCCCTGATCCTGGCCACGTCGGCGGCGTCGAACGGCCCCGCCCGCCACGCGTCATGGTCGCCGGCCGACACCCCGGGCAGGATCCGCCCCCTGGTCACCAACTGGAGCGCCACCAGCGCCGCGGCGCCCCAGAAGCGGGCGGCCGGGTGCGCCTCGTGGTCGGTCCTGGCCCTGGCGAGCACGGCGACCGCTTCCGAGACGGGAATTCTGCGCACCGGAACCCGGCGGGTACGCACCGCGCCGCCATCCTGCTCGGCCACGGTGACGCCGTCCTCGCCGTCGGGGACGAGGAAGGCCATCGTCCCTGCTCGTGGTGGATCGCCGGGCTCGAAGACGACGGCATGCCGTACCAAGGAAGTCACAGCCGTACAGTGTACGGTACATGGACCTGTGGTTTACCCCACCACGATTCGGGAGTAGGCCTCATTCTCGCTTTGCCCGGATCTTGCCTAGCCTTCATGACATGACGGACTGGGTGGTTGACCTCATGGAGACCCTGGGCGCGCCAGGGGCGGGCCTCGCGATCGCGCTGGAGAACCTTTTTCCACCGCTGCCAAGTGAGGTGATCCTGCCGCTGTCCGGTTTCACCGCCAGCCGTGGTGAGATGGATCTCATCGACGCACTGGTGTGGACGACGCTGGGCTCGGTGGTGGGGGCACTGGCGCTGTACTGGGTGGGCGCCATGCTGGGCCGCGAACGCACGCTGCGCCTGGCGGGCAAGCTGCCGCTGGTGAAGATCTCCGACATCGAGAAGACTGAGGCCTGGTTCCAGAAGCACGGGAAGAAGACGGTCTTCTTCGGGCGGATGATCCCGATCTTCCGCAGTCTCATCTCGGTCCCGGCCGGTGTGGAGCGGATGCCGCTGCCTACCTTCACCCTGCTCACGCTGGCAGGCAGCGCGATCTGGAACTCCATCTTCGTGCTCGCCGGCTACTACCTGGGGGAGAGCTGGCACCTGGTCGAGGCGTACGTGGGGATCGGGAGCAAGGTGGTGCTCGGCCTCGCGGTGCTCGCCGTGCTGATCTTCATCGGCATGCGGCTCAGCGAGCGGCGGAAGGGCAAGCATGGGGCGCGTCGCTGACGCGCTGCGCCTGCTCTGGGAGATCGCGCTCGGCGCCCTCACCGCGGTGGCCGGGCTCGTCTTCCTGATCGTCGGCGCGCCGGTCCGCGCCTTCCGGACGGTGCGCGGGGCCACCTCGCCCACCGCGCTGGACCGGGCGGCGCTGTGGCTCGCGCGGGCCGAGGCGCGGCGGCTGCGGGTGCCGGTGGACGAGATCGCCGACGCCGGGCGGGCCATGGCCTATCTGGCGGCGCGGGTGCCGCTCGGTCTGCTCGGCGGCCTCGTGCTGTCGCTGCTGGAACTCGGAATCGCGACCGGGATCCGCGGGGGTTCGGCGTGGCTGCGTGGCGAGCCGTACAGCGGGCTGCTGCCCACGATCCCGCTGGTGCTCTACCTCGGCCTCATCGGGATCGTCATGCTTTTCCTCGACATTTCAGGACTTGTGGGCGTACGCGTGGTCGAGCGCCGCCTGGCCCGCAGAATGCTCGCCCCCGACCCCACCGCCGCGCTCATCCGGCGCATCGAGCAGCTCGCCGAGACCAGGGCGGGCATCGTGGCCGCCGTCGACGCCGAGCGGCGCAGGATCGAGCGCGACCTGCACGACGGGCTGCAGCAACGCCTGGTCGCGCTCTCCATGCTCATCGGCCGCGCCCGCCGCGGCGGGAAGACCGAACTGCTGGCCCAGGCGCACGAGGACGCGCAGCGGGCGCTGGCCGAACTGCGCGAGGTCGCCTGGCGCGTCTACCCCAGCGGGCTGGACACCCTCGGCCTGGCCGACGCGCTGGCCGGCGTCGCCGAACGCTCGAGCGTCCCGGTGCACATCCGCTGCGACCTGGCCCTGCGCCCGCCGATGGCCGTGGAGACCGCCGCCTACTTCGTGGTCTCGGAAACGGTGACGAACGCCGCCAAGCACGCCGCGGCCACCGGGGTGAGCGTCGAGATCCGGCAGGACGGGACAATGGTCGTCGTGCGTGTCGAAGACGACGGGTGCGGCGGAGCCGTACCCACGGGCGGGGGACTGTCCGGGCTCGCGCGGCGCGTGGCCGCGATCGACGGCAGGCTCCTCGTGGACAGCCCGGCCGGCGGGCCCACCGTGATCACCGCGGAGCTGCCATGCGGGTGATCCTGGCCGAGGACTCCACGCTGCTGCGCGAAGGCCTCGTACGGCTGCTGCACGAGGAAGGCCACGAGGTGCCCGCGGCCGTCGGCGACGGGCAGGCGCTCATCGAGGCCGTCGAGGCGCACGAGCCGGAGATCGTCGTCGTGGACGTGCGCATGCCGCCCACCCACACCGACGAGGGCCTGCGCGCGGCGCTGGAGATCCGGAGCCGCTGGCCATCGGTCAAGGTGCTGGTCCTGTCGCAGTACGTGGAGAAGAAGTACGCCACCGAGCTCATGACCGGCAGCGTCGACGGCGTCGGCTACCTGCTGAAGGACCGGGTCGCGCAGGTGGCCGACTTCCTCGACGCGCTGGAGCGGGTGGGGGAGGGCGGCGCCGCCTTCGACCCGGAGGTGGTCCGCCAGCTTCTGGCCCGCACCAGCCACACCGACCCGCTCTCCCGCCTGACCGCGCGCGAGCGTCAGGTGCTGGAGCACATGGCACAGGGGCTGACCAACGCCTCGATCGCCCAGGCGCTGCACGTCTCGCAGAGCGCGGTGGAAAAGCACGTCAACGCCGTCTTCGACAAGCTCGGCCTCTCCCACACCACCGGCTACAGCCGGCGTGTGCTGGCCGTACTCAGCTATCTGCAGTCGTGACGGGCAGGCTCGCCCGCACCTCGTAGCCGCCGCCGGGCAGCGGACCGGCCTCGACGCTGCCCCCGGCCCTGGCCAGGCGTTCTGACAGGCCGCGCAGGCCGCCGCCCGGTGGCCGGTCCGCGTGCTTGGGCGCGCCGTCGTCGCGGACCGTGAGCGCGGCGCCGGCCACCTCGAAGACCGCGTGGGCGGCCGTGCTGTGGCGCAGGATGTTCGTGGCCGCCTCGCGGGCCACCCACGACAGCAGCGCCTCGGCCTGCGCGGAGCGCGGCGCGCCGTCGCGGCGCACGACCACCTCCACGCCCGCCGCCTCCAGCGCCTCGCGGACGCGTTCCAGCTCCGCCGCCAGACTGACCTCACGGTAGCCGGTCACCGCCTCGCGTACCTCGGTCAGCGCCTGCCGGCCCACCGACTCGATGTCGGACGCCTGCCGCGCCGCCTGCTCGGGATCGCGTACGGCCAGCCGCCGCACCGCCTCCGCCTTCACCACGATCACCGAGAGCGTGTGGCCGAGCAGGTCGTGCAGATCCCGGGAGAAGCGCAGCCGTTCCTCCGCCACCGCCGCCTCGGCCAGCCGTTCCCGGGTGCGGTTCAGTTCGGCGATCACGACGTGCAGCCGCAGGAACGCCGCCATCACCACGCCCGTGCTGAACGACCCCCAGGCGAAGCCCATGATCGGCCCGATTCCCTCGCCGCCGCGCCACACCGCGAACGCGGTCAAGGCCGCCAGTGCGCCGAGCGCGAGCCGTACGGCCCGGTCCTGAAGCACCAGAGCGCAGGCCAGCGCGAGCAACGGGAACAAGTAAAACCAGCCGTTCGCGTAGACGAGCGCCATGCCCGTCACCACCGCCGCCATCGCCCCCACCACCCAGCGGGCGGCGGCGACCGGCAGCGGGGCCAGGATCAGCAGCGCGTACAGGCCGAGCGTGAGCGCCAGCCCCGCCCAGGCCGGCCACACCGGCTGGTAGACCCCGGCCAGACAGTCCCAGAGCACGCCCACGCCCAGCAGGCCGAAGCCGAGGAAGCCCTTGAGGCCGGGCTGCCGGGCGCCGGGGTGATCTCCTTGCATCCCTCCACCGTAGGCTGGGTCGATGAGCCTCAGGTACGCCGCCGTGGCCGTCGAGCTGGACGCACCGGCCGAGGACGTCTTCGCCCTCATCACCGACTGGCCCCGCCACCACGAGTGGATGTTCATGACCGACGCCCGGCAGGCCGGGCCGGACATGATCGAGGCTTACACCGGGATCAGGCCGTTCGGCTTCCTCGACACGATGACGATCACCGAGTGGGAGCCGCCACACCGGGTGCGGGTGGAGCACACCGGGGCGATCGTGCGCGGGGAAGGCGCCTTCCGGGTACGCCCGCTCGGCCCGCGGTGGTGCCGGGTGGTGTGGGCCGAGCGGATCGAGGTACCCCGGTGGGCGCTGCCGGGCTGGCCGGTGGTGCACGCGGCGACCGTTTTCCTGGCCCGGCGGTCGCTGCTCAGGCTGGGGGAGCTGGCTCAGCGCTGAGGCTCGTCCTCGCCGGGCAGCGGTCCCTCGTCATACGGCTCTTCCTCATCCGACGGCTCTTCTTCGCTGAGTGGCGCCTCTTCTTCGCTGGGTGGCGGCTCGCCGCCGCCGAAGCGGGCGGTGTTGAGCGGCGTGAACGGCGTCTGGGGCACCCCCTTGAGCGCCGCCATCATCGTCTCCTGCCAGATCGGCCCGGAGATCGTGGCTCCGGCCACCAGGCCGTAGTACCGGCCGCCGATCGTGACGCCGGTCAGCTTGTAGCGCTGCGCGCCGCGCAGATCGCCGATGCTGACCGCGGCCGCCAGATCAGGGGTGAACCCGGCGAACCAGGCGGCCGCGTAGTCGTCGGTCGTCCCCGTCTTGCCCGCGGCCGGACGTCCGATGCCGCCCACACCGCGCATCGTGCCCTTGGTGAACACCCCCGACAGCACGTGCGCGGTCGCGTCGGCCACCTCGGGGTCGATCGCCTGGCGGCATTCCGGCTCGTAGGTGGTCTTCTTGCCGTCGCGGTCGGTGATCGCGGTGATGGCCATCGGCGCGCAGTATTTGCCCCGCGCGCCCAGTGCCGCGTAGGAGGCGGCCACCGTCACCGGGTCGCTCTCGTTGATCCCGAGCGTGAACGTCTGGTACTCGCCCAGCGGCTTGCCGTCGGCCCGCTTGCTGCCGAGCGCCTTGGCCGTCTTGACCGTCTCGCAGAGCCCGACCCGCTGCTCCAGCTCCAGGAAGAACGTGTTGACCGAGCCCCAGGTCCCGGTCTGCAGCGTCTTGTACCCGCCGGAGCCCTCGTCGTTGGTGACGGTGTGCGTGGGGTCGCCGACGTTGCCGCCCTTGCAGTTCTTGAACGTGGAGTAGCCGGGCGCGCGGTAACCGGCTCCGACGGTCATCCCGTCGTTGACCCGCATGCCCTGCTGCAGTGCCGTGACCAGCGTGAACGTCTTGTATGTCGAGCCGGGCTGGAAGCCGGTCCCGCCGCCGTGGGCGACGTCGGCCACCAGGTTGTAGGACATCTGGTTCTTGCCGCTGCCGTACTCGCGGCTGGCCGCCATCGCCTTGATCTTGCCCGTGCCCGGCTGGACGAGCGCCTCGGCGGCCACGGGGTTGTCGGTGGCGTACACCCGCTTCTTGATCGCGCGGTCGGCCGCGGCCTGCATGCGGCGGTCGAGCGTGGTGCGGATCGTCAGCCCGCCGCGCTCCAGGAAGTGCTTGCGCGCGGTCCTGGTCTTGCCGAAGGACGGGTCGTTGAGGATCTCGTTGCGCGCGTACAGGCAGAAATAGGCATATGGGCTGGACTCACAGCCGCCGGGCAGCGGCACGCCCTTGTAGCCGAGCTTCTTGGCCTTGGCGGCGTCCGCGTCCTCCTTGGAGATCCTGCCGAGGCCGGCCATCCGGTCCAGGACGACGTTCCTGCGCTCCAGCAGCCGCGCGCGGTGGGCCTTGCCGACCGAGGGGTCGGTGTTGCTGGGCGACTGTACGGCTCCCGCCAGCGTGGCCGCCTGCCCGAGCGTGAGCTTGGCCGCCGGGACGCCGAAGAAGCGTTTGGCGGCGGCTTCGACACCGTTGGCACCGGCGCCGAAGTACGCGATGTTCAGATATTTCTCGAGGATCTGGTCTTTGGTGTACTTCTGCTCCACGGACATGGCGTAGCGGAGCTCGTTGAGTTTGCGGGCGTAACTGGTCTCCAGGGCCTTGGCCTTCTCCTCCTTGGTCCGGGCCTGGGTCAGGAGCACCTGCTTGACGTACTGCTGGGTGATCGTGGAGCCGCCCTCGCTGACGCCGCCCGCCGACAGGTTCTTGGCCAGTGCCCTGGCCATGCCCTGGAAGTCGATCGGGCCGTGCTCGTAGAAGCGGAAGTCCTCGATCGCGATGATCGCCGTCTTCATCGTCTCGGCCACGTCGGTCAGGGGGACGATCTCGCGATAGACCTCGTAGAACTGGGCGATGGGCTTGCCGGCGGCGTCCAGAAGCGTGGACTTCTCCGCCAGCGGCGGCTCCTTGAGCTCGACCGGTTGCAGCTCGCCGGTAGCCGCCATGATCGCCATACCCGCGCCCCCGACGGGCAGCGCCCCAATCCCCGCCGCGACGACCCCGGCCGCCAGCCCCACCCCCGCCAGCTGCGCGACGCTCCGACCAGCCCGCTTCCCCACCCCGTGCCCCCCGTTCCCCGAAATTTCGCATCACATAAGACCAGATCGGGCAGGGACATGTCCAAGACCGATATCCGCCATCCGGCGATGATGAAACGGCTATCGTCGCAGGTCTTTCGGCCCCTCCCGATGCCTCGATGGAACCTTGGCACGCGAATGCCGGGAGGTTACCCACCCCCACCCCGGCAGGCACCCCAGCCCGCCAAGCCGGCCTCCGCCACCGAACTACCCAGCACCCGCCGCCGGGTCCCGGCGGGCTGTCAAGGAGCCCACCTCTGGGCAAGCTGTCAGGCTGCCCAGCACGCGGTTCGGTGGCGGCTGTCCGGCTGTCAGGCCGCTCACCCAGGGTTGGGTGTCAGGCCGCCTGCCCGGGTGGCTGTAGGGCTGCCTGCCCGGGTGGCTGTCGGGCCGCCTGCCCGGGGTGGTTCCGAGGTCGCCGCGCGGGGCGGGCACGGTGGCTACTGGTTCTGGTAGTCGCGTGGCGACAGCCCGTGGAAGCGGGAGAAGGCGGCGCTGAACGTGGGCAGGTGGGCGTAGCCGGTGCGGCGGGCGACGGTGCTGGGCGGGGCTCCGCCGGCGAGCAGGTCACGGGCGATGCGCATGCGGGCGGCGTAGCGCCAGCGGCCCAGTGTCATGCCCGTCTCGTCGCGGAAGGCGCGGTGGATGTCGGCGGGGACGTCGACGTCACGCGTCCCGCCGGGCTCGCCGATACGGCGCAGGCACTCCATCGCGACGGCACGCGCGCGCGGATCGGTGGGCATCGGCACCGACAGCGCTCGCTGCGCGGCGACCTGTTCGGCGAACAGGCCGAGGATGTGGCGGGAGTCGTGGTCGTCGGGACGCAGTCCGGACCGGGCGCTGATCGAGCAGAACATCAGGTAGTCGTCCCACGCGGGTGAGAACCGTACCTGGAGCGGCGCCGTCAGCTGGAGGTCGCCGGTGCTCGCGTCGCCCAGCGGCAGGGAGACGGAGTTCTCGCGGAGGCCGGTGACATGGTCGACTTCCGCGGGGATCCAGGTGGCCACTCCGCGCTCCCGCTCGTAGCGTTGGTCGCCGATGTCCAGGTATCCGCTGCCCTGGTAGATCCAGCTGAGGACGTGGATGTCGTTGGTGTGCGGCGGCGTGCTGGCCGCGGGCAGCATGTCGGGCGCGGCGGGAGTGCCCGTCTTGCGCATCATCCGGACCAGGTCGTCGGTCTGCCGTGCCGCCGCCCCTTGTGTCAGCCCGTCGGCGCCGGGCCGGGCACAGAGTTCCCGGCCGAACTCGTGGGGGGTCAGTCCGAACCGTCCCTTGAAGGCCCGGGTGAGGCCGTTGCGGCTGGCGAAGCCCACGCGGGCGGCCACCTGGTCCACATCGTGACCGGCGGCGAGGAACTCCACGGCGGCGCCGAGGCGGCGGAGCAGCCGCCACTGCTCGAACGTGAGGCCGGTGTCGGCGAGGAAGTCACGGCGAAGGGTGCGTGCGCTGGAGAGCACCCGCGACGCCCATTGCTCGACCGTGAGGTCGAGCGCGGGGTCGCCGGTCAGTTCCTCGGCGACCGCTCTGGCGCCGCGGGCTCGCGGCATCGCCGGCGAGGCGAATCCCTCCGGGCCCGGATTCCGCCCGGCCTCGACGGGCGCCGGTGAGCGCGGGCCAGATCGCCGGAGGAGCTCCTTGATCGCCTGTGGGGAGTATCCGAGGCCGCTGAACGGGGTGACCTGCAGGTTGAACAGCTGGATCAGCCAGGTCTGCCAGCCGCTCGGAACGTCGAACCGCGTCAGTTCCGACAACCCCCGGGCGCCGACGCCGACGTGGGGGCACAGCGGGAAGGCGACGGTGCCCGGCTCGGTGGTGATCGCCCGCTCCGCCCAGCCGTCCGCGGGGATCCAGGCGCCTTCGCCGGCTTCAAGGTGGAGCGCCGGGCCGTCGTCGAGGCGCACGTGCGCCGTACCGGTGCGGACCCAGAGCAGCAGCGGCCGGACGGGCGAGTCCGCCGAGCCCAGCCGCGCGCCTGGAATGGGCGGTGGGTCGCCGGCGCCTGCGGCGAACGATGAGGGCACCATCACGTCCTAACCAGACGGCAGTCTGCGCACACCATTGTAGGTAAGGTTTACCTAACCTTACCAGTGCACGCCCTGCCTATGCCGGTGCGCGGCTTCCGTCCTCGAAACGATCGGAAAGTTCGGTTCCCGTATGCCCAAGACCTCGCGGCAGCTCACCGTGCACCCGCCGACCCTGCGTGAGGTCGAGGTGGCCCGGATCATCGACATCACCCCGGGGATGCGGCGGATCACGCTGAGCGGCGAACAGTTGCGCGCGTTCACCACCGCGGACGGCTTCGCCCGGCCGGCCTTCGCGTCCTCGGGCTTCGACGACAGCCTGGCGCTCTACTTCCCCTACCCGGGGCAGAGTGATCCGGTCCTCCCGGTCCAGAGCGAGGCCAAGCTGATCGTGCCCCGGGATCCTCGGCCCCTGTCGAGGACCTACACGGTCCGCCGGTGGGACTCCGAGGCCGGCGAACTGGACGTGGACTTCGTCAAGCACGGGGTGGGCGCGGGAACGACGTGGGCGTACCGCACCCGGCCGGGTGACCGCATCCACCTCAGCGGCCCCAGCACGTCCAAGGCGTTCCCCGCCGACGCCGGCTGGTGGCTCGTGGCGGGCGACGACACCGCGCTCCCCGCGATCGACCGCCTGCTCAACGAGCTCCCGCCCGGAGCCCGGGCGCAGGTGTTCATCGAGATCGCCGAGGACGCCCACCGCCAGGAGCTGTCCGAGCCGCCCGGGGTGGACGTGACGTGGCTGGTCCGCTCCGCCGTGCCGGCCGGGACCGTGTCGCCGCTCACCGAGGCCGTCCGCGGTGCGGAGTGGTGGCCGGGCCAGGCGTTCGCGTGGCTGGCCGGCGAGCACACGGCCGTCCGGGACATCCGCCGGCACCTGGTCGAGGACCGTGGCATGCCCAAGGACGACGTCGACTTCACCGGCTACTGGCGTCGCTCCGCGGTCGTCGCCCTGGAGACCGACGGCGCGGTACCCGACCCGGACAGGACGATCACCCCGTTCCAGAGGCTCCACGACCTGACCGAGCTCGTCGCGCCGATCGCGATCCGCACCGCCGTCGAGCTGGGCGTTCCCGATCTGGTCTCCCGCGGCGTGACCGGCGTGACCGAGCTGGCCGCCAAGACCGGCGCCGACGAGCGCGCTCTGGGCAAGCTGCTGCGTTACCTGCACACCCTGGACGTGGTGACCGAGACCGAACCCTCCCGCTACGCCCTGACGCCGGTCGGCGACGTCCTCACCCTCGACTTCATCGCCGACCGGCTCCACTCCGCCGGGGTGGTCGGCCGCGAGCTGCTCGGGATCCACGGCCTCACGGAGTCGGTACGCACCGGCCGGCCCGCCTACGCCTCGGTCACCGGCCAGACGTTCGCCGACGTGCGAACCGAGCAGGACTACGAGGACCGCCACCTGGAGCGCCTGGCGAAGTTCCAGCCCGCGCTGGCCGAACCGATCGCCACGTCCGGCCTGCTCGCCGGAGTAGAGCACCTGGTGATCCACTCCGGTGGTGCCGGCGCCCATGCCCGTGAGTACGTCGCCGCCCACCCGAGCCTGCGCGTGACGATCTGCGCCCTGCCCGCCCAGGCCGACTGGCTGCGCCGCGACCTGCCCGCCACGATTCCCGACGAGCGGCAACGCGCGCGGGTCAGCGTACTGGAGCAGTCCGTCTTCGAGCCCAGCCCGGCAGCCGACGCCGTGCTCGTCAGCCGCGCCTTCAAGACGCTGCCCGACGCCGACGCCGCTCACGCACTACGCCGGGCGGCGGAGAACCTCGTCCCCGGCGGACGGGTGCTGCTGATCGAGGACGTCTTCGACACCGACGACCTCGACGAGCACGACGGCGAGGAAGACCTGATCGGCCTGGTCTGCCACGGCTCGGGCCTGCGCACCGCGGCGGAGCTGGACGCCGTCATCGCCCGGGCCGGCCTCACGCGCGGGTCGGCGCACACCGTCGGCCTGGGCACCACCGTCCACGAGCTCCTCCGTTCCACCGCCGGCTGAATCCCTCCACCGCGAGAAGCAGAGAAAGAAGAGAACGCCCATGAGCAACACCCCCCTGAGGAGGCGCGGCGCAGCACTTGCCACCGCGCTGATGAGCGCGTCGCTCGTCCTCACCGCCTGCGGCGGTGGTGGCGGCGGCGACACCGTCCGCAAGGCCGCCGAGACCCGCAGCGTCAAAGCCGAGAACGGCACCATCAAGGTTCCCGTCGGCCCGCAGCGGATCGTCACGATCGGCAACACGAACCTCCCCTTCATCGATCTGGGTGGCAAGCCGGTGGGCGTCACCGAGCTGTCCCGCTCCGAACTCGAGGTGCTGCCGGAGGAACAGAAGACGGTGTACGAGGCGGCCGAGGTCGTCGGCAGCAGCGGTGGTGAGGTGGACGTCGAGAAGCTCGCCGCCCTCAAGCCGGACCTCATCCTGGTCCAGTTCCACTCCAACGACTGGGACAAGGTCGGCAAGCGGCTCGAGACGATCGCCCCGACCGTGTACTGGGGGCTCGACACCGAGTGGAAGGCCTTCGCCGACGCGATCGCGGAGGCCGGCAACGTCACGGATGCGCTCAGCCAGCAGAAGGCGGCGTTCACGAAAAAGGTCGCCAAGATTCAGGCGACCTACGGCAAGATCATCGCCGGCAGCTCGTTCGTCGACGTCTCCCGCGGAGACTGGAACGATCCCGCGACGTTCCACATCGCGGACATCGGCTGCTCCGAGATCGCCCGGGACGACATCGGCCTGAACCTCCCCGAGGCGGCCGAGGGCAAGGACCCTCTGGCCTACGAGGCCCTGCCGTTCGAGCAGATCGGTAAGCTGTCCAAGTACGACGTGATCACCTACCCCGTCGACGCCGAGGGCAAGCCGACCAAGCCCTTCGTGCCGGTGATCGAGACCAACACCTGGAAGGCGCTGCCTGCCGTGAGCAGCGGCCGTGCGCTGGGAGTCTTCTGCCCCGGCAACAACTCCTACGGGCCCGTCAACCGCTACCTCGACTCGCTCGACAGCGCCCTGGCGACCCTCCCAGCCAAGAAGTGACAGCCCTCTCCCTCCGGCAGGACGGTCCGGGCACCGGGACGGTGCCCGGACCGCGTCGCCGGCTGCTCGGCCTGGTCGTCGCGCTGGTGGTGCTGGCGGTCCTGCTGGTGCTGAGCGTCATGATCGGGTCGACGGCGATCGGGCCGTCAGTGGTGTGGGACGCGCTGTTCCGCTCCTCGCCCGACATCGACCAGTTCGCGATCCGCGACTTCCGGCTGCCGCGCACGATCGTGGGTCTGGTCGTCGGCGTCGCACTCGGTTTGTCGGGCGCGTTGATCCAGGCGCTCACCCGCAATCCCCTGGCCGATCCGGGTATCCTCGGCGTCCACGCCGGCGCGTCCTTCGCGGTGACGGTCGCCGTGGGCCTGTTCGGCGTCCGCGACTCCCAGGGCTACGTGTGGTTCGCGATCGCGGGGGCACTGATCGTCACGCTCCTGGTGCTCACCCTCGGGTCGACACGGCAGGGCTCCTCGCCGGTGGTCATGGTGCTCGCCGGGCTCTGCGTCAGCGCCGTGCTCGGCGGCGCCAGGGAGGCGCTCCAGCTGACCAACCCGGACGCCTTCGACGCGATGCGGTACTGGAACGCCGGGTCGATCGCGGGCCGTCCGCTCGAGGTCGTATGGCCGATCCTGCCGTTCTTCGCGGTGGCACTCATCCTGGCCTTCGCGGTGTCGGGCGCGCTCAACGCTCTGGCTCTGGGCGACGAGCTGGCAGTCGCCCAAGGGGTCCGGCTGGTACGCACCCGTGTGCTCGCGGTGATCGCACTCACCCTCCTCGCCGGTGGCGCCACCGCGATCGCCGGACCCATCGTGTTCGTCGGACTCATGGTGCCGCACGTGGCCCGCTGGATCGTCGGCCCGCACCAACGCTGGATCTTCGCCTACAGCATCCTGCTCGCCCCGAGCGTGCTGCTGGTCTCCGACATCCTCGGCCGCGTCGTGATGAGACCCAGCGAGATCCCCGTGGGCGTCGTCACCGCCTTCGTCGGCGCTCCCGTTCTCATCGCGCTGGTGCGGCGGAAGAAGGCGAGCGGACTATGAGCACGCACATGCCGCGGGTGGACTTCGGACGGCGGGTGCTGGTGCTGCGGCACCGGCGGATCGCCGTACGGCTCCAGTGGCGCTCGGTCGTCGTCTGCGCGGTGCTCGCGGTCGCGGTCGCAGGTACGGCGGTGCTCGCGCTGATGACCGGCTCGTACGGCCTGAACCCGGGTCAGGTGCTCTCCGCGCTGACCGGCCGGGAGACCGGCATCGTCCACGACATCGTGGTCGAGTGGCGGCTGCCCCGGGTGGCCGCGGCGCTGGTGTTCGGCGCGGCCCTCGGGGTGAGCGGGGCGATCTTCCAGTCGCTGTTGCGCAACCCGCTCGCCGACCCCGGCATCATGGGGTTTTCCCAAGGCTCCTATTCCGGCGCGCTGATCGTGATCCTGGTCGTCAACGGCACCTACGCGCAGCTGGTCGGCGGGGCGTTGCTGGGCGGGATGGCCACCGCCGTGGCCGTGTACGTGCTCGCCTATCGACGAGGGGTGCAGGGGTTCCGGCTGATCGTCGTCGGCATCGGCGTCTCGGCGATGCTCGCGTCGCTCAACACCTGGCTGATCCTCCAGGCCGACCTGGACCAGGCGATGTCCGCGGCCGCGTGGGGCGCCGGGTCGCTCAACGGCGTGTCCTGGGACCAGGTCGTCATCGGCGGCGCCTGCGTCGCCGTACTCCTGCTGCTGGCCGGGGTGTTGAACCGGCCGATGCGGCAGATGGAGCTGGGTGACGACGCGGCCGCCTCGCAAGGGGTACGGGTCTCGCCCGCACGCCTCGGCCTGATCCTGGTGGGCGTGGCGCTGACGGCGACGGTCGCGGCCGCGTCGGGGCCGATCGCGTTCATCTCCCTGGTCGCACCGCAGATCGGACGCCGGCTCGCCCGCACCGCCGGGATCACCCTCGCCCCCGCCGCACTCGTCGGCGCGCTGCTGTGCCTGGCGTCGGACTATGTCGCCCAGCACGTCGCACCCACCCCGCTGCCGGTCGGCATCATCACCGTCGTGCTCGGCGGCGGCTACCTCGGATACCTGCTGTTCACCGAAGCCAGGAGACGCCTGTGAACCTGACCCCGCCCGGCGCCGCGCGCCTCCGTGTGGAGTCGGCGACGATCGGCTACGACAAGCGGATCATCTCCGAGCACCTCTCGGTGGCGATCCCCGACGAGTCGTTCACCGTCATCGTCGGCCCGAACGCGTGCGGCAAGTCCACCCTGCTGCGCGGCCTGTCCCGGCTGCTGAAGCCGTCGGCCGGGCAGGTCGTCCTCGACGGTGCCGACATCAACTCCTACAAGACCAAAGAGGTGGCCAAGCGGGTCGGGCTGCTGCCGCAGACCTCGATCGCCCCGGACGGGATCACCGTCGCCGACCTGGTGGCCCGGGGACGGTACCCTCACCAGGGGTTCATCCGGCAGTGGACCGAGGACGACGAGCGGGCCGTGCTCAGGGCGATGCACCAGACCTCGGTCACCGACCTGTCCGGGCGCCTGGTGGACGAGCTGTCGGGCGGGCAGCGCCAGCGCGTGTGGGTGGCGATGGCGCTCGCGCAGCACACCGGCATCATGCTGCTCGACGAACCGACCACCTTCCTGGACATCACCCACCAGATCGAACTGATGGAGCTGTTCACCGACCTGCACCACGTCGGCCACACCCTGGTCGCCGTCCTGCACGACCTGAACCACGCCGCCCGCTACGGCACCCACCTGATCGCCATGAAGGGCGGCGCCGTGGTCGCCGAGGGCACTCCGGAGGAGGTCGTCACGGCCGAACTGGTCGAGGAGGTGTTCGGGCTGCGCTGCCTGGTGCTGCCCGATCCGGTGGCCGGCAGCCCCCAGGTGGTGCCGCTCGGCCGCGAACGAACCCGGCGCGCACCCGCCCACGGGACCGCCGTGGAGAGCTCGCGCAATGGCTGATCGGCATGTCGAGAAGCTGGCGTCCGGTGAGTGGAGCCCGCAACGGTTCCGGCGGCATCTCGGGGACAGGGGTGCGCCGCTCATCGAGCGGGTCTCCGCGGACGAGGTGGAGGTGACGTTCGTCGACGAGCCCGCGGACGGCACAACGGTCGCCCTCGCGGTGGTGATCGGCCCCAGGATCGGCTTCAACCCGATCGCCCCGGAGTTCACCCAGGTCGCGGGCACGCCGTTCCACGTTCTCACCCTGCGGATGCGCTCCGACCTGCGCTTCTCCTACGTGTACGCACGACGTGGCCCGACGGGCGAGGACGAACGGGTCCCGGACCCGTTCAACCCGCCACCGAGGTTCTCGGAGTGCTCGGTGGCGCGGTTCTCCGGCGCCTCGGTGGCGGTCCTGCCCGACGCGGCGCCGTTGCCCTGGCTGGATGAGGCCGAAGCACGGCCGGCCCCGGCGGCGGAGACGGCCGTGCTGGCGAGCGGCCTCCTGGGGGACGAACGCCGCATCTGGGTGTCGATGCCCCCGGAAGGGTTCTCGGACGACAGCGCGCTGCCCTTCGTGATCCACCTGGATGGTACGCCGGACCACAGCGCGCCGAGCGTGCGTGACGCCCTGGTCCGGGCGGGACTGATCCGGCCCTGCGCGGTGGTCCTCGTCGATCAGCCCGCGCAGCGGCGCGACGAAGAGCTGCTCTGCAACCCGGCGTTCTCCCAGATGCTCGTCCAGGAACTGCTGCCGTGGCTCCGCCACCGGTATCCGCTCTCACGAGACCCGGTTGACGTCGCCCTGGCCGGTGAGAGCTTCGGCGGCCTGTGCGCCGGCTGGACGGCACTCCACCACCCGGCGGCGTTCGGCAACGCCATCCTCCAGTCCCCGTCGTGCGGGTACCACCCTGACCTCAGGTGGGGCACCGGGCCGGGTGAGCTGCTGCGCCGCGTCCCCGTCCCGACGCTGATCGCCGACTACCTGGCCGCGCGGACGGCACCGATCCGCGTCTTCCACGACGTCGGTGAGCTGGAGACCTCCAACACCCACAGCCGCTGGCTGGACCACGTCCTCACCGTGAAGGGCTACGACACCCGCTACCGGGAGTTCGCCGGCGGGCACGACTACGCGTGGTGGCGGGGAATCCTCGCCGACGCGCTGCTCTGGTGCTTCCCGCTCCGCGGCGGGGATCGGAGCCGGGCGTGAGGAACCTCTCGCGTCCGCCGGGCGCCGACCCCGCGGGACTGGGACGAGGACCCCTGACCCGCCGGCTGCCGGTGCTCCTGCTCGCTCCCGCCGAGCCGCTCGATACCCCGCCGTTCGATGCCGGGCCGGGCATCACCCCGGGCCGGTTCCTGCTGCGCGTGATCTTCTCGGTGCGGCGGGTCGGCGTTCCCGCGATGCTGCTGGCGATCGTGTGGCAGGTGGGCGAGTCCGCGGTCCCGGTGGTGATGGGACTCGCGATCGACCGCGCCCTGGCGACCGGCGACGCGGGACAGCTCGTCCTGTGGCTCGGCGTGCTGGTGGCCCTCTACCTGGCGCTGACGTCGGCGGCGAGGCTCTCGCTGCGGCTGACCGCCTACGCGGTGCAGGTACTCCAGCACCGGCTCCGCGGCACCCTGTCGACGGGCGTGCTGCACCCGGTCGGCGGCGCCGCCCGTGCGCCGGACGGCAGCGTGGTCTCGGTGATGACGAACGACGTCGGGCGCCTGTCCAACGCGGTGATCCTGATGATCATCCCGGTGTCGAGGGTCACGGCCATCGGATTCATCGCGGTGTCACTGCTGGCGACGCACTGGCTGCTCGGGCCCGTGGTGCTGGTCGGGGCGCCGGTCGCGGTCTGGTCGATGGGCGTGCTCAGCGAGCGGCTCTCCCGGGACACCCGCACCTACCAGGAGCTGCTGGCCTCCACGGTCGGGCAGGCCACGGACCTGGTCGCCGGCTACCGGGTGATCAAGGGGGTGCGCGCGGAGGCCGAGGCGACCGGCCGGTACCGGCAGGCGAGTCAGGACACCCTCGTCGGCGCCACGCGCAACGCGGGCCTGCTGGGGAGGTTCCTGGTGGGCTCGGGCGTGGTCAGCGGCACGTTCGTCGCCGCGGTGATGGGGCTGGCGGGCTGGTTCGCGGTGAACGGGCAGCTCTCCATCGGAGAGCTGATCACCGCCGTCGGCCTCACCCAGGCGCTGCTGCCGCAGATCCAGGCGATCGCGAGCACGTCCATCCCCAACCTCGCCGGCGCCCGCGCCTCGTCCGCGCGCGTCCTGGACGTGCTGCGCGACGGCGCCACGCCGACGGCCGGGCCCGGCGACGCCACCCCGCTGGAGGCCGCCGCGCCGCCGAAGCTGGACGTGGTCGTGCCGAGCGTCTCCGGGCCCGCCGTGACGATCCGGGTCGAGCCCGGCGAGCTCGTGGGCGTGCGCGCCGGCGACCGGACCGCCGCCCGCCTCGTCGAGACGCTGCTGGACCCGAGGGCCGAAGGAGGGGTGCAGGCATGGCTGGACGGGATCGCGGCGCGGGAGCTGACCCCGGCCGAGTACCGGTCGCGGGTCACGGTCGCGCCGCACCGCGCCTCGCTGTTCAGTGGCACGCTCCGCGACAACGTCGCCGTGGTCGCGGGCGCGCCCGAGCGGGTGGACGCCGCGGTGCGGGCCGCCGCCTGCGACGACTTCGCGGCCGCCCTCGACGTCCCGGTGGGCGAGGGCGGCAACCGGCTGTCGGGCGGCCAGCGCCAGCGGGTCGCGCTCGCCCGTGCCCTGGCGAGCGACGCGCCGCTGCTGGTGCTGCACGACCCGACCACCGCGGTCGACTCGGTCACCGAGCACACGATCGCGGGCCGGCTGCGCGGTGTCCGGGCGGGCCGCTCGACGCTGCTGATCGCCTCGGCCCCGGCGCTGCTCGCCGCCTGTGACCGTGTCGTCGAGCTGCCCGGCGACGTGCCCGCGCCCGCGAGGACGACGCGGTGAGCGGCGCCTCCGCCGATGCCGGGCCGCCCGGGCTGCCGGTCGCGAACGGCCGTGAGACGGTACGGGAGGTGTGGCGGCTCAGCCGCGGGTACCGGCTCCGGCTCGCCGCGACCGGACTGCTGGGGATCGTCAGCACCGGCGTCGACCTGATCGTTCCCGCGGCGATCGGGTTCCTCGTCGACCGCGTGCAGACCGGCACCGCCGACCTCGCCACGGTGCTGGCGGTCACGGCCGTCATGGCGCTGTCGGCGGTCGTGGGCGCCGCGGGCACCGCGCTGACGATCGTGCTGGCCACCCGCGTCTACCACGCCGTCCTCGCCGCGCTGCGCGAGCGGCTCGTGGGCCACGCGATGACGCTCCCTCAGCACCTCGTCGAGCGCGCCGGAACCGGAGACCTGATCTCGCGATCCAGCGACGACGTCACCGCGGTCGCCGACGCCGCCCCCGCGGTCATCCCGGTGCTCACCGTCACCGCCTTCACCATCGTCGTGTCGCTGGGCGGGCTCGCGGCACTGGAATGGCCCTACGCGGCCGCCTTCGCCGTCGTGCTGCCGGTCTACGCGCTGGCCGTGCGGTGGTACCTGCGCGTCGGACCGGGGGTCTACCGCGCCGAGCGCACGGCGATGAGCGCGCGCGCCCAGCAGATCCTCGAATCCCAGCGCGGCTACGCCACCGTGCTCGGCTTCGGTCTCGCCGAGCAACGGCACAGGGCCGTGATGGCGGATTCCTGGCGCGTGGCGAGGCAGTCGCTGCGCGCCCGCACGGTGCTGAGCATGCTCAACGCCCGGCTCAACCTCGGGGAGTGCCTGAGCCTGGCCGCCGTGCTCGTCGTCGGCTTCGTCCTCATCGGCCACGGCGCGTCGACCGTCGGCGGCGCCACCACCGCCATGCTGCTCGTGCTCCGCCTGCTCGGGCCGGTCAACCGGCTGCTGCTGGTCATCGACACCCTCCAGTCGGCGCTCGCGTCGCTGAGCCGCATGATCGGGGTCGTCACGATCCCGTCCGGCCCGCCGGACGTCCCGGCGCGGGCCACGAACACCGCCGTGCGGCTCGACGGGGTCTCGTTCCGTTACGGCGAGGACCCACGGGTGCTCGACGACCTCACCCTCGGCATCCCGTCCGGTCAGCGCGTGGCCGTCGTCGGCGTGTCGGGGGCGGGCAAGACCACGCTCGCCGGCGTCATCGCCGGCACCCACCTGCCCGAGACCGGGAAGGTGACGCGCCCCGCCCGCACCGCGATGATCACCCAGGAGGTCCACGTCTTCGCGGGCACCCTGCGCGACAACCTCACCCTCGCCGCGCCCGGCGCGACCGACCGCGACCTGCGCGCGGCGCTGGAGGCCACCGGCGCCGCGGCGCTCCTCGACGCTCTGCCCGACCGGCTGGACACCCTGCTGGGTGTGGGCGGGCATCCGCTCACCGACGCGCAGGCGCAGCGGCTCGCCCTCGCCCGACTGCTGCTCGCCGACGCCGATCTGGTGATCCTCGACGAGGCGACGGCCGAGGCCGGCTCCACCGACGCCGGCCAGCTCGACCGCGCCGCCGACGCCGTCCTCGCCGGGAGGACCGCGGTCGTCGTGGCGCACCGGCTGTCCCAGGCGGCGACCTGCGACCGGATCATGGTGATGGAGCACGGCCGGGTCATCGAGACCGGCACCCACGCGGAACTGGTCGACGCCGGTGGCGTGTATGCCGGGTTGTGGTCGGCCTGGGAGGCCGCCCGGTGACGGCACCGTGCCGCAGGCTTCCGCCCGGCGAGGGCGGTCGGGCAAGCGAGAGCGGCCCCCGGTCAGCGCGGAAGCGGGCGCACAACCGTTCGCCCCCCGGTCAGCGCGGAAGCAGGCGCGCAACCGTTCGTCCCTGGTCGAAGTCAGGCATGGCGCTGAACCCTTGCCCGGCGGCCACGGATACACGGGTTCGCGGCGGGGGACAAGGCGTCGAACCTTTCGTGACCGGGCGGTGTAGGGCAGATGTGAGGACGACGCGACGTGAACTGCTGGCCGGGGCGCTCGCCCTGGCCACCCTGCCCGCCCTGTCCGCCTGTGCCGGGAGCCGGGCGGAACCCGCGGCCGCCCAGCCCGCGAGTCCGCAGCCCGCCCGGCCGGTCGGGCTTACGGGGACGCTGTATGCCAGGACCGCGTCCGGGCTGGTCGCGGTGGACCTGGCCACCGGCAGGCAGCTCCGTGAGTACGGCGAGGCCGTACCGGATGCCCGCTGGAAGCGCCTTCACCAGCTGAAGGGCGGACACCTGCGCGTGCTCGACCTCCCGAGCGGCAAGGTGCGGCGCGAAACGCCCGTCACCGGCGCGCGGGTCAAGGCGGTTTCCCGCTCGGGAGAGCTCGTCGCCGTCGGCCCGCCGCCCGGCCCGCGTACCAGCACCCTCATCTCCTTGGCCGGACCGGACGGCGTGCGTGACCTCCGGCTCGGCGGCAACGTCGAGCCGGAGGCCTTCTCCACCGACGACCAGGTCATGTACGTGCTGGAATACCTTCCACCCGACAAGCCGGACCGCTACCGGGTACGCGTGCTCGACCTGCCCGCGGGCACCCCGAAACCCCTCAACACGCGCGACAAGAAGCCCGTGCCGGAGGGCAAGGAGGAGGAGATGCGCGGGCAGGGCCGCCAGGCGGTGCTGGACGCGGACGCGGGCGTCCTCTACACGCTCTACACCCACCAGCCCGGCCACCTGCACACCCGCGACCTGATCGCCGGCGGCGACTCGGCGCCCGGCGTGCATGCCTTTGTCCACGTTCTCCAGCTGGACCAGCGGTGGGCGTACTGCCTCGACCTGCCGCAGCCGTTCGGCATGGGCCCACCGGAGGCGCACACGCTGACCCTCGGCCCCGACGGCCGCAACCTCTTCGTCTACGACGCCACCAGCGGCCGCATAGCTCAGGCAGACACGGCAGACCTCACGGTGAAACGCATCACCTTCGGCGCCAGACACGCGGGCGAGGCCTACGCGCTGGCCGACAACGAGCGCCTCTACCTCGCCGCCGGCACCTCTGTACAGGTCGCCGACCCGGCCACCCTGGCGCCCCTGGGAACCTGGCAACTGGCCGGCCCAGCGCGCGGCCTGGCCAAGCTGAACGGACTGCTGCTGGCCGGCGCCGGCGACCACCTGACCGTCCTGGACGCGAAGGGCACCCGGCAAACCACCATCCCCATCCCAGGCCTCCAGTCCCTCCACCACGCCACCACGGCCTGACAAGCCACCTGGCCCGGCCTGTCGCCCGGCCTGGCACCCATCGCGGCCTGACCACCGGCCGTGCCTGCCCGGGCCGGCCAACGAGGCAGACCCCGCCTGGGGTCCCGGTAGCAATCGCGGAAAATCCAACGATCCCATCTCTGACCTGTGCTGATGGTGCACGAGGCGTGGGATGGGCCTCAGCGGTTTGTCGTTCGTCAGTGGATCGATTGGCCGCGCCGCCACCGGGCGGCGCGGGACCTCGGCGTCGGCGACCTTGTCGTCCAGCCGGTCCAGCGGTAGATCCTTGCGCGGCCGCCTCGAGCAGATCACCGCCAGCACCTTGGCCACGTCGGCGGCCGCGGCCGGGCGGGGAAGCCTCTTGGGCACCTTGACGGTGTCGATGCGGTCCATCGGGTTGGCGGCCAGGAGGTCGTGGCGGACCCCCCACTTGGCGAAGGAGGCGATGGCGGCGCGCTTGCGCTTGCGGCTGGCCGGCGACAGCTCGGCGAGTTCGGCCAGGAACGCGCGAACCGGCGCGGCGGCCAGCTCACCGAGTTCTTCGCCGTGGTGGGCGGCGAAGGCGATCAGGTCGCCGCGGTAGGCGCGCCGGGTGTGCGCCGAGCGACGGCCGCCCAGCTCGCGCTACCCGGTGATCGCTATCTTGCCAGATAACGCTGATTATCCCGCAACCGCGCAGTCGTGCGCGTCTTTGGTGTGGGAGTACCGCCGGTCATGTGTGAGAAGGGCACCGCGCCCTGCCCTGGAGCGTGGCAGACGCCGTCTCACGTGGGACGGGCCGGCGCCACCGAAGGTGGAGAGGCGTCACCGAAGTTGGAGAAACGCGCTCGACGCCCGATCAGCCCCTCTTGGGGAAGGCGGCGCGCAGTGCGGAGCCGCGGGTGATGAACGCGACCCGGATGAGGGGCAGCATGCAGACGACCTGCATCACGGCGTACCACAGCGGACAAATCCCCGGGATCAGGTCGACGCCGATGATCGCGATCGGCATGATGACGGCGAGAGCATTCACGCGCTCGAAAGCCCGTCGAGATCCCCGGGAAGCGGAGATCGTCATCCAGTAGATCAGCACGGCCACCACCGGCAGCAGGGCCGCCCGGACCCACATGAACGTGTTCACCATATGGCCGCTGCTCGATACCACGGTGATTGCCAAGAGGGCGATGGCGCTGAGTGCGCCGTACACCTTGATGCTGTTCTTCGCCGTGCCGAAGGCCCCTTGGGTGCGGGGGGTGTTGAGGAGTGCGGCCTCGGTCGTGGTGTGTGTGTTGGATTCCATGCTTGGCGACGCTACGAAGCGGTTGGTCGAGGCGGTATCGGTCCAGGCGCACGGGTGGGTGGGGCCAGACCCACTCCTTGGCCGGTCAGGGCAGTAGCGTGCTCGGCGCGGTGCACAGTGGAAGCATCGAATGGAGAGGCGAAGGAAGAGGCATGCGGCAGTTGGGTACCTGGGCGAGGCGCATCGGCGTGGGGTTCGTGCGGTCGTGCGTAGTGGCGGTCGTCACCATGCCGGCCCCGGCCGTGTGGGCCGTGGCCGTGGCGTGGGCCATCTGGTGGGGTGCGGGGAACCCATGGTCGTGGCTGGGGCCGTTCGTGCTGGTGTGCGTGGGCACCCTCGGGCTGTCCCGACCGGTCTGCCGGCTGGTCCGTTCGCTGGTGGCGAGGTGGACGGGCACTTTCATCCCCGCCGGCTACCGGGAGGCCGGGCCGGTGGTGCGGATGTCCACCGGGTACTGGTGGAACGGCTTCTCCTACGAGCGCAGCCGGCGTGACGCCGTCCTGGATCAGAAATGGCGGGTGCGGTGGAAGGATCCCGCCGTCTGGCGCGACGTGCGGTTCACCGGGATCGTGCCGTTCGCCGCGGGCGTGGTGGCGGCCGTTCCGTCGGCCGGGGTGGTCGCGGCGGTTCTCGGGCTCGGGCAGCCGGGGCTCACCGCGCGCCTGGCCGGGGTGTTCGGCTTGGTCGTGGCCATCGCCACAGCCCCGTACGCCTGGCGGCTGCTCGTACCCGTCGCCGTCCGCTTCCTGCGCCCGTCGCGCGCGATGGCGATGACCGAGCGGGTGGAGGAACTGACCGCCCAGCGCGCGGACGCGACGGTCGCGCAGGCCGCCGAGATCCGCCGGATCGAACGGGACCTGCACGACGGGGCGCAGGCCCGCCTGGTCGCACTCGGACTCGCGTTGGCGACCGCCGAGAAACTCATGGAGACTAACCCCGACCAGGCGAAGGCGCTGATGCGGGAAGCACGGGGCGGTGCCGCCGCCTCGCTGGCCGAGCTTCGCGAACTGGTCAAGGGGATCAGCCCGCCGGTGCTGAACGAGCGGGGGCTCGTCGACGCCGTCCGCGCCCTGGCCCTGGACGTCCCCCTCGACGTGGCCGTCAGCGCCGACGCCGGCCTGCGCCTGGACCCCGTGATCGAGGCCGCCGTCTACTTCGGCGTCGCCGAGCTGCTGACCAACGCGGTCAAACACGCCCAGCCGTCCCGGGCGCGGATCTCCCTCGCACAGGACGACGCCGATCTCATCGTCGAGGTCGAGGACGATGGGCGGGGCGGGGCCAATGTGCGCGCCGACGGCGGACTCGCCGGTCTGCGCCGCCGCCTCGCGGTCTTCGACGGCACCCTGGAGATCAGCAGCCCGCCGGGCGGCCCGACCCGTGTGAGAATGGCACTGCCATGCGACTCGTTGTAGCCGAAGACCTCTACCTCCTGCGCGAGGGGATGGTCCGCCTGATCCAGGCGTACGGGCACGAAGTGGTGGCCACAGCGGCCACGGGCCCCGAGACGCTGGAGGCGCTACGGAGATGGCGCCCGGACGTCTCCGTCATCGACGTTCGCATGCCGCCGAACCAGTCCGACGAGGGCCTGCGCGCGGCCCTGGCCGCCCGTGCCGAGATGCCTGGGCTACCGGTCCTCATCCTCTCTCAGCACGTGGAGCAGCTGTACGCCCGGGAGCTCCTGGCCGACGGATCCGGCGGCGTCGGCTACCTGCTGAAGGACAGCGTGTTCGACGCCGACCAGTTCATCGGCGCCCTGGAGCGCGTCGCGGACGGCGGGACCGCCATGGACCCGGCCGTCATCGCCAAGCTGTTGTCCAGCAGTTCCCCAAGCCGCGGGCTCGAGCGGCTCACCGAACGCGAGCACGCCGTTCTGGCTCTCATGGCCGAGGGACTGTCCAACCAGGCCATCGGCCGCCGCCTCTTCCTCAGCGACAGCGCCATCAGCAAGTACACCACCTCCATGTTCGGCAAGCTCGGCATCGTCGACGACGAAGACACCAACCGCCGCGTCCGCGCCGTCCTGGCCTACCTGAACAAGCCCTAGCTTGATCGGACGCCTGGCACGTTCACCTGACCTCCTGCCCGCCGAACATGGCCCCCGGTCCACGACCCCCGCCCTCGCTGTCGTCGGCATCCGGGCCGTCACGGTGGGCTGGTTCTGGGCCACCCGCCGCCCGCGGCACCGCCCAGATGTCATCGGGCACGAAACCCAGCCACGGCAACGTACACAGCCGGACGGCCAGCCCCAACCGCGCCGCGGGCCCGCGCCCACCGCCACGGTCCAGGTTGTCGATGAAGCCCAGATCCTTCCGCGTCAGCGTGAAGAACCGGAATCAGTTCCTCCCGGCCGATGTCCGGATACGACCGCAGCCGCTCCATCTGCTCATCAGAGAAGAACTGGTCGCCAACCCCATCAACCTCCACGGAAGCACTACAACCAGTACGAGCCGTAGCGGCAAAGATCGTCAACCGTCCCAGGAAGGCGAATAACAGCAGGTCAGAGATGGGTTCGTTGGATTATCCGCGATAGCTACCGGGACCCCCGCCTCGCAGGCTTGGGCTCTGGTGTTCGCGACGGTGTTCGCCACGGCCGGCCGTGCCGGGCCGGCCGTCATGTCGCGTCTGGGCGCTGCCGCTTTCCGGATGACCTGCGCGTCATCGGGGTAGGGCGACGGAAGCAGGAAAGCGGCCCGCGCTGAAGATTCTTTCCCGGCGATGTCGAATCCCCCGGTGCCCATTCGTCGGTGGGCGAAGCCACGTACCCAAGGAGGAGACTGACCATGAAGGACAACCTCAGCGAGGCGACAGCCCTCGCCCGCAACGCACCCGGCATGCCCGAGGCCGTCGACCGGGCCACCTTCCAGGCCCAGGTGGACGAGTTGCGGGCCCGGGAGAAGGCGCATACGCGCGAAGGCGACGCGATCGCCGCGGCGCGGCGACGTCTGCCCATGGTCGAGGTGGACCCCACCACCGAGCTGATCGGACCCGGAGGGCCGGTCACCCTGCTGGAGACGTTCGAGGGACGGCGGCAGCTGCTCGCGTACTACTTCATGTGGCGCGACGGCCGTCCGGCCGCCGAGCAGTGCGAAGGCTGCACGTGGTGCGGCGGCCAGATCTCGGAGCTGTCCTACGTGCACTCGCGCGACATCACGTACGCCGTCTTCTGCCAGGGCCCGTACCGGGAGAGCCGTCGTTATCGCGACTTCATGGGCTGGGACATGCCGTGGTACTCGGCGAAGGCGTCCGCCGACACGCTGCTCGTCGGGCGTCAGATCGGCTCGATGCAGCTGGTGAGCTATCTGCGCGACGGCGACCGCGTCTTCGAGACGTATTGGACGACGGGTCGCGGCGTGGAGGCGATGGACTACAGCCTCGCGCTCATGGACCTCACCGTGTACGGACGCCAGCACCCGGGCGAGGACTCGCCTCCCGGCTGGCCGCAGGCGTGGCGGGAGGAGGAACCCACGCAGTTCTGGCGGATCGACGGACGTCCGCTCTCGCAGTGGTCGCGCATCGAGGCCGGACGCTCCGACGACCTCACCACCGCGCCTTGATCGCGCAGGTGGGCGTGCCATAGTGCTGTAGATGAAGTACGCACTGGTGATCTGGCACGGTGAGGAACACTCGGAATCGCCGCAGGAGATCCATGCGTGGCCGGAGCACGAGGCCTGGTTCGCCGACCTCGAGGCACGCGGGGTCTACCGTGGCGGGCACCGCCTGCGACCGACGGCCACCACGAAGGTGCGGGTGCGCGAGGGTGAGACGCTGATCTCGGACGGCCCGTACGCGGAGACCAAGGACCTGATCGGCGGGTTCCTCGTGGTCGAGTGCGAGCATCTGGACGAGGCGATCGAGATCGCCGCGGGGCACCCGTTCGCCGCTTTCGGCACCGTCGAGGTACGGCCGGTGTGGGAGTGACCGATGCGGTCGAATCGGCGGTGGCCGAGGCGTTCGCGGCGGAGTGGGGGCAGGTCGTCGCGACGCTGATCCGGGTGACCGGTGACTGGGATCTGGCCGAGGACTGCGCCGCGGACGCGTTCGCGACGGCTCTCGACCGGTGGCGGCACGATGGCATTCCGGACAATCCGGGCGCCTGGCTCACCACGACGGCGCGTAACCGGGCCATGGACCTGCTCCGGCGCGAAGCCGTCGGCGCCGCCAAGATGCGCCAGGCCGCCGTGCCGGCCCGCGCCGCCGGGGAACCGGGCGAGCCGGACGAGGTGCCCGACGACATGCTCCGGTTGATCTTCACCTGCTGTCATCCGGCGCTGCCGTTCGACGCGCGGGTCGCGCTGACGCTCAGGACGCTGGTCGGGCTGACGACGGCGGAGATCGCGCGGGCGTTCCTGGTGGCGGAGCCGACCATGTACCAGCGGCTGACCCGGGCGAAGAAGAAGATCCGCGAAGCGGGCATCCCGTACCGGGTCCCGCCCGCGCACCTGCTGCCCGGCCGCCTGCAGGCGGTACTCGCGGTGATCTATCTGCTGTTCAACGAGGGGTACGCGGCCAGCGCCGGCGCCCGCCTCGTCCGGCAGGACCTCAGCGCCGAGGCGATCCGGCTGGCCCGCCTGCTCGTACGGCTGCTGCCCGAGCCGGAGGCGCGGAGCCTGCTCGCGCTGATGCTGCTGCACGACGCGCGGCGGCCGGCCAGGGCCGACGAGACGGGCGTCCTGGTCACGCTGGAGCGCCAGGATCGATCCCTCTGGGACCGGGCCAAGATCACTGAGGGGCTACGGCTGCTGCCCGGCACCCCTGGCCCGTACCAGCTCCAGGCGGCGATCGCGGCCTGCCACGCGACGGCGCCGAGCGTCGAGGCGACCGACTGGCCGGAGATCGTCCGGCTTTACGATGACCTGCTGGAGCTGGTGCCCGCACCCGTCGTCCGGCTCAACCGCGCTGTCGCCGTCGCGATGACCGACGGTCCCGAGGCCGGGCTCGTCCTGGTCGATGAGCTCGCCGCCGCGGGCGAGCTCGCCGGCTACCATCTGCTCCCGGCCACGCGGGCCGACCTGCTGCGCAGGCAGGGCTCGTACGCGCGGGCGGCGCGGGCGTACCGTGAGGCGCTGGTTCTGGCCCCGACCGACGCCGACCGCGCCTACCTGCGGGGGCGGCTGGAGGAGACCGAAGTTCTCAGGCCGGGAAAGCCGGAGAGTGGCTGATCTTGAAGTTGACCGAGTTGGCGATGAAGCACAGCTGGTGGGCGCGCTCGTGGAGTTCCAGCGCGCGTGCGGCCATGGCGGGGTCGGCCAGGGTCGCCTCAGGCCGTAGCACAACCTCCTCGAACCGCCCGCCGCCGTCGGACGACTCGACCATGGTGCCGTGGGGACGGTCGGTGTAGCCGGTCACCACGATCCCCTCGACCGAGCACAGGTGCAGGAACCAGAGCATGTGACACTGCGACACCGCCGCCACCTGCAGTTCCTCCGGGTTCCACCGGGCCGGGTCGCCACGGAAGGCCGGGTCGGAGGACCCCGCGATGACGTCCTTGCCCGGCGCGGAGACGTCATGGTCGCGCTTGTAGTCGCGGTAGCCGCTGGTGCCGTTGCCGGTGTTGCCGGTCCACGTCACCTGGACCTCGTACTGGTGCGTCTTGGCCATGGGTGGTCACGATCCCTTCTCGACGGTCGCGCCTAGGTTGGTCGCGGCTTGGCTCGTCGCGCCTCTGGTGGACGCGCCTCTGGTGGTCGCGCCTCTGTTGGTCGCGCCGGCATCGGGTACGCCCGCGTCGGCGGCCAGCGCGGTGGCACGGGCGTGGCCGGCGGCGATCCGGCCGGCGAGTTCGGCTTCGCCGTCCGCGATCGCGCAGACCAGCAGCCGGTGCTCGGCCACGACGGCGTCGGGGCGCTGCGGGGGAGTGAGGGAGGCACGAGTGGAGACCACGATCTGGTCCCAGAGCCGGTCGAGCATCTCCAGCGCGATCGGGTTGGCCGCGAGCTCGGCGATCCGGCGGTGGAAGCGGCGGTTGAGCAGCATCGCCTGGTCGTAGTCGCCCGCCTTGGTGACCTCGGCCAGCAGCGTGTTGTCGCGGCCGAGGTCGGCCAGGTCGGCGGGGGCGATCCGCCCGGCCCGCTGCCGCGCTGCCGCGGTCTCGGCGGTGAGCGCCTCCAGCGAAGCCCGGACGGCATAGGCATGGGCCAGGGCCTCACCGCTGAGCGTCGCCACGACGACACCGCGCCCGGCGCTGCGTACCAGACCGTCGCCTTCCAACCGCCGCAACGCCTCCCGCACCGGGGTCCGGCTGACCTCCAGCACAGCGCTGACCGACAACTCGGTCAGCCGTTCGCCGGCTGCGTACCCGCCGGTCACGATCCGCTCGCGCAGCCGCCGATACACGGACTCGGTCTGCATGTCACCTCCTGGTTGCATGCACAGCATACATTGCATACAACGCCGGATCCGGCGGGGCGTACCTTCGACTGGCAGTGACCCTGAGATGCCGGTGGGGGAACAGCGCCGCGGGCAGCGGGAGGCAAGGACCGATCAGGAATCCTCCGCCACGTCGTCAGTTCTGGGTAACCCCTCGCACCGATGCAAGGATTGATGCCCATGACCGACGCCAGACAGCCGGGCGCCGACGAGGCCACGTTCATCGCCGCGGTCCGCTCGGACGACACGGCGAGGTTCGCGCTGCTCACGGAGCGCCACCGCCGTGAGCTGCAGGTGCACTGCTACCGGATGCTCGCGAACTACGAGGACGCCCAGGACATGACGCAGGAGACGTTCCTGCGAGCGTGGAACAAACGGGAGTCGTTCAAGGGCCATGCCACGCTGCGGACCTGGCTGTACCGGATCGCGACGAACGCCTGCCTCGACTTCCTGGAGAAGCGCAACGACCGCACACCCGTGCCATCCGAGTTGCCGGACCCCGGCTCCGAGATGCTGTACCTGCAGCCGTACCCCGACCGGATGCTCCCCGAGGACCCGCAGGAATCGGTGGTGGCGCGGGAGACGATCGAGCTGGCGTTCATCGTCGCCGTCCAGTACCTGCCGCCGCGGCAGCGGGCGGTGTTCATCCTGCGCGACGTCCTGGGCTGGCCGGCGTCGAAGGCCGCCGACGCCCTTGAGGTGACCGTCGCGTCGGTGACCAGCGCACTGCAGCGGGCGCGAGTGACGGTACGCGAGCGGCTACCCGACCGCCGCCTCGACTGGCGGAGACCCGCCACCCACGAGCTGTCGGACGACGAGCGCGAGGTGGTGAAGTCGTACATCGACGCCCATGAGCGCAACGACCTCGACGGGCTGATGTCCCTGCTGCGCGACGACCTGCGCTTCGCGATGCTGCCCGAGCTGGGCACCGTGATCATGACGGCCAAGGACGCGGTGGACGGCTGGGTCTCCGGTGGGCTCTTCCAGCGCGGCTACGACGACTGGCGCTGTATCACCACGACGGTCAACCGCATGCCTGCCGCCGCGCTGTACCGCCGCGTTCCCGGCGACCCGGAGTACCGGCTGTTCACCATCGCGGTCCTGCACATCGTCGACGGGAAGATCGCCGAGCTCACCGGATTCGACGCCACCGGCAAACCGTGGCTGGGCCTGCCGCCGATCCTGTGATCAGACAAGTCCCGACAGCTCGCTCGGAACGGAAGGAAGACCGGGCAAGGCTCCCTCATGGCGAGGGTCGCGGTGAGGGAGCCTGGAAAGATTTCCGACCCGGCCTCACGTGCCGAGCGTCTGGCGCGTGCTCATCGCCTCGTCTCGTATCGGGTCAGCACGATGCCGCCGGAGAACGTCCGCGTCTCCACCAGGTTCAGGTTCACCCAGCCGTCCAGGGCCGTGAAGAACGGCGTGCCGCCGCCCACCAGGACCGGGTGGGTGACCAGCACGTACCCGTCGATCAGCCCGGCCCGCATGGCCGCTGCGGCGAGAGTGGCGCCGACGATGTCCATGGGGCCGCCGTCCTCGGCCCTGAGCCGGGCGATCTCGGTGACCGCGTCGCCGGTGACCAGGCGGGTGTTCCAGTCGACCGGCCTGGTCGTCGAGGAGAACACCACCTTCGGCATGTCCCGCCAGCGGCGGGCGTACTCGATCTCCGCCGGCGTGGCGCCCGGCCGCCGGTCGGCGGTCGGCCAGTGGGAGCTCATCGTCTCCCACAGTTTGCGCCCGTACAGCGCCAGGCCGGTCGCCCCCACCCGGTCGGACCACCACTGGAACAGCTCGTCGCTCGGTACGCTCCAGCCGAGGTCGTCGCCGGGCGCGGCGACGTAACCGTCCAGGCTCAGGTTCATGCCGAAGATCAGTTTCCGCATCGTGCCAGCCTCTCGTGAGTCGATCTCACACGTACAGACGGGCGCGGCGCGGAAACCTCATCGGTGCGCGCTCGGGCCGGGTCTCGCACGTCCGCCGGAGAAGCCTCGTCAGGCCGGCGGGCGATCAGCTGCCCCGACGGGATGGACGACTGAGGCGCGGAGGCGGCGTGCTGTTACGCCAGCTGGAGTATCTGGTGGCGCTGGCCCGCGAGCGGCATTTCGCGCGGGCCGCGGCGGCCTGTCACGTCTCCCAGCCGTCGTTGTCGGCGGCCATCAGGAAGCTGGAACGCGAGCTGGACGTGCCCCTGGTCCGGCGGGGCCGGCGCTTGGCCGGGCTGACGCCCGAGGGCGAGCGGGTGCCGCTGTGGGCGCATCGCATCCTGGCCGACACCGAGGCCCTGCGCCAGGACCTGTCGGAGATGCGCGAGGGGTTGTCGGGCACGCTGCGGATAAGGGCGCCGGCCTTCTTGCGTCTGCGATGGCAACTGACAGAAGTGACACGCATGCGCCTGGGTCTGGGACGGTCAGAAACAGATCACGAAGAATTCGGCTCGTTCCGGGTGTCGAGAATGTGGCGGTGGCTCCGTCCCAGGTACACCAGTGGCCACGACCGGCCGCGTGACGAAGGAGAGCCACCATGACGATCAAGCGGATGGACAACATCGGGATCGTCGTCGACGACCTCGACGTTGTGATCGCGTTCTTCGCGGAACTTGGTATGGAGCTGGAGGGCAAGGCGCGGATCGAGGGGCCCTGGGCGGCGCGTGTGGTCGGGCTCGACGACCAGCGGGTCGACGTCGCGATGATGCGGATGCCGGACGGGCACGGGCGGATCGAGCTGGCGAAGTACCACACGCCGGAGGCGATCGGCGGGGTGCCGCGGGACGCTCCGGCCAACACCCTCGGCATCCGCCGCATCATGTTCGCGGTCGACGACCTCGACGACGTCCTCGCCCGCCTGCGTACCCATGGCGCCGAACTCGTCGGCGAGGTGGCCCAGTACGAGGACAGCTACCGGCTCTGCTACCTGCGCGGCCCCGAGGGCATCGTGATCGCCCTGGCCGAGGAGCTCGGCTGACGGCCGGGCGCGGCCGACCAGAATCCCGGAACCACAGCTGGAGGAAAGACCGTGCGACCGAACGAGATCACCGAGGTACTGAACCGGCCGATCAGCCGGGAGCTCCTGGCTCGCGACATGACCCGCCTGGCCTACGTCGCCAAGGACGGCACACCGCGTAATGTCCCGATCATCTTCGCCTGGAACGGCTCGGAGATCGTCATGTGCACGCCGAAGAACGCCCCGAAGCTCCGGGCCCTGAGCGAGAACCCGATGGTCGCCCTGACGATCGACACCGAGGTGCACCCGCCCAAGATCCTTCTCATCCGGGGCCGGGCAGAGCTGGACTACGTCGACGGCATCCCGGAGGAGTACCTCCAGACCACCAGCACCTACGAGATGACGCCCGAGCAACGGGTCGGGTGGGAGGCGGAGGTGCGTTCGCTCTACCACGACGGCATGGTCCGGATCGTCGTGACGCCGACCTGGGCGAAGTTGATCGACTTCGAGACGACTCTGCCGAGCCCGGTCGAGGAGCTGATCCGGCAGCGGGAAACACGCCGGGAAATGCCGGGAAGGGATGTCGAGAATCCGCCCGCGGCTCCGTCCCCGGAGTGAACACCGCCACAATGGGCGTAGAACACACCAAGGAGAAACACGATGGCCAAGTACCTGCTGCTCAAGCACTACCGGGGCGCGCCGGCATCGGTCAACGACGTGCCGATGGAGCAGTGGACGCCGGAGGAAGTCTCGGCCCACGTGCAGTACATGCGTGACTTCGCCGCACGGCTTGAGAGCACCGGCGAGTTCGTCGGCGAGCAGGCGCTCTCGCCGGAGGGCACGTTCGTCCGCTACGACGGTGAGGGGCGGCCGCCGGTCACCGACGGACCGTTCGCCGAGACCAAGGACCTGATCGCCGGTTGGATGGTGATCGACGTCGAGAACTACGAGCGGGCGCTCGAACTGGCCGGCGAGCTGTCCGCGGCTCCGGGAGCGGGCGGCAAGCCGATCCACGAGTGGCTCGAGGTGCGCCCGGCCTACGGCGAGCCGTCCGTGGTAACCGAGTGAACGAGTCACTGCTGCGGGACCTGGTGCCCGCGGTGATCGGTGTTCTCGTCCGTCGCGGAGCCGACTTCGCGGCGGCCGAGGACGCCGTGCAGGACGCCCTGGCCGAGGCCGTGCGCGTGTGGCAGGACGACCCGCCGCGTGACCCCAAGGGCTGGCTGGTTACCGTGGCCTGGCGTAAGTTCCTCGACGCCGCCCGTGCCGACGCCTCCCGCCGGCACCGCGAGGTACGCGTCGAGGCCGAGCCCGCGCCCGGCCGGGGAGAGGCGGTGGACGACACACTCCAGCTGTACTTCCTGTGCGCGCACCCGTCCCTGACCCCGGCTTCGGCCGTGGCGCTCACGCTGCGCGCGGTCGGCGGCCTGACCACGCGTCAGATCGCCCAGGCCTACCTGGTGCCGGAGGCGACCATGGCTCAGCGCATCAGCAGGGCCAAGCGCACCGTCTCCGACGTCAAGTTCAACCAGCCCGGTGACGTCGCGACCGTGCTGCGCGTGCTCTACCTGGTCTTCAACGAAGGTTACTCCGGCGACGTCGACCTCGCCGCCGAGGCGATCCGGCTCACCCGCCAGCTCGCGGCCAGGACCCACCACGAGGAGGTCGCGGGCCTGCTCGCGCTCATGCTGCTGCACCACGCCCGGCGAGCGGCACGGACCGGCGCCAACGGCAGGCTCGTGCCCCTCGCCGAGCAGGACCGCTGCCTGTGGGACACCCGCCTGATCGCCGAGGGAGTCGACGTGCTCCAGGCGGCCCTCGCCCGCGACCGCCTGGGCGAGTTCCAGGCCCAGGCCGCCATCGCCGCGTTGCACGCCGACGCCCGGACGGCGGGGGAGACCGACTGGGTGCAGATCGTCGAGTGGTACGACGGACTGGTGCGCCTCACCGGCAGTCCGGTGGCCCGCCTCAACCGGGCCGTCGCGGTCGGGGAGGCCGACGGCCCGCGAGCCGGCCTGGCCGCCCTGGCGGGGCTCGATCCGGCGCTGCCCCGCCATACCGCCGTCCTGGCGTACCTGCACGAGCGTGACGGTGACGCGGCGACCGCGGCGCGGCTCTACGCCGACGCCGCCCGGTCGGCGCCCAGCATCCCCGAACGCGAGCACCTCACGCGACAGGCCGCTCGGCTCAACGCGCGACTACGCGGCTGAACGGCGGGCGCCGGGCGATCACCAGCGGTCTCGACACCACGGGCCTGTCCTGGAACCAGAGGTTCTCCTTCGGCTCCGAGGTGCCTCTCCCGTCACCCACGGGTGGGCCTTACGAGAGATCGAAGGGCGCGGGGGAGTGGCCTTCCCAGATCTGACGGGATGCCTGTTCGGGGTAGGGCAGAGTCTTCGACTCGGTGTCCAGGACGCGGGTGAGGTGCTCGCCGGGCCGGTGGGCGGACCAGCCCGCGTCGCCGGTGGTGACGAAGCGGACCCATGCCTCCTGGAGTTCGCGGGAGAGAGTGACGGCCTCGGGTGTGGGCTCCTCGCCGATGAGCTGGGTGGCGACGGGGCTGTCCAGCGTGCCGAACGCCAGGGGCACCTCGAGGCTGTGGCAGGCGCCCAGGATGCCGCCGAGGGCGGGGGCGACCCAGCACTGTTCGAACAGGTAGGAGGTGCCGCCGGCGGCGGCGTTCGCCTCGGCCAGCTTCTGTGACGGCATGCGGAAGAGGGCGTCGGAGTACACCGTCTCCACCAGTTCCTCCGGGCCTGCCTGCGGGAACGCGGCCCGGTAGGCCCGCGCGCCGTCCGGTTGGGGGGCGAGCAGGTCCAGGGCCGCGTGGGCTTCCGCCTCGGTGAAGGTGCCGTACCGTCCGCTCATGACGCTGAAGTACCGGAATTCGTCCCGGGCGTGGCCGACGAGCAGTTCGGTCCCGCTCGCGCGCGCGCCGTTCAGCGCGGGCCAGGGCGTTTCCGGGAGGACCTCGCCGTCGACGACGGGGCACAGCGCGGTGCCGGCCTCCGTGAGGCGTCCCCAGCTCTCCCGGTGCGCGTGGAGGCCGGCGTTGAAGGCGGTGAGCTCGGCGGCCAGGTGCCATGGGTCGATGTCGCGCAGGGCCTCGGCGGTGGGGGCCGCCGCGCCGAGCCGGTCGGCGAACGCGGCGGTGGCCTGCCGTGCCAGCGCGGGGGTGCTGTGCATCCCCGGCACCGAATGGGCGATGGCCCGCCGGAACAGTCCGCGCGCGGACTTCATCGTCAGCAGGGCGGCGACCGAGCCCGCCCCGGCGGACACCCCGCCCACGGTGACCCGGCCGGGGTCGCCTCCGAAGGCGGCGATGTTGCGCTGCACCCATTCCAGCGCCGCGATCTGGTCGAGGAATCCGCGGTTGGGCGGCACGTCGTCGAGGAACGCGAATCCCTCCGCGCCCACGCGGCAGTTGATGGTCACCACGACGACTCCCGCCTCGGCCAGCGCTGCCGGGTCGAACATCGGGTCGCTCGACGCCGCCGAGAGGTAGCCGCCCACGGGGATCCACACCAGCACCGGCAGTCCCGCCGCGCCGGGATCCGGAGTGCCGATGTTGAGCGTCAGCCAGTCGGTGCCCTGCGGGGGCACGTCGATCGGCAGGGAAAGCGGCACCACGGGGCCGAACTCGACCGCCTGCCTCGTCCCGTCCCAGCGGTGCGGCGGTGCGGGGGCGGCGAAGCGGAGCGCTCCGACCGGGGGCCGGGCGTAGGGGATGCCGCGGAACACCGCGTGCCCCTGCCGCCGGAGCCCCTGCACCACGCCTTCCGTGGTCCGTACCTTCGGCTGTTCGGACATGGACGATTCCTTTCCTCGAGTGATTATGGGTCAAGTGTATTATGTCAACTGTATTGGTACAGTCTTAGGCACGAGGAAGGGGCCGGCGATGCCGAAACAGGTGGATCACCGGGGACGCCGCGAAGCGATCGCCCGCGCACTGTGGCGGGTGGTGGAGCAGCGCGGCGTCACACAGCTGACGATGCGCGTGGTGGCGCAGGAGGCGGACATGTCACTCGGGCAGCTGCAGCACTACTTCTCTTCCCGGACCGCCATGCTCTCCTTCGCCATGGACTTCGCGTCCGAGCAGACCTCGGTGCGCGTACATCAGGGGCTTGACAAGCTCGGTGACCGTCCGCACCCCCGCGACGTGCTGCGACTGACGCTCGCGGAGATGCTCCCCCTGCATGCCGAGGCCCGCGCGACCAGCCGGATGAGCGCCGCCTACGTCCTGGAGGCGCTGCACGACGAGGCCGTACACGAGCAGGCGCGCCGCGGCCTCGTCCAAGGGCGGGCCGTCGTCGAGCAGTTGGTCCGCCAGGCGATCGCCGACGGGCACATCGACGCCGGCCACGACCCGGCGACCGAGACGAACCTGCTCCTCGCCCTCACCGGCTTCACCTCCCTGATCGAACTCGACGTGATCGAGCCCCAGGACGCGCTCGCCGCGATCGACGTGCATCTGGACCGGCTGTTCAGGAGCACGTGAGCAGCCCGCCACCCCGGCACCGGACGGCCTGGGAACAGGGATGTATCAACGGGCCGGGCCGGCCCTCCGAATAGGTGAGGGGGGATCAGGAATGCTGGAGATCAAGCTGTTGGGGCACCATCGTTCGGTCGTCCGGGGAGAAGGCACCACGAGAGGCGGACGCCTGCAACTGCAGCCGGTCGCGGCCAGCCTGCTCGCCTACCTGGTGCTCCAGCGGGAGCGACCTCAGCCGCGTGACGTGGTGGCCGCGGCGTTCTGGGGTGGGTTGTCCACGGCCGAGGCCAGGCGGCGGCTGAACACCGCGCTCTGGCGGCTGCGCAGGGTGATCGAGCCCGCCCACGTGGCGCGGGGCACGTACCTGCTGGTCGAGCCCACGGGGGCGATGTCGTTCAACGGCCGCAGCGACGCCCGCGTGGACGTCGCCAGGTTCGAGGCCGCGGTGACGCCCGCGCTCGGGCCGGGGCGGGTGTCGGCGGCCGACGCCGAGCGGCTGAAGGGCGCGGTCGGCCTGTACGTCGGCGACCTGCTCGAAGGCACCTACGACGACTGGGTCGTCCTGGAGCGCGAACGGCTGCGCGAGCTGCACCTTCGGGCCATGGCCAGGCTCCTCACCTGGTACCGGGGCACCGGCGATCTCGACACGGCGCTCACGTTCGGCCAGGCCATACTCGACGCCGAGCCGCTGCGCGAGGACGTGCACCGCGCCATGATCGAAATGCACGCCGCGGCGGGACGCCGCGCGCAGGCGCTGAGCCAGTACGAGATCTGCAGGCGGCTGCTCCGCGACGAGCTGGGCGTGGACCCGTTGCCGGAGACGACGGCCGCCGCGGCCCGCATCGCCTCGGGTGCCCCTGCCGCCTGGATACCGGGACAGGAGCACGACGTACGGCTGCTCGGGCAGCTCGAACGCGCGGAAACCGAACTGCGCGGCCTCGCCGACGTGCTGGGACGCGCGGCCGACGAACTGCGCGCGCTCACGCCGCGCCCGCCCGGTGACACCGGGGAGACTTCCGGTGACGGCCGGGTGACGCCCCTGCCTTAGAAAGGCGGCATGTCGCCTGAAGGGTGGCCGCCGGTGGAGGGAAGCCTCGGGCAAGGCGCGCACGCGTTCCTGCTCCGCGTGTACGTGGAGGTCCGCGAGGTCCCCGGCGCCGCTCCCCGCCTGGCGGGATGGGTCCAGGACCTGCGTACCGGGGAGGGCCGCCACATGCGGACCGCGGCCGACATCGAGGACTTCATCCGCCAGACGCTGCATGCCTCCGGTGCGGACGTCTCCGACTGGTGGCCCGCATGATCGACGAAGTGACCCGAGCCCCGGAGACGTGCTCGGGCCGGGTCGAGGTCAGCTCCCCGGTCCAGCGCGCACTTCCGCAAGCTGGCGGACGAGCTCTCCTGACGCGTGTGCCCGGTCACATCTCCTGGCCGGACAGGTCCATGATCGGGCGTACCTCCACGGTGGAGGTGCGGGCGCCGGGCAACCGGGCCGCGATCTCGGCGGCCCGGTGCCCCGAGTCGCAGTCGACCACCAGGTAGCCGGACAGCTGCTCCTCCAGCGCGGCCCCGCGCGCCACGCGCACGGTCACGGTGTTCACCGGGTCGGCCAGAACCCCGCCCGCGACCAGCTCGCCGAGCTCGGTCACCTCCTCCGCCAGGTCCGGCCGCTCCGCGCTCTCCGGGCCGCTGTAGATCAGGATCAGGTACTTCATCAAGGGCTCCCTCGGATCGCCGGCTTCATCCTGAAGTCGAAGCCCCGGGGACTTTTTCGACATCGGCCCGTCTCAGAGACTGGAAAGGCTTGCATGGACATGCAGTGGTGTGTATATATTTTTGCTCGTGTCCAAGGTTCTCACCTCCCTGCCAGTCGGCGAAAGAGTCGGGATCGCCTTTTCAGGCGGCCTCGACACCTCAGTAGCGGTCGCGTGGATGCGCGACAAGGGTGCAATCCCATGCACGTACACCGCTGACGTCGGCCAGGCCGACGAGCCCGACATCGCGTCGGTCCCCGGCCGCGCCACCGCCTACGGCGCCGAGATCGCCCGCCTGGTCGACTGCCGGGAGACGCTGGTCGAGGAAGGGCTCGCGGCGCTCGCGTGCGGCGCGTTCCACATCCGCTCCGGCGGGCGCACCTACTTCAACACCACCCCGCTCGGCCGGGCCGTCACCGGCACGCTGCTGGTGCGCGCCATGCTCGAGGACGGCGTGCAGATCTGGGGCGACGGCTCCACCTTCAAGGGCAACGACATCGAGCGGTTCTACCGGTACGGCCTGCTCGCCAACCCCTCCCTGCGCATCTACAAGCCTTGGCTGGACGCCGACTTCGTGCACGAGCTCGGCGGCCGCAAGGAGATGTCGGAGTGGCTGGTCGCGCACGCTCTGCCGTACCGCGACAGCACGGAGAAGGCGTACTCCACGGACGCCAACATCTGGGGCGCCACCCACGAGGCGAAGTCGCTGGAGCACCTCGACACCGGCATCGAGATCGTCGACCCGATCATGGGCGTGCGCTTCTGGGACGCCACCGTCGAGATCCCCGCCGAGGACGTGACGATCGGCTTCGAGCAGGGCCGGCCGGTGTCGATCAACGGCAAGGAGTTCGCTTCCTCGGTCGACCTGGTGCTGGAGGCCAACGCCATCGGCGGACGGCACGGCCTGGGCATGTCCGACCAGATCGAGAACCGGGTCATCGAGGCCAAGAGCCGCGGCATCTACGAGGCGCCCGGCATGGCGCTGCTGCACGCGGCCTACGAGCGGCTGGTCAACGCGATCCACAACGAGGACACCCTCGCCGCCTACCACAACGACGGCCGCCGGCTGGGCCGGCTGCTGTACGAGGGCCGCTGGCTGGACCCGCAGGCGCTGATGCTGCGCGAGGCGCTGCAGCGCTGGGTGGGCACCGCCGTCACCGGCGAGGTCACGCTACGGCTGCGGCGCGGCGAGGACTACTCCGTCCTCAACACCGCGGGCCCGGCCTTCAGCTACCACCCGGACAAGCTGTCCATGGAACGCGTCGAGGAGCCCGCGTTCGGCCCGGTCGACCGGATCGGCCAGCTGACCATGCGCAACCTCGACATCGCCGACTCGCGCGCCAAGCTGGAGCAGTACGCCAGGCTCGGCATGGTCGGCAGCGCGCACCCGACGCTGATCGGCGTCACGCAGACGGCGGCCAGCGGGCTGATCGGCGCGATGCCCGAGGGCGGCGCCGACGTGATCGCCGCCCGCCCGGAGGGTCCCGACGCCGACGAGCTGCTCGACCACGCCGCCATGGAGATCGGCACCGACTGAGGCCCTAGGTCAGCCGCGACCGGTCAAGCGTGCCACTCCCCGGCGCCGCCGGGGATCGGCGGTCCCTGCTCGTACGGCTCGCGCGTCAGGATGAAGGTGTTGAGGTCCAGGTGGTCGGCCTCCACCCGCAGGGTCTCGCCGGCGTAGTAGCCGTCGAGGCCGAGCCAGGTGCCGTCGGCCTGGGGGACGAAGCGCGAGCCGCGGCTGGAGTTGGCGACGGCGTTCAGCGACAGCTTGCCGTCGGGCAGCACCCGCAGGTGGAAGGGGGTCGGGCCCCAGTGCCACAGCCCGGTCACCGCCAGCAGCGCGGGGTCGGTGGCGACCGGCCGCCACTCCCCGGGCAGGCGCGGCTCGTGCTCGTCGAGGATGGCCAGCAGTTCGTTGAGCAGCTGGTAGCGCACGCCGGAGGTGGTGTTGGCCAGGAACAGCACGCCGGTGCCCGCGTTCGCGTCGGCCCACACGCCGGCCAGGAAGCCGGGCATGGAGCCGCCGTGCCCGCTCAGGCGGCGGCCGTCGATCCGGGCCAGTTGCAGGCCGAGTCCGAACCCGGCCACCCACGCGTCACCGTCGGCCACCACGGCGGTCTCGCCCATCTCGGCCAGCGTCTCCGGCGACAGCACGCCCTCGCACCGGCCGCCCAGGAACGCCGCCCATCTGGCCAGGTCCGCGGCGGTTGACCACAGCTGGCCCGCGGGTCCCATGGCTCCGTGGTCGTGCTCGGGCTCCTCCAGCAGCACGTCGGCCCACGGGTGGACGGCGAAGCCGGTGGCGTGCGGGGCGGCCGGGCGCAGGGTGGTGCGGGTCATGCCGAGCGGCTCCAGCACCTCCCGGCGCAGCGCCTCGTACCAGGTCATGCCGCGGTGCTTGGCGATCAGCCGGCCGAGCAGGGCGTAGCCGACGTTGGAGTAGTGGAAGGTGCGGCCGGGGCGGTGCTTGGCCTCGGCCGGGCCGATCCGGGCGAACAGGTCCTCGGCGGTGAGGCCGGGCGTGCGCTCCCACCAGTCGGTCGGCGGTTCGGCCGTCAGGCCGCCGGTGTGCGAGAGCAACTGCGCGATCGTCACCTCGTCGAACGGCGTGCCCGGCACGTGCCCGCCGACCGGGTCGAGCAGGCCCAGCACGCCCTCGTCGCGCAGCCGCATGACCAGGGCGGCGACCATGCTCTTGGTGATCGAGCCGAGGCGGTACTGGGTGTCGGCCGTCGGCGCGGCACCCTCGACCTGCCCGCGGGCGCCGAACCAGGCCATCTCTCCGTCGCGGACGATCGCCGCCGCGAGCGACGGGACCCGGCACTCACTCTGCTCGACGGCGAGCCTGCGCAGCAGGGCCCGCGCCGTCGTCTGTTCAACCTGACTCATGGCAGACCAGCGTATCCGTCAGGGGAGGGGGATCAGTTCGGGGCCGATCAGCTCCCCTTGGTGCGGCTGGGGGTGGGCCTGGTCGTGGTAGTAGTGGCCGGCGTACCAGATGACGAGGTTGGCGCCGTTGATGGATTCGCCATTGACGAAGCGGTTGAGCATGGCGCGGTTGCGGGGGTCGGGGTCGCCGTCGTAGAGCTCGCCCGGGTGGTGGCGCAGGAACCACAGGTCGGAGATGCCGAAGGCGTCGGCGGTGCCGTCGAAGGGGCCGGGATGCAGTTGCAGGCCCCGGCCGGAGGACTTGTCGCGTACCTGCCAGTACAGGGCGGGGTGCCGGCGTTTGCGGGAGGTCTCGCGGATGATCGGCACCGGTTCGGGGATGATCGAGCCGCTCTCGTTGACCTGCTCGACGACGTCGTTCTCGGCGCCGTCGAGGTCGAAGTCGAAGCGCCAGTACGCGTGGTGGCGGTGGACCTTGCAGGTCATCGGGTTGCGGGTGGCGGCGAAGCCGAAGCGCGGACGGATGGTGCCGTCGTCGCCCAGGCGCCAGTCGGAGGCGTAGCGGTACCAGCCGGCGGCCAGTTCGCTGACGATGCGCAGTTGCTCGCCGTCGTGGTGGAAGGCGACGCCCTGAAAGTTGCCGGCGTCGGTGGAGGGACGCTCGATGATGGTGCGCGGCGCGGCGGTGCACAGGCGCCAGCCCCAGCCGACCGGGTCGCTGCCGGTGGCCGAGAAGCGGGTCTCGAAGCTGACGCCGTCGCGGAAGGTCGTGCCCTCCTCGTACTCGACGTTGAGGATGGGCAGGTGGGCCTGGCGCAGCAGCAGGCGGCCCTTGTGGCGGACGTTGCGCAGTTCGACGCCGGATCCGGCTCCGTCCTGGGGTGAGGAGGCGCGCGGCCGTACGACGATGAGGTTCCACAGCTCGCTCTCGCCGCGCATCACGCGCACCCGCACCTGGTCGGGACCGCCGCGGTCGGCGAGCGCGTCGACCTCCTCCGGGACGGTGTCCTCGCAGTCGTGGTGCATCCGCACGTTGATGCCGGCCGGGGTCCAGTCGACGGTGCCGGCGTGGACGTCGACGGCGACGATGCGGTGGCGAAGTCCGGTGGGGTCGCTCGGGGTGTAGAGGCCGAGGGCGGGGCGGCGGGTGGTGGTGCCGTCGGGATTGTCCAGGTCGGCCAGGGGCGGCATGGGGCGGTAGACCACGACGTCCTCGCCCGCGGGGAAGGCCGGGTGGGCGCGCAGGACGGCGGCGGCCGCGGCGAGTTCGTCCCTGCCGGGCTCGGGGCGGGCGGCGGTGGGCCTGACCTCGGTGTCGTCGAGCCGGTCGAGGGTGCCGCTGAGCTCCAGGCCGCGGTTGCCCACCGGGTCGAAGACGGTCGCGCGGAAGGGCGCGTCGTCTCCGGGGTCGTGGCCGAGGGCCTCGGCGCCGCTGACCAGCAGACGGCCGGGCTCGGCCACCTCCAGCTCGCTCAGGATCCCGGGATGCTCGGCCACGATCTGGCGTACGCGCTCGGCCGACAGGCCGGGGCGCGCGACGGCTTCGATGATGACGCGACCTCGTCGCTCATGGACTCTCCCCGTCGAAGATGAGAAATCTCCCCGAGGTGTTCATACCGCCCCGGCCGTCGCGCCGGAAGGCCCATCAGCCGGTGGTCACCACGATCTTGCCGAACCGGGTTCCGGACTCCATGTGGCGGTGCGCGGCCACGATCTCCTCCAGCGGGAAGACGCGGTCGACGATCGGGCGGAAGGCGCCGGCGCGCAGGCCCGCGCGGACGAAGGCGACGGCCCTGGCGAGCCGCCGCGGGTCCCTGGTCGTCTCCATCATCGTGTACGTGCGCAGGTTCAGGGCGGGCATGCCCAGGTCGAAGCCCGGGTAGGGCGTGGGCAGGCCGCTCAGCGCGCCGTACAGGAAGTGAGTGCCGCCGGGGGCGACGGCTCTGGCCAGGTCGGTGACGCCGGGGCCGGCGACGGCGTCGAAGACGTACTCGGCGCCGCGGCCGGCGGTCATCTCCAGCACGCGCCCGGTCACGTCCTGCCCGGCGGAGACGATCACCTCGGCCGCGCCCTCCTCGGTCAGCCGCCGCCGTTTGTCTCCGGTGCGGGTGACGGCGACGGGGACGGCGCCCACGCGCAGCGCCGTGTGGATCGCCGCCAGCCCGACGCTGCTGGAGGCGGCGTTGATCACCACCGTGTCCCCGGCCCGCAGGCCGCCCACCTCGACCAGGGCTCCGTAGGCGGTGACGTGGGGCATCCAGACGGCAGCGCCGGAGATCGCGTCCACGTCCGCTGGGCGGTGGACGAGCGCCGCGGCGGGCACGATCGCCCGCTCGGCGTAGACGCCGTAGTCGTTGGCGGAGAAGGCGGGCACCACGCTGACCGCCTGCCCGGCGGCGAACCCCGCCACCTGCGGCCCGACCTCTTCGATCACCCCGGCGGCCTCGGCCCCGAGCCGCGCGGGCAGCTCCTTGACCGGCTCGATGTAGTGGCCGCCGCGGAACAACGCCTCCGCCCGGTTGACCCCGATCGCCCCCACCCGGAGCAGCACCTCGCCGGGCCCCGGCCGGCCGGGATCGACGTCCTCCAGCCGCATTACCTCGGGGCCGCCGATCTCGTGGAAACGCACCGTCCTCGTCATGGCCACCACTGTGGGCCAGAAGTACGATGAGTGTCAAACTTCGATGCCTGTCGTACTATGGGGTCATGGCCCGCACCCCGCCCCACCCCGACACCTTCGACCTCCAGCAGGTGCTCGAAGCCCTCGTCGATCCGGTACGGCGCAGCATCGTCACCCAGCTCGACGCCTCCGGCCAGGACATCAAGTGCGGCGCGTTCGACATCCCGGTCAGCAAGTCCACCGCCACCCACCACTTCAACGTGCTGCGCGAGGCGGGCCTGATCCGGCAGTACTACGTCGGCACCTCGCGCATGAACACCCTGCGCAGGGCCGACCTGGACGATGCCTTCCCCGGCCTGATCGACGCCCTCATCACCCGCCCCGCCGGACACTGACGGCGTCGAAGGCGTCCAGGATCAGCCCGGCCGCGTCGATGCGCCGGCCGTGGTCCGGGCGTGGCCACACGTGGCCGGCGCCGCCGATCGTGTACAGCCGCAGGCTCGTCCGGTGGCGGCAGTCCTTCCAGGTGCGCAGCCGTACGCCGGTGCTGACCTTGGAGGTGGCGGGAGCGGCGCAGCCCATGACGCGGGCCCACCGGCGGGCGGTGCCTTCCACCGAGGCCAGCCGTACCAGCTTGGCCAGCGTCCGCAGCCGCGAGGTCGCCCGCGAGAACGGGTGCCCGCCCCGGTAGGGGACGGTGCCGTCGGCGGTGCCGTGGAAGGCCACGATCGTGGTGGGCGCCGCCTCCTGGCAGGGCGGCACGATGTTGAGCCCGCCCACCGGCGCGACGGCGGCCAGCCGGCCCTTCATCGCGCAGACCAGTGCCATGGTCATCCCGGCGCCGTAGCTCATGCCGGCGGCGAACTGCCGGTCCTTGTCCGCGCATCCCGAGGCGACGAGCTTGTCGAGCAGCGTGGTCAGGAAGCCGGTGTCGTCGGGGCCGTAGTAGCCGGGCAGCGTCCAGGCCATGCGGTAGCGGGCCACCTGCGGGGTGACGACCGCGTACCCGCGCGCGGCGCCGGCCTTGGGCAGGCGGCTCTTCTCGGCCTGGCGGCCGGCGTTGGAGCCGAGGCCGTGCAGGTTCAGCACCGTCGGCCAGGGGCCCCTGCCTTTGCCGGGCAGTGACAGCAGGTAGGTGCGCTCCTCGCCGGCGAAGCGCAGGCTGTGCCGTCCCGGCTTCAGCGAGCACCCGGCCTTGGCGGTGCGTGCGGGCGGGGAGGGGCTGCTCGTGCAGGCAGCCGTCAGGAGTACGGCCGGCAGCGCGCGAAGGACCCGTCTCACCATCCACCGATCATCACACGGTTCGCTACAGCTCCCCGCCGCCCACGTGTGTGCCGGCCGGTTGCCGGGCGTGCTCGGCGCGATGGGCCAGGCCATCGAGGATGAGGGCCAGTCCGGCCTCGAAAGCCGCCTGGTGGTCGGCCGTACCGGGGTCGGTGTCGGCTTGTTCTTCCAGGACGCTGCCGACGGTGAAGCGGCCGGCGGCCATCATCGCCATCTGGGCGTCCTTCTCGGGCAGGCCGGAGGCGGTCAGGAAGGCCATCTTGTGGGCGATCCGGTCGAGGTCGGCCGGGCCTGGACTGGATCCGGAGTGCAGGCGCGCGCCGTCGCGGCGCATGAGCAGGGTGTGGCGGAAGCTGCGCGTGTTGTCCCGGAACCATTCCCGCCAGTCCTGGCCGGGGGCCGGCAGCGGTGCTTCGGCGTGGGGCGCCATGGCGGCCTCGGCCATGGCGCCGAGGAGTTCCTTCTTGTTCCGGAAGTGCCAGTAGAGCGACGGCTGCTCCACGCCCAGGCGTCTGGCCAGCTGCCTGGTGCTGATGGCGTCCAGGCCGACCTCGTCGAGGAGGTCCAGCGCCTGGGCGATGACGGTCTGTCGATTCACTTTCACCACGGTTGACAAACTATCACCGATAGAGTTCCCTGATGGACGAACCTATCAGTGATAGATAAAGAGGTTGGCGACATGGCTCTCGCATCAGGAACCCGCTCCTTGAAGATCCTCATCTGCGGCGGCGGAATCGCCGGGCAGGCGCTGGCCTACTGGCTCGCCCGCGGTGGTCACCGGGTGACGGTCGTCGAACGCTTCCCGGCGCTGCGGGCCACAGGGGCCCAGGTCGACCTGCGCGGCCAGGGCATCGAGGCGATCGAGCGCATGGGCCTCATGGGCGCCGTCCGGAGCAAGCTCGTGGACGAGGCGGGCGTCGCGTTCGTCAACGCCAACGGCAAGGCCAGGGCGACGATCATGGCCAACACCTCCGGGAAGGGCCGCCAGAGCCTGACATCGGAGTACGAGATCATGCGCGGGGACCTGGTGCGCATTCTCAACGACGCGACGAAGGACGACGTGCGGTACGTCTTCGGCATCAGCGTGGACGGCTTCGATCAGGATGACCACCAGGTCGTCGCGCACTTGTCCGACGGATCATCGGAGGCATTCGATCTCCTGGTCGGCGCGGACGGGCAGGGATCGCGACTGCGGCGGGCGATCCTGCCCGAGAGACTCGACCCGTACTGGCGGGTCGGCATCCACATGGCCTACTGGTTCGTCCCGCGCATCGCTTCCGACGGCAACATCCGCGACACCTACATGATCCCGGGCGGGCGCCAGATCATGCGCCGCAGCCACAATCCGAACGAGACGCAGGTCTACTTCGTGATGAGGGAGGACTCCGAGGAGGCTTCGGCGATTCACCGCGAGCCCATCGAGCGTCAGCGGGAGTTCTGGGCCGGCAGGTTCGCCGGCGCCGGATGGCAGACCGAGCGCTTCATCGACGGCATGGGAACCAGCCCGTTCTTCTACTCCCAGGAGGTCGTCCAGGTCCGCATCGGCACCTGGTCCAAGGGCCGCGTGGTCCTGGCCGGCGACGCCGCCCACTGCGCCTCCCCTTACAGCGGCATGGGCGTCTCCGGCGGCCTGGTGGGCGCCTACGTCCTGGCCGGAGAGATCAACCAGCACCCCGATGACCTGCCCGCGGCGCTGGCGAACTACGACACGATCCTGAGACCCTTCGCCGAGGAGATCCAAGGCCAGGTCAACCCGCGCCTCCTACGGTTGGGCATGCCCATGACCCAGCGCGCGATCGACGCCTTCCTCACCGTCACCGGACTGGCCACCGCGCTCCGCGTCCCCGACCTTGTGGCACGCCTCTCCACGGAGGACCGCGGTGGAGACTGGCGGCTCCCGGACTACCCGCAACTCCAGGCCGCCTAGCCGCCCGCGTCAGGGTGGCGCCTGCCCGTGGTCCGGGGACGGCGCCACGCGTCACACGGCGAAGCGGGGATCCTGCCTGCCGCCGTAGATGACCGTCATCGTGAAGCGGACCGGCTCCTCGCCCGGGTTGACGTAGACGTGCGGCCGGTCCCCGCGCATCCGCAGCGCGTCGCCGGGCCCGAGCGAGAACGCCGCTCCGCCCACCGTCACCGCCAGCTCACCCGTGTTGACGTGCAGGAGCTCGCCGGTGCCCTCGGGGTGGCCGGGGGAGCGCAGCTCCTGGCCCGGCGCGATGAGGAAGTCCCACAACTCGGCCCGCCCGTCGTTGACGAGCAGCCGCGCCTGCCCGCCGGGTCCGGCGGGGCGGATCGCCACCTCCGCGGCGCGCACGACATGGCCCAGTTCCTCCGGCGGCTCGACGAGGCGGCCGATGGAGACGCCCAGCGTGGAACAGATCCGGGCGAGGGTGGCGATGCTCGGATTGGTCCGGCCGGTCTCGATCTGCTGAAGCATGCCGCGGCTGACCCCCGAACGTGTGGCCAGGTCCTCCAGGCGCCATCCGCGGGCCTGCCGGGCAGCGCGGAGGTTGGCGGCGAGCGCACGGCTGACCGGCTCTACGGGATCCATGCGCACAGTATATTGCGTCTATGGCGCACTATACTGCACCCATTCGCCGGTTACTCGTGTCGGGGCTGGTCGACTACCTGGGCGCCGGGTTGTTCCTGGCCTTCTCCGCCGTGTACTTCACCCAGCTCGTCGGCCTGACCATCGCCCAGGTCGGCCTCGGCATGGGGGTGGCCGGATGCGTGGCCATGGCCGGGGCGACACCGCTCGGACGGCTGGCCGACCGGGTCGGGGTACGCCGCATGCTGGTGGCGCTGCACCTCGTGCGGGCCGGCGGCACCGCCGCGTACGCGCTCGTGGGGGAGTTCTGGGGGTTTCTGGCCGCCGTGAGCGCGGTGACCGTGGCCGACCAGGCGATCGCGGCGCTGACCCAGGCGTTCGTGGCGGAGCTGGCCGGTGAGGAACGGCGGGGGCGCGTCATGGCCGCCTACCGCACGATCGCCAACATCGGGATCAGCGTCGGCGGGCCCCTCGGCGGGCTGCTGACCGGAGCCTCCGGGCGCTCGGCCTTTCAGGTGACGTTGCTGGTCAACGCGGCGGCGTACCTGCTGACCGCGCTGCTGGTCCGCACGATCGGCCGGCGAGGCACCACAGCCCCGGCGCCCGCGCCCGTCCGGCGGTCGCGCGCTCTGCGCGACCGCCGGCTGCTGGCCTTCGCCGGCATCGACACCCTGCTGCAGTTGTGGCTGCCGGTGCTGAACCTGGGGTTCCCGCTGTGGCTGATCGCCGACGGGCAGGTGCCGAGGGCCTGGATCGGGCTGCTGTACGCGATCAACACGGTGCTGGGCGTGGCGCTCATGGTGCCTTCCGCCCGGTTCACCGCCTCGGTCACGGCGGCCAGGCGCTGCCAGGTGGCGGGCGCCGTCGCGCTGGCGGTCGCCTGCCTGGCGTTCTGGGCGTCCTGGTTTCCGGTGGCGATCGTGGTGCTGACGTTCGGCGAGATCGCGGTGGTGGCCGCGGCCTGGACCCTGTCGTACGCGCTGGCCCCCGGCGAACGGCGTGCGGAGTACCTCGCGGCGTTCGGCATGGGCCGCTCCTTCGGCCGCTACGTGCTCGGCCCGCTCCTGGTCACCGGCCTGCTGCAGGTGGTCGGCGGGCTGACGTGGGCGATCCTGGCGGCGCTCTTCTGCGCGGCCGCCCTGGCCACGCTCCTGCCGGGCGACCCCGGCACGTGAGCGCTCAGATCCTGCCCAGCGCGCGGGCCAGGATGGTCGCGGTCTTCGCGATCACCGTGTTGTCGACCGAGGGCTGGTCGCGGTTGGTGTAGACGGAGATGATGATCGGCGCGCCCGACTTGCCCGGCCAGGCGACCGCGATGTCGTTGCCGGCGCCGATCTCGGTGTTGGTGCCGGTCTTGTCGCCGATGAGCCAGGACTTGGGCAGGCCCGCGCGGATGCGCTCGTCACCGGTCTTGCTCGCGATCAGCCAGCCGTTCAGCCGCTCGCGGTCCTTGGGGTGCAGCGCCTTGCCCGCGGTGAGCTTGACCATGTCGCGCGAGATGGCCGCGGGCGTGGTGGTGTCGCGCCGCTCCTTCGGGTTCCAGTCGTTGAGCTCGGTCTCCCAGCGGTCCAGGCGGGAGATCGGGTCCTTCAGCGTGCGGAAGTACCGGGTCAGGCCGGACGGGCCGCCGATCTGCTTGAGCACCATGTTGCCGGCGGTGTTGTCGCTCAGCGTGATGGTCGCCTCGCACAGCTGGGCGACCGTGAGCCCGTCCTCGACATGTTTCTCGGTGGTGGGGGAGTTGGGCTTCAGGTCCGCCTTCGTCCACTTCACCACCTTCTCCATCAGCCCGGGTTCGACGGTGCGCGCCCGGTGCAGCGCCGCCCCGCACAACGGCGCCTTGAACGTCGACAGCAGCGGGAACTTCTCACCCGCCCGGTAACCGAACGTCCTGCCGCTGCCCGTGTCGATCGCATAGGCGCCGATACGGCCACCGAAGGCCACCTCCAGCGCGCGCAGTTCCTTGCGCGCGCCGGCCTCCGGCGACTGCTTCGCCTGTACGGCCGGCGCCGTCGTCACACCGCCGGCCAGGAGCGCGGCGGCCAACGCGAGACCGGCTGGGATACGAGTGATGCGCATAGGGCGTGATTTCCTTGCTGATCGCTTGACTGAACGGCAGGAGCCAAACAGGCAAGGCGTCACCCTGTCCAATAGCGGTATCGTCGGCGCGCCCATATCCAGTGAGATATCACCACAGGTCCATGGGCGCGCCGGCATGATCAGAGCCAGGTGATCAGCAGATCAAGACGGTAGGTCTTGAAGGGACCGATCTTGACCTTCCGTACGCACCGGTATTCCTTGGCGAGCTTCTTGCCGGTCGTGTAGAACTTCCCGGCGGCCTTGCACTGCCACTTCGTCGGGTAGTGCCCGTAGGTGACCCAGCGGGCCATCTGGACGGAGGCGGCGGCGGCCGCGGGCTGCGGAGCGGCGGCCTGGACCGCCGCGGGCGTGCTGAGCCCGAGGGCGGCGACGGCGACGAACGCGGCCGCGCCGATGCGGAACCTTCTGTTCATGACTTCGCCCTTTCAGCAGGTGACGGTCTTGTCGTAGCCGGACAGCGGCGTGCCCCACTTCCAGGCCCTGACGCTGCCCTTGCCCATGCCGTAGCAGGGGCTGTCGGGGCCGCGCTTGATGATCACCTTGACCCACATCTTCTTCTTGCACGTGTTGCGCAGGATGATCGTTTGGTGGAACTTGCTGACGTAGCGCGCGACGCACGCGGGGGCCGTCCCCAGAGCCGAAGCGGCCGCGGCGGCCGGCGTACCGGCGGATCCCGCGCCGGAGACGCTCGCGGCGTGCGCCGGCACGCTGGCGAGCAGTCCCACGGCGATGGAGGTGGCCGCGAGCGATCCGAACAGTTTCACTCTCATGTCGCCTTCCTCTCCTTTGATGGAGGGGAAGGTAGGGCGGCCGATGTTGAGAACCTGTTGAGGATCCGCTGAGGGACGGAAGGGCGTTCATAGGACGCTGGGCGCGGGGAGGTGAGGAGTTGGCAGGCAGGAGCCCGCCACGATGCCGGGCGATCTCATCCCGCCCGCAGATTCCCCACGTGCACAGCTTGAACTCGTAGCGTCGTGACGGTCCGCTGTGGCGGGTGTGTGTCGGGGTATGCGACGCGGCCGGGCGGATACGCCCGAGGAGCGACAACGGCGGGAGCGGTTACGGCTGAAGGCCGCCGTGCGGTTCGAGTCGCACCACGAGCCGGTCAGTCCGTGCCGCGCACCCGCTTACGCCGGGCTGGCGTGGGCGGCCAGGATGCGCCACCCGTGCTCGTTCGTGTGAACCCACGTCCGCGTGTAGCTCATCCGTCCGGCGAACGGCGTTCCGGCGACGCTGCCTTCCAGCGTGCCGAGGAAGCAGGTGACGCCGGTGTCCCCCGCGACGAGCACGGTGAGGTCTTCCTGGAGGAGTTTGGTCAGGACCAGTGTCCGTGAGCGGTGGTTGTGGAGATCGAGCTGCTTGGCATCCGGGTGGTACCGGTTGTCCGGCGGCCCGGTGAAGACGAGCCGCTCGTCGATCAGCCGGTCCAGCTCTTCGACGTCTCCGGCGAGCTGTACCGCCTGCAGGCGCTGTTCGGCCTTGGCCAGCTCGTCCATGAGGGTGGTGCGGTCGGCCATGAGGAACCTCTCCAGCGATCAATCCGGGCGAAGCGAACACAGTACAACAGGTGGAATTCGTAGAGTCGCGCAGCCATGCCGTCCGCCTCATGGGGTAGGGGGTACCCCTGGTCACTTACTCACCGACCCCGACGATGGGGCTTCCTCGGTCAGCGCGCAAATCTGGGCCGACGGCGGAGCGTTATGGGTATTGAACGCAATGCATGGCCGTCCGATCGCCAGCCTACTGCTGGTACACAACGCCGTAGGCGCCCACCCTAATGACCTGCTGCTCATACTGCGGCGGCCGGGGCCTGAAGATGGAGATGAGCACCCAAACCGGCAACCAGAAGCCGCAGGTGAAGACACTGAGGAGCAGGTGGAATATGTGATTGACCGGCGGCGGTGACCTGTAGCCGCGGGAGAGGACAACCATGTAATCCGTGTGCGTCTCCACACGCCACCCTTGACCCACCTCGTGAGCGACGGCCCTGGCGAGTGCGAGTCGTGCGTCGTGGCTCGGGTACATCGTCACCTCGCATGTTTCGGGCGCAGCGACATTGACGCCCACCCACGGCGCGATCAAGTGCCGTTGTAACTCTGAGTCTACGGAACACGAAAACCCCAGGTCACGCCTGGGTTCGGGGTGGACCATGGTCGCATCTGGCTGCTCAGCTACGACTCGGCCGACACCCGCGACGCCTACCGGCGCGACATCCAACGCTGGTTCACCTTCTACGCCGAACATGACCCCGACGCGAGCCGGAACATGGCGCCGTGTACAAACGCTGGCTCGAACTCCAAGCCGGAGCCCCGATCCCCGCCAAGACGATGTCCCGCCGCCTGTCCGCGGTGTCGTCGTGGTACGACTACCTCGCCGGCGAGGACGCCGTCGACGGCAAAGCGTTCAAGCGGATGCGTCGCCCGCGGGTGACCGCCGCCACTCCGAAACGGTCGCGCTCACCCGGGTCGAGGCGAAAACGGGTAAGACCGCCGACGCCGACGAGGGGCGGCAGCGACTGCGCACCGCGGCGATCATCCGGCTCCTCCTGGAGACCGGCGTCCGCTCACACCCTCGACGTCTACCTGACCGACCGCGCCGAGAGCGCGGGCATCCGCGTCAACCACCTCGACGGGCCGGCGCCGAAAGCTCCGACGTCATTTCCCTGCTCGGCGCGCTGTTCCAGCAGATCCAAGCCGAACGGCAGGGCGCGCTGCCTTCCCACACAGCGGAGTACGCCGACGTCGAGGTGGAGGCGGTCGAGGTGACGCCATGAGCTTGGCGGCGGCCGCGCTGGTCACGATGTCGGACAAACAGCTGCGCTCCATGGGCGAAGCCGTCGCCACATCCAAATCTGGACAGGGGCGGTGCGCTCCGGCAAGACCATCGCGAGCCTGCTGCGGTGGCTGATGTACATCGCCACCGCACCTCGCGGGGGCTCGCTCGTCATCGTGGGGCAAGACGACACCATCTCGCGCGACATGTTCGAGCCGCTCATGGACCCAACCTGACGGGGTCGTTGGCGAAGAAGATCTGGTACACGTGAGGCGCCCCGACCGCGAACATCCCGGGTCGCCGCGTGGAGATCATCTCCGCCAACGACATGCGCCGAGTCCCGGTTGCGCGGCATGACGTGCGCGGGCGCGTACGTGGATGAGCTCCTGGCCAGGTGCGGCGTCCCGGCAGCAAGATCTTCGCCACGACGAACCCCGACGCTCCCAACCACTGGGTCCGCAAACGCTTCCTGCGGCGCGCTGGCGAACTCGACCTCGCCTGGTGGCACTCCATCCTCGACGACAACCCGTCGTTGGACCCGCCGTACGTAGCCAACCTCAAATCCGAGTACACCGGGTTGTGGTAGTGCCGCTACGTGCTCGGCGAGTGATGTATGGCCGAAGGCGTGATTTTTCACATGTTCGACCCCGACCGGCACGTCGTCGACCGGCTGCCGCTCATGGAGCGCTGGGTCAGCGTTGGCGTTGGCTACGGCACCGTCAACCCGTTCGCCGCGGTCCTCGTCGGCGTCTCCACCCCTGACCACGAAGGGCAGCGCCGCGTCTGCCTCGCCGGCGAATGCCGGTGGGGACTCCAAGAAGGAACGCCGCCAACTCACCGACAACGAGTACGCCGACCGGCTCCTGCACTGGCTCGACGCCTTCCCCGACAGCTGCGGGCCCGGCGCGTCCGGCGTCTCCGCCGAGTGGCTCGTCGTCGACCTATCGGCGGCGTCATTCATCACCCAGCTGCACCGGACCGGCTTCGCCCTGACCATAGGCGACAACGCGGTCATAGACGGCAGCCGCACCGTCTCCAACCTCCTCGCCGCCGATCATCGTGTGGAAGGACGGCGTCCCCCGCTGGCCCGGCCGCGTACTCAAGCTGGCGGAGCCGTACCTGGACGGCGAGGACGTCCGGACGTGGCAGGCCAAGCTGGCCAAGCGCGGCTGGAACATCGACGTCGACGGCGTGTACGGGCCGAAGTCGCGGTCGGTGTGCCGGGCTGGCAGCGCGCGGTCGACCTGTCCATCACCGGTGAGGTGGACGCGCCACGTGGGATTTGACGTGGGCGTGGACGAAGCCAGCAACCTAATCCAGGCCCTCCGGGGTGCGAGAGTGGTGGCTTAGTCGTTGTGCGGGGTGGGCGGCTCGGCCGGGGAGGCAGGACGAAGATGGGCAGGCAGCCCAACCGCATCGGTCAGGATCGCGCCGAGCAAGTTCGTGCCGCGCAGGTTCGCACGGGTGAGATTCGCGCTGGTGAGGTTCGCGAAGGTGAGGTCCGCGGCAGCCAGGTTCACGCGAGTGAGGTTCGCGCCAAGCAGGTGCGCGCGGGTCAGGTCCGCAGCCGACAGATCGACCAAATGCTCCCTATCGGACCGGGCAAGGACGGTCACAGCTGCTTGGACGTCGGCGGCTAGGAGCTCGCGGTCTGCTGTCCGATCTACTCATACGTCGTGCGATTGTTCACGCACGAACGCCGCCAGGACGTCCATGACCGTGGGATGGTCCCGCACGGAGTCACGGGCAACACATTCGAGGGCGTAGGTACCTGGGGCTGCTCGCCGGCCTCACCGTTCTGCAGGCCGTCAACGCAGATCTGGACCTGATCGCGTTCCTGCCGGACTGGCTGGAGACGCTGGCCGTACCGCGTCTGCCGGGCCTGATCACGTACGTGTCCGGCTACAAGACGAAGCACACCCCGCCGTCCTGATCTGCCTCTCGACCAGCGGTAGTGCCTGCGAGGTGATTACGACGTAATCACCTCGCAGAGCCGTCGTTGCTGACGTTGCCCCGCTCCCCTCTGCTTAGGCGGAGGGGAGCGGGGCTTCTTCGTATGAGGAACGCACGGATGCAGGTGATGTACGCCCCTGGGCTGGAAGGGCGGCGCGGTTTATCGTCCGCGCAGGACGAAGTCGAGCGGATGGGACTCCACATGATCACTGCGGTCAGAACCTTCGCTGCCGCTGCACTCGTCACCATCGCCTTCGCGGTGTCCGTACCGGCCGCGAACGCCTCATCCTCCGGCGACTGGAGGTGCACCGACGGCAACTCCATCTTCATCTCCGACAGCTACGGCTACGTCGTCCATGCAGTTGGATGTGTCGGTCAGGGGTCGGGCGACGGCACAATCACGATCACCTCGGGCTACTACGCCGGCTCCTTCTACTGCTACAACACGATGGTGTACAGCGGTGGCGGAGTGAGCGGATTCCACTGCTTCCCCTATTAGGGACGAGGCGGTGTTGGTGTCCGGCCGCCGGTCTGCGCATGCCGGGCGGCCGGGCACGACCCTCGCCTCACGGGACTCTCATCCCTACAGTTTGGGACGCCCTGAACGACACATAAGTTCACGCTCGTTGTAGGGCTACCGTGGAGCGCTGCGCATCCAGTCGTCGCCGCGAACACCAGCACGTGATGTGTCGAAAGCGGATCGAAAGGGGCGAACTCTAGCCTATCGAGCATGATTCACTTCATGGTTGCCGCGACCCTCGCGTTGTCCGGGGTTGCTGCTCCGTTGTCCGGGGTTGCGGCTCCTCAGCACCCTGGGGTCCGTGTGCTGCAGCTCAACCTTTGCAACAGCGGCATGGCCCCCTGCTGGGACGACAAGCCCGGAAGCGACGCGACCCGGGCGCCACAGACGATCCAAAAGGCGTCGCAGGTCTTCGCGAGCCTGAACCCGAGGCCGTCTGTCGTGGTCATGAACGAGGTCTGCAGCGACGACCTCAAGGGCCTTAAGCAGCGGCTCAATCTGAAGGGTGACACGTTCTTCCCCGCGCTCAACGGTAGCGACCCCCACAAGTGCGGTGGAAAGAGGCCGGGCGGCGGGGGCGAGTACGGTACGGCGATTCTTACCGCAGAGGAACTGCCCGAGCCGTGGGACGACTACAAGAAGTATGTGGTCTATCGCGATCAGGACCCGGGCGAGGCCGAGAAGCGCATCATGGGCTGCCGCAATATGAAGAGTTTCACGGTGTGTGGTAGCCACCTCGGGGTCGTCGCGAACGAGGCGCAGTGCACGCAACTGCTGCACACGGCGAACACCTGGGCCTCCCGGGGGCCGCTGATCATCTCAGGCGACATGAACCTCCGGTGGAACAACGCCGACGAGCAGCAGAAACTCAAAAACTGCATGCGCAACGTCCCCGGCTTTACCCGCAAGAGCGACGGCAAGCGGCAGCACGTGTTCACCCGCAACGGCGGCTGGGGTTTTCCCTCCACCAATCCCACCGGGACGGTCTCGATGGGCACATGGAGCGATCACGATGCCTTCTGGGCGGACCTCAGGCCGTGAGGATGAGTACTCCGAGGCCGCGCTGGGCGAGTATCTCGATGTCGGCGCGCCGCTCGGCGCTCACCCATACCAGGAGAATCAGCTGGAAGGCAGCGTGCCGGTCAGGCCGGTGATGCCGAGCTTGTGCCATAGGGCGGAGCGGCCGTAGATGCTGCGGTCGTACGCGGCGCGTTCGTCGTCGTCTGCGGCCAGACCGTCGGTGTAGCGGATGCGCAGGGCTTCGTGCAGCATGTGCCCATCGCGGTCAGCGCCCGGGTGCGCCGCTGCATCTGGGCGCCGGTGCTGCGGTCGGCCAGGTCGGCGAGCTCCACGAGGGCGTCGCCGTACTGCCGGTGGTAGCCGAGCAACGTCGGGAACACCTCGCCGGCGGCCAGGAGGGCGCAGGCCGGAGTGCGCGCCTGCGCGGCCATCCTCCGACAGTGAGCCTCGTTCACGTGTTCGACAATAGCAGTCGACCGAAACTGCGGCAGGCAAGCAGGGGGCCGATAACCTGGCGTTATTCCCGCCTGATCACGACTTGAGCACCCAGCCTCGCCGGAACTGCAGACCGGAGTGCAATGAGGTATGAGGATTCGTCGCCGCGGTTACCCCGGACCGCCATCACGCCCGCCCGAGCTACGCCCGCCCCGCTCGATGCTGTGGTGGGTCCTGCCCGGCGCGCTCCTCATCGGAGCCGCTGCGTGGGGCACCGCGCAATGGCTGCTCCAAGGTCTGCCTCAACTGCCGATCCCTCAACAGGTCTCCACCCGGATTGAGGCGCTGCGCACCGCGCTCGCGGCCGCAGCTGGCGTCGGTGCGGGGGTGACATTGCTGCTCGCCGTACGGCGGCAACGCCATCAGGAGGTGGCCACATGGCACACTGCTCACGACGCCGCCGAACGCCGGGTGACCGAGCTGTACACGAAAGCGGTCGAGCAGCTCGGCAACGACAAGGCCCCAGTACGGCTCGGCGGCCTGTACGCGCTGGAGCGCCTGGCCCAAGACACCCCCGCCCTGCGTCAGACCGTCGTTGACGTGGTCTGTGCGTATTTACGCATGCCCTACCAGCTTCCGGGTGATGACAAGCCCGAGCGCGAGCCCGGCGTTCCCCGAGCTGCGGTCGGCGGTGTCTCCAAGCCGACGATAGCTACGCACGACCCCCACGAAGAACGTCAGGTCCGACTCACCGCCCAGCGCATCCTGGCCGATCACCTGCGCGAAGAGACACCAGCCACGCGCTTCCGGTGGCATCTCCGCGCGGCGAACCTCGACGACCGTCACTGGCCTGGTATTCGTCTCGATCTCACCAGCACAACCCTGATCAATTTTAGTCTTGATAGCTGCCGCATCGGTGACGCTCATTTCAGTGGTGCTATTTTTGCCGGTGACGCTCATTTCAGTGGTGCTATTTTCGCTGGGGATGCCTGGTTCCGCGGGGCGACCTTCACCGGCAATGCCGAGTTCGACGGAGCGACCTTCAGCCGCGACGCCAGGTTCGACGATGCAACCTTCACCCACGACGCCAACTTCTACCAGGCAACCTTTGTCGGCGAGGCCGGATTTGCCGACGTAATCTTCATGCTGGACGCCATTTTCGAGCAGGTAGTCTGCAGCTGGCGCGCTGGTTTCGATCGTGCAACGTTCACCGATGGCGCCCGGTTCCGCCGCGCGACCTTCAGTAATTCCGTCAGATTCGCGCACGTGACCTTCGCTCGCACCGCCCATTTCGACGCCGTGACCTTCGGCGGCAATATCGTGCTCATGAATACAGTAGGGACGGACAGAGCGACTTTGACGGGTGCTCGATTGGCACCGGAGGCCGAGCTGATGGTGCAGGATCTTCCCCAGTTCGGGAATGTGAGTCCGCCCCCGGCGTGGCGAGTGGAACCGGCTGCGGACGGGTGGCAGACGCTGCGGCTGGCCACTCAGGAGGAACTGGCGGAGTCCGGCGGCGCGGGCGCTTGACGTGAGGGCTCCTGTTCGCCTATCCACCGCGGTGTGGGCCGACGACACCGGTATGGATGTACGTGAGACGGCCTCCGGAAAGCTGCGCTACCCCTAGCGCCCGGAGGCCGTCGAATTACCCGAAACCAAGCCAGCACGAGGCCCGAAGACCACCATGAACAGCCGGTTGCCACCATCATGGCACCTACACAGCTCCTGCTGCGAACGGCAACGCTGGAGCAGAAGGTGAAGCGCCTGCGGTCGGGCGGGGCTTGTTCATATGAGGAATGCACGGTCGTGGGTGATGGACGCCTCTGGGCGTCCCTGCCTCGCGGTCTACCGTCCGGGCCATGACCATCAAACGCTTCGCCACCATCGTGGGTGCGGCGCTGCTGGCAACCTCCACGCTGGCAGCACCAGCCCAAGCACTCCCGCCGTTGGCCTACAGCTGCGATAGCGGGGTCGTACGGCAGACCAAACGACGGCAGCCTCCGCGTGGGCGGCGATGGCTGTTCAGGCCCACTGAAGGGAATCGTCGGCGCTGGCCCGGACGCGGGCACCTATTTTTGCAGGTTCGTCATCGTATTCAGCGCGGGCGGCGGTATCAGCGCGTACATGTGCAGCCGCGTCTGACGCCCGGGTCGATAGAGTCCCCGCACCTTTGGGTGTGGGACTCTCTGCGTTGTACGGCTACGTCTCGTTCAGCGGTGGCCCGGCTATTCGTGAGAAATGCATACCTGATGGTGATGGCGGCATCTAGGAGCGTGCAGGCGAGAGACCTATCGTCAGGGCATGTTCCCCAGACGCGTAGCAACCCTGCTCGGCGCGGCTCTGCTGGCTGTGCCTTTGATGGCCGCCCCCGCCTATGCGGGCGGGGTCTACGACTGCGCGAACGGCACGCGCACCCCGGACCCGACGGGCGCTGGCTACTACCTGGGTGGGAGGCTCTGCGGCGGGTCCGGTATCGGCGACGTAGACGTCCACATCATGGCGGGACCCGCGGCTGGCGACTACCGGTGCGAGACGGCGCTGTTCTTCGTCCAGACCGGTAACCTCGCCGGCGTCAGGTGCCGCCTGATGTGAGACGACTCGGAGCGGGCAACGGTTGTCCCAGAGTGGCGTTCTGTCTGGCGCCCATGTCTGGCTCGCTGCCCACGTCTGCCTCTGCGCGCTGGACGGCCGGACATGACCCTCGCCTGTCGGGGACCTTCATCCCTACGTTTTGGGACGCCTCAAACAGCCCTTAGGTTCACGCCGGTTGTACGGCTACCGTGAGCTTGTGGCACCACGCACACCTACCCCAGCCCAACGCGCCGTCTTGGAGCGCATCCGGGACGGGCAGGTCTACTACCTGGCCACGAGCCCGCGCCGGGCTGAGATCCCCAAGCCGACGCTCGCGGTGCTCTTCGACAGCGGCTGGGTGGAGCTCGAAGGTGAAGGAGTGCGTGCCGTGGGGCGGCTGCTGGTGCTCACCGAGGCCGGCCGGGCCGCGCTGGGGGAGTAGGACGTGCGCAAACCCTCTGGGCGGGGCCGTGTGTGATCCCACATAGGCGCTATCCGCTCCGCGCGCTCGATCTCGTCAGCGGCGAAACACTCTCGGTTCTCCAGGATGGCGAACATGAGCCGGAATGGCGTGTCGCTGTCCCCGGCTTGGGAGCTCCACAGCTTGTCGTGGCGGGCGGCGCGGCCCCGGGCGTGTTCGCAAGGGTCTTGCTGGGCGCTGCACCCTGCTACGAGGACTGTGGCTGAGATTGACCCGAGCAAGATTCGTAAGCGGCGCACGTGCCCAGGATGTCGCATCCGGACGCAGCGAAGCCCCCGCCCTCCCAGAGGGGCTTGTTCTCGTTGTTCACCTACGCCTGCTTCTGGGCGACGTAGGCGTCATGCCTACGAGATTCCCTTATAGAGAGGGCCGCAGAAGGCGAGGTCCGGTTTGGCGCAAGCGCGGATACCCACTCTCCGGCCCTCTGGCCAGTCGCCGTCGGGCCGGAGGTTGTCATTAGGCGGGATCGCAATCCAGCGTTCGTCGATGAGGCCATCAACATGGAGCCATGCGTACTTCGTCGTGGATGTTGCATTCCCAAGGAACATCTTCTCGTCGTAGGCGTAGAAATAGACGGTCCAGCCGACGGCGGGGTTAGAACTGGACTGCACCTTCGCGAAGGCGTTCCTGCCGTCAACGTCGGAGTCTCCGGGCAGGTCCGAACCTCCCGTGTAGACCCATCCGTCAGCATGAACGCCAGTAGGGGCGAGCGCGAGGCTCGCCGCTGTGGCGAGAGTGATGGCAACGGCTAGTTTGGCTGACTTCATCCAACCCATGGATACCTGCCCTCTGTCGCTGATCGGGTGGGCGAGACGGTATCCATAGGCGCTATCGATTCGCTTAATCGCGATGCGCCAGAGCGCGGGACACGCGTGCCTCAAGCGGACTTGGTGGCCGATCTCTGGGGGTGCGAGACCAAGCTCCAAGGGTAAACCGGTGTCTTTGCACGGCTCCATGTCAGCAGCAGCGTTGCCCACTCATATCCTCGGAGCCCAGCGCCCCCGCAGTACCCGGAATTGCCTGCCTTGTGACTGTCAGGCCGGGCTGGCAGGCTCGTTGCCATGATGAGACACGCGGATTCCAACGGCTCGCGATTTACAATCGCGAACGTCCACAGCGGTTTTGGAGGCCTTGATGTCTGAGCGTTTGGGGCAGATGCCCCCCGACTCTGGTTTACCCCAGAACCCGTACACGCCCGCGCCACACAACGATGCCTCCCACGGCGCGTCACCGACGGTCCAGCCGAGGAATCGATACCGGGCGGTCGTCCTGCTGTGCATCGGCGCTGTCGTCGGTGCCCTGGGCGTTCTCGGTGCCTTCGCCGTCGTGGACGGGTACGGGCCCTTCGCCGCGCAGGCGAGCATGGGCGAGGTGGTCACGGTTGGCGACTTCAGGATCGTCGTCGAAGAGGTCGACCGACACGGCCGCGCCGAGAGCGCGCGGGCAGGCGGGGTTCCGAAGGGCGAATTCATCCTCGTGAAGTTGTCGGTGCTGAACACGGGTTCGGGGATTCAGGCGTTTGCGGTCGGCGCTCAGAAACTGCTGGCGGGCAGATCGGAGTACGACAGTGTCCTCGTCGAAAACACCGCGCCGATGTTCGAGCAGATTCCTCCGGGCGGCACTGCCACCGGCCTGATCGTCTTCGACGTGCCGGAGGGTGCTCAACTCGAAGCGGTCGAACTGCACGGGAGTGCATTCTCGTGGGGGGCCAAGGTGAAGCTTTCAGAAGGCTGAGCCTCTTCGTGTCGCACATTCGTTCGGTCGTATGATCCACCCAGAGGGGGCTCACAACCTGGGGGAGATCATGACTGACCTGCATATACCCGAAGATCTGCTCGCATTGAAGCGGGACTTCCTCACTGCCGACACCCGCTGTCACGAGATCGCCGACAGTCTGCCGTCCGCTGTCGCCGTCCTCGCGCTGAAGGCCAACGCGGAGCCGGAGCGGCAGGCCGACCTGGTGGAGGCGCGGTCCGACAGACCGCGCATCGTGGGCGAGATCAGCCGGCACCCGTGGTGGGCCGGCTGCGAGAACCGGACCCAAGCGTCGCTGGCGGTGCTGGAGGCGGCCAAGACCGCTCTGGCGACGCCGGCGGAGTGAGGCGTACGGTGAGTGCACGCCTGGCTGACGAGAGCCCGACCCCTTCGACGCGGGGGACGGGCTCTCTTCATGTTCGCAGAGTCAGCAGGTGGCGAGCATGTCGGCGAGTTCGTCGATCTCGGCCTGCTGAGCAGTGAGGCCCCAGTCGTACTTCACATCGGTCCAGCTTTTCGCGTGCCCGCCCTTGAGCTTGCTGTCCCGCCGCAGCGGTCGCTTGAACCTGCGCCGCAGCTCGATCAAGGCCTGCGCGCCCTGGCTTACAGGCTCCTCGGCGTTCCCCTCACCCTCATCCTCGATGGAGAGGGCCAGGACACAGGTCCAGTCATCCGCCTCTCAGGTGCGCGAGTAGGGACGGCAAACCGCTCGTGGAGATCAGGCGTCGCTGTTCTCAGCGACCGCTCTCCTGCTCGTGATGCACCAGCTGGGCCGCTGGCTGATCGTGCGCGACGCACGCAACCGCAGCCAGTGGCGGCAGCCCGGCGGCCACCCCCGGCCGGGCGAGAGCCCCGCGAGGCCGCCGCACGAGGCGTCCACGAAGAGATCGGCCTCGACCTGCCTGCCCGCGATCTGCTGCTCACCTCTTGGATCCCCGGCAGCCCCGGCCGCGTGGATCAGGTGGTGCTCCTGTTCGCCACCCGGGCACTCACCGACGACGACTTGACCGCCATCACCCTGGACACCAGCGTGGTGGATGCCCACTGCCTCGCTGCTCCGGGCCCTGATCTGCCAGTTCCTCCGCTGCTCGCCGAGCAGCTCGCGCACCTGACCATCTACGGCCGCGGCCACTACCTCGAACAGAACCACGCTGGGAAAGATCCCCTCACGGAAGGGCACCACCGTGACTGAACAAGTCATCAGTCCGCTCGTGCCCGCGCTGAACCCGGTGACGTTCCTGGAACTGGAACTCACCAACCGCTGCCAGCTCGCATGCACCCACTGCTACTCCGGCGCTTCCCCCCACCAGCGGGCACGGCAGCATGACCAGCCAGCGCTGGCGCAAGGTCATCACGTCCGCGCCGGCGGCCGGGATCGAGACCATCCAGATAATCGGCGGCGAGCCGACCATGCGCCCCGGCTTCCTGACCCTGGCCGACCACGTCGTCGGCACCGGCCTGAAGCTGCAGGTGTACACCAACCTCTACCGGGTCACCGACGCCCTGTGGGCGCCTGGCACGGTGACGTCCGCATGTGTGTCCTGTCCAGGTTCCTGCCCCTGCCGGCAACGTCCGCATCAACTCGCTGGCTGAGATCTTCGCGGGGGAGACCTGGCGCAACCTGCTCGCCCAGGTGCCCCGCCACCAGCCGCGCGGCTGCAACCCGGGCTCAGACGGCAACGACTGCGGGCCCGCCGAAACCTTCTGCGAGGGCGACGCGCTCACCCTGCCGCTCATCCCGTCCCTGCTCTTCCGTCCAGATGGCGGCGCCCGGTGACCACCAGCTCATACTTCCCTATGGACTGGAAGAGGCATGCGCACGCCCTCGCGGCGGCCGCGACCCCGCCGGGCTCCCGCTGACGCGGCCCGGTGCTGGACGTGCTCGAGGCGTGGGACGTCAACACCATGCTCACGATCCTCGCCCCCGGCATCGAACACCACTACGAGCAGCGCGACGGCGTCCGTATCGCGGTGATGAGCCACGAGGACGGTTCGTGGGCCCGCGCCGAGGATCACGACGGAAAGGTCACGGTGCACCAGTCGGGCCCGCGAAGGCTGTGGGACTACCTCGACCAGGTACGCGACTTCTGGCTCCGGCACGGCGAGCTGCCCCTTTCACGGCGCGCGGGTGACGATCACCCCGGACGGGGTGATCACCCTCCGGCGTGGCCGATGGTCGGCGACCATCGGCCAGTAAGCCCCTCCCGATGCTGTCGGCCAGCCTGCTGACCTGGCTGACAGCGGCCGACCGGCCAGGCCCAGCCGGGGCGGCATGTCGCGGGGGCAGCGGCTGGAGCGCTGCCCCCGCGACATCAACCGGCAGCAGGCCCGCCCCTTGGATCCTTTGCCGGGCGTCCAGCACACGCCAACGCGTCCCCTTCAGGCGGCCAGGCCGGTCGTCAGCTCGACCGAACCTTCACAGGAGAAGCCCGATGAGCCCGCCGTGGACCACCGCCGACAACCTGATCGCCCTCGATCTGGAGGGCATCGGTGGCCAGGATCGCGACCGCGAGAAGATCCTGGAGATCGCGGTCGTCCCGCTGACCGGCGGCCAGCCGGACATGGCCCAAGCGTGGGAGACGACCATCAACCCCGGCCGGACGATCGCCCCCCGGTCGTGGATCTCGCCGGACCTGACCGGGACCATCCTGCTGACCGCGCCGCCCCTCGAAGACGTCGCCGACAACATCACCACCCGCGTGCACAAGCGCATCCTCGTCGGCCACAACCTCGCGGTGGACTGGCGGCTCCTACACCGCGACCTGCCCGACCCGGAGGTCGTCGCGCTGATCGACACTGCCCGCCTGTACAACCACCTGCGCCCGCAAGCGGAGCGCTGGAGCCTCAGCAGGCTGATCACGCAGTACGGCCTGACCGACCAGATGCACGCCCTCGCACCCAAGCGCAGCCCCCACCGCGCCCTGTGGGACGCCGTCGCGGCCGCGCTCCTGCTCCCCGCGCTCGTTGGGAAGTTGCCGCGCGGCTCGGCCGCCTCCGCGGCCGAGCTGGAGCGGGTCGCCAGCCTGCCGAGCAGACCGCCCTCGGCTTCTGAGCGCCCGCTCCAACCCAAGAGGGCGCCACGGACATCGAGTTCGACGGGCCCTGGCCTGAGTACAGTCCGTACCGCGCAGCACGCAGGTGATCTCGCTGCCCGCGAAGCCGGGTTGAGAAAGCAGCAATAAGTCGGTGCTCCCAACAAGCAGCCGACAAGCTGTCCTGCTGGGTTGGAAACCTCAGGGGGCAGAGGTCGATGGGTCAGGAGGCGGGCCAGCGGAAGGCGGCAGTTTGAGGCCGGGGGCTTGGCCGGGGAGACCTGCCGGAGGCACAGACCACGAGACGACCCTGGAGAGATCTACCTCAGCGCCGGTGAATTCCGCCTCGTCGAACGAAACCGTCCCGCCGGAGAACTCCGCAGCGTAGAACGAGACCATCCCGCCTGAGAACACCGCGCTGTCAGAACGGACGCTGCCAGCAGGAAACCCCGCGCGGTCAAAGCGGACGGCGCCAGCGGGGAACACCGTGTAGCTGAAGTCGACGTCGGTGGCGAAGGCGATTCCGGTGAAGTCGAGATCGACGCCGTGCCAAGGGATCGGAGCATCGGCCTTCAGATGGACAGTGATCAGACGCAGGATGGTGGCGCGTACCTCGCCCATGGACCGCCACGCGGTACGGGCGTCGGCGGTGTCCGCGGCGTTGGAGTCAGGTTCGGGTGCGGGCGGCATGCGCAGGTAGGCGCACAACACGTCGATGCACATCTGGCGGCCACCAGCCCGCCCACCCCGGCCACCACCGCGAACGCGATCTTCAACAGGTCGAACAACGTCGTCGCGCTGACCAAGGCTTCGGGCTTGAGCCCGCGCACGCCGAACAGCAGCAGCCCGGCACGCCTTCGTCCCCCCGTGGGCCGTCGGTGGATGAGATGGGCACTCGTGTCGGCGGCCAGAGTCGGCGCACGGGCGGCGGTACGGAGCGAGCCTGAGTGGCCCGGCCTCCTGCTGATCATGGGGCAGTGGGTACGGCTGCGCGCCGGGGAGGGCTGGGGCTGCGGCAGAATACCCGCATGGCACCTGATCGTCCGCCCGGCAGCGTCCTTGAAGCCGTGCTGGAACGGGTGACCTATGCCAACGAGGAAACGGGCTACACCATCGCGCGGGTGGCGACCGAGCGGTCGGGCAGTGAGCTGCTCACCGTGGTGGGGCCGCTGCTGGGGGCGCAGGTCGGGGAGTCGCTGCGGCTGACCGGGCGGTGGACGTCGCATCCGCGCTACGGCAAGCAGTTCGAGGTCTGGTCCTACAGTACGGTCCTGCCGGCGACGATCCAGGGGATCCAGCGGTATCTGGGGTCCGGGCTGATCAAGGGGATCGGGCCCAAGATGGCCGAGCGGATCGTCGGGCACTTCGGCACCGGCACGCTGGATGTGATCGAGAACGAGCCCGGACGGCTGGTCGAGGTGCCGGGGCTCGGGCCCAAGCGGACCAAGATGATCGGCGCCGCGTGGGAGGAGCAGAAGGTCATCAAGGAAGTGATGATCTTCCTGCAGGGAGTCGGGGTCTCCACCTCGATCGCCGTCCGCATCTTCAAGCAATATGGCGATAAATCGGTGGAAGTGGTGAGAAGTCAGCCGTATCGGTTGGCGGATGATGTCTGGGGCATCGGGTTCAAGACGGCCGACACCATCGCGCAGGCGGTCGGCATCCCCCACGACAGCCCGGAACGCGTCAAAGCGGGTCTGCGCTACACCCTGTCCCAGGCCGCCGACGACGGGCACTGCTACCTGCCCGCCCCCAACCTCGTCGGCGACGCCGTCAAGATCCTCGACGTGCCCGCCGAACTGGTCGCCGCCTGTCTGGAGGAGTCGGTGGCCGCCGAGGAGGTCGTGCGCGAGGAGATCCCGGCCGGTGACAACACCGTCCCGGCGATCTACCTGGTGCCCTTCCACCGTGCCGAACTGTCCCTGGCCGGCGGCCTGACCTCGCTGCTGCGGGGCGGCCACGACCGGCTCAAGGCCTTCGCCGACGTCGACTGGGAACGCGCCGAGCAGTGGCTGCACGGCCAGACCGGCGCGGAGCTGGCCGCCGAGCAGCGTCAGGCGGTACGGCTGGCGCTGACGGAGAAGGTCGCGGTACTGACCGGCGGGCCGGGCTGCGGCAAGAGCTTCACCGTGCGCTCCATCGTGCTGCTGGCGCGGGCCAAGCGCGCCCGCGTCATCCTGGCCGCCCCGACCGGCCGCGCCGCCAAGCGCCTGGCCGAGCTGACCGGCCACGAGGCCACCACCGTGCACCGGCTGCTGCAACTGCGTCCGGGCGGCGAGGCCACCTTCGACCGCGACAACCCGCTCGACGCCGACCTGGTGGTGGTCGACGAGGCCTCGATGCTGGACCTGCTGCTGGCCAACAAGCTCGTCAAGGCGATCGCGCCGGGCGCGCACCTGCTGTTCGTCGGCGACGTCGACCAGCTTCCCTCGGTCGGCGCGGGCGAGGTGCTCAAGGACCTGCTGGCCGCGGAGGAGATCCCGCGCGTACGGCTGACGCAGATCTTCCGCCAGGCCGCCGAGTCCGGCGTGGTCGTCAACGCCCACCGGGTCAACTCCGGCCGGCACCCGGTCCTGGAGGGCATGAAGGACTTCTTCCTGTTCCCCTGCGAGGAGCCCGAGGAGATCGCCCAGCTCACCGTGGACGTGGTGGCCCGGCGCATCCCCCGCAAGTTCGGCCTCAACCCGCGCCGTGACGTACAGGTCCTGGCGCCCATGCACCGGGGCGCCGCAGGCGCGGGCGCGCTCAACATCGTCCTGCAGGAGGCGCTGACCCCCTCGCGCGAGGACCTGCCCGAGCGCCGCTACGGCGGCCGGGTCTTCCGCGTCGGCGACAAGGTCACCCAGCTGCGCAACAACTACGACAAGGGCGCCGCGGGGGTGTTCAACGGCACGGTCGGCATCGTGGAGGCGATCTCTCCGGATGAGCACCGGCTGAGCGTGCTCACCGACGAGGACGAGAGCGTCGACTACTCCTTCGACGAGCTGGACGAGCTCGCCCACGCCTACGCGGTCTCCATCCACCGCTCGCAGGGCAGCGAGTACCCGTGCGTGGTGGTGCCGCTGGCGACCAGCGCGTGGATGATGCTGCAGCGCAACCTGCTCTACACCGCCATCACCCGGGCCAAGAAGCTCGTGGTCATCGTGGGCTCACGCCGGGCGCTGGCCCAGGCGGTGCGTACCCGCGGCGCGGGGCGGCGCCACACCGGGCTCACCCATCGGCTGTCACCAGACGCCGGCCCAGACGCTGGGCGGGCGCTTCCACCCAGCGCCAGGTGAGCGCGCTGAGCGCGAACGTGGCCGGCACCGCCCACAGCGCCGGCATCACCCGCAGCAGCAGCGGGTGCAGCAGGTAGACCGAGTAGCTGACCAGTCCGAGCCAGCTCAGCACGTACGGCACGCCCCGCCCGCGCAGCGCCATCCCGGCGAGGAAGATCGCCCAGGCGGCCACGAAGGCGGTCTTGAGGTTGGTGCCCGGCGACAGCAGCACCCCGGTCACCGGTACGGCCAGCACGATCCACGCCCGTGCCCAGGTGATCTGTCCTTGCTCGGCCCGGTACAGGGCGGTGCCGGAGAACATCGTGGCCACGACGATGAGGCTCTGCCAGGCGGGCAACCGGCCGTTGAGGGCCAGCAGGGCGGTGACCGCCACGAGGAGGACGGCCGCGCCGGCCTGCCGTACCGGACCATCGCCGCCCAGGACGGCGGCCAGGCCCGCGGCGATCACGGCCAGGGCGGGCAGGGCGGCGCCCGTGAGGGCGCCGGTGGGCAGCAACGCCGCGCCGGCCAGCGCGACGGCGGCCAGCCCCAGCGCGATCTCGGCGCTGCGCCGGTGCGCGCCGAGCGTGAACAGGGCGGTGAGCAGCAGGTAGAAGGCCATCTCGTAGGAGAGGGTCCAGAGCACGCTGACCGCGCTCGGGGTGCCGAGCAGGTCCTGCAGCATGCTGAGGTGGGCCAGCGGGGAGCCGGTGACGGGCAGGAGGAGCAGCGCGCCGGCCATGCACAGCGCCCACAGCGGGTAGAGGCGGAAGACGCGGCCGATCCAGAACGCGCGCACCTCGCCGCGGCGTTCCAGCGAGGCGGGCACGATGTAGCCGCTGGCCAGGAAGAACACCATGACGCCGCACCACCCGGCGGCGAACCAGGCGCCGCTGGCGGCGTGCACGGAGGGTGAGAGGCCGGCGACGGCGTGTTCGTAGACCACCAGGACGGCCGCCAGCCCGCGCAGCGCGTCGAGCCAGGCGAGCCGTTTGCCAATCCTTTGCGGTCCGGGGGAGAGCATCCGGCCAGGGTACGTCGTACCAGCGGGCTTGACCCGTTCTTGACCTGCGCTTGACGTCACTGAGTGATCGAAATGTGACCGAACTCTCCCGAATGAATCTGCGTCATACATGCAGGAGCATTAAGGTTTTGAGAGTTGTTTTAGGTAAATGGGGGAGAGGTCCGTTGTGAGTACTGTGCCCGGTTGGAGGAGACCCGCGGCGGGCGTGGCGCTGCTGGCGGCCGCCGCGTTGACGGCGTCGTGTTCGGGCGGCGCTCCGGCCGGCCCGGGGCAGCAGGGCAAGCCCGGTCAGGCGGCGACGACACCGCAGGCGCCGGTCATCAAGATCACGCCTGAGCAGGGCAGCGCCAAGGTCAGCCCGGACAAGAAGGTCGTCGTCGAGGCGGCCGGCGGTGTGCTGGACGAGGTCGTGGTGCAGGCCGGGACCGAGCAGATCGAGGGCAAGTTCAGCGCCGACAAGACGCGCTGGGTCTCCCAGAGCCCGCTCAAGCCGTCCACCGACTACAACGTCACCGCCAAGTCGGGGGTCACGCAGGCCGCCAGCGCGTTCAAGACGCTGAAGCCGGAGCGGGTGTTCAAGGTCGTGGACGTCACGCCCAACGCCAAGGGCGAGAAGATCGGCGTGGGGGCGCCGATCATGGTCCGCTTCGACCAGCCGATCAAGGACAAGGCGAGCGTCGAGGCCGCGCTGAAGGTCGAGGCGGAAAAGCCCGTCGAGGGCGCCTGGCGCTGGATCGACGACACCTACGTGATCTACCGCACCGCCAAGTACTGGCCGGCGCACCAGAAGATCAAGTTCCACGCCGACATCGAGGGCATCAAGGGCGGCAAGGGCCTGTACGGCGGCAAGGACCACGAGACCACGCTGCGGATCGGCGCCAAGCAGATCAGCAAGATCGACACCCGCAAGAAGATGATGTACGTCTACGTCGACGGCAAGCGCAAGCAGACCATGCGCATCAGCGCCGGCATGGCCACCACCCGGGAGTACACGACCACCTCGGGCATCCATCTGACGATGGAGCGTGGCAATCCGGTGCGCATGATCTCCCCCGGCCGCAAGAAGGGCGACCCGGGCTACTACGACGTGATGATCAACCACGCGGTGCGCATCTCCAACTCCGGCGAGTACGTCCACGCCAAGAACAACGTCTGGGCGCAGGGCGTGCGCAACGTCAGCCACGGCTGCATCAACTCCCGGCCCGACCAGGCCAGGTGGTTCCACGACACCATGCAGCGCGGTGACGTCGTCGACATCGTCGGCACCAACCGCGAGCTGGAGTGGAACAACGGCTGGGGCTTCTGGCAGATGTCGTTCAAGCAGTGGAAGAAGGGCAGCGCCCTGCGCGGCAAGGCGTGATCGCCGCCATACCCGCAGCGGTGCCGTAGGCGCCACCGGGCGTTCACGCGGCGTTCACGGCCGGTGCCTACGCTCCGGTGAGATGAGAGGCAAGATCGTCCTGCTCGCCGCGGCGCTGGCGGTGGCCGGATGCGGCACGCAGCCGGGCGGCCCTGCGTCGATCCTGGACAAGGACGAGCTGGTCGTCGCGGTGAAACCGGACCAGCCCGGCCTCGGGTTCAAGACCGCGGGCGGGAGGTTCGAGGGGTTCGACGTGGATGTGGCCTCCTATGTGGCGGCGCATCTGGGGAAGAAGGTCACCTTCGTCCCGACCACGTCGGAGGGGCGCGAGGACAAGCTGAACTCCGGCGAGGTGGACATGGTGATCGCCACCTTCTCCATCAGCCCGCAGCGCAAGGCCGAGGTGACCTTCGCCGGGCCGTACTACGTCTCCCACCAGGACATCCTCGTGCGCGCGCGGACCACGGACATCCGCGGGGTGCGTGACCTGCGCGGGCGCAGGCTGTGCCAGGCCAAGGGGTCGATCTCCGCCTCGCGCATCGTCGAGGGGCGCCGGGTGATGGCCGACCTCGTCCCGGCGGCCACCTACAGCGCGTGCGTGGAGCTGCTGCGCGCGGGCCGGGTGGACGCCGTCTCCACCGGGGATCTGATCCTCGCGGGGTTCGCCGCCGCCGACAGGGGCGCGTTCACCATCGTGAACGCGCCCTTCACCGAGGAGCGCTACGGCATCGCGCTGGCGCGCGGTGACGTGGCAGGGTGCGAGGAGGTCAACCGGGCCCTGACCGCCATGTACCAGAGCGGCGCGGCGGCCACGCTCCTGCGGGCGCGCTTCGGTTCGACGGGCCTGCGGCTTGCCACCTCGGTGCCGCAGTTCGAAGGGTGCGAGTGAGCCTCAGGCGACCTCGCGGCGCAAGATCATGCCCGGCCACGCGCCGACGCTGAACGGCTTCTCCCGGGTGAAGCCCCAGCGCTCGTAGTAGGCGATCAACCGGCCGTCGTCACCGGCGTAGCAGTCCACGCGCAACAGCTTCACCTGCCGCTCGCGGGCCTCACGCAGCGACAGGTCCAGCAGCGAGCCGCCCACCCCATGACCGGAGAAGCGCCGGTCGATCACCAAAGCCTGCACGTACAGCTCCGGCTCGGGAGCCGGATCCACATACGGGTTGGCCGCGCCGACCACCACGCACCCGGCCGGCTCACCCTCCACCTCCGCGATCCGCATGCCCTCACCCTCGGCCCATCCGCGCACCTGCGCGTGGCGCTGGGGGTTGGCGCTGAACGGCTCGCTGCCCCACTGGCCGGCGCGGCCGTGCGCCACCAGCCAGGCCACCGCGCTGTCGAACATCCCGAGTACCGCCGCCACGTCCTGTGACGTACCTGTCCTGATCTTCATGGAGGTCAGCGTATATTTCCTAGAAATCAGGTAGGAAATATTGCCATTAGGAGCGGGCCCGCCTATCGTGAAGATCGTGAGTCCAGGCCTGACCCGTCGCGCGCACATCGACTACTGCCGCGTCGCCAGCACACAGTGTCGCCGGTCCTGGCGCCGGACCCGATCCGCCGCATGCCGTAACCCGTCTGTCTGCTCTTTTCCGTCGAAGGACGATTCCGCATGCCCGCACATCCCCGCCCTCTGCCGGCCGTACTCCTCCTGTCCGTGCTCCTGGCCGCCTGCGGCCAGGCGGACGGCAGCACCCAGCAGGCCCTGGCCCCCGACGCGCCGCTGCCCACCACCGTGCCCCGGGGGACCAAGCTGATCGTCGGCGACCCGCCGACCAAGATCGCGCTGGAGCTGTCCGGCGAGATCGGCACGTTCTCCTTCCCGATCGAGTGGGCCAACCTCAGCGGCGGCCCGCAGACCTCCGAGGCCTTCCGCGCCGGCGCCCTCGACGTGGGGGCGGTCGCCGAGATCCCGGCCATCCACGCCACCTGGACCGGGCTCCCCGTGAAGATCATCGCCTCGCGGTTCAGGAAGGATCCGCTCGCCCATCCCACCTACGAGCTCGGCATCGCCCCCGGCGCGCACGTCAAGACCCTGGCGGACCTGCGCGGCAAGAAGATCGCCTACAGCCCCGGCCAGGCACAGGGCGCGCTGGTGCTCAAGGTGCTGAAGAAGGCCGGCCTCACCAAGCAGGACGTCACCCTCGTCGAACTGCCCAGCACCGGCGACGTCTACCCCAACGCCCTGGCCGCCAGGCAGGTCGACGTCGCGCCCATCGGCGGCGTCAACATCAAGCGCTACACGGCCACGTTCGGCAAGGACGGCGCCACCACCATCCGCCACGGGCTGCGCGATGACCCCAGCCACCTGTATGTGCGCGCCGAAACCCTGCGGGACCCGGGCAAGGCGGCGGCGCTGCGCGAGTACGTCGCGGCCTGGGTCCGCGCCTCCCGCTGGGTCCACGAGCACCCCAAGGAATGGATCGAGGGCTACTACGTCAAGGACCAGGGACTCACCCCGGATGACGGCCGGTACCTGGTCGACCTGGCCGGCGAACCCGACCTGCCCACCGACTGGAGCCAGGCCGTCGCCCGCCACCAGGAGACCATCGACATCCTCGCCGCCGAGACCGGCAACCGGCCCCTGAAGGCCGCCGACCTCTACGACCTGCGCTTCCAGACCGTCAGGGACGGTGCCTGATGCTCCTCGCCACCCCGCCCGGCACCCTCGTCCGGGCCCGCGCCCGCCGCAGCCTGCGCCCCGGCCGCCCCCTGCGCCTCGGCTTCCTGTACGGCCCGCTCCTGCTGGTGGCCGCCTGGGCGGCAGGCTCGGCCACCGGCGTGCTCGACCCCCGTTTCCTGTCGGCCCCCTGGACCGTCGTGACCACCACCGGCGAGCTCATCGCCGGCGGCCGGCTGCAGGACCACCTCCTGTCCTCCCTCCGGCGGGTCGGGCTCGGCCTGGCCTTCGGCATCCCCGCCGGCACCCTGCTCGCCCTCGTCTCCGGCCTGAGCCGCTGGGGCGAGGCCCTCATCGACGGGCCCGTCCAGATCAAACGCGCCGTGCCGGCGCTGGCCCTGATGCCGCTGCTCATCCTGTGGCTCGGCATCGGCGAAGGCATGAAGATCACCGTCATCGCGCTCGGCGTCGTCGTGCCCATCTACATCCACACCCACAACGGGCTGCGCGGCATCGACGCGCGCTACGTCGAACTGGCCGAGCCCGTGGAGCTCGGCCGGGCGGCGTTCATCCGCAAGGTCGTGCTGCCCGGCGCGCTGCCCGGCTTCCTGCTCGGCATGCGCTTCGCCGTCACCACCGCCTGGCTGTTCCTCGTGGTCGCCGAACTGATCAACTCCACCAGCGGCATCGGCTACATGATGGACCTGGCCCGCACCTACGGCCAGACCGACGTGATCCTCGTCGGCATCGTCCTGTACGGGCTGCTCGGCCTGTTCTCCGACGCCGCCGTGCGCCTGGTGGAAAGGAGGGCGCTGTCATGGCGGCGGACACTGGCCGGCTGACGGCGGCAGCCGTACGCGTCGAGGGGATGACCCGCTCCTACGGCGAGCGCGTCATCCTGGACGCCCTCGACCTGGAGATCCCCGCGGGGCAGTTCGTGGCGCTGCTCGGCCGCAGCGGTTCGGGCAAGAGCACGCTGCTGCGCGCCCTGGCCGGGCTCGACCACGACGTGGCCGGCAGCGGCCGCGTGGAGGTGCCCGGGCAGGTCTCGGTCGTCTTCCAGGACGCCCGGCTGCTGCCCTGGCAGCGGGTGCTGGACAACGTGGTCCTGGGCCTGGACGGGGCCGAGGCCAAGGGCCGCGCCGGCCTGGAGGAGGTCGGGCTCGGCGGGCGCGAGCGCGCCTGGCCCAGCGAGCTGTCCGGCGGCGAGCAGCAGCGGGTCGCGCTGGCCCGCTCGCTGGTGCGCGAGCCACGCCTGCTGCTGGCCGACGAGCCGTTCGGCGCGCTGGACGCGCTGACCCGGCTGAAGATGCACGCGCTGCTGCGCCGCCTGTACGAGCAGCACCGCCCGGCCGTCCTGCTGGTGACCCACGACGTGGACGAGGCCATCGCCCTGGCCGACCGGATCCTGGTGCTCACGCACGGCCGGATCGCCGCCGAGCAGCGCCTGGACGGCGCCAGGAGCCGCAGCGAGATCAGGTCCGAGCTGCTGCGCGCGCTCGGCGTGAGGGGCGAGGCCCGTTGAGACAGGGCACCTGTCATGCCGCCCTACCTCAACGGCGGTTTCGAGGTCTTCGCCGACCACGTCCTGCCCCTGCTGCGCTCGCGCGGGCTGTTCAGGAGCGAGTACGGCGGCGCCACGCTGCGCGAGCACTACGGCCTGCCCCGCCCGGCCAGCCGGTACGCGCCCGCGCTCTAGCGCCGCAGAGCCGAGCCGTCCGGGTCAGGGGCCGGACAGGTCAGGGGCCGGACGGCTCGGCGCCCGGCGCGGGCGCAGCAGCAGCGCCGTGAGCAGGGCGGCCACCAGCAAGATCGCCAGCGCCAGCCCCAGCGCGGCCACGTACCCGGGCACCGCCGCGGCGTGCGCGGCGGCCACGGTGTTGAGCAGCGCGACCCCGAGCGCCGCGCCCACTTGCTGGGCGGCGTTGTAGGCGGCCGAGGCGGCGCCGACGTCGTGCCCGCGCAGCCCCGCCGTGGCCAGCGCGGCGGTCGGGGGCAGCACGCAGCCGAGCCCGAGCCCGGTGAGCACGAGCGCGGGCAGCAGGTACCCGGCGAGCACGCCCGTGGAGCCCGCCTCCAGCCGGGTCAGCACGAACATCCCGGCCGCGGCCGCCAGCAGACCCGCCACGATCAGCACCCCGGGCGGCACCCGCCCGTGCAGCCGTCCGGCGATGAGGGAGGCTCCGGCCAGGGCCGCGACCGCGTTGACGATCAGCGCCAGCCCGGCCTGGACGGGCGTATAGCCGAGCGTGGCCTGGGTGTAGTAGCTCATGAACAGGTAGAAGCCGAACATGGCCACGAACATCAGGGTGATCGCCACGAACGCCCCGGCCCGCGCGCGGTCCAGCAGCACCCGCATCGGCAGCAGCGGCTCGGGCGCCCGCCTCTCCACCACGACGAACGCCGCCAGCAGCACGACCCCGCCCGCCAGCAGCCCGAGCACCTTCGGCGCGCCCCAGCCGAGCGGTTCGGCCTCGTTGAAGGCGTAGACCAGGGCGGCGAACCCCGCCACGCTCAGCAGCCCGCCCGGCACGTCCAGCCGTCCCCGCGCCGCGGGGCGCCTCTCGCGGCCGGTCCCGGTCATGGCCGCGGCGGCCAGCAGCGCGATCGGCACGTTGATGTACAGGCACCAGCGCCAGCTCGTGTACTCCGTCAGCAGCCCGCCGGCCACCAGGCCGATCGCCGACCCGGCGGCGCCGACCGCGGCGAAGGCACCGAAGGCCCGCCCCCGCTCGCGCGGCTCGGTGAACGTGGTCGTCAGCAGCGACAGCCCGGCGGGCGCGAGCAGGGCGGCGAAGACCCCTTGCAGCGCCCGCGCCGCGAACAGCGTGGCGGGGCCGGTAGCCGCCCCGCCCAGCGCCGAGGCGGCGGCGAACCCGGCCAGGCCGATGACGAAGGCGCGCCGGTGCCCGAGCGCGCCGCTGACCCTGCCGCCGATGAGCAGCAGCCCGCCGAAGGCCAGCGCGTAGGCGGTGATCGCCCACTGCCGGTTGGCGTCGGTCAGGCCCAGCGCCTGCTGGGCGGTGGGCAGGGCGATGTTGACGATGGTGCCGTCCAGGACGACGAGGAGCTGGGCGGCGCTGACGGCCGCCAGTGTCCGCCGATGTGCGAGATCCATGTCTTCCAGCGTTTCGTTGAACGCCCCCCGGAACCCTGGCCCGCCTCCAGCAGGGCCGGCAGGCGGCCAACCTTCAACCGGCGGGGGAGACCGCCGCCGTCGCGATCTCGGCCGAATCGGGCATTAGGGTGGGGCGCGTGATGTTGCCGCTTTTCGACCTGCAGATGCGCCGGCAGGCGCGGCCCGACGCCCCGGGCGTCCGGGTGGAGTGGACCGGCTCGGTGGTACGCCAGGTGGGCGGGCCCGAGGACTGGAACGGCATCCTGTGGTCCGACCTGGACGCGGCCGGGGCCGATGCCGTCATCGCCGAGCAGCTCGCCTTCTACGGCGGGCTGGGCCGTACCTTCGAATGGAAGCTCTACAGCCACGACCGCCCGGCAGACCTGGCGCGGCGGCTGGCCGCGGCGGGGTTCGTGGCCGATGAGGCGGAGACGCTCATGGTGGGCCGCATCGGCGAGCTGAGCCTGAGCGAGCAGGTGCCGGGCGGGGTGGAGCTGCGGCCGGTGCGTGACGCGGCCGGGGTGGAGCTGATGGCCGCCGTGCACGAGCAGGCTTTCGGCGGGGATTCCTCACGGGTGCGTCACCAGCTGCTGACCCAGCTGGCCGAGCGGCCGCAGGAGGTCGAGGCGGTGGTGGCGATGGCGGAGGGGCGGCCGGTCAGCGCGGCGCGCATGCAGCTGCATCCGGGCACCGACTTCGCCAGCCTGTGGAGCGGCGGCACGGTCGAGGGCTGGCGCGGGCGGGGCCTGTACCGGGCGCTGGTGGCCTACCGCGCCCGGCTGGCGGCCGCGCGCGGTTACCGCTACCTGCAGGTCGACGCGGCGCCGACCAGCCGGCCCATCCTGGCCAGGCTGGGGTTCGCCGCGCTGGCGACGACCACGCCCCACCTCAGTCCGTGAACTCTTTTCCGGCGGGAACCGGGCCGGGACAGGAGGTCGGCCGCGATCACGGGGGTGTCCCCGCCCCGACGCACCGCTGCCGGCCGGCGACGACACGCATCGGCTAAACCGCCTCCCAGGTGACCGGCAGCGCGTGCAGGCCGTAGATCATCATGTCCGTGCGCAGCGGCACCTCCTCATCCGGTACGGCCGGCCGCAACCCGGGCAGGCGGGCGAACAGCGCCGGCAGCCCGGCGGTCATCTCCACCCGGGCCAGCTGCTGGCCGAGGCACTGGTGGATGCCGTGCCCGAAGGCGAGGTGCCCGGCGGTCGAGCGGTCCAGGTCGAGGCGGTCGGGGTCGGGGAAGTGCGCGGGGTCGCGGTTGGCGGCCGGGATGGAGACGGTGACCGTCTGCCCTTCGCGGATGAGCCGGCCACCGAGTTCGACGTCCTCCAGCGCGGCCCGCGCGGTGGCGGGGATGATGCTGAGGTAGCGCAGCAGTTCCTCCACCGCGGGGCCGGGCTCGCGCCGTAGCTTCTCGATGCTGCCGGGGTTGCGCATCAGCGTCCAGGCGCCCAGGGCGAGCATGTTGGCGGTGGTGTCGAAGCCGCCGCCCATGAGCAGGAAGGCGATGGTGACGAGTTCTTCGTCGTTGAGTTCGCCGCCGGTGACCAGGCCGCTGAGCAGGTCGTCGGTGGGGTGGGCGCGTTTGGCGGCGATCAGTTCGGCGATGGAGCCGGTGGCGGCGGCGAAGGCGGCGGCCTTGTCCTCCTGGCTGGCGCGGGTGCTGCCGAAGATGGGCATGTGGTGGCGGAAGCGCTCGCGTGCGTCGTCGGGCACGCCGAGCAGTTCGCAGATCACCACGCCGGGGATCGGCTGGGCGAAGTCGGCGACGAGGTCGGCGGGCGGGCCCTTGGCCAGCATGGCGTCCAGGTGATCGGCCACGACGGCTTCGATGCTGCCGGTCAGCTGCCGCATGCGCCGTACCGTGAACTCGCCGGTGAGCAGGTGACGGTAGCGGGTGTGCTCGGGCGGGTCCATGGCCAGGAACGCGCCGGGCGGGGCCGGCTGCAGGGGGGCGCGGGCGCCCGCGCCGGGCATGGGGGTGTGCACGAGGTCGGCGCGGTGGCTGAAGCGCCGGTCGGCCAGGACGGCGCGGACCAGCTGGTGGCTGGTGACCAGCCAGCCCTCGTGCCCGTCGGGGTAGGTCATCGGGCTGACGGGGCACTCGGCGCGCAGCCGGGCCAGTTCGTCGGGCGGGTCGAAGGGGCGCTCGGCCGGGGGTTGCAGAGGCATCATGCCTCCAGGTAACACCACTCGAAGTAAAGTTACAACCAATGTAAATATGCTGATGGTGTAAGGTTCGCGTATGGAGGAGACGCGCCGCGCGCGCAAGAAGCGGCAGACCAGGGAGCTCATCGCCGAGGCGGCCTTCCGGCTGTTCGCCGAGCGGGGATTCGAGCAGACCACGGTCGCCCAGATCGCCGCCGCGGCCGACGTGGCCACCAAGACGTTCTTCAACCACTACCCGAGCAAGGAGGACGTGGTCTTCTTCGCCGCGGGCGACTACTACGAGGTGACGCTGGAGGTGCTGGCCGGCCGCCGCCCCGACGAGGCCATTTCCGACCTGCTGCTGCGCACCTACGAAGAGGTCGTGGCCCGGTTCCTCGACCACGGCCCGCTCAGCGACGAGCCGGAGTGGGCCGCGCTCTACCGCACGCTCGTCATGACCGTGCCCTCGGTGCAGGCCAGGGCGCTGATGGTGCTGCTCGACCTGCAGCGCAAGATCGCGGCCGCGTTCGCCGAGACCTTCCCCGAGGAGATCGACCAGGTCACCGCGGCGGCCGCGATAGGCGCCCTCATGGGCGCGCTGCAGGCCGCCTCGCTGGTCAGCCACGAGCTCGGCCACTCCGAACAGGAGCGGCTGAAGGCCGGCGACGGGGCGGCCGAGCTGGCGATGCGCGGCCTGCGCTCGCTGTAGGTCACATCGCTCGCTCGCAGGTCACATCGCGCGCTGCAGGGCCTTGTCGCGGCGCTCGGCCACGCTGGAGCCGGACTCCCCGCGCGCCATCCTGCGCAGCACCACCGGAGCCAGCAGCAGGCCGAGCACCGCCCAGGCGGCCAGTACGCCGGCCGTCTCCAGATGCCGCCAGGACTGGCCGATCTCGACCATGACCGCCGTGTCCGGCAGCAGCGCCGAACGCATCCCCAGGCCCAGCCAGTAGAAGGGGAAGGCCTGGGCGATCCACTGCACCCACTCCGGCAGCGTGGTGATCGGGTAGAAGATGCCGGAGATCGCGACCATGCCGAGGATCGGCAGCTGCAGCAGTCCCTGACCGCGGGCGCTGGGGAACACCGAGCCCAGCACCGCGCCGATCGGCAGCGTGGCCACCATGCCCAGCGCCAGTACCCCCAGCAGCGCCGGCCAGGAGGCCGCGCCGGGGTCCAGGCCCTTGACGATCAGCAGGCCGGGCACGAGGAAGATCGCCAGGTCGGCCAGCAGGCCGCCGGAGACCGAGACGACCTTGCCCACCAGGTAGCTCTGGATGCCGTGCGGGGTGGCCTTGGCGCGCAGCAGCGTGCCGTCCTCGCGTTCGTAGGTGAGCTGCTGGCTGAGGCTGACCAGGCCGAGCGCGGCGTTCATGCCCAGGACGCTCGGCAGGGCGAGGGTGCCCAGCAGCAGGCCGGAGGAGCCGAAGGAGCTCTCGCGCAGGAAGTACATGACGACGAGCATCAGCACCGGCCACAGCAGGTGGCTGAACAGGTCGGGCCCGTTGGTGAAGGACTGGCGCAGCTCGATCACGCCGCGCCGCCACCCGGCGCGCAGGACCACGGCGTTCATCGGCTCTCCTGTTCCGCGTGGCGTACCAGCGCGAGGTAGGTCTGTTCCAGGGAGGCGCGGTGCACCTCCAGTTCCTGTACGGCGGCGCCGTGGCGGGCGAACAGCTCGCGCGCGAAGGCGGTGGAGTCGGCGCTCCTGTGCGTGTGGCGGCGGCCTTCGTGCACCCAGCGGACCTCGTCGTGGCCGGCGATGCCGCGGGCCAGTTCGGCGGCGCTGCCGTCGGCGATGACGCGGCCGCCGTCCAGGATGACGATGCGGTCGGCGAGCTTCTCGGCCTCGGCCAGGTCGTGGGTGGTGAGCAGGATCGTGGTGTGCTGGTCGCCGGCCAGGCCGCGGACGAGTTCGTGGAAGTCGTGGCGGGCGGCGGGGTCGAAGGCCGCGGTGGGCTCGTCCAGGAACAGCAGCTCGGGCCGGCCGACGATGCCGATGGCGACATCGAGCCTGCGGCGCTGGCCGCCGGAGAGCGTTTTGATCTTCTTGCCGGCGTGCGGGGTGAGGCCGACCGCCGCGATGAGCTCGTCGGGGTCCCAGGGCCGGGTGTAGGCGGTGTAGTGGGTGGCGAGGTGGGCCAGCAGTTCGCGTACGCGCCATTTGCCGTGGTCGCGCCAGGACTGCAGGACCACGCCGACGCGGGCGCGCCAGCGTTCGCCGCCGTCGGCGGGGTCGGCGCCGAGGACCTGGACGCGGCCGGCCGAGCGGCTGCGGAAGCCTTCGAGGATTTCGATGGTGGTGGTCTTGCCGGCGCCGTTGGGGCCGAGCAGGGCCAGGACCTCGCCGTGGCGGGCCTGGAAGGTGACATCGTGCAGGACGTCGGTGCTGCCGTAGCGCATGCGCAGGCCGTCGACGTCCAGCACGGGTGTGCCGGAGGGCATGGCGGAATTCTTCCTGTGAGGTGAGTGAGTGCTTACTAACCCATGACGGCAGGACCGTTCCGCGTGATGCGGCGAAACGGGAGGGGGAGCCGGGTGGCCCGGGTCAGGTGGCCTGGGCGCGCTCCAGCAGGGCCTCGCGGTCGACGCCCGACAGGGCCAGGGCGCGCGGCACGGTGCCGACCTGCGCCCGCAGGATGCCCGCGAGCAGGTGGGCGGAGTCGAGGTCCTTCTTGCGGACGGTGGTGAAGGCGCGCTCGAGCGCGAGCTTGGCCGAGGCGCCCATGCCGGGGGACTTGGGCGCCCCGCCGGCCGGGGGCAGGTGGTAGGCGGCGGCGGAGATGCCGACGGCGTTGAGGCTGTGCTCGAACTCGCGATCCAGCGCCGCGCGCACGCCGCCGCGGTCCAGGCCCACCTCGGCCAGGAGCCGGTGGGCGGTGGTGCCCTCGTGGCCGGCGATGGCCAGCAGCAGGTGATGGGCCTCGACGGTGGCCGAGTGGTCCCGGTGGGCTTCGTATTCTCCCTGGGTCATGATCGTGTGGAAGTAGTGGTCGAAGGGGGTCACGGCTCAGCGCCTCCTCAGCTGGACGCCCGCGGCGATGAGCCGCTTGGCGTGCTTCTTGTGGACTGCCTGGCGGGTCACTCCGAGTGCCTCGGCGACCTGTGGCCAGCTCCAGCCCGCCCGCATCGCCTGCTCGACGGCGGAGTCCTCCAGCTGGTCGGCCAGCCGCCGCAGGGCCGCCACCGCGGCCAGGCCGTCGGCGGGGTCGGAGGGAGCAGGGATCTCTTCAGCGGACATGGGAGCAACTGTAGTTGACTAAGCCGCCTTGAGCAACCTGGGTTGCTTAAAGCCTCTGACTCGTCCCTTAACTGGCATCGCTCCTGCTTTGGTACGATCTTGGCCCACGTTACTGGCTGGAGGCTCGGTGCCCGAGGTGTTGGCCCTGTTGGACGAGGACCCCCGGGCGGTGGGGCCCTACCGCCTGGAAGGGCGGCTGGGTGCGGGCGGGCAGGGCACCGTCTACATCGGGCGCACCGGCGAAGACGCACCGGTCGCGATCAAGCTCCTGCATCCGCACCTGATCGCCGACCTGCGCGAACAGCAGCGCTTCCTGCGCGAGGTGGAGACCGCCAAGCGGGTGGCGCCCTTCTGCACCGCGCACGTGCTGGACTCCGGGTTCGTGGGGGCGCGGCCGTACATCGTCAGCGAGTACGTGCAGGGGCCGTCGCTGCAGACCTCCGTGCGCGACAACGGCGCCCGCGGCGCCGCCGCGCTGCAACGCCTGGCCGTCAACACCGCGACCGCGCTGGCCGCCATCCACGAGGCCGGCGTCGTCCACCGCGACTTCAAACCCGGCAACGTGCTGCTGGGACCCGACGGGCCCGTCGTCATCGACTTCGGCATCGCCCGCGCCCTGGACCTCAGCCAGTCGCTGGTCAGCAGCCAGCCCATCGGCAGCCCCGCCTACATGGCGCCCGAGCAGATCGCCGGCGGCGACATCGGCCCGGCCGCCGACATCTTCGCCTGGGGCGCGACCATGGTCTACGCCGCCACCGGCCAGCGGGCCTTCGTCGGCGACTCCATCCCGGGCATCCTGCACCTCATCCTGCAGGGCGAGCCCGACCTCGGCGAGCTGGACGGCCCGCTGCGCCTGCTGCTGGGGGAGTGCCTGGCCAAGGACCCCGAGCGGCGGCCCACCGCGGCCCAGGTGATCGAGCGCCTGCGGGCGCTGCCGCCGCCCGCGTGGGACACCGTCCCGGTCCGCCGCAGCGCCGCCACCGGCTTCGCCGCCCCGGACGTTCCCGGCCTTCCCGCCGCCGCGGGTTCACCCACGACGCCGGTGACCCTCCCGCCCGCGCGCGGGAGGGCGCGCCGCGGCCTTGTCCTCGGTACGGCGGGCGCCGTCCTGCTGGCCGCCGCGGTCACCGGCTACTTCGTGCTGGCGCCCGGCGCCTCCGGCAACCACGCCGCCCTGACCACCCCGGCCGCCGCGAAGGCCTCCGTCCCGGCCGCCGGATCCCCCACGCCGGCACCCTCCACGCCGGGACCCTCCACGCCCGTGGGCGCCACCCCGGCCGACCACGGCACCCCGGCGCCCGGGGCCACGAAACGCTCGCAGTCGGCCAAGGCCGTACCCACACCCGGCGCTTCCCCGCACCGCGCTACCCCGAGCGCCACCCGCAAGGCGCCCCGCACGCAGGAGCCCGTCGAGCCCACCGGCGCCGCGCCCACCCGCAAACCCACGCAGAAGCCCACGGCCAAACCCACCAAGACCACCCCGCCCGCGAGCGACCCGCCCGCGCCCTCACAGGCGCCCATCACCCTCGACGACGCCCACGCCTACTGCAAGACCCAGGGCGCCAGCATGGCCGGCGGCGGCTGGGCCAACCTGTGGTGCATGGGCGGCTCGAACGCCAAGATCTCCCCCACGACGGTGTGCCAGTGGAAGTACCCCGGCCGCGACGCCACCGCCGAACAGCCCCAGAACGCGATGGCCCAGGAGGTCACCTGCCGCTTGTCATGACACGCCCGCACCCCGCAGACTGCCGTCATGACGCACGGTCACGACCACGACCCGGCGTGCGAGGCCGCCCACGGCCACGCCCCCGCCGATCGGCAGGCGCGCACCCTGGTGGCGGTCTTCGCCTCGCCGGTGGCCGAATGCCTGCTCCGCTACGGCGCCGAGCTCGGCTTCCACACGGTCCTGCTGGAGCCCGACCCCGCCCGCGCCCTGCCCGGCCACCCGGCCGAACGCGAACCCGGCCCCTACCTCGACGCCGGCACCGACGTCGTGCTCACCGACCACCACCGCGAGGAGATCGGCCCCCTCCTGCGCGACCTGCTGGCGACACCGGCCCGCTGGATCGGCATCATGGGCAGCCCCCGCCACACCGGCCCGCACGTACGGGCGCTGCGTGACCTCGGCGTGGACGACGCCCAGATCGCCCGCGTGCACCGGCCGATCGGCCTGAACATCGGCTCCCAGAGCCCGCCGGAGATCGCCGTGGCCACCCTGGCCGGGCTGATCGCCGACCGCAACGGCCGGCCGGGCGGGTTCACGTTCTAGAGCCGGCCGCGAGAACGGCTAGCCGGGGCGGGAGCCGGGGATGACCAGGCCGCTCTCGTAGGCGGTGACCACGGCCTGGGTGCGGTCGCGCAGGCCGAGCTTGGTCAGGATGCGGCTGACGTGGGTTTTGATCGTTTCCTCGGTGACCGTCAGGCGGAGCGCGATCTCCGGGTTGGACAGGCCTTCGGCCAGCAGGCGCAGCACCTCGGTCTCGCGGGGCGTCAGCGCGCGCAGCGAGGCCGCCGCCGAGGAGTCCTGCTGGGGACGCAGCTGGGCGAACTCGCTGATCAGGCGCCGGGTGACCGCCGGGGCCAGCAGGGCGTCACCGGCCGCGATGACGCGTACCGCCTCGAACAGGCGCTCGGCGGTGACGTCTTTCAGCAGGAAGCCGCTGGCTCCGGCCCGCAGCGCGTCGTAGACGTACTCGTCGAGGTCGAACGTCGTCAGGATCAGCACCCGCGGCCCCGCACCGGCGGCGGCCAGACGGCGGGTGGCCTCGATGCCGTCCATGCCGGGCATGCGCACGTCCATGAGGACCACGTCCGGCGCGTGCTCGCGGCAGAGCCGCACCGCCTCGGCGCCGTCGGCGGCGGTGGCGACGACGGTGAAGCCGGGCTGGGTGCCGAGCATCTCCGCGTAGCCGGTGCGCACGACCGGATGGTCGTCGGCGACCACGATGCGGATCTGGCTCATGGCCTCTCCTTTCCCGGCAGGTGGGCTTCGATGAGGAAGCCGCCGCCGTGGGCGGCTCCGGTGCTGAGGCGTCCGCCGACGGCGGCGGCACGCTCACGCATGCCCGCCAGCCCGTGGCCGTCGCCGCCCGCCGGGCCGTCGCGGCCGGAAGGGCCGCGGGCGTCGCCGCCGGAGGGGCCCGGGCCGTTGTCGCGCACGCTCACGCGCAGGCCCTGGCCGCCGTAGTCCAGGCGCACGTCGACGGCGGCGCCGGGCGCGTGGCGGCGGGCGTTGGTGAGGGCCTCCTGAATGATCCGGTACGCCGCCAGCTCCACCCCCGGATCCAGCGCGGCCGGTGTGCCCCGCAGGATGAGCCGCATGCCGGTGCCGGAGGCCTGGCGGGCCTCGTCCAGCAGGTCGTTGAGTTCGCCCAGGCCGAGCCCCGGCTGTGGGCGGCGGGCCGCGGCGCCCGCTCCGGCGTCCTCGCGCAGCACCCCGAGCAGCCGCCGCATCTCGGTGAGCGCCGCGCGGGCGGTGTCGCCGATGGCCGACAGCCGCTGCGCCCCGGCGGGCGGCATTCCGGCGACGCTGACGCGGGCGGTCTCGGCCTGCACGGCGACCATGGAGATGTGGTGGGCGACCACGTCGTGCAGTTCGCGGGCGATGCGGGCGCGTTCGCCGCGCGCGGTGTGCTCCAGCAGCGAGTCGGCGATGACCTGCCGGGCCTCGGTGTGCTCGCGCGCCTCGGCGCGGGCGCGGCGGGCGATGGCGGCCAGCGCCGTCGCGGGCGCCAGGCAGGCCAGCACGAGCGTGTGCGTGGCGGTGGCCGTCCCGGCCGTGCCGATGAGCTCCATCACCGGGTACGGCGCCGCCACCGCCACGGCCGCCACCGGGGGCCCGGTCCGTCCGGCCAGGTAACAGGCCAGCAGCAGCGCCGCGACCCCGGCGGCGGTCAGCGTCTGGAAGGCCAGCAGCGACAGCACCACCGAGGCGCTCACCAGTGCCGCGCACGCCACCCGCTGGCCGCGCAGCAGCACGAGCGGCGCAGTGGTGGCCAGCGCGAGCAGCGGCAGCACCAGCCCCGACAACCACGGCCCCGCGCCGCCCGAGCCCCAACCCCCCGAGCCCCAACCTCCCGAGCCCCAACCTCCCGGTCCCTGACCGCCTGGGCCCAGGCTGGCCGGGACCGGGCCGGAGGGCGGGCGGGTTCCGGCCGGGGTGATGTCGCTCACCGACCCCCACCCGTCCACCGACAGGCCGCGCACCCGCAGCAGCGCCTCGCCCACGGCCAGCACCGCCAGCGCCACGCCCGCCACCAGCTGCGCCCGCTCCCGTGTCCGCCACCCGAGCTCGCCCTGTCGGCGCTGGTCATCGCCCTGTTTCACGCTAGCCATTGTGGCCTGCCCGCCAAGTACCCTGCATCCCTCCCGCGAGGGAGGCACCCCGGCCGGGAAGATCGCTCGTGCGCGGGACGACCCAGCGGGCCGGGCCGCCTACGCTTCCGCACATGGAGGCGAGTATCGAGGTCGACGGGTTGCGCAAACGCTTCGGCGCGGTAGCGGCGCTGGACGGCATGTCCTTCACCGCCCGGCCGGGGCGCGTCACCGGTTTCGTCGGCCCCTGCGGCGCGGGCAAGTCCACGACGTTGCGTGTCGTGCTCGGGCTGGACGTCGCGCAGGAGGGCACGGCGCTGGTGGGCGGCCGGCCGTACCGGAGCCTGGGGGAGCCGTTGCGGCACGTCGGCGCGCTGCTGGACGCGGACGCGCTGCACCCGGGCCGCACGGCCCGCGACCACCTGCTGTGGCTGGCCCATGCGCAGGGTGCCGGGAGACGGCGGGTGGATGAGGTGGCCGAGCTGGTGGGGCTGGGGGCGGCGATCCGGCGGCGGGCCGGCACCCTGTCGCAGGGGTCGCGTCAGCGGCTCGGGCTGGCGGCGGCGCTGCTGGGCGATCCGCCGATCCTGGTGCTGGACGAGCCGTTCACCGGCCTGGACCCGCAGGAGGCCGGGTGGATGGGCGGGATGCTGCGGGAGCTGGCGGGCGAAGGGCGCGCGGTGCTGGTCGCGAGCCGCCTGATGAGCCGGGTGCAGGACACGGCCGGGCAACTGGTCGTGGCGGGGCGGGGGCGGGTGGTGGCCGACCTGGGCGTGGACGAGCTCGTCGCCGACGCCTCGCACGGACGTTACACCGTGCGCACGCCCGCGCGGGAGACGGCCATGGCGGTGCTGGCGGAGGCGGGCGCGACGGTGGCGGTCAGCGGGCAGGAGGCTGTCACCGTCTCCGGGCTCGATGGGCTCGATGGGCTTGGCGGGCGCGAGCGGGTGGCGCGGGTGCTGGACGGCGCCGCCGTGCCCTACACCGAGATCGCCGCCCATCGGGCCACGCTGGAAGAGGCCTACATGGAGCTGACCCGGTGAGGGTGGCGTTCGGCCGGATGGTGCGGGCGGAATGGACGAAGCTGCGCACCGTGCGCGCCTGGACGGCGGGGCTGGCCGCCGGGCTGCTGGCCATCTTCGCGCTGGCGGTGGCGACGGCGGCGGGCAGCACGAGCGGCTGCGGGATGAACGACACCGTGGTGGCCTGCCCGGTGCCGCCGATCGGGCCGGGCGGGCAGGCGGTGCAGGACACGTTCTCCTTCGTCCACCGGGAGCTGAGCGGCGACGGCAGCATCACCGTCCGGGTGGCCTCGCTGCGCGGGTCGGCGCCATGGGCCAAGGCGGGCCTGATGCTCAAGGACGGCACGCGGCCGGGGGCGTCATACGCGGCGGTAATGGTGACGGCCGGGCACGGGGTGCGCCTGCAGCACGACTTCACCGAGGACCTCGACGGCAGCCCCGGCGCGGCACCCCGGTGGCTGCGCCTGACCCGCACCGGCCGGGACGTGAGCGCCGCCGAGTCCGCCGACGGCCGCCAGTGGCGCACGCTCGGCACCGTCCGGCCGGCGGCGCTCGGCCCGCGGGTGCGGGCGGGGATGTTCGTCGCCTCTCCCGATGAGCTGTCGGTGGAGGCAGCCGATCTGGGCGGGGTGATCGCCCGGGGCCGCCAGGTGACGGCGACCGGCGTCTTCGACCACCCCACCCTTCAGGGCGCCTCGCCCGACCGGGCGTGGACACGTTCCGACCACGGCGCCGTGAGCGAGGCCGCGGGCGTGTACACGGTGAGCGGCGGCGGCGACATCGCCCCCATCGGCCCGCACGGCGGCGCGACGCTCCAGCAGCTGCTGACCGGGGTCGTGCTGGCGCTCATCGCCGTCATCGTGGTGGCCACCGTGTTCGTCACCGCCGAGTACCGGCGCGGCCTCATCGCCGCCAGCCTGCTGGCCGGCCCGCGCCGCGGCCGGATGCTGGCGGCCAAGGCGGTGGTGGCCGGCACGGTGACCTTCGCCGGCGCGCTGGTGGCGCTGGCCGCGAGCGCGCTGGTCGCCGTGCCGCTGCTGCGCGCCAACGGCACCAGCGTCTTGCCGGTCTCCGCCCTCACCGAGGCGGGGGTGCTGGCCGGCACGGCGGCGCAGGTGGCGCTGACGGCGGTGCTGGCGGTGGGGCTCGGCGCGTGGCTGCGCCGGGCCGCCCCGGCCGTCATCCTCGCCGTCGCCGCCGTCGTCCTGCCGTACGTGCTGGCCACCACCTCGCTGCTGCCGCCGCCGGTGGGGCAGTGGCTGCTGCGCGTCAGCCCGGCGGCCGGCTTCGCCGTCCAGCAGAGCGTTCCCGCCTACCCGCACGTGCCGAGCAGCGGGCTGCCGCAGGAGGGCTACTTCCCGCTGCCGGGCTGGGCCGGGCTGGCGGTGCTGGCCGCCTACGCCGCGCTCGCGCTCGGCCTGGGCCGGCGCCGCCTCAGCCGCGGCGACGCCTGAACGCTCAGCGCGCCGCGGCCTGAACGCTCAGCGCGCCGCGGCCTGAGCGGTCAGCGCGCCGCGGCCTGCTCGATGGCGGCGATGATGCGCGGGCGCAGCTCGGCGGCGCTGATGATGGCATCCACCGACCCCACCTCGACCGCCCGCTGGATGCTGTGCACCCGGTCGAACTCCGCGGCGACCTCGCCGAGCTTTTCCGCCCGCACCGCGGACTGCTCCTCGGCGAGCCGGGCGTTGAGCGCCGCCCGCTCGGCTCCGCTGGCCGCCGAGACCCGCGCCTGCAGCTCGGTCACCCGCGGGTCGGTCGCGGTGCGGTTGTTCACCTCGCCGGAGAAGACCACGGCCGCCGCCGGGGCGCCGCCGAGCACCGAGGCGAACGAGCCCTCCAAGGCCAGCACCGTCATGTTCGGGTTGAGCGCCTTGGAGAAGACCACGAACGCGCCGCCGTGGTAGCGGGAGATGACGCAGAACACGATCGGGCCGTCGAAGTTGACGATCGCCCGGCCGATCTCCGCGCCGTACTCCAGTTGCAGCTTGCGCATCGACTCCGGCGAGCCGTCGAAGCCGGACAGGTTGGCCAGCACCACCAGCGGCCGGTTGCCGGAGGCGGCGTTGATCGCCCGCGCGGTCTTCTTCGACGAGCGCGGGAACAACGTCCCGGCGGTGTAGGTGTCGGGGCCGTCGGTGGGCGGGAAACCGCGCCGCGGCACCGAGCGCGACTCGATGCCGATCAGGCAGACGGGGAAACCGCCGATGTGGGCGTCCTGCACGGCGGAGGTCTCGGCGTCGGCCATGCCCGCCCACCGCTCCAGCACCGGGTGGTCCTGGTCGGAGACCGCGCGCATCACGGTGCGGATGTCGAACGGCTTCTTGCGGTCGGGGTTGTGCTCGGCGGAGAAGATCTCGCCGACCGTGGTGAAGTCGCTGCCGGCGATCTGGTGCGGGTAGACGCGCACGTCCCGCCCGGCCGGGTCGATCGTGTACGCCCGCCGCGGCCCGCTCTCCCCGGGCACCACGTAGGTGTGGTCGTAGTGCGCCATGAGCACCTCGCGGGCGGCGGCCAGGTTCGGCGCCCAGTACTGCGCCTGCCCGTTGGGCCCCATCACCCGGTCGTAGCCGCCGATGCCGAAGTTGTCCTCGGCCGAGACGCCGCCGGAGAAGTCGAGCGACTGCTTGCCGGTGAGCACCATCGCCGAGTCCGGTGTCATCACCAGGATGCCCTTGGTGTGCATGAGCATCGTCGCCTCGGCGTTCCAGTACGGCTGCGCCCCGACGGTGATCCCGGCGACCACGATGTTGATCTCGCCGCCGGCCTGGGTGAAGGTGACGATGCGTTTGAGCGCGGCCGCGACCCAGTCCATGTTCTCGGTGCCGGAGGTCATCGAGATCCGCGCCCCGGCCGACAGCGCGAACCACTCCAGCGGCACCCGCATGCGCTCGGCCAGGTCGAGGGCGGCGATGACGCGCGCGCACTCCGGCTCCGACAGCGCGCCCAGCGCCTTGGTCGGGTCGCCGAGCAGGACCACGCGGGTGACGCCTTCGGGGTGACGCCCGGTGATCGTGGTGACCACGCCCGCCACGAGCGCGGCGGAGTTCTTGCCCGGGGGCCGGTGCACGGGCACCAGCGCGCCGTGCTCGTCGAGGTCGTGCTCGGTGAAGCCGCCGCGCGGCCCGGCCAGCAGGCCGGTCAGCTCGTAGGGGTAGACGGTGCCGCGGCGGGCGGCGCGCAACACCTTCTGGCGGTAGTCGTCCAGCGGCTGCAGCGGCTCGGTGGAGGGCTTGCCGACGTGCACGTGCGCGCCGCGGCCCGCGTCCAGCGTGATGCGGACCGACACCTCGGCCAGTTCGCCGGAGGCGGTGCGCTGGCGGGCCACGAACTGGACCTCCTCCAGCCCGGCGCCGGCGGTGGTGGGCAGGATGCGCTGGACCAGCATGTTGAGCTCGTCGGTGGAGATCTCCGTCGAGGGCCAGACGTACATCATGATGCGGTTGGTGTCGAAGCGCTTGTTCTGGGGGCGCTGGGCCTGGATGTTGCGGATGGCGTCCAGGCCGGCGGTGATGGCGTCCTCGACCGCGGGCAGCGCCACCAGGCGGCCGTCGGCCTCGCGCAGCGGGGTCAGGTCGCGGACCTGGCCCATGGCGATGAGCCGTTCGTCGGCCGGGTTGCTCTTGGCCACGGCCTTGAACAGGTAGACCTCTTCGTCGGCCGACGGCAGCCGGGTCAGGTCGAAGGCGCGCAGGCGCTGCAGTTGCAGGCGCTGGGCGATCTGCGGGTGCAGGCCGCGGATCAGCCGGTCCTCGGTGAAGCCGCCGGCGCCGTCGGGCCGGAAGGTGAAGTGGTGGTGCATCACCGCGCCGCCGGTGCCGGCGACGGTGGTGGTGATGCGGCGCACGCCGTGCGGGCGGGCGTGTTCGGCCAGGACGCGGCCGAGCCGCTGCGCCATGGCCTCGGCGTCGGGCTGGTCCTCCCAGGTGAGGTAGAGGTCGGCGACCAGCTCGCGCCGCAGGCTCTGCTCCTGGCCGCCCTCCGGTTCGGTGAAGGCGGTCAGCGCGGTGACGGCGGCGGGCAGGGCGGCGATGTCGACGGCGGTGGTGACCACGCGGGCCAGGCCGTTGGGGCCGCTGTGCTCGGCGGTGACGAACCGGCTGCCGCCCGCCTGGCTGAGGGCCACCTGCGACAGGGCGCGGTTGCCGTAGTAGCGGCGGGTCAGGACTTCCAGCAGCGGGGCGTGGTCGCGTCCCGGGCGGCGCATGCGCTGGCCGATCAGGCGCACCAGCGGCTCGGCGCTGGCGACCATGACCTGGATGCGCTCGGCGCGGTCGGGCGCCTCGGGGTTGTGGTCGAGATAGCGCAGCTCGTCGCGGACGGCGGCGTACACCTTGGCGCGGTTGCGGCGCAGCAACGGCTGGGCGAACCAGCGGAAGACCACGCCGCGGGCCAGGTCGGAGACGGTGGGGAAGCGCACCTGGGTGGCTTCGACCAGGTGTTCCAGGGCGAGCCCGGCGCGCTCGTACAGCGACTCCAGCGGGGGCGTGCCGCCCAGCCACTGGCGCAGCAGTTCCGAGACGATGGCGACGTCGGTGCTGATGCGCTGCTGGGCCAGGAAGATGCGGAAGACCGCGGCCTCCAGCTCCGGGGTGCGGTCCAGGCCGGTGATGCCGTAGTGGGCCAGGACGGTGGCGAGCTTGGCCTGGAAGCTTTCGGTGAGGCCGGCGCGTTCGGCGTCGAGGCTTTGCAGGTAGCTGTGGAAGAACTCGCGCGGGCTGTGCACGGCGCTGTCGGGTTCGGCGTCGAGTTCGACGCCCGGCTTGTTGCGGCTGAGCTCGCACAGGTCGGCGAACAGGGTGAGCAGGTTCAGCTCGCCCTCCAGCAGCCGGCCGCCGAGCTCGGCGCGCGCCGACAGGTAGGCCGACAGGACCCGCTGGCCGTCGTGGGGGTCGACGTCGAAGCCGAGCAGCAGGCTGCGCAGGTCCTGCAGGCCGCGCTCGACGCGCTCGGCGGGGGAGGCGGGAGCGGGCTCGGCGGGCAGTTCGATCTCGACGTCGTCGTCGGCGGCGGCCTGCTGCCGGCCGGGGCCGTCGTCGGTCAGCGGTTCGAGCCGCATGAGCGGCGCGGCGGTCTCGACCTGGCTGCCGACCGAGACCGGGCATTCGCGCACGCGGGCGCGGAAGGGCGCGCGCAGCACGGTCTCCATCTTCATGCTCTCCAGCACCAGCAGCGGCGCCCCGGCCTCGACCTCGTCGCCGACGGCCAGCGGCGTGGCCACGACCAGCGCGGGCGCGGGCGAGCGCACGACGCCGCCCTCGTCGCGGCTGACGCGGTGGGTGACGCCGTCGACCTCGACCAGGTGGATGGGGCCGTGGGTGGAGGAGACCAGGCGGAAGCGGCGGCCGTTGACGACGATCTGGCCGCTGTGCTCGTCGAAGCGCTCGACCTCGACGTCGGCCGGGTGGGGGCGGCCGCCGCCGGAGACGGCGACGCGGAAGCGGTTGTGCCCGACGCGCGCGACGCTCACCCGGTAGCCGACGCCGCGCAGTTTGAGGTCCAGGGGGCGGCCGGGGTCGTGCTGGACCTGGGGACGGCCGCCGTGGGCGGTCGACAGCAGCCGCTGCCGGCTGACCTCCTCCTCATCCTGGTAGGCCTCGATGGCCGCCGCGGCCAGGGCGATGGCGGAGTGGCGGTGGCTGACCAGGCCGCCTTCGGCGCGCACGCGGTCGATCCAGCCGGTGTCGGCGCGGGCCTGGATGACGTCGGGCTGCTCCAGCAGGTCCAGGACGAAGCTCTTGTTGGTGGCGCCACCCTCGATGATCACCGTGGTGTCGGCCATCGCGCGGCGCAGCCGGCCCAGCGCCTGCTCGCGGTCACTGCCGTAGGCGATGACCTTCGCGATCATGGAGTCGAAGTCGGCGGGGATGGTGTCGCCCTCGCTGACGCCGGTGTCGACCCGGATGCCGGGCCCCGACGGCAGCACCAGGCGGGCGATGCGGCCGGGCGCGGGCGCGAAGTCACGGTCGGGGTCTTCGGCGTTGAGCCGGGCCTCGACGGCGTGCCCGATCTCGGCCGGCTGCCCGCCTTCCAGCCGCCCGCCCGCGGCCACGTGCAGCTGCAGGCGGACCAGGTCGGTGCCGGTGGTGACCTCGGTGATCGGGTGCTCGACCTGCAGCCGGGTGTTGACCTCCAGGAAGGCGAACAGCTTCTCACCGGGGTGGTAGAGGAACTCCACCGTGCAGGCGCCGCGGTAGCCGACGGCCACCGCCAGCCGTTCGGCCGAGGCCTTCAGCTCGGCGCTCTGCGCGGCCGACAGCACCGGCGAGGCGGACTCCTCGATGATCTTCTGGTTGCGGCGCTGCACCGAGCAGTCGCGCACGCCCAGCGCCCAGGCCGTGCCCTGACCGTCGGCGATCACCTGGACCTCGACGTGCCGGGCACCGGTGACCAGGCGCTCCAGGAAGACGACACCGGAGCCGAACGCGCGCAGCGCCTCCTGGCTGGTGCGCTCGTAGGCCTCGCTCAGCTCCTGGCTGGAGGCGACCATGCGGATGCCGCGCCCGCCGCCGCCCGCGCTCGCCTTGAGCATCAGCGGGTAGCCGATCTCCTGCCCGGCGGCCAGCGCCTCATCCAGCGTGGCGACCTCGCCCCGGCTCCACGGCGCCACCGGCACGCCCACCTGCTCGGCCAGGAGCTTGGCGCCGATCTTGTCGCCGAGCCTGCGCATCGCCTCGGCGCCGGGCCCGATGAAGGTGACGCCGAGCTTCTCGCACAGCTCGGCGAAGGCCGGATCCTCGGCGACGAACCCCCACCCCACCCACGCGGCGTCGGCGCCGCACTCGGCCAGCGCCCGCTCCAGCACGGCATGGTCGAGGTACGGCCGCGCCGAGGCGGGCCCCAGCGGCACGGCCAGATCGGCCTCCCGCACGAAGGTCGCGCCGCGGTCGGCGTCGGTGTAGAGGGCGACCGTCTCGATCCGCTGCCCGGTCTCCGCTGAAAGATCCCGTACCGCGTGAATGAGCCGCATCGCGGCCTCTCCCCGGTTGACGATGGCCACACGACTGAACACCGGCTGAGCCTCCCCAAGACGTAACGCACAGAAGGCGACGTCCGAAACCCGGAGCGTCGCCTGCACCCTGTCCCCATACCCTGCTCGATCACCGCCGGGTATACCAATGTCCGCATCGCGCATGGTGAGGCCCCCATGTTGTGGGGACCCCACAAAAGCACTCCGGCGATCAGGACGCCGACAGCGCCCGCGCCAGCACGTTCACCCCCTGCCCGTCGACCGGTTCCTTCAGCATGATGGGCCCCTGCGACATGAACCGGGGCTCGGTGCCGCGGTGCTCGTCGGCGGCGTGCACGGTGTAGGGGTGCAGCAGGTACACATCTCCCGGCGCCCCCGTCGCGTACGCCAGCGGCCGGAGCGCACTGGCCTCATCCACCAGCGGCCCGGCCACCATCGCGTCCAGCACCTGCCCGCCCGGCGCCTGCTCGCCCAGCACCGCGAAGGCGTCGCGATGGGAGCCCACCCGCACCCGCGTCGGCGCGTCGTCCGGCCCCACGTGCGACAGCAGCACCAGCAGCAACATCGTGCGCGAACGGCCGCTGACGCCCCAGCTGCCGTCGGGACGCGGGGTGTTGGAGTCGATGTGCCAGCCGCGATCGTCGGCCGGCGGCAGGCGCGGGAAGCGCACGGGCACCATGCCCAGCGCCCCGCGCGGCAGCCAGCCGCCCGGCCCGGCCACCGCGTCGTAGGCCGCGTGCAGCCGCGGGCTCCGCATGATCTGCCCGCACGGGCCCTCTCCGGTGGTGTCCATCGCCCACACGACCGGCTCGCGCCAGGAAGCCGGATCGTCGGGCGACAGGCCGATCTGGCGCCACAGCAGCAGGCGGGCCGCATCGGCCACCTCCGGCTCGGCGACCGCCTCCACTTTGACGAAACCGTCTGCGGCGAAACGCTCCACGTCGATGACATCCATGCCCGCCACGCTAACGACCGTGTCCACCGATTTAGTCCACCGATTTAGTCCACCGATTTAGGTCCACCGATTCACCCCTGCCCCACCCCAGAGCCGCAGGCCAACGCACGGGTAGGGGTTGCCGCCGATCGGCGGCGGCACGAGCGTTACGCCCAGGCAATCCCACAGAGAGGACCACCGGCTCGATGTCGCGCTTATCCCGCATAGCGGCCGTGCTCGTGCTGGCCGTACTTCCGATCACCCTCACCTCGACCTCCGCGGCCGCGCGCACCACCAGCGCGGTCGACGTCGCCCTGGAGTGGTACGACGCCTCCGCCCTGACCGTCAGGCTCGGCGGCGCCTCCGCCGCGGCGACCAACTCGCGCGTGTGGGCGATCGGCTGGACGGCGGCCACCCGCGCGCTGGTGCGTCAGCCGCTGGCCCCGGCCGCCTACCAGCAGGCCGCGCTGGCCTCGGCCGTGCACGCGGCCCTGCTCGACTTCGCGCCGCCCGGAAAGCCGCAGCTGGACGCGGTCCTGGCCGGCACGCTGGCGCGCATCCCCGACGGGCAGGCCAAGGAGCGCGGGATCGCCGCCGGCAAGGCCGCCACCGCCGCCCTGCTGGCCGAGCGCGCCGGCGACGGCCTGGACCCGGCTTCCGTCGATGCCGCCTACCACCCGCAGCCGGTCGCGCCGGGCATCTGGCAGCCCACCCCGCCGGCCCACGCCCCCGGCATCCAGTACGGCCTGCGCCGGGCCAAGCCGTTCCTGCTGACCGGCGGCAGCCAGTTCCGTCCCACGCCCGACCCCCTCGGCTCCGAGCGCTACCTGCGCGACATGGAGGAAGTCCGCGTCTACGGGTCCGCCGACTCCACCGCCCGCACGCCCGAGCAGACCGCGGTGGCGCAGTTCTGGGCCACCACCCCGCTGCCGATCTTCACCCAGGTGCTGCGGGGGGCGCTGGAGCAGAAGGCGTCGTGGCCGCTGGCCGCCCGCGCCGGGCTGGTGGCCGCCTTCCACGTGGCCTCCGTCGACACGCAGATCGCCACCGCCGACGCCAAGTACGCGCATGTGCGCTGGCGGCCGGTGACCGCGCTGCGCGCCGCGGGCCACACCGGCTGGACGCCGCTGCACGAGACCCCGCCCCACCCCGACTACGTCAGCGGCCACGCCGCCTACGCCGGGGCCGCCGAGCAGGTCCTCACCGCGCTGACCGGTCCCCGCCCGGCCCGGCCCATCACCGCCTCCAGCGTGGTGGCGCCCGGGGCGGACCGCACCTACACCTCCTGGCGGCAGTTCACCCAGGAGAACCTGGACGCGCGCGTCTGGTCGGGCATCCACACCCGCAACGCCGACGACGCCGGCGCGCACCTGGGCCGGCGGGTGGCGCTGCACTCCCTGCTGCACCTGCCCGGCCTGCTCTTCTAGCCGCCACCGCTCTCGGCGGCCACACCGCCGGGGGCCTGGGTGGAAGACCGGTGGCGGGCCCCACCCCCAGGGCCCGTCACTACCGGCGCCTGTTCCCCGTGCCCGGGGGACAGGCGCCGCTTCCGCTCCCGCGACGCCCACCCCTCGCCCACCCCTCGCCCACCCCCGCGCAGTCGCCCCCGCGCGGTGCACCTGCGCGTGCTCTGCCCCGGCGCGTAAGGCGGGGTGGTCAGGCGCGGCGGATCGTGATGTCGCCCTCGTGGCTGCGGGCGCGGATCTCGACCGTCTCCTCGAACCCCTCCGGCCCCTCGCGGGCCTGCAGGGTGTTGACCAGCCGCCCCTCGGCCGTGCTCACATCCAGCAGCGCCGCCGTGCCCTGGCCGATGCCGACCTCCAGGTCGCCGCCGGTGCTCGTCAGGACCACGCTGCCGCGCCTGACCTGCCCGATCCGCACGCTGCCGTACACCGTCTTGGCCTCGACGCCGCCGTGGGCGCGCTCGACCCGCATGTCGCCGTGCACGCCGCTCAGCCGCAGCTCGCCGGTGACCTCGCCGATGGCGCACTCGCCGTCGTCGTTCCTGATGACGGCGCTGCCGTCGATCTCGTGGATCCTGACCTCGCCGGAGCCGGTGGTGATCTCGGCGCGGCCGTGGGCGCGCTCGAGGGTGATCTCGCCGCTGTCGGTGGTCAGGCGGACCGCGCCGGCCTGGTCGAGGCGGATGTCGCCGTGGTCGGTACGCAGCCGGACCTCGCCCAGCCGCCCGGTGCAGCGAAACTCCCCGGCCGGCGCCTCGCCCTGCACGTGTGAGCCGGTCGGCACCTCGATCGTCACGCTGGGTGAGGGCTGCCCCCATTCGCCCAGCATGCGCATCAGCCGCGACAGGCTCCAGCCGGGCTGCCCGCCGGCGGTGGCGGCCGCCTGCCGTACCACGCCGGACAGGCCCGGCTCGCGCGGCGCGGCGGAGACCACCAGGGTGGCACCGTCGTAGACGGCCTGCACCTCTTCCTCCTGCTCGCCGTCGCCCGGCCGCACGTCGAGCACGGTGTCGGTGCGGTCGCTGGCGATGATCGTGATCTCGCCGCCGGGCAGGTCGATCCTGACCGTGATCGGCTCGGGTGTGTCGAACGTCGGCATGGGAACCTCCTGAAAGATGCCGGTGTGGACCGCTCAGCCGACCCAGCCGCTGTAGCGGCGCCCGCCGGCGGCGGAGCGGCGCGGGCCGCGGCGGCCGGCCGACTCGAACGTGGCGGCGACGGCGCGCACGAGCCAGGTGTTGACCGACAGGCCCTCCTGCCGCGCGGCCTCCTCGATCTGGCCTTTGAGCTGCTCGGGCAGGCGGAAGTTGATCCGCGCGGTGCCGCCGTCCTTGCCCGCGGCGACGGGCGCCTCCGCCTCCGCCTCCTCCTCGGGGGGCCGGTCGAAGCCGTGCTCGGCGGGCGAGCGCGTCAGGACGAAGGCGGGGTCGCCGCGGCGCAGGCGCACCTCCACCGAGCCGGGAGCCAGCTCGCGGGTGATCTCGTCGGCGGCCTCCGACAACGCCTCCAGCAAGATGAGCCGCACGGAGGACTCCAGGGGCGCGGCGAGCCGCCCGGCCAGCGCGACCGCCTCCTCGCCGCCGCCCTGCGCGGCGACGGCCAGCTCCCGGCGGAGCCGGTCGGCGTACGACGTGAGATCCATGACGCCACTATGGCGCCAATGAGGCGCCAACGCAAGCCAGAATGGCATCAGGACAAAGGGGCGCTAACCTGCCCACGTGATTGCCTACCGCCCCACCACCCCCGCCGACCTCGAACGCGTCACCGCCTGGACCGTGCGCGAGCCCGTCGGCTGGATCGACGCCGAGCGCTACCTCACCGACCTGGCCGAGGGCATGTACCGCCCGGAATGGACCTGGATCGCCGAGGACGCGGGCGGCCGCATGGTGGGCCGGGCGCTGTGGTGGGGACCGGCCGCCGCCCCGCACCCGGTCGCGCTCGACTGCCTGGACGTCGACCCGGCGGCACCCGGGCGCACGGCGATCGCGGCCCGGCTGATCGGCGCGGCGCTGGCGTCCCTGCCGGGGCCCGTGCAGTACGCCATCAAGGCCGCCGGCGGCTGGCGCGAGGAGCCCGCCACCGCGGCCGCCGTGGGCTGGCGGCGCGCGGCCGCGCACGCCGCCGGGCTGAAGCGCGAGGTCGAACGGCTGCAGTTCGCCTGGACACCCGAGGTCGGCGTGCCCGCCGCCACCGGAGCGCTGCGCTTCACCGAAGCCGGCGACGAGGAGTTCCTGGCCGTGTTCGAGCGCATCGCCGAGGGCAGCCTGGACGCGCAGACCCGCGCGCTCCTCGCGGCCAAGGGCGCGCGCGCCGGCGCCCGCGAGGAGATGGACTTCTACCTGAACGCGCCGGGGGAGCGGCACTGGTGGCGCCTGGCCCGCACCCCCGACGGGCAGGTGGCGGGCCTGGCGATCCCGTCGGCCACGCCGTACCACGTCAACGTGGGCTATCTCGGCGTGGTGCCGGAGCTGCGCGGGCGCGGCTACGTCGATGAGATCCTCGGCGAGATCACCCGCCTGCACGCCGGCAACGGCGCGCCGCGCATCACCGCCACCACCGACCTCGGCAACACCCCCATGGCGGCCGCCTTCCGGCGCGCCGGCTACCAGGTCACCGAGATCCGGCTGAACCTGTCCACCTGACCCGCCGCGCGGTGATCTGCCACTGTATGTCCATGGATCTCAGCGACGCCACGAAGCTGGCCCGAGCCCTCGAAGAGCTTCTCCGGGACGCCCATCACGAGATCAACCAGTCCAAGCCGACCCCTGAGCTGGTCGCCCGCGTCACCGGCCACCTGGGCAGCCCGCTGCGGCACATCGCCAACGTGCTCGCCGCCTTCCCCGCCTGGGAGCACGTCAACCTCCAGCGCGGCATCGACGCCTACCTGGCCGAACACGCCCCGCACGCCCAGTGGTTCGGCATCGCCGGCCAGGGCCGCGAGCACGAGGACTTCGTCAACATGCTCGCCAGCGCCGCCCGCGGCTACGAACGCTTCGAGCCCGGCGCCGTCGACTACACCACCGCGCCCATCGGCCCGGACGAGACGGTCGAAGTCATCGCGCTCGGCATGATCCTGGCCCGCTCACCCGACGGCCTGCCGGTCGTCATCGGGCTGCGCGGCCCGCAGCAGCACGGCCCGCCCATGAGCAACGTCGTCGTGCTGGCCACCGACCGCACGATCGCCACCCGCACCCGGGAGGCGATCGAGGGGCACATGCGCGCCCACGACATCTACCGCGGCCAGATCCTGTCGTTCGCATGGAGCGAGCACCGCGGCAACGACCTGGTCACCTTCCTGCCCCGCCCCCAGGTGAGCGCCGAGCAGGTCGTCCTGCCCGAGGGCGTGCTGGACAGCATCGAGCGCCACATCATCGGGATCGGCGAGCACGCCGTACGGCTGCGCGAGCACGGCCAGCACCTCAAACGCGGCCTGCTGCTGCACGGCCCGCCCGGCACCGGCAAGACCCACACCGCCCGCTACCTGATGGGCCGCATGCGCCAGTGCACCGTCATCGTGATGACCGGCTCGGCGATCCGGTTCGTCACCCAGGCGGCGGGCCTGGCCAGGCGGCTGCAGCCGGCGATCGTCATCCTGGAGGACGTCGACCTGGTCGCCCGCGACCGCTCCTACACCGAGGACGGCAACCCGCTGCTGTTCGCGCTGCTGGACGCGATGGACGGCGTGGGCGCCGACGCCGACGTCACCTTCGTGCTCACCACCAACCGCGCCGACGTGCTGGAGCGCGCGCTGGCCGACCGTCCCGGCCGCGTGGACCTGGCGGTGCGCATCCCCAAGCCGGACGCGGCAGGCCGCCGGGAACTGCTGCGCCTGTACGCGCGCGACATGCGGCTGGAGGCCGACCTGGAGCCGATCGTGGAGCGCACCGAGGGCGCGACCGCCTCGTTCTTCAAGGAACTGCTGCGCCGGGCGGTCCTGATCGCGCTCCGGCGGGCCGGCACCGTCACCACGCTCACCGGCGAGCACCTCGGCCGGGCGCTGGAGGAGATGCTGGATGAGCGCCAGACGCTGACCCGGGCGCTGCTCGGCTCCGGCGAACGCGTGCACGAGGGCGGGGACGCAGACCTGTTCGACACCCCGGCCCCGATGTTCGGCCCCGGCATGCACCACCTGCACGGCCCCTGATCACGGCCCCGGCTTACACCAGGGCGAGCTGCGCCGCCTTGGGCACGAGCGGGGGAGGGGGAGCGGGGGCGCCGAAGTCGAGGTGGTAGCCGCGGCACAACTGCTCGATCTGGCCGAGGATGCGTTGCTCGTAGCCCGGCGCCGGCAACCCGGCCGGATCGTAGAGCTCCTCGTAGCGCTCGGCCAGCGCCGGATGGGCCCGCCGCAGCCACGTCATGTACCAGGCGCGGGTGGCCGGCGGCAGGCGCAGCACGATCGCCTCCACCCCGCCCGCGCCACTGGCCGCGATCCGCCGCACGGTCGCGCCCAGCTGGTCGGCGGCGTCGCTCAGCAGCGGCAGCACCGGCGCCATCAGCACCCGGCACGCCACCCCGGCCTCCACCAGCGCCGCCACCAGCTCCAGGCGGGCCTGCGCCCCGGGCGCGCCCGGCTCGACCGCCCGCCGGATGCGCTCGTCGACGAACGCGATCGAGACCGCCACCCGCGCGCCGGCCTCCGCCAGCACCTCGGCATCGCGCAGCACCAGCGAGCTCTTGGTGTAGACGGTGAACGGCACACCCGCATCACGCAGCGCCGCCACCACGCCCGGCATCAGCCGGTAGGTGCGCTCGGCCTCCTGGTAGCAGTCGCCGCTCAGCCCCACCGCGACCGGCGCGCCGTCGAAACGCTCCAGCTCCGCCCGCAGCCGCGCCACGGCGTTGGCCTTGACCACGATCCGGGTGTCGAAGTCGCGCCCGGCATCCAGCCCGAGCCGGCGATGCCCGGCGCGGGCGCCGCAGCCGCGGCAGGCATGGGCGCAGCCGCGATAGGGGGAGATGCCCCACTGCTGAGCGATGCCCGCGACCGGCGGCACCCGCTCGATCATGGTGCGGGCCTGGGTCTCGTAGAAGCCGCCGCGCAGCACCGCACGCCGTTCGATCAGCGGCTTGTGCTCGCCGGCCTCGAGTAGCGAAAGCGCGTCCCACTCCACGAGCCCAAGTGGAACACGTATTCGACTGTGTTGGCAAGCGGATCCGCCGCATCTAAACTGGAACAGACGTACCACTTTTTGGAAGGGCACCACCCCCATGGCCTGGCTCCTGCTCGCCCTCGCCATCGCCAGCGAGATCGCCGCGACCTCCGCACTCAAACTCGCCAACGGCTTCACCCACCTCGGCTGGAGCATCCTGGTCATCGCCGGCTACGCCACCTCCTTCGCCCTGCTCGGCAAGGCCCTGCAACTCCAGCTGGAGATGGGCACCGCCTACGCCATCTGGTCCGGCGCCGGCACCGCGGCCATCGCCCTCATCGGCTTCGCGTTCATGGGCGAGAGCCTGTCCCCGCTCAAGATCGGCGGTATCGTGCTCATCATCGCCGGCGTCGTCGTCCTCAACCTCGCGGGAACCCATTGACCAAAAAACCCCAGGCCCGCGCCACCCAGCGCCGCACCGCCCTGCTCAACGCCGCCGTCGGCCTGCTCACCGAGAGCGGCTTCGCCGCCCTGACCCACCGCGCCGTCGCCCGGCGCGCCGCCCTGCCCCTGGCCGCCACCACCTACTACTTCGCCTCCCGCGACGACCTGCTCGCCGAAGCCTTCACCCACCTGGTCGAACGCGAACTCGGCCACCTGCGCGCACACGGCCTCACCGGCCTGGCCGACGACCTGGCCAACGCCGACCGCCCGCACCAGCTCGGCCTGTGGGAACTGTACGTGCACGCCGGCCGCGACCCCGCCCTGCAGGCGATCGCCCGCCGCTGGAGCGACGGCTGCCTGGCCGTCACCGCCGGCCACCTCGGCCTGCCCCCCGCCCACCCCCGCGCCCGCCTGCTGTACGCCACCGTCTGCGCCCTGTGGCTGGAACACGTCGTCGAACAACGCCCCCTGGAGGACCTGCGCACCCTGCTGGCGCTCGCGCTGGAAAACGCCTCGCGTCCCGAATGACCGATGCCTACACTTCGTCCGTGCTCAAACCCACCTACCCGATCACCACCGAACGCCTCACCCTGCGCGGCTTCACCCCCGAAGACCTCCACGACCTGCACGCCTACGAATCCCTGCCCGAAGTGGCCCGCTACCTCTACTGGGAACCACGCGACCTCGACACCACCCGCGCCTTCCTGGACAAGAAGATCGCCCGCACCGCCCTGCTCGACGAAGGCGAAGCGATCGACGTGGCCGTCACCCTCACCGAGACCGGCGAACTCGTCGGCAACTGCGTGCTGATCTGGACCAGCAAACAGCACCGCCAGGGCGAGATCGGCTACGTGCTGCACCCCCGGTTCCACGGCCGCGGCTACGCCGCCGAAGCCACCCGCCCCCTGCTCGGCCTCGGCTTCGACGACCTCGGCCTGCACCGCATCGTCGGCCGCCTCGACGCCCGCAACCGCGCCTCCGCCCGCGTCCTGGAAAAACTCGGCATGCGCCGCGAGGCCCACCTCCTCGACAACGAATACGTCAAGGGACAATGGGCCAGCGAAATCGTCTACGCCATGCTCGCCCGCGAATGGCACCACCCATGACCACCTGGCACACCCTGTGGGACGCCCGCCCCGGCTGGCTCAACACCGCCAGCTACGGCCTGCCGCCCCGCCAGGCCTACACCGAACTGCAGACCGTCCTGGACCAGTGGCGCCACGGCAGCAGCGACTGGAAGCCCTGGGAGGCCAGCGTCGGCCGCGCCCGCACCGCCTTCGCCCACCTCATCGGCGCACCACCGGCCGACATCACCGTCAGCTCCACCGCCTCCCAGATCAACTCCACCATCGCCACCGCCCTGCCCGGCCGCGCCCGCGTCCTGGTCCCCGACATCGAGTTCACCAGCAACGTCTTTCCCTGGGCCGTGGCCGCCGAGGTCGAGACCGCTCCCGTCGCCCGCCTGGCCGAGCACATCACCCCCGCCACCACCGCCGTCGCCTTCAGCCTCATCCAGTCGGCCACCGGCGAACGCGCCCCCCTGGCCGACATCATCACCGCCGCCCGCCGGCACGACACCCTCGTCATCACCGACGCCAGCCAGGCCTGCGGATGGCTGCCGATCACCCTCGACGGCATCGACGCCCTGGTCTGCGCCGCCTACAAATGGCTCATGGCCCCGCGCGGCGCCGCCTACGGCTATCTCTCGCCCCGCCTGCGCGAGCGCATGCGCCCCCTGGCCGCCAACTGGTACAGCGCCCCCGACCCCGCCACCGCCTTCTACGGCATGCCCCTGCGCGTGGCCGACGACGCGCGCGCCTTCGACCTGTCACCGGCCTGGTTCTGCCACGTCGGCGCCGCCCCCGCCCTCGAACTGCTCACCACCCTCGGCGTACACGCCGTCGGCGCCCACAACCTCGCCCTGGCCGACCACGTACGCGCCGGAATCGGCCTGCCCCCGGGCGACAGCCCCATCCTGTCCCTGCGCGCCGACCCCGCCCGCCTGGCCGCCGCCGGCATCACCGCCGCCACCCGCGCCGGCCGCGCCCGCCTGTCCTTCCACGCCTACAACACCCTCGCCGACGCCGAGCGCGCCCTGGAGGCCCTGTCATGATCCTGCACCTGGCCCTGGCTGCCGACTGGCACGCCACCGGACCCGGCGGCTACCAGATCTCCACCCTCGGCAAAACCCTGCAGGAAGTCGGCTTCATCCACTGCAGCCACGACCACGCCCAGCTCGACCAGGTCGCCGCCACCTTCTACGCCGGCGTCACCGAGCCGCTGCTGGTCCTGCACATCGACCCCACCGGCCTGGACGTGCGCGAAGAGAACGGCTTCCCCCACCTGTACGGCCCCCTGCCCGTCGCCAGCGTCACCGCCACCCACCCCTTCTCCGCGGTACGGCCGGCCTAACAACAAACCTTTTCAGGGCTGTAGTCCGGTTTTGTCCTTGCCTTGAGCCGTCCCCGGGCAGATTCCCCCTGACCACCACGGGGGACACCATGGCATCGCACAAGGCCACCGACACCACCAGCTCCGCATGCGCGGCTGGCAAGTACCCGCCTACCCCCTGCCCGCCGACCGGCAGGACACCATCATCCAGCGCATCCTCATCCGGCACGGCATCGGCATCGGCATCGGCATCGACGAGATCTCCCTGCTGGCCACCGACATCCGCCACGCCCTGCACCGCCTGACCGCCGGCACACCCGCCGAACTACCCGCCGACGTCGCCCGGATCCCCTTCCACCACTGACCCGGGCTCACGCCAGGCAAGGGCGTAACGCAGCAGGAGATGACGGCGAAACCGCACCTCAGTCCATGCTCCACGAGCGCAGCTTGTGAGGATTGCGCACACCCCAGATGCGCTGGATCCGATCACCGGCGACCTCGAACGCCATCACCACCACCGTGACCCCGTCGTGCACCGCCACCAGACCAGGCTGGCCATTGACCGTGCGCTCCACCACCGACATCCCCGGCACCAGCCGCGCGATCTCCACGATGTAGCCCGCGATCGCCGACGCACCCTCCACCGGACGCAACGCCGCGCTCACCACGCCGCCGCCATCACCCACCGCCGTCGCATCCGGAGCCAGCAACCCCACCAGCGCCTCGATGTCCTGGGCCTCCCACGCCCGCTTGAACTCCCGCACCACATCCGCCTGCCGCGCCACCGCGGCACGCGGCACCCGCGCCTCCCGCACCCGCCGCCGCGCCGACGAAGCCAGCTGACGGCACGCCGCCGCACTGCGCCCGACGATCTCACCCACCTCGGCGAAGGAATACCGGAACACATCATGCAAGATGAACGCCACCCGCTCCGCCGGCGTCATCGACTCCAGCACCACGAGAAACGCCATGTTCAGCGACTCATCCAGCGTCACCCGATCCGCCGGATCCACCACCGCGCCACCCAGCCGCCCCGCCGCCCAATCCGTACGATCGGGCAACGGCTCCGGAAGCCACTCACCCACGTACGACTCCCGCCGCACCCGCGCCGAACCCAGCACATCCAGGCAGATACGGCTGGCCACCTTCGTCAGCCACGCCCCCGGAGACTCGATCGCCTCCTGCCGCTCCCGCGACATCGCATACCAGCGCACATACGTCTCCTGCACCACATCCTCGGCATCAGCCAGCGACCCCAGCAGCCGATACGCCAAATTGATCAACTGCCGCCGCTCACTCATGATCGCGCTCAGGCCCGGATCGATGGAGCTGCTCATAGGGTCCCCGACTTCCTCAGATGGCTGTGCCGTCACCCCTACGACGAAACACCACCACCAAATGTGAGCTCACACCGGCACCTCACATTCCGCCCGCCCACCTCGTCGAACGACCATGACCACACTCAGCGCCCTCACCGGCGCCTACACCCTCGACCCCGCCCGCACCCGCATCGGCTTCACCGCCCGCCACACTATGGCCAGCCGCGTACACGGACACTTCACCTCCTTCGACGCCCACGCCTACCTCGACGGCGAAACCCCCACCAACTCCACCATCGACCTCACCATCCACACCCACAGCCTCCACACCCACAACCCCCAGCGCGACCAGCACCTGCTCACCCACTTCCTGGGCCTGGCCGACCACCCCACCATCACCCTCACCGCAACCGAGGTACGGCAACGCACCCCCACCAGCCTCACCCTCACCGCGAACCTCACCATCCGCGCCACCACCCGGCCCATCACCCTGGACCTGCACTACCGCCCCACCGACGACGGCCCCCACGTCAAAGCCGCCCTCACCATCAACCGCCACGACTGGCACGTCAACTGGAACGCCGCCACCACACTCCTCGTACGCCCCAACGTGACCCTCGAACTCGACGCCATCGCCACCCGCCGCCCCTAACCCCTCAGCGCCCCCAACCCCCCCAGCGCCCCTAACCCCTCAGCACGCGTGAACCCCTCAGTGCACATGCGCCCGCCCCAGCGACTCACCCGCCAGCCGCGCCCCCACCACCCCCGCCAGCCGCTCACACCCCGCCATGTCCTCATGCGGGCACCGCAACCCATGCAACAACGCCTCCCGCGCCTCATGCGCCCGCGCGATCCGCTCCTCCAACTCGGCGACCTTGCCCTCCACCAGCCGCCGCCACCGCACATCCGACGGCGCCCGCAACTCCAGCAGCCGCCCTGTCTCCCGCAACGAGAACCCCGCATCCCGCAACACCAGAATCCGCCCGACCAGCTCCACCAACGACTCCGGATAACATCGCCGCCCCCCAACCCGCTCCGGCGCCGCAATCAACCCCAGCTCCTCGTAATAACGCAACGCCGAAGCCGCCACCCCGGTACGCGCCGCAAGCTGCCCAATACTCAGATCAGCCATCTTGACCTCAAGCCTCCTTGAAGACCTTGACTGGCCCCATGAAACAACGCCTCATCACCGCCATCATCGGCCAGTTCCACCGTCCCCACGGCGCCGGGGGACACCTCGCCGGCTGGATCATGGCCCACCGCGCCTCCAACCGCCGGCGCAACCAATGGACCGTCTCCCTGCTCGACGTCCGGCCCACCGACCACATCCTCGAAATCGGCTTCGGCCCCGGCCTGGCCATCGCCCACCTCACCCGCCACGCCACCCACGGCACGATCTACGGCATCGACCACTCCGCCGTCATGCTCCGCCACGCCACCCGCCGCAACGCCGCCGCCATCCGCGCCCACCGCGTCACCCTCCGGCAGGCCACCGCCGAACACCCACCCGCCCCCGGACAACCCCTCGACGCCATCGTCACCATCAACACCTTCGGCATGTGGCCCAACCCCACCGCAACCCTGACCCACCTGCGCACCCTGCTCAAACCCGGCGGCCGCATCGCCATCACCAGCCAGCCCCGCACCCCCGGCGCCACCCCCGAGACCTCGGCCCAAGCCGCCCGCGACATCACCCGGCACCTCACCGAAGCCGGATACACCCACACCCGCGCCGAAACCCTCGACCTCACCCCGCCCGCCGTATGCGTCCTGGCCATCCGCCCCTGACACCCACACGGCACCCCTACCATCACCCCATGCCCGACACCCGCGCCCACGCCCGCCACTTCGCCGACACCTGGCAGCACGGCTGGACCCACCACGACGCCGACGCCATCCTCACCCTCTACGCCGACGACGCCGTCCACACCTCCATGCCCTTCCGCCCACCCCACCGCGGAAAAGCAGAGATCGCCACATACATCCACCGATCCTTCACCGAAGAACACGCACCCCGCGCACACTTCGGCCCACCCCTGGTGGACGGCAACCACGCCGCCATCGAATACCGCGTCACCGACGGCGACCACACCCTGGCCGGCTGCGTCTTCATCACCTTCGACAGCGACGGCCGCGCCCTAGAAACCAGGGACTACTGGCACGAGACCTAACCCCGCACCCGCGCCACCGGGGGAGCACCCACCGGCGCCGGACCGGGAGCCACCGGCGCCGGCGCACCCGGCGCCGCACCCACCCGAACCGCCCGCACCGCCGGCTCGGCACGCTCCGCGCACCCACCCTGGCAATACCCGTTCGACACGATCAACCGCCCACGCGCCGCCGTGTACGACTCACGACCCGACGCCGGCAGCACCCCCTGACACACCTGGCACAACACTTCGTTCCCCATGCGGGTCCCCTTCCGGACGCGTACCAGATATCCAGAGTAAGCGCACCAAAACCATCCAAGGCGGCATTTCAACGACTCGTCAAGATTCTTCGTCAACCCCGCCACCGGATCCGGCACCCCGCCGCCACCCCCGACCCCGGCGGCCGCCCTGGCGCGTCCAACCTGCCCGCCGGAGTGGGGGACAGGCCACCCACCGGCCACAGGGAGTAAGGCCGCATGCCCGCGCACCGGAGCGGCGCGGGCATGCGGCAGCCGAGTCCGGGGGACCACCCCCCAGCGCCCCCACCGGGCCCGGAGCACACAAAGGACATTTCCGTGAATGTCCGAACAAGGCCATCTTTTACGGCCTCGCCCACCGATGGATCATCACGCCAGAAGCCCACCCGTGTCAATTCCCGACCAACACTTGAGATGGTGCAAATTTCGACAGTTGAACGCATGAATCCCCAGGCCACCCAGGCCATCGCACGATTATCCGGATTGCGGTCAACCGCTTTAACGCTTCACGGCCAATCACTTTCCGGAAATTCACACAGGAATATGGCAGGCACGCAAAGAAATGAGATGACAGCCGGCCACCCGCGGGGGAGCGGAGCCCCACTCGCCTGCCACACCGCATTACCCCGGCGTTCACGATCGGCCGCCGGCGGCACACCGGGGGACCGACACCATGAGTCACGACCACCCACACCCCGTACCGGCCACACGACCCGGCCACACGACCCGGGGCGCACGGCCCTCACGACAGCGTGACCCCGCACGCCAGAACCACAGGCCGGAACGGGCACCACGGAGCGCCCGCCCCGGGAACCGGCCCGGGCCGGCGCTCCCTGCTTCTCGACGAGCGGCGAGGCCTGACTCGTCCCGCCGGCCGAGCCGGCCTGTTCCTCTGGGGCGCGCCGAACACCTGGGGCAAGGCGGACGCGCCGAGAGGAGGGTCAAGATCACGTTAACTTGACATAATGTACATTATCGAGCAAACGCGGATGATCGGCCCGGCCCAGGAGAACACCGGGAGAACGTCACGCAAGCCATCCTGCCGCACCGCATCTCCCGCACCACGAACGCGCGCCGCGTCCAGAGCCGCCCACGGACGCCGAGTCGCACCCACAGCACGGCGCGCAGCGCGGCAACGGCAGGCGCCCCGGACAAGTTCGGCGGGCGCGTACGCATGATCTCGTCCGGTGCGGGCAGCACGCAGGCCATGTCAACCACGGCCCTCATCGCGCTCACCGGCGTCGTGACGGCCGGTGCCATCTGGCTCATCGTGCTGGCCGCCCGGCTCACCCGTCGCCCCCGCAACCGCCCCGCCCCCAGCGCCGACCTGGTCGACCAGGCGCTGGAGATGAAGGCGCTCGGACAGTTGCAGGAGGCGGTCTTCCTGGTCCGCGGCGAGACCGGCATGAGTCATCGCGCCGCCACACGCTTCGTCCGCCGCCTCTGAATCGCCCGCCACCAAAACACCACAAAATAGGCTATACCGGACAGAAGGTGAATTCTGTCCGGTATAGCCAACGTACTTTCACAGGGCGCGACAGGTGGCCGTCACGGCGCCTTGTACTCCTGCGCGGGCCCGCAATAGCTGATGCCGACCGGGCTGTTGCTGTAGCGGCACACCTGCACCACGACGCGGTCGATCGACCGCACACCCGAGGCGTCGGCCAGCGTCAGCGCGACCGGGACGGTGGCGTCGTCGGCCTTGACCTGCCCGCCGGCCACCTTGTCCGATCCGTGGTAGGCGCTGAAGCTGGCCCGGCTGTACATGCCGTCGGGCGCGCAGGTGGAGAACTCACGCTCGTCCGACAGGGTTCCCGCCACCTTGACCGTGGGCCTGATGACGGGGCCGGTGACCCATTCCAGGCTTCCCTCGGTGGAACCGCGCTTGCACGAGTCGCCGGAATCGGCCGCGTAGGGCACCGTCGCCGCCGCCGTGGTGGCGACGGCCGGCTGGGCGGTGAGCAGGCCCGTGGCGGCGACGGCGGCGAGCAGGAGCGGAACGCGTAGACGCATGACATCGACCTTCCGTGTGGGGGTCAGATCTGGGGCCCATCGTGGCGGAGGGGGCTTTTGATGCGCTTTTCCGCAGGGTGGGGGCCACTCCCCTGGCTTCGCCGTACCGGATAGTTGGTGATTTTGCGTGAATTGTCAGCGGGAAGTGCCGGTTCGTGTCAACATCTTGTGGCATGTACGGGTCATTTGGGGCTGCCGAAACCACTGAGGTCTGCCGCCCGGGTGCGGCCATCTGAGTGGTGTCCCCCGCCCGTCCTCTCCCCCGTTGCTGGTGGGGTGTCGTCTTTCATCGCGATCGTCCGGAGGCTGGTTCCGTTGCGCGTCCTGCTGCTTTGCTCGTCTTTCAACGGCCTGACCCAGCGTGCGTGGCTGGAGTTGCGGCGTGCCGGTCATGACGTGAGCGTGGAGCTGGCGCTGTCGGAGCGGGTGATGCTCGAGGCGGCGGAGCTGGCGAAGCCGGATGTGATTATCTGTCCGTTTTTGAAGGAGAAGGTGCCGGGGCTGCTGTTTCAGCGGCACCGGGTGGTGATCATTCATCCGGGTCCGCCCGGGGATCGGGGGCCGTCGTCGCTGGATTGGGCGATCGCGGAGGCGGAGCCGGAGTGGGGGGTGACGGCGTTGCAGGCGGTGGAGGAGATGGACGCGGGGCCGATCTGGGGGTATCGGATGTTCGCGCTGCCGGTGGAGGCGCCGCGCAAGTCGGCGCTGTACAACGGGCCGGTGGCCGATGCGGCGGTGGAGCTGGTGCTGGAGGTGGCGCGGAAGGCGGGTGAGGCGGGGTTCGTGCCGGTGCCGCTGGATTATGGGCGGCCGGAGGTGGTGGGGCGGTTGCGTCCGGCGATGCGGCATGCGGATCGGGTGGTGTCGTGGTCGGAGCCGACGGAGGCGATCGTGCGGCGGGTGCGGGCGGCCGATGGGGCGCCGGGTGGCCGGGCGGAGTTGTGCGGGCTGGCGGTGCGGGTGTTCGACGTGTATCGGGGTCCGGCGCTGGTGGGGCGGCCGGGTGAGGTGGCGGCGCGGCGTGAGGGGGCGGTGCTGGTGCATACGGGTGATGGGACGGTGTGGGTGGGTCATCTGCGGCTGGATCGTGCCGATGGGGTGAAGTTGCCGGCGGTGATGGTGCTGGGTGATCGGGTGGGTCATCTGGAGGAGCGTGCGGGTTATACGGAGATCACGTATGAGCGCAGTGCGGGGGTGGGGGTGGTGAGTTTCGATTTCTACAACGGGGCGATGTCGACCGATCAGTGCCGGAGGTTGGCGGCGGCGTTGCGGTATGCGGGTGAGCAGGACACGCGGGTGCTGGTGGTGCGGGGTGGGGAGACGTTTTCGAATGGCATTCATCTGAATGTGATCGAGGCGGCGGCGCATCCGGAGCTGGAGGCGTGGATGAACATCAACGCGATCAACGCGGTGTGCCGGGAGATCATCGAGTGTCGTGGGCAGGTGGTGGTGGCGTCGGTGGGGGGTAGTGCGGGCGCGGGTGGGGTGATGATGGCGCTGGGTGCGGATCGGGTGCTGGTGCGGGAGGGCGTGGTGCTGAATCCGCATTATCGGACGATGGGGTTGTTCGGCAGTGAGTTCTGGACGTATGTGCTGGCGCGGCGGGTGGGGGTGGGTGCGGCGGAGCGGTTGACGGAGGGGGCGTTGCCGGTGGGTGCGGCTGAGGCGGTGGAGCTGGGGCTGGCTGATCATGTGCTGGGTGGGGGCCGGTTGGAGTTCGAGCGGTCGGTGCTGGAGTTCGCGGAGCGGCTGGCCTCAGGGGTGGAGTGGGAGGCGTTGGTGGCGGCGAAGGTGGCGGCTCGTGCCGAGGATGAGCGGCGTAAGCCGTTGGATGCGTATCGGGTGGAGGAGCTGGCGGAGATGAGCCGGGACATGTTCGATGACCGGCGGGGTTTCGGGGCGGCGCGTTCGGCGTTCGTGCGTAAGGTGCGGGCGGAGGCGACGCCGGGGTATTTGGCGGTGCATCGGGATGGGTGGGGGGCGGCGGCATCTCATATGTGAGATAGGTTGTGGCGCTATGGCGGATGACTATCTTGCGCGGATCGGGCGGTTGATTCGGGATGCGCGTCAGCATCGTGGTTGGACGCAGCTGCAGCTGGCGGATGCGCTGGCGACGAGTCAGAGTGCGGTGAACCGGATTGAGCGGGGTAATCAGAACATCAGTCTTGAGATGATCGCTCGGATTGGTGAGGCGCTGGACAGTGAGATCGTGTCGCTGGGGTATGCGGGGCCGATGCATTTGCGGGTGGTCGGTGGGCGGCGGTTGTCGGGCAGCATCGATGTGAAGACGTCGAAGAACGCGTGTGTGGCGTTGTTGTGTGCGTCGTTGCTGAACGCGGGGCGGACGATTTTGCGGAAGGTGGCGCGGATCGAGGAGGTCTACCGGATTTTGGAGGTGCTGGCGTCGATCGGGGTGCGGGCGCGGTGGATCAATGAGGGTAGTGATCTGGAGATTGTGCCGCCCGGCCGGTTGGAGCTGGAGGCGATGGATACGGAGGCGGCGCGCCGTACCCGGAGTGTGATCATGTTTTTGGGGCCGTTGATGCATCGGACGGAGCGGTTCCAGATTCCGTATGCGGGTGGGTGTGATCTGGGGACGCGCACGGTGCAGCCGCACATGTCGGCGTTGCGGCATTTCGGGTTGGACATTACGGCGACGGGCGGGGTTTATCACGCGCAGGTGGATGGCGGGGTGTCGCCGAAGCGGGCGATCGTGCTGACCGAGCGTGGGGACACGGTGACGGAGAACGCGCTGATGGCGGCGGCGCGGCATGACGGGGTGACGGTGATCCGTAACGCGTCGTCGAATTACATGGTGCAGGATCTGTGCTTCTTTCTGGAGGAGCTGGGGGTCAAGGTCGAGGGGGTGGGGACGACGACGTTGACGGTGCATGGGGTGCCGGTCATCGATCGGGATGTGGACTACTCCCCCAGTGAGGATCCGGTGGAGGCGATGAGTCTGCTGGCGGCGGCGGTGGTGACGTCGTCGGAGCTGACGATTCGGCGGGTTCCGGTGGAGTTTTTGGAGATCGAGCTGGCGGTGCTGGAGGAGATGGGTCTCGATCATGATCGGGGCGGGGAGTATGCGGCGGCGAACGGGCGTACGCGGCTGGTGGATTTGACGGTGCGGCCGTCGAAGCTGGTCTCCCCCATCGACAAGATTCATCCGATGCCGTTTCCGGGGCTGAACATCGACAATGTGCCGTTTTTTGCGGCTATTGCGGCGGTGGCGCAGGGGTCGACGCTCATTCATGACTGGGTGTATGACAATCGGGCGATCTATCTGACGGAGCTGACGCGGCTGGGGGCGTCGGTGAAGTTGCTGGATCCGCATCGGGTGCTGGTGGAGGGGCCGACGCGGTGGCGGGGGTCGGAGATGATGTGCCCGCCGGCGTTGCGTCCCGCGGTGGTGGTGCTGCTGGCGATGCTGGCGGCCGAGGGTACGTCGGTGCTGCGGAATGTGTATGTGATCAATCGGGGGTATGAGGAGCTGGCGGAGCGGCTGAACGCGGTGGGTGCGCGGATCGAGACGTTCCGCGATATCTGACAGGTGCGGCTCCCGCGCTCCCCCATGGGTGGGATCCGGGCGGAAGGGAGTGGGCGGGGTGCCGCAGGTCACCGTGGAGTATTCGGCCGTGTTGCGGGAGGCGTTCGACCGGCGCGCTTTCGCGCTGGCGTTGCACGAGGAAGGCGCGGCGGTCGTCGGGGGGCGGGTGGAGGCGTTCAAGTCGCGCTTCTACCGGATCGAGGACGGGGTCATCGCGGACGGGGACGCATGCGAGGCGATGGTGCACGCCCAGGTCGCGATCTTGCCGGGGCGCGAGGAGGAGGTGCGGCGGCGGCTGGGTCAGGTGGCGGTGGAGCTGCTGCGCCGGCATGTGCGGCCGGTGGCGGGGGTGCGGGTGCAGCTGACGGTGGAGGTGCGGGAGCTGGAGGTCTACCGGAAGGTGGTCCTGGAGTAAGGTCTGCGGGGCCTGTTGGCGGGGCCGTACCCCCGCGGTGGGTGTACGGCCACGCCAGCAGGCCCCGCCAGCAGCCCCGCTGCGGCGTTAGAGGGCGGCTTCGATGAGGTCGGCGGCGTGCCGGGCGCCGCCTTCGACGGTGAGTTCGTGGCGGACGGCGGCCAGCCGGGCGGCGACCCGCGGGTCGGTGGTGAGCTCGTGCAGCGCGTCGCGCAGGAGGGCGGGGGTGGCGGCGGCGGTGTCGATGCGGCGGGCCACGCCGAGCGCGGCGAGGTGGTCGGCGTTGGCGAACTGGTCGACGCCCTGCGGGACGGCGATCATGGGGACGCCGCAGGCCAGGCCCTCGCTGGCGCCGCCCATGCCGGCGTGGGTGAGGAAGGCGGCGGCGTGGTGCAAGATGGCCAGTTGTTCGACCCAGGGGTGGATCTCGACGTTGGCGGGGATGGGGCCGAGGTCGGCGGCGGTCAGGCGGCGGCCGATCTGCATGATGACGTGCCAGCCGGGCAGGTCGCCGAAGGCGCGCAGGCAGGTGCGGTAGAAGGCGGGCTGGTCGGTGAAGGCGGAGCCGAGGGAGATGAGCAGGATCTTGCCGGCGCCGGCGGGTGGGCTCCAGGTGCCGCGCTCGCCCAGGCAGGGGCCGATGAAGGTGTAGACGCCGGGGTCGACGCGGTCGGCGTGCGGTTGCAGGGCGCGCGGGATGAGGACGAGGCAGCGTGGCGGGCGGCCGACGAAGTCGGCGTGCGGGGTGGTGATGCCCTCCTCGCGCAGCCATTGCCCGGCGCGGCGGTGGTAGTCGGCGCCTTCGGGAGTGGCGTACAGCTGGTCGATCATGGGGGCCATGTCGGTTTCGTAGCCGTCCCAGGCGACGTAGGTGGGTGAGAGCTGGATGGCGGGGATGTTCCACTGTTGGGCAAGGACGCGGGCGGGGGCGGCGCCGATGTCGTAGAGGAACAGGTCGGGGCGCCGGTCGGTGTAGGCGGCGCGTAGTTGCGGGGTCATGGAGATGTTGTCGCGCAGGAACAGGTCGAGCTGGGCGATGGTGTCGTCGGGCCAGGCCGGGCCTTGGGGCAGCAGCGAGGTGTAGGGGACGTGGGTGGCGCCGGCCGTTTCGACGATGTCGCGGTAGGAGGGGGCGTTGGCGTAGGTGACGTGGTGGCCGCGGGTGGTGAGTTCGCGGATGACCTCCAGGCTGGGGTTGACGTGGCCGGGTGCCGGGATGCTGACCATGGCGATGTGCGGCAAGGTGGTGTTCCCCCGTGGGTGAGAGCTGATCGATTTTGTCGGTGCCGGTCGCTACCGTCGGCTGTGGATCTTTCCATGGTGGCGTGGTCCAGAGGTGGAGGTGGGCGGGTGCGGCCGGCGGAGCTCAACCGGTTGACGGTGGCGGAGGCGGTGGACCGCTATGTGGAGCTGGTGCGGGCCAAGACGGTGACGGGGGCGCTGTCGCCGGCCACGGCGGAGGTCTACGCGCGCGATGTGGCGACGCTGGTGGCGCTGGCGGGGGCCGGGGCGGTGCTCGACGATCTGAGCGGCGAGGACGTCGACGCGGTACTGCTGGCCTTCGCCCGCAAGCCGGACGGGCGGCGCTCGCCAGAGGGCGCCCGCAAGCCGGATGGGCCGCGCTCACCGGAGGGCGGGCAGGCGGAGCGGGCGGCGCCGGGCGCGTCGTTGCAGAGCGCCTCGTCGCAGGCGCGGTTTCGCCGGTCGATCTCGGCGTTGTTCAAGCATGCGACGCTGGCCGGGTGGGTGCAGATCAATCCGATGGCGGCGGTGACGGTCAGCGCGCGTGAGCGGGGCGGGCTGCGGGCCGAGCGGCGGGCGCTGACGCGTGAGCAGGCGCAGGGGCTGATCGGGGCGGCGCGGGAGCTGGGCGGGCAGGAGGGTGAGGGGCGCCGCGATCAGCGCATGCCGCTGCGTGATGGGCTGATCGTGTTGTTGCTGGCGGCGGTGGGTCCGCGGGTGTCGGAGCTGGTGCGGGCCAATGTGGAGGACTTCTACACCAATGACGGGGTGCGCTATTGGCGGATCTTCGGCAAGGGCGGGCGTACGCGGGATGTGCCGTTGCCGGAGGGTGTGGCGGTGGCGCTGGAGGCGTATCTGGTGGGTGAGCGGGGGGCGGGGCCGCCGGTGGAGAAGGCGTTGCTGTTGTCGTGGCGGGGGCGGCGGCTGGCGCGCGGTGATGTGCAGGCGGTGATCGACCGGGTGCAGGCGCGGGTGGATCCGGAGCGGCGCCGGTCGGTGACGCCGCATGGGCTGCGCCATACGACGGCCACGCATCTGCTGGCTGACGCGGTGGACATGGACGCGGTGCGGCGGGTGCTGGGTCACAGCGACCTGTCGACGCTGGGCCGTTACCGCGATGAGTTGCCGGGTGAGCTGGAGGTGGCCATGCGGGCCCATCCGCTGCTGCGCTCCCCCAAGTCCGCGGGCTGAGGCGGCGGGTTCGGCCCGCGGTCGCCCTGCGCAGGGGGTTTCGATGTGCGGCCGGTGGTGGTGGGAAGAACTTCCCGGGCCACCGGCGGCCGCCCTGTGCGCGAAGCTGGCGTCCGCGGACTCCGGGCCGGCGCGGCGAGCGCCGCGCGGGCGCGCGTCAGGATGCCAGGTGGCGCAGGGCGGCGTCGGTGACCTCGTCCAGCGGGTAGAACAGCTCGATCGCCAGCTCCGACAACGTCACGTCCGCGGGCGAGCCGAAGGTGGCCATGGTGCTGAACATCGACAGCTCCCCCAGCGGCGTGCGTACCCGCAGCGGCACCTGGATGGGCCCGTCCGGCATCTGCCGGGCGTCGTCGTCGTGGTGGCCTTCGGGGGGCGGGTAGCGGCTGACCTCCTCATACAGCTCCCGCAGCGCGGCGTCGCCGGCGTCGGCCTGACGGCGCAGCCGCCGCAGGAACAACGCGCGCACCTGGCCGTAGTTGACCAGGCGCCCGGCCAGGCCGCGCGGGTGCAGGGTCAGCCGGAACACGTTCGGCGTCGCGGCCGTCAGGGCGGGGTCGACGCCGTCCATGAGCACCGCCATGGCCGTGTTGCCGGTCACGACGTTCCACAGCCGGTCGACCACCACCGCCGGGTACGGCTCGTGCGCGCTCAGCATCGTCGCCAGCGCGGCGCTGATGGCGGCCATGCCCTCCTCGCCGGGGCGGCTCTCGCGGTAGGCGGGCGCGTATCCGGCGGCCAGCAGCAGCGTGTTGCGCTCGCGCAGCGGCACCTCCAGCGCCTCGGCCAGGCGCAGCACCATGGCGCGGCTGGGCCGTGAGCGGCCGGTCTCGACGTAGGACAGGTGGCGGGCGGAGGTCTCGGCCAGCAGGGACAGCTCCAGCTGGCTGACCTTGCGCCGGCGCCGCCACTGGCGCAGCAGGGCTCCGGCGTGTGTGTCGTTCATGCTGGGGAGGATAGCCAGCGCCCGGACATGACCTGGGAGGTTATTGAGGTCATGACGTGCGGGCTGGCAGCCTCGGGGGTGGCGGGGCGCCGGCGTGCGGGGCCCCCGGGGGATGAGGAGGAGCGCGGTGACGGATGGGCGAGGCCAGGAACTGCTGCGGACCGTGCTGCGGGTCGACGGGTGGAGCACGGCGGTGTTCGGGCTCATCATGCTGGCGCTGGCGGGGCCGCTCAGCGGGCCGCTGGGGTTGCCGGTGGCGTGGGCGGTGCCGTTCGGGGTGGCGATGCTGGGCGGGGCGGCCGCGCTCGGGCTGATCGCCGGTTATCCGCGCATCCCCGCCCGGCTGGCGGGGATGGCGGTGGCCGGCAATGGGCTCTCGGCGGTGGCGATGCTCGCCCTGGTGGTCTCGCCGCTGCTGGAGCTGACCGCGCTGGGGGTGGCGTTCGTGCTGGTGGGCGCGGTCGTGGTGGCCGTGTACGCGGTGCTGGAGTACGCGGGGCTGCGCCGGGCCCGTCCGCTCACCGGCGCCGGATCTTGACCTGGCGCAGGTCGGTGACGGCGACGTTCAGCACCCGGTGCGGCAGGCCGTAGGCGGCCAGCACCGCCAGGGCCGCCTGCCCGGCTTCGGCTTCGCCGCCGGCGGCTTCGGTCTCGCCGTCGGCGGGTTCGCTCTCGTCGTTGGCGGCCACCTGGCAGCGGAAGGTGAAGGCGGCCATGGTGGCGTCGTGGGTGAAGGTCCCCGCCGGGGTGTAGGCGGGTCCGGCCGCGGCCTCGATGGCCGCCTTGGCCTGTTCGTCGAGGGGGCCGAAGCTGCCTCGCACGGTCACGCGGAACATGATGGTTCGTCCTTTCGTACGGCGTAGCCGAGCAGTGGCTGCCCGAGCGCGGACTCGGCCGCGTCCAGGAGGCCGAGCACGGCGTCGGCGATCTGGGCGGGCGGCTGGCCGGCGGCGACGCGGGCGCCGATCTCGGTGTAGACGAGCGCGTGCACCGCGCCGAGCTGCCAGGCCACCACGCGCGCGGCGGGCCGGTCGCCGGGTTGTTCGTCGGCCAGCCGGGCGGCCAGTTCCTCGTTCATCTGGCGGCCCAGGTCCTCCAGCCGGGCGGTGAGGGTGGGGGCGGCGCGCATCATGAGGAAGACCGGGCCGAAGCCCTCGCTCAGGCCCAGGCTCCGGTCGCGGCGCCGTACCTCCTGGCGCAGGTGGTCCAGCACGGCGCGGGCGGCGCTCACCCCGGGCGGGCGGGCGGCCACGATCGCGGCCAGGCGGCCCGGGGAGGCCTGCTGCGGCGGCAGGACGAGGTCCTCCTTGGCGGGGAAGTAGTTGTAGACGGTGTTGACCGCCACCTCGGCCGCCGCGGCGACCTCGGCGACGGTGACCGCGTCGAAGCCGCGCTCGACGAACAACGCCATGGCCACCTGCGACAGGTGGCGGCGGGTGCGCTGCTTCTTGCGCTCGCGCAGGCCTTCACTCACAAGCGGAAATCTAACCACACTCTCTTTTTGCCATGCACTCCAATATTTTCCGCCGGTGCCCCTCCTGGAGGGTGTACCTACCTCCACCCCGGGCGGTGCGCTCAGCCGGATTCCGCACAGCCGAGCGCCCCCCTACCGTGGTCGGCATGGAACCTCTGCGAGCGCCCAGCCGAAGCCCCGACGAGCGCGCGCACGGCTGGTGGCTGGCCCAGGCCGTGGTGAGCGTCCTGCCGCCGGTGCTGCTGCTGGTGCTGCTCGCGCTGCTGATCACCCCCGCCCGGCGGTGGCTGCTGCTGGCGGCCGCCATCGTGGCCGTGCCCGGCTTGATCTACATCCTGGTGATGCCGCCGTGGCGGATGCGGGTGCACCGGTGGGAGGTGGCGCAGGAGGCGGTGTTCACGCGGGCCGGATGGGTGCGCCAGCAATGGCGGATCGCGCCGATGGAACGCATCCAGACGGTGGACACGCTGCGCGGTCCGCTGCAGCAGCTGTTCGGGCTCTCCAGCGTGGTGGTGACCACCGCCTCGGCGGCCGGGGCGCTGACGATCGACGGCCTCGACCACGAGGACGCGCGGCTGCTGGCCGAAGATCTGGCCGCCCGCGCCCGGGGCGGCGACGCCGCGTGAACCCGCCCACCGATCCCCCCTGGCGGCGCCTGGACGTACGGATCATCTGGGTGGCGGCCGCCTGGTGCGCCGGCGTGATGGTGGCCGCGCTGGCGGTGCTGTGGTGGCGCGATGCCCCCTGGTGGCTCAGCGCGCCGGTCCCGCTGGTGCTGACCGGCATCGCCTACGAGGCGCTGCTGTGGGCCAAGACCCGCTACCGGCTGACGGACGAGCACATCGAGATGCGCACCGGCGTCCTGCTGCGCCGCCACCGCGCCATCCCCCGCGCCCGCGTGCGCAGCGTCGAGCTGAGTGCCAACCCGCTGCACCGCGTGTTCTCCCTGGCCGTGGTCAAGGTCGAGACCGGCTACCGTACCTCCTCCGAGCAGCAGGCGGCCCTGACCCTCAACGCCCTGCCCCGCGGCCAGGCCCAGGCGCTGCGCGCGGCCCTCATCCGCCGCGACGGCGCCGGCGGCGAGCAGACGATCGCGCTCGGGCAGCGGCGCTGGCTGCGGCTGGCGCCGCTGTCGATCGCCACCCCGGCGCTCGGCATCGGCGCGCTCGGCGCCACCTACCAGGGCCTGGACCTGCTCGGCTACGAACCCGACACCGTCCTGATCCCCCGCCTCATCGACTGGCTCGGCCGCTCCGACCTGCTGGTGGTCGGCTCCCTGACCGCGCTCGGACTCCTGCTGGCCGGCATCACCGCCACACTCGCCCTGGCCACCGAGACGTGGTGGAACTTCCGCCTGGTCCGCGAACCCGACGGCGGCCTGCGCGCCACCCGCGGCCTGTTCGTCACCCGCTCGGCCACCCTGCAGGAAGAACGCCTGCACGGCGTCGAGATCGCCGAACCGCTGCTGCTGCGCACCGCCGGCGCCGCCTACACCTACGCCGTGGTCACCGGCTCGGGCAGCGCGGAAGAGGAGATGCGCGCCTTCAACGCCAGCGCGCTGCTGCCGCCCGCGCCGATCTCCCACGCCCACCGGGTCGCCGCCGCCGTCCTGCGCGAAGCCGGCAGCCCCGCCCGCACCGTCCGGCTCCTGCCCCACCCCCGGCTCGCCCTGGTACGGCGGGTGCGCTGGGCGCTGCTGGCCGCCGCCGCGCTGGGCGCCGTCCTGGCGCTGCTCGGGGCATGGCTGTGGCCGCCGCTGCTCACCCTCGCCTGGATCGGCGCGCTCGCGGCGGGCGCGGGCGGGCTCCTGCTGGCCCGCGACGCCTACCGCAACCTCGGCCACGGCCTGACCGGCCGCTACCTGGTCACCCGCCACGGCACCCTCAAACGCCGCACCATCGCGCTGCGCCGCGGCGGGGTGATCGGCTGGACGTTCACCCGATGGGCCTGGCACCGCCGCTCCACCCTGTGCCGGCTCAGCGCCACCACACCGGGCGGGCGCGGCGTCTACCACGTCAAGGACGTGTTCATGGGCGAGGGGGTGCGCTTCGCCGAGCACGTCCTGCCCGGCCTGCTGACCCCCTTCCTCACCCGCCCGCCGGCCACGCGGCCTTCAGCACCCTCTCTGCCACCTGTGACGGGGTGAGACCGTCGGTGTCGACGTGCACGTCCCCCACGCCCGCCCGCCTCAGCTCCCGCGCCTGGCGTGCGGCGCGCCCCGCCAGCGCCCGCACCTGTCGCGGGGTACGGCCGGCCAGATCGTCACCCGGGATCGCCGGTCCCCGCCCCAGGGAGCGCAGGCGCAGGCGTTCGGCCAGGGTGGCGGGCCCGGCGTCCAGGCGGCAGACCGTCACCTCGGCATCCGGCAGCGCCCCGGCGTAACGGGCCAGAGCCGCGCGGTCGTCGGCCGGCCCCGCGACGACCAGGCACGTGGCCCCGGCGGCGCGGTGAACCGGCCACAAGGCGGCCAGCGTCCGCACCACGATGGCCGGCTCCCCGCCCGGCGCGGGGCCCAGGAAGCCGATCTGGCGCAGGTCGACGTAGGCGGCCCGGACACCGGAGGCGAGCACCCGGCGGTAGGTCTCGTATCCGGCGGTGGAGACTCCGGCCCCGCGGGCCCCGCACAACCACACCACCCGGGCCCGCGGGCCGATGTCCGCGACGTCCGTGGCGTGCTCCTTCGAGCTCTGCCCAGGGCCGGGAACGCCGGTGTCCCGTGCGGGGCCCGCGGCGGGGGGTGGGCCGTGCGCTGGCACCGGATCCGGGTCCGGGTCGGGAGACACGGCGGTCGCCGGATCCCCTGCACCAGCCGGGGGCTCGGCTTCGGCCAAGGGCTCGGCTTCGGCCAGGCGCAGCACGCGATCGGCCACCTCGGCGATGCTCAGGCCGTCGGTGTCGACCACCACGCCGCCCACGCCGGAGGTCTCCAGCCTGCGCGCCTCGGCCACCGTGTCCTCCACCAGCTCGCTCAGCCACCCCCGCCCCAGGAAGCGGCGGCGCAGCTCCCGCTCGCCCGCGCGCAGCCGTACCCGGATCACGCCCGGCGGCAGGGCGGCCCTGTAGGGGCGCAGGTCATCGGCGGTGTCGACGTAGCCCGACACCACCAGCCACCGCGCACCCGCCGCCCGAAACAGCGGCCACAGCGCCGCCAGCGCCCGCGCCCGCGCGTCGTGGGTTCCCCCGGGCGGCGCGGGGTGGATCAGGCTGATCTGGTCGGTGTCCAGGTAGGCCGCCCGCACACCGTCGCGGCCCAGCCGGGAGAAGATCTCGAACCCGGCCGCCGACTTACCCACCCCCGACGGCCCGCACAGCCACACCACACGCATCCGGCCGACCGTAGCCAACAGGCCCGGGGGGCTTCCACCGGTTTTCCGCCGCCGGCCGTACCGGATGAAGGGGGCATCAGCCGCGGACGGTGGACAGGTAGCGCAGCAGGGCGTCGCGGTTGCGGGACAGGCAGTCGATGCGGGCGGTGATGCGGTCGGCCTCGGCCTGCAGGAGGCCGGCCAGCTCCGGGGTGAGGCATTGGGGGTGCAGGTGGATGTCGCCGGCGTCCAGGAACGGCAGGATACGGCGGATGATCTCCGTGGTGAGGCCGGAGTCGAGCAGGCCGCGGATCTGCTGCACCCGGTAGATCGCCGTCGCGCCGTACAGGCGGTAGCCGTTGCCGGCCCGCCCGGGTTCCAGCAGGCCTTGTTCCTCGTAGTAGCGCAGCATCCGGGCCGGCACCCCGGTGCGCCGCGACAGCTCCCCGATCCGCATGCCCGCCCCCACCCTTTGCCTTCACACTGATGTGAAGGTTTCACGATAGCCGCATGTCGACCACCACCCGGCTCCCGGCGGGAGCCCTGGCGGCGCTGTCGTGCGCGGCCTTCACCGCCGTCGTCACCGAACTCCTGCCCGCCGGCCTGCTGCCCCAGCTCAGCCGGGCACTGTCGGTATCGCCCGGCCAGGCGGGCTTCCTGGTCACCGGCTACGCGCTGACCTCGTTCCTGTCGGCGATCCCGATCACCGCGGCGGTGCGCTCGCTGCCGCGCCGGCCGGTCCTGCTGGCGGTCCTGGGCTGCTTCGCGCTGCTGAACGCCGCGACCGCGCTGTCGTCGTCGTATCCGCTGACGTTCGCGCTGAGACTGCTGGCCGGGGTGGCGGGCGGCACGCTGTGGGCGATGCTCATCGGGTACGCGGCCCGGCTGGTGCCGGCCGAGCGGCGCGGGCGGGCCATCGCGATCGTCTCAGCGGGGATCACCGTGGCCCTGTGCGCGGGGCTGCCAGCCGGCAGCGCGCTGGCGCAGGTGGCCGGGTGGCGGGCCTCGTTCGGGGCGCTGGCCGTCGCGGCGGCGCTGCTGGCGCTGTGGGTGGCGCGGGCGGTGCCGCCGCTACCGGGCCGGGCCGCGGCGCGGCGGCCGCCGCTGCGGACGGTGGCGGCGCTGCCGGGGGTGCGGGCCTGGCTGACGGTGACGCTGGTCGTGCTGCTCGCCCACCAGTCCGTCTACACCTACCTCGCGCCGCTCGCCCGGCGGGCGGCGATGGAGGCGGGCGGGCCGCTGCTGGTGTTCGGGGCGGCGACGGTGGCGGGGGTGTGGCTGACGGGGGTGTTCATCGACGGGCGGCCGCGGGCGGCGCTCATGGCCGCGCTCACGGGAGTGGGCGCGGCGATGGCCGGGCTCGGGGCCGCGGGCACGTCGCCCCCGGTGACGCTGGTGGCGGCGGCGGTGTGGGGGCTGGCGTTCGGCGGGGTGCCGACGCTGCTGCAAAGCGCCCTCATCGAACGCACCGGCGCCCCCAACGCCGACGTCGCCACCGCGCTGCAGACCACCGTCTACAACGCCGGCATCGCGGCCGGGTCGCTGACGGGCGGGCTGCTGCTGGAGTCGGCGGGGGCCTGGGCGCTGCCCTGGAGCGCGCTGGTCCTGGTGGCGGCGGCGCTGACCGCGATCTCGGTGCCCGGCCGCGCTCGCCGGTGAGTGAAACGCTCTCGTGAAAAGCAGAGGTGCCCGCGCTCCCGGGCGGATGCCGTCTCGTTACGGGCCTTGTCTTCGTGACGGCAAGCCGCCCCTCACCCCACCCGCCGACGCCGGCGCGCGCAGGCCGGGGGGATCGCCGCTCACCTCGCGCGGGCCGGGCGCCGCGACGGCGCCCGGTCACCACCTGGACGGGCACCCCACGGACCCGGGCGAGCACCCGCCTGCCGCAGCGACACGTGGGCAGCTCGGCTGAAGCGGCAGGGCCAGCCCGGGTCGTCAGGTGGGAGGGAGGTCGGACAGGTCGCTGGCCAGACGTTCGATGTGGGTGCGCCAGGTGGCGGCGTCGGCCGCGCCGGTGTCGGTGACGATGAGACGGGGGCCCTGACCGGTTCCCTCGGCCAGTTCCCAGCCGACGATGCCGGTGGCCGTGCCGTACTCCAGAAGCTTGCCGCTCTCCAGCGCGCTGACCGCGCCCGCGCTCACCCCCGCGGGAACGAACGCGGGCGGGGGCGGCGCCCCCAGGCGGGCACGCTCGCCGGACAGATGCCGCCACGTCTGGGCCGCGGGACGGGTGAGCTGGCGTTCGTAGCGCAGCCCCGGCGGGTGCGGGCGCACGCCGTCCAGGCCCAGCAGGGCGATGAAGTCCTCGTGCAGGGCGGCGCTGTCGCGGCCGGCGGCCACGGGACGGCCGTCCAGGACGGCGGCCATCGCCCGCACGCAGGTGTGCCAGCCGGCGGCGAAGCTGGCCGCGCCGAACCGGTCGCCGAAGGTGTGGGTGAGCGTCAGCACGCTGGCCTCGCCGTCGGCGCGGATCTCCCAGCGCAGTTCGTCCTCACCCCAGGTGTGGGCGAACAGGCGGGGCGGCTCGAAGGCCAGCACGCGCCCTTCGGGGCCGAAGCCGTAGATGACCCGCTCGCCCTCGACGCGCATGTCCGCCGGGAACCACTGCCGCACCTGCCCGGGTTCGGTCAGGGCGCGCCACACGCGTTCGGGCGGGTGGGGCAGGCGGCGTTCCATGTGCAGGCTGGTACGGGCGCCGTCACCGCTCAGGCGGTCGTGCATCACGATCCTCCATCGTCTCCAGGTGGGCTTCGAGCGCGTCGAAGCTCGCCGTCCACAGTCCTCGGTAAGGAGCCAGCCAGGCGTCGATCTCGGCCAGGGGCTGCGGGCGCAGCTCATACCAGCGGCGCTGGGCGTCCTTGCGGACGGCCACCAGACCCGCCTCACGCAGCACGCGCAGATGCTTGGAGGTGCCGGGCTGGCTGAGACCGGTGCGCTCGGCCAGCTCCCCCACCAGCCGCGGCCGCTCGCGCAGCAGGTCGAGGATCTGCCTCCTGACCGGCTCGGCGAGAACGTCGAACATGCCCACGAGTATACTCCGACAGTTATATAACGCAAGCGGCATGTTCGAGGGTCAGTACCGCGCCGGAGTGAGAGCGGCGATGACGCACACGGCCCCGGCACACACCACCACGGCGGTCAACCCGGCCGTCGCGAACCAGCCCGCGGCCCCGGCCATCCAGAGATAGACCGGCGGGCCCACCAGAGTCCCCACGCTTCCGGCCTGAGTCACCGCGGCCACCGTCCGCGCCGTCCCGGCGGCCCCGGCGGCCCCGGCGGCACTGCCCGCACCGCCGCCGCCCAGATCGGGAAGCCCCGCGAAAACGGCCGACACGGCCAGGCCGTTGACCGCCAACATCGCCGCCGCACCCGCCACGGCCACCACCCACGACCCCTGCCCGAACACGGCCCACGCGAACGGCACCATGAGCACAACCGCGACAAGCAGACAGGCCGGGCGCACCCCCGCCCGCAGCACCACCCCGGCCACCACACTGCCCGGCACACTGGCCCCCGCCACCAGCCCCGTCAGCAGGCTCGCCGACGCGGCGGGCAAGCCGTACCGGAAAGCCAGATACGACGCGAGCACCGTGACCACACTCACCCCGACCAGCGCGATCAACCCGAACCCAACGGCCACCCCCACCACCCGCCACCCCCGCACGCCCGGCCCCGCACCCGCCAGACCCCCACCCCCCACGGCACGCCCGGCCACACACCCCACATCGGCCGCCACGGGCAGCACACGGCCAGCCCAACCCAGCACCAAAGCCAGCACCCCCACACCCACCACGACCACCCGCCACCCCGACGGCCCCACCACCGCGCCAACCCCACCCACCACCGCCAGCCCCACCGGCACACACAACCCCCACAAAGCCAGCCCCACCCGCCGCCCGCCCTCCCCCGGCATCCGCGCCAGCAGCACCGGCCCGGCGATCACCACCAGCGCATACCCCACCGCCTGACCGGCCCGCGCCACCACCAGCACACCGGCACCACCCGCCAACCCCGCCACGACCCCCGACACACCCAGCACCACCAGCCCCACCACGAACACCCGCTCCAGCCGCCGGCGGCCGACCACCACACCCAGCGGCACACACGCCAGCGCCGCCACCAGCGTGATCCCCGACGACACCCAGCCCACAGCCGCGAGCGACAGCCCGAACCGCACCCCCACCACCGGCAAGAACGGGATGAACTCCCCCAGCGCCATACTGGCCGCGACCCCGGCCACCACCACGACGACCACGCTGCGAACGATGCCCACCACCACGCGCCTCCCCTCCATCAGGAAGGCGCGACCGGCGAACCGGCCCGATCCCCACAACCCCGGCAACACCAGGGCGACGCCTCAACGAGGATCCTCAGGCACCCCCAGCCTAAGCGCCCCCCCGGCTGAACCCTCCCCCCACCGCAGAGACCATCCTGGAACACGTGGACGCAGACCTCATGCCGATCGGGCAGTTCGCCCGCCTGAGCCGCCTGAGCATCAAACAACTCCGGCACTACGCCGAACTCGGCCTGCTCACCCCCGCCCACGTCGACCCCGACACCGGCTACCGCTACTACCACCCCGCCCAAGCCCGCCACGCCCTCACCATCGGCCTGCTGCGCTCCCTCGACGTCCCCCTGGCCACCGTCGCCGACGTCCTGGCCGGAGCCACCGCCGCACTCGACCACGTACGCCACGACCTCGAAGCCGAACTCGACCGCCGCCGCCGCACCCTCGCCTCCCTCGAACGCCTCATCACCGACGGCCTGCCCGGCGCCCCCGTCCACCTCACCACCGAACCCACCCGCACCGTCCTGCTCACCCGCGAACACGCCACCGGCCCCGCCGACATCCCCCGCGCCACCTCCACCGCCATCGCGCGCCTGCTGGCCGCCGCCCCCGGCCGGCGCCCGCCCGAGCTCACCGCCCTGTTCCCTCTCGACCTCGACGACCACATCGACATCACCGCCACCCTCGCCCTCACCCCCGGCCAGCCCCCACCACCCACCCCCGGACTCCAACGCGCCCTCCTGCCCGGCGGCACCTTCGCCACCGCCACCCACACCGGCCCCTACGACCAGATCTCCCTCACCGCCCACGCCCTCCTGGCCTGGTGCGCAGAACGCGGACACCCCCTGAGCGGCCCCATCCGCGAGGTCTACGTCTCCGACCCCGCCACCACCCCGCCCGACCGCCTCCTGACCCACCTCATGATCCCCATCGACACCGAGGACAGCCCATGACCCCCGCCCGCACCACCCACGGCCCCATCACCTGCCGCAGCGTCACCGGCCCCCGCTCACCGTCCCCCGCGACCAGTGGCGCCGGCACCTGCTCATCGCCCTGCGCCCCGCCCCAACCCCCACCTGAAACCCGCCCGAAGACCTGAACCCAAACCCAAGACATGACGCCGCGAAAGGCGCGACGCTCACGCCGCCCGCAACGCCGCCTCCGTCACCGCCCGCGCCACCCCCGGACCACGCACCACCACCCCATCCGACAACTGATCCACACACCCCACCACCGGCAACGCCGCCACCTGCGGATCCGACACCGCCGCGAGCAACGCCCCCGCGAACCGCTCCCCGCCGATCACCAGGAACGGCCGGTCGTGAAACCCCCGCACCCGCGCATCCAACGGCTCGGCCAAAGCCATCCGGTTCTGCACCGCCGCCACCCGGCTGTAGGCCCGCGCCAGCCCCGCCTCCCGCTCCCGCCACGAACGCGCCCCCACCGCCACCGCCAGCGCCTCACCCAGCTCCGCCGACCCCGGCACCCGCGCCAACGCACTGCCCAGCCATTTCGCATACGGCGGATACCGCCGCCGCAGCAACAACGCCAGCCGCATCACCTCACGCACCAGCCCGGCCCCCACCACCGCCGAACCCAGCTCGTCCCCCACCTCACCGCACCGCCCGGGAAACGGCTCCTCCTGCGCGATCCGCATCCACTGACACGCCAGCACATACCGCCACACATCCCGCGGATACCAGCTCAACGCCTCCCGCGCCGGCACCAGCTCCCCCAGCCCGTCATGGAAGACCTCCCCACCGGTCACCTCCGCCAGGCGCTGCCACGGCACCGACAACCAGTCCATCACCGACACCCCTCCGCGCGGATCGAACCCCAGCACCTCCTCCAGCCAGGCACCCAGCTCACACACCCGCACCCCGGGCCCCGACCGGCCCCGGTACCCGAACACCGTCGGATACCCGCCAAAGCGCTCCGGCAGCCCCGCCGCCACCGCGGCCCGCACCGCCGCCACATCCCCGCCCTCGACGAACACCAGCACCCTCGGCCCCCAGTCATGGTCGGCCGAACGCTCGGTGTCGAACGCCAGCACCTCAGAACCAGGGCCGATCAGCGCGGCACTGTGCGCGACGGCACCGACCAACGGAGCCACGACCTCGCCATAGAAGGCGCGGGACAACTCAAGACCAGGCACGAAATCGGACATCATTCGTCAACTCTGCCTGACCCGCCCCCAAAGCTCACCCCAATATTTCAGCCCGGAACGTGGATGGCCGGCCCGGCCTCCACCAGGGCCCGCCCGGCCGTCAGCGTCGCCACCCAGTCCCCGAACGCCGTCACCTCATCGGCGCCCACCGCCACCGAGAACACCACCGACGCCCCATAGGCCACCTCACGCACCGCATACCGCGAAGCACGCAGATCGTTTTCCGCCCTGCCCGCCTGGTCGTGCGCCACCGAGACCCGCATTAGCCGGGCCGGCACCATCCGCACCGGCTCGGCCCGGTCGAGTGTCTCGGTCACCGCGGAGCCATAGGCCCGCACCAGGCCGCCCGCCCCGAGCAGCACCCCGCCGAAGTAGCGCGTCACCACCGCCACCACATCGCTGAAACCCCGCCCGGCCAGCGCCTGCACCATCGGCGTGCCCGCCGTGCCGCCCGGCTCGCCGTCGTCGTCGCCCTTCTGCACGCTCTGCCCGATCACATAGGCGCTGCAGTTGTGCGTGGCCGACGGGTGCAGCCGCCGCCGCTCGGCGATGAACGCCTGCGCCTGCTCCACACTCCCCGCGGGACAGATCGCGCAGATGAAACGCGAGCGCCGTACCTCGTTCTCGTGCTCGATGAAGGTTGTGAGGGTGAGGTACGGCTGTGCCATTTCCCCAACCTATCGCCTTTACAAAGTAGATCAGCTGCTTCCCACCCCGCCGCACGGCGGGCACCACACGGGTCCTGCCGGAGGAGCCGGCGGGCGCGCTCTCAGGGCCAAGGCCGGGGTCGCTCCCGATGCCGCGCCACCCCCGCGACGAGGATCTTTGTCGCCATGCTCACCTTCCTGCGCCGCGCGGCCAAAGTCCTGGCCGCGCTGCTGGCCTCCGTCCTGGCGCTCGCGGCCGCCGCCTGCGCCTTCCTGGCCCTGGCCGCCGTCACCGCGTCCCTGCCCCTGCTGTACGCGGGCGCCGCCACGGCCTGCCTGCTCACCGCGTTCCTGCTGGGCCGCCTGGTCGTGCGCCTGCCGACCCGGGCGGCGGCGGCCTGGTTCGCCCTGGCCGTCACCGCGCTGTCGGCGGCCGGGGCCTGGGCGCTGGTCCTGCGGCCCTGGCCGGTGCCGCCGGCGGCCGCCGATCCGGCGCACGTGCGGTACTGGGACCTGCCCACCGGCTCCCGCATCGCCTACGCCCACCGCCGGGGCGGGGCCCGGCCGTACCCGGTGATGTTCCTGCACGGCGGGCCGGGAACGGCCGGCGAAGGCCTGCCCGAAGGCGCCGCGGAACTGGCCGCCGACGGCTTCGACGTCTACGCCTACGACCAGCTTGGCGCGGGACGCTCCAGCCGCCTGGCCGACGTCACCGGCTACACCGTCGCCCGCCAGGTCGCCGACCTGGAGGCGATCAGAGACCGGCTCGGCGCGCCGAAGCTGATCCTCGTCGGCCGGTCCTGGGGCGCCACGCTGAGCGCCGCCTACCTGGCCGCCCACCCGGGCCGGGTCGCCAAGGCCGTGTTCGTCTCCCCGGGCGCGTTGTGGGCGCCGGCCGCGGGGGAGGTGGGCGAGCCGTGGAAGCGCCTGACCCCCGAGCGGGCCCGCCGCCGCGACGACCTGCTCGGCGACCCGCGCATGATCGCGCTGTCGCTGCTGCTGGAGCACGCCCCCGCCGCCGCGCACGCCCTGGTTCCCGACCGCCAGGCCGACGCCCGGATGCGCGAACTGCTGCTGACCGGCAAGGACGCCACCACCTGCCCCGGCGCCCCGCCCGCCCCCGTGCACGGCAACGCGCCCGGCTTCTACGCCAACCAGTTCACCGTCGCCGACACCCTGCGCGTGCCCGACCCCCGGCCCCGCCTGCGCCAGGTGCGGGTGCCCGCCCTGATCCTGCGCGGCGGCTGCGACTACGTCCACCCGCACATCGCCGCCGCCTACCGCGACACCCTGCCCGCCGCCCGCCTCGTCGAGGTCGGCAACGCCGGGCACGGCATCGCCCACGAACAGCCCGCCGCCTACGTCCGCCTGCTGCGCGGCTTCCTCACTCCGTGAGCCGCGTGGCCAGCACGGCCACGCTCGTGTAGCGCATGGTGAACGTGCCGCCCAGCGCGTCGACCGCGGCGCCGGCGCCCTCCAGCAGGTCGGCCACCCGTTCCGGCGCCAGGCGGGTGAACATGCCGGAGGTGGGCAGCTGGTCCAGCCACTGCTCGCGGGTGCACGGCGTCTGCCAGTCCTGGCGCCACCGCTCGGGCTCGCCGAAGCCGCCCGCCTCGGCGATGCCCTCCACGGCCGTGGCCATCATCGGCGCGTACGGCTCGGCCCGCGAGGCCCAGGCCCGCGGGTCGAACGGCGAGCCGGGCACGAGGCGCGCGTGCAGGTCGGCCAGCGCCCGCGACAGCTCGTCCGGCGGCCGGGCGACGTTCCAGAACACGGCCAGCAGGCCTCCCGGCCGCAGCACCGCGGCGGCCTTGGCGGCGCCGGCGACCGGGTCGATCCAGTGCCAGGCCTGGGCGGCGGCGACCGCGTCGAACATCCGCCCGCCGGCCTGCCACTGCTCGAAGGTGGCCACCTCGGCCGCCACGCCGAGCCGCCGTGCCGTGGCGGCCATGCGGGCATCCGGCTCGACGCCCAGCACCCGGCGCCCGGCCGCCTGGAACTGGCGGGCGGCGATCCCGGTGCCGCAGCCGACGTCCAGGACATCCGGGCCGGCGGCGGCGATGCGCTCGATCAGGGCCTCGGGGTAGCGGGGACGGGCGCGATCGTAGCGTTCGGCGTCGTTGCCGAACGACTCGGCGATCTCGCGATGCTCATGGGGCTCCCGCCCCGACGCTATAGTGGGCATGCGCCCACACTAGTGGGCGCTCGCCCACTCAAGCAATGTCGTTCGCCCACGGCGATGCCCGCCCCCCAGGCCTGTCGGCGGGCAAGCGCGACGGGCGGCACCACCACGGGAGGAGACCCCGCGATGCCCACGGGAGTGGCCCTGCGCGACGCGCGCGAGCAGCTGTTCGAGGCCGCCGAGCGCATCCTGGCGCGCTCCGGCCCGCACGGGCTGACCAGCCGCGCCGTCACCACCGAGGCCGGCTGCGCCAAGGGCGTCCTGCACCGTCACTTCGCCGACTTCGACGACTTCCTGGCCGCCCTGGTCCAGGACCGCATCGCCCGCCTCGACGCCCAGGCCGCGGCGCTGCGCGCGAAAGCGGGCACCGCGTCCGTCGCCGGCAACCTCTCCGGCGCGCTCACCGAACTGTTCGGCCCGGTCGCCGTCGCCATCGTCGGCCTCATCACCTTCCGCGACGACCTGCGCGCCCGCCTGCGCCAGAGCACACCGGCCGGGCTGCCGCTGCTCAGCGAGGCCACCGCCATGCTCGCCGCCTACCTCACCGCCGAACGCGACCTGGGCCGCATCGCCGCCGGCGCCGACCCCGGCACGCTCGCGCCCACCCTCATCGGCGCCGGCCACCTGCTCTACGCCGACCGCACCGGCACCCCGCCCGCCGATGAGGCCGTGCGCGCCATGGTGGCCTCCGTCCTGATCGGCGCCACCACGTGACCCGCCCCCGTCAGGTCATGCCCTGGGCGACGTCCTCGGCCAGGGCCCCGGGCGCGCGCCGCTCGGGCGGGCCGTAGCCGCCGCCACCTCCCGACTCGCAGCGCAGCACGTCACCGGCCGCCACCGGCAGGGCGTTGACCTTCAGCATGGCGCGCTCGCCGGCCGTACCCGGATTGAGGACCACGCGCGGGGGTGCGCCCGCGCCGCCGCCCGCAAGACCCCACGCCGGCGTCACCGACCGCTCGAACCACAACGACAGCGAGGCGTCGCCCAGAAACTCGTACTCGCGCACCACACCGTTGCCGCCCCGCCACTGCCCCGCGCCCCCGGTGCCGGGGCGCATCGCGTAGCGGGTGACCCGCACCGGGAACAGCGTCTCCAGCACCTCGATCGGCATGTCCCGCAGCGACCCGTTGACGTTGTTGATCAGCGCCGACTCGCCGTCGCCGCCCTCCCAGGCGCCCCAGCCGCCGACGGTCGCCTCCTGCGAGACGTACATCGCGCCGGTACGCGGATCGGTGCCGGTGAACTGCACGATGAGCGAGTCGCCGTAGGAGGCGGCCGCGGCCCGCTGCGGCAGCACCGGCGCCAGCGCCTTGACCACCAGGTCGATGAGCAGCCCCAGATGCGAGTAGTAGTACTGGCAGGCGGCCGGGGACCGGGCGGCCAGCATGCTGCCCGGCCGCGTCACCACCTCCAGCGGGCGAAACGAGCCCCCGTTCAGCGGCACCTCGCCACTGACCAGCAGCTTGTAGGCCACCCGCACCGCCGCCACCGCCTGGGCCGCGCCGCAGTTGACCGGCCCGGTGGCCTGGTCGGCGCAGTCGGTCAGGTCGACCGCGATCCGCTCGCCCTCGACCGTGACGGTGACGTTGACCGGCAGCGGGCGCTCCAGCGTGATGCCGTCGTTGTCCAGGTGGCCGCCGGCGGTGTAGACGCCGTCGGGGAGGGCGGCGATCGCCTGCCGTTCCAGCCGCTCGGTCTGGGCGAAGATCTCATCGCGCGCGGCCATCACCGTCTCCACCCCCCAGCGCGCCACGATCTCCGACAGCCGCCGCTGACCGGTCATCGCACACGCGACCTGGGCGCGCATGTCGCCGAGTGTCGCGTGCGGGAAGCGTACGTTGCGGGCGATCACCTCGTGCAGGTCACGGCACGGCCGCCCGCCCTCGTAGATCTTCACCGGGCCCAGCCGCAGCCCCTCCTGGAAGATCGAGGTGGAGTCCATGGAGCCGCCGGGGTCCTTCGAGCCCACATCCAGCCAGTGCGCCCGCGAGGCGGCGAACCCGGCCAGCTCGCCACCGGCGAAGATCGGCCCGTAGACGGTGACGTCGTTGAGGTGGGTGCCGCCGATGTAGGAGTCGTTGAGCACCCACACATCGCCCTCCCGCCACACCTGCCGCCCGAACAGGCGCTCGGTCTCGCGTGTGCACACCTCCAGGTTGCCCAGGAAGATCGGCAGCCCGGACGACTGGCCGAGCACCTGGTGCTCACGGTCCAGCAGCGCGACCGCGCAGTCCTTCGCCTCGTAGATGACCGGGGTGTAGGAGGAGCGGATGAGGGTGGTGTTCATGTCCTCCGCCGCCTGAAGCAGGGCGCAGCGGATGATTTCCGTGGTGACGGGGTTGATCACAGAGAACTCACCTTGATCAGGAGGAAGCCGTTGACGTCGACGGTGGCCCGGCAGCCGGGCGGGATGACCGTGGTCGCGGTCTCCTCGACCACGATCGCCGGCCCCGCCAGCTCGCCGTCCAGGTCCGCGCGGCGCAGCACCGGCGTGCGGTGCGCCGCGCCGTTGAAGATCACATCTCGTACGGCCGGCGTCCGCGCCCGCCCGGCCGGCTCGGGCGCGGCCACGCTCTTGGGGAAGCTGCCGAACCCGGTGCTGCGCAGCATGACCAGCTCCACCGCCGCCTCCGGCGTGGCGTGGCCGTAGCGCCCGGTGTGGGCCTCGGCGTACCGCGCGGCCAGCGCCGCGAGAAACCCCGGCCCGGCCGGCTCCGCGGCGTCACGCAGGGGGATGGTCAGCGTGTAGTCCTGGCCCTCGTAACGCATGTCGACCGCGTGCTCGACCCGGCGCCGGTCCTCGGGCACGCCCTGCCCGGCCAGCGCGGCCAGCGCCTGGCCTTCCAGCTCCCGCAGCCGTGCGGCCATCTCGCCGCCGTCCACTCCGGCCTGCGGCCGGAAGAAGGGGTGGGTGAGGTCGCGGCGCACGTCGGCCTCCAGCATCCCCCACGCCGAGAACGCGCCCGGAAAGCGCGGCACCACCACGTCGGTGATGCCCAGCTCCCGGGCGATGAACGCCGCGTGCATGGCCCCGGCCCCGCCGAAGGCCACCAGCGTGAACTCCCTCGGCTCCACGCCGTGCTCGACTGTCAGCGTGCGGATCGCCTGGGCCATCTTGGCGTTGGCCACCTCGCACACGCCTTCGGCCAGCCGCAGCGGGTCCATGCCCAGCTCGCCGGCCAGGGACGCGATCGCCCTGCCGGCCGCATCGGTGTCGAGGGTCATCAGGCCGCCGGCGAACCAGGCCGGATCGACCCGGCCGAGCACCAGGTTGGCGTCGGTGACGGTGGCCCGGGTGCCGCCGCGGCCGTAACAGGCCGGACCGGGTACGGCTCCCGCCGACTCCGGGCCCACCCGCAGCGCCCCCGCCTCGGCGTAGGCCAGGGAACCGCCGCCCGCGCCGATGGTGTGCAGGTTCACGATCGGCATCAGCACCGGGTAGCCCTCGATGCGGGCCTCGGCGCTGATGTCGGGCCGCCCGCCCACGACCAGGGAGACGTCGAAGGAGGTGCCGCCCATGTCCACGCAGATCGCGTTCGCGCCGCCCAGCAGCCGCGCCGCCGCCACCCCGCCCATCGTGCCGCCGACCGGGCCCGACAGCAGCGTCTGCAGCGGGCGGCGCATCGCGTACCCGGCGTTGACCAGGCCGCCGGAGGACTGCATGACGTGCACCGGCACACCCAGCCCGCGCCCGGCGAAGCGGTCCTGGATGCCGGCCAGGTAGCGGCGTACGACCGGGCCGGTGTAGGCCTCCAGCACGGCGCTGGAGGTGCGCTCGTACTCGCGCCACTCGCGCGCCACCTCGTGGCTGAGCACGACCAGCACGTCCGGGCCGAGCTCCTCGCGCAGGATCTGGCCCGCCCGGATCTCGTGGGCGGGATTGGCGTAGGAGAACAGCAGGCTCACCGCGACCGCGTCGAAGCCCTCCTCGCGGGCCCGGCGGGCGGCGCGCCGTACCGCGGGCTCGTCCAGCGGGGTCAGCTCCTCGCCGCGCCAGTCCAGCCGGCCCGCGGCCTCCATGATGTCGGCGCGCGGCACCAGCGGGACCGGCTTGCGGTAGCGCAGGTCGAACATGCGCTCGCGGTTGCCGCGGGCGATCTGGTACACGTCGCGGGCGCCGCCGGAGGTCAGCAGCAGCACGCGGGCGCCCTTGCGCTCCAGCAGCGCGTTGAGACCCTGGGTGGTGCCGTGGACGAAGAAGGAGATGCGCGCGGGATCGGCCACGACGCGGCCGAGGGCGTTGAACACGCCCTCGGCCAGGTCGGCGGGGGTGGAGGGGGCCTTGGCCGCCACGACGGCGCCACCGCGTTCGTCGTAGCAGACCACGTCGGTGAAGGTGCCGCCGATGTCCATCGCGACTCGATACGTCATGCCCCGCACCGTATGCGGAGTCCGGCCCGCTCCGCTGTGCGGGGTGCACAGCACACGGCCGGATTCCGGGCGTCATGCCCTGAGCTGGGTGAAGAACTCCCGCACGTCGGTGACGTAGGCCTGGGGCTGTTCCAGGGCGGCGAAGGTGCCGCCGCGCTCGTGCTCGATCCACGCCACGACGTTGTTGTCGCGCTCGGCGAAGCGGCGGATCGGGCGCAGGATGTCGCGCGGGAAGACCGAGATCGCCGTCGGCACCGTGGCGGGCTTCAGTTCCCACTCCACCGTGGTGTCCTGCTCGGTGTCGGGCGTCTCGACGAACGAGCGTGCCGCCGAGCCCGCCGTGTTGGTCAGCCAGTAGATCATGGTCGTGGTCAGCAGCCGGTCGCGATCGACGCCACCATCGCTCCACTCGTGGTAGACGCTGGCGAACCAGGCCAGCAGCGCCACGGGGGAGTCGGCCATGCCGTAGGCGAAGGCCTGCGGGCGGGTGGACTGGATGAGCTTGTAGCCGTACTGCTCGTGCGGGTAGGCCTCGCGGAAGGCCATGCGCTCGGTCTCGGTCGCGGTGAGGTCCTCCAGCTCGCCCGGCAGGCCGAGCGGGAAGCAGATCAGGCCGTTGCCGTGCATGCCGGCGACCCGCTCGGGGGCCAGCACGCCGATCTCGCGCGAGATCCACGTGCCCCAGTCGCCGCCCTGCACGCCGAAGCGCTCATATCCCAGGCGCGACATCAGCTCCAGCCAGGCTCCGGCGATGCGGGTGGCGCCCCAGCCCATCTCCCGGGTCGGGCCGGACAGGCCGTACCCCGGCAGTGACGGGATGATCAGGTGGAACTCGCGCGCCAGCGGCGCGATGACGTCCAGGTACTCCACCGGCGAGCTGGGCCAGCCGTGGGTGATGAGCAGGGGCAGGGCGTCGGGGCGCGGGCAGCGCACGTGCAGGAAGTGCACGTTCTGGCCGTCGATCTCGGTGGTGAACTGCGGGTGGGCGTTGAGCTCGGCCTCGGCCGCGCGCCAGTCGTAGCCGCTGCGCCAGTACGCGACGAGCTCCTTCAGCTCGGCCAGCGGGACTCCGAGCCGCCAGCCCTGGCCGGGCACCTCGTCGGGCCAGCGCGCCAGGTCGAGCCGCGTGCGCAGATCGTCCAGGTCGGTGGCGGGGACGGCGAGGGTGAAGGGCTGGATGAGGGTCAAGGCGTAATCCTCCAAAGTTTCGGTACGCTGTACCGTACACCATACGGTTCGGAAGGCGCAAGACGGTACTTTTCCGCCGTCGCCCGCTTCAGCGGGGGTATTCCACCTTCGCGTCGTCACCCGTGACGATCAGGCCCGAGTTCGCGCCGCCGACCGCCACCGCACGCTCGCCCGAAGCCGTCACCGACGGCGCCGGCACCATGGCCGCGACCTCCGCCGCGATCTGCGCCGCGAGCCCCGGGTCGGCCTCCAGCACCCGGCGGATCGCCAGCCGCAGCGCCGCCACATAGTCGGCGTCACCCGGATGCGCCGCCAGCTCCTCGATCGCCTCCCGGCCCGCCGCCCCGGCATCGGCGCCGCCGAACAACCGACGCAGGATCCTCGTCCCCAGCCCCACCGTGGACTGCGCCGCCGCCTCCTGCGTCTTGGCCAGCACCGCCCCGCCGTACGCGCTGACCGCCGCACTCACGTACGGCATCACCTCATGCGCCAGCACCGCCACATCCATCCCGACCCCTCCACCCTCAGGAACCACTGCCCGCCGCCACCAGCTCCGCGATCTCCACCCGCGACGACACCCCCAGCTTCGCCAGGATGTGCTCCACGTGCGCGTCCGCCGTCCGCTTCGAGATCACCAGCCGCTCGGCGATCTCCCGGTTCGTCAGCCCCTCCTCCACCAGCCCCGCCACCTCACGCTCACGCGGCGACAACAGCTCCATCGCCGCCCGCCGCGGCGCCTGCACCGGGATCGCGTCCACATCCATGTCCGCCAGCTCCACCGCGTCCCCCGGCGACAACCCCGACCCCTGCCGGAAGATCGCCGCATACCGCTCGGAACCCAGGCTCTTCGACACCAGCGCGATCGCCCGATCGTGATGGCGCAGCAGCAACGGCGCACCCGCCAGCGGCGCCGCGAACTGCTGCCACACCCGATCGGCCGCCCCCAGCAGCCAGCACGCCCGCACCATCCGCTCCTGATCGGCCGCCTGCCACGCCAGCAGCTCCAGGCAGTCGGCCACCGCCAGATGATCACCCAGCGCGTACTTCATCCGCACCGCCAGCCGCGCCTCCCGCACCGACCCCGCCAGATCACCCAGCGTCCAGCGCGCCAGCGCCCGCAGGAACAGCACATACCCCTGCAACCAGCACTCCCCCGACCCCTCACCCAGCAGCTCCAGCACCTCACCGGTCACCACCAGCGCCGTCTGCCCATCGCCCGACAGCGCGTGCAGCGCCCCCTTCTCCATCAGCGCGATCGCCAGACCCGTACGGTCCCCCAGCGCCGTCAGCCGCGCACACGCGTCGTCGAACAGCGGAAACCCCTCATCCGGCCGCCCGCTCAGCAGCCGGTGCACCGCCAGATGCTGGATCGCCAGCGCCCGCAGCCGCTCATCGTCCAGCTCCTGCGCGATCGCCAGCGACTCCTCGATCCACGGCAACGCCACCCGCTGCGCCCCCTGCTGCAACGCGAAGAACCCCAGATGCCCCAGCCCCTCGGCCCGCTCGGGAACCCACGCAGGCACCCGGCCCAGCGCCCGCTCCAGCCACACCCGCCCCTCGGCCAGCCGCGCCCCGCACAACCAGTACGGCCACAGCGACACCGCGAACCGCAACGCCGCCCGCTCCCCGCCCGCCTGACCCAGCGCGAACTCCAGCGCCGCCCGCACGTTCGGCCGCTCCAGGTCCAGCTCGTGATACAGCGCCAGCTGATCCCCCGTGAACGCCCGCCGCGAGAACCGCTCGGCCAGCGACCGGTAATAGTCCAGATGCCGCCGCCGCACCTTCTCCTGCTGCCCCATCAGCACCAGCTGCTCGGCCCCGAACTCCCGCAACGTGTCCAGCAGCCGGTAACGATCCTGACGCCCCTCCATCCGCAGCAGCACCGACTTGTCCACCAGCCCGACCAGATGCTCGATGATCCGCCCCACCGGCAACTGCTCGTCCTGGCACACCGCCTCGGCCGCCGCCAGGTCGAACGACCCCGCGAACACCGACAGCCGCGCCCACAACAGCCGCTCGTCACCGTCGCACAGATCATGGCTCCACGTGATCGTCGTCCGCAGCGTCTGATGCCGCGGCAACGAGCTGCGCCGCGCCGTCAGCAGGCTGAACCGGTCCTCCAGCCGCGCCAGCAACCCCTCCAGCGGGATCGCCCGCAACCGCACCGTCGCCAGCTCGATCGCCAGCGGAATCCCGTCCAGCCGCCGGCACAAGGCCGCCACCGACGCGTGGTTGTCCTCGTTCACCGTGAACCCCGGCACCACCGCCGCCGCCCGCTGCGCGAACAACGCCACCGCGTCCTGACCGGAGCCCAGATCGAGCACCGGCAGCGGCGGGATCGGCAACGTGTGCTCACCGGCCACGTCCAGCGGCTGCCGCGTCGTGGCCAGGATCGTCACCGCCGGCGCCTCCCGCAGCAGCACCTCCGCCAGCATCGCGCACGCCTCGACCAGATGCTCACACGTGTCCAGCACCAGCAGCACCTGCCGCCCCGCCAGGCAGTCCACCAGATGCTCCAGCGCCGGCCGCGCGTCCTGCCCGGGCAGCCCCAGCGCCGCCGCCACCGTGTGCGCCAGCAGCCCCGCGTCCACCAGCGCCGACAACTCCACCAGGCAGACCCCGTCGGCGAAGCGCTCCCGCGCCTCGTGGGCGACCTGTAACGCGATCCGCGTCTTGCCCACGCCACCCGGGCCCACCAGCGTCACCAGCCGGGCCTCCCCCAGCAGCCTGGCCACCATCGCCAGCTCTGCCGGCCGGCCGACGAAACCGGTCACCTGCACGGGAAGACCTCCACGCCGCAAGTCCAACGCCGGTGCCATCGACCCTCCCGGATCCGCCTCGATTGCCTCAGCGTACGCGCCGGATGACAATTCGTAAGGGGGTATACCTAGAAGATCCAGCCCCGATTTTAGGTATGCGGATAGGTACGCCCGCCCGAGGCGCCGCCACCCCCGCATCCAGAACACTCGAAGGCGTGAGTGCGGGCGACGCCCTCGTCGGGCGTGATCGACACCGGGACAAGATCCTTCATCTGCTCGGCCGCGAACGGCTGGTGGCCATCACCGGAGCCGGGGGCGCCGGCAAGAGCGCGCTGGCCCGCGCGGTGGCCGCCGGCTTCGACCCGGCCGCCCGCCTGATCGACCTCGACCCCTCCAACGTCCACGAGACGATCCTCAGCGGCGAGCGCCTGCCGTGGGAGGGCCGGCCGCCCCGCCTGCTCGTCCTGGACACCTGCGACCACGTCGTCGACCGCTGCGTCGCCCTCGTCGAACGCCTGCTGCGCGCCCTGCCCGACCTGCGCGTGCTGGTCACCGGCCGCGAGGTGCTGAGCATCCCCGGCGAGCACGTCACCGTCGCCGGCCCCCTGTCGGCGCCCGACGCCGCCACCCTCTTCCACCTACGTTCCGGCGGCCTGCGCGCCGACCCCGCCGTCCTGGCCCGCCTCGAAGGGCTGCCCCTGGCCATCGAGATCGCCGCCGAGCACCTGCTGGAGTCCGGCAAGCTCGCCGAGATGCTCGACAACGGCACCTTCCACGGCCTGCCCGCCGGCCCCGCGCACCCGGCCCGGCACGCCAGCATGCGCGCGGCCGCCGCCTGGAGCCACCGTCAGTGCCAGCCTCTCGACGCGCAGGCCTGGCAGCGCCTGGCCGCCTTCGACAGCGCCTTCGGGCTGGAGGAGGCCGAACGCGCCCTGAGCGGCCACCGTGCCGCCGACGCCGCCGAGGCCGTGGCCCGGCTGGTGGAGCGCTCCATCGTGCTCGTCGACTCGGCCGCGGTGGACGGACGCTGGTACCGCATGCCGTTCCATCTCCGCGCCTTTACAATGTAGATCACCGGCTGACGTGCACGGCCAGATGCAGGGCCAGGCGCGTCGCCGGGTCCTCCAGGTCATAGCCCGCCGCCCGCACCCGCTCCAGCCGGGTCGTCACCGTGTTGCGGTGCACCCCCAGCCGCTCGGCCGCCCGCAGCGCCCCGCCCCCGTCCAGGACCGCGGCCAGCGTCGCCAGCAGGCTCCCGTCCTTGTCGGCCGCCCGCAACGGCCCCAGCACCACCTCGGCAGGCACCCGCAGCACCCCCGCGGGCAGCGCCGCCAGCAACTCCGCGGGACCCATCCGATCCGCGCGCGCCACCTCCCCGGCCCGCGCGGTGAACGCCGCGGCCTCGGCCCCCAGCAGCGACTCCCCGACCGCGCCGAGCCGCTCCACCTGCCGTCCCGCCCCCGCCGCGACCGCCCGCAGCAGCAACCGCGCACACTCCCGCAGCCGTACGGCCAGCACCCCCGGCCCCAGCTCCGCCCAACCGGCCCACCCCTCCCCCCGCCGCATCACCGGCACCGCCCCCAACGCCCCCACCAGCAGCTCCCTGACCAGCGCGTGCTCGGCCGGCTCCGCCTGCCAGCCCACCGGCCTGACCACGAACCCGCTCACCGGCCCCCGCACCGCCCACCCCAGCGCCGCCGCCCGGCCCAGCGCCTCCCGCACGTCCCCCGCCGCCCCGCCGGCCCCGTCCGCCACCACGCCACCCGCCGGCTCCGCCCCGGGCACGCCCTCCCCGGGCACACCGTCCCCGGGCACGCCGTCCAGCAATGCCTCCGGCATCGCCAGCAACCGCTCGGCCAGCGCCTCCTGCACCGCGAAGTCCCGCCCGGCCACCAGCCGCTCGGCCGCCGCCCACGCGCTCAGCGCCGCCACGGCCAGACCCAGCACGGTCCGCACCACCGACGGCCAGCCCGGCGAGCGCACCGCCCCGGAGGCCACCAGCCGCCCCAGCCCGTCGGGCAGATCCATGTCCACCAGCACCCGCTCCCCACCGGCACCCGAACCCGGGCCGCCCTCGCTGAGCCCGGCGGCCCGGCCCGCCAGGCGCGTGCCGTACCGGTCGAGAAAGGCGACGGACGTGCCCGGCAGCTCCGCGTTCAGCACCCCCAGCACCCGCCGCGCCGAGGCCCCCGCCTCGGCGATCCTCGTGGCGCAGCGCGCCACCAGCTGCGTGCGCGCCGCCTCGGGACGCGAGGCCGCGGAAGCCACCTCCACCGCCGTCACCAGCGGATCCCCGTCCACGAAGATCAGCGTCACCCCCAGCCGCTCCGCCAGCACCTCCCCCGACCCCGAGCTCAGCGCGCTGGAGGGCGCGATCACGCACGCCGCCGCCTGCTCCCACGCCCGCCGCATCGCCATCTCCACCGCCCACCCGCCCGAGGCCGCCGCCCCGATCAGGACGACCGCGGTATGCGGCACCACATCGGCGAACACGCCCAGCTCGTCCACGATCCGCACCTGATGCACCGGATTGGCGCCGCTGCCGTACATGTGCGCCCCCGCCAGCGGCCCCGCGTCCACCAGCTCGGCCACCGTCACCGGCGACTCCCACCCCCGCGCCCTCACAACGGCACCCCGAACGCCCGCACCCCGCCCAGCTCCTGCCCCCGCTCGGTGTGCCACACCGGAGCCGCCCGCACCACCATGACCTCGACCTCCATGCCCGGCGCCGCCTTGTCCACGTCGACCACCAGCTGATCCACCGCCGACACCAGGCAGATCAGGTCGGGCGCCATCGCCACCGGCGCACCGTCGGCCAGCGCCAGCACGATCTCGTTGTGCGCCTCCAGCCGCACCAGCCGCCGCAGCCCGCCCGTCTCCTCCACCACGATGCTCGACGGCAGCGACGGCAGCTCCAGGTCCGCGCCGTGCCCGCTGCTGCCCTCCACCGCGGCGATCACGCCGCGGCACAACGTCTTCATCCCGTACGGCGCCGCCACCGCCCGATCCGCCCCCGGCGCCCCCGCCTCCAGCAACCGCCCCACGGTCCCCGGCACCATCGCCCCCTCCAGTTCCCGCGCGCTCATCGGATAGCAGGCGCCCACCGCCCACCCGCCCATCGCCAGCACCAAAGGACGCACCACCGCCTCCACCCGGTCCGGCGCCGTCTCCAGCACCACCAGCTCCCCGCCGCCCCCCGCCAGCGCCAGCGGCGTCGCGCTCACCCCGCCCAGCGTGTACGTCGTCTGCTCCACCAGCGGAAACACCCGCCCCGTCCCGTCGCCGTCCACCAGCGGCACCCCCAGCAGCGCCGCGGCCACCAACGGCAGCAGCGCGTTCTCCGCCGCCAGGTTCAGCGCCACCACCGCGCCCACCGCCGCGCCCAGCCGCCGCTCCAGGGCCCGCACCGCCCGCACCGGCTCATCGCCCGCGGGCAACTGCTCCCCCAGCGCCGTCGTCGAGCCCACCAGCGAGACCGCCACGCACACGGTCTCCCCCGGCAGCGCACCGGCCGCCACGACCGGCACACCCCGCCCGATCACCGAGCCCGCCCAGTCCAGCACCAGCCGGTACGACGACTCCGCGGCCCCCGTCGCGAACAACCGCGACCCGGCCGCGAACCGCGCCAGTTCCCCGGGCCCGATCACGGCGTCGCTCCCCCGGCCGAGGCCCGCACCCGGTACAGCCCGTGCGGCAGGTACGACAGCGGGTTGACCGTCAGCGAGACGATGGACGCCGACCCGGGAGCCGCCCCCGCGCTCACCACCCGGGTCAGCGCCTCGTCGCGCGCGTCGCGCAGAACCCGATCGAGCTCCGCCCGCCCCCGCGCCTGCACGATCCGCTCCACCTCGGCCACCGGCTGCCCCAGCGCCGCCCCGAACGCCCGCGCCGCCCCCTCCTCGCCCTCGCCCCCCAGGACGGCCAGGCCGCGCGCCAGGCTCGCCGTCGCCCCGAACCGGCAGATCAGCGGATAACGGCGGAAATAATGCGCCGACACCAGCCCGTACCCGGTCCTGGCGAAATACAGCGGCAGCCCGTCCAGCGCCTGCCCCACCTCGCGCACCACCCGCACCGCCGCCGGTCCCAGGGCGGCGTTGAGCATCGCGTCCTCCTCACGCTCACGCAGCCCCGCCCGCCCGAACTCATACGACAGGGTGATCCGCGCCCCGGGCACCTCGGCCGCCACGATCTCCGCCACCGCCAGCTCATGGTCGGCCAGCACGGGCGAGCCGGTCGCCGTCACCGCGAAGTCGCTCAGCCCGCACGAACCGGCGAAGCGCCGTACCGCCTCGACGTCCAGCGGCGCCAGCGGGCGGCCGGTCAGGCTGTGCCCGCCCCGCACGATCGTCGCCGCCCCGCCGGGATGGGCCGGGTGCGGCCCGAGCACCTCGGGGCACGGCCCGCCCACCCGGATCGCCGCCACCGGCGCCGGCTCGGCCTCCTCCAGGTCCAGCGCCACGCAGACGGCCCGCGCGCCCAGCCCACCGGCCAGCTTCGCCAGGCCGCCGAACGGCGGCCCGGCCGCGGCCGGCAACTGCCGGGAGAACACCAGCGCGCCGTCACGCACGGCCGCGACCGTGGTCGCGGGCCGCCCGGGTGCGACGCCGACGATCACTCCAGCTCGCGGCCTTCGGTCTCCGGCAGCGGTACGGCCAGCAGCGCCGTGACCACCATGAACGCGTTGATGATCAGAATGGTCGTGGTGAACCCGGTCGCCCCGGCCAGCAGCGCCCCCACGGCCGACGGCGCCGCGGTGGTGGCGACCAGCTGGGCGGCGGTCGCCCACGAGTAGCCGGTTCCGCGCAGCGCGGTCGGGTAGAACTCGCCGTTCCAGGTGTTCCACACGCCCCACGCGCCCAGGCTGAAGAACGCCAGCACGAAGTTGCCCGCGTACAGCTCCCACGTGCTGTCGGCCAGCGCGAACCACAGCCCGCCCAGCGCGGCGGCCACGACGTACACCAGGAAGACCTTCTTGCGGCCGAACCGGCCGGTCAGCAGCGAGGCGCTCACGTATCCGGGGATCATCATGAGCGCGCTCAGCGCCGCGAAGCCGAGCGAGGCGTCGAGGGTGAGGCCACGTTCCTGCAGCAGGGTGGGCAGCCACGTCTGCAGGCCCCAGTAACCCCAGTTGAAGGCGAAGTTCAGCAGCAGCATGATGACCGTGATCTTCGCCAGCCTGCCGCGGAACAGGTCCAGCGGGTTGCCGGGGCGGCGCGCCGCGACGGTGAACTCGGCGTCGGCGTCGGGGCTGGACAGCCGGCGCAGCACCGCTCGCGCCTCGTCCTGGCGGCCGCGGGCGGCCAGCCAGTACGGCGACTCGGGGACCCAGGCGCGGATCGCGAACGCCCACAGCCCGGCCACCGCGCTGGCGATGATGACCACGTGCCAGCCCATGTCGCCGAACGCGAGGGAGGCGCCGATGGCGGCCAGGATGCCGATGGGCCAGCCGATCGACAGGTAGACGGCGGCGCGGCCGCGGTGGCGGGTGGGCAGCAGTTCCAGGAAGTAGGGGAAGGTGATGGTGTAGACGCCGGCCAGCGCCAGGCCGGAGGCCACCCGCAGCGTGATGAGCGTGGGCAGGTTCGGCGCGAAGGCCGAGGCGAAGGCGATGACGCCGTAGGCCAGCAGCGACCAGAAGGCGGTGGGCTTGCGGCCGACGCGGTCGGCGACGGGGCCCCAGATGAGCACGCCGGGGATCATGCCGAACGCCACCGCCGACAGCACGATGCCGATGCCCGCCTCGTCGATGCCGAAGGCGCCGCCCAGATCGCCCGCGACGTAGATCAGCGCGAGCTGCTCCCACGACTCGATGACGAACGCGACGAACAGCGCCAGCGCGATCAGCACGTGCCGGCGGGTGAACGGCATCCGGTCGAACGCCGCCCCGATGGGGAGCGTTCGCGCGGAGGTAGCGGTCATGTGGTGCTCCTCGGAAGGGGGGCGCGACGTTGTGCCGCACCCTAGGCACGCCCCCCGTCCGCGTCGGTGTGCACACCGCACGTCAGGTACGGCCGGCGGTGTGCACCCTGCCCTGGAGCTCTAGCATACGCGCAGGTCAGAGCGTGTTCTCGTGCACGTGCACGATCCGCCACTCACCGCCCTCGCGGCGGAGCACCGAGGTGGTGCGCACGATCTGCGGCGCGCCGGTCTCGAAGGCGACGCGCAGCACGTAGCGGGCCAGCGCGCTCTCGCCCCACACGTCGACGACCTCGTCGTAGGCGGTGAGCGTGACCGGGCCCTCGTCGGGGCGGGCGTCGCGGACCTTGTTCAGCTGTTCGCGGGTGGTGATCAGGCCGGGGTGGTCGGAGTCGAAGATCGTGGCCTCCGGGTGCAGGCGGCGGTCGATGCCGTCCCGGTCGCCTCGGGTGTAGGCCTCGTACATGCCGGTGATGACCGCCCAGACGGCGTCGCGTGCCACGATGCAGCTCCTTGGTTGAGTTTTGCGTGCTTTGTCACGTTAGAGCACCCGGAAGCACCGCGCGGACGCCTTTACATTGTAGATTTCTATGGACCGGAATCGGCGACTCAGGAGGTCTCGCGCGCGGCTTCGTCCAGCCGGTCGACCACGGTCCAGGCGATGTCGCCGAACGCCGCCAGCTCCCGCGGGGTCAGCAGATCGATGAAGTGCCGGCGCACCGAGGCGACGTGGCCGGGGGCGGCCTCCTCGATGGTCCGCAGGCCCTCCCCGGTCAGGACGATGACCGCCCCGCGCCCGTCGGAGGGATGCTCCTGCCGGGAGATCAGGCCGCGCTGCTGCATGCGGGTCAGCTGGTGCGACAGCCGGCTCTTCGACCACTTCAGGTGCGCGGCCAGCGTGGTCAGCCGGATGCTGGCCCCGGGCGCGCCCGACAGGTTGGACAGCACGTCGTAGTCGGCCTCCGACAGGCCGCACTCCTGCGCCAGGTCCCGGGCGACCTCCCGGTTGAGCAGCAGGAACATCCGCCGGTAGCCGAGCCACGCCCGTGCCTCCGTCTCGTCGAGCCATCGCGCGTCCTCTGTCATGCCCCCAGTGTAGTTGACACGTCACCAACCCCCGGCCTACGGTTGTTGTCATGTCAACCTTCGGCCTGAACATCTCCACCTCGGCCGCGCCCGGGGCCGACCCGGTCGCCGAGGCCCGCCGCGCCGAGGAACTCGGCTTCGACTACGTCTCCTCCGCCGACCACCCCTGCACCACGCACGACAGCTTCGAGACCTGGACCATGCTGTCCTGGATCGCCGCCGCCACCACGCGGATCAAGGTCGCCACCCGGGTGCTCGGCGTGCCGTACCGCAACGTCGCCATGGTCGCCAAGATGGCCGAGACCTTCGACCGCCTGTCCGGTGGCCGGCTCATCCTCGGCCTCGGCGGCGGCTACTCCGACGAGGAGTTCCGCGCGTACGGCATGCGCGTGCCCACGGCCCGCGAGAAGGTCGACGGGCTGGCCGAGGCCGTCCAGATCATCCGCGGCCTGTGGAGCGAGCGACGCTTCACCTTCGAGGGCCGCCACCACCGCACCGAGGCCGCCGACCTCGAACCCAAGCCGGCGCGGCGCATCCCCATCTGGCTCGGCACCTTCGGCCCCCGCGCGCTGGCCGTCACCGGCCGCCTGGCCGACGGCTGGATCCCCTCCCACGGCTTCGCCGGGCCCGGGGAGGTCACCGCGATGCGCACGCGCCTGCTGACCGCCGCGCACGAGGCGGGACGCGCCCCCGAAGAGATCACCTGCGCCTACAACCTCGCTCTGCGCGTCCAGGACAGGCCCGGCGCCGAGCCGGGCGAGCTGGCCGGCCCACCCGCCCATCTCATCGACGCGCTGCGGGGCTTCCAGCGCATCGGCTTCACCTCCTTCAACCTGATGCCCTCCGGCGAGGACCGCGACGAGCAGGTCGAACGCCTGGCCCGCGAGGTCGTCCCCGCCCTGCGCGAACCCGCTCTTCTTGGCACGCCGTTGGCCCGGCGCTGAACCGCCGCACCCTAGCGTTGCCCCTATGAGCGATGTGAACGAGGCCGCCGGGCGGATGGAGAAGACCGCCAGGGCGGGCGCGGCGCCGGAACAGGCCGACCACGCCGACGCCACCCGCGTGGCCGACGCCGAGAGCGCGCCCGAGCCACCGCAGCCCGTCCACGACACCGGCGACGCGGAACGCGCCGTCCGCCGCGAACTGCTGTGGGGCTCCGACCTGTCCACCTCCCGCCTGGACCGGGATCTGCCCGACGAGGACTGAGCTCACTCCCGGCGCAGTTCGTGCTCCAGTTGCTCCAGCTCCGCGCCGCCGGCCATGAGCGAGGTCAGCCGCTCGCGGGTGATGTCGGCCTTGGCGTACTCGCCGAGGCTGGTGCCGCGGTTGAGCAGCAGGAAACGATCGCCCACCGGGTAGGCGTGGTGGGGGTTGTGGGTGATGAACACCACGCCCAGCCCCCGGTCGCGGGCGCGCGCGATGTAGCGCAGCACCACCCCGGCCTGCTTGACGCCCAGCGCCGAGGTCGGCTCGTCGAGGATGAGCACGCGCGCGCCCAGGTGGACCGCCCGCGCGATCGCCACCGACTGCCGCTCGCCGCCCGACAACGTGCCGACCGGCTGGTCGACGTCGCGGATGTCGATGCCCATCGCGCGCAGTTCCTCGCGGGCCACCCGTCTGGCCGTGGCCACGTCGAAGCGGCCGAAGCTCTTGCGCGGCTCGGAGCCGAGGAAGAAGTTGCGCCACACCGACATGAGCGGGATCATCGCCAGGTCCTGGTAGACGGTGGCGATGCCGTGGTCCAGCGCCGCGCGCGGGCTGGCGAAGCTGACCGGCACGCCGTCCAGCAGCAGCTCACCCGCGTCGTGCCGGTGCACCCCCGACAGGATCTTGATGAGCGTCGACTTGCCCGCGCCGTTGTCGCCGAGCACGCAGGTGACCTGCCCGGCGGCCACGCCCATGGACACCTCGCGCAGCGCCAGCACCGAGCCGAACGCCTTGCCGATCGCCCTGGTCTGCAGGATCACCGCTTCACCTCTTCCGCGTAGCGCCGTACCAGGCGGTTGGCGAGGGTGGCCAGCAGCAGCATCGCGCCGAGGAAGAACTTGAACCAGTCGGCGTCCCAGCCCAGGAAGACGATGCCCTTGTCGGCCATGCCGAAGATGACGGCGCCGATCGCGGCCCCGATGGCCGAGCCGTACCCGCCGGTGAGCAGGCAGCCGCCGATGACGGCGGCGATGATGTAGATGAACTCCTGCCCGATGCCGATGTTGGCCTGCACGGACGTGTAGCGCAGCGCCATGATCGAGCCGACCAGCCACGCGGCGAGCGCCGTCGTCATGAACAGCGCGATCTTCGTGCGGGCGGCGGGCACGCCGACCGCGCGGGCGGCCTGCTCGTTGCCGCCCGCGGCGAAGATCCAGTTTCCGGCGCGGGTCCGCATGAGCACCCACGTGGCCAGCGCCGTCGCCGCCAGCCACCACAGGATCGCCACGCGGAAGTGCACCTGCCCGATCTGGATCGTGCCCGCGAAGATCACTCGCGCCGACTCGAAGCCCGGGGCCGTGCGCAGCCCGCTGACCTGCACGGTGCCGGTGATCAGCTTGGTGACGCCCAGGTTGATGCCCTGCAGCATGAGGAAGGAGCCGAGCGTCACGATGAAGCTGGGCAGCTTGGTACGGGTGACGACGATCCCGTTGAGAAAGCCGATCCCGAGCGCCACCGCGAGACCGATCAGCATGGCGAGCCAGACGTTCACGCCGTACTCGGTGGCCAGCGTGACCAGGATGAGCCCGGTGGTGCCGGTCAGCACGCCCGCCGACAGGTCGAACTCGCCGCCGATCATCAGCAGCGCGATCGCGACCGCCATGATGCCGAGCGTGGCGGCCGGGTCGAGCCAGTTGGCGATGCCGGCGGGCGAGCGGAAGACCGGCGACTGCGCGGCGAAGAAGGCGAAGACGATGATCGCGCCGACGACCGCGCCGAGCTCGGGGCGGATCAGCGTCCGCCGCAACCGGCCGACGTCGGCCAGCCGCTCGTCGGGCCTGACCGCGGTCATCGGGTGCCTTCGCCGGCCAGCTTCTCGACCTGCGCCGCGTTGTCCTTGGTGACGAAGCCGGGACCGGTGTTGACCGGCAGCCCGCCGCCCACGGTGTTGAGGTTGTCCTTGTAGAGCTTGAGGAAGGTGATCGGCAGCCAGCCCTGCAGATACTGCTGCTGGTCCACGGCGAACAGCACCTCCCCGGCGTTGATCGCGGCGATCACGTCGGGCGACAGGTCGAAGGTGGCCAGCTTGGCCTGCGAGCCGGCATCCTTGATCGCGTCGCGGGCGGCGGCGGCCACGGCCGGGTTGAGCGCGAGCACGCCGTTGACGGAGGTGTCGGACTGCAGCTTGGCCGCCACCTTGGAGGTGACGTCGGCAAGGTTGCTGACATCCACCTGCAGGCGTTCGACGGTGCCGCCCAGGCTCTGCTCGGCGCCCTTGCACCGCTGCTCCAGGCCGACGTTGCCGGCCTCGTGGATCACGCACAGCAGCTTCGAGACCCCTGCCGCCTTCAGTTGCTCGCCCGCGCCCCGCCCGGCCACGTCCTCCGACTGGCCCACGTGGGTGAGCGCGCCGAACGCCTTGGAGGATTCGGCGCCGGAGTTGATGGTCACCACGGGGATCTTCGCGGCCACCGCCTTGCCGATCGACTCCTTCAGCGCGTCCGGGTTGGCCATGGAGACCACGATCCCGTCGACCTTCTGCGAGACCGCCTGGTCGATGAGCTGCGACTGCTTGCCCGCGTCGCCGTCGCCCTGGTAGGTGACGCTCGCGCCGTACTGCTTGCCCGCGGCCTCGGCGCCCTTCTTGACCACGTCCCAGAACTTGTCGCCGGCGGCGGCGTGGGTGATCACCGCGTACGTGCCCGCGGCGCCGCCGGTGGCCGCCGGTGCCTGCGCGGCCGGGGAGCTCGCGGCGCTCTGGCCCGCCCCGCCTCCGCCCGAGCATCCGGCCAGCGCCAGGGCGCCGAGCACGGCCACCACGATCCGGGTTCGCTTCATGGCTTCAACCTCCAAGACCAACGGCTTGCCCCGGTTCTAGTCCTGCCACGCTCCACTGTCAACCATTTGTCGTGACATTAAGACCTACAATATAGAACGGAATTCTCCGTTCCAGTGTTACAGTGGAGAGATGACGAGCACACCGATGAGCGGCCGCAAGAAGCAGGCCGCGCGCAACGACGAGGTGATCCTCCAGGCGGCCAAGGAGGTCTTCACCGCCAACCCCTCCGCTCCGATCGCCGCCGTGGCCGAGCGCGCCGGTGTGGGCATCAGCGCACTCTATCGGCGCTACCCCAGCAAGGACGCGCTGCTGCAGAAACTCTGCGCCGACGGCATGCGCGCCTACAACGAGGCCGGCGAGCGGGCCCTCGACCCTGACCTCGACCCGTGGGAGGCCTTCGCCCGCTTCATGGAGGAGGTGGTCGACGCCGACACGCACTCGCTGACGATCTCGCTGGCCGGCACCTTCCAGCCCACCCCCGAGCTGTTCGAGCTGGCCGGGCGCGGGGGCGAGCTGTCGCACGCCGTACCCGACCGCGCCCGCGAGGCCGGCGCGCTGCGCCCGGACGTGACCAACTCCGACGTGGCCCTGCTGTTCGAGCAGCTGGCCTCGGTCCGCCTGGGCGACGAGGCCCGCACCGCCGAGTTGCGCCGCCGCTACCTCGCCCTCGTGCTCGACGCCATCCGCCTGCCCTCCGCCGCCCGCACGCTGCCGGGCGAGCCGCCCACGCCGCCGGAGCTGCGCGCGCGCTGGGTCCCCAAGAACTGACGCCCCTTCCCGCGCCCGTGCGGCGGGGCCCGCGCCCCGCCGCAGCCATGGCCGGACTAGCTCCCTTCGCGTTTGGCGTACTCCGCGGCGCCGCCCGCGAAGTCGTAGACGATGAACTGCTCGTCGCCGACCACCCAGGCGTCGTGACCGGGCGGGCAGACGAACACGTCGCCGGGCCCGACCTCGGCCTCGGTGCCGTCGCCCATGCGCAGGCGCAGGCGGCCCTGGACGACGTAGCCGTTGTGGTGGACCTCGCACAGCTCCGTGCCGGCGATCGGCTTGACGGACTCCGACCACCTCCACCCGGGCTCCATGGTCGCGATGCCGAAGCTGAGCCCGCTGAGGTTGCACACCTCCAGGTGGCCGCGCGGGAAGTCCCGGCGTTCGTCGGGCTTGTCGACGTTCTTGACTTCGATCATGTTCCTTCGCCCCCTCAGATCGTCAGCGGCACGGGGTGGATCTCGTCGGCCGGATGGCCCGCGCGCTGATGGATCCGCTGAACGGCGGCGGCGTCCGGCGCGTCCGACAGGCAGTAGACGAGCCCCGACTCGGGGTCCGCCCAGGCCTGCTCGAAGGTGACTTTCTCCTCCGATTGGATGGCCAGGTCGGCGTCATGGGCTTCGCGCAGCTGATCTGCGGTGATGCCCCGCATACCGTGGTGGACGTCCATGAACTTCATGGTTCCTCCTGACTACGGATCCATCCCAGCGTAGGTCTGACCCGTGGCACCGGTTCCTCATGGTTTGCCAAAGAAGCCCGCTAGAGAGCGGTTCGGATGCGTACGGAAGGATGGGCGGGTGATCAAAGGCATCCTTTTCGACCTTGACGGCACCCTGATGGACCATCGTGCCGCCGCCGACGCGGGGATCGCCGCCTGGATCGCCGACAGCGCGCCCGGTCTGCCCCTGCCCGAGCGGGCGGCCAAGGTGTGGGCGGAACTGGAGGACGTGCACCTGTCGGCCTGGCATGCCGGGCAGTGCGACCTTCAGGAGCAGCGGCGGCGCCGGATCCTCGGAATCTGCCATGCGCTGGAGCTGGCCGTACCGGAGGATCCCGACGCGGCGTTCGCCGCGTTCACCCGGCACTATCGCGCGGGCTGGAGCGCCTACCCCGACGTGCACGCGGCCCTCGCGCGGCTCGGCGGCTACCGGCTCGGCGTGCTCACGAACGGCAGCAGCCCCGTCCAGACCGCCAAGATGCGCGCGATCGGGCTGGGCGAGCTCGGGCCGGTGCTGAGCGGCGACGTGCTCGGCGGGCACTTCAAGCCCGCCCCCGCCTCCTACCTGGCCGCCGCGGACCGCCTCGGACTGGAGCCCGGCGCGGTCCTGCTCGTCGGCGACGACCTCGTCAACGACGTCACCGGCCCGGCGGCCGCCGGGATGCGCTCGCTGTGGCTGGATCGCCTGGGCGTGGAGACGGCTCCGGAGGGGTTCGCCAGGATCGCCACGCTGAGCGAGCTTCCCGGCTATTTGTCAGGACATTCTGACCTCGGATAATCTGATCAGCATGTCCGCACCCTTGGCGATCGATCTGGACCGGTCCAGCCCCGTCCCCCTGTATTTCCAGGTGGCCGAGCAGATCGCCGAGGCCATCCGGCGCGGGGATCTGGCACCCGGATCACGGCTGGACAACGAGATTCTGCTCGCCGACCGGCTCGGCCTGTCGCGCCCGACGATCCGCCAGGCGATCCAGTACCTGGTCGACAAGGGCCTGCTGGTGCGCAAGCGCGGCGTCGGCACCCAGGTCGTGCACGGACAGGTCAAGCGATCGGTCGAGCTCACCAGCCTCTACGACGACCTGCGCAGGTCCGGGCAGGAGCCCGCCACGCAGGTCCTGGCCCTGGAGCCGCGGCCGGTCGCCGAGGAGATCGCGCCCATCCTCGGCGTCGAGACCGGCACCGAGATCCTCTACCTGGAGCGCCTGCGCTTCGCCTCCGGCGAGCCGCTGGCCGTCCTGCACAACTGGCTGCCGATCGGCCTGGCCAGGCTCACCGCCGCCGACCTGGAGGGCCGCGGCCTGTATGAGCTGCTGCGCGGCGCCGGGGTCCGCATGCGGGTGGCCAACCAGCGCATAGGAGCCCGGGCGGCCAACCCGGCCGAGGCCAAGCTCCTCGACGAGCGGCGGGGCGCGCCGCTGCTGACGATGGTCCGCACCACCTACGACGACCAGGGCCGCGCCGTCGAGCACGGCTCGCACGTCTACCGGGCCTCGCTCTACTCCCTTGAGGTCACGCTGATCGAGCGCTGACTGTTGATCATCGTAGATTCACAGCAAATCTGCAGGTACGGCCGGGCCGACGCCCTCCTATAGTCGTCATCACGGGGTTGAAGTCCTGCGTTATGCTTGAATAGTAAACTACTACGATGAGTAGGAGCGGCTGGTCTTGTCGCCTATTTCCGCGGGACGGCGCGGCCTCGCGAGAGCCGGATGGACGGCTTCCGCAAGCCTCCTGGTACTGCTCGCCGCGAGCTGCAGCACCACCCCACCCCCCACCGCCGCCCCGAGCACGGCCCCCGCCGTTCCGAGCACGAGCGCACCCGCCTCCCCCGCCGCCACCTGCGCCGCCACCGGCAAGCTGGTGCCGCCGTGCGGCGCGTACTGGGGCATGTACATCGCCCCGCCGGGCAACCGCACCCCCGTCGGCCAGGCCGTCGGCGACATGGAGTCGCGGCTCGGCCGCAAGCTCGACATCGTGTTCAGCTACCACGACATGTCCACCGGCCCCAATGGAACGTTCATGCGCGAGGACGAGGTCGCACTCGGCCGCGACCGCATCCTGCTGCTGAGCTGGGAGGCCAAGATCTGGGGCAGCCCGGAGCGCACGCTGCTGTGGCGCGACATCGCCTCCGGCACCATGGACGCCTCCGTCATCGACAAACAGGCCCAGCGCATCAAGAGGTACGGCAAGCCCGTCATGGTCGGCTTCGACGGCGAGATGGACCGGCGCACCACCAGCGGCACCCCCAAGGAGTACGTGGCCGCCTACCGGCACATCCACGATCGTTTCCAGAAGCTCGGTGTCACCAACGTGATCTGGGTGTGGGCCGTGACCGGGTTCATGGAGTACAAGGACCAGTGGAAGGCCCTGTATCCGGGCGACGAGTACGTCGACTGGGTCAGCTACGACCCGTACAACTTCGCGACCTGCCGCGGGGCGGCGTGGAAGAGCTTCGAGGAGACCCTCAGGCCCACCTACGACTGGTTCCAGGCCAACGGGTTCGACGACAAGCCGATCATCATCGGCGAGTACGGCACCGAGGTGGACCCGCGCAGGCCCACGGCCAAGGCCGACTGGTTCCGCGGCATCCCCGCGGCGCTGAAGGCGATGCCGAACATCAAGGCGCTGCTGCAATGGAACGCTGTATTGAACCCCGAGTCGCCCGACGGGTGCGACTTCCGGCTGGAGGGCCCGGGGGTGGTGGAGTCGTTCGCCGAGGTGGGACGCGACCCCTACCTCAACCAGCGCACGCCCGGCTGAGGCCGGGCCCCGGACCGCGGGCCAGGCGGAAGCCGAGGTCGTCGATGCGCAGGGACGGATGCGACCTGCGTCGGGCCGAGGCGCGGCAGCCCCGCGCGGTGTCCTGCCAGCCACCACCCCTGAACACGCGGTACGGCCCGTAGACCGCCGGGTCGAACAGGTCCCAGCACCATTCCCACACGTTGCCGATCGTGTCGTGAAGGCCCCAGGCGTTCGGCTGCCTGGTGGCCACCTCGCGGGCGGCGCCGCCGGAGTTGCCCCGGTGCCAGGCGATGGCGTCGAGGTCGCCGTAACGCTCGCCGGTGGTGGCGGCGCGGCAGCCGTACTCCCACTCCGCCTCGCTCGGCAGCCGGTACCCGTCGGCGGCCACGTCGCGGGCCACGTCGAGGGCGTCGGGGTCGTCGCCGATGACGTAGCAGGGCGTGAGTCCCGCTTCGGCCGAGAGCCGGTTGCAAAAGCGCAGCGCGTCCCGCCACGACACGTCGGTCACCGGCTCCTTCCCCGGCGCCCCGCCGACGACGGACCGGTACAGATCCCGCGTCACCGGATGCACCGCCAGCTCGAACGCGGGCAGCCGCACCGTCCAGGCGGCCCGCGTGGCCTCGTTCCGCAGCACGACCTCACCCGCCGCGATCGCCCGAAGCACCACGTCACCCATGCGACACCCCCTTCCCTATACCTCCCTGCTTCAGGACATCATAGGGAGCCCGGGTTGGGTGGCCGCCACCGAACCTCATGGCCAGGTGAGCCGAGCGGGTACCGCGACCTGCCCGCAGGCGGGATCGACCCGGCGCGGATCGAGCGGATGGGCAATGATCCGCGTACTCGGTCAGCCGGCCGCGCGTTGGAGGAGCGCCTCCAGGTTCCGGCCGGTCAAGCCCTTGACGCCGCTGAGGTTCACGCCGCTCAGGTTCGCGCCTCGCAGATCCGCTCCGGTCAGGTCCGCGTCGCTGAGGTCGGCGCGGGTGAGGTCAGCAGTCCAAAGGTCCGCTCCGCGCAGGTCCGCCTTGTGAAGCTTGGCGGCCCTCAGATCTGCCTTCGTGAGGTTCGCATCGCGCAGCTGGGCATGGGCGAGGTCTGCCCCGGCCAAGCTCGCATGGATCAGCTGGGCGCCGGTGAGAGTCGCGAGGCTCATCTGCGCGTGGTCCAGGTGGGCGCTGGTCAGGTTCGCGCCGTTCAGCCGCGCGTTGCTCAGATTCGCCCGCGGCAGCTCCGCGTATCCAAGGTTCGCGCGGCGCAGGTCGGCGTCGACGAGATGGACGAACGCCAGCTGGGCTCCCCGCAGATCCGCGCCACGCAGATCGGCGTTGCCCAGGTCCACCATGGTCCGTTGAGCGCCTCTCCAGTCGCGGCTTCTCAGCACGGTGGAGGGGCAACTCACCCTGCCGAGTGACACCCACGAGTAGACACCCTCCGGGTCTGGAGGAGCGATGTCACGGGCGAGTGAGATCGCTCCGTCGATGGCGGCGAAGACGTCGGCTCCCGGCGTGATGGAAGCCGTCTTGGGGATGTCATCCAGATCCTTGGTGGTGCACGGTTTCGGGGAAGCTTCTCCTTTCGCCGCGGGCGTACAGGTGTCGTGCCCGCGGGCGAAGGCGGCCAGCACGCTGATGATGGTGTGGGTATCGCGCGGGGAGTCGGCTGCCAGGCGCTGCAGGGCGTAGATGCCGCCGAGCCGTACGTCCTGCTTGTCCGAGCCGAGCTGTTCGACGGCCTTGGTGTAGCGGTCGGTGATCTGGCCTTCGAGAGCGATCCTCGTCGTCTCCTGTGCGGTGTCGACGGTGCGGGCGGTGTACCACAGGCCCAGCGCGGTGAAGACGACACCGCCGATCACCACCAATCCGGTGGCCGACTGGATGAGGGTATGGCGGGCGGCGTTGAGCGCCTCCACCCGTTCGGCGGCGGTCATCCGCGAGCGGTCCGCCGGGGTCAGCGGCGTGGTCTCCCCGGCCAGGCGGCGGGCGGCCGGTCCGACCAGGAAGGCGATCCCGTACCCGGCCGCGATCGCGAGGGCGATGCCACCCAGCGTCCAGCGCGCCCAGTCCGGTTCCGGCAGCAGGAGCGCGGCGACGCCGCAGGCCGCGAACACGGCCGCTGTCGAAAGCCGCGCGAGAAGCTGCCTCCAGACCGGCCGGGCAGGCGGTGTCGAGGGTGTTTCGGCGGGAGGCGCTGGAAAAGCGGCGGCCATCCGGCGGGCGCGGGCGGCGGCGGCCGCGGCGAGGACCTCACGCGGAGGCACATGGGGAGATCTCCCTCTCATCGCCTCATTGCACCCTCTCGTGTCCGGCAGGGCGAGGCGAATTCCCGATTCGCTCGCTCGTTACGGACCGAGAGCTTCATCACCAGGAGCGCGGCGACCGAATCTGCCCCCGCGCCCGATGTTCTCGGGACACCATGGAGCCAGTTGAGGACCGGCATCTGGTCAGGGTGGGTGGCCTCCCGTGAGTCGGTGTTCGGCCGGCGCGGGGTGCCGAGCGCGCCCGTCAGCCAGCCTCCAGAACGAAGAACAGGAAGCCCAGAAACCTCGTACCGGCGAGCTCGCGGAACACCTCGGGGAACAGGTCGTGGGCTTCCGGCGCGGGTGGCGGTTCGCTGATGACGCTGATGCGGAAGCCGGCCGCGGTGAAGGCGTCGGTCATCGCGTGCAGCGGCCGGTCCCAGAAGCTCATCTGGGCGGCCCGCCCGCCCATGGTCCACTCTTCGGTCCGGTTGCGGATCTCGAAATAGTTGGTCTTGTCCCCGGCCAGGCGACGCATGAGGGTGATCGCGAAAGGATGGTCGACCGAGACGAGCAGCCGGCCCCCAGGCTTCAGCACGCGTCGCAGCTCGGCCAGGGTCGGTCCCCAGTCTTGCAGGTAGTGCAGTACCAGGGACGCGATGACGTCGTCGAACGCGTCGTCGGGAAAGGCCAGCGGGCCGGCCAGGTCGGCGACCCGCAGGTCCGCGTCGGCGCCCAGCCGCCGTCGGGCCAGTTCCAGCATCCCGGCGCTCACGTCTACGCCGGTCACGATGGCGCCTCGGTCGCGCAGCGCGGACAGCAGCGGACCCGAGCCGCAGCCGGCGTCGAGGATCCGCCGGCCGCTCACGTCCCCGGCGAGCTCCAGCATGGCGGGCCGCTCGTAGTAGGCGTTGAGGAGGCCGGCCTCGTTCTCGGCCGCGTACGCCTCGGCGAAACGGTCATAGTCATTGAAGGGGGACGGCTGTGCGGTTGGCATGCGGGCCATTGTGGCCCACCGGTCCCGGTCACCCGTATGTGAGGGACAACACGGGTGACCGGCCGTCGCTCAGGAGGCGGGCGAGCACGTGGAGCGTTTCCAGCCGGGATGACAACGACCACGAGGGCGCGCCCGCCCTCCTTCAGCCGGGTCTAGTGCCTGCCGCCGACCAGGCCGAACAGGTCGAGGCCGAGCAGCAGGGGGTCGTGGTCCGAGGCGCGGTAGGGGCCGGGGCTGTACAGGTCGCCCGCCGTCCTGAACTCGGTGTTGTAGTCGTAGTAGACGTCTTCGTCGGCGTTGGCGTGCCAGATGGTGGCGCCGGCGATGCGGCGCATCACCTGCTTCGTGGTCAGGACGTGGTCGAGTTCGCCGGAGGCGCCGCCGAACACGTAGCTGTAGCGCCCGGCCTGCGGGACGAACCGCTTGCTCACACTGCGCAGCCCGGCTGAGGCGAAGGTCTGGATCGGGTCCTCTTCGCTGTAGGCGTTGAGGTCGCCCACGACCAGCGGGTTGACGAGCTTCTGCTTCTTGATCATCTCGATGATGGCCTGTGCCTGCAGGACACGCTGGGCGTTCCAGCAGCCCTGGCCGTGGTCGGCGTTGTCACCGGTGGCGTCGCCACAGCTCTTGGACTTGAAGTGGTTGGCGATCACGGTGAACGGGCGCAGCGACAACAGGAGCTTGGTCGAGCGGAAGGTCTGGGCCAGGGGTGGGCGGGCGTTGAAGAAGCGGGGGTCGGAGATGGTCGTGGGCGAGCCGACCGGCTTCACGGCGGCGGGCTTGTAGATCATCGCGACCGCGATGGCGTCGGTGCCGGGGCCCGGGTGGGTGATGAGCTTGTACGTGCCCGCGCCGACCTCGGCGTTGAGCGCGTCGACCAGCGCTTCCAGGGCGGCGGGGTGGAAGCCCGAGCCGGCCAGATCGGGCCTGGGGTTCTCGACCTCCATGAGGCTGACGATGTCGGCGTTGAGCGCCTTCAGCGTGGCCACTTCCTTGGCCAGCTGGCGCTCGCGCTCGGTGAGGGTGTTGGCGCCGCGCGGGGTGAAGCCGGAGTTGTAGGGCGGATTGGGGTATCCGGCGGCGTTCAGGGTGGTGAACCAGTTCAGGGTGTTGAAGGTGGCGATCCTCACGTCGCCGCCCACCTTGGCGGGAGCCGGGGTGCGGGCGTTGTCACGGGTGAAGGTGAGCGGGCCGGTGGGGTGCACGAGGTACTTGACGTTCGTGCTCGTGGAGCCGTACGCGCCCTGGTTGAGCACGCCGGTCAGGCCGCCGACGCCGTCGCCGGAGCGGGCGAGCTGGTCGCCGCCGGCGTAGTGCGGCATGGGGCTGGGGTTCTGGCCGGAGGAGCCGTCGTCGATGACGACGGAACGGCGCAGGTCGGCGGCGGGGTCGACGCCGGGGCGGTCGGTCGGGATGTAGAGGCGTCCGCCGGTGGCCGCCAGCAGCTGGCCGTAGCGGGCGTGCCAGTAGTTCTCGCTGACGGTCAGCTTGCCGGGCACCGTCACCAGTACGCCCTCCAGGCGCTCGAAGGTGTCGGAGGCGGCGATCGGCAGGGTGAGGGTGGCGGCGGCGATCGTGCCGGTGCCGCAGACGTCGACCGCGGTGACGGTGGACAGCTGGGTGGCGCCGCCGAACTCGGTGGCGGTGCCGGAGACCCTGACCCGCGTGCCCGCGCTCAGCGCGGTGGAGGCGAAGGAGGGGGCGAAGACGAACAGGCCGTCGGAGGTGGCCGGGTTCGCGTCGGGCGTGTCGTCCTGGACGAAGAAGCCCGAGCGCGCGGTGGCACTGGTGAAGGTACGGGTGACGACGCCCTCGACGCGGACCTGCTGTCCGGCCACCGGGGTCTCGGCGGCCGTGCCCTGCACGTCGGCGACCTGGTGCGTGGCGGCGGTGTCGCAGGGGTTGGCGGTGGGCGTCGGTGTCGGGGTGGGCTCGCCGCCGCCGGGGCCGGTCTGCCCGGCCAGGTTGGTGGGCGTGGGCGCGCCGGCGGCTAAGTCGGCGGCGTTGTTGTCGGTGTCCACGGGGGTGGCCGCGCGGCTGATGGAGGTGCTGTTGGACGGCGCGGGGGCCGGGGCTCCCTCGAAGGCGTTGGCGCTCGTGCCGTACCCGATGAAGTCGATCACGCCCGGAGCGGTGACCACGTCGGAGCCGACCAGCGCGGTGGTGCTGGAGACCAGGGCGACCTTGCCCGCGGTGGCGCTCATCGGGATGGTCCCGGTGGCGTCGGCGGGCGGTAGCGGCTTGTCGGTGACGGTGGTTCCCGCGGCTTCCTGGACCAGCAGGCGTGCGCCGGGGGGCAGGCTGCCGCTCAGCGGGGTCACCTGCCAGGTCGTGCCCGCGGCCGAGGCGTACTGCACGCTCCAGCCGCCGAGGTTCACCGCCTCCGAGCCCAGGTTGTACAGCTCGATGAAGTCGTTGCTCCACGTGGCGCCGGAGTTGCCACCGCCGCCGTAGACCTCGGCGATGACGACGTCGGCCGACACCGCTCCTGCCGGGGCGGCCCCGGTGATGGCTCCGGCCGCCAGTGTGGCGGCCACGAGTGCCGCCTTGGCACGTCTGGTCATGGGGATCTCCTCGTAGAAAGCGATTCTGAGCATTTCTACAGGTAGATCGTTGTTTGTGTCTTTGACACGATGTGCCGAGTATGGCGGCCTCCTGCTGGAGGTTGTCGGCACGCGGACCGCCCCAACGGCGGCCGTGCGCGTCGGCACGGCCGCCGGTTCTCCTTCCCGGGTTCCGGCTGACCAGGTGAGGGCGCCTACCGCCGCAGCACGGCCTCGGCGGCGGCCTCACCGGAGCGGATCGCGCCGTCGATGTAGCCGTACCAGCGGGTCGCGGTCTCGCTGCCCGCCCAGTGGATGCGGCCCACGGGTTCGCGTACCGCCGGGCCGTAGCGGGTCCAGGTGTGCGGGGGGAAGAGCGCCGCGTACCCGCCGCGGGTGAACGGGTCGGCGCTCCAGTCGTGCCGGACCTGGGCGATCGGCCGCCCCGCCTCGGCGCCGAACAGGCGGGTGAGCTGCTCCAGGACCGCCGCCTGTGGCGCCGGTCGCCGCAGCACGGCGACCAGGACGCCGCGTCCTGCCGTTCTCGGGCTGCTGTCGGCGACGCCGTCGACGGGTCCGCGCAGGCTGAGGGCCTGCCCGCTGAGCCCGGCCGCGCGCCAGAACGGCTCGCCGTACACCAGCACGCACTTGATCGCACCGCCCATGGGCAGGCGCTGCGTCAGCCGGTCGCGGGCGGCGGGCAGCGGCGGGTCGTACAGGATGCGGCCGGCCAGGGTGGGCGGGATCGCCACCACCACCTGATCCGCCCGCACGCTCTGGCCGGAACCGGTCGTGACCACGACGTGGGTGGCCTCGCGCGCGATCCGGTGTACCGGCGCGGCCAGGCGGACCCGGTCGCCGAGCCGCGCGGCCAGCCGCCTCGCCATCTCGCCCGCGCCGCCGGCGAGCCGGTCCTGCTGCGCGCCGCCCTCGGTGGCCATCACCGCGTTCAGGCCGCCGGCCGCCCTGGCGTAGAACAGCGCGTGCAGAAGCGACAGCTCGCCGGGCTCGCAGGCCCACATCAGCCTGCTCGCCGCCGTGAACAGCTCGCGTCCCCCCTTCGTCCAGAAGGTACGGCGCAGCCAACCGGCCAGCGTCTGGCCGTCGAGCCCGGCGGCGCCGGACCCGGTCCAGGGGGAACGCGGGTCGATCGTGCGGGCGAGCCGCTCGAATCTGGCCATCGCCTGCGCCAGGTCCAGCATCTCGGGGACGCTCAGCCTGGGCACGGTCCCCCGCCAGGGGCGTACGCGCCCGGCTGCCGTCTCCATCAGGTGGTCACCGGTGTTGTAGGTGGCGAAGACCTCGATGCCCAGTTCCCCGGCGAGGGCGTAGGCGCGATCCTGGCCGGGGCCGATGAACTGGCCGCCGAGATCGACGCTCTCGCCGCCTGCCTTGACGGTGCGCGTACGCCCGCCGACGTGGTCGCGCGCTTCCAGCACGAGGACGTCGGCGCCCTGCCCGAGCAGGGCGTTCGCACAGGTCAGCCCGGCCATTCCGGCGCCGGCGACGACAATGTCGGCGCGATGGGAGGTGTGGTGGTCGGTCATGGCACTCCTTGGGTGCGTCATGCCCTGCCACGGACGCGTCGCGGGAGGCGGACGCGTTCGCGGCACGGCGAACACGTCAGCGCACCCACCGACCGCCATGGCGCCGACCTACTGATCACACCTTACGGCCCCCGCGGGTCACGGTCGGTCGCCGCGATCACCCGCGTGAGGACCCCGTGCAGGTGCTGGAGCTCCGCGAGGTCCATGCCGAGACGTTCGACGATGGCCGGGGGGATCTTCTCCGCCTCGGCCCTGAGCGCGCGACCGGCGGGGGTGAGGGTCACGGCCAGGGCGCGTTCGTCGCTGGTGTTGCGTTCGCGGTGGATGTGGCCGAGGGCCTGGAGCCGCTTGAGCAGGGGCGAGAGGGTGCCCGGGTCGAGGCGGAGCAGTTCGCCCAGTTCCTTGACCGACAGCGGCTCGTGCTGCCAGAGCGCCAGCATGACCAGGTACTGCGGATGCGTCAGCCCCATGGGCTGCAACAGCGGGCGGTACAGGCCGATGACGCTGCGCGAGGCGATGCTCAGGGCGAAGCAGACCTGGCGGTCCAGGGCCAGGAGATCTGTTGTGTCCGTCACAGACTCCATGTGTGTACGCCTCCGGGTGACGACCGCTAGATTAGTTGGTGTACAAATTCATAGCCTACCAATCAATGCCGCACAAATCGATTGTGATCCCGGGAGGGACGTCCGCATGTTGCACCGCAAGCCGCTGGAGGAGCGCATCGCCGAGCGGCAGGCCAAGCTGCCTCCCCTCAAGGAGGGCAAGCACTTCGAGCACGGCCCGGCCAAGTTCGTGTTCGTCTCGCTGCTGGTCGCCGTGGTGCTCATGCACGTCGTCGGCCTGGCCATCGTCATGCACTTCGCCTGAGCCGACGCCTCCGGGCCGCGGGCGTGGGCGGGGAAGTGTCACGTGTGGTCCCCTACTGCAGCAACTCGGTCCTGGAGTGTTTGCCCAGCTTCTGCAGGATGCGGGCGACATGCGTCTCCACCGTACGCGGCGACAGGAACAGCATGCCGGCGATCTCCCGGTTGGTCCGGCCGGTGGCCAGCAGCCGCGCGACGTCCTGCTCGCGGGGCGAGAGCGTGTCACCGTAGCCCCGCCGCCCGCGGCGCACGACGACCCCGTGGGCGCGCAGGTGGTGGCGGCACCGCTCGGCGTCGTAGGTGGCGCCCAGGGCGGCGAGGGCGTCGCCCGGCCCGGCGAGTTCCTCCACGGCGCCGCCGGACTCCAACCGGCACAGCAGGAGCCGTTCCGCGGCGAGGGCGGCGTAGTAGGGCGCGGGCAGCTCTTCGTAGCGCCGTCTGGCTTCCTCGAAGTGCTCCAGCGCCGCCGCCAGGTCGCCGCCGGCTTGGGCGAGCTGCCCGCCGGCCATCCGCAGGGCGGCGGCGGCCAGAGGCGCGTGCCGTCCGGCGAGCCCGCGTCCGAGCTCCCCGAGGAGGGCTCTCACCTGGTCCGCCCGGCCGCCGTCCAGCAGGACGTCGGCCGCCACCGGGACCAGCTCGCCCGTCCAGGCCCACACGCCCTTGGTCCGCGCGACGTGCAGCCCCCGCTCGACGTCGGTGCCGGCCAGCTCCCGCTCGCCCCTGGCCAGGCGCGCCTTGGCGCGCGCGGCGAACGCGCTGAGCACGACGGGGATGATGGACTCCTGAGGTACGGCGATGCCGGTGCCGGCCAGCCAGCTCTCCGCCTGCTCCCACTCGCCCCGGGCGGTCGCCAGCCAGCCCAGCACCAGCGCCAGTTCGCTGGCGACCGGCAGCAGGTCGCGGTACTCCTCCAGCAGCCGCAGCGTGCGCTCGTCCAGGCCCTCCCAGCGGCCGAGCATCCAGTCCAGCCGGGCCTGCGTGGCCTGCCCGGTGCTGGCCACGAACGTGGCGCCCACCTGCGCGGCCAGGTCAAGGCCGTCGCGCAACAGGTGCCCGGCCTGCTCGTAGCGGCCGGTGCAGACGCAGGAGTCGGCGAGGTTGCAGCGCAGGCGGGCCAGGTGCCGCTGGGCGCCGGGGCCGGAGGCCCGGTCCGGCACCCGCAGCGCGGCCGGGTCGCCGACGGTCACCAGGGACGGCAGGTAGTTGGCCAGGAGTGACATGCGCAGCTCGCCCTCGGGGACGTTCTCCAGCGCCCCCTTCAGCCGCCGCGTCCAGGGGTGGAGACGCGCCAGCGGCGTGGTGCCGAGGTAGGGCAGGGCGAGCGAGGCGATCCCCCTGGCGACCAGGTCGGGCCGGTCCTCCAGTTCGTCCACCGCCTTCGCGATCGCCGCACGGCCCTCGTCCAGCCCTTCGGCCTGGCGGATCAGCATCCAGCCGAGGAACAGCCGCACCTCTCCTCGCGCCGCGGCCGACAGGCGGGGGTCGTCCAGGAGCCGTTTGAGCGTGGTGGACGGGTCGCGCTGGTCCAGGCCGGTGTGCGCGATCTCGCCGAGCTTGATGGCCAGCCGGTCCACGTCCCCGGCGGGCAGCTCCGGGTCGTTGAGCAGGCGCTGGAGCAGGTGGGTGGCGGTGGCGATGTCCCCGACCCGCACGGCGGCGTCGGCCGCGGCCTCGCCGTAGCGCTGCGCGTCCTCGGTCAGGCCCGCGTGGCTGCTGTGGTCGGCCAGGCGGACCAGCGGCGGCGGATCGAGGCGGCGCAGGACGTCGATCACCCGCACGTGCAGGCGGCGGCGCTCGTATCCGGCCATGGTCGCGTAGACGGCCTGGCGGGCCAGGGCGTGGCGGTAGCCGTACACGCACTCGTCGATCTCGTGCAGGACTCCCCGGTCGAGTGCGGCGCCCAGCGCGGTCCGGCAGCGCTGGTCGTCGAGGCCGGACACCTCGCGCAGGTGCTCCAGCGTCGCGGGTGTGCCCAGGACGGCCACGGCCTGCGCCAGCGCGATCGCCTCGCCGGACAGGCTCGCCAGCCGTTCGGCCATGGCCTCGCGCAGCAGCACCGGCACCTCGGCGTTCTCCAGCAGGCGGCGGGCGGCCGCGCCGTCCAGGGGCAGGCCGCCCGCCGAGGAGCGCACCGCGCGCAGCGTCTCCTCGATGACGAACGGCAGGCCGGCCGTGCGCTCGTACAGGCGCGTGGCGAAGTCCAGGGGGACGGAGCCGCCGAGGATGCAGGAGGCCAGCGTGCGGACGTGGCCCAGGGTGAGGGGGCGCAGCCGTACCACGATGCTGCCGGCGCGGGGCGGCGGACGGTAGGCGCGGCCGAGCGGCACGCCGCCCGCGACCTCCTCGCGCCGGTAGCTCAGCACGACGGCCAGGTTGGCCGGCGGGTTCGACAGCAGGAACGACAGCAGGTTGCGGGTGCCCTCGTCGCTCCAGTGCAGGTCTTCGATCAGCAGCAGCGCCGGCCCGGCGGCGCCGAGCACCTCACGGACCGCGCGGAACAGCCGGTGGCGCTCGGCCCGGGGGTCGCCCGTGGGGGCCGGCGACTGCGGCAGGTGCTCCGACAGTTCCGGCAGCAGCTCGCGCAGCATGCCGGTGACCGGGCTGAGGCGGGCGCGCTGGAAGGGGTGGGTGAAGCCGCGCAGGCCGTCTACGGCCTCCAGCACGGGACCGAACGGGAACGGCTCGCGCAGCGGCTGGCAGTAGCCCGTCAGGATCCGTAAGCTCGCCAGGTCCGGCTGGGCGATCAGCTCCCCGGCCAGGCGGCTCTTGCCGACCCCCGCCTCGCCCTCGATCATCGCCACCGCGGGCCGGGCCGACAGGACCGCGAGCAGGTCGCCCAGCTCCTGCTCCCGCCCGACGAGCACGGGCGACCTCGTCCGTATCCGCGTCACCGCCGACTGTCCCAAGGCTGCGGTCATGTCGTGTCCCGTTCACGTGCTCGGTTGGACAACGCCGGATAACAGGCCGTGAAATGCCGAGTTTAGGGGTTGGTGCCCGCCTGGGGAATGCGGCCTGCGCGTCCGTCTTCAGGCCCGGACGCCGAAGAGCTCGTCCTCCACGTGGTCCAGTGCCAGCCGTACGGCGCCCAGCGCGACAGACTCGCTCCCCAGCGTCGAGGCCTCCACCCGCACCGGGAACAGGCAGATCTCGGCCAGTTCCGCACGCAGGGGCGCCGCCAGCAACTCGCCCGCGCCCGACATGCCCCCGCCCACCACCACCAGCTCGGGATCGACGGTGAGCACCGCGGCGCCGATGCCCTTGGCCAGGTCCTGGGCGAAGGCGCGGACGATCGTCGCGGCCTCCTCGTCGCCCTGGCGGACGGCCTCGAAGACCCGTTCGGCGGCGCTCCTGGCCGAGCCTTCGCGGTCGGGGTCGTGGCCGGCGTAGGCCAGGAAACGGTCGAGCGCGGTGTACCAGCCGAAGGCGCGCATGACGCCGATCTCGCCGGCCGCGCCGTTGCGGCCCTGGTGCAGCTTGCCGCCGATGAGCAGGCCGGCCGCGATGCTCCTGCCGACCAGGATGCACAACACGTCGTCGGCCCCCGCCGCCGCTCCGCGCCAGCGTTCGGCCAGCGCCGCCAGGTTGGTGTCGTTGCCCACCAGGACGGGGCCGCCGGCCAGGCCGTCCAGGGCGGAGCGCAGGTCCATGCCCGTCCACGCGGGCAGGCGGTCACTGAGCACGACCTTGCCCACCGCGGGATCGACGACACCGGTCGTACCGACGCCGAGTGCGCGCACGGACGAGACGCCCGCCGACCGCAGGGATCTGCGCACCACCGCCTTGGCCGCGGCGATCCTGGCGGCGGGGTCGGTGCCGGGGGTGACGGCCGATCTGCGGGTGTCGACGATCGTGCCCTTGAGGTCGGCGGTGACGGCCAGCACCTTGTGCGGGCCGATGTCGAGCCCGACGACGTGCCCCGCCTCGGCCCTGAAGCGGTAGCGCTTGGCGGGACGGCCGACGGAGCGTGGGCCGCCCGGCGGGGGGACCACCTCTTCCACCAGGTCGGGCAGGCCCGCGAGCACGTCTTCCACCGTCGCCCTGGACACCGACGTCGTCGTGACGATCTGCGTCAGCGTGAGCTCGTCGGCGCCATGGAGAGCGCGCAACACGGCCGCCGCGTTGAGGCGGCGCAGCAGGGCTGGGTCCTGTCCGGTCAAGGTCACGATTTGATGGTAGGGCATTGTGAATTATTTGAGGACCTACTAAAAATATCCACCATGAAGAGGCCACACGGGCGGCGAGGACGGCCGGCGGGCCGTCCTCGCCGCCGAGGGCGGCTCGAACACCTCTGATCCCCCAGCAAGGAGACGTTCATGCGTCATTTCGGAAGGCTGGCCACCGCGGTACTGGCGGCGGGAGCACTGCCCCTGATCATGACGGACGCCGCCGCGGCGGCCGGAGCCGGCCGCGACCGCGCCGCGCCGGGCATCACCGCCGGCTACCTCGGCATCGAGCTCGACCGCACCGGCACCGTGACCGGCCTGCGGGACACCAGAACCGGTACCGACTACCTGGCGGCCGGGAAGTCCGCCTCCCTGGTCAGCCTGGTGGTCGACGGCAGGCAGTTGCGGCCGACCAGGGTCCACCGGCGCGGGCACGACCGGCTGACCTTCAGGGGCGAGGGGTTCACGGTCGAGGTGAAGGTCGTGTCCAAACCCGGGTATACCACCCTCACGGCGACCGACGTCCGCGCCGACGGAGACGTGCAGACCCTCCTGTGGGGCCCGCTGGCCACCTCCATCACGCGGACCGTCGGCGAGACGGTCGGCGTGGTCCGCGACGAGGCCTTCGCCGTGGGCCTGCGGCCGCTGGCCGACCGGACCGAGGGCGCCTGGCCGCAGGAGTATCAGGAGCTCGGCTGGGAGAGCGAGGTCGACGGCAACCCCTCCGACCTGCAGGTGGCGCCGCACGAAGAGTGGAGCGCGGCGGGCAGGACCGGCTGGGGTTCGGTGCTGCGGGCCTTCACCTACGACTACACCAAGGTACGGCAGCGGCATAACCTGGGCGGCTACCCCATTCCGGTCGGCCCGCTCGCCGGCGACGAGGGGAAGGTCTCCGGGTCGGAGATCGCGCTGTTCGGAGCCGCTCCGGAGCTCACACCGACGGTCCTGGCGAACATCGCCAGGGGCGAGGGCCTGCCGTACCCCACCCAGAACGGCCAGTGGCAGAAGACGGCACAGGCCAGCAGCCAGTCCTTCCTCGTCCTGAGCGACCTGCGGACGCACAACGTCCGGGAGGCGGCAACGTACGCCAAGGCGGCGGGGATCGGTTACCTCTACTCGCTCCCCAACGCCGTGGGGCCGTGGAAGACGACCGGGCACTACGAGTTCGACGCGGGCATGGGCGGAGACGACCAGGGCGCGAAGAGGACCGTGGATCTGGCCGGGGCCGAAGGCGTACGGCTGGGCGTCCACACCATCTCCGACTTCATCAGCCTCGATGACCGCTACGTCAGGCCCGCGCCCGCCGACGCCAGGCTCGCCTCCGGTCAGCGTGCCCGGCTGACCCGCCCGCTGGCGGCGGCCGGCACCACGATGTACGTCGACTCCGGCGCGCCGTTCGCCCCCGGCCTGCACTTCAAGGCGCTGCGGATCGGCGACGAACTCCTCACCTACGGCGACGCGCGCCAGGAAGGCGACGAGTGGGTCGTGAGCGGCCTCAGCCGCGCGCAGGCCGGCTCGTCGGCCACCTCCCACGCCGCCGGGGACGAGGCCGCCAGGATGATCATGAACTCGTACGCGGGGGCCATCGGCGGCCTCGGCATCATCGACGAGATCGCCACCCGCCTGGCCACGGCCTGGAACACCACCGGCATCATGTCCCACTCCTACGACGGCGTGGAGTCGGCCTCGGAGTCCGGATGGGGCAACTACGGCCAGGCCAGGCTGATCAACGGCAACTTCCGGCAGCTCAAGGCCAAGGACGGCTACATCACCGAGACCAGCCGCATGACCTCCAACACCTGGGACGCCCTCACCCGGGCGAGCTGGGGCGAGGTCGGCGTGACCAGCATGGACCAGGTCTTCGTCAACAACGCGTTCTACCGGGCCAACTTCCTGCCCGGCATGCTCGGCTGGATCAGCCTCAAGGGATCGGAGCCGCTGCTGAGCATCGAGAGCAAGCTGGCACGCGGCGCCGGGCTGAACGCGGGGGCCGGGTTCCAGAGCTCGCTGTCCAGTCTCCGGTCCGGCGGCGAGAACGCCCAGAAGGTGCTCGACGCGATCAACCAGTGGGAGACGGCACGCAACCTCGGCGCCTTCACCGAAGAGCAGAAGACCCGCTTCCGCGACAAGAGCACCAACTGGCACCTCTCGGTCGTCACCGCCGGCCAGAAGTGGACGCTGCAGGAGCTCGACGCGTCGGGCGGGCCCATCGGCTCGCCCCAGCAGGTGACCGTGCCGGCCCCGGCGCTGACCACCACCGGCCTGCCCGCCGCCACCCGTCACCGGCTCTACGCGGCACGGCTCACCACCAACACCCCGGCCACGATCCGGTACGAGCTCACCGGCGGCGCCCTGCCCCAGGGACTCTCCCTCAACCAGGACACCGGCGGCATCATCGGCACTCCCCGGCACGCCGGGAAAGCCACCTTCACCGTCACCGCCCACAGCACGGCCGGGCTTGCCCCGGCGAAGGCCACCTACGAGCTGACCGTGCGCCGCTAGAGAGCATCTTCGCGGGCGCCCAGGAAAGTGCAACAGCGCGGGGCGCAAAGTCCATGGAGTCCCGGGAGCGCCTGGGGCACGGTGACTGATCAAGGGCTTGTTCGGGCGGACGAAACCCGGCGGGGCCCCTGGTGAGGAGGAGATCCCGTGTTACCGTCCCGAACCTGGCGCCTCGGCGCCGCCGTCGCGCTCCTGCTGCCCGTGGCATCGGTGGCCGCAGGCGCCGTGCCGGCGTCGGCGGCGCCGCCGGCCGCCACCTACACGATCTCGGTGGGGGCCACCGGCACCTGGTCGCATCCGACCGACACCCCGGCCATGCCGTACATCGACAAGAACGGCACGTTCTACTTCCAGCAGTCCGCCGCGCTGTACGGCGCGACGCAGCCGAGATACTGGGATTTCTACACCGGGACCGACTTCGACACCGCCCGCCGGTCGGCGGCCATCAGCGACGCGGTGAACCCGGACAACCCCGCCGATCGGAACAACGACACGACGTGGCGCTGCAACAACAGCCCCACCGGCGTCGAATCCACCTCGGCACCGGCCGGTTCCAGCTACTCCCAGAAGAACTTCTGCGGGCTGATCGGCCTGTGGGTCGATCCCGACACCGGCAACTGGCACGGCCTGGTGCACAACGAGTTCACCCCGCAGCCGTTCGGCGACGGCCTGCACTACGACGCGATCGACTACGCCGTGTCGGCCGACCAGGGCAAGACGTGGTCGATCGCCGATCACGCGATCACCTCGCCGTTCAGCACCAGGCGCGGTGACACCGCCGCCTTCCCGCAGCAGACCTACCACTACGGCGACGGCGACCAGCGCCTGTACGCCGACACCGCCTCGGGGTACTTCTACGTCTACTACGGCTCGCGCCTGGTCAACAAAGGCGGCGGCTGGGTGGCGTTCTACTCCCACGTCGCGCGGGCGCCGATGGCGTCGAAGATGGCTCCCGGCTCGTGGCAGAAGTGGTACAACGGCTCCTGGTCGCAGCCCGGCGTCGGTGGCAGGGAGAGCAACCTGGTGCCCGTCACCGCGTCCAACCCGAACGGCCACACCCCGGCGGACAAGGAGTACGACCCGAACAACACCGGCACCGTCAGCCAGCAGATCGCCGCCGGCAAGACCCCGCCGACCTCGCCGCTGTTCGTCATGAACATCACGTACAACGCCTACCTGGGCCTGTACATGGGCACCCCGCAGGCAGTCGACCAGTCCGGCGACGCGGCGCAGGACATCTACGTCACCGACGACCTGAGCACCGCCAAGTGGTACCTGGCCGGAAACACCGGCGGCTACCGCACCGCCTCCTGGTACCGCTGGTTCCTCGACGGCGCGAACAGGACCGGCACCACGATCGTGGGCAGGTCGTTCCGGAACTACTGCTCGATCGCCTGCTCGGGCGGCCGCTCCGGCGAGTACGTCACCATCACCATGACCTCGACCGCGCCGGTGACCTCACCGGTCGACCCCTCCAGGACGTACACCATCTCCAGCGGCGCCGGACGCGTGCTCGCGCAGGCCGCCAGCGGCACGGGGACCGCCGCCGTCGCCCCCACCGGCTCGGCCCGCGAAGGCTGGCGCTTCACCGCCGGCGGCGACGGCTCGTTCCGCGTCACCAACGCCGCCACCGGGCAGGCACTCGGCGTCGAATCCACCACCACCGCCACCCGCGCGTGGGGGACCAAGCCTACCGCGGTGAGCGGCGGCCCCACGGTCGGACAGCAGTGGTTCATCGTCCGCAACACCTCGCCGGCGAACTCGTACCGCCTGGTCAACCGGTACAGCAACCTGGTCCTCGGGCTGTCGGCCGACCCGGCCCGCTCGGCCGAGACCACGCCGGCGCGCCACTGGACGAACACGACCGGCAACGCGGTCGGTGGCACCCGCACCGCCGCCGAGCAGATCCTCACCTTCACCGGCACGGGCACACCGCCGGGCAACCTCAACGGCACCCGCACGCTGGTCACCTCGGGCAAGGCGCTGGACAACCCGAACCACTCGACCAGCACCGGCACCCAGGTCAACACCTGGGCACCGAACGGCGGAGCCAACCAGAACTGGGTCTTCACCCAGCAAGCCGACGGCTCCTACCAGATCGTCAACGGCCACTCACAGCTGTGCGTGGACGTCAGCGGAGGCTCCACCGGCGCGGGCGCCAAGGTGATCCAATGGACCTGCACGGGCGGCGGCAACCAGCGCTGGGTCGTCACCCCGGCGTCCGGCGGCGGCCACACGGTCGCCGCGCGGCACAGCGGGTTGCTGCTCACCACGGCATCGACCGCCGACGGCGCCCCGGTCACGCAGCAGCCCGACAGCGGCTCGGCCCTGCAGCGCTGGACCATCAGCTAGACGAGGTCGGCGACGGCCGCGACGACGTGGTCCACTTCCTGCTCGGTGTTGTAGTAGTGCGGCGACAGGCGCAGACACCAGTCGACGTCCTTGTCGCCGAAGTCGAACTGCGCGAAGTGGCGGAAGCTGAGCGCGGAGTTGATCCGGCGTGCGTCCAAGGCCGCCTTGAACGGCTCCGGCCGCCAGCCGCCGACGGCGAACGTGACCAGGGCGCCCAAGCGCGTGCCGTGGTCCAGCACCCGGACTCCGGGCAGTTCGGCGAGCCTGCCGCGCAGGTTCGCGGCCAGGGCCGGGGTACGGCGGGCGATGGCGTCCATGCCGACCTCGCGGGCGTAGCGTGCGGCGGCGCAGCCGAGGACGGCGGCATACGGGAACTCCCAGTCCTCGAACCTGGCCGCCGTCTCGACGGGCCGGTAGCGGCCCGGCTCGACCCAGCGCGCGCCGTACATGTCGATGAACAGCGGCTCGTAGCCCGCGCGCAGCACGCGGTCGGACACGTACAGGAAGCCGGAGCCGCGGGGACCGCGCAGGAACTTGCGGCAGGTGGCGGTGAGCAGGTCGCAGCCGATCTCCGCGACGTCGACCGGGTACTGGCCGACGGACTGGCAGGCGTCGACCAGGTACAGCAGGTCCATTTCGCGGCAGTGCCGGCCGATGTCGGCGACCGGCTGGACCAGGCCGGAGTTGGTGGGGATGTGGGTGGCGGCCACGAGCCGCGGGCGGTGCCCGCGCATCAGTTCGGCCATCGCCGCCACGTCCACCCCGCCTTCGGGCAGATCGGGGGCGTGCACGACGCGCACGCCGAACCTCTTGGCCAACGACAGGAAGGCGATCTGGTTGGAGATGAAGTCGTTGCGGGTGGTGAGGATGACGTCACCGGCCTCGAACGGGATCGCCGACAGGGCGGTGGAGAAGGCATGGGTGGCGCTACCGGCGAAGGCGATGTTCCCGGGAGCGCAGTTGATCAATGCGGCGGTCTCGGCATAGAACTCGCGGACCTGGTCGGCGCGGGCGGCCGAGGCCTCGTAGCCACCGATGTTCGCCTCCAGCCGCAGGTGGTCGAGCATCGTGGCCAGCACGGGCGCGGCCAGCAGCCCGCAACCGGCGTTGTTGAAGTGCACGACGTCGGCGGCGCCGGGGGTGTCCGCGCGCAGGGCCGCGACATCCAGCAGCGATTCTGCCGAAACGCTGGAAGCGCTACTATTATCTCTCATGTCAGACAGTAGCAGTTCGGCTGAGCTGGCGGCCAGCATGCGCGCGATGATCGACCGGCTGTCGCCGGGCGACCGCCTGCCCAGCAGCCGGGAACTGATCCAGCGCTACCGGGTCGGCCCCGCCACCGTGTCGCAGGCGATCGCCACGCTCGCCGCCGAGGGCGCGGTGATCACCCGTCCGGGCAGCGGTACATACGTCGCGGCGCGCCTCCGGCGGCACGCCTCCGTGGCCGACACCGCCTGGCAGACCGTCACCCTCGCCGACCGGAGCGTGGACACCCGCGTCCTCACCGGCGGCCTCGGCGCGCCACCCGAGGGGACGATCATGCTGGACGGCGGCTACCCGCATCGCTCACTGCAGCCCGGCAAGATCCTGACCGCGGCTCTGGCCCGCGCGGCACGCCGCCCCGACGCCTGGGACCGCGCCCCCGCCACCGGCCTGGCGGCGCTGCGCAGCGTGTTCGCCACCATGGCCGGTGACGGCGTGAGCGCGGACGACATCCTGGTCACCTCCGGCGGGCAGAGCGCCCTGTCCATCGCGTTCCGCGCCATCGCCGCGCCGGGCGACCCCATCCTGATGGAGTCGCCCACCTATCCGGGAGCGATCGCCGCCGCCAGGGCGGCCGGCCTGCGCCCGGTACCGGTGCCGATGGACGCCGACGGCCTGCAACCCGAACTCCTGGCCGACGCCTTCGCCCTGACCCGGGCCCGCCTGCTGTACTGCCAGCCTGCCCACCACAACCCCACCGGCACCGTGCTTGCGCCACAACGCCGCCGGCAGATCATCGACGCCGCCAGAACGGCGGGCGCGTTCGTGATCGAGGACGACTTCGCGCGGCACCTCGGCCACGGCACGCCGGTGCCGCCGCCCCTGCTGGCCGACGACCGCGACGGCACCGTGGTCTACCTGACCTCGCTCACCAAACCGGCGGCGCCGAGCCTGCGCATCGGCGCCCTGGTCGCCCGAGGCCCGGTGATGGAACGCCTGCGCGCCATCCGCCTGGTCGACGACTTCTTCGTCACCCGCCCGCTGCAGGAGACGGCGCTCGAACTCCTCAGCTCTCCCACGTGGGAACGGCATCTCCGTTCGCTGGCCGCGGCGCTGCGGGAGCGGTGCGCGGTGCTGGCGGCCGCCATCGCGCGCGATCTTCCCGGCTGGACCCTCGCCCGTGTCCCCACGGGCGGACTTCATCTGTGGGTGCGCCTGCCGTACGGCACTGACGACACCATGGCCGCCGCCACGGCCCGTCAGCACGGCGTCGCCGTCAGCGCCGGCAGCCGCTACTTCGCCACCGAACTCCCGGCGGCCTACCTGCGCCTCGGCTTCGCCGCCACCGCCGGCCAGGCCGAACTGATCGAAGCCACCCGCCGGCTCGCGCCCGCGTGACCGCCTCCGGCCGACTGCTCTCTTGGATCAGGAAATCACGCCGCGGGTACGGCCCGGCGGCGCTGATCAGGTGTTGATCTCCAGGACCCAGGCCGAGACGTGATCGGGACCGTGCGTGTAGACCAGGCGGAAGGTGTCGGTGCGGAGTTCGAGCGCGTCCGGGATGCCGCCGTAGGGCGTCGCGCCGAGCGGTTCGGGGTCCTCGGTCAGATCGAGCAGGGTGTCCGCGATGGCCGCACGCAGGCCGAGCGCCGCCTGACGCAGGATGTCGCGGACAGGGAGGTCAACGTGGAGGAGACGTTTCAAGAGCGTTCGCCGGGCGTGGGGAGGCCAAGGTCGGCGTACAGGGCGGCCCTGTCGTCGTACGTCACCGTCTCGCGCTCGCCGCGGTCATGGGCGGCGATCGCCTCGGCGACGTGGCCGGCCTCCAGCTCCCGGCGGGCGCGCAGCAGTTCCTCATAGTCGTCTTCGGAGATCAGGACGGCGCGCTCGGTGGTGGACCGGCGGATGGTGGTGGGCTGGTGACCGTGCACGGCTCGCGCCACGAGCGTGCCGAGCTGGCTGCGGGCCTCGGCGATGCCCAGCGGGTCGGTGGTGGCCATGTGACTCTCCTGCGGATTCCTCTACCCGGACAGCTCCACCGTACGGGAAAAGTGTCCATGCTGCACAGCTTGCTCAACATGTACAGGTTGGCTCGGCACGCGACGCAGGAGGTTGAGCCGGCACGAAGAACCCCCGCGTGGCGGGTCACGCGCCCTCCCTGATGCGGGCGACGCCGATGAGATCGTCCGGGGTCGCGTCGGGCACCTGGTCATCGAAGCGGGCGAGCACCCTGGTCCTGAGCGCCCCGGCCACCAGCAGCGCGATGAGCAACCCGAAGATGACGTAGATCAGCGCGACTCCGCGGCCCGGCCCCGTGCCGAGCACCGTGCCCACGGTGGATGCCAGAGCGCCGCCGGGGAGCATGAGCGGTTCGAGTGCCCACTCCGCGAACGGCGTCAGCACGCCCACCCCGAGCGGGATCGTGGACCAGGCGACCATCTGGTTGAGGGCGAACACCCGGCCGTGGTACCGCTGGGGCACCTTCACCTGAACGATGGTGGCGTACACGCCGTTGACCAGGGCCAGCCCGAACGACACCCCGAACGCGCCGACGCCGATCAGCACGAGCGACCGGGTCAGGCCGACGATCACGCAGGACGCCGCGATCACCAGCGTGAGCAGCAGCATGCCGATCATCCGCCTGCGCCGCGGCCCACCCCACAGGCTCATGCACAGGCCGCCGGCCGCCGCGCCCGCGCCGCCGCACAGCGCCACCGTGCCCACCTCGGGCAACCCGGCGAAGGAGAGGACGAGGGGCGAGTACAGCATGAAGACCGGGGACAGCACGATGGCCAGCAACGCGAAGAACGTCACCATCGCCCGGAAGTCCCGGTTGCCGATCGACAGCCGGAAACCGGCCTTGATCTCGGCACCGACCGTCTCCCTGCGCCGGTGCGCGAGCGTGGCGGGGAAGCGCATCAGCACCAGTACGGTCGCGGCCACCAGATATCCCACGATGTCGGCGATCAGGATGCCGCCCAGACCGATCACCGACATCAGCCCCACGGCCATCAGCGGGGCGACGAACTGCGCCACGCCCGCCGTCATCTGCGCCACGCCGTTGGCGTGGCCGAGGTAGCGCTTGGGCACGAGCTGGGGAATCGCCGAGGAGTACGCGACCCGCTGGAAGGCCAGCGCCACGGACAGAAGGGTCAGCAGTGGATACAAGGTCCAGGTGTCGAGCCTGCCGGTGAACAGCAGGGCCGCGGCCGCCGACTGGATGGCGAGCCCGGCCAGGCTGGCCGCGAGCATCACCGCCCGCCTGCTCGACCGGTCGACGATGGCACCGACCAGCGGCGCGGCCAGCACGCCCGGGATCACGGCGAGGACGGTCATCAGCGCCATCTGGGCCAGTCGCCCCGTGGTGAGGTAGATCCAGATGGGGATGGCGAACTCGGTGATCGTCGCGCCCGTGATCGTCGCCATCTGCCCGAGCGCCACGGCCAGGAACCGCCGCACGCTCGGCTCGGGCCCCTCGGCCGGGGCCCGCACGCCCCCGGAGGCGGAGGAGACGCTCCACCCCGTGTCACCGTCGCCGGGGCCGAGCGGCTCGCGGGCCAGGATCGCCGCCAGCTCCTCCGCCCGATATTTCAGGAAATAGTGACCGGCTTCCTCGATCACGGCCAGCGTGGTGTGCCCGGTCAGGAAGTGCCACTCGCGGTAGCGCTCCTCGTAGTACTCCGTCGTCGGGTCCTGCTCGCCCACGATCGACACGATCGGCGCGCGCAGCCGCGACAGGGTGTTCGCCTGCAACAGGCCGGTGAAGTACTCCTCGGCCTGCCGGGCGTCGTGCCGCATGTTGCGCACGATGAACGCCCGCTGCTCCTCGTCGAGATCGCCCAGGTCGGCTCCCATCGAGGTCAGCCAGTTGAGCTGTTCGCGGTCGCTGCGCCACCGGCCGTTGCCGGTGACTTTCGCCCACAGGCCCAGCGGCCCGCGCGTCGGCCTGGCGAACGGGAAGATCCCGCCCAGGTACACGGTGTCGACCTGGCGGCCGGCCCGCTCCAGCAGGAGAGCGATCTCCACGGTCAGCGCGCCGCCGACCCCGCAGTGCCCGTACAGCGAAAGCGGCCCGTCCACCTTCTCCAGGATCTCCGCCGCGCACTCGGCCGCCACCTGCTCCAGCGGCCGGGGCTCCTCCTCCAGTCCCAGGTCATGGCCGGGCACGGCCACCGAGTACAGCGCCGTGCCGTGGGGCAACGCGCCGGCCAGAGGCTGGTAGACCACCGCGCTGCCCCCGCCGTACGGGACACAGACGAGTGTGCGGGCGGCGGGCCCGGGCGGGGTGAGCAGGTAGAGCAGCCCGCGCCGCGCGGACGGCGCGGCGGCCACGGCGGCCAGCCTCCGCACGGTGGGATGCTGGAAGAGGTCCATCACGCTGACCGGCGCGCATTCCTCGGGCAGGTCGCGGCGGAGCCTGGCGATGACGCGGGTGGCCAGCAGGGAGTGCCCGCCCAGGTCGAAGAAGTCGTCGAGCGCGCCGACCCGGGACAGGCCGAGCACCTCGGCCATGGCCGCCGCGATCGTCTCCTCCACGGGTCCCGACGGCGGCTCGAACGCCACGCCCTGTTCGGGGCGCTCGCCTTCCGGTTCGGGGAGCGCGGCCCGGTCGACCTTGCCGTGGGACTTCAGCGGCAGCCGGTCCAGCCAGACGTAACGCGTGGGGATCATGTACTCGGGCAGCGCGGTCGCGAGCTCGCGCCGCAGCTCGCCGACCGGGACGGCCTGGCCGTCGGCCACCAGGTAGGCGACCAGTTCCTTGGATCCGGCCGCGCCGCGGGCGTCGGCCACCGCGTACGCCACGCCGGGCAGTTTCCGCAGCGCCTCGTCGATCTCGCCCAGTTCGACCCGGTAGCCGCGGATCTTCACCTGCAGATCGCGCCGGCCGAGGAACTCCAGGTCGCCGCTGGGCAGCCAGCGGGCCAGATCGCCGGTGCGGTAGAGGCGTTCGCCGCGGACGGTCACGAACGCCTTGGCGGTCAGGTCGGGCCGGCCGAGGTACTCGCGGGCCAGCCGATCGCCGCCCACGCACAGTTCTCCGGCCACGCCGATGGGCACCGGGCGCATGGCGTCGTCGAGCACGTACACACGGGCGTGGCCCAGCGGGCGGCCGATGGGCGTGACCGGGCCGCGTACCTCGTCGTCGGGCCGGACGGTGTAGGTGGTGACGCCCACGGTGGTCTCGGTCGGGCCGTAGTGGTTGACGATCTCGCACCGGCCCAGCGCCGCGAGCTCCTTGGTCTGCTGCCAGCTCGACCCCTCGCCGCCGAAGATGAGGGTACGGCGGGGCAGCAGCCGTTCCGGCGCCACTTCGGCGGCCAGCGCGCCGAAGTGGGAGGGCGTCATCTTGAGGTAGTCCAGCCCGTGGCCGGCGAACTCGGCCCCGGAGATCCGCGACGGGTACAGCTCCAGGGTCCCGCCGGTCATGAGCGCCAGGTAGAAGACCGTGATCCCGAAGTCGAACGAGAGCGACTGCAGCAACCCGAACCGTGCCCCGTCCACGACGCCGAAGCGTTCGCGCACGTCGGACAGGTAGTTGAGGACCTGCTGATGCTGTACGGCCACGCCCTTCGGCCGCCCGGTGGACCCGGAGGTGTAGATGACGTACGCCAGGTCGGCCGATCCGGCCCGTGGCCCGACCGGCCCGGCGGCGTCCCGCGGGACGTCGAGCACCGGGCCGTCGAATCCACCCACCGGACGCTCGGACACCAGAGCCGCCGCGCCCGAGTCCGCCAGCAGGTACGCCAGCCGGTCCGCGGGCTGTTCGGGATCGACGGGCACGTAGGCGGCGCCCGCCTTGAGCACGCCCAGCACGGCCACGGCCAGCTCAGGTGACTGCTCCAGGCAGATCGCCACCCGGTCCTGCCGGTTCACGCCGCTGTCCCGGAGCGTCATGGCGAGCCGGTTGGCCCGGCCGTCCAGCTCGGCGTAGGTCAGTGTGCGCTCGCCCTGGACGATGGCCGGGGCCGAAGGACACGCGGCGGCGGTCGCCTCCACCATCTCGTGCAGCGTACGCGCCCGCGGGGGCACCGGCTCTGCTCTGCTCCACGCGTCGAGCAGAGCGCGTTCCTCCGGCCCGGCGAGTTCGAGTTCCGACAGCCGTAACCCGGGATCGCCGGCCACCTGGCGCAGCAGGTTGACGAAGTGGCCGCAGAAGCGCTCGGCGGTGGTGTGGTCGAAGAGGTCGCTGCTGTAGACGAGGAAGAGCCGCAGCCCGCCGGCGCCGGGCGACGCCTCCAGTGTCAGGTCGAACTTGGCCCGGGCGGTCCCGGGGTCGTAGGGCTCGGCCGTCACGCCGTCGAGTTCGAGCACGCCCGTCGTCTCGGCGCCCATCACGAGCTCGGCCTGGAACAGCGGCGTGCGGCTCAGGTCCCGCCGCACGTCCAGCGCCTCGACCAGCCGGTCGAAGGGCACGTCCGCGGCCATGAACGCCTCCATCGCGGTGCCACGCACCCGGCGCATGAGCTCGCGGAACGTGGGGTCGCCCGACAGATCGGTCCGCACCACCACGGTGTTGAGGAAGAAGCCGATCACCGGCTCCAGGTCCTCGCTGTCGCGGGTGGAGATCGGGGTGCCCACGCACACGTCGCGCAGGCCGCTGTAGCGGGACAACTGCGCCTGGAAGGCGGCCATCAAGGTCATGAACAGCGTGCACCGCTCCCGCCTGGCCAGCAGCCCGATCCGCTCGCTCAGCTCGGCGGGCAGGCCGGCGACCACGCGGCCGCCCGCCGTGGTCTTGACCAGGGGACGCGGCCGGTCGGCCGGCAGTTCCAGGTCCGGTGCCCCGGTGAGACGGGCGAGCAGGGCGGCGGGCGGCGTGGTGTCCTTCTCACGCTGCTCGCGCGCGTGGTCGGCGTACTGCGGTGCCGGCGGGCCCAGGGGCTCACCGTTGTAGCAGCGGCTGAGCTCGCCCAGCAGGATGCCCAGCGACCAGCCGTCGGCGGCGATGTGGTGCAGCACGACGACCAGGATGTGCTCGCGCGGGCCGAGCCGGATCAGGCCGGCTCGCAGCGGCTGGTCCTCCACCAGGTCGAACGGCCGTCCGGTCCACTCGGTCACCAGGCGCGCGGCCCGTTCCTCCACGTCGGCGCCGTCGAGGCCGGCCCTGGTCAGCGCGACGCGCGGATGCGGGTCGACGATCGCGACGGGCCGCCCGTCCTCGTCGGCGTAGCGGGTGCGCAGCACGTCGTGCCTGGCCGCGACCGCGACGAGCGCGCGTTCGAGCGCGTCGGCGTCGACCGTCCCGTGCAGGCGCTCGGTGACGAACATGTTGTACGAGGCGCTGCCCGGGTCGAGCTGGCTCAGGAACCACAACCGCTCCTGCCCGGACGACAGCACAGGGGCGCGGCCGGCGACCGCGTGATCGGTGGTCATGATCCTTGCCGCCCGGATTGCTCGGTCATGGCGATACCTCCAAGACGCGCAGAGACATTGGATGTATAGCAGAAAAGGGGGCATCAGCCGGCCGGCGGTTCGACCTTACTGGAAAGAATCTTTCCAATTAATCCCACGCCAGTTTCGCACGTCCCCTATTGCCGCCGCAAGTCGTCATAATCGCGGATCTCGGAGCCTTCGCCATCACAGAAGGCCAGCACACAGGGTGTTAAGTTAAGAATCTTTACTATTATGTCCACCCTTACTCAATGTCGATGGCCAGGTAAATACATCGGATCTCTTGGGGATGAAGCTCGGCCTATCCGGCGGCGCGTTCCAGGGCTTCGTTCTTCCGCGCCTGGATCTCCGCGTCGAAGCGCCCGGCCAGCCTCGTCAGCTCCCGGACCTTGTGCGGGTACCGGCCGGCGAGATTGTGGCGCTCGCCCGCGTCGGTGTCGATGTGGTACAGAAGCGGCTTGCCCCGATCTTCCACGGGCTCCACCTGCCCGATGTCGTCACCTTCCCAAAGGCCGTTCTCCCGCCCGGGAAGGTGGAGCTTCCACGGCCCGGAGCGCACGGCGCTCAGGGTCCAGTGGTGATAGTGGTAGAGCGTCCGGACTCGCATGGGACGGCCGAGCAGGGCCGGGGTCAGGTCGACGCCGTCGATGGGCCGGTCCCGGGCGAGCTCGCCGTTCGCCGCCGCGGCCAGGGTGGGCAGGACGTCGGTGAAGCACGCGGCCCGCTCGCAGGTGGACCTCGGGCGAATCCGACCCGGCCATCGCGCGACGAACGGGACGCGAATGCCACCCTCGTAGGTCCATCCCTTCCCGCCGCGCAACCCTCCGGTGCCGTGGACCTTGGGACCGTTGTCGCTGGTGATCATCACCAGGGTGTCCCGGGCCAGGCCGCGCGCCTCGATCTCGTCCAGCACCCGGCCGATGTGGAAGTCGGCCTGCTGGACGAGATCGCCGTACGGGCCCGCCTTCGACGAGCCCCTGAACCGCTCCTCCACGTGGTACGGCTCGTGCGCGGGGTTGTACGGCAGAAACAGGAAGAACGGCCGGTCGCCGCCCCGGCGGATGAAGTCGATCGCCCGGTCGGTACAGCGGCGAGACAGATGGACCTGCTCCTCCTGATCCAGCAGGTCGATGATCCGCCGCCCGTCGTACAGCGGGAACGGCCGCTCCTTGTTGAACTCCGGCGTCCCAAAGAACGTGTCGAAGCCGTGGTCCTCGGGGTGGAGCCCGGGCCGCGCGGCAGGGTCGCCGAGGTGCCATTTGCCGAACAGGCCCGTGCGGTATCCCGCCGCGCGCAGCACGTCGCCCGCGGTGTTCTCGTATCCGGGCATCCCGTCGCGCGACCCCGGGCCGGGCACCCACGGCAGGCCGACCCGCTGCGGGTAACGGCCGGTGAGCAGGGCCGCGCGGGCCGGCGTGCAGACCGGCGACGCGGAGTACATCTGGGAGAAGGTCATTCCTTCCCGCCCGGCTCCGTCGATCCTCGGCGTGCTGATCTCACGCGAGCCGTACGAGCTCCAGTCGCCATGGCCCACGTCGTCAAGCAGGATCAACACGATGTTGGGCGGCCGTCCGGCTCTGCCCGGCGCCGATGCCGTACCGCCGCCTCCGCCGGCCGCCGCCATCGCGGCGAGCGCCGCGCCACCGCCCAGGATCGCCCGCCGGCTGGGTCCGTAGGTTCCGCTCACAACCCCTGCCTCCTCAAAGGAACGTCGGGGCTGGAACCTACGGGCGCGGCGGGTCGGCGTCTTCAGCTTCCTGACGGCAGTACGCGTACTCCCGCCGGCCGATGCCGGGCGATCCACCGCACCGCATGATGGGCGGTCCCGACACACTAACCCTGGGAAATCCATGATCCACCACCGGAGCGACCCCGCCTCCGCCAAGCCCGCGCGAGCCCGCAAGATCTGGCTGATGTTCGCCGTCTCCGCCGTGTTCGGCGCCGTGCTCGTCAGCCCCTATCTCGGGCTCGACGTCAGCGGCAGCCGGCTCGGGGTGACGGGCGGGCCGCACTACTACCTGCTCATCGCCCACATCTTCACCGCGCTGATCGCGCTCGTCCTCGGCCCGCTCCAGTTCGTCCCGGCGATCCGGGCGCGCGGTCGCGTACACCGGAGGATCGGCCGGTGTTATCTCCTCGCGGGAGTGCTCCCCTCCGCGCTGACCGCGATACCGGTGGCGCTGCTGTCCGGCCGTCTCATCACCCAGGTCGGCCTGGTCATCCCCGCCGTCCTGTGGCTCGTCACCGGCGGGCTCGCCGTCCGGGCCGCCCGCGACCGCGACTTCGCGCGCCATCGGAACTGGATGACGCGCAACTACGCGCTCACCTTCCTCGCCGTCACCTCACGCGTCCTGGTGCCGCTGATGCTGCTGGTCCAAGCGCCCTTCGGCGGTACGGCCGGCGCCCAGTCCATGATCCCGGCAGGGCAGGCGCTCGGGTGGATCGTCAACCTCGTCGTGGCGGAGATCCTCATCAGGAGGTCCCGCTCCTGGAGAGTGACCTGATGTCCATTCCCCCATGGGTGGCGGGGCAGTCGGTGATGTGGCTGCTGGCCCACCTCTATCTGTGGGCCCGCCTCGTCCGGGGCACCACGCCGGCCCGCTCCCGCGCCCGCCGCGTGGGCACCGCATGCGCGGTGGTGCTCGCGACGTTCATCCCGGCCGCGCTCATCACGCCGTTCTTCCTGGACATCGACGTGTCCCGCTGGATCGCGTGGCCCACCAACATCTGGTACGGCCTGGCCATCTACCTGCTCATCCTGCTCATCCTCGCCGAGCCGGTACGGCTGGCCGCGGCGTTGGCCCGCGGACGCCGGGCGAAGGCGCGGCCCGAGGCTCCGGACCCGGCACGACGGGCGTTCCTCGCCCGCTCGATCGCCGTGACGGCGGGAGCCGCCGCGACGTCGATCGTCGGGTACGGCATGGTGACCGCCCTGGGCCCGCCCCACCTCGAGCACGTCACCATACGGCTGCGGCGCGGCGGAGCCCAGGCGCAGGGACTCAGGATCGCGCTGGTCGGCGACATCCACCTGGGCCCGATGCTGGGACGCGCGCACACGCGGCGCATCGTCGACATGATCAACCGTACCGAGGCCGACCTCGTCGCGATCGTCGGAGATCTCGTCGACGGCACCGTCGGGCAGCTCGCCTCCGCCGCGGCTCCCCTTGGCGATCTGCGCAGCCGGCACGGCACCTTCTTCGTCACCGGCAATCACGAGTACTTCTCCGGCGCGAGCGCGTGGATCGAGGAACTGCGGGACCTGGGCGTCCGGCTGTTGCAGAACGAACGCGTGGAGCTGCCCGGCCTCGACCTCGCCGGAGTCAACGACGTGACCGGCGCCCGGCAGGACCACGGGCCCGACTACGACCTGGCACTCGGCGGCCGCGACCAGGACCGCCCGGTCATCCTGCTCGCACACCAGCCGATACAGGTGAACGAGGCGATGCGGCACGGCGTGGATCTCCAGTTGTCCGGGCACACCCACGGCGGCCAGATGGTGCCGATGAACCTGATCACCTCATGGGCGCAGCCGACGCTGGCCGGACACGGGCGCTTCGGCGACACGCAGCTCTACGTGACCAAGGGAGCGGGATTCTGGGGACCGCCGGTGCGGGTCGGCGCGCCTCCGGACATCACGATCGTGGAACTCGCCCTCTGACGGCCGCGGTCAGGCTTGATGGTCCCAGCCGGGGCTGACGAGACCGCTCTCGTAGGCGAAGACCACCAGTTGAGCCCGATTCCTGAGATCGAGCTTCATCATCGCCCGGCTCACGTGGGTGCGGACCGTGGCGTTGCTGAGGAACAGAACGCCGGAGATCTGCTCGTTGTCCAGGCCCCGGGCGACCAGGGTCACCACTTCGCGCTCCCGGCCGGTGAGCTCGCCGAAGCTCGCGCGCCGGTCAAGCGGCCTGGCCCGGCGCGCGTACTCGGCGACCAGCCGGCGGGTCACGCCCGGGGACAGGATGGCGTCACCGGCCGCCACGGTACGCACGGCGTTGATCAGTTCGTCGGGCAGGCCGTGCTTGACCAGGAAGCCGGCGGCACCCGCCCGCAGGGCGTCGAACACGTACTCGTCCATCTCGAAGGTCGTCAGGATGACCACCTTGACCTCGGCGGTGGCGGGTGCGGCCAGGATCGCGCGGGTGGCTTCAAGGCCGTCCATCGTCGGCATCCTGATGTCCATCAGGACGACGTCCGGCCGGAGCTTCTTCGTCTGCTCGATCGCGGCCAGCCCGTCGCCGGCCTCTCCGACGACCTCCACGTCGTCGGCGCCCGACAGCAGCGCGGCGAAGCCGGCTCGCACCAGGCGCTGATCGTCGGCCAGCAGGACACGGATCATCGGTGCTGCTCCTGGAGGGGAAGGGTGGCCCGCACGGACCAGGCGAACGGTTCGAGCGGCCCCGCGGTCAGCGTGCCGCCACAGGTCTCCACACGGGCGCGCATGCCCGGAATGCCGCGTCCGCCGCCGGGCGTCCGGGCGGCTTCGGGAGTGGGCGCCGCGTTGTCCACCCCCACGCGCAGTCCCTTCGGGCGGTAGTCGATGCGGACCCAGGTCTTGGGGCGCCCGGCGTGCCGGAGCACGTTGGTGAGCGATTCCAGGACCACCCGCCCGGCGACCAGGTCGTGGGCGGCGGGCAGGCTCCGCGGTTCGCCGGTGACGACGACCTCGACGTCGAGCCCGCCGGCGCGGGCGGAGCCGAGGAGGCCGTCGATGTCCGACAGCGACGGAGAGGGCAACAGCGACGCGGCGTGGCCGGGGTTCCTGAGCGTGTCCAGCATGACCTGCACGTCGCAGAGCGCGCGCCCGCTCGCCTCCCGCACGACGCGCAGGGCCTCCTCGACCCCGGGGCGCCGCGCGGCGTGCAGATGCAGGCCGGCGGAGGCCTGGATGTTGATCACCGCCAGGTGGTGGCCCACCACGTCGTGGAGTTCACGGGCCAGGTCCAGGCGGTCCTCCGCCGCCTCGCGCCTGAGCTGGTCGGCATGGGCGTCCAGACTGGCCACCCGGCGCCGGCGGCGTTCCTCGGCCAGGGCGTGGCGGTGCCGGATCAGCTCCCCGAAGGCGAGGAGGAACAGCAGCCACGCGGTCAGGGCTCCCATCGCGGTGAGCGAGGAGGCGTCCCAGCCGGGCAGCAGGCCGGCTCCGGCGTGCACGGCCAGGGTGGCGACGACCACGAGGTAGGCCGTCCGGCGGGCGCCGTGGACGACGGCGCTGACCAGGGCGACGATCATCGGACCATAGACGGGTCCCGGCGGCAGGCCGCCGAGGATGTACGTCCAGGTGACCGCGACACAACCGGCGAGTACCAGCCACGGATCGCGCCTGCGCCACCACAGCAGCGCCGGTCCGATCACGAGCAGGAGCACGACGCCGGGTGTCAGCCCGCCCAGGGCATCGTTGTGCGCGGCCACGACGACCACGCCGCCGACGTTGATCGCCGCGGCGATGGCGACCCAGGTCGCGTCGATCGCCCGCCCGGCCGGGGCGGCGGGCGCGAGGCGAGGGGCGGCGTCCTCCCCCACGGTGGCGTCCTCCCTGTCAGGTGTCGCTCAGCATTGTCGCGGGGCCGGCCGTCGCGGACGTCCCCCATGGGGATACATCGCGGGTACGACACAGCGATGACCCGCCTGCGGGCCGGGTGGCTCGTCCGCGGGCATCGGCGCCCGATCGCGATGGCACACGCCCGCGGGCTGAAGATCTACGGAGGTACGGTCACACCGTTCATCAGTCGCTGAACAGCTCCTCCCCGATGCGGTCGCGGCAGACCTCGACCGAGTACGCCATCACCCAGCCCGCATACGCGTCGCGGAGGATGCGCTGGATGGGGGACGTGCTGAGGAAACCGGAACCGCCGCCCACCTTGAGGGCGAGCTGGGCGGCGTCGATGGCCACCTGGTTGCTCAGTACCTTGGCCCGCAGGGTGGCGGAGTTGAATCCGGGGTCGTTCTGGTCGGCCAGCCACGACATGTGCCGCGCGTACATGCCGGCCGCCTCCAGCTGACTGTGGACCGTGGCCAGGTCGAACCGCAGCCACTGCATCGCCGACAGCGGCTCGCCGGTCGTGGGGATCGTGCGTCCACGGGCGTGCGCGACCAGCGCCGCGAGCGCCGCGTCGGCGATCCCCAGCGACAGGAACGCGATCCCGGACCCGATGTGGTTCGGCCGCGGCCCCGTCGGGGGCGGGCAGCGGCGGTCCTCGCGCAACAGGGTGCCGGAGAACTCGACCAGGCGGCTGCCGTTGGCCCGCATGCCCATGGTGTCGCCGATCGGCAGGTAGCGGATCGACTCGCCCGCCTCCACCCCGAAGAACGTCGGCACCCCGTCGACCAGCACGTTGACGAGGAAGTGGTCGGCGATCTCGCATCCGGAGGTGAACCGCTTCGATCCCGACAGCCGGAACCCGCCGGGCACGGGCTGGGCGTGCTGCTGCGGCAGCAGGAACAGGTTGCCGCCCGTCGGCTCCGACAGCGCGTTGGCGAAGCGCCGTCCGGCGATCAGCTCGTCGGCGTAGAAGCGTCCTGCCTCCGGCTCCGACATCTCGGCCAGCCCCACGCCCGCCCCGATGTGCATCACCCAGACGCAGGCAGTGGCCGGGCAGGCCGCGCTGACCAGGCGCACGATCTCGCCGTAGCTCCGGTAGCTCAGCCCCTGCCCGCCGAGCCGCTTGGGCAGCAGCGCCGCGTCGAGACCGGCGGCGTGCAGCGTCTCCAGGTTCTCGCGCGGGACCAGCGTGCTCTCGTCGTAGGCGGCCGCGGTCCCGGCGAACTCCTTGGCGAGTTCGGCCGCGGTCCGCACCCAGTGCTGCTCCTCCGGCGGCGGCCCCAGCGGATGCGCTTCCCTCTTCTGATCCGGCATGACGTGATCTTAAGCAGACGGCGGCCGGCGCATCGATGGCGCTCGCCCCTGAAACTCCGCCGAACGCACCGGACGGTTCCGGCCCATCCGCGCCTCCACCATCAACGCCGCCTACGCCCTGCGCCAGGAGCGGCACACCGGCTCCATCGAGCCGGGCAAGCGCGCCGACCTCGTCATCCTCGACCGTAATCAAATCCGGCAGGCCACCGTTCGCCACACCCATGGACCGTCCGGCGACTGACCGAACCACGAACCATCACGCTCGGCTCTTTGGTCGCCCATCACCTTGAGTAGGGCATACCGCGTATGCATACTAAGTACTCATGCCAGTCAGACACGGGCTGCTCGCCCTCCTGGGCAGAGGGCCGCGGCATGGCTACCAGCTGCGGGTCGAGTTCGAGGCGTCCACAGGGGCGACCTGGCCGCTCAACATCGGCCAGGTCTACACGACGCTGTCCCGCCTGGAGCGCGACGGCCTGGTCGAGGCGGGCGAGGCGGACGCGCAGGGCCGCGTCGTCTACACCATCACCGCGGCCGGTCAGGAGGAGGTGGCGCGCTGGTTCAGCACCCCCGTGATCCCCTCCGACCGGCCGCGGGACGAGCTGGTCATCAAGCTGGCCGTGGCCGTCGCGGCCAGGCAGGGGGACGTCGCGGAGGTCATCCACACGCAGCGGACGGCGACGATGCGCACCCTTCAGCAGCTGACCAGGGCCAAGCGCGCCGCCACGGGAGGCGCGGCCCAGCGGCTCGTGCTCGATTCCATGATCTTCCAGGCCGAGGCCGAGCAACGGTGGCTGGACCACTGCGAGGCCGTTCTCGAGGAGGAAAGATGACGTTCGTACGGCTGGCCGAGGTGGCCAGGGTCCATGGCGAAGGAGCGACGGCCGTACACGCGCTGAAGGGTGTGAGCCTCGCGGTCGACGAGGGAGAGCTCGTCGCGGTCATGGGCCCGTCCGGGTCCGGCAAGTCGACCCTGCTCAACCTCGCGGGCGCGCTGGACCGGCCCTCGTCGGGAACGGTGTACATCGGCGAGCAGGATCTGGCCGCCGTGCGCGACCTGGCGGCACTGCGGCGCCGCCGCGTCGGGTACGTCTTCCAGGACCTCAACCTGATCACGTCGCTGACGGCGGTGGAGAACGTGATGCTGCCGCGGGAGCTCGACGGCGTGCGTCCGGGCCCGGCCAGGAAGGAGGCCATGGCGGTGCTGTCCGAGATCGGCGCGCAAGACGTGGCCGACCGCTTCCCCGAGGAGCTGTCCGGTGGCCAGCGCCAGCGGGTCGCGATCGCCCGTGCGCTGGTGGGTGAGCGGCGTTTGCTCCTGGCCGACGAACCGACCGGCGCGCTCGACACTCCCACCGGCGACGAGATCATGCGGCTCTTACGGGCCCGCTGCGACGCGGGCGCGGCGGTCCTGCTGGTCACCCATGAGCCGCGCTACGCCGCCTGGGCCGATCGGGTGGTGTTCCTGCGCGATGGGATGATCAGCGACACCACGGACACGTCGCTGGTGAGTGCCCGATGAGCGCCGGACTGGTCGCGCTGCGCCTCGCCCGCCGGAACGTGCGGCGTTCCCGGGGCCGGAGCGCGCTCATCATGACGATGATCGGCTTACCCGTCCTGGTGATCGCGGCGGTGCTCACCCTCATCCAGACGATGGAGATCAATCCGCGCGAGGGGCGGGTGGCCGAGCTCGGCACGGCCGACGCCCGCCTCGTCCAGACGCCGAAGGGCATGGTGGTACGGCAGCAGCCGGACGGGACGATCTGGAATCCGGGAGACGGCGCCGCGGCCGCGGCCGGATCCGCCGAGGTGGGGGCCCTGCTCGGGCCGGGCACCCGGTTGATCCCGTTCGGCACGGGCATGCTCCGGCTGGGCACCGAACGGGTCGACGCGCTGGAGACCGACCTGCGCGACCCTCTCACCAGCGGGATGATGACCCTGAACGAGGGCAGGCTGCCCGCGGCCGCCCACGAGGTCGTGGTGACCCCCGCGCTCGGCCTGCGACCCGGCGGCCTCCTGCGGCCACCCGGCGCGGCACCGCTGACGGTGGTGGGCGTGGTCGAGCACCCGCATCGGCCCACGCTTCGCAAGGTCGTGGGCCCGGACCTTCCGCTGGCGGCCGCGGATCATCTGGGGGCCACGCACGAGTACGGCCCCGGCTGGCTCGCCGACACCGCGCGGCCCGTGTCGTGGACCAGCGTGCCCGCGCTGAACAAGGCCGGCCTGTACGTCACCTCCCCCGCCATACTCCCCGGTCCCCCGCCCGCCCGCCTCAGCGTCCGGTACACGGTCGGGCTCGGCGCCATGGTGATCATGGTGGTGCTGGAGACCGTGCTGCTGGCCGGGCCCGCCTTCGCGGTCGGGCTCAGGAGACGGCGGCGGGAACTGGCGGAGATCGCGGCCCAAGGCGGCTCGGCGGGACACCTGCGGACGATCGTGCTGGCCGACGGACTGATCCTCGGCGGCGCGGCCACCATCGTGGCGAGCGTGCTGGGCATCGGAACCGGGGCGGTGGGCGCCCAGGTCGTGGCGCGCTGGGGAGGGCAGGCCGGCCCGGTCGAGGTGCCGTGGGCGCCGGTGCTGGGCGTTGCCGTGCTGGGCCTGCTCGCCGGGATCGTGGCGGCGCTGGTGCCGGCCGTACAGGCGGCTCGGCAGGACACCGCGAGCGTGCTGGCCGGCCGCGCGCCCGCGGTGGCCGATCGGCCCGGATGGCCCCTGTCGGGGGCCGTGCTGGTGCTGGTCGGGCTGGGGGCGACCGTGGTGGCGCGGCGCCAGCCGGCCCCGACGTGGGTGTGGGCCGCCGCGGTGCTGGTCATGATCGGCCTGGTGATGCTGACTCCCTGGCTGGTGCGCTTCACGGGCCGGGTGGCCCCCCGGCTGCGGCTTCCGCTGCGGGTGTCCGTCCGCGACGCCGTCCGCCACCGATCCCGTACGGCGAGCGCCGTGGCGGCCGTCATGGCGGTCACGGCCACGGTCGTCGCCGTGGGCATCGGCGCCCAGAGCGAATTCATGGACCGGCGCAACGCCTACACCTCCGCGCGCCCGACCGGCATGCTGGCGATCTGGGGCGGCACCATGGCCGACAAGACGTGGACCAGGCTTCGCGCGGAAGCGGCCCGGCAGTTGCCGGGTGTGCCGCTGACCGCCGGCTATCAGGCGAACGACGCCCAGGGCCGCCGCTACGCGTTGCGGTACACGGTGCGATGGAACGGGACTCGCCTGCGGCGCACGGCGGCCATCGGCGACCAGGCCCTGCTCAGGCTCCTGCAAGGGCGCCATGATCCGCAGGCGGCCGCGGCGCTGGCGAGCGGCAAGGCCGTGGTGTTCGACGCCGCCGCGGTGCGCGATGGCAAGCTGGCGCTACGGGCGGGTTCCACGTCCGGCCCCCCGCGCACTTTCGAAGTGCCGGCGGTGCCGGCCACCCCCGCCGCCGAGTACCAGGGCGGCGCGCTGCTGCCACGCGCCCTGGTCGAGCAGGCCGGCTTCTCCACGGTGGAACGCCAGCTCTACACCATGTACCGGCCGTCGGCCGGCTCCACGCTGGCGAACGATCTCGCGAAAGTGACCCACCGGGTGACGGTCGCCTCCGAGGAAGGCTTTCGCAATGTGCCCTCCCCCGGCTTGTGGGGGTGGCTCGTGGGCGCTCTGGTCCTCGTCGTCGGTGGCACGCTGGCCGCCACACGCCTGGCGGCCGCCGACATGCGGCCCGAACGCTCGACGATGATGGCGATCGGCGCCCCACCCGGGACGTTGCGGATGGTCGTGGCGGGCCAGGCGCTCTACATCTCCGGGCTCGGCGCGCTGGTGGGGCTGGTCGCGGGAACGGTGACGGGCGTGGCGCTGAGCCGGCCGATGACGACCTACGGCACCGGAGATCCCGCCACGATCGCCCTGCCGTGGCCGTTCTTGATCGCGGTGGTGGTGGGGCTGCCGGTTCTGGCGACGGCGGCGGCGCTGATCACCCGGACCAGGCTGCCGCTCGCCCCCCGGCTCCTGTGACATCGGCGCGCGGGGCCGGGGCATTCGGTGAGGCCCCGCGCGGTTCGGCGCCCCGCGATCGGACACGGTGTCCCTCAGTTGAGTTTACGATTCATCTATTGAATATAAGCTCGGCAGAAGGCTTGGTGCGATCTTGGAGAACGAGACAGGGCGGCGCCGCTACACCTCACTGCGCCGCGTGACGCAGGCGCATCAGACGCGAGCGGAGATCGCCGACGCCGCGCGCAGGCTGTTCCTGTCGCAGGGCTGGGCGGCGACCACCGTGCGCGACGTCGCCCGGGAGGCGGGGGTCTCCGTTCCGACCGTGTACGCGGCGTACCAGAACAAGGCGGGGCTCGTCTGGGCGCTGGCCGACGCCGCGGACCTGGCCGCGGGCCTGCCCCAGGCGATCGACGAACTGGAGGCCACCGACGACCCCCGAAGGCACCTGGCCACGATGGCCGGCTACGACCGGCGTCTTTTCGAGCGCGCGGGTGATCTGATCATGCTGATACGCGAGGCGGGCCGTACCGAGCCCGATCTCGCGGACGTCTATCTGCGGGGCCGGCGACAGGTCGGCGAGTACCGCGCCCAGGTGTTCTCCTCCTGGCCGGACGGCGCGCTCCGCCCCGGGCTGGACGTCCCGACCGCCATCGACATCTACGCCGCCCTGTGCAACATCGACGTCTACACCACCCTTCTCATCGAACGCTCCTGGTCGCCGGACCGGATCGAGAGCTGGTGGGGTGAGGCGCTGGCCCGCGAACTTCTGAGCCCCTCGCCCGGCGCCCCGTGAGAGCAGGGCGACGCCGCGCGACACGATCCGGCGTCGTGACCTGGCCGGTGACCGGCTTCGCACGGTGTGGCGGGTTCGGTGAATCGCAGCATGTTGCCGGTCGGGTCGAGGAAGGCACAGTCCCGGGTGCCGTCGGGCCGGTTGATCGGTTCCTGCATCACCTCGGCACCCGCGGCCTCGATGTGCTCGAAGGTGGCGTCGCAGTCATCGGTCACGAAGATGAGACAGCCCGGCGACTCCATGGCCATCAGGTCCGTGCCGGGTGCGGTGAGATGGATCCGGAGGTCCGGCTGCGAGGGCGGGGTGACGCTCACCCATCGCATCGCCGTGAAGGCGACGTGCTCGCCGGCCTCGAAGCCGAGGACGTCCCGGTAGAAGCCGAGTGCCTCGTCGACGTCGTGGACGGTCAGCGCGCAGGAGACGAGCCGCAGCGCCGGGCCGGTCACTGCCGCTCCCTGTCGCCGGTGGTGAGGACGACGATGTCGAGATCGCGCAGCCGTTCCTCGTCGGTGTCGATGACGATGCGGGTGATCTTCCCGTCGCTGACGGTGAACGTGAACACGGCCTTCGGCCGGCCGAGATGGAACCAGACCGCCGACGCGACGCCGTCGACCAGCGCGAGCCGGGCGGCTTCAGCCCGTCCGGCGAAGAAGGTCGCCACCGCGTGGCTGCCGCGGACCTCGCCGACCACGACATCCGGATCGAGTATCTCCAGCAGGGCGGCGAAGTCCCCGTTGCGGGAGGCGGACAGGAAGGCGGCGACGATCTCCCGCTTCGGCGAACGCGCGGCGCCGGAGGCGTCGGCCGCTCCCTGCAACCGGCGCCGGGCGCGGCTGGCGAGCTGCCGGGCCGCCGCCGGGGAACGGTCGATGATCTCCCCGATCTCGCCGAACGACACCGCGAAGACGTCGTGCAGGACGAACGCGAGCCGCTCGGCGGGCGTCAGCGTGTCCAGCACCACCATCAGCGCGACACCGACCGAGTCCGCCAGCAGCGCCTCCTCCTCCGGGCCGGACTGGCCGGTCGGATGGATGCCCGCGTGATCACCCGGGTGGAGGCTCGTCCGCGGTGACGCCGGTTCCGGCGGCAGTGCCCCGGCCGGTTCCTCGCGCCGGTTACGGCGTGCCTCAAGCATGTTCAGGCAGACGCGCGCGGTGATCGTGGTCAGCCAGCCGGCCGGGTTCTCCAGCTCACTGGTGTCGGCGCGGCTGACCCGCAACCAGGTCTCCTGCACCGCGTCCTCGGCCTCGCCGGGTGAGCCGAGCATCCGGTAGGCCAACGCGTGCAAGCGGTCCTTGTGCTCGGTGAACCGCTCGCTCAGCCAGTTCTGCTCGGCCATCTGTCACATTCCTCCATCTCGCCGGTCATATCTCTTGACCGGCGAACCCACGCCGTTGTGACGTCCCCGGGATGTCCGGCCTGCCGGTCACACCTCTACTACATAGGGAGATATGTCATGAAAGCGCACGTTAGCTCGATCCTTCTCGGCGTCCGGGACCTCGACCGGGCCAAGCAGTTCTACACCGAAGGGCTCGGCTGGAAGATCAAGGACGACTACGGCATCTCGGTGTTCTTCGAGTCGGACGGAGCCTCGCCCGTCGGCTTCTACGGCCGCGAAGGCCTGGCCGGCCAGGTGGGCACGAGCCCGGAAGGCAGCGGTTTCAGCGGGCTCGTGCTGACCTACGTCGTGCGTAGCGAGGCGCGGGTGGACGAGATCATCGCGGAGGCCCAGAAGGCCGGCGCCACGATCCTCAAGCCCGCCGGCGCCCTGCCGTGGGGCGGGTACGGCGGCGTGTTCGCCGACCCGGACGGCTACATCTGGAGCCTCGGCTACAGCGCCCACGGAACGGACCAGCCGTACGCGGAGTAGAAGACACGCCTGACACGGCCCCTCAGTGGTGAAGTGAGCCCGGCGCCGACGCGGGAAACGTGTCGGCGCCGGGCCGGGATCTCGGGTGGTGCCGTCCCCGGAGGTGGGTTCTTTCGGGCGCCGGTGGCCGGTTCGGACATCAGCGGGATCGCCGCGACGTCCCGGTTGTCCCCGTGGCGGCCGCTCGTTCGTCGCCCGGATATGAGCGACAACGCGTCCGAGCGGCAGCGGACTGCCCCGAACCTCGACGGCCACAGGTGAGACCCCTCCATGAACGTGTTCTTGTGGATCACGCAGGCGATCCTCGCCGCCATGTTCGCCATGTCCGGCCTGGAGAAACTCCTCCGGCCCAAGGACAAGCTGGCCGGCAGGTATCCGTGGACGCGGACGTTCTCCCCGACGGTCGTGCGGGCCATCGGCGTGACGGAGATGCCGGGCGCGATCGGGCTGATCGTGCCGGCCGCCGTCGGGGTCGCACCCGTCCTGACGCCGATCGCCGCGACCGGCCTGGCGATCATGATGGTCCTGGCCGGGGCCATGCACCTGCGCAGGAAGGAGCCGTCCGGGCTGAGGGTGACCGCCGTCCTGCTCGTGCTCTGCGTGCTCGTCGCGTGGGGGCGATTCGGCCCCTACGGCTGGTGAACGCGGGCCGCACCACGACCACCGATGCCGCGAACAACAACGACCAGGGCGTCGCGCCCACCGGCAGGCCCATCACGTGCGGCGGCTCGGGGTGTTCTCGCGTACGGGACGGATGAACCGACATGACGCAGGCGAACGGCGTGCCGCCGCAGATACGGCGGAACGGGCCGGTCGTGGGCATACCGCTACTCCTGGCCTGGAACAGGGTCGTCGGCCGGTCCCTCCAGGACCGCGGCCCGGTCGTCGTGCTGAGGAGCGTGGGCTGGACAAGACGGGCCCATCAGCTGCACTATTTGTTTACGGAACCGTCTCGTAAATATATTGGAGGTTCGATGGACACGGACGTCCTGGTGGTCGGAGCCGGACCGGTGGGGCTCGCGCTGGCGTGTGGACTGCTCCAGCACGGCGTCTCGGTACGCGTCATCGACCGGGCCGCGCTCCCGTCCGCCACCTCCCGGGCGAACTTCGTCCACGCACGGGGCTCGGAAGTGCTGGACCGGCTGGATGCCCTCGACGGCCTGCCGCAGGAGTCGGTACGGGCGATGACGATCACCACCTACGCCGGCGACCGGCCGATGATGCGCATCCGGTTCGGCGACCCCGGGCTGGGCACCGCCGCTCCGCCCATGGTGATCTCCCAGGCACGGGTCGAGGCGCGGCTGCGTGAGCGGCTGACCGCCCTGGGCGCCCGGCCGGAATGGGGAAGCGGCCTGGTCGAGGCCCGGCAGGACGGCACCGGCGTCACCGCGGTGCTGGCCGGCGGCGCGAGCGTCCGGGCCGGGTGGATGGTGGGCTGCGACGGCACCGGCAGTACGGTGCGCAAGCTGGCCCGCATCGGATTTCCGGGGGTGAAGGTCAGCGAACGGTTCCTGCTCGTCGACGGCCACCTTGACGGCGAACCGGCGCTGGACCGGTCGGGCACCAGCGGCTGGGTACACGCCGATGGCATGCTGGGCGCCATGCCGATGCCGGGCGGCCTGTGGCGGCTGATCGCGTACGACGCCGCCTTCCACGACGACAAGCCAGGCGAAGAGCAGATCGCCGAGCGAATGCGGCGTATCCTCCCCGCGCGGACCGGGCTGTCCGGCCTGCGCCTGGGGGAGGTCACCTGGGCGTCGCTGTTCAGCGTGCACCGGCGTCTGGCCGATGCCTACCGCGCCGGACGCGTCCTGCTGGCCGGGGACGCCGCGCACGTGCACGCCCCGTTCGGCGGCCAAGGCATGCTCACCGGGCTCGGTGACGCCGAGAACCTCGCATGGAAGCTCGCCCTCGTCGTTCAGGGCCGGGCCGGGGACGCTCTGCTGGACACCTACGAGGCCGAACGCCGCCCGCTGGCCACCGCGGTGTTGCGCGGCAGCACCGCCGCCACCAAGGTCAACATCGCGGGCGGCCCGCTCGGCCGGCTGCTGCGCGACCAGGTGCTGCTGCGCGTCTTCAACCAGGCGTGGATCCAGCGGTGGACCACCTACACCACCTCCCAGCTGTGGGTGAGCTACCGGCGCGGCCCGCTCGGCGGCAGGCGCGGCGCCAAGCCCCGCCCCGGTGACCGCGTCGGCGATCTGGCGTGCGAGCGTCCCGACGGCAGCCCCACCCGGCTGCATGCCGAGTTGCGAGGCACCTGGGCCGTGCTCGGCGACGATCCGGGCGCCGAGTCCGCCTTCGAGGCGGCCCGGCGGCGGCTCGGCGACCGCGTCGTCCGGCTCCGCCCCGCCGCATCCGCCGGCGGGCTCGCCCTGCTCATCCGCCCGGACGGCCACCTGGCCTGCAAGGGCGGCTCCACCGAGGTCACCCGCTGGCTGAACGGAGCCCTGGGATGACCGCCACCCGAGGCCGGGGACGTCCGCGCGACCCCGGGACCGACACCGCGATCCTGGCCGCCGCGCTGGAGCTCTTCGTGGAGCGGGGGGTCGAGGGCACCAGCATGGAGCAGGTCGCCAAACGTGCCGGCGTGGGCAAGCTGACCCTCTACCGCCGCTGGAGCAGCAAGGAGGATCTGCTCGCCCAGGCCATCGAGCAGTGGGTCCGCGCCGAGGTGATCCCATCGGCCGCCGACGTCCACGCCCTGCGGCCGCGTGACATCGTCGAGCGCGTCCTGCCGGCGGCGGCCGAGATGGCCGCCGGCGCGGACTTCCGGGCGCTGGTCGCCCGCATCATGGGCTCGGCGGTGAGCCACCCGCAGCTGATGGCCGTCTACTGGGAGCACTACATCCTGCCCCGGCGCGAGCTGGCCGCCGTGATGCTGCGCCGCGCCCAGCAGGACGGCACCGTGGCCGCCGACGCCGATCTGGACGTGCTGATCGACATGATGGCCGGCGCGGTCACCTACCGTGTCCTGCAGCCCAGCCCGCCGGACGCCGCCGAGATGCTGCGCTACCTCACCGCGATCTACCGCCAGGCCGGGCTGTACCCATCCGAGAAGGACGGCTGATCGCTCACCGTGGTCAGTCCTCGATGACCTCCAGCCGGAGTTCGCGCAGGTGACCGGGGTCCGCTATCAGGTTGATCCCGGTGATCCTCCCCGCGGTGATCGTGAAGTCGAACGCCATGCGCGGCTGCCCGCCCGCCGGCCAGACGGCACCGGCGCCCCCGTCGATCAGCGCCGGCCGGGCGCCCTGGGCACGGCCGCGGAAGGTCCCGGCCACCGCGGAAGCGCCGCGCGGCCGTACGGACGCGCCCGTCAGCACGGCCGCACGATCGGAGTGCAGCACCACGTCCGGGTCGAGCAACGCGGGCAGGGCGGCGAAGCCGCCGCCCCGTGAGGCCGCGAGGAAGGCCGCGACGATCTCCCGCTGCCGCGGCAGGCCGGCGCCGGACGGCGGGTCCGCCCCCTGGACCCGCCGACGGGCCCTGCTGGCGAGCTTCCTGGCCGCGGCCGGAGAGCGGTCCACGATCGGTGCGATCTCCTCGGACGGCACGGCGAAGACGTCATGCAGGTCAGCCGCCCCCTCAGGTTCTCCACCTCGCCGGTGTCGGAACGGCTGGGCCGCAGCCACGCCTCCTGGACGGCAGTGAGCTCTACGAACGCGTCGCCGCGCCCGCCAACCTGGTGATCATGTTCGTCTTCGCCCTGCTCAACCGGCCGGACCCGCTGCGCGGGGAACGACCGCCCGGCGTGTCCCAGCGTGCGTGAGACGAGGGTCAGGGCCGGAGGCGGTGGAAGAGCTCGGTCCGGTCGTGGTGGTAGTCGAGGTCCTCCTGGTCGTGCCTGACCCCGCGGGCGACGGACTGCTCGAAGTAGGCGGCCTCCCTGCGCAGCTTGTGCCTGATCAGCTGGGCCAGGGCCTCGTCGTCGAGGTCCGCGGCCGTTCCGCCCTCGTCCAGGTACGCGTCGGCGAACCGCCGTACCAGGGGGAGCTCGTCCTCTCCCCATTCGGTCGCGGCGGCGGCCAGCTCGTACTCGGGGGCGCCCACGAAGGACTCGTCCCAGTCCAGGACGGCGGTGAGCACGTCGCCACGGACCAGCGTGTTGCCCGCGTAGTAGTCGCCGTGCAGGGGATGACGGCTCGTGTGCGTCCGGTGGAACTCGGTGAGCCAGCGATCCAGACCGGGGTCGTCGAGGCCGCCGTGCCCTCCCGGGCCGTCCTCGGCTCCGAACAGCCCGTACTCCGCGAAGGACCGGATAGGGCGGGGTCCCGGGCGGGCCGTGGACAGGGCGTTGTGGAGGCGGGCCAGCAGACGGGCCGCCTGGAGCGCCTGCTCCGACTCCTGCGGCCAGCTCCCTTGAACATGGGGCCACAGCGACACCGGCCGCCCTTCCACCCGCGTGACCGTCGCGCCGTCGAACGTGGCCAGCGGCGCGACCGCCTCGGGCATCCGGGCGGCGGCGTGCCGGGCGACCGCGTGACACCACTCCGTTTCCTCGCTGCCGCGCCACTCGGGACCGACGCGGACGACGTGGTCTCCGAGCTGGTACGCGGCCGACTCTTCGCCGCCATGCAGCCGCACCGCCTCTCCATGGCCGTCGACTCCCCACTTCTCCTTGACGGCTCGCCGGACGGTATCGGTCAGAGGGATCACCGCGTAGATCATGTGCCTACTCTACGAACGCCGTGTACGGCATGGCCCCGGCACCCCGCCGCACGCGTACGGCTGCGCGGGTCATGACACCGCTACGCCATGGTCGCGGCGAGGCCTGACAACTGTTCCAGCCGCCGCGACGTCTCCTCGTCGCCGGGGGTCATCACCGTCAGCCGGTGGCCCGTCTCCGTGACGTCGGTGGAAACGAAGTTCAGCCGGAGAAGCCCCACCAGCGGACTCTCAAGGCGTTTCACCTCGTAGTGCTGGAGAAGCACGTCGTGGCGGCTCCACAGTCGCGCGAACTCGTCCGACCGCTCCAGTAGCCGCCCGACCACGCCGGAGGCATCCGCGCCCGCCGTCCCGGCGCTCGCCGCGGCCCGCATCCTCGCCACCATCCTGGTCGCGACGACGTCGTCATCGACGTAACGGCCGCGCCAGTCCGGGTCGGTGAAGAACTGCACGGCGCAGTTACGTTCACCGGGTGGGATCAGGTCCATGTCGGTGAACAGGTGCCGGTAGGCGCGGTTGTAGGCCACCACGTCGAACAGCCGCGTCTGCAGGCACGCGGGATAGGGATCCAGTTTGTCCAGCACCGGCCGAAAGGCCGTCAGCAGAGCCGGGTCGCATCCGACCGGATCGGTGGCCGGTGTCCGCACCCCGGCAAGCCTCCGCAGGTGCCGCGTCTCCGCCTCGTCCAGACGCAACGCCCTGCCGACCGCTCGGAGCACCTGCGTGCTGACGTTGATCGGCCGCCCCTGCTCCAGCCAGGTGTACCACGTCACCCCCACCCCCGCGAGCACCGCGACCTCCTCGCGTCGCAGGCCCGGCGTGCGGCGTCGTCCGGTGGCCGGAAGCCCGACCTTGCCGGGGCTCAACCGCTCGCGCCGGGTGCGGAGGAAGTCGCCGAGCTCACGCCGGGCACTCGGGGAGATCGTGTCGGTCATGACTCCATACTGCTGCACCCACGGTCGCCCAGCCAGGTTCGGCTAATACCCCCATAAACAGGCTTCTGGTACCCGGATCCGCGAACGAGCAGCATCGGCACGTGACCACAGCTTCCCCTCCAACGACCCGATCCCGGCCACGAACGCTCGGGCTTCCCGGGCTCCTCGCCACCCTCTCCGCCCTGCTCCTCTCGGTGGTCAGCTTCGCCGCCGCGGGCATCGCCGTCCCCGATATCGGCGTGTCTCTGCACGCATCCCCTGCCGAGCAGTCGCTCGTGGTGTCGGTGTACTCGCTCGGCTTCGCGGTGCCGATGGTCCTCGGCGGCCGCCTCGGTGACCTCTACGGACGCCGCCGCCTGTTCCTCCTCGGCATGGCCGGATTCACCCTCTTCTCCCTGATGGCGGCCCTCTCCCCCGCCGTCGGCGTCCTGATCGCCGCGCGCGCCCTCACCGGCGTCTGCGCGGCGGCGATGGTTCCTCAGGTGCTCGCGACGATCACCGCCTCGACGCAGGGCCGCGAACGCGCCAGAGCCGTCGCGTTGTTCGGAGCCACCGCTGGAGGCGCGACGGCGATCGGGCAGGTCCTCGGCGGAGTGCTCCTCTCCGTGCCGCTCCTCGGCGCCGGTTGGCGCACGGTGTTCGCGGTGAGTGTCGTCATGGGCGTCGTCGCGTTCCTCGCGGCCCTGCGCTGGGTGCCCGCCACCAGTTCCCCCGGCCACCGCTCACTTGACCTGGTCGGCACCGTGCTTCTGGGCGCCGCCCTCCTCTCGTTGCTCGTCCCGCTGTCCCAGGGCGCCGCGCTCGGCTGGCCCGCGTGGTGCTGGGCACTGCTCATGGCCGTCCCCGTCCTGTTCGCCGCGTTCTGGAGGTCGCAGTCGCGGCTGCATCGCGCCGGCCGCGTCCCATTGGTCCCGCCGCCGCTGTTCCGCCTGGGTTCCTACCGTGTCGGCCTCGTGATGGCCCTCATGCTCCAGTCGGCCTTCGGCGCGTTCACCTTCCTCTACGCCCTCACCACCCAGACCGGGCTGGGCTGGACCCCGACGCACGCCGCCCTCGTGCTGCTTCCGTACGCGCTCTGCTTCTTCGCCGTCTCCGTCTGGTCCGGCAAACTCGCACCGCGCTTCGGATTCCGCCGGCTGCTGATCATCGGCGGCGTCATCCAGGCGGCGATGCTGGCGATCACCGCGACCTCGGTGTTCCCGCAGGGCACCGGCCTGAACTCCTGGACCCTCGCCGCATCCCTGGTCGGCGTCGGCATCGGGCAGGCGTTCATGTTCGGGCCCCTCGTCGGCGCGATGATCGCCGACGTCCCCCCGGCTTCCGCCGGTGCCGCGTCAGGAGCGCTCCAGACGACACAACAGGCCGCGATGGGCCTGGGCGTCGCCGTCGCCGGCGGGCTCCTCGCCGCGGCGACCGCCGGGCCGGTCCCGCCCGCCGGCGGCACCTACACCACCGCACTCGCCGTGTGCATGATCGTCCAGGCCGCCTTCGCCGTCGCCTTCGCCCTCTGCGCCCTCACCCTCCCCCGCCGCTGATCCCCCGGCGCCACCCTGCGCGCCGGGACCACCTCGGGCACCCACCAGGTGACGCCGACCTGGGCGGCGTTCTCCACCGAACCGGCACAGGCAAAGCCTCGATTATCGGCTCGCCACGGCCGTCCCATGTAGCGTGGTGAAAATGATCTCAGGCGAAGGAACATCGCCATGGACCGTCAGAGCGGCGGCGCTGCTGTCGTTGGCCCCGCTGCCGTTCGGTGTGGTGGTGACGGCGTTGAACATCTCCGTCACCGGCGAAGCGGAGCAGGTGGTCCGGGAGGCGCTGGCCGGGCGGCCCGATCTGATCCGGTTGGGGCTGCAGCACGTCGACTCCGTCGCCCGAGCGCGTACGGCGGAGATCGCGGCGCTCTTCGTCCTGTTCGCGCTGGTCATGGGCTGGCTGGCGTGGATCGCGTGGCGTGGGTCGTCGAGCAGGTCCGGGCTGGTTCCGTCGCTGGCCGTGGTGGTCAGCTTGAGCTACGGGTTCTGGCTGTTTCAGGCGTACCTGAGCCACCCTGTCACGGACGACTTCTGGTATCCGCTGTGGGATTCCTGGTACGAAACCCGTCCGGGCAGAAGCGGGCTTGAGCCGTTCACCGGGCACACGACGGTACCGCCGGAGTACGAGTCCGCCCTCGCCACGACGCTGGTGGCGGCGTCGGGGGTTCAGCTCGTGGTTCTCATCCTGCTGATGCTGCCCGCGTCGAGAAGCCGGCTGAAGCGGACCACGGTTCACCCGCGGGCCGGCATCCTTCTCGCGCTCGTGGGACCGGCGTCCGCGGTGGCGTACGCCGTGGTCAACTTCCTGGGCATCAGCAGGGCTGCCGGCCTGATGGAAGAGCAGGGGTTCCACGGCCCCGTCCACATGGCCGCGAGCGCCCGGGAGATGACCTGGCAGATGGCCCTCGTGCTCTTCGTCCTGGCGGCGATCTTCTGCACAGTGCTCCTGCCGGGCCGGCGATGGCTCGCGCCGTACGTGGCGCTGACGGCGTTCTACGTCCTGGTTCTGCTGTTGGCCTTGGCCGGGAACCTGAGCGAGATGTCCAGCGAAACGAGCGGCTTCACCGACTTCCGTCCCTGGTGGCGGACCCCCGCCGTGGTCCACATCGCCGTCGTTGCCGCGGTGGCCCAGGTCGTCAGCCTCGTTCACGCGTTCGAAGCCAGATCACGCCCGCCGGTCACCACGCCTTGAGACGCCGGGCACCGGCACGTCTGCTCGCCCCAACCGCCCCCGCCGGCCCGGATCGGATGGGCTCAGTGATCGGGGGCGGCGGTGATTTCTCCATTTTCTTCATCACCCGTTGAAGTATGATCCCCATGCGGCTACATTCTCCAACGGGTGATGAAGAATGGATGTGCTGATTGCCGGCGGCAACCTCAGCGGGCTGACCAGAGAAAGGCTCTGACATGAACCAACGGCTACGCGTGCTCATCGCGGGCGCCGGCCTGGGCGGGCTCTGCCTGGCACAGCTCCTGCGCCGGGCCGGCGTCGACGTGCTGGTCTTCGAACGCGACGCCGGCCCGTACAGCCGGGCCCAGGGACATCGCGTGCACCTCGATCATCGCGGCGAGGACGCCCTGCGCGCCTGCCTGCCCCACCACCTCTTCGCTCTGTACGAGGCCACCCGTGGCCAGCCCAGCGAACGCCTGATGCTGATCGACGCCGAGGGCGAGCACCTGCGGGAGATCCCCGTCCCCCCGCTGCCCGGCGACACCTCGATCATCAAGAGGGGCCGGGCGGTCAGCAGATCCACCCTGCGCGAGATCCTGCTGGCCGGCCTGGACGACGTCGTCCATTACGGCAAGGCACTCACCCACTACGACCACGACGTACGGGCCTGGTTCGCCGACGGCACCCATGTGAGCGGTGACGTCCTCGTCGGCGCCGACGGGATCGGCTCCGCCGTACGAAGGCAGCGCCTTCCCCAGGCACGGATCGACGACCTGAACATCCGCTGGATCGGCGGCAAGACCCCCGTCACCGCCGACATCGAACGCTCACTGCCCGGCGGGCTCCACAACGCCTTCGCCGCCGTCACCGGCATGGACCCCGCGATGATGATCGGCTACATGCGCTTCGGGAACCCGCCCCGGGCCACGGCCGAACGGCTGGCGCCCGGCCTTCGCCTCACCGACACCGAGGACTTCGTCATGTGGGCGATCACCGTACAGCGCGATCGGCTCACCGTCGCGGACGCCGCCCTGCCCGCCTCCGACCTGCACCGGCGGGCTCTCGACCTCACCACGACCGCGCACCCGGCCCTGCGCCGCGTCGTCGGGCGAGCCTGGCCCGAGCACACCTTCCACCTGTCGATCGGCACCTCGGTCCCCGTCCCCGCATGGGACAGCGACCACGTCACCCTGCTCGGTGACGCGATCCACGCCATGCCGCCCTCCCGCGCGTCCGGTGCGAACACCGCGCTCAGCGACGCCGCCGACCTGGGCCGGCACCTGATCGACTCCCAGCGGGGCCGCGGCAGCCTGCCGGAGGCGATCGGCGCCTACGAACACACGATGATCGAACGCGGCTTCGCGGCCGTGGAGTCCTCGACGCTGGCGATCGACGCCTTCGCCCGAAAGATCATCCGATGACCGGCGTCTGACGTTCCCGAGCGGCAGAGTATCGCGGGGACACCTGAATGAAGCGCGGGCGGCCGGCCGTAAGGCCGGAGCAGTAGCGCGAGAGGCGACTGCTCTGCGGGGAGTAGCGGAAAACCACTCCCGGGGGACGACGATCATCGCCGGCGCACCGTGGCATCGTCTTCGGCGAAGGGACGTGGCGACGGTATGGAGGCGAGAGATGACCGGCCGGCGGACTGTGAAGAACTGGATTCGTGATCACGGGTCCGCGCTGCACACCCTGGACTTCGAGGCTCCCCTGGATGATCTCGAACCGCTCCGGGACATCGTGGGCGGCGCGCGGGTGGTGGCATTGGGCGAAAGCTCCCACCACATCCGGGAGTTCTACCAGGTGCGCCATCGAATCCTGCGCTTCCTGGTCGAACGTTGCGGTTTCCAGGTGTACGCCCTGGAGGCCCCCTTCACCCAGGGCCAGATCCTGGAGGAGTGGGTGCGGGGCGGAGCGGGGACGGTGGAGCAGGTCGCCGAGACCGGCATCGCCATGTCCCTGGGGCGATGCGGGCAGATGTACGAGGTGCTGACCTGGATACGGCAACGGAACGAGAAGCCCGACGGCCCGTCGCTCAGATGTGCCGGGACCGACCTGCCCGGCGCCTTCGGATCCCCTCTGCCCGCGCTCGAAGCGCTTGCCGGCTACCTGAGCAGGGCCTGTCCCGGCGCGCTCCCCGCCCTGGAGACGGCGGTCAGCGTGACACGCGGCTTCCACGACCCGGTCACCATGCGCGCCTTCGCCCGCTACCAGGAACTCGGCCCCGGCGAGCGGGACACGCTGACCAGCGCGTTGAGCGAGCTGACGGCCGCCATGCGGCGGCTCACCTTCGTCCAGCGGAGCCGGGGCCACGGGACCGAGCACCAAACAGCGCTGTGGCACCTTCGCGGGGCCTGGTACCTGGATCAGCTCCATCGCGCCACCGCCGCCGGGGAGAGCTTCGAGGTCGCGTCGACGTTCCGCGACATCTACATGGCGGAGTCCGTCCTGCGGCTGCTGGACGGATCCGGTGATCGCGTCGTGCTGGCCGCGCACAACTGGCACATCCAGCGGACTCCCGCGGACGAGGACGGCGATCGCCGGCTGCTCCCGGCCGGAGCCCACCTCGCCGCCGCTCTGGGAGACGACTACCGCGCCATCGCCGTGACCTCAGGCCACGGCCGCACCACCACCGTGGGCGAACCGACACCGGAGCGCCCCGAGGGCACCTGGTACGACGCGCCGCTCCCGCCGCCCACCGGCCACAGCATCGAAGCGGCGTTCCCCACCGACGCACTCTGGACCCTCGCGGACCTGCGCGCGGCCCGGTCCCGGGTCGAGGACGCGGCAGCCTTCCAGACGTCCCGCATGGCCGACTACTTCCTGAACATGCCGGTGTTCGACGCCTTCGACGCCATCGCCCACGTCTCGCACACGACCGGCACCGACTACGTGACACGGCGCTGAGCGATCCTCACCACCCGGGCCCGGTATCCTGCGTGAGGGGTGACCCCACCGTCCGGTCCATGGCTCGCGAAACCCTACCGGCGGCCCTCCCGCAGGCGGGAGGGATTAACTGAGCAGGCCTCGCCGATAGCCCTCGCCGACGGCGGCGGCGCGGTCGCGTACGCCGAGTTTGTCGTAGATGTGCAGCAAATGGGTCTTGATGCTGGCCTCGCTGATGAAGAGTTTGGCGGCCGCCTGGCGATTGGAGGCGCCGTCCGCGACGAGGGCGAGGACCTGAAGTTCGCGGTCGGTGAGGGCGGCCTTCACCGGCCGGCGTACCTGGCCCATCAGGCGGCCGGCGACCGAAGGGGACAGGACCGGCTCGCCCGCGGCGGCGGCGCGTACGGCACGCAGGAGTTCGTCGGTGGGGGCGTCTTTGAGGAGATAGCCGGTGGCGCCGGCTTCGATGGCGGGCAGGACGTCGGAGTCGCCGTCGAAGGTGGTCAGGACGAGGACCTTGATGTGGGGATGGGAGTGGCGCAGGGCGGTGATGGCGCTGACGCCGTCCATTTCGGGCATGCGCAGGTCCATGAGGACGATGTCGACCTCGAGTACGGCGGCGCGGTCAACGCCTTCGCGGCCGTTGGCGGCTTCTCCCGCGACGTGGATGTCGGGTTCGGCTTCGAAGGCGGCGCGCAGGCCGTCGCGGACGATCGGGTGGTCGTCGACGATGAGGAGGCGGATCACCGGGGGTTTCCTTGGAGTGCGGGAACGGTGGCGCTGACGGCGGTGCCCTCGCCGGGCGTGCTCTCGATCTCGAGGGTGCCGCCGACGCCGCGCAGGCGTTGTCTCATGCTGCTGAGGCCGAATCCCTTGCCGCTGGGGTTGTGGATGCCGGTGCCGTCGTCGCGGATGTCGAGGAGGACGACGCTGCCGGTGTAGGACAGGGTGAGGCCGGCACGGGTGGCGCCCGCGTGTTTGGCGACGTTGGCGAGGGCTTCCTGGGCGACGCGGAACAGGGTGACCTCGATGGCGGGGCTGAGGGGTACGCGGTCGCCGGTCACTTCGACGTGGAGGTCGACGCCGGTGGTCTGGGTCCAGTTGCGGGCCAGGGTGGTCATGGCTTCGGGGAGATGGGCGTCCTCAAGCTGGTGGGGCTGCAGGGCGGCGACGGAGCGACGGGCTTCGGTGAGGCTGTCCCGGGCGAGGTTGAGCGCGAGTTCGACGTGGGTGCCGGAGTCCTCGACGCGCTGGGCGGCGCGCAGCTGGGTGATGATGCCGGTGAGTCCTTGGGCGAGGGTGTCGTGGATTTCGCGTGCCATGCGCTGGCGTTCGTCGAGGATGCCGGCCTGGTGGGCCTGGGTGAGGAGCTGGGCGTGGAGGTCGGCGTTCTCCTCAAGGGCGGTCTGAAGGTCGCTGACCGCCTTTCGATACTTGTGCTGCCGGTCCTCGATCCTGATGGCCGCGATGTGGCCGCCGCCGATGGCGACGGTCTGCACGGCGATGATCGCCAGGTGGAAGGCGACGAGCTGGATGGTGGCCTGGGTCCAGTCGAGCGACGAGCCGTACAGGACGAAGGAGGTGGCGGCGACGGCGGCGAAGGTCCACTTGGAGGGGGCGAAGTTGGCCGCGAGGAAGAACCCGGAGATGCAGTAGATGATGAAGCTGGGGTGGTGGAGGGTCAGCAACCCGGCCATGGCCAGGACGCCGGCGAAGTGAACGGTGACGGCGACCCTGCGCCGGCGGACCTCGGCGGGGAGGAGGGTGTGGGCGCCGAGACCCCAGGCGAGGGCCAGGGCGGCGAGCGCGACCGTACGGGGGATCCCGCCTTTGAGCTCGTCGGGTGAGGCCAGGCCGATGATCAGTGAAGCGGCGAGGGTGATGTAGGGGACGATCTCGACGACGCGCTCGAAGCGTCGCTCCCAGGTGGAGAGCGGGAAGGGGTCGTTCATCCGGGGGCACGCCCTCCTCTCGGGTGCGGATGGGTTTCAGCTGGTGGGGGCCGACGAGGACGAGCTTAGGCGCATGGGGATCAGGATGGCGTAGCCGTACATGAGCAGCCCCAGGGCGATCATGAAAATGATGGTGGGCCATTGCCAGATCGGCGGGAGATGAAAGGCGAGGAACCATGAGCGGCCCTCGATGCCGAAGATCTTCATGATCATCGGCACGAGGCCCTGGGGGAACAGGGGAAGCCAGGCGATGGTGTAGCTGATCGTGACGCCGACGCGGTGCAGGAGGGGGAGGTCCACGGTGGTGGGTTTGCCGGCCTGGGGCGCCGGGCCGTGCTTCATGAGGTTGAGCAGATCGATCCCGTGGTTCTCGAGTCTGCGGTACGCGATCCTGCCCAGTCCCCAGGCGGCGAGAGCGCCGGTCAGCACACCGGTGGCGATGCCGGCCCAGGGGTGAAGGAGGATGGCGCCGGCCGCGGGCAGGGCGGTGACGGGGACAGCGAGGAGCACGAGCCAGGCGAGGCTGGTTTCGGCGGTTTCGTCGGCGCCGGTGCTGAGCGGGTTGCCGCCGCGCTTGTGGGGGTCGGTGCCGGGGACGAGCGAGGTGACGGCGAGCAGGACGATGACCCCGGCGCCGCCGCCGAGAAGGGCGGGGAGCAGGCCGAGTACCCACGGCCAGGCCCAGGTCTGGCCGCTGACGAGGGTGCCGGTCAGGGAGAGGAGCACCGCGGCCGGGCCGACGATGAGGAGCCAGGCGAGCTGGCGGCCGCGGACGTCCGCGCGTTCCGCGCCGGGGGTCATGAGGGTGAGCCAGAGGGCGGTCCCGTCGGCGCCGTAGAGGTTGGCCGAGGACGCGGCGGCCATCACGATCGCGATCAGCCCCGTGAAGGGGACCATGGCCCAGGCGCCGATGGTGAGGAGCAGGAGGGGGGTGACGATGGCGTAGGAGAAGGCGGTGGCGAGCAGCTGGATGCGGACGAGGTCGCGCCACCAGGCGCGCAGCTCCTTGGCGGCCGTGATGCGGGCGCCGCCGGTGCCGGGGAGGGGACGGGGCGTACCGCGACGGGGCGGCACACCTCCGCGTGCGGCCGAGACGACGCGCCGCGACAGCAGGGCGGCCCAGACGGCCAGGAGGAGGGCGATCACGCCGGCGTTGGCGGCGAGGATGACCACGGCCAGGGGCCAGGAGGCCTCGATGGCGGCCACGCCCCAGCCGGAGGGCAGGACACGGACGAGAACCTGGGACCAGGCGGCCGTGTCGGTGCCGCCCAGCGCCACGACGGGTGCCCAGCCGTTGCTGCACAGGGCGATGGCGGTGCCGGTCACGATGCCGACGGCGGCCGCGGTGGCGCGGGACCTGACGAACAGCCCGATGACCGCCACGACGACGCGGGAGATCATCACCATCGTGAAGAGCGTGGTGACGGCCGCCACCAGGCCGATGAGCACCCCGGCCGGGCCGAAGCGCCAGCCGTACACGGGCAGGGACATCAGGGCGAGGAGATTGACGGCGGGTGCGGGGCCCGCGAAGGCTCCGGCGAGCAGCGCCGCCGCGATCCGGCCCGGCTTGGCCGGGAGCATGGAGAAGTACTCGGGGCGAAGGGCCTCGCCGCCCCCGATGAAGATGGGGCCGAAGATCCAGCCGGAGAGCCACACGGCCAAGGTGACGGGCAGGTAGGCGGGCCACAGGACGGCGACGGCGATGGTGCCGAAGGCCAGGATCAGCCCGGCCGAGACGCCGGTGTAGAGGTTGGTGGCGTTGTCGCCGCGCAGGGAGTTGCGCATGAGTGCCAGCCGCATGCGCATCATGTGCCGGGGCGACGCGGCCGGGCCGGGGGTCAGGAGGTGAGCCATGCCAGCCCCTCCGTTCCGCCGGCGCGGGCGCCGACGAGGTCGACGAAGGCGTCCTCCAGGGTTCCGGCGCCGCGGACGTCGGCCAGCGGTCCGGCGGCCACGACGCGGCCGTCGGAGATGACGCCGACGTGGTCGCAGAGCTGCTCGACGAGGGCCATGACATGACTGGAGATGATCACCGAGCCGCCGTTGTCCGCGAACCTGCGCAGGATGGCCCTGATCGTGGCCGCCGAGACGGGGTCGACGGCCTCGAAGGGCTCGTCCAGGACGAGCAGGCGGGGCGCGTGCAGCAGGGCGACGGCCAGACCGATCTTCTTGCGCATGCCGGTGGAGTACTCGATGACCAGGGTCCGCTCCGCGGAGTCGAGTTCGAGGACCTGGAGGAGTTCGTCGGTGCGCTCGGCGACGACGGCGGGCCGCAGGCCGCGCAGCAGGCCGAGGTAGGTGAGGACCTCACGGCCGGTGAGCCGCTCCGGCATGGCGTTGCCGTCGGGCAGCACGCCGATCAGTTCCTTGGCACGGACGGTGTCGCGCCAGACGTCGACGCCGAAGATCTCGGCGCTGCCGGCGTCGGGGCGGAGCAGGCCGACGGCCATGGCCAGAGTGGTGGTCTTGCCGGCGCCGTTGGGGCCGACCAGGCCGTAGAAGCATCCGGCGGGGACGGTGATATGGATGTCGTCGACGACCTGGTGGTCGCCGAAGGCTTTGTGGAGTCCGATGGCTCGGAGGGCGGGCTCCTGGTGTGTTGGCATGTCTTGAGAATCGCGCGGGGAGCGGGGGTGGCGGATCGTCCGGCCGGAGAGCGGAGCGGTGGATTCCGGCATCAACCGATCGGTTGATGCGGAGGGGCGGCTGGTCCGTGTAGCGGGCCCCTTGCTCAGCCGCGTTTCCCTCCATCATTCTCGATGGGTGATCTGGTGGCTGTCCTTCCGGGCCAGGCGCGGAGACCCGGCGGCGATCCGTGAACTGTGGCGGCGCTGGCGCGCGGGTGGCGACCCGGCCATCTGGGACATACTGCGGCGCACGGGCCTGATCGACGACGAACTGGTGCTCTCCGTGCTTCACGGCACCCCCGTCGTACGGGCCACCGCGCTGGAGGCGGTCATCGCCCGAGGCGACCAGAAGGTGATCGACAGGCTGTTCCACCCCGGCTGGCGCGACCCGGACGCGGCGCTCGAACTGCTGCGTGAACTGACGGCGCGCGACCTGGCACCCCACGGCAACGCACACCTGGCCAAGGTACGGCTGGCGATCGGCGACCGGGACGGCTTCCTGGAGGTCGGTGAGTCCGTGACCACGCCCGTCCCCGGGCTTCTGTGGCCCCACGCGATCATCGCCGAGCATCTCAAGAAGCTGGAACTGGAGGACTGGTTCCTCCGCCAGAGCCTGCGCCGAGACGATCAGGACTTCGCGCCCTTCGCCAGGATGCTGAAGCGCCCCATACCCATCGACCTCGTGGAAACCGCCCTGCGCAGCGCGCACCCGCCGACCGCCGACCTCGCCGGGGACCGGTGCCGCACGGCCCGCGGGAGCGAGCTCGCGGCCCTGTGGGCCCAGGCGCTGCGCGGCGGAGAACCTTGGCCGGCGCTGTTCGCCAATCACACCCGCCTCGGCGCCGAGGCGAGCGGACACGCCTGGCGACTGTGGCTGGCCGGCCCCACCCGGGAGCTGTCCGGCCACCTGCTGAGGCACGGGAGCGAGGTCAGCGGCCCGGCCTTGGACGACATGAGCGTGGTCGGTGAGACGGACCTGCTCATCGAGGTCCTCATGTCCCCCCGCCTGCCACGGGCGATCCGCGTGCTCATCGAGCGCTCCCCCACGCTGCGTGGCCACGTGGTCCACGACCTGCTGAACGGCCGCCTGGACGCCCTGGACACCGGCCGGCTGACGGCCGGCTACCGGCATCCGCAGCTTCGCGAACCGATCCGCGCGGCCTTACGCGAGGCCCGCGGCCTGGACCTTCTCGCGATCGTCAATCCGGCCTCACCGGAGGAACAGCTGTTCGTGGCCGACACCTTCCTCGCGTGGGAGGACTGGGCGAGGCTGCGCGACCACCTGCTCACCTGGCCCTTCCTCGACGTCCTCCAGTACGGTCCCCGCCTGGCCCGCCACCACGCGCCCGAACTGTCCGCCCTGAGGCCGGCCCTCGACGCCGGCCGCGCGATGATCCGCTACGCCCGCGTGACCAGATCGCCCCGGATCAAGCCCATCCTGCGATGCTCGCTGGCCAAGATGACCGGCGACGATCTGGCGGTGGTGCGCTGGATCCAGAAGAGCGCGAAGAGCAACCCGAAGCTCTGCCTGCTCGCCCACATGATCGAATCCTGCCTGACCCGGTGACCACGTGCCCGGGACGCTCTACCGGGTGCCGGTGAAGAAGGCCCGCAGGTGGCGGTTGACCGGGTCCGGGCAGTCCAGCTGGGGGACGTGGCCGCAGCCGTCCAGGATCACGAGCCGGTCGTTCGGGAGCAGGTCGGCGAACCGGTGGGCGCGCTCGACGGGCTGGACGGTGTCCTGCCTGCCCCACAGCACCAGGGTCGGAGTCCTGGTGGCGGGCAGGGCGCGTTCGGTCGGCGTCCAGTCGAGGCGGCGCTCCAGCAGGTAGGTGGCGCGGATGTTGTCATGGAAGGTCATCGGCGCCCACCACTCGTCCACCAGCTGATCGGTGACGCGGCCCTTGTTGACCATCATGCCCTCGGCCAGGCCTCGGACGGTGGACTTGCCGGTGGACAGCTTGACGGCCAGCTCGCCGACGACGGGGATCTTCAGGGACTCCCACATCAGGGTGCCCGGCAGATCCAGGCCGGTGGCGTCCAGCAGGGCGAGCTTGGTGACGCGGCCGGGGTGGCGCTGCGCGAAGGCCAAGGCCCAGCCGCCGCTCCAGGAGTTGCCGGCGAGCGCGGCCTGCCGTACACCCAGACCGTCCATGAACGCGCCGACGGCGGCGACCATCGCGTCCAGGTCGAAGGCGAAGCCCGGGTCCTTCACCCGCGTGTAACCCTGGCCGGGCAGGTCGGCCACGTAGACCGTGTGGTCGCGGGCCAGCGCGTTGAGCTGGTCCTTCCAGCCGATGACCGAGGTGCCGCCGGGCGAGAGCAGGATCACCGGCGTGCCGGATCCGGCCTGGACGTAGTGGAAGCGGGCGATGGGAGTGTCGATGTAGCGTGAGCCGGCTTGGGCCAGGTACGGCGAGCGGAAGGCACGTCCGTCCTCGGCGGGCTGCCAGCCATAGGCGCCGAACAGCAGCGCGGCCACCAGCAGCGCCAGCACGGCCGCGACCCGGCGGCGCCGGCGCACCGGGCGGGCGGCGGCGGTCTGCGGTGCGTTCTCAAGGCCAACCATGGTGATCTCCGGCGTGGTCGGGGAAGCGTTCATGCCTCTGGACGGACCGGAGTGCCGCCCTGTGACAGGCCCGGCAGGTGAATTGGCTCACGCGGCAGAACCCGTGCGGGCAGCGCTGCCGGCCACCCGGGCGTTCACCATGCGCTGCACGATGACCGCGATGCCGGTGTCACGGTGGTCGACGCCGTGCGCCGTCCGGTACCGGACGGCGCGGTCGGACCACAGGGACGCCCAGCAGCGCTTGATCGCCGCGAGGACCTCTTCGCCGCCGGTGACGTGCAGGAACGTGTCGTACTGCCCGGCGAAGCTCGCCTCGGCCAGATCCTCGCCCGGCGACGACGAGCGCACCGCGACGCTGGTGTCCTCGCCCATCTCCCGGTACGCGCGTACGACGGCCCGGCTCAGTTTCCCGGGCGGTTCCGTGGCCAGGATCGCCGTGCGAACCGAGCGCGCCACCGCCTCGGCCGGGAAGCGCCGTTCAGGAGAAGCGCCGCCGTCTCGGCGCAGGCGGAAGCGTAGGCGGGGGTGGTGATGACGAAACCGTCGGGGACGCTGAATCCCCTGCCGAGCATGGCGGCCAGGTTCACGGCCTTGTTCCCGGCCGATTCGGCGTCCCGCGCCTCTCGCGACCTCACCACGGTGCGCGCATCCGTGACAGCCACCTGGTCACCACTCCTTCGCTGGTCGGCAGGTGGCATCACGATGTCGCCCCAACCCGGGTTGAGTGCAAGCGCGCGCGTCATCGTTCCCGCTTCCGGAGCAGCAGATCACACTCGTCGACGGCGTCTTCGTAACTGCCGCGCAGGAAGGTGTGGATCGTCGCCAGCTGGTCAGGTGAAAGGGTCGCCATAGCCCGGCGGCTGCGGGCATCGATCCCCTCGTAGAACGAAGCGATGCGTTCGAGTCCCTGAGCCGAGGCTTCGACGAGGACGCGGCGGCGGTCCTCCGGGTCGGGTTGCCGCCGGACATATCCCGCCTTCTCCAGGCGGTCGATCATGTGCGTGACCGCGCCGGTGGTGCGCCCGAGCTGGGTGCTGAGCGCGCCGGCGGTGGAGGCTCCCGCCCGGTTGAGCGCGTGCAGGCAGAGCAGGTCGGTCTGGGCGATGCCGAGGCGCTGGGAGATCAGGTCGTTCAGGCGCCCCAGGGCTCCGGCGAGGTCCGTCATGGACGTGACGATCCGGTCGGCCAGTTCGCCCGTGTGGTCGTCATGCGGTTTGACAGACATGCGGGGCTCCATTTATCTTCGCGATTCAGATACTTAACGATGAAGCTATTGTATCGGATGTCTGCGAACGGAGAGTCCCCCGGTGTCTATCGGCACATCACCCGTCACCACCAGAGCGCGGACGGTGGCCCTCGTCGTCATCTTGCTGGCGAGCTTCATGGACCTGCTCGACGTCACCATCGTGAACATCACGCTGCCCTCCGTCCGGACCGAACTCGGCGCCTCGCCCGCGCACCTGCAGTGGATGCTCGCCGGCTACACGCTCGCCTTCGCGCTGGGCATCATCACCGGAGCAAGGCTCGGCGATCTGTACGGCTACAAGCGGGTCTTCCTCATCGGGATCGCGGGCTTCACCGCGGCCTCCGCCCTGTGCGGCGCCGCTCCCACCGCCGAGGTGCTGGTGGGCGCCCGCGTCGTCCAGGGTCTCCTGGCGGCGGTGATGGTCCCCCAGGTGCTTTCACAGATCCAGCTCATGTACGGCCCGCACGAGCGGGGCCCGGCCATGGCCGCCTTCTCCTCCCTGTCCGGACTGGCGGCCGCGACCGGGCCGATCCTCGGCGCGGTCCTGCTGCAGGCCGACTGGTTCGGCCAGGGGTGGCGAACCGTGTTCTGGATCAACGTCCCCGTCGGCATCGCGGCGTTTCTCGCGGCCGTCCTCGTCCTGCCGGAAGCCCGGAGCACCACACGGCCCCACCTCGACCTCACCGGCGTGCTGATCTCAACGGCGGGTTTGGTCCTGGTGCTCTACCCGCTCATCCAGGGCAGCGAGGGACGATCCTGGCCCACGTGGGCGTACCTGAGCGTCATCCTGGGCGTCCTCGTGCTGGCCGGTTTCGTCCGCCATCAGCGGCGCCTGTCCGGCCGGGGGAAGTCCCCGCTGATCGAGGTCGGGCTCCTTCGCATGCGGCCGGTCGGCGGCGGCCTCCTGATCCAGTTCCTCTTCTTCCTCCCGGTGATGGGCTTCTTCCTCACCTTCATGCAACTCCTTCAGCCCGGTCTCGGCATGACTCCCATGAGCGCCGGGCTGACGATCCTGCCGTGGCCGATCGCCACCACCCTCGCGGCCGGGCTCGGTGCCGCGGTGCTCCTTCCGCGCCTCGGACGCGCCACGGTGCAGATCGGGCTCCTTGTTCTGGCCGTCGGGTTCGCTCTCCTCGCGCTGGCCGCGGACTCCGCTCCCGGCGCGAACGGGCTCGGCTTCCTGCCGGGGGTCGTCGTCGGCGGGCTGGGGATGGGGCTGACCGTGGCGCCCCTGGCCCAGCTGACGCTGGAGAAGGTCCCGGCCAGGCACGCCGCCTCCGGATCCGGCCTGTTCAACACCATCGCTCAGCTCGCCGCGTCCGTGGGAGTGGCTCTCTTCGGCACCCTCTTCTTCGCGCAGTCGTCCACGCGCGCCGGCGGATACGCGGCCGCCTTCACCGTCACCATCTGGGCCGGCATCCTCCTGCTCGCCCTCACCTTCGCCGCCACCTTCCTTCTGCCGCGCAAGAGGTTGTATCTGTACCGGCCCAAGACCTGAACACGAGCGACCTTCGCCCTGGCCGGTGGCGCGTGCGCGTCCCGCGCGGGGCCGGAGCCCGCGACCCACCCAGGGCGGGCGTGACGGACGGTGACATGGCGGCCCGCGGGGCGCGATAGTGACGGGCATGGAGTTCGAGTTCGTGACACGGCGGCCGTCGCAGGGGCTTGAGCCGTTCACGGAGTCGGTGTGGTTCGCCCGGGGACGGATGACGTACCCGCGCGAGCGGATCGCGCCGACGGGATCGACGGTCGCGGTGCTCGTCCTCGGATCCCCGATCGTGCAGACGCCGCGCAACGGCGACGGACCGGCGTTCGTGGCGACGGAGGGCTGGCTGGCCGGGCCGCATGACCAGCCGGTGATCAATGCTCCGACCGCCGAGACGCTCGCCGTCGGTGTGGTGACGTCGCCGGTCGGCTGCCGCGCGCTGTTCGGCGTCGATCCCGCTCCGCTGCGCGGGCGGGTCGTGGATCTGATGACGGCGTGGCCGCCCGCCCGTGCGCTGCGCGCCGCACTGCTCACCCGCCCAGACCCCGCCACCTGCCTGGATTCCGTCGAGGCCACACTGCGCGCCGGTCTCTCACCCGCCCGCGGATGGCGACGGTGTACGGCCGCCGTCGCCGCGCTGGAGGCCGATCCGCGACGGCGCATCTCCGGCCTGGCCGCCGAGCTCGGCATCACCCCCGCCCATCTGGATCGCGAGTTCGTGCGCGTCATCGGCCTGACCCCGCGCTCCCTCGCGCGCATCCTCCGGCTGCGGCAGCTGCTGAATCGTGTGGACGTGCACGCCGACCTGAACTGGACCGGACTGGCCGCCGAATGGGGATGGTTCGATCAGAGCCACTTCATCAGGGACTTCAAGCGCCACAGCGGGGTGACGCCGTCCGCGTACGTGCTCGCCCAGCGCGGCGCGTACGCGGACGGGCAGAACGAGCCGGGGTTCGTCCCCGAGATGTGAATTCCGTACAAGTCCCCTTCCGCGGCCGGCCGTCACACTATGGGCCATGAAACGGGCATTCACCGTCGACGCCGTCATCGACCGGCCGGCGCGGGACGTATGGCGGGTACTGACCGACTGGGAACGAGCTCCCCGATGGATGCAGGGCGTGGAGTCGATGTACGCCGAGTCGGGCACCCGCGTCGGCTCGACGATCATCTTCCATGCCCGCGGCAAGACCCGCACCAGCGAAATCGCCGACCTGGACGAAGGACGCTCGATCACACTCGTGACCATCCAGGGCGGAGTCACCGCCCGCTACGTCTACCGCCTGGAACCGCTCGACGGCGACGCGCGTACCCGCGCCCGCCTGACCGCCGACCTCGCCACGACCGGATTCCCCTGGACGCTGCTGGCCCCCTTGATCCGCCTGGCCGTACGCCGCACCGACGCCGGCCAGATCCACGCCCTGCGTACGGCCGCGGAGAACGCGCAGGCGTAGGGCTCATTCCGACCTGAGCGCCTCACCGGCCCGGCGCTCACGGGAATGTGAGCGCCGGATCGGACGACCTGAAAGGTCAGCAGTTCCAGCCATCGTGATAGACGCCGTAAACGTTCGCGAAGTTGCCCAGTTGCACCTGCGTTCCCGGCTGGACGCAGTAGTGCTCGTTGCGGCTGAATCGCCTGGTCACCCAGATCCTCTCACTCACGTTCGCGCAGTTGCGGTAGTACTCCGTTCCCGCGTTGGTGTAGTGGCCGCACACCGGTGCCCGGAGTGCGGTCGCCGGCGTGGTGGTGGCCGCGGCGGGGAGCGCGGTGGGGCCCAGAGCCAGCACGGTGGTCGCGGCCAGCAGGGCCGCCTTGAGCTGAGTGCGCATGGGAGTTCTCCTTCTCGTGTCGGATGTGTGGGAGCTGTGCCGGCGCCGTGGCTCAGGCGCGTGAGCGGGTGCTCGGCCGGTGGACGGTTCGCCGCACCTTTGCTTGCGGTGGGTGTCCGTTCGGTCACCGCCGCATGGCACGAGCAAAGCCGGACGGTGAAGGTGTCCAACAGGGCCTCGGACGGACTCGGCCGAAGTCCACCACCATGCGGCCACCCCCGGACAGGCACGAGCGGCCCGGATCGGCGGCGTCGTGGAACCGCGCGAGGTGAACGGCCGGCCGGGCGCGATCTTCCGGGACCGGGACGGCAAGGTCGTCAACACCCTGAGGCTCGACATCCTCGATGGGCAGGTTCAGACGATCCGCGCGGTGATCAACCCCGACAAGCTCGGGCACCTGGGCCCGGTGGCCGACACCTGGACGGTCGTCCGCGAGGCGAACCAGGCCCGCCGTCCCGGGGAATGACCGCACGGGCCGGCTGCGCGGCCGCCCATGGTGATGCGGCGCCGGCGCTCCGAGCTTGGTGACGTGCGATCATCCGGCCGCCCACTGGTGGGTGGGTCACCGAGGTGAGGGCGCGCCCAACGCTGTGGGCGCGGAATCCCCTTTGGGGCTTGTCGGCAAAAGACGAAAGGAAGATGTTTACCGTTTTTCCGCCCTCCTGGGACGACCTGGATGGATTTGTCTAGCGCGTCGCTTGACGAGCAATTTCCTATCGGCTTGGAGCATCTGAACATTCCTCTTCAGAGCCTCTATGTGAGGAAATATCGGTAAATCGCTACCGGACGTCCAGAAGGGCAACGTTATGGGTGTTCTCGCTCAGATCTCCGGCAACGTCACCGCCATAGGCTACGGCCTTGCCGCCATCGGCCCCGGCGTCGGTGTCGGCATCATCTTCGGTCAGGGCGTGCAGGCCATCGCCCGCCAGCCCGAGGCCTACGGGCTGATTCGCCAGAACATGCTCCTCGGCTTCGTCCTCACCGAGGCCCTGGCCCTGATCGGCCTGGTCGCGCCGTTCATCTTCAGGGCCATCGAGTAATGGCGCATGAATTGTTCTCATGACGAGCCATTTGCGACCGTGTCCCGCGCAAGAGCTTCTGGTCGGCGAATCCGCAGGCATTCACGTCCAGGGCATCCGAGTCCGCACCGGCCGAAAGCGGCCCTCGGGGAGTCAGCCGTGCCTTTCTCGACCAGAGCCGGTGGTGACCGGCTGATCCCGGCGGTCCTGCTCGTCGCGCCTTTCGTCCTGTCCTTTGGCGCTCCGGCTGGGTCCGCCTCCGGGGGAGGTGATGGGCGCCGCCGTTCCCTCAGGACTGCCATGCCTGGCGGAAACTCCGTCGTGCCCGCGCCAGCCTCGACTTGACCGTGCCCACGGGCACCTCCAGCAGCCGGGCGGCGGCCGCCTCCTCCAGGCCCTCGAGGTCGCGCAGCATGAGCACGGCCCGATGCTCCGGCGAGAGCCGTTCCAGGACGTCGCGGATGTCCACCGCGCTCTCCACGTCCTGCCGCGACGGCAGCTCGGACAACTCCGCGGGGCCGGCTCGGCCGTCGCGCCTGGCGATGCGCACCGCTTCCCGTACGGCTATCGCCCGCGCCCAGCCGTACAGCGCCTCGGGCTCACGCAGCCCGCGCAGGTTCTTGAAGACGGCGATCAGCGCCTCCTGGACGGCGTCGGGTCCGCTGTCGAGCGCGATGGGGCCGCAGATCCGCCCGAGGTACGGCGTCAGCTCGTTGAGCAGGTCGCTCATGGCCATGGTGTCCCCGCGCTGTGCGGCCAGGACCAGTTCGACGGTCACCTGGCCCGCTCCTCGATCCGGCCGGCCAGCCGCGCCAACGCCTTGCGCCCGGCCGAGCGCACGCCCAGCGGCACCAGCGCGGACCGTCCCGGCACACGAAGACCGCCGGTCTGCGCGACGAGCGTGCCACCGGGTACGGCTGTCGCCGCCAGACCGACGAGCAGGAACCTGGACTGCATCCAGCACCAGCCCGGTCGCAGATCGACGGCGAACCGGGCGCGCATGCCGTACCTGCTGCGAGCCTTCGCGACCAGACGCCCGTCGCCGTCGTCGGCGACGATCCGCACGTGCCGCATGTCCGGCTCGAACGTGCCGAACTCCCGCTCCAGGTCGCTCGCCACCTCCCAGATCAGCTCGAAGGGGGCCGGGATGACGCGTTCGGCGACGTGCGCGCCCGGGATGGTGGCGGCCAGCGCCCGCAGGCGCCGCACCGGGTCCAGATCAACGACAGGCCAGTTCATATACGTCCAGAGGCGGCGAGGTTCCCAAAGGTTCCATGGAACCATCAGGGAATCCGCCTCCTCCTTGAGGGCATGAACACCACACGACTCGGCACCTTCGTCGCCACCATCCTGGTCGTTGACGCCATGGCCCACCTGTACTGGCTCGTCAGGCCCGCATCCGACCCCCGTGCGCTGTCCATGGCCGTCCTGAACATGGAGGTGCCCTTCACTCCCCGTGTCCTGCTGCCGCTGATCCTTCTGCTGGCCACGGCGGCGGCCGCGATCGTGGCGGTCTCCAGAGGCCGGGGCGGGTGGCCGGCGAAGGCGGTCGCGCTCGCCCTCGGGGCGGGGCTGCTGGTGCGGGGAGTGCTGGGCCTGGTGTGGTCCACCGGCTTCGGCACGGACACCGGCATGCCGTTCTACTGGCTCAACCTCCTGCTTTACACACCTGTCTGCCTGATCTCGGCCGGCGCGGTGGGCCTCGTCCTGGCGCGTACGCGGAAGACGGGTGTGCGGGTTTGATCAGCGCGGGACTTCCCCCGCGTGGTCGACGATGCCGGCGGCCACCTGAGCCACCGCGAAGATCACCTCACCCTCGGGCAACGCGCCGTACGGCGGCGGCGAGGCCGATCCGCCGACGTAGACGGTGCGTCCGCCGAGCAGGACGTAGGTGTTCGGGTCGATGATGACCTCCCGGCGAATTCCCTCGTCGTCGATGTAGATGCCCACTCCTTCCCTGCCCAGCAGATCGCTCACCTTCTCCACGCCGACGCCGTCCAGCTGCGAGAGGACGGTGTAGAGGGCGGCACGCAGGCGAGCCGCTGGAGCGCCCTCCTGGAGGATGGTCAGGACGTGACCGAACACCGCCCGAGCCTCGGGCAGAGGGATGTCCTTCGTGTCCTTTCTCAGGCGTTCCCGCAGAACGGCCGGCTCCAGGGGGAGCGAACGCAGGTAGGCGGGGTCGAACCGGCGGCGGGGATCCTCCCCGCCCTGACGCCTGGTGATCGTTTCGCTGCCCGCTTCCCGCAGGGCTCTCTCCTTGCCGTCACCCCGAGTCCACATCTCGGTGGTGTGCCGGGAGCCGGTCTCGGCTCCTGCCTTCGGCGACGCGGCCGGCGTGGGCGCTATCCTGGGCGATCGGTAGAAGTCTCTTCTGGCGTAGACCCACTGATCGTCTCGCGGGTAGACGTCCGCCTGGCCCGCCGCCGCCGCCGTCGCGCGCTTGGCCAGGGTCTCGGCGTTGGCCACGGGCAGCCACGCCGGAGCGCTGGGGCGTTCCGCAGGGAGGTTCTGCACGATCGTGACGCCCGCCGCGATCGTGACGCCAAGAACGCCGACGGCGGCCACGCGCACAAGGGGACGGGAGAGCCTGCGACCCCGTGGCTTGGGGGCCATCGCGGCCAGGACACGCCGCCGGGCGCCCCGAAGATCGCTCTCGTCGCTCTGCCGTACCTGTGACCGCAGGTCGCGAACCATGTCCAGGTCGTTCATCAGACCTCCTCAACGATGTCGATCGGATTGCTGCCGCCCAGCGCGTGGACCACCTTGCGGCGGGCACGCGACAGGCGGGACCGCACGGTGCCGACGGGCACGTCCAGCGCCTGCGCCGTCTCCTCGTAGCTGAGGTCGCCCCAGGCGATCAGCAGCAGTACGTCGCGCTCGCCCCGGCCCAGCTTGGCCAGGGCGGCGGCGAGCCGTTCCCTGGTCGCCGAGGCGGACACGCGGGCGGCCACGCGCTCGTCGAAGGCCGCCGCCACAGGGTCCTCGCCGGTTCGGGCGAGCGCCCGGTATCCACGTACCTCCGCTCTCCGGTGGGTGCCGATGATGTTCGTGGTGATGCCGTACAGCCACGGCAACGCCTCCGATCGGTCGAAGGCGTACCTCTGCCGCTTCTCGAACGCCCTGGTGAACGTCTCGGCGACCACGTCCTCCGCATGATCCGGACCGAGGCGCCGGACGACGTAACGGTGCAGCGCGGCGGCATGCCGATCGAACAGTTCGGCGAACCGCTCCGGCTCGCGCAGCGACGCCCTGATGATCGCCGAATCCTCCGTCGTGGCCGGCACGCGGGCCGTCACGGGGGCCTCAGCGGGGGCCGGGCCCGGAGACGGCGGCCGCGCGTCCGCGGGAACCGGCATGCCGGCCGCCGCTGAGCCCTCCGCCAGAGCGGCTCCGCGCATGCGGTCCCGTCTGCTCAGCTCCATGGAACCTGCCCCCGCCGTGGGCGGCTCCTCGTGTGGAATGAATGTCACGACCGTACTTATCCGATGGCGAGGATCAGGTTCCGTGGGTGATGCCGCTGAGCTCGTTGGGGGTGTTCGGGAGGGACGCGGTCTTGAGGATCTTGCCTGAGGCGAGGTCGATCGCGTGGAGTTGCTTCTTCGCCGGGTCACTGACGTAGACGGTCCGGGCGCGGACGAAGATGTTCGGGCGGGGCTGCTGCCAGTCCACGGGCTCGGTCCAGGTGCCGAGGACCGGGATGGTCCTGACGACCTTGGCCGCCACCGGGTCGATGACGTGGATCTTGCCGTCGGTGCCGAGGACGAGGGCTTCGCCCTGTGGGCCGCGGGCCAGGGAGCGGAAGGTGTAGCTGACGCCGAGCTCCACGAGCCGCAGCTTGCCGGTATCGGTGTCGATGAGGGAGACGCGTGTGGGACGTTCCAGTTCGGCGTCCGGGTCGGTCTTGTAGTCGCCGAGGACGACGGGCGATGCGCCGGTGCCCGACTGGTTGCCGATTCTGCCGTACGGGTCCGGGCTCGCGACCTTGGTGATCTTGCCGTTCTTGTAGAGGAGGACGCCGTTCTCGCAGCCGATAACGACGGCTTCGTCCTTGGCCGTGGCCTCGCCGTGTACGCCGGGGCACTGCTCGCTGCGGGCGCGTTCCTTCCTGTCCTTGTCCAGGACGACGATGCCGCGGCGTTCCTCCTCTGTGCCGAGGGTGACGACGAGTTCTCCGTTCTCGAGCTTGATGGCCACGCCGTGGTGGGGGGCGGCCGCGGTGTAGACCTCGCCCTTGGGCAGGCCCTCGCCGAGCCGCGCGGGGTCGAAGAGGGTGACCTCGCCGCTGCCGTCGGCGAACAGGACCGTCGTGCCGCCGTGCCTGACCACGTGCCCCGGCTTGGCGGCCTTGAACTCGTCGTTCTTGAGCGCCGGTGAGACGGCGTCGAGCACGCGGAAGCCGGTGGCGGTCGAGACGAGCATGTGGCGGTCGTCTCCGGCGGGGTTGACCCGGTTGTATCCGGTCAGCGGGATGTCCTTGGCCAGGCGGAGGGTCTTGCCGTCGAGGACGTACAGGCCTCCGGCGTAGGTGGCGACGAGCGGTTCGGCGACCGGCGGCGGGGCCGCCGCCTCCGAGGTCGTGCCGCAGGCGGTCAGGAGGAGGCCGGCGGCGATGAGGATCGGCAACCGCATGGTGAGGACACCTTTCATTGGAGGGATGTGACGATGGCCGTGGTGTTGGTGCGCATCATGTCCAGGTAGGTCGCGGCGCCCGGTTCGCGCCGGCTGAGCGACTCGGAGAACAAGGTGACGACGCGGACGTCCAGGCGGGTCTCCGAGGCCAGGACCTGGGCCAGGCGGTCGGGATGGGAGGAGTCGGCGAAGATCGCCTTGACCTTGGTGCGTCTGATGGCGTCCGCGAGCGACTTCAGGTCGGAGGCGCTCGGGGAGGCGAGCGTGGTGCCGCTGGGGATCACCGCCCCGACGACGGCGAAGCCGTGCCTTTTGGCGAAATATCCGAAGACGTGGTGGTTTGTCACCAACTTGCGGTTGCCGGTGGGGATGGCGGCGATCTGGGTGGCCATCCAGTCGTCCAGTTCCGAGACGCGGCCGCGGTAGGCGGCCGCGTTCGCGCGGACCCGGGCGGCGTCGATGCCGTCGACCTCCGCGATGACGCGCTCGGTGATCAGGTCGACGGCCTTGGCGACCTGCCGCGGATCGGTCCAGAAGTGCGGGTCGGCGTCCGCGTCACCGATCACGCCATCGCCGACGGCGAGGGTGGGCACGGCGGCTTCGCGGGCCGCCCGGACGTTGCGCAGCACGCCTTCTTCCAGTCCGAGGCCGTTGTAGACGACGAGGTCGGCCCGTTCCAGCCGGGCGGCCTGCTGGGCGGAGATGCCGAAGGAGTGCGGGTCGGAGTCCGGCTTCATCAGCACGGTCACCTCGGCCTCGTCGCCGACGATGTTGCGGGTGATGTCGCCGAGGATGTTCGTGGTGACGACGATGCCCGTGCCGGTCCCGGTCCCCGCCGCGCAGCCCGCCAGAAGGACGATCGCCAGGAGGGCGGCGGCGATGCGGCTCATCGGCCGATCTCCGTCATGTACCGCGGCGCGAAGCCGAGCCTGAACGTCCGCGCCCGTCTGAGCCCGTCGTTGTAGTCGATCTCGTGGACGGCCTCGCGCGCGGGATCGTTGACGTAGGCGCGGGCCGTGTCCACCTCGATGACCGGATTCTCCGGTACGGCGAGCAGCTTCGTGCGCGCCGTCCGCTTCCCCGAGACGGGATCGTGGGACTGGAGCGTTCCGTCCTCGGTCAGCGACAGGACGGGCAGGCCGTCACCGGCCGCGTTCACCGCGAGCACGCCCTTGCCCTTGATCAGCTTCCAGGTCGAGCGGGTCACGTCGAGCACCCAGATGCCCTGGTCACCGGCCATGGCGGCGAGCGTGGTGCTGCCGGGCCGGTGATGGAACTCCGTCGCCCGCGTGCCGCGTACCGGATAGCCGATCTTCCTCCCCGCGAGGTTCTCGTCGACGACCAGCGCGCCGTCGGCGCAGCCGACGACGACGCCGCGCCGGGTCACGGCGGCGCCTTCCGGCTCCCGGCATCCTTCGCCGATCGTGCGGACCTGCGCGCCGGTCCTGGTCTTCACCTGTACGGCGTCGCCGTCGGCCACGAGCAGATGCCCCGCGTAGGGGACGACGGGACCATCCGCCGAGAGCCCGCCGATCTGGGCGATGTCCCCCTTGTCCAGGCGGGCCCGGTCGAGCAGCCTGACCGTGCCGTCCCCGAATCGCACGGCCGTGACGGCCGCGTCGCCGAACGCCTCGTGCGGCCCCGGTCCGGCGACATCGCCGAGGTCGCGAACGGCCGACTTGTAGTAGTGCACGTGGTCGCCGTGATCGACCATCCACGCGCCACCGTCCACGATCTTCAGCGCGCGGCCGGACAGGAACGCGCGCCGTCCGTCGCCGGTGACCCCCGTGACGTCCCCGGCCTCGCCCGCGGCCGACACCTTCCCGGTGAGCAGGTCAAGGACGTGCGCCTTCGCGCCATCGGCCAGGACGAGCCGGTACTGCGGCTCGGCGGTCTCCTCCGCCCCCGGCACGTAGCCGTGGGGAGCGGCGTTCCCGGTGGGCTCGGCGGCGCATCCGGCCAGGACCAGAAGCCCCGCGAGGGCGATCTTCATCACTGCGTGCGATTCCTTCCGGCAACTCCGCGACCGATGGCGGAGACGAAGAACAGAGCCACGGCGACGGCCGCGATCGTGGCCCCCGCGGCCGTCCCGGCGTGCCACGACACCACCAGCCCCAACGCGGTCGAGACGACACCCAGCACCGCGGCACCCAACATGATCATCGGGATGCGGTTCGCCCACAGCGCCGCCGCCGCGGGCGGCGCCACCAGCAGGCCGAAGACGAGCAGGGTCCCGACGATGTGGAAGGACGCGACGATCGCCAGCGTGAGCAGGGCGAGCAGCAGCACGTGGGCCAGGCGTGGCCGCATGCCCAGCGTGTGCGCCTTTCGCGCGTCGAAGGCCAGCGCGACGAAGAGCCGATGACCCAGCAGCGCGATCACCGCGCAGACGCCGAGCGCGACGGCCAGATAGGCCAGGTCCCGCGGCCGCACACCGAGGACGTCTCCGAAGAGGAACGCGGTCAGATCCACCGCGAACGACTCCGAGTGCGACACCACGATCACGCCGAGCGCCAGCATCCCGGCGAACAGCAGGCCGATGCCCGTGTCCTGCGACAGCTTCGGCGACCTGCCGATCGCGCTCACGCCGAGCGCCATCGCCCCGGCGCTCACCAAGGCTCCCACCAGGAGATTGACCCCGATCAGCGAGGCGACCGCGACTCCCAGCAGCATCCCGTGCGACATCGCGTCGCCCAGGAAGGCCATGCCGCGCAGCACCACCCACGTCCCCGCCAGGGCGCAGATGAGGGAAACAAGGATCCCGCCGATGAGGGCATGCCACACAAACGACACCTGAAACGGATCTAGCCACCAATCCATGGCAAAGCACTCTACAATGAAAACCATTATCAAGTTCAACTCGGAGGTGTCCGGTGACCGTCGTGATCAGTGGTCTCAGCGCGGGGTACGGCAGGCGGACGGTCCTGCACGGCCTCGACGCCCGCTTCCCGGGGCCGGGCGTCACCGCCGTGGTGGGGCCGAACGGTTCCGGCAAGTCGACGCTGCTGGCCGTACTGGCCGGAGTCGTCAGGCCGCTGTCGGGAACGGTGTCGCGGGACGGCGGCAGGCGTCCCGGCTACGTGGTTCAGCGCAGCGAGGCGTCCGACACCCTGCCCATCACGGTCCGGCAGACGGTGGCCATGGGCCGGTGGGCGCGTCGTGGCGCGTGGCGGCCGCTGTCACGGCGGGACTGGGCGGTGGTCGACGCATGCATGGCCCGGCTGGGGATCCAGGAACTGGCGGGTCGCCGGCTGGGCGCGCTGTCGGGCGGGCAGAGGCAGCGCGCGCTCCTGGCTCAGGGGCTGGCACAGGAGCCCGATCTCCTGCTGCTCGACGAGCCCGCGACAGGGCTTGACGCGGAGGCCCGGCAGCACATCTCCGGCGTACTCGACGAGGTGCGCGCCGGCGGAACCACGGTGATCCATGCCACCCACGACCTGCGCATGGCGAGGCGCGCGGACCACTGCCTCCTGCTCGACCGGGGACGTCTTGCCGCGGAGGGAACACCGGGCGAGATCCTGACCGCGCAGCTCCTGGGCCCGCTGTCCGCACCTCAGCAGGACCCGGCCCCCGAGGAGTCCGGCGTCATCTGAAGGCGGGCCCACCACATCCGGCCGTCGAACAGATCGCCGAAGCACCGCCCGGCCGGCCCGCTTCGCCGATCGCCGTGCCGAGCACGTAGGCGATCAGCGTGTTCAGCGCATCGAAGAGGTCACCGCCGAGCACCTGGACCACCGGTCACCTTCCAGGCAACCGGAGGACCGGCTCTTCGCGTGAGAGGGCCACGCCTGGCGCCGCCCGGCGTGGCCCTCCCACAGGCCGACCCGCGTCTACTTGGGCATGAGGACCTTGTCGATGATGTAGACGGTGGCGTTGGCGGTGGGAACGTTGCCGCAGACGACCTTGGCGTCGTTGACCGTGTAGGTCTCGTCCGAGCCCTTGGTCATCAGCTTGCCGCCCTGCAAGGTGGCGAGCTCGGCGCCGGCGAGGTCGGCCGGCGCGTTCTTCCCGGCCACGACGTGGTAGGTGAGGATCTTGGTCAGGGTCTCCTTGTCGGCCAGGACCTTGTCCAGGGTGGCCTTCGGGATGGCGGCGAAGGCGTCGTTGGTGGGCGCGAAGACGGTGATGTCCTTGGCCGAATTGAGGGTGTCGACCAGGCCCGCCTTCTTGACCGCCGTGACCAGCGTGGACAGGACCGGGTTGTTCGAGGCCGCGGTGGCGACCGGGTCGTCGGCCATGCCGGTGAAACTGCCCTCCCCATCAGCCGGTACGGCCGAGCAGGCCGCGCCGAACGGCCCGTCGGCCATGGCGGAGCTGGTGGCCGGGGCGGGCTGGGTGGTGGCCATGGTGGCGGCGGGCGCGCCGGGCGCGGCCGCATCGGTGGCGCCGCAGCCGGTGGCCACGATCAGGGCGGTGGCCGAGGCGGCGAGGATGCCGGAGTACTTCATGGGGTTCATCTCCTGGGTGAAAGGACTTGTTGCGGTGAGGGGCAGGCGGTCACACGACGGTGACCACGATCGAGTGCCGGCCCGTGGCGCCGTCCGGGAAGGGCGGGACCCGGGAGGGCGGCTGGGTGCGGCCGGTGGTGTCGGTCGCGCGGACCTGGAGGGTGTGGGTGCCTGGGGCCGCCTGCCAGGTCCAGCTCCACTGGACCCAGGTGTCGGCGCTGGGCGTGGCGGCCAGCCGTACCCGCTGCCAGGGGTTCTCGCCGACGCGGACCTCGACGGCGGCGACGCCGCGGTGCTGGGCCCAGGCGACGCCGGCCACCGTCACCGGGCCCGCGCGGAGGGTGGCGAGCGGGACGGGTACGTCGATCCTGGAGGCGGTCTTGATCGGCGCGTCGGTGGCCCAGCCGCGCTCGGTCCAGTAGGCCCGCCGCCGGTCGTAGCGGGTCAGGTGCAGCTCCACCACCCATTTGGTGGCGGAGACGTAGCCGTACAGGCCGGGAACGACGAGGCGGGCGGGGTGGCCGCGCTCGGCCGGGAGCGGCTCGCCGTTCATGCCGACGGCCAGCATGGCGTCGCGGCCGTCCAGGATCGCGGCGAGCGGGGTGCCCGCGGTCCATCCGTCGGCCGAGCGGCTGAGCAACTGGTCGGCGCCGGCCGGGATGCCGGCCTCGCGCAGCAGGGTGGCGAGCGGCAGGCCCAGCCAGCGGGCATGGCCCGCGTAGGGGCCGCCGACCTCGTTGGAGACGCAGGTGAGGGTGATGTCGCGTTCGATCAGTCCTCGCCCGAGGACGTCCGCCATGGTGAGCTCGATCGTCGATGTGCCGAGCACGCGCAGGGTCCAGGTGGCGGCGTCGAGCCGGGGGACGGACAGGGCGGTGTCGACGCGGTAGAAGCCGGCCTTCGGCGTGGTGAAGGGGGTCAGCCCGGGGATGCGCAGATCGGTCCCGGGTGGCAGAGGCCCGGCGGGGCTCGCGGGTCTGGGCAGGGTGAAACGGGCACGGAGCGGTTCGGCGGGCAGCAGGCGCGTGGCCAGCCCGCCCAGGCTCGCCAGCGCGACCACGCCGAGCCCTGCCCGGAGGACTCGCCGCCGTCCCGCCGTCTCCCCGGCCGCCGGGCGGGTCAGCGCGGTGAGGGTGAACGTCCCGGCCAGGACCGCGGCCAGGGCGGGCAGCAGATCCGTCGCGACCATCGCGGGCCGGGTCGCCGCCGCGAGCGCGCCCAGGACGCCGAGTGCGGCGACGGCCGTCACCGCGAGGCCGCGCCGGTGGGCGGCCAGGATGCCCAGTCCCGCCGAGATGGCCATCAGGACCAGCAGGATGCCGCCCACCAGCACGGCCTTGTCCGCGGTCCCGAACGTGCGTACCGCGAACTCCTTGACCGGCGCCGGCGCCAGATCGATCGCGGCCGACCCGATCGTCACCACCGGCGAGCTCTGCCCGCCGGTGAAGCGCGCGACGAGCTCCGCGACCGCCAGTGCGGCGGCCACGCTCAGCAGCCCGGCGCGAGCTGCGCGGATGACGTGGCGTTGTTCTCGTCTCACGGCGGGTATTCGGAGCCGGCCACCGACCGGCTTGGTCGGGCACCGCCCAATCCGTGAACGGCGCCGCTCCGAATACAGGGACGTGACCAACAGCCGCGAGCGGAACGACCCCGATCAGCACCGCACAGGTCCCGGGACGGCACCCACGGTGCAGGAACTGCTGCGCCAGAGCGGCCGAGGTGACCGTGACGCCTTCGCCCGGCTCTATGACCAGGTCGCGGGCGTGCTGTACGGGCTCGTGCTCCGCGTCGTACGCGATCGCGGCCAGAGCGAGGAGGTCGTGCAGGAGGTGCTGCTGGAGATCTGGCGGCAGGCTCCCCGATACGACGGCTCACGCGGCGGCGCGATGGCGTGGATGACGACCATCGCCCACCGGCGCGCGGTCGACCGGGTCCGCTCCGCCCAGGCAGGAGCCGACCGTGAGGCCGCGGCGGGACGGCGCGAGGCGGCCGGAGGCGACTACGACACCGTCGCCGAGGCGGTCGAGGACCGGCTCGAACGCGAGCGGGTACGGCGCTGCCTCGACGGCCTGACCGACCTGCAGCACCAGGCCGTGACGCTGGCCTTCTACGGCGGCCATTCCTACCCCGAGGTGGCCCAGTTGCTGGCCACTCCACTCGGCACGATCAAGACACGCATGCGCGACGGGCTCATCCGGCTGCGCGACTGCCTGGGGGTGGCGACGTGAAGGAGAACACCCACACGCTGTCGGGCGCCTACGCGCTCAACGCGCTGCCCGCCGAGCAGGCCCGCGAGTTCGAACGCCATCTGGCCCGCTGCCCCGGCTGCGCCGAGGAGACCCGGGGGCTGTGCGAGACGACGGCCCGGATGGCCGCGGCCGTCCGGCACGAGCCTCCGTCCGCTCTCAAGGCCCGGGTGCTGGAGGAGATCGGCGCCGTCCGCCAAGCCGCTCCGATCGTCCCCGCCGCGGTGGGCCGGCCCGGCCGCCCGCACGCGCGGCTGCTCGCCGGACGGGCCGCCGCCGCGCTCCTGGTGGCGGCCGCGCTGGTGCTGGGAGTGCTGCTCGTACGCACCAACGGCCTGCTGACCGGGGAACGCGCCCAGGCCGACCGGATCGCGGCCCTGCTGGCCGCACCCGACGCCCGCCCGGTGTCCACCCGCGTCGGCGCCGCGACCGTCACGGCGATCTACTCCCCCGCCAGGGCGTCGGTGGTGCTCGTCACGGCGGGCATGCCCGCGCCGCCGCCCGCCCACGACTACCAGGTGTGGCTCATCGGCCCGGACGCGATCAGGCCGGCGGGACTGATGCCCCGGCGTCCCGTGCCGGTGCTGGCCGGACCGGTCCACGCGGGGGACAAACTGGGCATCACCCTGGAACCCCGGGGCGGCTCCCGGCAGCCCACCACACCACCACTGACCGTGATCGCCCTCGGGACCGGATGAGGGTCGACAGAATAAAAATATTGCCATACACTTATTTCATGCCGAGAGTCGCCGATCACGCACAGCGCCGCCGCCAGGTGGTGGAGGCCACGATGCGGGTCATCGCGGCCCGGGGGATGGAAGGGCCCACGGTGGCCGAGGTCGCCGCGGAGGCCGGGGTCTCCGTCGGGCTGGTGCGGCGCTATTTCCCGGCGAAGGACGAGATGCTGCTGCTGACCTTCGAGTTCCTCGGCGCGCGCCTGGTGGAGCGGCTCCAGAACGTCTGGGAGGCGGGCGGCCCGGTCAAGGACCGCCTGCGCCGCTGCCTGCTCGAACTGCTTCCGCTGGACGACGAGCGCATCGCGGAGATCAGGATCTACCAGGTCTACTGCGGCAGGGCGGTGGGCAACCCGGCCCTGCGCAGGGTGCAGGCCGCGCTGTACTCCACGGCCCGCGCCGACCTGGCGGCGGCCATCGCCCAGGCGCGGGCCGAGGGCGAGATCCCGGCCGGCAGGGATCCGGGCGAGGAGGCGGCGGCGCTCTGGGCGCTGGTCGACGGGCTCGCGCTGCACGGGTGCGCCGATCCCGGCGGTCTGCCGCCGGCCATGGCCGAGCGCCTGATCGACCGGCAGCTGGACCGCCTGTTCGGCTGAGGTCCAGTCCCATGAGTTGTTTTTGAACATACGTCCAGTAATAGAAATTGTCCAGGCGTACAAGAAAGAGGTGAAGGCAGTGACGGAGACAGCGACGCAGCTCCTCCCGCCGAGTGCGTACTTCAACGCCGACTGGTACGAACGGGAGCAACTGCAGCTCTTCAGCCGCACCTGGCGCTACGCCGGCACCACCGACGACCTCAAGGCGCCGGGTTCCTATCGGTCGATCCAGGTGGGGCGGCACCCGCTGGTCGTGGTGCGCGGCAAGGACGGTGAGCTGCGCGCCTTCCACAACGTGTGCCGTCACCGCGGCACCGCCGTCCTGTCCGGCAGCGGGGTGGCGGACAAGCGGATCGTCTGCCCCTACCACAACTGGACCTATGGGCTCGACGGCTGCCTGCTGGCCGTCACCCAGCGCAATGAGGTCGACCCTCACCTCGACCGTTCCAAGCTCGGCCTGCACCCGGCCTCCGTGGCGATCTGGCGCGGGCTGGTGTTCGTCCACCCGGATCCCGAACCGGAGCCGCTGACCGACTGGCTGGCCGACCTGCCCGACCGCATGCCGCCCTACGACCCGCTCCAGCTCGCCGAGGTGGTCGCCCCGCAGCAGTTCCACATCAAGGCCAACTGGAAGGTGTTCATGGAGAACGCCCTGGACAACTACCACCTGGGCTACGTACACAAGGACACGCTCGTCGGCTACGACCACAAACGCCAGGAACAGTACGCCTGCGGGGACCGGCACTGGTTCTTCTACGAGCCGCCGCTGAAACCGGGCCGGTTGACGCCCATGGAGGCCCAGGCGGGCCTCAAGCCGATCGCCGCCGAACCCCGCTGGTACGGCTCCGCGTTCGGCCTGTTCTTCCCCAACCTGTTCGTCCTGTCCTCGGCCGTCTGGTGGTCGAGCATCGAGGTGATCCCCACCGGCCCCGAGACCACCACGTTCGAGATGCGCACCCGTTTCCTGCCCGGCCAGAAAGGCAGGCTCGCCATGGCGGCGCTGAAGGCGGCCGTGGACGGCCTGACCAGGCGGATCCTGCGCAAGGAGCGTACCTACGACCTGATCGAGGAGGACGTGTTCTGCTGCGAGGCCGTGCAGGTGGGCATCAGGTCGCCGCGCTTCTCCGTCGGCCCGATCGCCTACCGCTACGAGCGCGGCATTCAGGCCTTCCAGCGCAACGTCCTCGACTACGTGCCGCTGGAGACGGGGCGGTGATCGTCACGGTGCCCGGCGGCCGGCTGGCCGTCGTGGTACGGCGGGGCGGCACCGCCACGCCCGCGCTGTTCCTGCACGGGCTCAACAGCTCGGCCGACGTGTGGACCGCCGTGTCCGGCCTGCTGCCACGCGACCGCGCCCTGGCCGCCATGGACCTGCGGGGGCACGGCGGCTCCACCCACGAGGGTTCCTTCGAGGTCGAGCGCCAGACGGCCGACGTGCTCGCCGTCATCAACCGGCTCGGCTGGCCGAGGGCCCACCTCGTCGGCTCCTCGTACGGCGGCGGCCTCGCCCTGGCCGTGGCCGCCGCACACCCCGGCAGGGCCGCCACGGTCACGATGTTCGGCACCGCGCTGGACCCCGCTCCCGAGACCGTGAAACCGGCCCTGGACCTGCTGGCCGGCGCCGGGGTCACGGGCTTCTTCGCCGCGATCGCCCCCGAGTGGACCTTCGCCCCCGGCGCCGATCCCGGCTTGGTGGCCGAGGCCAACCGGGTGGCCGCCGCCAACTCTCCGGCAACCGTCGCCCGGCTGCTGGAAGCGGGGTTCACCGCCGACTTCCGGCCGGCGGCGGCCGGGGTGGGCTGCCCCGTTCTCGTGGCGCGCGGCGAGCACGACAGGACCTGCCCGCACGAGGCCGCCGCGAAGACGGCGGCGGCGCTGGGCACCGGGCAGCACACCGTGCCGGGCGCCGGTCACCTCCCCATGGCCGAGGCGCCCGAACTGACCGCCGCCCTGATCGCGAGCTTCTGGAGCCGGCGATGAGGGACGGCTCCGCGATGGCGCCCGAGCACGCCGTCGAGGGCCGCGTCTTCGCCCGGGACGTAAGGGGCGGACGCTCATGACCACCGCCGAGGTACGCGTGGGCGTGAGCTTCCGGCTGGGCCTCGCCGCCAGTTCCTTCGGCGTGCTGGCGGCGCTGCTCACACCCGCGCAGATCCTGCTGCCGCTGCAGGCCGCCGAGCTGGGCGGCGAGCCCAAGGCGGGCACGCTGGCGCTGGTCTCCTCCTTCGGCGGCCTGGCCGGCATCGTCGCCGCCCCGCTGGTCGGCATGGCCTCCGACCGCACCCGATCCCGGTACGGCAGGCGCCGTGCCTGGGCGCTGGCCGGCGCGGCGACCGGGGCCCTCGGGCTGGCCGCTCTGGCCGCGGCGACCAGCGTCCCGGCGCTGATCCTGGCCTTCGGCGTGCTCCAGGTCGGTATCGGTGGCGTGATCGCCAGCTCGCTCGCCCTCGTCTCCGACCAGGTGCCGCGCGGGCAGCGGGGCGAGATCTCCGCGGTGTTCGGCGTGGCCGGCGCCGTCTCCCCCGTCTTCGGCGCCTGGGTGTTCAGCCTGCTGGGTGGCGACGTGCCCGGTGCCTACCTGGTGCTCGGCGTACTGATGCTGGGCGGCGGACTTCTGCTGCTGGTCACCGTCCGCGAGCCGTCCAGCAGCTCGGAGGCGGTCCGCCCGTGGGACTGGCAGGAGTGGCTGGCCGGTGTCCGGCTCAGCCCGCGCCGGGACCCCGACCTCGGCTGGATGTGGCTGACCCGGTTCCTGGTCTTCCTCGGGCTGGCGCTCTCGCTCGGCTTCGGCCTCTACTGGGTGCAGGACGTGCTCGGTCCCGGCGCCGGACCGGCCGTGGTGGCCGAGTACATAGCCGTCTCCACGTCCGTGTACTCCCTGATGGCCGTGGTCTCCGGGGTGGTCGCCGGCATCGTCTCCGACCGGCTGATGCGCAGGAAGGCGTTCGTCGTCGGCGCCGGGCTCGTGCTCAGCGTGTGCTCGGTGGCCAACCTGGCCTGGCCGACGTGGACGGGCGTCCTCGTCGTCGCCGCCGTCACCGGGCTGGCCTTCGGCGTCTACTCGACCATGGACCTCGCCGTCGCCGCCGACGTCCTTCCCCGCGCCGGCGAGCGCGCCCGCCACCTGGGCGTGCTGCAGAGCGCCAACACCTTTCCCAGCCTGGCGGGACCGGCACTCGGCGCCGTGATGTTGTCCGGCGCCGGATTCACCGGCCTCTACGCCGCCGCCGCGCTGTGCATGGCCGGCGCCGCCTTCACCGTCACCCGGATCACCGCGATCCGCTAGCCGAAGGAGTACACCATGCGATTGAGCCTCAGCTTCAGCGGGTTCGGGCCGCTGCCGCCCACGCTGCGCGCGGCCGCCGCCGCGGAGGCGGCCGGGCTGGACGGCGTGTGGATGTGCGAGCACCTCGGCTTCACCGACGCCGTGGTGCCCGCGGCCGCGGTGCTCGCCCGCACCGGCCGCCTTGAGGTGGGCCTGACCGGGCCCGCTCCGATCGCCCGGCATCCCGCTCTGCTGGCGATGGAGCTGGCCTCGCTGGCCGCACTCGCCCCGGGACGTGTCCGGGTCCAGGTCGGACTCGGCGACGCCCTGCTGGCGGGCATGCTCGGCGGCGACCACCGCCGGGGTCTGCGCGTCGCCGGAGAGCTGGTCGGCGTGCTGCGGCGGCTGCTGGCCGGGGAGAGCGTCGACGGGGAGCTGGCCGGGCACCGCTTCGCCGGCTGCGCCATCGCCGCGCCGCCGGTGGCGCCCGTCATCGACCTGCTCGCCGTCCGGCCGCGCATGCTGGATCTGGCGGGGCGGGTCGCCGACGGCGTCTCGCTGACCGCCGGGGCCTCGCTGGACTACCTGGCCGCCTCCGTCTCCTCGGTGGTCAAGACGCTGGCCGAGGCCGGGCGCGAGCGGGCGGACTTCCGGATCTCGGCCACCGTGCTCGGCTCGATCGGCCCCGACGAGGAGAGCGCCGCGGCGATGCTCACGCCGATCCTGGCGGGGTTCGGCCCGTCCGGGTTCGGGGTGAGCGCGCCCGGCCTGTTCGACCCCGCCGCGCTGGCCGACGCCCAGGCGGGGCGGGTGCCGATGGCCGAACTGCTGACCACCGCCGCCGTGACCGAGCTGGCGCTGGTCGCCACGCCGGGCACGCTCCCCGCTGCGCTGGCCCGGCTGGCCGCGACCGGGATCGACGAGGTCGCGCTCGGCCTGGTCAACCCGCCCGACCAGCTGCCCGGCCTGGTGGAGTCACTCGGAAGGGCCAGGCCATGACCTACACCATCGAGGAACTGATCGTCCCCGACCCCCATCCGCTCTACCGGGAGCTGCGTGAGCGCGCGCCGGTTCATCGGGTGCGCGAGGGCCTCTGGCTGGTCAGCCGGTACGCGGACGTGCGGGCCTTGCTGCTCGACCCGCGCGCCACCAGCGATCCGGCGGCCCGGCCGGACTACCGGGAGTGGGCCCGCCGGCACCTCGACGGGGTGGACGGGCCGGTGGCCCGCTGGCAGCGCTCGATGTTCGTCTTCATGGACGACCCCGAGCACCGGCGGCTGCGGCAGTTGTTCCAGCGGGCGTTCACGCCCGCCTCCGTGCACGCGCTGCGGCCCCGGCTGGAGGCGAAGGCGGCCGAGCTGGTGAAGGCGGCCGGTACCTGCCTGGAGGTGGTGTCGGAGTTCGCCCTGCCGCTGACGACCGCGCTCATCGGCGAGCTGCTCGGCGTGCCGGAGGAGGACCGCGCCGCCTGCGTGCGCAGGTCCGAGACCACCGGGCGCACGCTGGCGCCGGTCGTGCCGCCCGAGGCTCTGGAGGCGGCCGCGCGGTCGCTGGCCGAGTCGACCGGATACTTCCTCGACCTGGTCGAGCGGCGCAGGAGAGAGCCACGCGACGATCTGCTGACCGCGCTCACCGCGGTCATGACGCCGCAGGAGGTGGTCTCGACCGCCCTGTTGCTGTTCAACGCCGGGCACGAGACGACCACCGCGCTCATCGCCAACGCCGTGCACGTGCTGCTCGGGCATCCGGGCCAGCTCGGCCTGCTGCGGGCCACGCCGTCGCTGCTGACCGGCGCCGTCGAGGAGGTGCTCAGGTTCGAGCCGTCCTTCCAGTTCGGGCTCAAGGTGACCCGCGCGCCGATCGAGCTGGACGGGGTCACGATCCCGGCCGGGGCCGCGGTCGTCCTGCTGGGCGCGGCGGCCAACCGGGACCCGGCCGTGTTCCCCGACCCGGAACGCTTCCTGATCACCCGTGCGGAGGGCAGGCACCTGGCGTTCGGGATGGGGATGCACCACTGCCTGGGCGCGCCGCTGGCCCGCCTGGAGGCGCAGGTCGCGCTGAACGCGCTCATGACCGCCTGGCCGTCCTTCGAACTCGGCCCCGGCACGCCGGTGCGCGCGACGCCGACCGGCGCGCTGCGCACCTTCGAACGCCTGCCCGTCAGGAGGTCGTGAACGATGCGCACCCAGGCCCTCGTGGCCGTGCCGCCCGGAGGCGGCGTGGCCGTACGGGGCAACGTCAAGGAGGACTACGCCCGCCACCTCGCCTCGGACGGCGACAGCGCGCTACGTCACTCGCCGGAGGCCGTCCTGGCCGCGATCAGCGCGGCCGGACTGCGCGGACGGGGCGGAGCCGGGTTCCCGGTCGCCACGAAGATCGAAGCGGTCCGTGCCGCGGAAGGCCCGCGCGCGCTCGTCGCCAACGGGGAGGAAGGCGAGCCGGCCAGCGTCAAGGACCGCTACCTCATGCGGACGCGGCCCCACCTGGTGCTGGAGGGCATGCTCCTCGCCGCGCGCCTGACCGGCGCCGACCGCGCCATCCTGTACGCCTCCGACGCGCCGTCGGCCCGTTCGATCCGGCAGGCACTGTCCGAACGCCGCTCCAGCTCGATCGACGTCTTCGACGCCGAGTCCGGCTACGTCAGCGGCGAGGAGACCGCGCTCGTGCGCGCGATCGACGGCGGCCCCGCCAAGCCCACGGCCAAGCCGCCCCGTCCTCACGAACAGGGCGTCGCCGGCCGTCCCACGCTGGTGCTCAACGTCGAGTCGCTGGCCAGGATGGCGTTGCTGACCCGGTTCCGGCGCGGCGGCCTGCTGGTGACGCTCTCGGGCTCGGGTGGCGCGCCGGTGCTGACGGAGGTCCCTCATGGGGTACGGCCGGCCGAGCTGGCCGCCCGCTTCGGCTTCGACGCCTGCCGGGGCTTCCTGGCCGGGGGCTTCTCCGGCGGCCTGCTGCCGCCCTCGGCCGGGGACACGCCCCTGACCCACGAGGCCATGCGCGCGATCGGCAGCACACTCGGCTGCGGCGCCCTGGTGGCCATCGGGCGCGACGACTGCCCGGTGGCGGCCGCCGCCGACGTGCTGGCCTTCTTCGACAGGGCCAACGCCGGCCAGTGCGGAAGCTGCTTCAAGGGCACGAGCGCCATGGCCGGGGCCGCGGAGGCGCTGCGCGCGGGCACGGCGGTCCCCGAGCAGGTGGACCGGCTGGAGCAGTGGGCGCGGCGGCTGCGTGGCCGCGGCGCCTGCGGCACCCTCGACGCCGCCTGCCTGACCGCGGACAGCCTGCTCCGCCACTTCCCGGAGGAGATCCGGCACCACCTGGCCGGGCCATGCGCGCGCTGCGCCCGGCTGCCGGTGGGCGCCGACACCCGCTTCCGGGTGCACCCACCCGAACCCGAGGAGGACTGACAGATGCGTGTGAACGTCGACGGCACCAAATGCGCCGCCTACGCGCTGTGCGTGGAGATCGCGCCTCAGGTCTTCGACCTTGACGACTTCGGCTACGCCGTGGCGACGCGGGAGGACGTCCCGGCGGAGCTGGAGGCGGCGACCGGGGAGGCGATCGAGGCCTGCCCCGCCCAGGCGATCCGCCGCCTCGGCCACTGAGGGACCCACCAAAGGAGAGTGACATGAACGACGACGAGCGGCGCGTCCGCGAACTGCACGACGGCTGGGTGACGGCCAACGGCACCGGCGATATCGGCTGGCTGCGCGCCCATCTGGCCGGTGACGACTTCATCATGTGGAACACGCTGGGCAGCAACTTCTTCGGCCTCGACGGCATCGCCGAGCTGTGGAAGCGGTTGATCGCGATGGCGGGCGAGGCCGTACCCCAGAAGGTCGTCTCGCGGGCGTGGGACGAGCGGATCACCGTCGGCGGGGATCTGGCCGTGGTCAGCTACCTGTGCCGGCTGACCGTCGACTTCGGGCCGCGTGGCGGGGAGGCGGGCGGCGACCTCGACCAGAGTTACCGCGCCACCGAGGTCTACCACCGGCGCGACGGCGACTGGAAGATGATCCACTACCATGGCTCGCCGCACGAGCCCGGCGTCATGGGCGGGTCATGACCTTCTCCTTGGCCGCACGCTGCGCGCGTACCGGCCGGATGGGCGTCGCGGTGGCCTCGCACTCCCTCGCGGTCGGCGCGGTGGTGCCGTGGGCCCGTCCGGGCGTGGGCGCCGGCGTCGCCCAGGCGCTCACCGACCGGCGGTACGGCCGGCGGCTGCCGGAGCTGCTGGCCAGCGGCCTGACGCCGGAGGCGGCGCTGAAGCTCGCCATGACCGATGACGAGAGTGCCGCGCTGCGCCAGATCGGCCTCGTGGACGTCCACGGCCGCACCGCCGGGCACACCGGCGGCGGTTGCGTGGCCCACGCGGGATGGCGGGCCGGCGCCGGCGTCGTGGCCCAGGGCAACATGCTCGCCGCCGACGGGCTGTGGGACCTCATGGCCGACCGGTTCGCCGGCACGTCGGGCGAGCTGGCCGACCGGCTGCTGACCGCCCTGCGCGCGGCCGGGAAGGCGGGTGGCGACGTGCGCGGCGGGCAGGCCGCGAGCCTGTGTGTCGTGGACGCGACGCCGGAGGGCGGTGTCCTGCTCGACCTGCGCGTCGATGACCACCCCGACCCGCTGGCCGAGCTGGAGCGCCTGCTCGGGCTCTGGCGCGGCGACCGCCTGATGCGCTCGGCCATCGACGCCATGCTCGCGGGCGGCGAGCCGGAGCCGATCCTGGCCGATCTCGACCTGGCCCAGCGGGCCTTCGGCGCGGGCAACCGGGAGCCCTCGTTCTGGCGGTGCCTCGCGCTGGCCGGCGCCGGCCGCTTCGACGCGAACCTGCTCGACGACCTCGTCCGGCGGAACCCGGGCTGGGGCGAGCTCTATCACCGCCTCCACACCATCACCTCCACAACGAAGAGGACACAATGATCGAAATCAGTGTCACCAGCGACGTCGGCCTGCTCCGGGACGTGATCGTGGGCCCCTCCAAGGCGTTCACCCTGGAGGACCTCTACCGCGAGGCGCTGGCCGACGGCCACGACGGCGACGAGGACCTCCTCAACGAGATGCTCGCCCGCTACTCCATCGAGGCCCCCGACCCCGCGATCGCGGCCAAGCAGCACGCCGGGCTCGTCGCGGTACTGGAGGAGCATGACGTGACCGTCCGCTGGGCGGACCCCGTCGGCTGCGCCGTCCAGATGTACACCCGGGACATGGGCTTCGCCATCGACGACGTCTTCTTCCTGGCCCGCCCGGCCACCCCCACCCGCCGGCGGGAGCAGTCGGCGTTGCTGAGCCTGCACTCGCGCATGTCCAAGGTGCGCGCGCTGGACGCCGGCTTCATCGAGGGCGGCGACGTGCTGGTCACCCCCTCCGAGGTGCTGGTCGGGATCGGCGACAGTACCGACGAGGAGGGGGTCGAGGCGCTGCGCCGGGCCATGGCCGCGGCGGGCCTGTCGCGCGACGTGGTGCCGATGCGCTTCACCCACCGGGGCGTGGTTCACCTGGACGTGCACTTCACCCTCGCCTCACCCGACGTCGGCCTCGTCAGCCCCGCCGCGTTCGACGCCGAGAGCCTCGGCCACCTCCGCGACCGCTTCAAGCTGATCACCGTGACCCCGCAGGAGGTACGGGCGCTCGCGGTCAACACGGTCGCGCTCGGACCCGACCGGCTCATCATCCAGGCCGGGCACGAGCGGCTCGAGGCCGAGCTGTCCCGGCACGGCATCACGCCCGTACCGGTGGAGTTCGCGGAAGTCACCCGCTTCCCCGGCGGTCTGCACTGCGCGACGCTCCCGCTGGTCAGGGAGTAGGCGGCTCGTGACCGACATCAACGCCGCCCGCCTTCGCCCGGACATCGCCCGCTCCTGGCGGCGGGCGGCGTTGAGCGGTCTCGATCCCGGTTCTGGCGTGGCCGAGGGAGGGCTGGAGGAGGTCGACTCCGGCAGCAGGCTGATGGTGGCCGCGAAGCCGGTGCTCGACGCCGTCGCCGGGCATCTGCGCGACACCCGCTTCAGCGTGCTGCTCGCCGACGGCGAGGCCCGCATCGTGGATCGGCGGCTCGGCGACACGCGCCTGGCGGACGCGCTGGATGAGGTGCTCGCGGTGCCCGGATGCCGCTACACCGAAGACATCACCGGAACCAACGCGCTGGCGACCGCGTTCGAGCTCCGCCGCGGGGTCTCGGTGGTCGGCACCGAGCATTTTCTCGAGCGGCTGAAGGGGTTCTGCTGTTACGGCCACCCCGTCATCCATCCGGTGACCGGCCGGCTGGAGGGAGTGCTCGACGTGACGGGGCTGGCGCGGGATGCCACCGGCCTGCTCGAACCCTTCCTCGCCCAGGCCGTACGCGGCATCGAGCAGCGGCTGATGGAGGGAAGCAGGCTCTCCGACCAGGTCATGCTGGCCGCCTACCGCGCTCGCACCGCCCGCACCGGCGCTCCCGTCATCGTTCTGGGCGACGGGATCACGCTGGCCAGCCGGTCGGCGATCGAGCTGTTCGACCCCGCCGTCGTGCGGGCGCTCGGCCGGGACCTGACCGGCGAGGACGGCGTCTGCCTGCTCCCCGGCCGCGCCGGGAGTCCGGTCCGTGCCCGGTTCTCGGTGCTGCCGGGCACCCGGCGGGCAGTGCTGTTCGAAGCCACCGACGCCGGGCCGGCACCGCCGGCCGTACCCCGCGCACGCGCGGCCGAGAGCATCGCGGATCAGCTTGAGCCGTTCCGCCGGCGGCGCAGCAGGCTGCTGATCCACGGCGAGCCGGGCAGCGGCCGCACGTACGCGGCGCACGCGCTGGCCGGAGATCACCCCAGCACCGTCCTCGACGCCGCCTGCCTGCCGGCCGCCGGTATGACGGCGGCACTGCGTCGCGGCCGCGACCACCTCGTCGTCATCGACGGCATCCACCTGCTCGACGACCCCACGGCGGCGAAGCTCGCTCATCTCCTGGACGGCACGACCGGCTGGTACGCCCTCACCAGCGGTCCGGTCGAAGAGCTGACCGGCGAACGGATCGGCCCGGCCGCGCGATGCACCTCCCGCTGGGAGACCACCCCGCTGCGCTCGCGCCGCCACGACATCCCCGCGCTGGCCCGTGCGCTGCTGAAACGCCACGGCGGCACGGCCCACCTCACCCCCGCGGCCCTGGATGCCCTGAGCCGCTCCGCCTGGCCCGGCAACCTCGCGGAACTGTCGGCCGTGATGGCCGAGCTCGCCCGGCGTACCGACGCGGGAGTGATCACCGAGCTGGACCTGCCCACCACCTTCCGCTACCCCCGGCGGCGGCTGTCCGCGCTTGAGCAGGCGGAGTTCGACACCATCAGGTCCGTCCTGGATCGCTGCCGCGGCAACAAGGTTCACGCCGCCGCGGCGCTGGGAATCGCCCGGACCACGCTGTATCGGCGGCTCAGGGAGCTCGGTCTCGACTGACCCCTGTTGCGGATCGCGACAGTTACCGGCCCCGGTCGTGGCCCACGATGACGGCCAACGGCAACGACACACGGGAGGCCGACATGAGCGACGGCGGGCCGTCCATCCAGTTCGACGGCGACTACGTCCTGACCATCAACGGGAAGCCGGAGCGGTCGGTGACCACGTCGGCCGTGGTCAATCCCGCGACCGGCGAGATCATCGCAGAGGTTCCGGTCGCCGGCCCGGAGCAGCTCGACGAGGCCGTGGAAGCGGCGCGGGCGGCCTTCCCCTCGTGGGCGGCCACCCCGCTCCCTCGGCGGCAGGCGATCGTGAGCGCCATCGGCGACCGGCTGGAGGCACACGCCGGGGAGTTCATGACGCTGCTGACCCGCGAGCAGGGCAAGCCCGGCAGCGGCGCCACGTGGGAGGTCTTGGGGTCGGTCGCGTGGCTGCGCGCGATCGCCGCTCAGTCCCTTCCGGAGGAGGTCATCGAAGACACCGCCGACCGGCGCGTGATCACCCGCTACCCGCCCCTCGGCGTGGTCGGCGGCATCACACCGTGGAACTTCCCCATCCTGCTCGCGGTGTGGAAGATCGCCCCCGCGCTCGTGGCCGGCAACTGCGTCATCGTCAAGCCCTCGCCGTTCACCCCGCTGTGTACCCTCAAGCTCGCCGAACTGGTCCAGGACCTGCTGCCCCCCGGCGTGTTCAGCGTGCTGTCGGGCGACGACGACCTGGGCAAGCAGCTCACCGCGCACCCCGGAATTGACAAGATCGCCTTCACCGGGAACACCGAGACCGGCAAGCACGTCATGCGTTCGGCGGCCGGCAACCTCAAGCGGATCACCCTGGAGCTCGGCGGCAACGACCCGGCGATCGTGCTGCCGGACGTGGACCCGGCCAAGATCGCGCCGCAGCTGTTCTGGGCGGCCTTCCAGAACAACGCGCAGTTCTGCAACGCCGCCAAGCGCCTGTACATCCATGCCGACGTCTACGAGCAGGTCCGCGACGCGCTCGTCGACTACGCCCGCACGATCACGGTGGGCGACGGCGCCGACCCGGGCACCGACCTCGGCCCGATCCAGAACCGGCCCCAGTTCGAGAAGGTCAAGGAGTACTTCGACGACTGCGCCCGCAACGGGTACACCTTCGCTCTCGGCGGCCAGATCGACGAGTCCGCCCGAGGCTGGTTCGTCCCGGTGACCCTGGTGGACGACCCGCCGGAGGACTCACGGCTGATGCGCGAGGAGCCGTTCGGCCCCATCCTGCCGTTGGTGCGCTGGAGCGACGAGGCCGATGTGATCGCGCGCGCCAACGACACCGCGTTCGGCCTGGGCGCCAGCGTGTGGGGCAAGGACCTGGAGGCCGTCGAGCGCATCGGGCGGCAGATCGAGGCGGGCACCGTGTGGCTCAACGAGGTGCACCAGTACTCCCCCGCCCAGGCCTTCGGCGGGCACAAGCAGTCCGGCATCGGCTGTGAGAACTCGCTGCATGGGCTGATGGAGTACACCAACTGGCAGACGGTCACCCTGAACAAGAGGCCCGACGCCGTCTGAGTGACCACCTACCGACCTTCTATTCCTGGACAAGGATGGCTGCGATGAACGGGCCGGGTGAGATCCTGCCGCACAGCGCGGCGTTGTTCCCGCACAAGAGCGCGCTGGTGACGGCGATGCGTGAACTGACCTACGCCGAGCTGGACCATATGTCCGCGTCCGTCGCCGCGGCGCTGGCCGAGCGCGGCATCCGGCCCGGCGACCGCGTCTCGCTGTACGCGCACAACCGGTGGGAGTGGGTCGTGGCCTATCACGCCGTGCTCAAGGCCGGCGCGGTGGTGAACCCGATCAACGTGATGCTCACCGCGGACGAGGTGCGCCACGTCCTGCGCGACTGTCAGGCGGTGGCGCTGTTCGCCTCACGCGACGAACTCGCCGCCCTGGGCGGGGTGCTCGACGCGGTCGGCTCGCTGCGCAGCGTGATCTGCTTCGACGACCCGCCTCCCGGTGCCGAAGCCTTCGCCGGCTGTCTCGCCACGACGGCGCCGCCGGAGCCCGTGCGGGTGCGCCGGGAGCAGCCGTCCACGATCGGCTACACCTCGGGCACCACGGGGCATCCCAAGGGTGCCGTCCAGTCACAGCGGGCGGTGCTGATGAACTGCGAGCTGACCGCCCGCATGCACCGCAGAACCGCGGCGGACACGCTCCTCACGGCGCTGCCCGCCCCGCATGTCTACGGCAACGTGGCGATCAACAGCACGTTCCTATCCGGCGGGACGGTCGTGCTGCTGGAACGCTTCGACGCGCGGACCGTGCTGGAGCTCATCGCCAGGCACCGGGTGACCATGTTCGAGGGCGTGCCGGCGATGTACGCGATGCTGCTGGCCCACGAACGGCTCGCCGCCACCGATCTGAGCTCGCTGACGCGCTGCACCGTCGGCGGGCAGACCATCGCCCGCTCCACCATCGAGCGCTGGCAGCAGGTCAGCGGCGCCCCGCTGATCGAGTTGTGGGGCATGACCGAACTGTCCGGCCTGGGGACGACGCATTGGGCCGGCGCGGAGCCCTGCCCCGGCTCGATCGGCGTGGCCCTGCCCGGCATCGACGTGCGGATCGGCGACCTGGACGACGCCTCCCGCACCGCACCGTCAGGGACACCGGGAGAACTGCTCGTGCGGGGTCCGCTGGTCATGCTCGGGTACTTCGGCGACGACGCGGCCACGGCGGAGGCGATCGACCAGGACGGCTGGCTGCGCACCGGCGACATCGCCTACCAGGACGGCACCGGCCATCTCTTCATCGTCGACCGCCGCAAGGACATGATCATCACTGCGGGCTACAACGTCTACCCCGCCGAGATCGAACGCGTCCTGGCCGCACACCCGGCCGTGGCGATGGTCGCGGTCGGGCCGATCCCCGACGAGGTCAAGGGAGAGACGGCCCGCGCCTACATCGTCCCGTCCGGCGGCGCCACGGCCACCCCCGAGGAACTGATCGCGTACTGCCGCGGCAGGCTCGCCGCCTACAAGCTTCCCCGTTCCATCCAGTTCGTCCCGGCGCTGCCCCAGACGTCCACCGGCAAGATCATGCGCCGGAAACTGATCGAACTGGCAGCCGATCACGCCGGCCCCGGCAAGTGAGGCACCGCCCCCTCACCCACGGGCCCTTCCTCAGTGCCGTCCGCCCCTTGAGTCAGGTGAAGGTGGGCGTGACCACGCTCAGCGGCCACCCGTGCCGCCCTTCGCGCAGCCGGCCGACGTACAGCCGCGGGGCCGGATAGGGGCATTGCGGCTCCACGGCGCAGTCCAGGCATCTCGCGGCGGCCCCTTCCGGACGGTTGGCCGGGCGGAAGCGCTGGAGCCCGCCGGACGCGGCGGCCCACGACGTACTGCAGCCAGCCGAGGTCGTGGGACGACTTGGCCGGCGGCATGAACGCCGACCGGTCCGCGCGGCGCCAGTTGCCGCGCACGTAGGAGTGCGCCTGGTGCCAGAAGCCCACGGGTTCGAGGTGCAGGACCGACACGATCTCCCCGATGCGCCCGGAGTCCAGCACCGCCTTGACGGTGTCGGTGCAGGGCGCGTACCGCAGGTGTCGTATTGAGGGTCCCGCCGATCGTCGTGCTGGTGAAGGGGCCCGGTCCACGGGCCCCCCGGGAGAACATCGGGAGTGCGCGTCATGCATCCGACGCTCAACATCATCGACATCGTGGTGTCCGATCTGCGGGCCTCGATCGCCTTCTACGGCCGGCTCGGGCTGGAGTTCAAGATCGACGAGTACTCGCCGGAGCACGCCGGCTGTGACCTGCCGAACGGGTTGCACGTGATGCTCGACACCGAGGGTTTTCGCACGCCGTTCCTGCCGGGCTGGAGCAGGCCGTCCGGCGGGCCGCGCACGCTGCTGTGCTTCGAGTTCGAGACTCCGGCCGGGGTGGACGCCAAGTACCGCGAGCTCACCGGGGCCGGGTACCGGGGGATCGCCGAGCCGTTCGACGCCTTCTGGGGCATGCGCTATGCCACGGTGGCCGATCCGGACGGGTGCGGCGTCGACCTGTACGCCACGCTGCCGGCCGGATGAGCGCGGGTACATCATCGGACAAGCGGAAGGAACAGGGAATGAAGTACGTGCTGATGTTCATCGAGACCGAGGGGTTCTCCCGGCAACTGGAGGAGATGGGCGAACTGGAGCGGCGTGAGGCCTATGAGGCGGTGGGCCGGTGGTTCACCGACAACGCCGCCGTGATCACGCACCACGCGCATCTGGCGCCGGTGCACAGCACCACCACCATGCGCCTGGACGGTGCCGAGCCGGTCGTCACCGACGGGCCGTACATGGAGGGCAAGGAGGTGGTGAGCGGGATCGCCGAGGTCGAGGTGGCTGATCTGGACGAGGTGCTGAAGCTGGCCCGCTCCTGGCCTGCGTGCCCGATCGTGGAGATCCGCCCCGTCTCATGACCGGCTCCGTGGACCCGCCCGCACGTACCGGGGAGTGCCCGGACGGCGACAGCGGGCGCGTGCTCGCGCGGGTGTTGCGCGAGCACGCGGGCCGGCTGGCGGCGAGCCTGATCTCGCTGCTGGGCGACTTCTCGGCCGCCGAGGATCTGGTGCAGGACGCGGTGGAGACGGCGCTGCGGCGCTGGCCGGTGGAGGGCGTTCCCGACCGGCCGCAGGCGTGGCTGTACACGGTCGCCCGGCGGCGGGGCCTGGACGTGCTGCGGCGCGAGTCGAACTACCGGGCCAAGCTGGCCCAGCTGCGCCGGCCGGAGCCGCAGGAGGCCGATGACCGGCTGCGGCTGATCTTCACCTGCTGTCATCCGGCGCTGGCCCCTGAGGCCAGGATCGCCCTCACCCTGCGGGTGGTGTGCGGGCTGTCGGTGGCGCAGATCGCCGCGGCGTTCGTCGTGCCGGAGGCGACGGTGGCCCAGCGCATCACCCGGGCGAAGAAGAAGATCGGCGAGGCCGGCATCCCCTACCGTGTCCCAGCGGCCGAGGAACTGCCGGAGCGGCTGGCCTCGGTGCTGTCGGTCGTCTACCTGCTGTTCAATGAGGGCTACCTGTCCAGCACTCCCGAGCGGGCTCAGGCGCGTGACCTGGTCGACGACGCCGAATGGCTGGCCGCGCTACTGGCCAATCTGGTGCCCGGCGAGCCGGAGGTGGCCGGGCTGCTGGCGCTGATCCGGCTGCACCGCGCCCGCGGTCCGGCCCGTTTCGACGACCGCGGCCGGCTGGTGCTGCTGGCCGACCAGGACCGCTCGCGCTGGGACCACCAGGCGATCGAGCGGGCGGCCACGCTGCTGACGCGGGCGGCGCGGGCGCACCGGCGGCCGGGGCCGTACCAGCTGCAGGCGGCGATCGCGGCCTGCCACGCGGAGGCGCCGTCGTTCGCCGCCACCGACTGGGCGCAGATCCTCGTGCTCTACGACATGCTCGCGCACTTCGCTCCCTCGCCCATCACCCGGCTGCACCGCGCGATCGCCGTGCGCCAGGTGCACGGCCCCGCGGTGGCGCTGGCCGAGGTGGACGCGCTGGAGCACGACCTGGCCACTTACGCCCTCTGGCACGCCACCCGCGCCGAGCTGCTCCGCGAACTGGGCCGGGCCGGGCAGGCGCGGGCCTGTGACGAGCGGGCGCTGGAGCTGACCGCCAACCCCGCCCAGCAGGCGCTGCTGACCGAACGGCTCACCTGGACCTGACCGAAGCCGCCGGCGCTTCGGACCGGCCGCGGCCCGGACCCGCCGCTCCACCTGACCCCGGCAGCCGAAAGGTATCCTGACTGGGATTAGGAGTCCTATCTTTATGGGCGGGCGCATGACCGAGCATGTGACGGAGACCGGCGGCATGGGCAGCCTGGAGCACGGCGCGGGAGACCTGGAACGGCGGCTGGCCGACGCGGTCGAGCGCCTCGGGCACGGTCTGCGCTCGCTGGCCCAGAGCAGCGCCCGCGAGCACGGGTTGTCTGCGCTGCAGCAGCAGACGGTGCTCGCCCTCGTCCGCGTGCCCGCTGCCCGCCGGGAGGTGAGCGCGCTGGCCGCGGAGTTCGACGTCACCTCGCCGACCTTGTCCGACGCCGTCGCCGCGCTGGAGCGCAAGGGACTCGTGGCGCGCTCGCCGGGCCCCGACGGGCGCCGGCGGCTGCTCAGCCTGACCGACGGCGGCCGGGAGGTCGCGCGGCGGCTCGCGCCATGGGACGGGCCGCTGCTGGAGGCCTTCGCGAAGCTGCCGGTCGCCGACCGGGCGACGACGCTGCACAGCCTGCTGCGGGTGATCGCGGACCTGCAGCGCCGGGGCGTGGTGAGCGTCGTGCGGACGTGCACGACCTGCCGCTTCTTCGAGTCCCACGCCCACGCCGACCCCGCCGCTCCCCACCATTGCCACCTGCTGCGGGCGCCGCTGCCCCTGGCCGGCCTGCGGATCGACTGCCCCGAACACGAGCCGGCCACGGCGTAGCCGGCGAGCCGATCGCCCCGCGCACGCCCTCTCCGCCGTGGGCGATGTGCCGTTCGACGCCTTCCTCGCGGTCTTGCCCGAACACCGGTGCGGCATCACACCGGGCAAAGTAGGTAGGACTCCTACCAATCTTGTGGCATGCTTCCTGGAGACGACACAACCATCGCGACCGTCGTGCCGCAGGTGACCCAGCCGCGCCGACCCTGCCACAAGCCGGCCGCCTGCCACGGCATCCGCGACCTTGCCGCCGCGACCCCGCGCGGTGGCAGGACCGGGTTCTACCGCCGGGTCCTGTGCCCCGGAACCCCATCCACGCCCGATCGCCGACTCGACAAGGAGCACCATGAGCACCACGAGCCCGATCCCCGGATACACCCACGACGACCCGGCGCTCGCCGCGTCGCCGGTCACCCTGGACGACCTCGCCAGGCTGCGGGCCGGCGTCCTGTTCGGCCCCGACGACCAGGCCGCGCTGAAGACCGCCGGAGACGTCCTCGGCGGGCAGATCGAGCAGATCCTCGACGTCTGGTACGGCTTCGTCGGCTCACACCCCCACCTGCTCGCCTACTTCTCCACGCCCGACGGAGAGCCGATCGGCGAGTACCTGACGCGCGTGCGGGCGCGTTTCGGCCGCTGGATCACCGACACCTGCACCCGTCCCCACGACGAGCGCTGGCTGGCCTACCAGCACGAGATCGCCCTGCGGCACACCCGGGAGAAGAAGAACCACACCGATCGGGCCGACTCGGTGCCCGACATCCCGCTGCGCTACCTCATCGCGTTCATCTACCCGATCACCGCGACGATCCGGCCCTTCCTGGCCGCGGACGGGCACGACGACGACCAGGTCGAGGCCATGTTCCAGGCCTGGTTCAAGGCCGTCACCCTGCAGATCGCGCTGTGGTCGCAGCCCTACGCGGGCCCCGCCTGGTAACCACCACGACGCCATGACCCGTGGCGCCATCACGGTAGAAGCGCCTGTTCGGCCTCCGTAAATCAGTCCGTACTCCGCGGCCTGGAACGGCAGGGCGCCGGCCCGGGATCAGACCGCGTTTCCCCTGTCGCGATCGCTTCGCCGCCGCCGGGACGTGGTTCTGAGCCCGCCCGGAGAGCCGCGCGACGAGCTCAGGAGCCCACCCTGGGTGGGCTCCTGAGGTCATGGTGTTCCCGGCCGGGATGAGGCAGGATCGCCGCCATGACCACCAGCGGCGGCGACCTGATCGCGATCACGATGTCGGTCGATCACTGGCTGGTCATCGATGCCGCGCTGGACAACGCGAGCGCCGTCTTCGCCGACGACCACGGCCGGAGCCTGCGCGAGCTGCGCGCTCTCGGCTTGGCCGCGCTGCCCGACTGGCCCGCCGACGCGGAAGGCGTGGGGCACGGGCCACGCCCCGGCCGCACCGTGACCCTCACGCTGACCCGCGGTCAATGGAGCACCATCGCCTCCGTGCTGCGCAGGGAAGCCGACGTCATCACCGCCGGCGCCGATCCCGGCAGCGGGGCCGCCGGGCTCCATCGTGCGATCGCCGCCTTTCTCGGCTCCCGCACCGGCGACACCGGCCCCCCGCCGTCAACTCCGGGCACCCTGTGAGCGCCGGCGATGAGGTCCGGCCGGCTGTCTTGTTCTGCTTCGGGCTCCCGGGCCCGGCCACGGGGCACGCCCGGCGGGGCGCGGGCCTGGTCGCCGGGGACGCCGTAGCCCCTACGTGATCGCGGCCAGGTCCAGGACGTACATCTCGTTCTTGATCGGGTAGGTCATCAGGCGGTCCAGGCCGCCGTCGGGGATCGTCATGTTTCCTTCCGTATCCGGGCGGATGCCGAGATCCGCGGATCTGCCGGTGTCGGCGTCGTACAGCGTCAGGACGGCCCGGTTGCCCGGTCCTCGCAGCGTGACCTTGAAGAAACGCTCCAAACCGGCGTCGTCTCCCAGCTGGAAGGTGCGCGGCAGTTCCCGCTCCCGGGAGCCGTCGCGGTCGCGGACGAATCTTCGCAGGATGGTCTGGGACTGCACCGTGTCCGGGCAGCGCCGCCTGCCGCACCGGATCTCCTTGCCGGAGCGGTCGCGGGGGCGTTCGACCTTGACGGTCCTGTAGCGCACGGCAACGCCCGCGCACCGCTCGAGGCCGCACCTGACCTCCTCGCCGGCCTTGACCACGGCGTCGCGCCGTTCACCGGTCTCGGCGTTGAGCAGCTCGCGGAAGATCGCCTTTCCGTGATGGACGCCCACCCACGGCCACCGCAGGATGTGGTGCCGCTCGGCGCCCTTCACCGGCCGCGGCGAGCCCCCGCTCAGGGGCACCCGGTAGACCCCGCCCTTCTCGTACGCGAAGACCACGTCCTGGCCCGTCACGGTCAACCCGTCGATATGCCCCTGCTTCATGACGTTTCCGAGCGGCACGTCGGTCACCACCCGAGGCCGGCCACCGGCGGCCGGTACCGTCCAGATCCGGGCGACGCGCGGGCGGCCCGCCTCCTTGTGGGACGCCCACCAGACGATGTGGCCGCCATCGGCGGCGACGTCGTCGGGGAAGATCGCCGATCCCTTCGTCGCGGGGATCTCGGCGATCCGCGTGGGCTTGCCGGTGCCCAGGTCGTAGCTCCACAGGAACTGACGCGCCCCGTCGGACACGCCCGTCATGACCAGCAGCGTGCGATCGTCGAGGAGCAGCTGCGGATGGTACGCGCGGCCGTCGGGCAGCTTGACCGGGATCTTGTGTACGGCCCGCGGCCACACCGTCCCGATGGGCGGCGGAATCCCGTCCGCCCGCGGCCCCGCCTCGCCGGTCGCGCTGACCACGGGGTACGGCCCGGCCGACGCCCCCAGGGCGCTCACCACCGCGCCCACCCCGCCGGCCACCAGGACCACGGCCGCGGCCGCGCGTACGGCGGCGGTCCGGGCCCGACGCCGGCGATGGCGGGTCTTGACCGTCGCGACCATCCCGGCGGGCGCCCGCGGCGCGCCATGCGCGGCCCCGGAAAGAACGCGGCTCAGCTTCTCTTCCAGGTCGGTCATCGCAGGCTCCCATGGGTCGCCGGTGAGGAGGAAAGGGAGGAACGCAGCTTGTCCAGGCCCCGGAAGGCCTGGCTGCGCACGGTTCCGGAAGAGATGCCGAGCACCTTGGCGATGTCGGCGTCGCTGAGCCGCTCGTAGGAGCGCAGCACCAGCACGGCACGCTGCCCGCGGGGCAGGGCGGCCAGTTCCTGCCACAGGCCCTGTTCCTCGTCGGGAAGGAAGACTTCGTGGTGGACCCGCTCCGGTGGTTCTCCGGTGAGGTGTTCACGCCTGCGCCGCCGCCAGACGCTGATGTGCAACCGCGCCATCGTGGTCCGGACGTAGCTGTGCGGGCTGTCCTTGCGTCCCACCCCCGGCCAGGCGCCGCACAGCCGTACCAGGGCCTCCTGGACCAGGTCGGCGGCGTCATGAGGGTTGCCGGTCAGGACGTATCCGTAGCGGAGCAGGGCGTCCGTCTGCTCTGCCACGAAGTCGTCGAAGCCGGGTTCGTCGTCCACGTGTCGTCCCTTCGGTCGTCATGTCCCAGACGACCGAAGGGACGAAGATGTTGCATCGCGCGGCGGACGTTCTCCGGGATCTCGGGGGTGGTGCGCTCCGGCCTTCCGGTACCGCCGCCCCGGGCGCTCGCGACCGGTCACCGGCCGCGAGCGCCCGAAGGGCCGGGCGTGGGACGGTGCTCAGCCGCGGGCGTTCCTGGGCTGGGCTGTGATGCCGGTGGACGGCGGTGCCGTGCCCTCCGTCCTGGCCTGTGCCACCAGGGCGGCCATCCCGGTCACCGTCGCCTCCCTGAACAGGCTGCGCATCGGCAACCGGACGCCCAGCTTCTTGCGGATCAGTGAGATGAGCTGGACCGCGACCAGCGAGTTGCCGCCCAGCTCGAAGAAGTCGTCCTCGATGCCGACCCGCGGCGTGCCCAGCACCTCCGACCACAGCGCGGCCAGCGCGGCCTCCACCCCGTCGCGCGGCGCGACGTAGCCGGTGTCGTCCTGCTCGCCGTCCTCGGCGGCGGCGCCGCCCGTGGGAAGCGCCGATTCCAGGGTCTCCTTGGTGAGCGTACGCACCCCGGCCACGAACTCGGCCAGAGGTGTGGCGTTGACCACCACCTGGGTGCCGACCGCGTGCCCGAGCAGGCGGCGGAAGGCGTCGGCGCCCAACGCGGGCAGGATGCCGGCCTGGGCGCCCTCGCGGTCGAGCGCGACACCGGCGGCGGCCGACTTCTCCGGCACCTCCGGCTGTCCGTCGTCCTCGCCCACGCTCTGGGTGACCGACTCGACGTCCACCCGCCGCAGCACGAACTCCGAGATCTCCACGACCGGCCGCCCGGTGTCGTCGTACATCGTGAGGTCCACGGCGATGACCTCGCCGCCGCCCTCCCGGTGTACGGCGTGGCTCCACACCCTGGCCGGCAGCGGCGCGTACACGGTGAGCCGGCCGTAGCCGAGGGGAAGGTAGCTGTGCTCCCCGGCGGCGCTGACGAACGCGGTGGCCTCGTCGAGCAGCGCCGGATGCAGGCCGTAGCCGCCGAGCTCGGCGGCGGTCTCCGGCGCCGCCTCCAGCAGGGCGATCTCCTCCCCCGCCCCCTGGGCGACCGAGCGCAGGCTGCGCCAGCGCGGGCCGAAGGTGACCAGGCCGGAGGCGGAGGCGAACATGTTCTCCGTGCGCGTGCCGTACGAGCAGCGGGCGCGGATCCCGGCGAGGTCGGCCGTGCTTGCGGCGGCACCGGCCACCCAGGCGGCGCTACCCCTCGCATGGGTGCGCGGGGCGCCCCCGGCGACGCTGACCACCTCGAAGTCGGCACCCTCGCCGGTCGCGGTGAACAGCACCCGCAGCTCGGCGGAGGAGGACACCGGCAGCGGCGCGGTGAAGGCCACGTCGCGCAGCTCGACCACGTGCTCCGGTCCGGGTGCGGCCACCACGGAGGTGAACGCGAAGCGGGCGCACTCGAGGTAGCCGGTGCCGGGCAGGACGGGGACGCCGGCCAGGCGGTGCTCGTCCAGCACCCAGTGGGTGGCGGGCGAGATCCTGCCGCCGCACCAGGCCAGGCGGCCGTCGCCCGGCTCGTGCAGCTCGGTGAGCAGCGGGTGCGCCAGGGGGCTGGTCCGGTCGCCGCGCTGGAGCGCGCGGAAGACCTTGGGCGCCTCGACCTCCGCGGCCATGCCCACTTCCAGCCAGGCGCCCCAGTTGACCGACAGCACCCGTCCGGGCCAGGTGGCGGCGTAGGCGTCGAGGAAGGCGTTCGCGGCGCAGTAGTCCACCTGGCCGAAGCCGCCCGCCACGGCGGTGACGGACGAGCAGAGCATGACGAAGTCGAGGTCCAGGTCGCCGAAGACGTCGCGCAGCGCCCGCGTCCCGGCGATCTTCGGCGCCATGACGCGGGCGGCGTCGGCGGGGTCCTTGACCTCGGCCATGCCGCCACCGGGCAGACCAGCGGCGTGGACCAGGCCGTCCACGCGGCCGAAGCGCTCCAGCGCGCTCGCGCGCACCCGGCGCAGCGCCTCCGGGTCGGTCACGTCGGCGGCGAGCACGAGCACCCCCGCTCCGGCCGCCTCCATGCGCGCGATGGCCGCCCGCGCCCTCGGTCCGGGCGTGCCGGTACGGCTGAGCAGGACCACGGCGCCGCGGGTACGCGTGGCCAGGTCCTCGGCCAGGGTGAGGCCGATGCCGCCCAGGCCGCCGGTGACGACGTAGACGCCGCCTTCGCGCAGCCCGGCCATCGGGTCGGGGGACGGCGGCAGCTCGACGGCCTCGTGGTGCTGCGTCCACCGGCGGCCCGAACGCAGGACGACCGGTGTGGTCGCGGCGCCGGCCAGCTCGGCCACCAGCGCCTCCAGGTCACCGGCCGCCGACTCCACGTCGATGTGGCGCACCGACAACCACGGCGCCTCCAGCGGCAGCACGTTCGCGATGCCGGTCACGGTGGCGTGTTCCGGCCGGCGGACGTCGTGGCCGAGCACGTTCTGCGCGCCCTCGGTGAGGACGTCGAGGCGGACCTCCTTCTCCCGCTCCGACTGGGCCAGCGCCTGGAACAACGCCAGCAGGGTGTAGAAGCCGTCCTCCTCCGCCGTGCCGGCGTCCAGGGCCCAGGCGTGGACGACGTGCCCGGGAGTCCCGATCTCCGCCAGCAGGCGCTCGCAGTCCTCCCGGGATCCCGGGCGCATGGTGAACGAACCGTCGGCGGCGCCGTACGCCTCGCCCACGCGGACGGTCACCACCTCGGCACCGGCCGAGCGCAGCGCGGCCGTCAGCGGCTCGCTCGCCGGTCCGGCGAACACGAGCAGGCGCTCCCCCAGCGGCGCGCCGGAGACGGGCCGCGGGGTCTGCCGCCAGGTGGGCAGGTTGAACCACTGCTCGATCGGCAGCGCGCCGGTCCTGGGCGACCTGGGGTAGATCAGCTCGGGGTCGGCCGTGATCGGCACCCAGTGGCGGGTGCGCTCGTAGGGGTAGGTGGGCAGCGGGACCCGGCGGCCGGGCTCGCCGGGGGCCTCCAGCGGCGCGCCGGCGACCCAGAGCGCGCCCGCCGCCGCGTACAGCACCCGCAGGTCGGAGCCGGAGTCGGCGGGGCCGGGCAGGCTGGGCAGCGGCTTCGGCGCGCTCTTCGGGAGCTGGCTCCTGATCAGGCCGGAGAGCTGCCGGCCCGGGCCGCATTCGACGAGCCGCCACTCGCCCTCGGCCGCCAGCGCGGCCACGCAGTCGCCGAACCGCACCGGTTCGCGCAGGTGGCGGGCCCAGTAGGCCGGATCGACGGCCTCCCCGGGGGTGATCCAGGTGCCGCTCACGTTGGACAGGAACGGCAGCGCCGGCACGCGGCGCTCGGTGGCGGCGACGAGCTGGTGGAACTCACCCACGATCGGGTCCATCATCGGCGAGTGGAAGGCGTGTGAGGTGCGCAAGGCGGTCGAGGTGACGCCCTGCGCGGTGAGCCTGTCGCGGTACTCGGCGACCAGCGTCTCCGGCCCCGCGACCACGCAGGTGCCGGGGCCGTTGACGGTGGCGATCACCAGGCCGTCGGGCAGGCCGGGCCGTACCTCGCGCTCGTCGAGGCGGACGGCCAGCATCGAGCCGGCCGGCGTGCTCTGCATCAGCCTGCCGCGGGCGGCGACCAGGCGGATCGCGCCGGGCAGGTCGAAGACGCCCGCGACGGTGGCGGCGACGTACTCGCCGATGCTGTGGCCGATCATCGCGGCCGGCTCGATGCCCCACGAGCGCCAGAGCTGGGCCAGCGCGTACTCGATGGTGAACAGCGCGGGCTGGGTGAGCTCGGTGCGCCGCAGCGCCTCGGCGTCGTGGGTGAGCGGGTCGAAGCCGAGCAGCCGGGCGCACTCCTCGACGGCGTCGCGGAAGACCGCCTCCGTCTGGTACAGCTCCCTGCCCATGCCCTCGTACTGGGCGCCCTGGCCGGGGAACAGCAAGGCCACGCGCGGGTTGCCGGCCGCGCCCCTGACCAGGCGCCGCTGGTCGCCGAGTGCCCGTACGGCCTCCTCGTGGCTGCCCGCCACGACGACCGCGCGGTGCTTGAACCGGCGCCGGCCGGTACGCAGCGTGTGCGCGACGTCGGCCAGGTCGAGGTCCTCCGTGGCGAGGCGGGCGGCCAGCCGTTCCGTCATGGCGGTCAGCGCGGACGGCGTGCGGGCCGACAGCCGCAGCAGGTGCTGACCGCGGTGCTCACGGACGACCGGAGGGAGCGGCGGCGCCTCCTCGACCACGATGTGGGCGTTGGTGCCGCCGATGCCGAAGGAGCTGACGCCCGCGCGGCGGGGCACGCCGTTCGACTTCCACTCGGTCAGCTCGGCCGCCACGTGGAACGGGTTGGTGCCGAAGGGGATGCGCGGGTTGGGCCGCTCGTAGTTGAGCGTGGGCGGGATCTGGCCGTGCTCGATCGCCAGGACCGTCTTGGTCAGCCCGGCGATGCCGGCGGCCGGGCCCAGGTGGCCGATGTTGGTCTTGACCGAGCCGATCGCGCACCAGCCCACGTCGTCGGTGTCGCGGCCGAACACCGCGCTCAGCCCGCTCACCTCGATCGGGTCGCCGACGGAGGTGCCGGTGCCGTGCGCCTCCACGTACGTGATCGTGCGCGGGTCGATGCCGGCGACCGCGAGCGCGCCCGCGACCGCCCCGGCCTGTCCCTCGGAGCTGGGCGCGGAGAAGCCGGCCTTCGAGGAGCCGTCGTTGTTGATGGCGTTGCCGCGGATGACCGCGCGGATGTGGTCGCCGTCGGCGACCGCGTCGGACAGTCTCTTGAGTACGGCGATGCCGCCCCCGCCGCCCCAGATGGTGCCCTGAGCCGAGGCGTCGAAGGCGCGGCAGTGGCCGTCGGGCGAGTAGATGCCGTCCTGGTGGTACAGGTAGCCCCACTCCGGCGGCAGCTCGAAGGAGGCGCCGCCGGTCAGTGCCATGTCGCACTCCCCGCCCCGTAACGCCTCGCAGGCCACGTGCACCGCCACCAGCGAGGAGGAGCAGGCGGTGTGCAGGGTCAGGCTGGGGCCGCGCAGGTCGAGTTTGTAGGAGACGAACGTGGCCAGGTAGTCGGGGTGGTTGCCCACGTAGACGGCGAGGTTTCCGGCCGAGGCGTGGGTCTTGCGGTCGCGCCGGATGTAGAGCCACTGGTACTCGTCGGAACCGATGGCGCCGTACACGCCGATCTCGCCGTCGTAGCGGGCCGGGTCGTAGCCCGCGTCCTCCAGCGCGGTGTGCGCCAGCTCCAGGAAGAGGCGCTGCTGCGGGTCGCGCAGCTCGGCCTCGCGTGGCGACATTCCGAAGAAGGCGGCGTCGAGGGCGCCGTACTCGGCGGCGATGGACGAGGCCCGGACGAAGTTGGGGTCGTCCAGCAGGTAGCCGGGCACGCCGAGTCCGGCCTGCTCATCCCGGCTGTAGAAACGCACAGACTCCACGCCATCCACGAGATTGCGCCAGAACTGCGGCACATCCCCCGCGCCGGGCAGCCGGCAGGCCAGCCCGACGACGGCGATGGGCTCGACCGTCGGTTCGGTCATGTCTCACTCTTTCCTTGTGGGCCTGGTCCTGGCACGGGCTTGCGGCGATCCGCCGGGTGGCGCGGCCGGAACCGGAGGTGGTGCCGTGGCCGTCGAGGTGGGCGGCCGGCTTGCGGAGGGTGGGGAGGCGGAAGAGCTGGGCGTCGGCTGGCAATGGGAACGCCGTACTCAATGGTTCACCAGGCATTCACTAGAGTCCGGATAAATCCTTATAGCCAAGGACATAATTCCAAGTCAACGCCCATTTCGGACGCATACAAAACCGGCAAAGGGCGTGACGGAAAGTAGTGATTGTCAGGCGTGTGGTGAATGTGTATGAATCTCGTTTAATGTGGCGTTCACCAAGGAAGTGAGGCAGTGGTGACATCCTCGGCGGGGCTGTCCTCAGACGAAATCCAGCTTTCCGACACCAAGCGAGCTCTGCTGGAGCAACGCCTCCGCCGCCGGTCCACCGGCAAGTCAGCGGGCATCCCGCGTCGCGAGCCGGGTGTCGAGATCCCCTTGTCCTATGCCCAGGAGGGCCTGTGGTTCATGGAGCAATTCGCTCCGGGCACAGCCGCCTATACCATCCCTTTCGTCCTCCGGCTGCGCGGCAGCCTCGATGATGAACGACTGCACCGGGCGCTTGAAACGGTCGTGTCCAGGCACGAGATTTTGCGCACCCGATTTCCGGCCGACGCGGACGGCAGGCCCCGCGTGGAGGTGTCCGATATCGGACACGTCGAGTTGCGGCGGCTGGCCGCCACCGACGAGGCGCACGCCCGCGACCTCCTGGGCGCCGAACTCGCCCGCCCCTTCGTGATCGCCACCGAACCGCCCGTACGCGCCGCGCTCGTCCGCCTGGCCGACGACGACCACATCCTGCTGGTGACGCTCCACCACATCGCCGGCGACGGATGGTCGCTGGAGATCCTGGCCGGGGAACTGCGCACGCTCTACGCCGGCGAGACCCCGCCCGAACTGACCCTGCAGTACGCCGACTTCGCCCTCTGGCAGCGCACCCGCCCGGCCGACCAGGCCGACCTGGCCTACTGGCGCGAACGGCTGGCCGGCGTGCCACCCATCGACCTGCCCATCGACGGCCGGCGCGGCGCCGTGGCCACCTTCGATGGCGCCTCCCACTCCTTCCGGCTCGGCCCCGGCCTGCTGGCCGCCGCCAACCGCCTGGCCAGGGAGCACGACGCGACGCTGTACATGGTCGTGCTGGCCGCCTACCAGGTCCTGCTCGGCCGCCACAGCGGGCAGACCGACTTCGCCGTCGGCACGCCGGTCGGCGGGCGCCCGCGCAGCGAGCTCGAACCCCTCATCGGCATGTTCGTCAACATGCTGGCCATGCGGGCCGACCTGGAGGGCGATCCCACCTTCACCGAACTGCTCACCCGGGTCAGGCAGAACACCCTGGACGCCTTCAGCCACCAGCGGCTGCCCTTCGAGCAGTTCGTCGGGGAGCTCGGGCACGCCCGGGACGTCTCGCGCACCGCCGTCTTCCAGGCCGCGCTCGCCCTGCAGAGCTATGATGAGGACAGCTTCGCCTGGCCGGGACTGGCGGCGCAGCCGTACCCGCTGACCGCCCAGGCCGCGCCCTACGAGCTGGAGCTGTTCCTCACCGAGCGCGACGACGGGCTCGACGCGCTGTTCGTCTACAACCGGAACCTGCTGGACCCGGCCACGGTCGAGGAACTCGGCACCCGGTTCGCCACCCTGCTGCGCGCCGCCGTCGCCGGGCCGGACACACGGGTGTCGGACCTGGAGATGCTGACCCCGCGGGAACACGAACACCTCCTGGCGCTGGCCGAGGGGCCGCGCGAGCCGTACCCCGGAGACAAGACGCTGGGCGCGCTGTTCGAGGAGCAGGCCGCCCGTACGCCCGGCGCCGTCGCGGTGGAGTACGGCCGGGAGCGCCTCACCTACGCCGAGCTGGAGCGGCGCTCGGGCCTGCTGGCCGGGCGGCTGCGCGAACGGGGCGCGGGACCGGGCGCCCGGGTCGCGGTCGGCATGGAGCGTTCGCTCGACCTGGTCGTGAGCCTGCTGGCCGTGGTCAGGGCGGGCGCCGCCTACGTGCCGCTGGACCCCGACTACCCGCGCGACCGCCTGGACTTCATGCTGCGGGACGCGCAGGCCGCGATCCTGCTGCCACAGGAGACGGTCCACGCGCCCCGCCCCGCGACGGACACGCCGCTGACCTCGGCCCACCCGGCCTACATGATCTACACCTCCGGCTCGACCGGCCGCCCCAAGGGTGTGCCCAACACGCACGCCGCCATCGTCAACCGCCTGGACTGGATGCAGCGCCGCTTCGGCCTGGGCGGCGCGGACGCGGTCATGCAGAAGACGCCCGCGGGCTTCGACGTCTCCGTCTGGGAGTTCTTCTGGCCGATCATCACCGGGGCCCGCCTCGTGGTGGCCGAGCCGGGCGGGCACCGGGACACCGCCTACCTGCGTGACCTGATCATCGGCAGCGGCGTGACGACCATGCACTTCGTCCCGTCGATGCTCGCCGCCTTCCTGGAGGAGGAGGGCGTCGAGCGCTGCGCCTCGCTGAAGAGGGTCATCTGCAGTGGCGAGGAGCTGCCGCCGGCCGTCGCCGCCCGGTTCTTCGAGCGCCTGCCGGGCACCGAACTACACAACCTCTACGGCCCCACCGAGGCCGCGGTCGACGTCACCGCCTGGCGATGCGCGCCCGGCGATAGCCGGATTCCGATCGGTCATCCGGTACAGAACACCCGTATCCACGTCCTCGACGCGCGGCTGCGGCCGGTGCCGTCCGGCGTGCCCGGTGAGCTGCACATCGGCGGCGTCCAGGTGGCCCCCGGCTACCACGGGCGGCCCGCGCTGACCGCCGACCGCTTCGTGCCCGACCCCTACGGCCCGCCCGGCTCACGCCTGTACCGCACCGGTGACCTGGCCAGGGTGCGGCGCGACGGCGCCGTGGAGTTCCTCGGCCGGCTGGACAACCAGGTCAAGATCCGCGGCCAGCGGGTGGAACTGGGGGAGATCGAGGCCGTGCTGCGTGAGCAGGCGGGCGTGCGCGAGGCGCTCGTCGTGGCCGGCGCGGACGGCCTGGTGGCCTACGTCGTCACCGACGCCCCGGACCCCGGCTTCCGGGCGGCGCTGAAGGAGATCCTGCCCGACCACATGGTGCCGGGCGCCTACGTGACCATGGACGCGCTGCCCCTCAGTCCCAACGGCAAGGTGGACCGCGCCGCGCTGCCCGCCCCCACCCGGACCGCCGGGGACGGCGCCCCGCCCACCACCCCGGCCGAGATCGCCGTCGCCGGGATCTGGGGCGAACTGCTCGGCCTGACCGGCATCCGGGCCGACGACGACTTCTTCGAGATCGGCGGGCACTCCCTGGTCGCCATCCAGGTGGTGGCCAGGCTGCGCAAGCTGCTCGCACCGGTCGAAGGCCGCTCGGTCGGCGTCATGGACCTGTTCCGGAACTCCACCGTGCGGGCGCTGGCCGAGCTCATCGAGGGCCCCGCCCCGGACGAGGACACGCCGCGCGAGCTCCTGCACCGCCTCACGCGCTCGCGCGCCACGCCCGCGCTCACGCTCGTCTGCTTCCCCTACGGCGGCGGCAGCGCCCTGGTCTACCAGCCGCTGGCCGACGCCCTGCCGGAGGAGTGCGCGCTGTACTCCATGGCCTTCCCCGGCCACGACCCCGGGCGCCCCGACGAACCGGTGATGCCCCTGGACGAGGTCATCGGCCAGTGCGTGCGCGAAATCCTCGACGGCATCGAGGGACCGATCGCCCTGTACGGCCACTGCGGCATCGGCGGCGCCGTCACCGCCGAGGTCGCCCGGCGCCTGGAGGCCGCCGGCCGTGAGCTCCAGGCCGTCTACATCGGCGCCATCTTCCCCTTCGCCCGGCCGCAGGGCCGCATCGCCGGGCCCCTGGGCAGGCTGCTGCGCTCCGACCGGCTGCGCGGCGACCGTACCTACGAGAACCGCATGAAGGCCATGGGCAACGACATCTCCGGCCTGGACGAGGAGCAGGTCAAGTTCATGGTCCGCAACCAGCGCCGGGACACACTGATCGCGGAGGAGTCGTTCACCCGCATGCTCGGCGAGCGGGCGGAGCCGTTGCGCGCCCCGGTCATCGCGGTCGTCGGCGAGCAGGACCCGGCGACCGACTACTACCGCGAGCGCTACCGGGAGTGGCGGTTCCTGTCGCCCACCACCGCGCTCGTCGTCCTCAGCGAAGCCGGCCACTACTACCTGAAGTACCGCGCGGACGACCTCGCCCAGATCCTCACCAACACGCACATCGCGATGGAGTACGGCTCGACCGCCGCGCTGAACCGCTCCGCCAGGGGGCCGGCCGCCCGATGGTGGGTCGAGGAGACGGAACGGGAACAGCCGGCGAAGCAGGCACCGCCCCCGAGCATGCGGCGCTTCCTGAGCGTGTCGGCCGCCCAGCTCGTCGCCCTGGTCGGCACGGCGATCACCGACTTCGCGATCCCGATCTGGGTGTACACCACGACCGGATCCCTGCTGAACTTCGCCCTCCTGGTCGCGTTGGCGATCATGCCGGGCGTCCTGGCCGCCCCGCTCCTCGGCGCGATCGTCGACCGGTCGGGCAAACGCGCGATGATGGCGCTGGGCAACAGCCTCGCCGGCGGCGTGCAGCTGATCTTCGGCGCGCTGTTGTGGACCGGCACCCTGGCCACCTGGCACATCTACCCCCTCGTCGCGACGCTCTCGGTCATGATGGTCTTCCAGCGGCTCGCCTACTCCGCGGCGCTGCCGCAGCTCGTGCCCAAGCGCTACCTCGGGCACGCGGCCGGGGTGGTCCAGATGCTCCTCGGCACCTCCCAGTTCGTCGCCCCGCTCCTGGCCGTCGCGCTCCTGGCCGGAGTCGGCCTGAGCGGCATCCTGGCGATCAACGTCGCCGGGTTCTGCGTGATGCTGGGCGCGCTGGCCGTCATCCGCTTCCCCGCCACCCTCGGGCTGGAGCGGCGCGAAACGCTCGCCGCCGAGATCGCCGGTGGTTTCCGCATGTCGCTGGGCAACCGGCACCTGCGGGCCGCGCTGCTCTACTTCGCCGTGCTCAACGTCATGCTGGCCGCGGTGCTGATGTCGATCTCACCGCTGGTGCTGTCGTTCTCCGACCTCGGCACCGCCGGGCGCATCGCGTTCGTCGGCGGCCTGGGCGCCACGCTCGGCGGCATGATCGTCGCGCTGTGGGGCGGGCCGCGCCGTCGCCGCATGCGCGCCGTGCTGCTGGGCACCCTGGGACTCAGCCTGTTCGCCGTCGTCACCGGGGCGTACGCCTCCCCGCTGACCGTCGGTCTTGGCGCGTTCGGATTGTGGTGCAGCCTGTCCGTGGTCAACGGCGTCTTCATGACGATCATCCATGTGAAGGTGCCGCAGCGCTTCCACGGCCGGGTCATGGCGTTCAACCAGATGATCTCCTGGTCCACGCTGCCGGTCGGCATGGCCGTGGTCGCGCCGCTGGGCGAGCGGGTGCTGGAGCCGCTGCTCATGCCGGACGGCGCCCTGGCCGCCACGGTCGGCGCGGTGATCGGGGTGGGACCCGGGCGCGGCATCGGGTTCATGTACGTCCTGCTCGGCCTGGGCATCGCCGTACACGCGCTGGTGTCGATGCGGATCCCGGTCCTGGCCAGGTTCGACCGGGAGGTGCCGGAAGCCGATCCCGACGACCTCGTCGGCGCGCGGGCGCTGCAGGCCGGCGCGGGCAACACCGTCAGCCTCGCCTGGAGCGCGCCCGCCTTCGCCAAGGCGCTGACCATGCCGCTGAGCGCGGACACGGCGGCCCGCCTGCTCGGGGAGCCGGTCGAGCGGGTCCTGCTGCGCACCGGCGGCGAGATCAGCGCGGTGTACGAGGTCAGGACACCGGGCCGCGAGCTGATCTTCAAGCTGTACCCCGGCCTGTTCACCGACCGCATGCGCAAGGAACAGCGGGTGTACGAGCTGCTCGGCCCTACCGGGGCGGCGGCGCCCGGCGTGGTCCTGGCCGACGACTCCAAGCGTGACCTGCCCCAGGCGTACCTGGTGATGACGAAGATCCCCGGCCGGCCGCTCTCGCAGGTCTCCGCCTCCCTCGACGCCGAGACCGTCGAACGGCTCTACCACGAGATGGGCCGCCTGCTGCGGGCCGTGCACAGCGTGGAACTCACCGCGTACGGCCCGCTGGACGGGGTCCAGGAACCCACGAACGCCGCCTACCTCGGCGGCCAGTTCGACCTCAAGGTCGCCCAGTTCGCCGAGTTCGGCGGCGACCCCGGCGTGCACGCGGCGCTCGTCGCCCGCGTGCGCGCCGACCGCCGCCTGCTGGAGCGCTGCACCACGCCCGTCCTGCTCCACCACGACTTCCATGAGCGCAACGTCATGGCCGACCAGCGCGACGGGCGATGGGAGCTGACGGGTGTCATCGACGTCGAGAACGCGCTCGCCGGCGACCCCCTCATGGACCTGGCCCGCACCGACTACTTCGCGGTCAAGGACGACCCCGCCCGCCGCCGCGCCCTGCTGGACGGGTACGGCACGCTGCCCGGCGACTGGGCCGAGCGGCTGGCCTTCTACCGGCTCTACCACGCGCTGGACCAATGGCACTGGCTGGCCACCCTCGGCGAGGTCAGCGCGCTGGAGCCGATCACCCGGGAGATTCGCGCATGTCTGTGACCGAAGACGCCTTCCCCGCATCCTCCGCGCAGGAACGGGTCTGGTTCCTCACCACGCTTCTGCCCGGCCTGCCCCTGTACAACATCGCGGGCATCTCCCGGCTGGAGCGGCTCGGCGAGGTCGAGCCCGCGCTCATGGAGCGGGCGCTCGGGCTGGTGGCCGAGCGGCACGAGCCGATGCGCACCCGCTTCGAGCTGCGCGAGGAGAAGGTCATGCAGCTCATCGCTCCCGAGATCCCGGTACGGCTGGCCTGCACCGACCTGACCGATGACGAGGGGGCTTTGGCGGCGCTGGCCGCACGGGACGCCGCGGAGCCGTTCGCCCTCGACCGGGCGCCGCTGTGGCGGGCCAGGCTGGTCAGGCTCGGCGGCGGCCGTTGGCGGCTCGTCCAGGTCTTCCACCACGCCATCTATGACGCGTGGTCCGCGGAGATCTTCGGCGCCGACCTGACCGAGGCGTACCTGTCGCTGCGCGAGCGGCGCGCCCCCCGCTTCGCCAAGCTGACCGTCCAGTACGCCGACTACGCCGTCTGGCAGCGCGAGCAGACCTTCGAGGACGACCTGGCGTACTGGAGCCGGCGCCTGGCCGGGTCGGCTCCCCTCGAACTGCCCGCCGACCACCCCCGCCCCGCCGAACTCGGCTACGCCGGAGCCAACCACCCGTTCACCGTGCCGGCCGGGCTGACGGCCCGGGTGGCGGCACTGGGCATGCGCCGCGGCGCCACCCCCTTCATGGTGCTGTTCACCGCCTTCGCCGCCCTGCTCGCCCGCTGGAGCGGCCACCACGACGTCGTGATCGGCTCTCCCGTGGCCGGCCGCGACCAGGACGAGCTCAACCCGCTCATCGGCATGTTCGTCAACACCCTGCCCCTGCGCACCGACCTGGGCGGCGACCCCACCTTCGACGAAGCCCTGGACCGCGTGCGCACCACCGTCCTGGAGGCGCTCGAACACCAGGACGTGCCCTTCGCCCGGATCGTCGGCGCGCTCAACCCGCCCCGCGACCCCGCCCGCACCCCGCTCTACCAGGTCGCCTTCAACCAGCTCCCCTTCGACGTACGCGGCCAGATCGGCACCGGGACCACCAAGACCGACCTCACGCTGGAGTTGCAGAACGCGCAGGGCGAGATGAGCGGGTGGCTGGAGTACAGCACCGACCTCTACGACCCGGCCACGATCGCCGGGCTCGCGCAGGGATACCTCGCCCTGCTCGACGCGGCCACCGCCGACCCGTCCCTGCCGCTGTCGCGGCTGCCGCTCATGCCCGCCTCCCGCCGTTCCGAGGTGGCCGGCGCCTGGCACGGGGCGCGCCTGCCATACCCCTCCTCGCCCCTTCACGACCTCGTGGCGGCACGCGCCGCCGAAAGCCCGGACGCCCCCGCGGTGATCGTCGCGCACGAGGAGCGCACCCTGACCTACGCCGAGCTGGACGCCCACGCCGACGCCCTGGCCAGGGCGATCGTCTCCCGCGGCGTCGGACTTGAGTCCCCGGTCGCGGTCTGCCTCCCGCCCGGCGCCGACCTCGTGATCGCCCTGCTGGCCGTCCTGAAGTCCGGTGCCTGCTACGTCCCCCTCGACCCGCGCTACCCGGCCGAGCGGCTGCGCCTCATGCTGGAGGACTCCGGGACCGAGCTCGCGCTCACCACCCCGGAACTGGCGGGCCGTCTGCCCGGAGTGGCCCTGCTGACCGACCTGGCCGCCGAGGTTGCGGAGCACCGCCCGCTGCCGGCCGTCACGCTCGACCACCTCGCGTACGTGATCTACACCTCCGGCTCGACCGGGGTGCCCAAGGGCGTCATGGTCCCGCACCGGGGCGTGGTCAACCTGGTCGAGAGCCTGGCCTTCCCCGCGGCCGAGCGTGTGCTGCTGCTGACGCCGCTCTCCTTCGACATCGCCGCCCTCGAACTCTTCGGGCCGCTGCTGCGGGGAGGTGCGGTCGTGGTCGCCCCGCCGTACGGCAAGCTCACCCCGCTCCTGGCGGACGTGACGACCGTCCAGGCGCCCCCGTCGGTCCTGGAGGAGATCATCGACGACCTCCCGGACGGCCTGCCGAAGATCCTGAGCGGCGGCGAACCCCTCGGTCTCCCCCTGGCCCGCCGCCTGCTGGGCAAGACCCGGGAGCTCCACAACATGTACGGCCCCACCGAGACCACCATCTGGTCCCTCACCCACCGGGTACACCCGGGCGACACGGCCATCTCGATCGGCCGCCCCGTGGCCAACACCACGTCCTACGTCCTGGGCCCGGGCCTGGACCCGCTCCCGCCCGGCGTGGTCGGCGAACTCTACCTGGGCGGCGACGCCCTGGCCCGCGGCTACCACCGCCGCCCGTCCCTGACCGCCACCCGCTTCGTCCCCGACCCCTTCGGTACGGCCGGCGGCCGCCTCTACCGCACCGGCGACCTGGTCCGCCGCCGGCCCGACGGCACGCTCGAGTTCGTCGGCCGGGTGGACGACCAGGTGAAGGTCCGCGGCGTCCGCATCGAACTGGGCGAAGTCGAAACCGCCCTCACCACCCACCCCGGCGTCACCCGCGCCGTGGCCGCCGTCCGCGACGACGCCCCCGGCGGTCGCGCCCTCGTCGCCTACGTGGACGACCGGGCCCCGCTGGCCGAGCTGCGCGCCTACCTCCGGGACCGCCTGCCGCCCACCATGGTCCCCAGTCTCTACGTGCCGGTCGGCCACTTCCCGAAGCTCCCCAACGGCAAACTCGACCGCGCCGCCCTCCCCTCCCCCCAGGCCGCCCCCGCCACCGCCACGGCCACCACGCCGGAGACGGCCGCGGAGGAACTGGTCCACGACGTCTGGACCGACGTCCTGGGCAGGGACGGGTTCGGCATCGACGACGACTTCTTCGACCTCGGTGGGCACTCGATGCTCGGCACCCGGGTCGTGGCCAGGATCTGCTCGGAGCTGGAGATCGAACTGCCGCTCAACACGCTCTTCCTGACCCGGACGGTCCGCCGGCTGGCGGCGGCGGTGGAGGCGCACCTGGCGGCGGAGATCGACCGGCTCTCGGAGGAGGAGGCGGCGGCGCTGATGGAGGAGTGAGGTCAGGTGGCGGGTGCCCGCGTCACAGCGCGCCCCACGAGTACGTGACCTTCTCGATCTTCATGTAGGTGAACAACTCGGTGCTGCGCACCCCGGGAACGCGCCGGACGACGTCGTTCAGGATGGTCAGCAGTTCGGCCGAGTCGCGCCCGATGACCTCGACGAGGATGTCGTAGCGCCCGGAGGACAACACCACGTAGACGATCTGGTCGACGTCCGACAACGCGGCGGCGACCGCCCGCAGGTCCCCGTCCGCGTTGATCCCGATCATGGCCTGGACGTTGAAGCCCATCTTGAACGGCTCGGAGACGGCCACCACCTCGATGACGCCGCTGTCGAGGAGCCGTTGCACCCGCTGACGCACCGCGGCGCGCGACAGCCCGACCTCCGGCCCCAGTTTGGAGTACGGCATGCGGCCGTCCACCTGGAGAACCCGGATGATCGACTTGTCGATCTCGTCGAGTTCGACCTGGTGTGCCCGGTTGTCCTCGGCCACGCGGCGCCTCCCACGCTGATCTTCACTGCGGCGGGTCCCACCGTACGGCACCGGCCACCTCGTCAGCCCCTCGATCGTATCGCTTCCCGATACCGGTCGCGGCAAGCGATTGGCTTGCTCGAATCCAAAGTGCCATCGAAAAGCTTGAAAACAACGCGAACAGACGTACAGAATGACTGTCTCATCCCTAGGAGGCCGTCACGATGAGCGACATGTTGAGCGAACCGCTGGCCAAGGAACGGGCCGCCTACGCCGCCCGCAACCCCCGATCGCGCGCCGCGCACGAGCGCGCGGACCATCTGCTGGGCCGGGTGCCGATGACCTGGATGGCCAAGTCGGCCGCGGAGTTCCCGCTGTACCTGGATCGTGCCTCCGGGGCGCGGGTGTGGGACGCCGACGGCCACGAGCTCGCCGACTTCTGCCTGGGAGACACCGGGGCGATGGCCGGGCACTCGCCCCCGGCCACGGTCGAGGCGGTCAGCAGGCGCTACGCCGAGCTCGGCGGCGCCACCACGATGATGCCGACCGAGGACGCCGCGGCCGTGGCCGAGGAGCTGACCCGCAGGTTCGGCCTCAGCCGGTGGAGCTTCGCCCTGACCGCCACCGACGCGAACCGGTGGGCGTTGCGCCTGGCCCGCGCGGTCACCGAGCGGCCGCGGGTGCTGGTGATGAGCTTCAGTTACCACGGCAGCGTCGACGAGTCGTTCATCGTGACCGGGCCGGACGGCCCGGTGCCGCGTCCGGGCAACGTGGGCGCGCCCTACGACGTCACGCGGACCAGCCGGGTGGTCGAGTTCAACGACGTGGAGGCGCTGGAGCGGGAACTGGCCCCCTGCGACGTGGCCGCCGTGCTGATGGAGCCGGCCATGACCAACATGGGCATCGTCCTGCCCGAGCCGGGCTATCTGGCCGCGGTCCGCGAGCTGACGAGGCGGGCCGGGACGTTGCTGATCAACGACGAGACGCACACCGTCTCGGCCGGACCGGGCGGCTGCACCAGGGCGTGGGGACTGCGGCCCGACGTCGTGACCGTGGGCAAGGCGATCGCCGGCGGACTGCCCATCGGCGCCTACGGGCTGACCGGCGAGCTGGCCGGGCGGCTGCTGGGGCGTGGTGACCTCGACCTGGTCGACACCGGGGGCGTCGGCGGCACACTGGCCGGCAACGCGTTGTCGATGGCGGCGGCGCGGGCCACCCTCGGCGAGGTGCTCACCGAGGGCGCCTACGAGCGGATGATCGCCCTGTCGGCCCGGTACACCGAGGGCGTGCGGCGGCTCATCGACGCCCACGGGCTGCCGTGGGTGGTGACCCAGCTCGGTGCGCGCTCGGAGTACCGGTTCATGACGCCCGGGCCGCGCAACGGCACCGAGTCCTACCGGTCGACCGACGCCACGCTCGAGGACTACCTCCACCTGTACCTGCTCAACCGGGGCGTGATGCTGACGCCCTTCCACAACATGGCCCTGATGTGCCCGGACACCACCGAGGCCGACGTCGATCTGCACCTGGAGATCCTCGGCGCCGCGGTCGCCGGGCTACCCGGCTGATCAGGCGCGCAGGGGGACGGCCCTGATCGCCAGCGCGGCCAGGAGGCTGACCATCGCCAGCCCGGCCGAGACGGCGAAGACCGTTCCCGTCGCCCCGGCATAGGCCTCCCGTACGGCCGGGCCGTACCCCCGGGCGGCGTCCACGGCGTGGGTGACGATCGCGCCCAGCACGGACATGCCCATCACCCCGCCGAGCGAGCGGAAGAACGACACCGACGCGCTCGCCGCGCCGGCCCGGTCGGCGGGCGCGCTGTTCTGGACGGCGAGCACGTAGTTCTGCATCACGACCCCGATGCCGAGACCCACGAGGATGGTCGATGCGACGACGTACCAGGTGGGCGGTCCCGAGCCGAGGACCGCCAGCAGCGCCAGACCCGCGGCGAGCGTGGCGGAGCCGCCCACCAGAAAGCCCTTCCAGCGTCCGAACCGGGTGATGAGGTGACCGGAGCCGAGCGAGGCGAGCGTGGTGCTCACCATCATGGGCATGCACAGCAGCCCGGCCTCGGTCGGCGAGTGGCCGCGGGCGAGCTGGAAGTACTGGCTGATGAAGACGATCGAGCTGAACATGACCATCCCCACCGCCGAGCTCCCGGCGATCGCCAGCGCCGTCGTGCGCAGGCGCAGCAGGGACAGCGGTACGACGGGGTCGGGGTGCCGCCGTTCGGCGAGGTACAGAAGGACACCGGCGACGAGCGTGCCGGCCAGGCACGCGGCGCTCTGCCAGGACCACCACGGGTAGGCGCGGCCGGCGAAGGTCACCCACACCGCTGGAGTCATGGCGGTCACGGTGGTCAGCAGCGCGCCGAGGTAGTCGACGCGGGCCTTGCGCCGGATCCAGGGCACGCGCAGGTACCGGTTCAGGATGACCAGGCTCACGATCGCGAAGGGGACCACCACAAAGAAGCACCAGCGCCAGCCCAGCCAGGCGGTGTCGACGATCGCGCCGCCGATCAGCGGCCCGCACAGGGTGCCGAGGGCCATCACGGTGGCGATGTAGCCGCCGTAGCGCCCGCCCTGCCGCGGCGGGACGATGCCGGCCACGATGGCCTGGGCCGTGGCCAGTAACCCGCCCATCGCGACGCCCTGGACGGCGCGCATGCCGATGAGCATCTCGATGGTGGGGGACGTCCCTGCGGCCACCGACCCGGCGGCGAACAGCGCGAGCGCCACCCGCACGACCTTGCGCTTGTCGAACTGGTCGGCCAGCCGCCCCCACAGAGGGATGCTGACGGTCATCGTGAGCAGGGAGGTCGCCACGAGCCAGGTGTACTGCGCCTGGCTTCCGCCGAGGGCGGCCACGATCGACGGCACGGCGTTGGTGACGATCAGCGTGCTGGACACGGCGGAGAACAAGGCGAGCAGCAGCCCGGCCAGTGACTTCAGGATCTCGCGTTCGGACAGCCGGGAGGAAGGAGCATCTAGTTCCATGCCTTAACTATATGGACACGCGCCCTACTTGGCCGGACCGAAGTCCTTGTCCGCCTGCCGTTCGAGCGCCTCCTCGAGCGCCTCGCCGTTGAGCGCCTTCAGGGCCTCCCCGGCGTCACCGAGCACTTCCTGGAAACGCTCGACGAGCAGGAGGTTCACGGCGTCCAGGACCTCGTGGCCATGCCGGGTGACGTCGAAGACCACGCCGCGCCCGTCGGAGGCCAGCCCACTGCGCTCGATCAGGCCGCTCCTGACCATTCCGTTGGTGAGGGCGGAGATCGCCGGCCGGCTCACGGCCGTGTACCTGGCCAGCTCGTAGGCCCGCTGCCGGCCGGCGGCCGCGCTGGTCAGGGCCCGGTACTGCGGCATGGTCAGACCGCCCTCCTCGCACGCCTGCTGGGCGATGCGGGCCAGGCGGACGATCGTCCGGACGGCGGCGAGCAGGTCGGCGTCCATACCCTTGTCCATGTCTCTCCTTCACACTGCGTCCTTGATCGGCCACAGCCTAATTGAATGGATTGAGGCGCTCCGCCCCATTGCGTACGACGAGAAAGTGGCTACACTCCCCATATGATTAAAGCACTTAACTACTTCTGGCCATGGGCGGCCGGGTAGCGCCCGACGGCCTGGACGCACTGGCCCAGGCCGAGCTCGTCCGCACCGGCCAGGTCACCCCGGCCGAACTCCTGGACGACACGATCGACCGCATCGAGAAGACGAACCCGGCGATCAACGCGGTCGTCACCACGATGTACGACGAGGCCCGCGCGACGCTGGCGGGCCCACTGCCGCAGGGGCCGTTCACCGGCGTGCCGTTCCTGCTGAAGGACGGCGGCGGCGTGGCCTACGCGGGAGTCCCGATGACCTCCGCCAGCAGGTTCCTGGCCGGTTACGTCCCCGGCCGGGACGGTGAGCTCACCCGCAGGTACAAGGCCGCCGGGCTCGTGGTCTGCGGCAAGACCAACCTGCCCGAGTTCGGCCTCCAGCCGACCACCGAACCGGAGCTGTTCGGTCCCACCAGGAACCCCTGGGACCCGGACCTGTCGGCCGGCGGCTCCAGCGGCGGCGCCGCCGCGGCGGTCGCGGCCCGCATGGTCACGATGGCCAACGCCAGCGACAGCGGCGGTTCCATCCGGGTGCCCGCCTCGTGCTGCGGCGTGTTCGGCCTGAAGCCGACCCGGCTGCGCATCGCCTCCGCCCGCCGGCGGGCCGGGGTCTCCATGCGCATCGCGGTGCTGAGCGAACACGCGATCACGCTCAGCGTCCGCGACTGCGCCGCCCTGCTGGACGCCACCGCCGGGCCGCTGCCCGGCGACCCCTTCGTCGCACCCCCGCCACCGCGCCCCTACCTGGAGGAGACCAGAACCGACCCCGGCAGGCTGCGGATCGTCTTCACCAGGGAGCCGCTCCTCGGCGCCCCGCTCCACCCGGACGCCGTCGCGGCCGTGGAGGACGCGGCCCGCCTGTGCGAAAGCCTCGGCCACCACGTGGAGGAGGGCACGCCCCAGCTGGACTCCGATCTCGCCAGGCCGTTCACGACCGTCTCCGCGGGCGGTCTGGCCTGGGACGTCGCCCACCTCGAACGCGTCACCGGCAAGAAGGCCCGGCAGGAGGACTTCGAGGCCGCCACCTGGGCCATGATCGAACAGGGCCGGTCCGGCGCGACGAGCCTGAGCGACTACATGGACGCCCTGGCCGAGCTGCAGACCCTGTGCGACGACCTGGCGGCCTTCCAGGCGCCCTACGATCTCTGGCTCACGCCCGCCACCGCCGCCCCGGCACCGCCGCTCGGCGCGTTCGCCACCGGCGGTCTCGCCCTCATGGGCGCCTTCCTGCAGTTCACCACGCTCATCAACATCACCGGCCAGCCGGCCGTGTCGATCCCGCTCTACTGGAACGCCGCCGGGATCCCGCTCGGCGCCCACTTCGTCGCGCCCTACGGCGACGAAGGCATGCTCTTCCGTCTTGCCGCCCAGCTCGAGGCCGCGCGCCCCTGGGCCGCGCGGGCTCCCCACCCAGCCGAGAGGTTCTCATGACGACGTCCACCGACACCCGGCCCAATCCGTACTTCCCCGGCGACCACTGGACCTCCCACGTGTTCATCGGCAACGAGGTGATGGACGACCAGATCAAGCACACGCTCGGCATGATGTTCTTCGGCATGTCCGACCTCGGCGAATGCCTGGAGGCCGCGGGGAGGATCCGGGTCGACGACGAGGAGAGCTGGGTCACGGCCTGGTCCGACGTGGCCTCGCGGCTGCAGCGGCGGGCCGAGGCGGCCGAGCGGAAGGGGCGGCTGGTCAGCGCCGCCGACGCCTACCTGCGGGCCTCGACGTACTGGCGCACCTCGCTGCTGCACTTCAGCTTCCCCGGCGACCCCAGGGTCAGGGCGAACGCGGTCGCGGCCTACGCCTGTTACGACCGCTACCTCGAGCTGTCGGACTATCCGGGGCAACTGCTCAAGATTCCCTACCAGGACAGCTTCCTGCCGTCCTACCTCTACCGTTCCCCGCTGGCCAAAGGACCGGCGCCCCTGCTGATCTTCTTCCAGGGGCGTGACGCCTGGGCGGAGGACACCCGCTGGGTCTACGACAACGCGATCAGGCGGGGTTACCACTGCCTCGCCGTACAGGGACCGGGGCAGGGCGCGGCGCTGCGGGTGAACAACCTCCACTTCCGCCACGACTGGGAGAACGTCGTCTCCCCCATCGTGGACGTGGCCGAGAAGCTCGACGGCGTCGACCGCGAGCGCATCGGCCTCATGGGGCTGAGCTTCGGCGGCTACCTCGCGCCCCGGGCGGCGGCGTTCGAGTCCCGGCTGAAGGTGTGCGTGGCCAACCCGGGCGTGCTGAAGTGGGGCGCCTCCATCAAGGAGAACCTGCCGGAGACGCTCAGTCAGGCCCTGGAGCAGGGGCCCGACACGTTCAACGCCGCCGCGGCCGCCCTCGGCGACGCCTCCCCGCTGGCCGAGTGGTTCATCCGCGACTCTTCCTGGAAGCACGGCGTGCAGACACCGTACGAGCTGTTCAAGGAGCTCGACGCCTGCGACCTGACCGACGTGGCCGGGCGGATCACCTGCCGCACGCTGGTCATGGACGGCACCGAGGAGCGGTTCTCCGCGGGGCACGCCGAGCAGCTCTACGACGCGCTGACCTGCCCGAAGGACTTCCTGCTCTTCGACGCGACCTCGACCGCGCAGCTGCACTGCCAGACCGGCGGGACCGCGACGGCGGCCGAGTTCACCTTCGACTGGCTGGACGAGCACCTCTAACGGCGCCCCGAAGGAAGAGGGCGACTCATGACCGCCGCCGACGTGCCGGATCCGTCCGAACCCGTCGTCCTGCCGGACGACCTGCTGCCCGGTGCCGAAGCCACGGAGCCGGGACTGCTCGACACCCTCCGCCACGGCGGCTGGTCGATCTGCGCGACCGCCATCCCGCTCGTGGCCCTCGAACAACTCACCCGCGAGGCGACCACCACGCTGGCGCCGGACATCAGGGACTACTTCGGCATCTCCGCCGCCTTCCTCACCGCGATGGCCGGGCTGGCGGGCGTCGCGCTGACGGTCGGCGGAATCCCCATGGCGTGGCTGGCCGACCGGGTCAACCGCAAACATCTCGTGCGTCGCGCTGCCCGGCTCCGGGGGCACGCTGACGACCCGGCTCGCCGATCCGCGGCGGCCATCGGTACGGCGGGCCTTCGTGGCCGGTCACGGCATGGCCGACGTCCCGGTACGGCCCCTGGCCACGATCACGGCGGGGGAACGGGTGCCGGGACCGGTGCTCATCGAGTCGCCGTTCACCACGGTGGTGATCGCCGACACCACTGGCACGGCGGAGCTGGGCCCCTCCGGCTCCCTGATCATCAACAGAGGTGACGCCGCATGACCAGCGTGCAAGCAGCGCCCGCGCCGGGCCGTACCGGGGAGCGGCTGGACGGAGCCCGGCTCGCGGTGCTCAGCCACCGCTTCGAGGCCATCGTGCGCCGGATGTCGAACACCCTGGCCCGCTCGGGACGCTCCGGCGTGCTGAACACCGCCAGGGACTTCTCCTGCTGCGTGCTCACCGCGGCCGGCGAGGTGCTGATGACCGGCGACAGCCCGCCGATCCATGTGATGGGCGGCCCGGACCTGCAGGCCCGGTCGATGCTGGAGTTCTATCCGCGGCCCCGGGCGGGTGACGCCTTCCTGCACAACTCGCCCTACCACGGCAACACGCACGCGGCCGACCACTCCATCCTGGTGCCGGTCGTGGACGACGACGGCGTGCACCGCTTCACCGTGCTGGCCAAGGCCCATCAGGCGGACTGCGGCAACTCGGTGCCCACCACCTACATGGCCAGCGCCCGCGACGTGTACGAGGAGGGGGCGCTGATCTTCCCGGTCGTCCGGGTGCAGGACGCGTACGCCGACTGCGCGGACATCCTGCGCATGTGCGAGATGCGCATCCGGGTGCCCGAGCAGTGGCGCGGCGACTACCTCGCGGTCCTGGGCAGCGCCCGCATCGGTGAACGCGCGCTGCTCCAGCTCGCCGACGAGGTCGGCTGGGACGCGCTGACCGGCTTCGCCCGCGACTGGCTCGACTACGGCGAAGCCCGCATGGAGGCGGCGATCCGGGCGCTGCCCGCCGGCGTGGCGACCACCGCGACCCGGCACGATCCCTTCCCCGGCGTGCCCGACGGCGTGCCGATCCAGGCCACGGTCGCCGTCCGGCCGGAGGCGGGCATGATCGAGGTCGATCTGCGCGACAACCCCGACTGCGTGCCGTCCGGCCTGAACCTCAGCGAGGCGTCCTCGCGTACGGCGGCGCTCATCGGCGTGTTCAACAGCGTCGACCACACCATCCCGCACAACCAGGGCAGCTTCCGGCGGGTACGGGTGGCCCTGCGCGACAACTGCGTCGTCGGCATACCCCGCCACCCCTTCAGCTGTTCGGTGGCCACCACGAACCTGGCCAACCGGGTGGGCAACCTCGTCCAGCGCGCGATGGCCGAGATCGGGGCGGACATGGGGCTGGCGGAGGTCGGCTCCGGCATGTCCCCGTCCGAGGCCGTCGTGTCCGGCACCGACGAACGGACCGGTGCCCCCTTCGTCAACCAGATCTTCATCGGCCCCAACGGCGGTGCCGGCGGACCGGCCGCCGACGGCTGGCTGACCATGAGCGACCTGGGCAGCGGCGGCACACTACTGCTGGACAGCGTGGAGATCGACGAGCTCAAGCAGCCGATCGTCATCCACCGTCGGCGGCTGGCGCCCGACACCGAAGGAGCGGGCCGGCACCGGGGCGCCCCGGGCCTGGAGGTCGAGTACGGCCCGCTCGGCGGCACGATCGCGGCCATCTACGCCAATGACGGCTCGATCAACCCCATGATGGGCGCCAGAGGCGGCCTGCCCGGCGCGCCCTCGGCCCAGCTCAAGCGGGAGCGCGACGGGACGCTGCGTCCGGTGGACATCTGCGGCCCGGTCCACGTCGAGGACGGCGAGCGGCTGCTCGCCCGCACCAGCGGGGGCGGCGGGTACGGTCCCCCGCACACCCGCGCGCCGGGCGCGGTCGCCCGCGACGTGCGCGAGGGCTGGATCACCGCGGCGCGGGCACGCGAGGTCTACCTGGTCGCCCTCGACGCCGACGGTCACCCGGACCCGGACGGGACGGCCCGCCTGCGCTCCCGTCAGGCGTCCTCGGCCGGCTAGAGGGTGGAGTGCTCCAGGCGCGGCACGGCGGGGTGGAGGGGTGGCGTGCCGGTCATGCTCGCCCGGCTGCCCGGGACGCGGAGAAGGAGGGGTCGTCTGCTTTGCTGTCGCCATGACCACAGCACGCACGCCAGACGCCAGGTCTGCCGGACACCTCACGATCGGTGGCGATCTCGACCTCACCCGGATCGGCTATGGCTCCATGAAGCTGACCGGCTGGCCGCAAGGCGCCCGCAGGCCGGACCACGACACCGCGCTCGCCGTCCTGCGTCGTGCGGTGGAGCTCGGGGTCAACCACCTCGACACCAGCTACTACTACCGCCGCGACGGTGTGGCCGCCAACGACCTCATCCGCGAGGCCCTGCACCCGTATCCGGCCGGCCTGGTGATCGCCACCAAGGTCGGGCCGATCATGGAAGGCGAGGAGGACCGCGAGCCCGGCACGCGCGTCGGGCTGACCGCCGACGGGCTGCGCCGCGCCGTCGAGGCGAACCTGTCCTCGCTGGGAGCCGACCGCCTTGACCTGGTGAACCTGCGGATGGACGGCGCCGTCACACCCGGGGAGGGCTCCATGGAGTCGGCGCTCGAGACACTGTCCGGCTTGCGGGACGAAGGAGTGATCCGGCACCTCGGCATCTCCAACGTGTCGGCACCCCAGCTCGCCCGCGCGCTGGCCATCGCGCCGATCGTGTGCGTGCAGAACCTGTACAACGTCGGCCGCCGGCGGCACGAGGCCATGGTGGACTCCTGCGCGCGGGCGGGGATCGCGTTCGTGCCGTTCTTCCCCATCAGCGAGTTCGACGAGGCCGTGACCGCGCGCCTGGCCGGGGTCGCCGCCCGGCACGGCGCGACCGTGCCGCAGGTCGCGCTGGCCTGGCTCCTGACCCGGTCGCCGTCGATCCTGGTGATACCGGGCACCGGGTCAGTCGCGCACCTGGAGGAGAACATCGCCGCCGGAGATCTGCGGCTCAGCGCCGAGGACCTCGCCGAACTGGCCTGAAACGCCCTCCGCATTGACTCTCGGGCTACCGGAGGGCCGATGGTGGAGGGGTGGATGACGATGAGGTAGTGACCATCGGCCGGTTCGCCCGGCTGACCGGGTTGTCGGTCGGCACGCTGCGCCATTACGACGAGGTCGGCCTGCTGGCACCGGCCTCGGTGGATCCCGCCACCGGATACCGCCGCTACCGCCGCTCGCAGGCCGGGCGGGCCCGGCAGATCCGCATGCTGCGATGGGACGACCTGCCCATCGACCAGATCCGCCAGATCGTCGACGACGAGACCGGCGCCGTGACCAGGGAGATCCTGGCCCGCCACCTGAGCCTGCTCCAACGCCGCCGAGACCTGCTGACCGCCAGGATCGGCGACACCCAGCGCTTCCTCCAGGAGGGATTCACCATGCCAGACGTCCGGACCGGTTGCCGCCCCGTCCAGCTCAAGATCGCCGTCGACGACCTCGGCGCGGCGGTGGCCTTCTACGCCGAGGCGTTCGCCTTCCGCTACGACGTGGCCAGGCGTACCGAGGAAGCCGACCACTCCGCCTTCCTCTTCGGCACTCACGGCCAGGACGACTTCTTCCTGATCCACCTCATCGCCTCCCCGGACCACATGGACCGTCCCGGCACCTCAACCTTCGGCCTGCTGACCGACGACATCGACACCTGCCACGCCCGCGCCGTCACCGCCGGCGCGATGGAGGCCGTCGCCCCGCACGACCCCGGCGGCATGCCCCGATGCTCGGCCGTCCGCGACCCGAGCGGCAACTGGATCTGGCTCTACCAGGCCTGACCCGCCGTGGACGTCCTGGTGTTCGATCAGGTAGGCGATGGCCAGCGTTTCCAGGAGTTCGGCCGGGCCGTCGCGCAGGCCCAGCACGTTGAACGCCCACACCGCCTGGGCCCGGCGAGACGCCCTCCGTGCCGCCTCCCGGTCGTCCCATCGGCGCCGGTCGGCGAGGAGAGCGGCGATCGTGAGCGACGGGCGCACGATGAGGCGTCCGGCCGCCACGCGCAGGGCCAGCGGAAGGTATCCGCACTGCCGGGTCAGGCGGGCGGCGGCCTCGGGTTCCGCGGCGACGCGTTCGGCGCCGGCGGCGGCGGCCAGCAGGTCGGCGGATTCGGCGGCGGTGAGCGGGCCCAGGGCGAGGTGGTGGGCGCCGTCGCGGGCGACCAGACCGCCCGGGCAGTGGCGGCTGGTGACCAGGACGAGGCATCCGGCGTTGCCGGGCAGCAGGGCGCGGACCTGGTCGCTCGCGGCGGCGTCGTCCAGCAGGATGAGCATGCGCCGGTCGCCGATCAGGCTGCGCAGCAGGGCGGCCCGCTCACCCACCTCGGCGGGCAGGTGCCGCAGGCCGGGGGCGAGCGCCCGGAGGAACCGGGCCTGGGCTTCGGCGGGCGGTAACGGGTCGGCGCCGGAACCGCGCAGGTCGACGTGTAGCTGGCCGTCCGGGAACCGGCTGGCCACGCGGTGCGCGAAGTGCACCGCCAGCGCGCTCTTGCCGACGCCGGCCACTCCGTCGATCACCGCGATCGCGACGGCGTCGCCCGCGTCCGGCACCAGAGCCGCCAGGCGGGCGAGTTCGGAGGTACGGCCGGTGAAGCCCGCCACGTCATGCGGAAGCTGGGCCGGACGCCCCCACGCGGGCGGATCGGCCACGGCCAGTTCCCACAACGCCACCAGCCGTGCGGTGTCCCCGCGGCACGCCTCGCTGATGGCTTCGACGGCCTGCCGGGATGGCAGCAGCTTGCCGTTGAGGTAGCGCTCGAGCGAGGACTTGCTGCAGTGTGTACGCGCCGCCATCTGGACCAGTCCCAGGCCGGAGGCGGCCTTGAGCACACGCAGTTCGGCCGCGAGTCTGCGGGCGTGTAACCCGTCCACCGCCACGGGGCTCATGCGCCCGCCTCCCCTTCTAGCCCCTCGCGAAGTGGGCGTAGGCATCGACGTCGACACTCACCGGTCCGGTCCCCTCGTTCTTCAGCACCACCGACCCGTCGGCGCGCACGGCGGCGGTGGTGAAGCCGACGGCGTCCTTGCCCGCCGGATACGCGACCACCCGCGAGGTCGTGGGCCCGTTCTGCGGGACCACCGAGACGACGCCGGCCGCCGCGCCCCTGGCGGCGACGGTCAGCCCGACCGCGGTGAGGCCGGTGAAACGCAGCGTCCTGGTGGCGCCCGCCGCGATCGCCAGCGCCCTGGCCGCGGGCGTGGGGCGGATCGCCTTGACGACCGACGCCCGTTGCCCGGCGGTGTAGTAGCCCGCGACGTCCACGGAGATCTCGGCGTTGTCGAAGCCGAGGTTGTGCACGTTGATCTTCCCGTCGGGGCCGGGCTTGACGATCGTGTGGAACTGCGTGGCGATGCCCGCCGGGTAGTCGGCGTTGGCCTCGGCCGGGAAGACGTCGCCCGCGGCGTACACGCGCATCGTGCCCGTCGAGGGGCTCTTCAGGATGACCGTGAGGGCGACCTGGGCCACGCCGGTGGCGGGCAGGCCGGGCATCCCGGTGGTGGACAGCTGGTGGTTGCCCCACGCGGGGACGACGGTGCGGTCGGCCACCCGCGCCGGCGTGATCGGGACATAGGTGCCGCCCACGACGGCCGCCGCGTGGTCGAGGGTGTGGCCGTGCGCGTCGAGCGTCACCCTGACCGCGCCCGTGCCGCGGTTGACGACCTTGACCTTCCCGTCCGCGCCGGCCTTGGTGATGATCATCGTGGAGGCGAAGCGGGTGTTGTCGTAGGCGAGGACCTTTCCGTCCGGCTCCTGCTCGTTCGAGGCGTGTACGGCCAGCGCCCCCGACCCGAAGCCCTCGCCCTTGGCGCTGACGTTGAGCGAGATGGCCCGCAGTCCCTGGGCGGGCAGCCCGGCCACGCCCGCGACCTGAACGGCCATGGCGGAGTTCGCGCTGATCTGGACGTTGTCCAGGAGCCTGCCGCGGGAGTGGAAGTACTGGTCGGGCCCCGGCCGGGGCGTCGCGTCCAGGGCGGCGTCATCCAGCTGCAGACGTGGCGTGGCGGCACCCGGGTAGCTGATGACCCGCCCGCTCTCCTCCAGCTTGGCCTCCAGCGCGGCGGGGCCGAGCCCGGGGAAGGCCTGGCCCAGGACGGCGAGCGCGCCGGAGACGTGCGGGGCGGCCATGGAGGTGCCGCTCATCGGCGCCCAGCCGTTCCCGGGCACCGAGGAGATGATGTCGCTGCCCGGGGCGAGCAGGTCCAGGAGCGGGCCGCGGTTGCTGAAGGAGGACAGGGTGTCGGCGTCGGTGGTGCTGCCCACGGCGATCGCCGAGGACACGCAGGCCGGAGCGGTGATCGCGTCCGGGTAGCCGTCGTTGCCCGCGGCGACCACCGTGGCGACGCCCGCGGCGAGCAGGGTGTCGATGACGGCCTTGCGGGGATCGCCGTCGCAGGGCGCGGTGTGCCTGCCGGCGCCCAGGCTCAGGTTGGCCGCCACGATGGGCAGCGTCTGCTTCAGCGCCTGGACCTTCTCCAGTCCGGCGAGCTGGGCGCTGGGGAAGCTGAGCACGCACGGCGCGCGGCCGGAGCCGCAGAAGTCGTCGGAGTCGAACCTGCTGAAGATCTGGATGGCCACGATGCCGGCTCCGGGCGCGACGCCGCTGCCGTCGTCGCCGTCGAGCCCTTCGCCGTCACCGGCGATGATCCCGGCCACGTGCGTACCGTGCGAGCAGTCGAGCAGCTCGTCGGCGCACTGCCCGCTCTCGGCGTCGGCGGAGCCCGCGCCCTCCTGCCGGGCGGCGCCGTTCGGGCACAGGCTGGAGGCGGAGTAGTCGAAGTCGGCGGGCGAGAAGCACGCCTCCGCCACGACCCGGCCGCCCAGGAACGGATGCCCGGCGGCGACCCCGGTGTCCAGCACGGCCACGACGCCGCCCGCGCCGGTCAGCCCGGCCGCCCTGGTGCGGTCGCCGCCGATCAGCGGAACGCTCTGCCCGAGAACCGGAGGCACCGGCCGGTCCTCGGACACGCTGACCACGCCCGGCAGGCCGGTCAGCCGCCGCAGCCCCGCCTCGCCGGTACGCAGGGTGAGCACGGGCAGGCGCGACAACGTCTGGAGCACCTGCCCGGCCCCGGACGCGGCGGCCAGATCGGCGCGTTCCCTCGTCACCACGTTGACCCGCAGCTCGGCTCCCGTAGCGAGCTGCGCGGCCAGTCCCGGCTCCACCCAAGGTCCCGCCGCCGCGCTCGACGTCCCGGCCGCCACTCCGATCGTGGACAGCAGGAACGCCACCGCGACGATGGCTAATCGCCTCATGAGGCTCTCCTTCACAGCGCAGGGCACGATGCTCGTGCGCACTGTAGGCGGGCCCTGTTGCCACGCGGTTGCCGGCGACGTCAGCGGCCCTCACGGCTGCCGATCCGGCTGAAGATGGCGCTCGACTCCCGGCGGGCGGCGCCGGCCTGGGCGGCTTCGCCGTACCGGTGCTCCAGGTGGGCGAGGCTGGTGAGCGTGCGGGCACGCCACAGCGGGAGCTCCAGCGCCTCCCAGAGGTTGAGGGACGCCGACAGCGCGACCCTGGCCTCGGCCGTCGCGCCCTGCTCCAGACGGAGCTCGCCGAGCGTGCGCAGGCCGAGCGCGCGGCCGAAGCGGTCGTCCTGTCCGGTGAAGACGCGCAGGCTCGCCTGGAGTGCCCGCTCGGCCTGCGGGAGGTCGCCCACGCGGATCCGGATCTTGGCGAGCGACTGGTCGGCGTAGGCGGCGCCGTGCGGGTCGGCCAGGGAGGTGAACAGGCGGCGCGACTCCCGGGTCCTGGCCGCCGCGGGCGCGTACTCGCCCCTGGCCCGGTGCACGAGACCGACGCTGCGCTGCAGCAGGGCCTCACCGCGCCGGTCACCGATCTTCTGGTACGCCTCCAGTGCCCGGCCGAGCAGCCACAGGGCCAGCTCGTCGTCGCCCCGTTCGCGTTCCACGAAGCCGAGCATGTAGGTGGCGTGCGCGTGCCCGGCCAGGTCGCCGAGCGCTGCGAAGATCGACGCCGCCTCCAGCAGGTCGGACTCCCCCTCGGCGAACCACCCGCCCTCGGCCCGTACGGTCCCCAGCCCGGACATCGCGGCCGCCAGATGCCGCCGGTCGCCGAGCCGCTGGAAGGCGCGCCTGGCCTCCTCGTAGGCGGCCACGGACTCGGCGAAGCGGTCCTGGGCGAAGCGGATCCGGCCCAGGCCCAGCATCACCAGCCCTTCACCCTCAAGATCACCGGTCCGCCCGACGGTCTCCTGGCCACCGGAGCGCCCGCCGAGGCGGGGGTCGCCGCGCAGGATGTCCTGGCGCAGCCGTACCAGAGCGGGACCGGGATCGAGCCCGAGCTCCCCGGACAGCCGCGCGCGAACCCGCTCGAAGACGTCGAACGCCTCGGCGACGCGCCCGGAACGGTACAGCGCGAGCATCAGCAGCCCGGCCGTCCGCTCACGGGCGGGATCGGCCGCCACCTCCTCGGCCAGCGCACCGAGAATCTGCCGGTGCCGCCCGAGCCGCAGCGACGCCTCGGCGAGCTCTTCGAGCGCCTCGCGCCGCGCCTCCTCCAGCCTGACGCAGATCAGGTCACGCGCGCCGCCGACCGCCGCCTCGTCGAGAACCGGGCCGCGCCACAGGTCCAGCGCCTGCCGCAGCAGAGCGGCCTTCTCCTCGTCGTCAAGGCTGCTCGCGGCCCGCTCCGTCAGCACGGCGAACCGGTGCGCGTCCACCGCCATGGGATCGATGCGCAACCCGTAGCCGGACCCGGCGGCGAGAACCTCCACGTCCGTCCCGGCGAGCAGCCCGCGCAGCCGGGAGACCAGCACCTGGACCTGCCTGCGCCCGCCCTGCGGCACCCCGTCCGGCCAGAACACCTCGGCCAGCCGCTGCAGCGGAACCATGCGGTTGGCCGACAGCGCCAGCACGCCGAGCAGCAGCCGCTGCTGACGCCTGGGCAACGCCACCGGCGCCCCCGCCCACCGGAACTCGACCGGACCGAGCAGGCGGACGCCGTCACTTGGTGACTTGATCACCTGTACATGATTGACCGGGCGTCGAGGAATGACGTCAACGGATACTCAACCGAAACGAATCCCCCCATTTCCCGAAAAAACCTTATCGTGTCCGAGGCACGGCCGATATGCGAACGAGACGAATGCGCTTCCGCCGATAAGGAAAGTCACATTCCGCTATCCAAGATCTCCCCGACCAAGCTCGCCAGCTTCTCCGCCGCCAGGCCGGGATCAGCGGTCGTGAGGTACATCGTGGCCTCGTCCGACCACGCGTCCGAGACGACGGCGTACAAATTGTCGGACCCCACGACCACCGCCGGCCACCGATCCTCGGGCGCCGATCGAAAGACCTCAGGACTGTGAAACACCGTGAGACGGTTCAGGGTGAGGATCGGATACACCCGGCGGAGGGCGGGCTGCTCGGCCGCGGCGCGCAGCAGGGGCAAGAGCTGGGGTTCGAACCAGCTCCGCTCCGGGTGCGGCGGCGCATAGTCCGCGAGCAGCCCCGCCCAGTGACTCTCCGGGTCCATGCGTCAAGGGCCTCTGTTCAGCATGGGGCGGCTCCATTGTGGAATGTCGTAATGGCGCGTATCGCCGCGTGCCCGCACACGTATTGAAGCTCGAATGTCGTTCTCAGCCCGATACCCGAGGTTCCCTTCAACACACCTTGCACGTCCTCCATCTCCTCCAGGTTGAAGCTGATGCGTCCGCCGCGCTCTTGCACCCGATTCATCATGAGGGTCAGCTGCGGATTGGATGCGGTGTTGCTGGTGAACAGGTCCCGGAACGGCTCGCCTCTCCATGTCACAGCCCCCACCGAGGCCGCGAAGCGGTCCAGCAGTTGGACGCCCCCTTTGCTGGAGATACCCATCGCCAGATGAATCGGTTCGGGTTTGTCCACGTCGCCGGCGTCCGAGCCTTTGCCGCAGTTGTGAACGAGAACCGGGGTGGCGCCCACCAGTACGTAGTACGTGTGGATGTCGGCGACGGTCAGGTTGTGGACGCGGGCCTGGGTGGTGTGGGACTTGACGGCGGTGATCTGGACGTAAGTGCCCGCGGCGGTGCGCAGGAGCTGGCCGGGGCGCAGGTCTCTGGCGTCGCGCCAGGCCTTTTCGCTTTCTATCCAGAAGGGGTGGCCGTCGGTGGCGATGATGTCGCCCACGGACTTTCCGGTGTCCACGGTGATGGTGACGAGGTTCTTGGTGCCGTCACCGACGATGGTGGCCAGGATCTCCTTGGCTTCGGTGCGGCCGGTTTCCGGGTCGGTGGCCAGGACCTTGTCGCCGGGTTTCAGCTGGTCGATGCGTTTTCCGGTCCCGTCGGCGAGCAGGACCTTGGTATCCGGGGTGAAACTGTTGGACAGCTTGCACGACGTGCCCGCGGACTTCGGATTCTTCCCGCGTTTCGCCGCGCGGGCCATCAGCGCGTCGATGGCGGCGATCTTTTTGTTGATGTCCTCGATTCTCGCGTCGAGCTGTTCGATGGCCCGACGGGCCGCCTTGACGGCGCCCTGGACCTTCTTGTAGATCTTGATGCCCATCCGGACCCTGGTGGCGAGTTTCCAGATCAGGCCACCGATCTTCTTGGCGGGCACCACTTCGAGGATCAGGCTGACGCACTTGCCCACGCTGCCGCCGAAGCAGCCTTTGATGTCCTCTATTTTCAGGAAGTCTTTGATGAAGCCGAGGCCGGCGCCTAACAAGGCTTGGAGCGCCGCGTTCTGCCCGGCGATCTGCTGTTGCTGCCGGCGCTCGTTCTCCGCGTGGTCGCGCCCGCTTTCCAGGCCCTTCTTGGCCCTGTCGAAGTCGCAGGGGCCTTCGCAGTCGTCGTCGTCCAGCTGGTCGTCTCTGCAGGGGGGATCGAGGGACTTCGTGCAGGCGATGCCGCTGCAGCAGGGGGCCATGCCGGTCGGGTCGGCCAGGGTGACGGGGTTGTTGTTGGCGTAGTTGTAGCCGTTCATCTGCTGGGAGTCGCCCATCTGGATGAGGGGGTCGACGGAGATGAAGCGGCCGGTGACGGGGTCGTAGCTGCGGGCGCCGAGGGTGGTCAGGTCGGTGCCCGTGTCCGTGATGCCGCCGACGAAGCCGCGCTGATGTTCCTGCGGCCATTCGCCCTGGGCGCCGCGTAGACGGCCGAAGGGGGCGTAGCGGCGTTGGCCCAGGGCGCCGGTTTCGGCGTTGATGGCCAGTTCGGCGCTGCCCTGGTGGTCGCCGATGTAGTACGTGACGCCGGTGGTGGTGCGCATGGCGTTGCCGACGAAGCGGCGCGCGGTGGTGGCGGTGGCGCCCTTGGCCAGGTGGACTTCCAGGCCGGGCAGGTACAGGGTGGTGCCGTCCTTGTCGCGCCGGATGAGGCGCTCGCCGTCGGCGCCGTACAGGAAGCGGGTTTCGCCCTTCTTGTCGTCGTTGACCCGTTCGAGCTCGCCTTCGGCGTTCCAGGTCAAAGTCTGGTTGCCGCCCTGGGTGTGGCGTTCGGTGGTGTTGCCGGAGGCGTCGTAGGCGTAGGAGGCGGCTCCGGAGACGGTGGTGAGGCGGTGCGCCTTGGCCGGGTCGTAGGCGTAGGTGCGGTCGGACTGCTGGACGCCGCCTGCCGGGCCGCCGCCGTAGAGGGATTCGCTGCGGCGGTTGCCGGTGTCGTCGTAGGTGTAGGTGGCCCGGTAGGGGGCGGGGCCGCCGATGGTGGTGTTCGCGCCGGTCTCGGCGCATTGCGTGTCGTCGGTCTGGGTCCAGGCCTCCGACAGGCGCGACAGCTCGTCGTAGCGGAAGCACTGGTTGTCGACGCCGTCGCGGGAGCTGTCCTTGACCTGGGTGATGTTCCCGGCGGGCTGGTAGGTGTACTGGGTGCTGCGGTCGGTGCCGGGCATGCCGAAGTGCCAGGTGGTGGCCTTGGCCAGGCGGCCGGTGCCGAACTCGTAGTCGAAGGTCTGGTCGATCTGCTTTCCGGCGGCGCCGGACTGCATGCGCAGGCCGATGAGCCTGCCGGTCTTGGTGTAGTCGGCGCCGGTGAGGTAGGTCGACAGCTGGGACTTGGTGGAGACCAGGCGGCCGAGGTCGTCGTAGGTGTAGGCGATGTTCTCGGCGGGCAGGCCGCCGACGGCGGGGCTGCTGCTCGCCGCCACGCTGCCGTCGAGGTTGTAGCTGGTGTCGAAGACGTAGCCGCCGGCCGGCGCCAGGGCTCCTTCGGCGGCGGGCAGGGTCATCCTGGTGCGCTGGGGGCGGTCCAGGTTGTCGTACTCCTCCACCTGGGTGGTGTAGCGGTCGTTGCCGACGATGCGGGTGGAGCTGGTCAGCTGGCCCTTGCGGACGGTGTCGTACACCCATTCGGCGATCTTGGTGCCGGGTGAGGAGCTGGTGGCGTCGTACTTGGCGATCGCGCGGCCCAGGCCGTCGTACTGGACGCCGATCTTGTGGTTGCGGGCGTCGGTGGTGAGCACCGGCCGGTCGAGGGTGTCGTAGGCGACCTTTTCCACGCCGCGGTCGGGGTCGTCGGTCCGCACCCGGCGGCCGAGCAGGTCGTAGGTGTAGGTCCAGACCTGGTTGCCGGGGCCGGTCACCGACTCCGGCTGGCCGCGGTGGTTGTAGGCGAACGTCGTGACGACCGGTCCCGCCGCGCGGTGCTGGTGCACTTCCCGGGTACGGCCGTGCACGTCGGTGTAGGTGGTCACCGGGGTGCCGCCGGACGGCGGGATGACCTTGGTCCAGTCGTCGCCGTACTCGTAGCGGGTGTTCCACAGCTCGTTGGCCGCGCCGTCGCTGTTGCCCGACAGCAGCCGTTCGACGAGCAGCCGGCCGCGGCCGTCGTAGGTGTTCCAGACCTGGCTCTCCACCGCGCCCACGGCGGCCGCGCCGAACCGGGTGGGCTGCGGGTCGCCGTCGGCGTAGTAGGGCGCGAAGGTGTAGTGGACCTGCCCGGCCCCGTTGTAGACGGTGTCGGAGATGATCCGGCCCTTGGTGCCGGTGGTGTGGTCCCGTCCGGGGGCCTGCGACTGGCGTGGCCGCAGCCAGCCGTCGAACAGGGTGTAGGAGGCCTGCTGGCCGCCGTCCTTGGTCAGCGTCTTGGCGCCCACGGCCACGATCGCGCCGGGGTTCATCAGGTACCGGTACTCGTTGTCGGGAACCTGGCTCCTCGTACGGCCGGGCCCCCAGACCTTCGAGGTGCGCCCCAGCGCGTCACGATCCGCGATGGTCGTCCTGCCGCCGGGATTGGTCTCCCGGATCGCCAGGCCCCAGGCCGGATCCAGCACCCGTGTGGTGGTCATGGCCGATTCGGGGTCGGTGGCCGTGGCCCGCGGGGTGGTCGAGGTCACCTCGGTGGTAACGCCGTGCGATTCGGAGTAGCCGGTGGAGGTGACCTGCCCGTCGGCGTCGGTGACGGTCTTGGGCCGGCCCAGGACGTCAAAGCTCGACCGGGCCATCACCTGGTAGGAGGTGATCGCGGTCGCCGTGGCCGCGGCCGCCCGCTCGGTCTTGGTCACGTCGCCGTGCGCGGGCGCCGCCTTGAACGCCTTGTCGTCGTAGTAGCTGCGTACGTCGGCGACCAGGTCGGCGGTCAGGTTCGGCTGGTCGGCGCAGCGCCGGGCCACCGTGATCACCCGGGCCGCCAGCCGCAGCACCCGCGGTCCGTCGGCGGTCAGCTCGGTCCTGGTGCACTCCTCGTCGCCGGGTACGCCGACCTCGCCTTCGTCATCGATGGCCAGCGCCGCGCCGTTGGTGAGGTCGAAGTCGGTCACCGTGGAGCGGGTCTGCTGCCAGGAGGATCCGGCCAGGGCGAAGGTGCGGGTCGTCTTGGTCCCGGTGAGGTTGGCCGTCATCGTGCCCCACGGACGGGACTTACTGGCGGTCTGGTGGTGCCACGGGCTGGTGACGGCTTTGCTCACCGGCTCGCCGCCCACCTTGTCGTAGGTGACGGTGCGCAGGGTCATGCCGTGCAGCGACTCGTGGTCGGTGAGGTTGCCACCCTCGCCGTCCGGGAGGGTGACGGTCTTGGTGCCGCCGGAGGGGCCGGCGCGGTCGCCGTGCATGCCCTGGAAGAACCACTGGTCGGTCTGGGACGGCGTGCCGCCGCTGGAGGCGCTGGTGGCGCCGCTGATCACGCGGACCTTGTCGTAGCCGCGCCAGTTCGACCACGTCTTGAACTTCTGCGGGGTGATGCCGTCGTCGTCGGCGTAGTGCCAGGCGGGCTTGCCGATGCTGTAGTCGTAGCGGGTGACCATGTCCGAGCCGCCGCCGGTCAGGTCGGTCTGGATCAGCGCGCGCACCACGTACTTGTGGAACCAGTCCAGGCTCGGGTCGGCCCCGCCGTTGGCGTTCTGCCAGAACGTGGGGAAGCAGCGGCGCCGGTTGGTCGCCGGTTCGGGCAGGTCGGAGGGGGTGCAGTCCATCTCCGAGTAGGTGATGTCGAGCTTGCCGCCGGTCTCGTTCTGGATGGCGGCCACGCGTTCCTTGATGAACGGGCCGACGTCGTCGCCGAGTTTGTCCACCCGGTTGGCCAGCTGCTGGTAGACGAAGCTGACCGGCGGCGTGGTGATCGGCGCGGGTCCGGCGTGCCCGGTGTGGGCGATGTCGGTGAGTTTGAGCTGCCGGTCCACGTCGGCGATGCCCCACAGGTGCTTGAACTGCCACGAGTCCACCTCGCGGTGGCCGGTGCCCGCCGGGTTGACGACCTTGGTGGTGACCTTCGTCAGGCGCTTGCGGGTCCAGAAGCTCGGCGTCGCCGTACCCTTGCCGTCCTTGCACTCGGTGCCCTGGTCGCAGTTCATGTCCCAGGGCACGTCCGGCCAGCGGGCCGGGTGGGCGCCGATGTCGCCGCATTCGTCGGCCAGGCAGCGTTCGGCGTTGGTGAAGTCCACCTGGGCCGGCGGGGTGGCGGGGAACAGGTTGCCGCTACGCAGGCCGTACTGGATGGAGGTCAGGTGGCCGCCGCGGGTGTAGGGGGTGTCGTCGGCGGCGCGCAGGTTGCGGCCGTAGTGGTTCTTCTCCTTGGCGTAGTAGAAGGCGACGGCGTTGCCGCGTGTGTCCTCGATGTAGTCGAGGTTCCACCGCCAGCCCTGCGCGCACCAGGAGTCCTTGAAGGCGCCCTTGTGGCACGGCTCGCCGTTGTTGTTGCCGAAGACCGGCACCTCCCAGGCGGCGTTGGTCTGCGGCTTGCCGGAACTCCAGCCCGGCAGGCGGTTCTTGCCGAAGAAGTACTGGGTGCCGTCGGGGGTGGTCACGCGCCAGTACTCGTTGTCGTCGTCGCCGTTGCCCGTGTCGGCGTCGGTGCCGGTGAGCCGCTGGACCTTCGTCCCGTTGTCCTTGGCCAGGACCCAGGTGTTCGCGCCGGTCGGGATGAGCTCGCCGCCCGATCCGCCCAGGGAGAGCGTGGCGTTGTCGTAGGCCCAGCACTGGTCCATGGGCTCGACCTGGTAGGTCGGGTCCTTCGGCACGCCGTCGTCCTTGCAGGACTTGTACTTGCGCTCGATGAACCCGGGCGACAGCTCGAAGCCGTCGCCCACCCACGAGGCCTGGTTGTTGCTGCTGACCGTGCGGCCGTCGATGGCGGCCGAGGAGTAGTTGACCGCCAGGTTCGGCACCAGCCCGCCCGGCACCGGCGGCACCCGCAGCGGGTAGGACCAGGAGAAGTCTCCCGATTGGGCGCTGACCTGCCAGGTCGCCGACGGCGACAGCGAGGTGACCCCGAAGTCGCCCTTGTCGCCCGCCGCCGCCGACGTCACGGCCAGCACCATCGGCTCGGCGCCGAGGTCCACGTCCGCGCCGAGCGTCCTGGCCGCGCTGTCGTTACGCCCCTTCAGCGGTACGGCCTGCCGGCACTCGGCCTTGTCCGGGCTGGTCAGGGCACACGCGGGCAGCGCCGCCAGGCGCATGCGGGAGCCGAAGCCGCCTCCGTAGGCTTCGGCGAAGGGCGCGTAGTCCACCGTCATCGTCACCTTGCCGGGTGGTCCGGCGGTGCGGGTCGCGGTGATGATCGGGCCGCTGACGCCGGCGCGCCGCGAGGCGGCACGGTCATGGGTCTGGATCCTCACCCGCCCGGTGGACGACGCGTCCGCCGGCGCGGCCCTGACGGTACCGGCCCGCCGGGTCGTGACGGCGGACGCCGCCAGGTCGACCTCGGCCGTGCCGGGCGCGGGCCAGGCCGCGACCGGGTCGGGCGCCTTCGGCTCGCTGATCCGGGGTTTCACCGCGGCGGGCCTGCCGGGCACGACGCGTTCCCGGTCCACGGGTTTGGGCCGGTCGCGCTCGGAGGCGGCGGCCGCTGATCGGAAGGTCGGGGGGACGAACAGCAGTCCCGCCGTGAGCATCAGGGTGAGCACCGCCCGGAGCATCCGGGATAAGGACGCGCGACGGCGGCGTGCGGCATGGACGCGCATGCCGTACCTCCAAACAAAGAGTGGGGGTGACGGGGCCGCCGCGGCGGCGCGGCGGCCCCGTGGCGGGGTCAGTCGGAGTCGTTGTCGTTGAGCGCGTCTTCTGAGACGACCGACATCTCCGACCACAGCGACAGCAGGTCGATCAGGGTCTCGTCGGCGGGGCCGCGCAGCACCCAGACGTCGTCGACGTGGCCGGACCAGTTGGCCGCGGTGCCGCCGCGGCCGATCTGCGCCGAGGTGACGGGCCCGGTCAGGGCGACGTCGTGGCGGTAGGACTTGACCTCCGCCTCCGGGGCCGCTTCAAGGGTGCCGTTCACCCAGAGCTCCAGCGACTTCTCCCGCGCGTTGTAGACGATCGCGAGGTGGTCCCAGTCGCCGAAGCCGGTGTGGAAGGCCGGGTGTTCGACGATGCCGGCGCCCGGGATCTCCACCACGTAGCGGCCGATCTCTCCCATGTCCGGATCGCCGCGGCCGGGATCGAACTTCACCCGCAGCGCGCTGCCGGTGGCCGTGGGCAGGTCGAGCACGGTCATCGCCTTGCGCGCGTTCCCGCTGGTCTCCACCCAGGCCGAGAGGGTGAAACTCTCCCTCGGGTCCAGGATCGCCGCGGCGATGCCGGCGTAGTCGCCCGCCGCGCCGGGCAGGTGCAGGGAGCCGGGCACGGCGCTGTTGCTCATGGGGGTCCTGGGCACGAAGCGGGCGGCGCCGTACAGGCGGACGGGGGTTCTGATCGCCTCACCGCTGTCGGCGGGAGAGTTGTTCAGGTGCCACTTGTGCGCCACCGTCAGCATCTCCTTCGACAGCGCCGCCGCCTCCTCGACGGTGACGATCCGGTCGTAGACGCGCACGTCGTCGATCTTCCCGGGGAAGAAGTCGAGCGGCGTGGCGGCCCACTGGACCCGGCCGATCGTGAGCGGGCCGCCGGCCCGCCAGGCGCTGGTGTAGTCCATCTCGGTGCCGGGCTCGCCGTTGACGTAGAGGCGCACCTTCTTGGCGACGGCGTCGTACACGCCCATCAGGTGGGTCCATTCGCCGGGTTTGGCGGGCTTGGCCGACCAGGCGCTGGAGGACGGGACCGACGTCGCGTCGGAGTGCATCCGCCAGAACACCCACTTCTTGGCGTTCGGGTCATAGCGCAGGCAGAAGCCCGACACGTTGACGCCGTCCTGGGCCGCCACGGTCGCGTACCCCGTGGGCAGGGTGTCGGGCAGCTTGGCCCACGCGGTCACCGTGAAGCTCTGCGTGGTGTCCAGCACCGCGGTGTCGGTACGGGCGAACGCGGTGGTGCCGTTGCCGGCCATCGCGGTGCCGCGTGAACCGGCCACGCCCAGTTGCGGCGTGCCGGACACCCGGGCGGGGAAGCGGCCCCGCGTGTCGGCCAGGGTGAGCGAGCCCGCGGGGTCGTTGAGCTTCCAGTGCGCCTTCGGCGCGCGGCCGGGGGCGACCCGGAACCGGTAGACGGCCGAGCCCTTGGAGTAGTTGCCCGCCTGGTCCCTGACGCGTACGTAGAGGCTGTTGCTGCCGATGACCTTGGGGAGAAGCTGGACCGTCTCGGTGGCGCTGCCCGCGCTCCGGCGGCGGAACTGGGTGGGATCCTCGTTCACCGCGTACGCCCACTCGGTCACCGACGGGTCGAAGGTGACGACGAACCTGCCGTAGCGGCCCATGCCGTCCTGCGGCACCTGTGCCGGATCGAGGGGGTTCTCCGCGACGTACCCCTCAGGGCCCGGTGAGGTGATCACCGGCAGTGGTGGTGCCTTGGTGTCGAAGACGAAGTAGCAGGCGGTCGCCGCGCCGTTCGAGCTCCACGGCCCCTTGCCCTTGCGGCTGTCCCAGGCCCGGACCTGCCAGTTGATCACGGTGTTCTCCGGCAGCAGGCCGCGCGGAACGTGCGCCATGAAGCTGTTGGCCACCTTGCCCGACCTGGCGCTCTTCGGGTCGGTGAAGTGCCGCCAGGTCCGGGGTTGCCCGGCGGCGTTCTTCCAGGACACCAGGAACTCCGCCCGGACCTTGTCGGCGGTGCGGTTGTAGGTGTCGGGGTCGCGCAGGTTCTTGGCGATCAGCTTCGGCGTCGACCAGTTGAACACCGACGGGTTGCCCGGCCCCTTGCACGGGCCGCCCGGCTCCATCTCCAGCTGGCTCATCCTCGGCTGCAGCGGCGGCCGGTTGTAGTGCACGCGCAGGAAGGCGCGCGACTCGAACCGCTTCCAGCCCAGCTGATCGCCCTCGTCGGCGGCGCGCAGCCCGAACGTGGTGTCGCGCCAGCCCTTCCGCGCCGCCTCCTGGACTCCCGAGGTGACGTTGAACAGCACGTCACCGGCCGGGCAGGTGCTGGCGGCACACCCGGACCAGCCCTTGGCCACGTTGCGGCTGTCCAGCTTGCGCAGCCAGTTGTCGGAGGTCGAGTTCCAGGTGGAGCTCTTGCCGAACGCCTTGGCCAGATGGATGTTGACCGGCCGCTTGCTGCCCGAGGCCGCCCACACCTCCCGCACGTGGAACTCGGCCGACAGGATCTGCTTGCCGGCCAGCCATCCGGTCGGGACGCGGTAGAACAGCCGCTTCCTGTGCGGGGAGCCGCAGCTGCGGCCGCTGGAGGGCAGGCCGATCGGGCACCGGCCCATCCCCTGGTCCTTGGTGAAGTTGTAGATCTCGAACCCGCTGCTGGCCACCATCAGGTTGGCCGAGCTCATCGGCGTGCGGTACATCGGGTCGATGTACACCGGGAACGTCGTGTCGGCCGCGTTCAGCATGGCCGCGTCCGGGACCAGCGTGAGCCGGCCGCCGGACAGCTCGGTGCCGATCGTGGCGATCTTCGAGGCGTCGCCCGGCGCCGCGTCCGTCGCATGGGTGGCTGGCGGATCCACCGGGCCGTCCTCACCGGTCGTCAGCGCGGCCGGGCCCCCGGGAGCCGGCGCCGAGTCCCACATGATCGGCTTGGGCGCCTCGAAGATCACCGCGTCGTTGGCCGGATCGACCGCCTCCTGCGTGCCCTCCGCGTTCGTGCTCACGGTGAGTGTCGGCGCCGCCAGCGTCAGGGTCAGCGTGGCCAGACGGGGATCCTGCGCGGCGGCCGGGGTCTTGACCACCAGCGTGTGCGCGAAGCCGTCCGGCGTCGCCTTGACCCGCAGGTCCACGTCCGGGCCCATCACCCCGGTGTACACGGCGGTGTCGTGGTCCAGGGTCGGCGCGGGCAGCGTGCTCGGCCAGGTCAGCGACATCGTGTGGCCGGAACGGGTGAGCGTCGCCATCGGTCCGGTCCCGCCGGCCGACAGCTTCAGATCCACCAGCGAGGTGTACGGCCGGACCGCCCCGTCCTTGAAGCGCAGGCCGTTGTACAAGGGGACCCACGTGTCACCCTGCTTCATGCGGATCGGGGTGAGGCGGTCCTGGACGTACATCGTGCCCTCGGGGGTGGCGTACACCTCCCGCGCCTCACCCCGCTCGGCGAGCACCTCCACGAGCTGGCCCGAGGTCTCCGCGGCGGCCAGCGCCTCGGCCTCGGTCGGCCGCGGATCGGTGGAGACGGTCCACTTGCGCTCCGTCAGCGACACGTTGTCCAGGAAGGCCGTCAGCTCGCCCTTGCCGCCGAGCTGGAACGTGAGCGCGCCCTGGGCGGTGTCGGCGGTGGAGTCGAAGGTGTAGGAGAAGCGCTGCGGCTGATCGGTGAGCTCCACCTCGGTGGCGAAGATCTCCGGGCAGGTCTCGCTCTCCTCGCAGACCACGGCTCTGATCGCCACCTCGGCCGTGGCGTGGGCGTCGAACGACAGCGTGTAGGTCCGCTTGGCCTGCAACGTCCGGCCGCTCTGGCGCACGTGCGCCTGCGCGGGTTCGGTGGTGCCGCCGGCCACGGTGATCTTCGCGGCGCCGTTCTCGGCCGCCAGCGTGGCCGGGCCGGCCGCCTGCCAGGACGAGGTGTCGGTGGTGAACTCCCCGTTGACCAGCAGCTTCTTCGTGAACGAGCCCCGTCCGTAGAAGGCGACCTTCTGGTAGGTCCAGCCTTCGGCCAGCGCGCGGGCCTTCTCCGCCTCGCCCACGACGTACCGGTGGGAAGGGCCCTTGATCAGCTGATGGACGGGGAGCAGTCCCTCCCCGTCCGCCGCCTGCGCGTGGAAGCGGACGCCCTCGTCCACGTAGCCCTGCGCCACGGCCTGGTCGCGCTCGGCCTCATCGAGGGTGAAGATGCGGTCGCCGCCAGACTTCCGCATGCCGGTCACCGGCGACAGCCCCGTCACCGCCTCACGCGCGACGTGCAGAACCTGGCCCTCGGGGGTGTAGCCCCATTTGGCCACCGCGCTGTCGTACTCCGTCTCCCAGGTGGTGAACAGCGTGTTGTCGTTCGTGGTGGTGCCCCGTAATCGGTACAGCGGTTTGACCATCCACGCGGTCGCGATGTCCACCGCCTGGGCATCCGCCCTGCGCGGCGTCCAAGCCGTGACGACCAGGCCTGCCATGACCAGCGCCGCCGCGGTCAGGACGGCCGTCCACCTTCGTAGCCCCATGCGTGCTCCCCTGGTACACGATTCCCCGTGGCATGTGATTCGCCTCAGGATCGATCGGGGGCTCACCCGGTGGGTAGAGCGGCGCCGCCGGTTGGGAAAACGTGGGAAACCGGGGCGCCGGCCCCTGGGGATCTCTAGGTGAACAGTGAGCCGAAGCGGCCGGTCACCGTGTTGGAGTTACGGCTCCCGCTGCTCCCGCCCGGTATCTGGTACGCCACCTTGGCGTAGACCTCGTCGCGGGCGCCGATGTCCTCGTTGAGAAAGTCGCCTCCGATGACTTTCGACGAGCCGAGGATCCGGACCAGCCGGTCATCGGGGTTGGGCCACGGGTCCGAGCCCATGAGCGTGAAGTTGAGCACCTGGGCGTCGGTGCAGGAGACGTCCACCTGGTACAGGTCGGGCCCGGGGACCCGCTGGATGGTCAGCCTGCACGTGCCCGCCGCGCCCTGGCCGGTGGCCGAGGCGGGTGCGGCGACGCCGGTGAGCGCGAGTGCCGCGATCAGCAGCACTCCGCCCGCCCGGATGACCCTTTCGCCGGTTGCCTTCATCTCTTGTGTCCTTCCGTTCGCGGGAGTTCGTCCTCACCCGAGAGGGCGTGACACCCGGTTCCACGGCGTTCCACAAGGAGACTGGTTCACGACTCGCCGGACAGCCTCGCCGATCCCAGCGACGCGTTGCCGATGACCCTCGCCGCGGTCTGCGTGGACGAACTGGAGGTCAGTTCGGACAATGTCGCCCTGTTGAGTGCGTGGACCACGAACTCGTAGGTGTTCACCGTGCGCGGCGAGCAGGGGCCCTGGTATCCGAACAGGCTCGCGCTGCCGCGGTAGTAGACCTGCCTGGATCCCGAGGGGATCGACGGCCTGTAGGCGTGGTCGACATTCTGCGGGAGCGAGGTCACGCTCACCGGAATGTCATAGATCACCCAGTGAATGAGATTGTTGTTGTCGAGGTCGCGCATCACTATCGCGTAGCTCCTGGCGGTGGCCGGGGCGCCGGTCCACGACAGCGGCGGGGACTCGTTCCGCTGGCGCGGGTCGCTGCCGCCGCTGGTGCATTCGTGAACCGTCGGGATCACGCCGCCGGGCGAGAAGGCGCTACTCGTCAAGCTGAACGCGGCACCGCCCTGCGCCATGATGACGAGCAGGGCGGACAACGCCAATTTGATGACGGCCATGGAGGCCTCCTACGGGAGGTTTTTTGTCGGCCACAGTGTATGAATGGCGTTTTTCACCGCCCACCATCCTTTTTTACATAACGCCGCCTTTTGTGAGATGAAAAACCTGGCCGCCGGAGCCGCGCGGGGGCGGCTCCGGCGGCTGATCACAGATCTTCCAGGGGGACGTACGGGTCGGGCAGGCCGAAGCCCGCGGGGCCGAAGCAGGCCAGGGCTTCGGGGGTCCGCATGATCGGCGGGGTGGAGATGCCGTAGACGGTCAGGCGCTGGCCGTAGGCGAGGGATTCGGTGGGGATGGGCGCACCGGACTCGGTGTTGAGTGTGCAGATGAGGTCGGGGACGATCGCGACCATCGTGCCGTTGCGGCGGGCGACGAGGTGTTCGTTCTGGAAGGTGATCTCCAGGACGTCGCCGGGGTCGCCGGTCGCCTCCAGCCTGGCCCTGCCGCGGGCGAAGCCGTCCACGGTGCGGCGTTCGACGTCGACGACCTTGCCGTGGAACAGGACCGTGCCGAGGCTGTAGATCGTGCCGGCGAGCATCTTGGTGAGGGCGTCGAAGGGGTCGGCGTGGGTGGCGCGGGCCTCGCGCAGCGTCTCGCCGATGCGGCGGCAGAGCGTCAGCGTGCCGTGGACGGAGGTACGCCGGACCTCCGCCGTGTCCATCGGGTAGTCGCTGATGAAGGAGGCGCCGCCCATCTGGATCGTCAGCGCGCGGGCGAGCTGTTCCATGCGCTTGTTGTCGCCCGCGGTGATGATGGCGGTGTCGCCGTGGTCGGAGGCGATGGCCATGGGCGAGCCGGACACGCCCAGGACGCCGAAGGTCTGCATCTGGAGCTCGGGGAAGGCCCGTCCCATGCCGTCGGCGTCGACGACGGGCAGGCCGAGCTGGGCGGCGAGCATGAGCGGGATCATGCTGTTCAGGCCGCCGCACTCGGTCGGCATGACGGCGTGAGCCGTACGCCCGAGATGCCTTTCCAGGGCGCGGAACGCGGCCGCGTTGCCGTCGCCGGACGGGAGCTTTTCCACGAACACCGTCGGAGCGCCCATCATCGACGACGGCAGCACGAGCGCGCCGTCGGGCAGTTCGCCGGCGCCGATGATGTGCACGGTACGGCCCGCCGCCATCTCCTTCTCCACCAGCAGGCGCCCGATGTAGGGGTCTCCACCGCCGCCGGTGCCCAGGACGGCGGCGCCTTCCGCCAGGTCGTGCAGGCCCTGCGGGGTCAGGTCGTAGCCCACTGGGGCGCCTCCTTCGGGGTGCGGCCGAGGTCGAGGTCGCCGACGGCGCGGACGATGACGCGCACGGCGTTGCCGGGCAGGTAGTTGACGTGGATCTCGTCCACGTGCACGACCTGGACGGTGCTGGGAGCGGCTCCGGCCGAGACGGCCAGTTCGATCGCCTCGGCGCGCGCCCGGTCGAGGACGTCGGTACGGGTGAGCTGGGGGCCGGTGACGAACAGGCGGTCGACCTCGCCGCCGATCTGGCCGATGGCGGCGCCGATGGCGTTGGCGACGCCGTGGTGCTCGGGGATGCGTACTTCCGGCACGCCGGGCAGTTCGGGCGGCATGAGGATGCTGCCGCCGCCGACGATGACGACGGGCAGCGGCTCGGCGCTCAGGCGCATCTGGTCGACGAGCCCCGCCACCCGGTCGGCCATCCACGCCACTCCCCGCCGTGCCAGATCCCGGTCCACCCGGCCGGCGAGTGCCGGGTCGCCGAGGTCGGCCATGCCCGCGGCGACGGCCAGGTCGGTGGCGGTGAGGGTGTCGCCGCCGAAGACCAGGGCCTGCTCGGTGAGCCGGTAGCCGACCGAGTCGGGGCCGATCCGCAGGCCGGGGTCGAGGGTGACGCGGCTGCCGCCGCCCAGGCCGACGGAGATGACATCGGGCATGCGGAAGTTGGTGCGGACACCCGCGATGTCCACATCGGTGCTGGCCTGGCGCGGGTAGCCGCCGGTCAGCACGCCGACGTCGGCGGTGGTGCCGCCGATGTCGACCACGGCGGCGTCGGTGACGTCGGCCAGGAAGGCGGCGCCGCGCATGCTGTTGGTGGGGCCGCTGGCGAAGGTCCGCACGGGGTATCTGCGCGTGTACTCGGCGTCCATGAGGGTGCCGTCGTTCTGCGACAGGAACAGCGGGGCGCTTACCCCGACGGCGGTGAGGGCGCCGGTGAAGGCGTCGACGATCTCGTCGGCCAGGTCGAGCAGGCAGGCGTTGACGATCGTGGCCGACTCCCGTTCCAGCAGCCGGATGCGGCCGATCTGGTGGGACAGGCTCACCCGCAGGTGCGGCAGTTCGGCGCGCAGGATGCCGGCGGCGGCCAGTTCCGCCTCGGCGGTGACGGGTGAGAAGACCGAGCTGATCGCCACCGTGGTGATGTCGCGGGCGGCCAGGTCGGCGGCGGCCCGCTTGAGCTCGTCGGGCTTCAGCGGCGAGATGGGACGGCCGTCGACCTCGTGCCCGCCGTGACACATGTGCACGCTCGGGCGGATGGCCGCGATCAGCTCGGCCGGCCAGTCGGAGGTGGGCGGCAGTGCGGCGGTCGCGGGCAGCGCGAGCCGTACGACGCCGGTGCGGGCCAGGCGGCGGCGGGTGACGAGCGCGTTGGTGAAGTGGGTGGTGCCGATCATGACGGCGGTGACCTGGCCGCGGTCGAGGTTGTGGCTGTCCAGCAGGTCGGTCAGCGCCGTGACGACGCCGCGGGTCACGTCGGCGGTCGTCGCCGTCTTGATCGTGGCCACGACGTTCATGGCCGGGTCGAGGAGGACGGCGTCGGTGTGGGTTCCGCCCACGTCGATGCCTATGCGCACGGTGCGGTGCTCCTGTCTGTGGGAAGGCCGGGGTACGGCGCCGCGCTCATGCGGCGGATGCCCGGTTGGAGCTGGTCAGCCCGGCCTTGCCGGCCAGGGCGTACAGGACGAAGGCGGCCAGCAGCGCGTTGAGCGCCGGGATGCCCCAGGTGACGTAGTGGCCGATGAGCGCGGCGGCCACCCAGACGGCCAGCGCCGCGGGCACCCAGCCGGGCGAGCGCGCGGGCAGGGCGCCCTGCTCGCGCGAGGTGTCCAGTACGGCCCGCCACGTGCGGACGACGTAGTACTCGGCCACCATGATCCCGGCGATCGGCGGGATCGCCACACCGAGCAGGATGAGGAAGCCGACCAGGTGGTCGGCCATGCCGAGGGCGGCCAGCGCGGTGCCGACCACGCCGAGCCCGACGGTGACCGCGGCCCGCCCGGCCTTGAGGCCGAACGCGGTGTAGAGGGTGTTGGTGACGCCCAGGCTGGCGGCGTACAGGTTCCAGTCGTTGACCTTCGCCGTCGCGGTGATCAGCACGAGGACGCCGACCGTGCCGGAGGTGGTGGTGACGATGGTGACGACGTCGCCGGTACGCAGCGCGTGGGCCAGCAGGACGCCGACGAGCGCGAGCACGTACTCGCCCAGGGAGATGCCGAGCACGGTCTGCTTGACGACGTCGGCGGCGTTGCGGTTGAAGCGGCACATGTCCGGCGAGATGACCGCGCCGACGATGAACCCGCCCGCGACCAGGGTCGCGCCCTGCGCCAGGCTCATCGCCGGGCCCGCCGGGCTGGAGGCGATGAGCTCGCCGAGCGGGCGCTGGGCCAGTTCGACCGCGATCGCCCAGCCGGCCAGCGCCAGGAACGCCGGGACGGTGATCCAGGCGGTCCACGCCATGCCGGCGAAGCCGTGCACCACGATCGCGGTGATGACCAGTCCGCCGGCGATGGCCCAGATCCACGCCGGTGAGCCGCCGAGCAGGCCGGAGACGCCCCGGGCCAGCACGGCGGTCTGCACGCCGAACCAGCCGAGCAGCGCGGTGGCGATGACCAGGCCGACCAGGCCGGAGCCGTACCGGCCGAAACCGGCCCAGCGCGCCAGCAGGCTGGTCGACAGGCCCTCGCGCATCCCGGCGACGCCGAGCGCGATCGCGACCAGTTCCAGGATGGCGGCGCCCAGGGTGACGGCGAGCACGGCCTGCCAGAACGTCATGCCGAGACCGAGGGTGGCGCCCAGGAGAAACTGCGACAGCGCGCTGAGCAGGCCGAAGCGCTGCACGGCGATGGTCATCCAGCCGTAGCGGGCCGTGGCGGGGACGCGCTCGAGCGCGTAGTCCTCGCGGGCCAGGCCGGTGTCGGGGGGTAAGGCCGCCTCGGCGGTTGGGGGGTGCGACATCGGTGATCCCTTCCGGGTGATGTGCCAGCGGATATGCCGACGCTAGAGAAGAGATCGCGATATCAAAAGAGGCACTTCGCCCGGGAGCGTTCCGGGATGGTGGCGATCTTCTGATAGAGCGGTCGCGGGCGCGTCCCCGATGCGGGACGCCCGCCGCACGCGGCGCCGCCCTCGTCGCGGAGTCGTGTGCGGCGGGCCCGTCCGAGGGGCTACGCCCGGCTATCGGCCGGCCAGTTCGCGGACCAGCCGGGAGGTCCAGGGACACCACACGCAGCCGGGCAGGAACGCGCCGCACGCCTCGTCGAGGTGGTCCTCGGTGTAGGGGATCGTGGAGTCGCAGACCTCGATGGCCACCTCGAAGAAGTCGATCGTGGCGGGGTCGTAGTGGAAGCTCCAGCCCGGGTTGTAGGGCGCCGTCCTCTTGATGATCCGGCCGATGACGTGGACCCTGTGCGTCTCCTCACCGCTGAGGATCCTGCGGGCGTGCGCGATCTTGGCGGCGTCGGTGAGCTGGACGACGAACCTGGCGCCGGTGACGTCCGTCATCTCGAAGTAGGCCGGATCAGCCGCGCGTACCTGCGACTGCTTGGCGAGGACGGGGGTCTTGGCGCACACGGTCGCGGCCGTCGCGGTGGCGGGGACGGCGAGGATCGCCAGCCCGATCATCGTGGCCAGGACGGCCACGCCGGCCCGGCGGGCCGCAGAGAGAAGCTTCGTCATCGGGGATGCCGCTCCTTCGCAGATCAGGGCCCTCGACGATGAGGGCCCACCACCGCACAGCCTCCCCCCGCTCATGGACATCCCCAAGAGCCTTGGTAACAGTTCTCACCTGTTCGACTACGGAATGTAGCCGAAGCGGATGGGCTTACTTGACGAGCCAGAGCTTCTTGCCGCAGTTGTCGGACTTGCCCGCCCAGCAGGTGTAGGTGAACAGCTTCTTGATGCCGCGCAGCTCGAACTGGCGGATGCCGGTGACGCCGTCCCAGGCGGTGACGCGGCTCTTCCACTGACCGTTCTTCTGGTAGCGGAACCAGGCGTAGCCCTTCTTGCCGCCGGCCTTGTCGAAGCCCTTCCAGCTGATCCGCCACACGCCGGGGCCGGTCTTCTGCACGACGCCGCGGGTGTAGGCCTTACCGTCGCTGGAGAACAGCTTCTTCCAGGCCACGATGCCCGACCGGCTCTGGGTGGCGGTGGTGGCGCTCTGCGCGTTGGCGGCGGGCGCGATGGCCAGACCGGCGGCGATCGAACCGGCGATGGCCGTGGCGGCGAGAAGCTTACGCATGATTCCTGACTCCCATCAGTGGTGGTGCCGGTGTTGTCCGGCAACGCAAAACTTAGGAAGGATCCGGGGCGACATCCGCGTACAAATCCACACATGGCGACAGAACTTCGCGGCTGGTCAACGGCGGGCGTCCGGGACGGTGACGAGCCCGCCGTTTCCCGGACGATGGGTGAGCGCCGTCTCGCCGGTCGGCCAGGCGCGCTCTGGTCTGGCTCGTCGTCCTCGTCGCCGCGCACCTCCTCGTCTCGCCCTGCGGCCCCAGGGGATGACCGCCCTCACGCGGCCGCCGTGGGGAGGTGCGGGATGGCGGAGCCGGGGTCGGTGCCGGCGAAGGCCAGCCCGATGACGAAGCCCGCGACCTCCTCAAGCTGGCGGGCGCGATCCAGCGGCCCCAGTACGGCCGGGACTCCGCCGGCATCACGCACCAGGTCGCCGACCACGCGCAACGCCCGAGGATCGTCACCGCACATCGCCACCGTGACAGGGGGTTCGCCACCGGCGCCGGTCCACTGGGCGGAGGGGAAGACGTTGAAGGCCTTCACGACGTGCGCGCCGGGAGACAGCCGGGCGATCCGCTGTGCCATCGCCTCGCCGGGTGCGGTCAGCACCACGCCCACGCCGTGCTCGACGGCGTTCGTCGGATCGATCAACGGGATTCCCGCCAGCGAGCCTTCGGCCGCGCCCGCGTCGCGCAGCATGTCCTCGGCGCCCTGCCAGGACACCGCGAGCAGCACGGCGTCACGATCCTCGACGGCCTGGCGGGGCGTGAGCGCGCGTGCTCCCCCGCCCAGCCGGTCGGCGAGCTCGCGCGCCTTGGACGGAGATCGTCCCGCGACGGTCAGCTCGTGCCCGGCGCGTGCCCAGGCTTCGCCGAGCGCCGCGGCCAGCGTTCCGGTGCCCAGAATTCCCATGCGCATCCGCGTACTCCCCTCATGTCGAACAATGTCTGATGGTCACGGTAGAAAGTCCGTTACGCACCTGAAGGTGGGTATCGATCATGCTAGGGCGGAGGGGCAGAACATGGATCGGGATGAGTTCGTGGCGGACTGCCGGGTGCGTCGGGCTGCGCTTCTTCGTGCGGCTGCACCGCCTGCTCGACCCGACGCCGCAGGAGGCCGCCGCCCGCGTACGCGACTATCTGCGGTTGCTGCCCGCCGCTCCCGGCGCGGTCGCGGAGCTGGCGCTCGCCCAGATCGGGTACGGCGGCGCGGCCGCGGCAGGCCAGGTGGTCGAGACGATCGGCGCGCTGACGTTCCGGCCTGAGGCCAGGCTCGCCCTGGAGGGCCTGCGCCGGTTGGAACGGGAGTTGCCGCATGCCGCCGAGCTGGCTCCCGCGCTGGCCGCCGCGTTCGGGCACGCCTCCTACGAGGTCCAGGGGCGGGCGGCCAGAATCGCGCTCAGGCACGCCGCCGCCTTCGCCCCGGGCGGTGCGGCCATCGCGGAAGCCGCGCCGCTTCTGCCCGTGGCGCTCGGTGTGAAGGTGACGGCCGTGTACGGCGGCGACGCCGCCCGCTAGCCGGACGCCTGGCGGCAGTCCTCGCCCGTCAGCGTCGTGCCCGAAAGGGTGGCGGTGTGGCACAGATGTGTCACCAGGGTGCCGCCGCCGGTGATGGTGACGTCGGTGGTGCCCGATCCGTGACACATCAGGCCCCGCACCTCGTAGCGCGGCCCGACCGGCGGGAACCGCTGCACCGACAGGCAGAAGTACGACACGTCCGCCCGGGCGGGGACGACGAGCCCGGCGGCGGACACGGCGCTGGCGACCAGAAGGACGGCGAGACGTCGCAGAGCGGCCATGGACCGCACGCTAGGCCGCGGCGCCCTGCCGGGCCAGAGGCGTACGACATCACCGATGGTGCGTTCCTCACAACGTCCCGGTACTTGCGCATGGCGCGCGGCGATCTAGCGTGGGTCCCGAGACGATTGGAAAGAGGGCATCAGATGCTGCGAACCATCAGGCTCCTTTGCGCGATTGTCACCACGCTCGTCCTGGCCGCCGCGACCGGCGCTCCCGCCGGGGCGGCCGCGGACCGGGAGGCACCCGAGTCCATCCCGTTGCCCAACGGCTTCCGGCCCGAGGGCATCGCCATCGGCTCCGGCCCGCTCGCCTACTTCGGTTCGCTGGCGGACGGCTCCATCTACCGCGCCGACCTGCGTACCGGGCGCGGCGCGATCATCAGCCGGGGTCCCGGCACCCCGTCCGTCGGGATGAAGATCGATGAGCGCGGACGCCTGTTCGTGGCGGGCGGCACGGCCGGAGACGCCCGCGTCGTCGACACCCGCACCGGCCGGGTCCTGGCCTCCTACCGGCTGGCCACCGCCGCCGGGTTCGTCAACGACGTCGTCCTCACCCGCGACGCCGCGTGGTTCACCGACTCCGCCAACCCGGTGCTCTACAAGCTGCCGCTGCGCGGCGGACGGCTGCCCGCCGACGTGGTGCGGGTCCCGCTGACGGGCGACCTGGTGTATGGAACCGGCATCAACGCCAACGGCATCGCCGCGACCCCCGACGGCCAGGGCCTGATCATCGTGCAGTCGAACACCGGCGGCCTGTTCCGCGCGGACGGCTCCGGCGCCACCTCCCGGATCGACCTGCACGGCGAGTCGCTGCCGCAGGGCGACGGCCTGCTGCTGCGCGGCCGGACGCTGTACGCGGTGCAGAACCGGATCAACACGGTGGCCGTCCTGCGGCTGAACACGGCGGGGACCGAGGGCCGCGTGGTCCGTCGGGTGACCAGCGCCCTGTTCGACGTGCCGACGACGGTGGCCGCGTTCGGGTCCCGCCTCTACCTGCCCAACGCCCGCTTCACCACCCCGCCGGCCCCCGACACGACGTACAACGCCGTAGCCATCCCCCGCCCCTGACCCGGTACGCGGGCTTCGTCGATCGGAGACCAAGGCCCGGCACCACGCTTCCGCTCCCCCGCGACCTTCGGCGTCGCGGAGGGGTCGGCGCTCACCTCAGCTCACCCCGAGGGGCCGGGGTCTACGCGCTGCGGGTGTGCCTGGTGCGGCCGGCCGTTCGCGCCTACAGGGAACGGCTGCGCGCCGCGGACGGCGACGGCGAGGCTCGGACATGACGCCCCCGCGGTCCCCGGATCGTGAGCCTGGGCATCCCCCGCGCTCCGCAGGGCGCCTGCGGGAGGAAACGGCCGTGCGGGCTAGCGGTATGACATGCGGCGCACGAGTGCCTCGAACGGGCCCCGGTATCCCTTGCGGTGCATCCAGGCCGCCGCGGGGATCGAGGCCGCCCAGATGACGACGGCGACGGCGAGGCTGGCGGCGAAGCTGAGGTCGTCGCGCAGGCCCAGGGTGAACGGGTAGAAGAGGGCCACCCAGACCACCGACTGCGCGAGGTAGAACGTCATCGAACGCTGCCCGAGTGCGGCCAGGGCGGTGGTGAGGGGGCCGTGGTCGCGGCCGATGCGGACGGCGGCGAGCCCGATGGCCGCGGCCGCGCCGATGCCGCCGATGTAGCCGGTGAAACTGTGCGCGGCGTACGTCACCCAGACAACGGGCGTCGCCACGTCGGGCCAGGTGCCGACGGCCAGGAACGCCGCCGGGAGCCGTCCGGCGACCGCGGCGCCGATGCACAGCAAGGCGATCCGCTTCAGAAGAGCCACGTGCCGCTCCGGCTCGTCGAGGATCTTCTTGCGGGCGGCCAGGAGCCCCCATGCCATGCCGGGGATCGCGAAGAGGATGGACACCAGAGTTCTGCCCGGCCAGGCGACGGCGTTGGTGAGGAGGTGCTCGACGAAGGCCGGCTCCATGTACTTCGCGATGGTGAACGGCGAGCCCTCCGCGGCCGTGGTGTAGACCTGAACGCTCTGCCAGGTGAGGAAGAGCGCCCCCGGGATCAGGGTCAGCAGGCCCAGCCGCCACAGCACGGCGTCGCGGGCGCGTACGAGGAAGGCGAGGAAGAGCATCGTCACGCCGTAGACCGCGATGACGTCGAACGGCACCAGGACGACCGCGTGTGCCAGCCCGATGACGATCAGCCACAGGCTGCGCCGGCGTAGCAGCGCGCGCACGGACGGCCATTCGCTGCCGCGCGCGTACTGACGCTGGGCCAGTTGCCCGAGGCCGTAGCCGAACAGGAAGACGAACATCCCGCGGGCCTGGTTGTCGGTGACGAGGGTGGTGAAGAAGTGGGCGATCGTGTTGAGGGCCGAGGACCCGCGTGTCCAGTCGAGCAGGAACTGCGGGGCGTGGGCCAAGGCTATGCCCAGCAGCATGATGCCGCGTGCCAGATCCGGCGCCAGGGATCGGGCGGTCGTGCTGAGGGGAGCAGGCAGGGTGGCGGAGGCGGTCACGCCGGCCCCCGCTCCGGGGCGAACTGATGCATGGTGCGTCTCCTTGTTTCCGGGTCGATGGCGCCGTCATCCGCGTGTGGGCAAGGCCGGCCGGCGGTTCTCACTTTCCGGGGTCGCGGTTGTACAGCTTCTTGGCCCACAGGTATCCGAGCAGGGCGATGACGGCGCTCCAGGCGATCGAGCGGGTGAGGCTGTCGCCGACCGGCGTGCCGGTGAGCAGGCCGCGCAGGGTCTCGATGATCGGGGTGAAGGGCTGGTTCTCGGCGAACCACCGCAGGGCGTCCGGCATCGACGCGGTGGGGACGAAGCCGCTGCCGAGGAAGGGCAGGATGATCAGCGGCATGGGCAGGTTACTGGCGGCGGCGATGTCGTCGGTGACCATGCCGAGCGCCGTGGACAGCCAGGTGATCGCGAAGCTGATCATGACCAGGACGCCGGCGACGCCGAGCCAGCCGCCCACGCCCGCGCTGGGCCGGAAGCCCACCAGCAGCGCGACGGCGACCACCGCGACGACGGCGAGCATGGTCTGGATGATGCTGCCGAGTACGTGCCCGGTGAGAACGGAGACGCGGGCGATGGCCATCGTCTTGAAGCGGGCCACGATGCCGCCGGTCATGTCGGTGGCCACCGAGATGGCGGTGCCCTGGGCCGCGCCGACGACTGTCATGAGGATGATGCCCGGCGCGAGGTAGTTGGCGTAGGCGGTGCGCGGGTCGCCGGTGCCGACGTCGATGCCGGCGCCCATGGTGCCGCCGAAGACGTACACGAACAGCACCAGGAAGATGATCGGCATGCCGGCCGCGGTCAGGGTCAGCGCCGGGTAGCGCAGGATGTGCCGGAGCTGGCGGCGCAGCATGGTCGCCGAGTCGGTCAGGGCGCGTGTCATCGTGACTCCGTGAGGGCGAGGAAGACGTCGTCGAGGTCGGGGGTGTGCACCGACAGTTCCTCCACCTTGATGGCGTTGCCGTCGAGCCAGTCGATCAGGCCGCGCAGGGTGGCGGTGCCGCCGTTGTTGGGGACGAGCAGGGTGAGGGCCTCGTCGTTGCGGGAGATCGGGCCGACGCCGCGCAGGGCCAGCTCGTAGCTCGCCGAGTCGGCGAACTTCAGGCTGACGTGCCCGCCGGGTACCAGCCGCTTGAGCTCCTCCGCGCTGCCTTCCGCGACGATGCGGCCGCCGTTGAGCATGGCGATGCGGTCGGCGAGCTGGTCGGCTTCCTCCAGGTACTGGGTGGTGAGGAAGATGGTGACGCCGCCGTCGACGAGTTCGCGCACGATCGCCCACATCGAACGGCGGCTGCGCGGGTCGAGGCCGGTGGTCGGCTCGTCGAGGAAGATGACGCTCGGGTCGCCCACCAGGGTCATGGCCAGGTCGAGGCGGCGCCGCATGCCGCCGGAGTAGGTGGCGGCCCGTTTGCGGGCCGCGCCGGTGAGGTCGAAGCGCTCCAGCAGCTCGCGAGCGGTCTTGCGGCCCTTGGAGCGGCCGAGGAGGTGCAGGTCGGCCATGAGGCGAAGGTTCTCCTCGCCGGTCAGCAACCCGTCGACGGCGGAGAACTGGCCGGTGACGCCGATGGCGGCGCGTACGGCGTCCGGCTGCTTGGCCAGGTCGTTGCCGGCCACGGTGACCTGCCCGGCGTCGGCCTTGATGAGCGTGGACAGGATCTGCACGGTCGTGGTCTTCCCCGCGCCGTTGGGCCCGAGCAGGGAGAAGATCGATCCTTGCGGGATGGACAGGTCGATGCCGTCGAGTACGCGGTGGGAGCCGTAGGACTTGCGCAGCCCGGAGACGGTGATGGCGGTGCCGGTCATGGTCGGATTCCTTGGCAAGTCAGGCGCGGTGGACATTGATGTCGCCATAGGTGGTGCGGGCGTAGATGTCCGCCTTGGCGTCGGTGTGCACGGGGGCGCGGCCGGAATCGAGGGTGTCGCGGACCTTGCCGTGCCGGGAGTTGACGTCCACGTCGGCGGCGGTGGTGCGGGCCACGCCGACGGAGACGGCGCCGTAGCCGGTCTCCAGTACGGCCTTGCCCGAGGCCAGCCGTCCGATGCGGATGCCGCCGTGGGCCGAGGTGGCCTTGACGTCGGCGTGCACCCGGTCGATGTCGATGTCGCCGCTGCCCGCCTCGATCGTGAGGGTGGAGCCGGCCTCGCCGACGCGGACGGCTCCGTCGGTGGCGATCTCCACCACGCCGACGGGCCGCGCGATGGTGATGGAGCCGTGCTCGCTGCGGGCGCGCACGCCGGCCGTCTCCTCCAGGGAGATGTCGCCGTGCGAGGTGTGCGCCTCGACGTCGCCGAGGCTTCCGGTGGCACGGATGGCGCCGTAGAAGGCGTCGGCGTTCAGCTCGGACTCGGCCGGCAGCCGGATGACCATCACCACCGAGGGCGGCGTCTTGGTGGACCAGCGGCGGGAGGCCTGGCGGGGCGAGCGCACGGCCAGGTGCCCGTCGGCGTAGGTGACCTCGGTCTGCCCGGCCAGAGCCACGTCGGCGGAGCGCGCGGGGTCGGCGGGGGTCACCTCGACCGTCGTCTCCTCGTACGGCCCCGCGTCGACGCGGACCTCGCCGGAGCCGAACTCGACGAGGGCGTGGATGGGGCCGGGGGTGTCGAAGGTGTGCATGTCATGTCCTTTCACAGGCTCTGTGGTGCAGGTATTGCTTGAGCTGGGCGCGGCCGCGGTGGATGCGGCTGCGGACGGTTCCGGTCTTGATCCCGAGCACTTCCGCGACCTGCTCGTACGGCAGGCCCTCGACGTCGCTCAGCACGACCGCGGCCCGGTTCACCGGGGTGAGGGCGAGCAGGGCGGCCTCGATGTCGGGCTCGAACCGCCGCTCGTCGAGAAGTTGCTCGGGAGTGGAGTCGCGGGCGGGCAGCCGGTTCGCCGACTCCTCGCTGAGCGGGTGCACGGGGGCGCGGGCGCGCCGCCGTACACCGTCGAGGAAGAGGTTGGTGGTGATGCGGTGCAGCCAGCCCTCGAAGGTGCCCGGCCGGTAGGTGTGCAGGGAGCGGAAGACCTTGCAGAAGACGTCCTGGGTGAGGTCCTCGGCGTCGTGCGGGTCGCCCGTCAGCCGGTAGGCCAGCCGGTGCACGAGCGCGGAGTGCGCGGTGACGATGCTCTCCCAGCTGAGGGCGGGTTCGGCCACGGTCATGGTCAGGGACTTTCCGCGGGTCGCGGGACGCTCACCATGTGACCGGCAGGCGGTGCACGCCGTAGATGTCCAGGCCCTCACGCATCGGCACCTGGTCGGCGGGTACGGCCAGCCGCAGCCCGGGGAAGCGGCCGAGCAGCGCGGGGAAGGCGGCGCGCATCTCGACGCGGGCCAGTTGCTGGCCCAGGCACTGGTGGATGCCGTGGCCGAAGCTGATGTGGCCGGAGGCGTCGCGGCGCAGGTCGAGGACGTCCGGGTCGGGGTACTTCCCGGGGTCGCGGTTGGCGGCCTGCACCGCCAGCGCGACCGTCTGCCCGGCCTTGATCGTCTGCCCGGCCAGGTCGACGTCCTCCAGGGCCGCGCGCGCTCCGGTGTGGGTGATCGTCAGGAACCGCATCAGCTCCTCCACCGCGTTGCCGGCCAGGTCCGGGTCTTCGCGCAGCAGCGCGAGCTGGTCCGGGTGCCGCAGCAGGGTGTAGGTGCCCAGCGCGATCATGTTGGTGGTGGTGTCGAGCCCGGCGCCGAGCAGGAACGCGCCGACGCCGGCCAGTTCCTCGTCCGTCAGGTCGCTCCCGGTCAGGTCGCCGAGCACGTCGTCGGTGGGAGTGGCGCGCTTGGCCTGGACCAGCTTGCCGATGTACTCGCCCATCTGGGCGTAGGCGGCGTACTGCTCTTCCGGGGTGGCGTCCAGCCCGCCGATGGTGGCGGCCATCTGCTGGAACTCCTGCCGGTCGGCGTACGGCACGCCGAGTAGCTCGCAGATCATCACCGCGGGCACCGGCCGGGCGAAGGCCTCGATCAGATCGGCTTCCGGGCCGGACGCCGCCATGGCCTCCAGGTGCTCTTTGGTGACCTCCTCGGCGCGCTCGGCCAGCAGGCGCATGCGGTGCACGGTGAACTTGCCCGCCAGCAGCTTGCGGTACCGGCTGTGCTGCGGCGGGTCCATCCCGACCAGGTCGCCGGGCGGGGCGGGCGGCATCTGGCCGACGTCGGCCAGCGCGTAGTGGATCAGCTCGTAGCGGGAGCTGAAGCGCGGGTCGGCCACGATGGCGCGGACCTCGTCGTAGCCGAGGGCCAGCCAGCCCTCGTGCCCGTCGGGGAAGATCAGCGGCCGCAGGGGCTGCTCCGCGCGCAGCCGCGCGAGTTCGGCGGGCGGGTCGAAGGGGCGGCCGGCGGGCCGTTCCAGGGGCAGGGTGCTCAACGGCTCGGTCATGGTGGATTCCTCTCGCGGGTCAGGAGTGGTGGATGAGGACGTCGCCGTGGGTGGTCGAGGCGCTGACCTCGACGTGGTCCTCGGCGGGTCCGGGGGCCGCCCCGGGCTGGAGCAGGTTGCGGACGCGGCCATAGGTGGAGCCGAGGTTCAGCCGGGCCACGGTGCCCTTGCGTACGCCGACCTCGACCTCGCCCAGGCCCGTGGAGACGGAGATGAGCCCGCGGACCACTTCGCCGATGCGGATGTCGCCGTGCGCGGTCTTGGCCTGGACGCCGGACAGGGCGCGCTCGACGACGATGTCCCCGTGCGCGGTGCCGGCCCGCAGGTCGCCGGAGACCTCGCCCAGGTGCACGTTCCCGCTCAGGGTCTTGATCAGGGCCTGGCCGTCGACGGCGGCGACCCTGATCGCCCCGGAGCCGGAGCCGGCCTCCAGGCGGCCGGTCCGGTCGAGGTCGATCTCGCCGTGGGAGGCGGTGACACGGGTCTCGCCGAGCCGCCCGGCGCAGCGCACTCCCCCGGCGGCCACGTCCGCCTCCAGGCCGGAGGCCTCCGGCAGTTCGACGGTGACCTCCACCGATCCGGCGCGTCTGGCCGGCGCGTCCTGGCGCGGCGTCCTGACCGTGAGCCGGCCGGCGAGGAACTCGACCTCGCACGATCCGGCGGCGCTGACGTCCTCGTCGCTGTCCGCGTCGCTCGGCCGTACCTCGACGCTGGTGTCGCCGCGCCCTGTGGCGGTGATCCGGACGTCGCCGGCCGCCAGGGCGATGACGGCGAGGATCGGTTCTGGGGTTTCGAAGACAGGCATGATCAGTCCTTAGGCGCACGTCGTACACTCGCTGTGCACACTGTACGCATTCGGATCGGTGTGCGCAACTCGCATACGACGTGCACGGGACGGGGCCTCAGACGTCCCAGGTGACCGGCAGGCTCTTCACGCCGATGACGTCCCCGGACTCCGGGCGGATGACGATGTCCCCGGCCGGTACGGCCAGGCGCAGCGACGGGAACCGGCCGAACAGCGCCGGGTAGGCGGTGCGCAGTTCGACGCGGGCGAGTTGCTGGCCGAGGCACTGGTGCACCCCGTGGCCGAACGCCAGATGGCCGCCGGCCGATCGCCCGGCGTCGAGGGCGCCGGGGTGCTCGAAGCGCCCGGGGTCGCGGTTGGCGGTGCTGAGCGACAGGATCACCTGGTCGCCGGCCTTGACGGTGTGGCCGTCCAGCTCGACGTCCTCAAGGGCCACCCGTGGCCGGACGTGCACGACGCTGAGGTAGCGCAGCAGTTCCTCGACGGACCGGTCGGGGTCCTCGCGCAGCATGGCCACCTGTCCGGGGGTGCTCAGCAGGGCGAAGGTGCCCAGCGAGAGCATGTTCGAGGTGGTGTCCATGCCCGCCGCCAGCAGCAGGCCCGCGGCGCCGATGAGCTCCGCCTCCGACAGGTCGGTGCCGGTCAGGTCGCTGAGGACGTCGTCGGTCGGGGCCGCGCGCTTGGCGGACACGAGAGTGGCGATGTACCCGTGGACCGCGGTGTGGCTCGCGTAGCGCTCCTCGTCCGGGGCGTCCTCGTCGAACATGGTCGCGACATGCTCCTGGAAGAAGGGCCGGTCGGCGGCGGGAACCCCCAGCAGCTCGCAGATCATGATCGCCGGGATCGGCTGGGCGAACGCGCTGACCAGGTCGGTGGGAGGACCGGCGGCGGCCATCGCGTCGAGACGTTCCGCGGTGACCCGCTCGACGCGTTCGGTGAGCAGCCGCATCCGGCGGACGGTGAACTTGCCCGCCAGCAGCTTGCGGTACCGGCTGTGCTGCGGCGGGTCCATCATGATGAACATGCCGGGCGGCGCCGGGGGAACAGGGCTGTCGCCCAGGTCGGCGACCGGGGAGCGCATGAGTTCCTGGCGGGAGCTGAACCGGGGGTCGCCCAGCACGGTACGGGCGAGCTGGTGACCGGTGACGACCCAGCCCTCGTCCCCGCCGGGGAAGGGCAGGCGGCTGATGGGGCCGTGCTCGCGGGCCCGCGCCAGCTCCCGCGGCGGGTCGAAGGGGCAGCCGGGGGTGCGGGTGGCCGGCAGCGCCGGCAGGGTGTACGCATCGTTGATCATGGATGCACCCTGCTCGGGCACGCTGACAAGTTGCTGACACAGGTGGCCGGGCCGATGTCAGCGTGGGCGGGCGTCCATTATCGTGAGCGGATGACGAGCCGGCCGGCGATCAACGTGCGGCGGATCCTGGAGGATCTGGGCAGTTCGGTCCTCGACGTGGCCGTGCCCTCCGGCGACCTCGACGCGGAGGTCACCGGCGTGTTCATCCACGACCCCGCGGACGGGCAGCCGATCCCGCCCGGCGGGCTGCTGCTCGGGGTCGGAGTGACCGGCCCGCGGCGGATCAGCGACCTGCTGGAGGCGGCCGGGCGGTCCGTGGCGCTCGTGGTGAAACATCCGGTCACGGTGGACGACGAGGTCCGTGCCACCGCGGCGCGGACCGGGACGACGCTGCTGGGCCTGGACAGGAGCGCCTCGTGGACCCAGGTGGCGGCGCTGATGCGCGCGATGCTCGCCGGCGGGGCGCCGGCCGCGGCCGATGACGTGCCCGACGACCTGTTCGCCCTGGCGAACGCGGTCTGTGCGCTGGTGGACGCGCCGATCACGATCGAGGATCGTTCCTCGCGGGTGGTGGCCTATTCGGAACGTCAGGACAAGGCCGATCCCAGCCGCGTGGAGACCATCCTCGGCCGCCAGACGCCCGAGCGGCTGCGGCGGCTGATGGACGAACTCGGCACCTACCGCGCCATCTACCGGAGCCTGGAACCGCTCTACCTCCATCACGAGGACATCTTCCGTACGGCCATCGCGGTCCGATCCGGCGACGAGATCCTCGGCACCATCTGGGCCGTGACGCGCGAGGAGCTGAGCCCGGCCAGGAAGCGGGCGCTGACCGACTCCTCGAAGATGGTCGCGATGCAGATGCTCCGCGCCAGGGCGGGCGCCGACACCCCGCGGCGGCTGCGCGCCGGTCTGCTGTCCGCGGTGCTGGCGGGCGGGCAGGACGCCGCCGCGGCGGCGGAGCGGCTGGGCGTCTCCGGCGGGCACCTGTGCGTCCTGGCCGCGCACCTGGCCGAGCCCGGAGAACCCCCGGCCGTCGAAGAGGACCCGGTCAAGCGGGAGAGCGAACGGCAGCGCTTCAGCGACACGCTGGCGCTGCACCTGAGCGCCATCCACCCGGGCTCGGCCGCGGCCCTCATCGGCCGGGTGACCTACGCCGTCCTGCCGGTGCGGGCGCCGGGCGACGCCGAGCAGCGCGCCGTCCGGGTGGCGGAGTCCTTCCTCGACCGGGTCGGCCACCGCTTCACCGCCAACATCGGGGTGGGGACGCAGGCGGCGGACCTGAGCGAGGTGCCCACGGCCCGCGCGGACGCCGACCGGGCGCTGCGCGTCCTGCGTTCGCGCCGGGCGAGCGGCACGGTGGCGGCCTACCGGGCGGTCCAGTTCGAGTCGCTCCTGCTGCGGCTCGCCGACCTGGCCGCCGCCGAACGGCAGGAGCCCGGCGGGCCGTACCAACTGCTGCTCGCCCACGACGCCGGCCACGGCAGCGACCTGGCGGGCACGCTGCGCGCCTACCTGGAGGCGTTCGGGGACGTCATCGCCGCCGCGGCCGCGATGAAGGTCCACTCCAACACCTTCAGGTACCGCCTGAGGCGCGCGGTCGAGATCAGCGGGATCGACCTGAACGACCATCGCGCGCGGCTCGACGCCATGCTCCAGATGGAGATCTTCAGGTAGGCCCGCCCCTCTCGACGACGTAGAAGGAACGCCGGTGGAACCCGGTCACCCGGCCGCCCTCGGCCAGCAGGCCGCCCAGCACCTCGCGCATCGCCAGCCGCCACGACCTGGCCACGGCCGGATCGCCGCGACGCAGCCCTTCGATGTCCTCCGGCACCGCGACGAGCACCGTCGCCGCGTCCGTGCGCCCCGGCACGGGCCGCCCGTCCGCCTCGCCCAGCCCGACCGCCGCGTCCCGGGGGATCTCCCTCCGGTACGGCTGCCGCCCCACCGCGGCCACCACGCCCGGTTCGGCCAGCCGCCACGTCGTGAGCACCCGGTCGGAGTCGTCGCCACCGCCGTTGATGGCATCGGTCATGACACCGTAGAAGGACGGCAGGTACTCCTCCGGCCTGGCGCCCAGCTTGGCCAGGTTGAAGTGGGCGTTGCGGCGGACCAGCGGATCGAACGTCCACGTGATCCGGTCGAGTCCCCTGGCCAGCGCCCACTCGCGCTGGTGCAGCTTCAGCGCGAAGCCGATCCCGTGGCCCTTGTCGGCGCCGGTGAGGTGGGAGTGCAGCGCCCGGCCGGCCGGCGCGGACAGGAAGCCGACGGAGGCCCCGACGATCCGCCCGTCCGCATAGGCCCCGGCCACGTAGCTCCCGGCGTGCGACAGGGCACGGAGCCACTCCAGGCCGACGGCGTCGATGCCGGGCGGCGGCCGCCAGATGCGGTTGAACATCGCCGCGACGTCCCGAAGGTCCTTCAGATCATGGAGGTCGCGTACGGCCGGGCCACCTCGGTCATGGAGCACTGGTGACCCTTTCCAGCCCGGCGAGCGCCTGGTCGGCCCGGGCGCGGAACTCCGCGACGCGGGCGAGCTTGATGTCCTCGTAGCCGCGGACGAGGTCCGGCAGCGCGGCGATGGCGGCCACCTGCCCGGCCGTCTGCGGGGTGAGCCGGTCGAGCGCGGCCTTCATGAGCCCCTGGAACTCGGTGACGAGTTCCCGCTCCACCCGGCGGACCCGCGCGTACCCGAAGAGGTCCAACGGCGTGCCGCGCAGCCGCCTGGCCGCCCTGAGCAGCAGGAACAACGGCCGCGCGGTACGGCGGAGCCGTATCTTGCGCTTCATGCCCAGCGCCCGCAGCACCGGCGGGTGCAGCAGCACCGCGACCTTCGCGTCCGGCCCGAACTCCGCGGCGCGCCGGGCTTTCTCGGCGGGGTCCAGGTGGAGGCGGGCGACCTCGTACTCGTCCTTGTAGGCCATCAGCTTGTGCAGGCTCCTGGCGTAGGCCGTGGTGATCGTGCGGCCGGTCTCCTCGTCCACGCGCCCGGTCACGGCCGCCTCGACCTCGCCGACCGCGGCGGCGAACCGGCGGGCGTAGACCGGGCTCTGGTAGGCGGTGAGGTCGGCGGTCCAGAGGGCCATGCCGGCGGGCTCGGGGGCCGGGGCGGGCTTGACCACGGCCAGGACCGCGGCGGGGTCGGCCACGGCGGCGCGCCCCCAGCGGAAGGCGGCGAGGTTCTTGTCCACGGCCGCGCCGTTGAGCCGGACGGCCCGCTCGATCGCCCCGGCGCTCAGCGGCAGGCAGCCGTGCTGGAAAGCGGCGCCGACCAGCACCATGTTGGCCGGCATGTGATCGCCGAACAGCGTCTCGGCCAGGCCCTGCGCGTCCAGGTACAGGTTGCCGGGCGCGTCGGTCACGGACTCGATGCGCTCCAGCGCGTCCGCGGGGGAACGGGGCAGGGCGCTCCGGTGCGTGACCATGCCGAGCGTCGGCACCAGCGTCGTGTTGACCACGGCGATCGTGTGGCCGGACCGCGCGGTGGCCAGGTTGCCGTCCGCGGCGGCCCCGATCAGGTCGAGGGCGAGCAGGACGTCCGCGGTGCCCGGGGCCGCCTTGACCGAGCCGGTGACGGGCCGAGCGGAGATCCGCAGATCGCTGACCACGGGACCGCCCTTCTGTGCCAGACCGGTCTGCTCCACGCCCGCCGCGTGCCGGCCGTCCAGACGGGCGGCGGTCTGGAGGATCTGCGAGACCGTCACCACGCCGGTGCCGCCGATGCCGGGCATCCTGATCAGGACGTCGGGAAAGCGCGGCACCGGCTCCGGCAGGTCCGCGCGCGGGGCCGGGGGTTCCTTCTCGCGCCTGCTCCCGGGCGTCACCAGCAGGAACGACGGGCAGTCGCCCTTGAGGCAGCTGAGATCGGAGTTGCAGGAGCCCTGGTGGATGCGGGTCTTGCCGCCGAACGGGGTGTCGACGGGGTGCACGGACAGGCACGTCGACTTCTCGGCGCAGTCGCCGCAGCCTTCGCAGACCCGTTCGTTGACGACGACCTTCTCCGTGGGGGTGGGCAGCTTGCCGCGTTTGCGTAGCCGCCGTTCCTCGGCGGCGCACCGGTCGTCGTGGATCAGCACCGTCACCCCGTCGAGCGCGGCGAGGCTCCGCTCGGCCTCGGCGAACTCGTCGCGATGGCGGACGGTCGCGATCGGATCCAGGCGTACGCCGCGGTAGCTCGCCGGGTCCGCCGTGGTGATGACGACCTTCTTGATCCCCTCGTCGGCCAGCCACCGGGTCAGCGTCGGCACGTCGAGCCGGCCCTCGGCCCGCTGGCCGCCGGTCATCGCGACCGCGTCGTTGTAGAGCAGCTTGTAGGTCATGGTCACGCCGGCGTCCACCGCCGCCCGGACGGCCAGCGAGCCCGAGTGGTGGAAGGTGCCGTCGCCCAGGTTCTGCACGAAGTGGCGGTCGTCGGTGAAGGGGGCGATCCCGAACCACTGCGCGCCCTCGCCGCCCATCTGGGTGATGCCGAGCTGGGTGCCCCGGCCCTTGCCGTCCAGCGCGACCATGGCGTGGCAGCCGATGCCCACGCCCACCAGGGTGGCGTCGTCGGTGCGGGTGGAGGTGTTGTGCGGGCAGCCCGAGCAGAAGAACGGCGCTCTGGCCGCGACCAGGGGCAGCGCGCGCCGGACGATCGGCTCGGGCCGCGGCGGCTCGCCGGTCAGTGTCGCCAGCGCCCGTACGACGTCTTCGGCGCCGAGCGTGCCCCGGGCGGTCAGCAGGGAGCGGCCGACCACCTCGGGCGCGTCCGGGCGCCGGTAGAGCGCCTCCTTTAGCCGCGATTCCACGAAGCTGACCTTGTCCTCCACGACCAGCACGCGCTCGAGGCCGGCGGTCAGCTCCACCAGTTCCTCATCCGAGACGGGGAATGGCATCGACAGCTTGACCAGCCGGAGCCTCGGGGCCGACGGGCCGAGGTCCGCCAGCGCGCGGACCACGACCGCGTGGGCGCCCCCGGGCGCGACGACGCCCAGGGTCGCGCCGTCGCCGTCGGAGGTGACGCGGTTCAGCCCCGCCGTGCGGCTGTAGGCGAGCGCCAGGTCCAGGCGGCGGGTGCGCATGTCGTGCTCGGCGTCCAGCACGGCCCCGCCCAGCCCGGCCGACCCGGCCCGCCCGCGGTCCGGCGGCGGGACGCCCTCGCCCCGCCCCGCCAGTTCCACGGTGGCCGAGCCGTCCGCGACGTCGGCGAGCATCTTCAGCCCGACCCACAGCCCGCTGGCACGCGACATCGCCACGGCGTGCAGTCCGAGCTCGATGACCTCCTCCACCGAGCCCGGCACCAGCAGCGGCATCGACAGGCTCTGGCACATCTGCTCGCACGAACTCGGCACCGACGAGGACTTGCACGCCGGGTCGTCGCCGATCCACGCCACGACCCCGCCCAGCGGGGCCGTGCCGGACACCATGCCATGCCGTACGGCGTCGGCGGCCCGGTCCAGGCCCGGGTTCTTGCCGTACCAGAACCCGGTGACCGCCTCGTGCCGCCGTCCCGGCGCCCGCTCCAGCAGTTGCGTCCCCGCCACGGCGGTCGCCGCCAGTTCCTCGTTCAGGCCGGAGCGGAAGACGACGCCCGCCGGTTCGAGGAACGGCGCCGCCCGTTCCATCTCCATGTCGACCCCGCCCAGGGGTGAGCCCCGGTAGCCGCTGACGAAGATCCGGGTGTCCAGCCCGCGCTCCTCGTCCAGGCGGCGTTGCTCAAGCGTGAGCCGTACCAGCGCCTGGACCCCGGTCATGAGGACACGGCCACCGGCCCGCGCGTACTTGTCGTCCAGCGCGTACCCGTCGTGCGGCGCGTGTCCGTCGTGCGGCTCGTGCCCGTCGTGCGGCGCGTGTCCGTCGTGCGGCTCGTGCCCGTTGCGTGGTTCGGGCCCTTCGTGCGGCTCGTGTCCGTCGTGCGGCTCGTATGGCGGGGCCATGGTCATCGGCCCAGACGGGTGCGGGCGAGTTCGCGCACGGTGAAGTAGGGGCTGACCCCGTCCTGTTCGGCGAGGTCGAGCACCGCGCCGAGGCGCTCGGCGATCTCGGCCACGCGGGCGTTCGCCTCCTCGGCGGCCAGGTGGCGCAGCTCGACGGCGTGGGCGTAGATCGCGCCTCCGGCGCTGACGATGTCGTCAGGGGCCCAGAGGATGCCGCGCTCGTGCAGGAGCCGGGCGACCTCCGGGGTGGTGATCTGGTTGTTGGCCGGTCCGGCGACGGCGGCGCACCTGAGCCGGGGCACCAGCTCCTCCGTCAGCAGGCCGCCCATCGCGGCCGGGACGAGGATGTCGAGCTCGGCCTCGACCAGCTCGTCCGGGGTGAGCCAGGTGGCGCCCACCTCGCCGGCGAGCCGCCGCCTGGCCCGGTCGACGTCGGCGGCCAGGATGTCCGCGCCCTCCGCGGCCAGACGCCGGACCAGGTGCGACCCCACATGGCCGAGCCCCAGCACGCCCACCCGCCGCCCCTTCAGCGGTGCGGTGTCGAGCGCGGCGCCCTTGTCCAGGCGGGCGCAGACCGCGGCCAGGGCGGCCATCACGCCGGTGGCGGTGGCGGGAGAGGAATCGCCGCTGCCGCCCATCTCGGCGGGGGTGCAGAAGACGTGCGGGGTTCGTTCCTTGATGACCGCCATGTCCTCGGGGCCCGTGCCCACGTCCGGGGCGGTCGCGTACCTGCCCCGCAGGGAGTGGACGACGTCGGCGACGTCGTGCAACATGTCGCGGCGGCTTTCCGGGGTGAAGCTGTATCCCTCGGGCAGGGCGACCACGGTCTTGCCGCCTCCGGTGTCCAGCCCGGCGATCGCGCATTTGTCCGTCATGGCCTGCGACAACCGCAGCGCGTCGGCCAGGCCGTCGCGCCAGTCGGCGTAGTGACGCACCCGGCAGCCGCCGCCGGCCGGGCCGAGGACGGTGGAATGGACGGCGATGATGATCGGCAGGCCGGTGCGGACGCCGGCCCGGATGACGACTTCTTCGTGCGCGAACATGATTCCCCTATTCCGGGTCAATGCACTGGCACCGGCAGGCTAGGTGAATTCACCGGGGGCATCGTCCATACGCCGGTACGAATAACGGGCCGGTTTTGGGATGCGCATACGAAGCAGGTGGCGGCGCGACATCTGTCCAAAGCGGCGTGGCCAGTTTTCTACGGGCGTTTGAAAGGGGGCGTTCGCGGCTGCCGTACCGTCGCCAGTGAATTCCGGCCCTGCCTCGACGCGAGGAGAAATGTCATGACAGAAGTGCGCCCGGCGGAAAGGCCGCAGCCCGGTGAGCCGCCGCGCGGCGAGACCTCGCCCGTGATGTCGGAGGGCTCCCGCGTGATCCACGGGTTGCGGGTGCCCATGCGCGACGGGGTGGAGCTGGCGCTGGACCTGGTCCGGCCCGACCTTCCCGGTCCGCTGCCGGTCGTCCTGCAGCGCACGCCGTACGACAAGGTGGCGGGACGGTACGGCGGGATCTACCGGGGGCTGGCTGAGCGGGGCTACATCACGGCCTTCAACGACTGCCGAGGGCGGTTCAACTCCGACGGGGTGTTCGAGCCGCACTTCCACGAGGCCGACGACGGCCACGACGTGATCGAGTGGATCGCCGCGCAGGACTGGTGCGACGGCAACGTCGGGATGCTCGGCGGCTCCTACGCCGGGCAGACCCAGTGGTTCGCCGCCTCGCGCCGGCCGCCGAGCCTGAAGGCGATCGTGCCGTACTGCTCGCCGCCCGCCTCGCCGTGGCGCAACGAGCCGATCTTCGGCGGATGCCTGATGCTGGGCATCACCGAGTGGATGGTCGACATGGGCGTCCGCTCCTACCAGCGGCTCAACCCCATGAGCATGCTGACCGAGCACCAGCCGTACTTCGACGCGCTGCCGCTGACGTCGCTGGCGGAACAGGCCGGGGCCGGCTCGCGCTGGCTGGATGAGATGCTGCGGCACCCGGTGCTCGACGAGTACTGGAAGCGGCGCTCCTATGACCACCACCCGGACTCCGACCTCGCGGTGCTGAACATCACGGGCTGGTGGGACATGAACTTCCCCGGCGCGCCCCTGAACTTCGAGGCCATGCGGACCGGCCGCGCCGCGGACAGGCAGAAGCTGATCATCGGGCCCTGGCCGCACATGGTGAACATGCGGCGCGAGCTCAGCGGCGCCGACTTCGGCGAGCATGCCGTCGTCGAGCTCGACAACTACGTCATCCGCTTCTTCGACCGGTGGCTGAAGGGGATCGAGAACGGCATCGAAGCGGAAAAGCCCGTGCACGTCTTCGTCACCGGCGCGAACGAATGGTGGGCGGAGGACGAGTGGCCGCTGCGCGACGCCGAGGAGGTGCCGTTCTACTTCCACTCGGGGGGCCGCGCCAACTCGCTGGACGGCGACGGCGTCCTGTCGGCCGGCCCGCCGGGTGCCGAGCCGGCCGACGTCTACCGCTACGATCCCCTCGACCAGGGCACACGTGTCTGGAGCATGCAGGAGGGGCCGGTCGACGAGCGTCCCGCGCAGCAGCGCGCGGACCTGCTCTGCTACACCAGCGAGCCGCTGGCCGAGCCGCTCGACGTCGTCGGCTGGGTTACCTGCCGGTTGTGGGCCTCGTCGTCGGCACTCGACACGGACTGGCATGTGCGCCTGTCGGACGTGCAGCCGGACGGCACCGCTCGCTTCCTGTGCCGCGGCGCGCTGCGGGCGCGGTTCCGCGAGTCGTTCGAGGAGCCGAAGCTGCTCGAACCCGGCGAGCCCACCCTGTTCGAGTTCACCATGGACGCCTGCGGGGTGCGCTTCCTGCCGGGACACCGCATCCGCGTGGAGGTGAGCAGCACCGGGTTCAGCCGCTACGACCGCAACACCAACTCCGGTGCGGACAACCCCTTCGACGACGACAAGGTCGTCGTCGCCGACCAGCGCGTCTTCCACGAGGCGGGGCTCGCGTCCTGCGTCGTGCTGCCGGTCGTGCGCCGTGGCTGAGACACGCACACCCGCCGGCGCTCTCATCGCCGCGGTGACCGCCGCCGCGCTGGCCTCGGGGTGCGGCGGCGCGCCGCGCCCGGCCGCGGGCCCCGCCGAGTACGTCAAGGACGGCACCTTCACCTTCGCGATCCCCGCCGACCCCGGCATCCTCGACCCCTACCGCAACCTGCTCCCGCACGGCGAGATGACGAGCCTCACCTACGACTCGCTCATCAACGTCACCCCGCGGGGCCAGATCGTGTCGGGGCTGGCGGCGACCTGGAAAGCCGACGCCAGGACCGCCACCTTCACCCTCAAGAAGGGCATCACCTGCTCCGACGGCTCCCCGCTCACCGCGGGCACCGTGGCCAGGGCACTCGGCCACCTCAAGAACCCGTCGCCGCTGTCCGGGCTGCTGGTGCCGGCCGCGCCGTACGACGTCGGCGCCGACGAGGCGACGGGCACGGTGAAGGTGACGATGAAGAAGCCCTTCGCCCTCCTGATCGAGACGCTGGGCCGCGTCCCCATCGTCTGCGACAAGGGCCTGGCCGACCCCAAGCTCCTGGAGAACGCGACGGTGGGCAGCGGGCCCTTCGTGCTCAGCAAGATCGTCCGCGGCGACACCTACACCTTCACCCGCCGCGACGGCTACACCTGGGGCCCGGACGGCGCCGCCGGCAACGCCCCCGGCAGCCCCGCCACGATCGTGTTCAAGGTCGTGCCGAACGAGACCACCCGCGCCAACCTGCTGCTGGCCGGGCAGGTCAACCTGGCCAACGTCGCCGGCCCCGACCGCGAGCGGCTGCTGGCCCGCAACCTGGAGCGTTTCGACCTCACGGCCATGCTCGGCGAGCTCTGGTACAACCAGCGCGACGGCCGGCCCGGCGCCGATCCGCTCGTCCGCCGCGCCCTGACCGCCGCCCTGGACCTGGACGAGCTGGTGAACGTCGTCACCTCGGGTACGGGCACACGGGCCCCCGGCCTGGTGGCGAGCCAGACCCAGCCGTGCGCCGCCGACAACGTCACCGGCCACCTGCCCGCCACCGATCCCGTACGGGCCGCCGCCCTGCTCGACCAGGCCGGCTGGGTCAAGGGCGCCGGTGGGACACGCGCCAAGGACGGCGAGAAGCTCGTGATCGACCTGCACTACAGCCCCAGCGAAGGCGAGGGCAGCGTGGCCGCCGCCGAGCTGGTGTCCAAGCGCTGGCAGGCGGTCGGCGTCACCGTGAAGCTGACCTCCGACGACCTGGCCGCCGCCACCAGGGCCATGTTCGAGACCGGCGACTTCGACGCCTACTGGGCGGGCCTCAGGTTCGACCTGCCCACCCACATCCTGCCGTGGGCCTCCGGCGCCGTCCCGCCCAAGGGCCAGAACTTCACCGGCATCGACAACCCCGACTTCGTCAAGCTGGCCGGCGAGGCCGCCGCCACCACCGGCGCCGCGGGCTGCGCGCTCTGGAACGAGGCCGAGCGGGCCCTCCTGCGCGACGCCGACATCGTCCCGATCGCGGTGGCCAAGCAGCCGTTCTTCTTCAGCAAGGCCCAGGGCGAGACGGAGGGCTGGCTGCAGCAGCCGATCCCGACCAGCATCAGGGTGCTGAAGTGACGCACGCGAAGGGCCAGGACCCGGTCCTGGCCCTGTCCACGCCGGTGCGTGCGCGAAGGACTGAGGTGTGGCCATCGACCTTCTTCTGCGGATCGCTGAAGGCCTCCCGAGAAAGAAGGGCGAGAATGCGGCATGACCGCGCCGCTGCCAAAGGGGCCCGCATCGGGAGGCCGGCCATTCCCTGACCAGGGAGCCGGATCGGGAAAGGCTTCTGATCCCGCCACAAACCCGGCTCTGTGCCGTCCCCACTATTCAGGACCGGAAATGGCGCGGCCCGCGATATTGACGGACCCTTGACGAGGAGGTCCGTCAATATCGCGTCACGGCCACACCGCTAGTACCCGGCGGCGCTGCCCAGCCTGCGGGGGTCGGCGACGCCGTGCAGGGTGCCGTCCTCGCCGAACGCGATGGCCTGGCAGCTGCCCATCTCCAGCTCCCACGGCGAGACGCGGGTGATGCCGACGCCGCGCCGTTCCACCTCCGTGAGGACGACGTCACCGAAGGAGGACTCCACGATCGGCCGCCTGCTGGGATACACGGACGCGCCGAACATGGGCTGGTTCACCGATTCGAGCGCCGTCATGCCCCGCTCCAGGACGTTCACGGAGTTCTGGTACACGTTCTGCACCGCCGAGATCGCCGGCGACCCGGCCACGTACGCCGGCTTGCCGTCGCGCATGGCCAGCAGCGAGGTGCCCCAGCCGACCGGGATCTTCACCCAAGGGTCGGCGAACAACGTGATCGGCCGCGGCATGATCACCCCGTCCGTCATCAGCCCGACGCCGAAGGCCGTGGAACTGGAGGAGTGCGTGCCGTGCGCGATCATGCCGCGCTCGTCCACGACCACGATCGCGTTGGTGCCGCCGTTCATCGGGTCGAACGGCCGGGGCTTGCCGTGCACCACCCTGGGCACCAGCCGCTCGGCCGCCTCCGGCGAGATCGCGCGCAGCGTGTCCTCGATCGGGACGGTCGGATCGGTGAACGGGTCGGGGATCTCGTCCAGGCCGTAGGCCCACACTTCCTCGACGACGCGCATCCGCGTGTACAGGTCGTCGGTCTCGATCAGCGACGACAGGCTCAGCAGCAGCGGGTAGAGCGCGCCCACCGTGTGCAGTTCGTAGCCGCCCGCGGTGGGCAACGGCGGGAGCGGCATCTCGACGGCACTGGCCGCGGCCATGTCGTCGAGGGTGATCCGGCCGCCGTGCCGCCGTGCCGTCTCGACGTACCTCTTGGCGAACTCGCCTTCGTGGAAGTACTCGGGCCCCTGCTCGGCGAGTTGCTCGATGGTACGGGCGAGCGCTGGCTGGCGCAGCACCTCACCGACGCGGAACAGGTGACCGCCGGGGAACCAGGTGTCGTGGCCCTCCTGATAGCGACCGGCGGCCATGCGGTAGGCGAACGCCCAGCCCCACAGCAACTGGTCGGCCACGAAACCCTCACGTGCCGCCACCACCGCGTCGGCGAACAGCTCCGCCCACGACAGGCGGCCGAACTTGCTCCACGCGGCGTGCGCGCCGCGCACCCAGCCGGGCGGCACCACGGTGCGGCCCGACAGCCGGGCGCCGTCGTCCAGGTCACCGTTCTCGCCCGCGGGCAGGCCCGCCATACCCGCGATCACCAGGCTCTGCCGGGTGTCCGGGTCGTAGACCGTGACCGACAGTCCGCCGGCCAGCGTGGTCATCGTCGGCTCGACCACCGTCTGCACCGCCGCGGCGGCCAGGTAGGCGTCCACCGCGCTGCCGCCCTTGCGCAGCACGGCCACGCCCGCCGCCGACGCCGCGGGGTGGGAGGTCGAGATCATGCCCTTGCCGCCGGTGGCGGACACGTGCTCCGGGTCGGGGCACGCCGGTCGCGCGGGTACTCCACTCATCAGGTCTCTCCTTCGGCTCATAAGCTCAACGTGCTGTGACGGCACGTCCCGGGCGGCCCCCGCCGCCCGGGACGGCCGGGTCATCCGACGAACATCTCCGCGATGCGCTCCTCGTCGAGCACCGAAGGAGCGAGCCGGTACGCCGGCGGCTCCACCTCGAGCAGGTGACGGACGAAGTAGTCGAACAGCTTCCTGAACATGTAGTGCTCGTAGCCCAGGTAGAGGTGCTCGGCGCCGGGGATGATCAGCAGGTCCACGTCCTTGTCGTGGGCGATGAGCCGGTCGACGAAGCGCAGCGTCTGCTCCGGCAGGACCTTGGTGTCCACCCCGCCCTGGATGAGCAGCAGCTTGCCCTGCAGCCGGGCCGCGGACTCGGCGTTGGAGGACAGCGCGTAGTCCACCTCGCCCACCGGGCCGTCGTAGGTCTCCGCCCAGCCCTGCTGGTAGCTCAGGCTGTCGTGGTTGCCGGAGCGGGAGACGCCGACCTTGTAGAACTCGGGGTGGTCGAGCATCGCCCGCGCGGTCTGGTAACCGCCGCCGGAGATGCCGGTGATGCCCACCTTGTCGATGTCCATCCACGGGCGGGTCCGCGCCAGCTCCGTGATCGCGGACACGTGGTCTTCCATGCCGCCGGCGCTCTTGTAGTTCCGGTAGGAGTGGTCATGGAAGGCCTTGTCGCGGCCCGGAGTGCCACGGCCCTCCATGGCGACCACCACGAAGCCGAGCGCGGCCAGAGCCTCGGCCTCGTACCCGAACGGCCCCGGGTCGAACGTCGGGAGCACGCGCAGGACCTGCGGACCCGGGTACGCCACGTCGATGACCGGATAGCACTGGTTCGGATCGAAGTCGTGTGGCTTGTAGAGCACGCCGAAGATGTCGGTGATGCCGTCGGCGGCCTTGGCGCGGAAGCGGTCGGGGGCGCTCCAGCCGGTGGCCTGCAGCGCGGAGATGTCGGCCCGCTCCAGCTCGACGCGGACGGCCCCGTCCCAGCCGCGTACGGTGATCACCGGCGGCGTGTCCGTCGTGGAGGCGTTGTCGACGAAGTAGCGGCCGTCGGCCGAGACGCTCACCACGTGGTGGAGGGCGTCGTCGGTGATCCGGGTGAACCCGCCGCCGTCCAGCCCCGCCTTGCAGACCGAGCGGCGGTAGGGGTCCTCGGAGATCAGCCCGCCGGCGGTGAAGTAGACGGTACGGCTCGCCTCGTCGACGTGCAGGATCTCCTGGACGGCCCAGCCTCCGGAGGTCACCTGGTTGCGGAGCTCGCCGGTCCTGGTGTCGTACAGGTAGAGGTGGCCCCAGCCGTCGCGCTGGGAGTACCACAGCACCTCCGCCCCGCCGTTGATCACCTTGATGATGGGGAAGAAGTTGAGCGCCGTCTGGGTGGGCTCCACGCGGGTGGGGCCGGTCTCGGTGATCAGGGTGGTCACCTCGCCGGTGACCGGGTCCATGCGCTTGAGCTTCAGGGTGCGCACGTCGCGGGACTGGCTGAGGTAGTAGACGGCCGAGCTGTCCTCCGCCCAGAAGGCCCAGCGCACCACCATCGGCGAGATGATCGTCATCAGTACGGGCTCGTCCTGCGCCTTCACGACCCGGCCGCCGATCACGTCGACCACGGTCATCTCGGCGGTCGGGATGTGCGTGTCGCCGGGCAGGGCCAGCCGCTGCGGCTGCAGGTTGGGCCGGCTGCCGTCGCGGGGCCAGTTCTCGATCAGGTGCGCCAGGCCGATGCCCGACTGGTCGGTGCGGTGGCTCAGCACCTTGGTGGCGTCGGGCGACCAGGCGGCGCAGATCGGGTTCTCCGGCAGCCCGACCGCCTTCATGAGGTTGTCGTACTGGAAGTAGTCGGGGCTCACGCCGTACTCGTGGCCGGCGTCGCCGTCGGTGGTCAGGGGCCGGGTCTGGTTGTCGGCGATCCGGCGCAGCCCGAGGTTGGGCCCGTCGCGGTAGACGGTGTACTGCCCGTCGGGCGAGACGGCCTCGATCGGGTTGACGGCCGGCGGGGCCGGCGTCTCCTGCGCCTCGTAGGTGTCCAGGGACACCTGCCAGGTCTTGTCGAAGGCGGCGAAATAGACGGAGTCGCCGGCCAGTGCGATCGCCATGAAGGGCAGCTTGGCCGCGCTCACCTCGTGACCGGAGGCCGCCTCCAGGGCTTTGGCGAGCCGCTCGTGGTCGAAGGCGGGGCGCCGGGTGCCCGCCTCCGGGTCCACGACGAGGAACTGCCGCCGGGTCGCGGTGCTCGACCGGTACCAGAAGCGGGCTCCGTCGCCGAGCCAGTTCGGCACGACCCTGTCACCGAAAACGATCTTGCTCCGGTTGTGCATGAGGAGCTTTTCGGCGGTCTTGTAAAGGGAGTCGCTCAATCGCATGGAGTCTCCTTTCGACGGCCGGACCGGCCGTGCGATGTGTACAACGTTCACTATACGCACAACGTACGCAGTGCGTACATCGTTCCGTTCGCGAATGTCGTACGCACGGGAGACTCGTGTGCGCGGGAGCTCCGGCCGCAGCCGGACGGCCATGGTCAGCGGCCGGGCAGCGGGCAGCCCTGGCGGCGGTACTGGCCGGGGGCCATGCCGTACTGGCGCTTGAAGGCGTGGGAGAAGGCGTACTCCGAGCTGTAGCCGACCTCGGTGGCGATCTCGCCCAGCGCGGCGTCCTTGTCGCGCAGCATGCGGGCGGCCGCGCCCAGCCGCCACACGGCGACGCCTCGGTGATCTCGCCGGACGAGCTGCCGGTGCCGCGGCCGGGTCCCGGTGAGGTGCCCGTCCGGGTGGCCGCGACCTCCTTCAACCCGTCGGAGGTCGGGCTGCTGAAGGACACGCTCGGCATCACCCTGCCGCACACGCTCGGCTGGGATGTCGCGGGGACCGTGATCACCGGGGCGTTCGTGTCGATCACCCGGCCGATCGGGCATCCGCGCGCCGTTCACTTCGTGGCCCGCAACGATCCGGGTCAGCTCGCCGAGCTGGTGGCGCTGATCGACAAGGGCGTGGTGGACGTCGAGGTGAGCGCCCGGCCGCTGGCGGCGCTGGCGGACCTGCACCGTGCGGCCGAGCGCGGGAATATCCGGGGAAAGGTCACGGTGAATATGAACGCCACCAAGAGAGCGCGTTCTCAATAAGTGTCAACGCGCCCAACGTTGATTGGCGCCGCCCGAGCAGTCCCAGATCTGCAACCGGGTGCCGTTGGCGGAGCTCGCCCCGGTCGCGTCGAGGCACTTGTTCGCCTGAGGATTGACGATCTGGCCGGTGCCGGAGTTGAAGGTCCATCGCTGGGCGCCGGTGCCGTTGCAGTCGTAGAGCTGGACCCGCGTGCCGTTGGCGGTGCCGGCGGAGGCGACGTCCATGCACTTGCCGAGCGCCCGCACGGAACCGTCACCGTTCCACGTCCAGTTCTGCGCGGCGGAGCCGTTGCAGTCCCAGAGCTGCACGGCCGTGCCATTGGCGGGGCTGGCGCCCGCCACGTCGACGCACTTGCCGCCGACGCCGACGATCTGGCCGCCGCCGGCGGCGGGCGGGGCGTGGACGCGGACGTAGTCGACGGTCATCGTCTGCGGGAACGTGGTGGTCGCGTCGGGGTAGCCGGGCCAGTGCCCGCCGACGGCCACGTTCATGATCATGAAGAAGGGGTGGTCGAAGACCCATCGGTCGCCGCCGAGGTCGGCGGGCGTGCGCCGCTGGTACTCGTTGCCGTCGACGTACCAGATGATGAGGTTCGGCGACCAGTCGACGGTGAAGGTGTGGAAGGCGTCGGCGAACGCGCCGCTGATCGAGTACGCGGCGCCGATGCCCGCGCCGCCGGAGTAGCCGGGACCGTGGATGGTGCCGTGAACGGTGCCGGGTTCGCGGCCGATGTTCTCCATGATGTCGATCTCGCCGCTGCCGGGCCAGCCGACCGACCCGATGTCGTTGCCGAGCATCCAGAACGCCGGCCAGATGCCCTGGCCGCGTGGCACCTTCAGGCGCGCTTCGAAGCGGCCGTAGGCCCTGGTGAAGGTGGCGGCGGTCAGCAACCGGGCCGAGGTGTACTGGCAGGTCCCGTAGTGGCACTGGAAGTTGGCGGGGTTCTCCCGGCGGGCGGTGATCACGAGGTTGCCGCCGCCGTCCAGGGCGGCGTTGCGGGTGCTGCTGGTGTAGTACTGCTGCTCGTTGTTGCCCCAGCCGCTGCCGCCGACGTCGAAGCGCCACTTCGACGGGTCCACGGCGCTGCCGGCCGATCCGTTGAACTCGTCGGACCAGACCAGCGGGCCGGGGGCGGGAGCGGCGGTGACGGCCGCGCTCGCGGCCATGGGGGCCAGCATCGCCAGGACGGTGGTGAGGGCGGCACCGATGGCGAGCGACATTCTTGAACGGGGGGTGTGATCCATTCGGGTTTCCTCACCGGATTCACAGAAATGGATTTACCCGAGACTGTCCGGCACGACAAGCCCGCTGTCAAGAGAGCGCTCTCTTGCGGTGAACTCCGTGGGCCAGGCGAGGTCGTCGACGGCCAGGAACGCCTCACCGGCCACGGACGCCGGGGTCACCCCGGTGAATCCCATGACGTCCCGGTGCAGGTGGGACTGGTCGGCGTAACCCATCTCCGCCGCGACCCCGGCCGCGCTTTCACCCGCGGCCAGCCGGTGCGCGGCGTGGTCGAAGCGGACCAGTTTGGCGGCGCGCTTGGGCGGCAGCCCGATCTGGTCCCGGAACCGCGACCACAACCGCTTACGGCTCCACCCGACCTCGGCCGCGAGCCCGTCGATCCGCGCCAGTCCACGCCCGCCGACGATCCGGCGCCAGGCCCGCGCCACCTCCGGATCGACGCGCGCCCCCGCCTCATACCGGCGGGCGAGCAGCACCTCCGTCAGGGTGAAGCGGTCCTGCCAGGAGCGGACCTCGCCCAGCCGCTCAAGCAGCCGCGAGGCCTCCCGCCCCCACAGGTCGTCCAGGGCCACGGCGGCGCCGTCCAGCTCAGCCGGGCCAACGCCCAGAACCGCGCGGGCGACCAGCGGAGACAGCCGCACCTGCACACATTCGACGTTCTCGCCCCGCGCCCAGACCGTGCCTCCGGTCCCGAACCCGGGCCCGGCGACGATGCTTCCTCCCTGCCGCCCGGCGGCGTGGTCCAGGACCGGCGAACCGCTCCCGAACTCCAGCAGCAGCGTCACGGCCGGGTGCGGGACCATCCGGAGCGCGTCCAGATCACCGACCCGGAATCCGGCCATGCTGACACCGGCCACCCGGCCGGGCAGCCGCGGGACCGCGACCTCCCACCGGGCCGCACCGTGGACGAACGTCCGCACGGCCCCATGCTACGAGCCCCGTTGAGGGAACATTCGTCCAAGACACCGCCGCGTACCGGCGTGGACAGTGACCTCATGACCGTTTCCGAAACCCTGCACGTGCGGCGGGACGGCCCGCGCGACGCCCCCGCGCTTCTGCTCATCCATGGGTCCGCGTCCTCGTCGCGCTCGTGGGACTTGCTGGTTCCTTTGCTGACCGGATCCCATCACGTGATCCGGATCGACCTGCTCGGCCACGGCCGATCGCCCAAACCGGACGACGTCAGCTACGCGACCGCCGACCAGGCTCACCGGGTCGGTGCGGCCCTGGACCGGCTCGGCGTCGACCACGCCGTCGTGGCCGGTCACTCCAGCGGCGGCGTGATCGCCACCGCTCTGGCCAAACAGCGTCCCGGCCTGGTGAACGCGCTCGCGCTCATCAACACCGGCCCCAGCCTGGGCGCCTTCATGGCATCGGAGTCCGACGCCATCAGCCCGGAGCCGTGGCCGCCGGCCGACGAGCGGATCCGCCGGTTCGCGAGCACCGGCTTCAGCCGCCCGGGATACGAGGTCCCTCGGGAACTCCTGGACGAGGTACGCGCCATGACGTACCACTCGCTCGTCGCGACGATGCGGGCGACGACCGAATACCTGCACGAGCGGGCGCTCCCGGAACGGCTGGCGCCCCTCGGCAAGCCGCTCCTGGTGATCTTCGGCGAGGATGACCGCAGATGGCGGCCGGCGTCCGCGGCCGACTACCTGGTCGTACCGGGCGCGAAGGTCGAGATGCTGCCCGGTCTCGGGCACTCGCCCCTCCTGGAGGACCCGCCGCGGACCGCCACCGCCCTGCTGGCCTTCACCGCCGGTCAGAGGAAGTAGCTGTCGTGGTGAATGAGGAACTCGGCGCGTTCGGCGTCGGTGAGGTCGCCGAGCTGGGTGATCCCTTCGAAGTACTCCTCGCGGGGCGCGCCCGGGGCGAACAGCATCAGCATGGACGCGGGCTCCCCCGACTCGTTGCGGAAGGCGTGTAGCCCGCCGACCGGGACGTAGAGATAGTCGCCGGAGACGGCGTCGATCCAGCGTTCGCCGTCGAACAGCCGCATCGTGCCGGACAGGATGAAGAACGACTCCGACATCGCCTTGTGGAAGTGGGTGCTGGGCCCGCCGAACTTCGGCCCCATGTCCACCCGGTACAGGCCGTACTCCCCTCCGGTGGAGGCGGTGGTGGACAGGTAGTGGTAGCGGGTCTCGCCGCCGGTGCCCGGCCCCGAGACGAAGTCGGGCGCGGCGCCGGACGGCCGGAACAGGGCGTTGACCTCGCCCTGCTCGCCGAAGTAGCGGGGGTCGGGGTAGGACATGGCTACTTCTCCCCGGTGAGGAAGCCGCCGGTGAGCTCGACCAGTCCGGTGGGGTCGGCGAACCAGTCCATGTGGCCCTGCCCCCGCACCTCGACCAGGCGGCTGCCGGCGATGGCCCGGTGCAGCTGCCGCGAGCCCTCCATCGGGATCATGGCGTCGTCGCCGAACCCGATGACCAGGGTGGGAGCGGTGATGGCGGGCAGCAGGTCCCGGATGTCCACGCGCGCCCCGAGCTCGATCTGGCGGCCCATCCCCGCGGGCGGCCACGCGTCGGCCTGGGAGGCGGCGAGCCCGTCGTGGCCGAAGGAGTCCAGCGCCGCCGCGCTGAACCCGGTCAGGGCGGAGAACCGCTTGAACAGGTCACGGTCGGTCTCCAGCAGCCTGCGCCAGGTCTCGAAGTAGAAGGCGTCGCGGGGTCCGGTCGAATGCGCCCATCCGCCGGCCAGCACCAGACTGCGTACCAGTTCGGGCCTGGTCGCGGCGACTGCCGCGGCGGCGACCGCGCCCAGCGAGAAGCCGAGCAGGTCCACCGGGCCGTCCGCGGCCGCCTCGATGGACGCGGCGACCTGGCCGGCGATCAGGTCGACGGTCAGCTCCGAACCGTCGTCCTCGGTCTGCCCGCTGCCGCTGAAGTTGGGACGGATCACCGTGTGGGTGTCGGCGAAGTACGGCACGACGTTGCCGAAGACCTTGTCGGCGTCACCGCCGGTGCCGTGCACCAGGGCCAGGCCCGGCCCGGCGCCGTCCAGCTCGTAGTGGACCTTGGAACCCCGGAAGGAGGTGAAAGGCATGCGACTCAACCCCTGAGAAAGACGATAGCTGATAAGATGAGCGCTAAGATAATGAGCAGTTATGCGAGTGTCAAGTAGATGAGCGCTCGCCTATTCGGAGGAGTCGTCATGGCCGACGCGGTGGACGCGGTGCTGGAGCAGTGGCGCCGGGAGCGTCCCGACATCGACATCTGGCCGGTCGGCATCGTCGGCCGCCTCATGCGGCTGTCGCGCATGTGGGATATGTCGATCAAGGAAGTACTGGCCAAGCACGGTCTCGAACCCGGCGAGTTCGACGTCCTGTCGACGCTGCGGCGCTCGGGCGAGCCGTACGAGCTGACCGCGGGGACCTTCCTCAAGGTCTCCCTGGTCACCACCGGAGCGATCACCCTGCGTGTGGACAAGATGCAGGACAAGGGCCTGGTCACCCGGGTACGCGACACGGCCGACCGCCGCTCGGTCAAGATCCGCCTCACCCCGCACGGCCTGGAGGTCATCGACCGGGTGCTCCCCGAGCACATCGCCAACCAGGCCCGCCTGCTCCAGTCCCTGGACGAGGAGCAGCGCGACCAGTTCGCCGCGATCATGTCCGGTCTGCTGCGGTCCTACGGCGACACCCCGTCCACCGCCACTCCCTGACCGGACGGCTTTATTGCGGACTCCATAGATAGTCTCTCACAGGGCTTGCGACAGCGTGTCAGAAGACGGGATGATCCCGGCATGAGGTGCCATGTCCGGAGCAATATCCTCTGGAGTCCATCAATAGTGGCAGCAGCCCGGTGATCATTGGAACCTCCCCTCGACCTCTCGCCGCGAAGGAAGGCCCATGCGCGTCTTAACCCCTCCCCTGGCCGTGGCCGTAGCTCTGGCCGGACTGCTCGCCGCCACCACTCCCGCCACCGCCGACCGGGGATCCAAACCCCGCTACCGCCTCGACTGCGACGGCCGCACCTGCACCGTGGTCGCCACCGCCAAGTCCCGGCCGCACCGCGTGCAGGAGTTCGTCACCACCGTCAGAAGCGGTGAGCAGGTCTGGGCACGAGACACGCTCTACAGCCGTGACGGGCGCGTACGCAGCCGCCCCTTCACCCTCCCCGAGCAGGACATCACGGTCGACGTCTCCGTCACCTCCCTGCCCGAGAACCATGTGGGCACGCCGCTGCGGCTGATGGCGTGGAACCTCTTCGTCGGCGGGACGTTCGACCGCAAGGAGACCACCGGCGAGAACCTCGCCCAGATGATCGACTACATGAACGAGGTCAACCCCGACGTCTTCTTCGTGGTCGAGGGGTACGGGTCCGGCCAGAAGATCCTCGACGGGCTCAACGCCGGGCGGCCGTCGAACGACCGGTACTCCGGCGTACAGCTCACCCAGCCGCAGGACTACAGCGTCAACGGCGACAACCTGTGGCTCTACACCAAGCTCAAGATCGAGAAGGTCTACCCCCGCTACGCCGACGCCGACATCTCCTCCTTCAACCTCGGCGGCGCCCGCCTCGGCCTGCCCAACGGCAAGCACGTCCACGCGTTCAGCCTGTGGACCTGGCACGACGGATGGGCGTACGGCGACACCCACGACGCGGCCGTGCAGAACACCCATGGCCTGCCCCGCACCAAGACCACCGATCAGATCCTGGAGGGCGACCACTTCCGCCGGGTCGCGATGGGCAAGGCCATCCTCGAGAAGGCCATCCCGTCCTTCATCGGCGACGACGACGCCCCCGTCCTCATGGGCGGCGACCTCAACGCGCAGTCGCACCTGGACTGGTCGGAGCAGTTCGCCAACGCTCCCGGCCATGGTGGAGTGGTACTGCCCTGGCCGTACACCAAGCAGTACAGCGACGCCGGCTTCCTCGACACCTTCCGCTACGCCAACCCCGACGCCGGACGCCACCCCGGCCGCACGTGGAGCCCGTTCCACGGCATGGGCGCCATTCCCGGACGCATCGACTACGTCTTCGCCCGCGGCAAGGACGTCCGCGTCCTGGGCTCCCGCGCCGACGTCGACCGTCTCCCCCGCCATCAGCAGTCGCCGCTCAACCGGCCGTACCCCTTCTACTCCGACCACGGCTCCGTCATCACCGACATCCTGATCCGCGGCAAGGGCAGGGGACCCGACCGGGCGCCCGTCACCGAACAGCCCGGCAAGGGACGCGACATCTGGCCCGCGGCACCCGCCGGCCGCCGCGTCCCGCCCGCCGAGCTCACCGCCACCGCCAGTACGTTCAAGCCCGGTATCGGCGATCCGGCGAGGGCCGTCGACGGCAACCTCACCACCGACTTCCACTCCGACTACCCCGTGGTGCCGCCGCAGCCGCACACCATCACCGTCGACCTCGGCCGCGTCAGGAAGCTGTCGGCCGTACGCTTCCAGCCCAAGCTCCGGGTCAACATGAACGGCACCATCCTTGAGGGAATGGTGCAGGTCAGTGACGACGGCGTCACGTTCAGGGACGTCAAGCGGGTCGCGTGGCCCCGCATGACCGCGCCCAACGACGTCATGCTCGACGGCGTCACGGCCCGCTACATCAGGCTGCGCAGCGACTACAGCCTCGGCGGCGCCTCCGCCCTCGCCGAGATCATCCCCTACGAGGACGCCTGACACCCGCCCCAGAGGTCAGAGCCCGCCGCCCTCGTCCAAAGGGGGCGGCGGGCACCGGGCGCCTTGTGAACGTGGGCCGGGATCCCTCGATGGGGCCGGGCCGTGTCGGCCGTCAGGCGATCTTGCGGCGGTAGGTGTTCATGGCGAGGAGGTAGGCGGCGATGAGGATGCCCGCGCACCAGGCCAGGGCGGTCCAGATGTCGGTGCCGGTGGGTTGGTCGGTGAGCAGGGCGCGGATGGTGTTGACGATGGAGGTGACCGGCTGGTGTTCGGCGAAGAAGCGGACCGGGCCGGGCATGGTGCTGGTGGGGAC